>JAXDKG010000058.1:0-230163 GCA_034667225.1 Acidobacteriota bacterium
CGGGAGTCTACCCGAGCGACTCGGGGATCGCCCCGAGTGACTCGGGGATCGCCCCGAGTGACTCAGGGATCGCCCCGAGCGACTCAGGGATCGCCCCGAGCGACTCGGGGATTGCCCCGAGCGACTCGGGGATCGCCCCGAGCGACTCGGGGATCGCCCCGAGCGACTCAGGGATCGCCCCGAGCGACTCAGGGATCGCCCCGAGCGACTCAGGGATCGCCTCGAGCGACTCAGGGATCGCCCCGAGCGACTCGGGGATCGCCCCGAGAGGCTCGGGGATGCGCCCGAGAGGCTCGGCGCGCGGCGCCGATCTGCGGTGGACCTGATCCGGCTGCAATTCCACCCCCCTTCCCGTCACTTCTCTTCTCATGAAGCGAATTTCCGCCGTCCTGGCCGCTCTCGTCCTGCTCCCCGGCATGGCGGCGGCCTGCTGCACGGCCATCCTCTGTCCCTACTGCATATCCTCCAGCGGCAACTGCGTGTGCGGCAGCGAGATGCCCGTGTGCAACGCGTTCGGCTGCAACTGCAGCAACCAGTGCGGCGCCTTCGCCGCGGGCACGGACCTCAAGTGCTACGCCGCCGCCGTCTGCGACTCGGATGCCAAGGCCCGCTTCGACGAAGTGGACGGCGACAAGGACGGCACGATCTCGAAGGATGAGGCCTGGATCTGGGCTCGCAAGCAGAAGAACCCGTTGAACCTCAGCAAGAGCGATCTACCGGAGATCCTCCTGGCTGCGGATGCGCAGCCGCAGGCGGTCGCAGGCATCGCGTTCGACAAGACCGATGCGGACGGCGACGGGATGATCTCGCCGGCCGAGTTCGACAGCAGCCTTGACGCCACTGGTCAGCACGCAGCACAGCCAGAATGAACAGTGCAATTCCTGGTCTCCTGATATCACTTCATTTCTGAAGGGCCTGAGGAGTCCACCCCGGTCCGTGCGCCTCCCCGGAGGGCGAACGGGCCATTCGCCCAGGAGGGCAAACCCGATGAAATCGTATTCCGTTATGGGTAAGGCGTTGCTCGTCGTCGTAGCGCTCGTTCTGCTCCCCGGCATGGCGGCAGCCTGTTGTTCGTCCACCCTCTGTCCCGCCTGCGTCTCCTCCAGCAACAATTGCGTCTGCGGCAACCAGATGCCGGTCTGCAACGTCTTCACCTGCAACTGTAACAACAAGTGTGGCGCCTTCACCTATGGCACTAACAACCTGTGCTACTTCTCGACGCCGTGCGACTCCGCCGCGGCAAAGGCGGACGCCCAAGCGCGGTTCAACGAGGTGGACGCGAACAAGGACGGCAAGATCTCACAGGATGAGACCTGGGCGTGGAGCCAGAAGCAGACCCGCCCATTGGTCGCCATCAAGTCCGAGACGAAGAGCATCACGAAGCCTGAGGACACCGTGGCTCACGGATTCAAGAAGGCTGACGCCAACGGCGACGGGTCGATTACGCCCGCCGAGTTCGACAGCAGCCTCGGCACGCCCGCGAAAAAGAAGTAGCACCAGATCCGGCCGGGGGCTCCGGGGCCCCCGGCTCTTCTCACATCGGAAGGTCAACGGCGGCCGACGGCGTCGTCGACGAACTGCGCCAGCCGGGCCTGCTCCTGCACGTCGAGCACCTCCCCAAGCCACGCCTGCAAAGCCTCGGGGTCACGGAAGACGCGGCGGTCCGGGTGGTTCGAGTTGCGGATCACCCGCTCCACCTGGAGGGCGAAGACCGCGCTGTCGCGGATCAGGAGGGCCGTCCGCTCGAGCTGCGGGGAGACCGTGGAGAGGAGCTGGATCAGGGCCTCGGCGACCGGCACGGGGAAGACGTCCGCCTGCAGGAGGTCCACCACTCCGATGTACTTGCGGGCCAGGCGCTTGATGATGGCGTGGTGCTCGCCGACGAACTGCCGCACCTCGTCCAAGGTCAACGGGCTCGCGAACCGCACCTCCACCAGCCTTCCCACCACGTTCTGGGCCTTGTGCATGCCTCCTCCTGTGCTTGCTGACGGTCAGGGAGTCTATCCCTTTCCCAGGCTCGGGCCGGTGCATGTTAGGATTCCGCGAGCCTTCCCACCGATGGACCGCACCTCGACCGCGATGCAATTCTCAGCCGCCCTGTATCACTCTTTCCGTAAGAGGGGGAAATCCCCCTGGAAGATCCGGAAGGAGGAGAGCCGATGCTGGCCGAAGCCGTCTCCGCCAATACCGCCCGAAAGAGGCGGGGTGTGGAATGGAGCAAAGAGACGACACCCCATGGTGGGATCGTCCGGCTTCACTTCCCGCCGCGGCCGGAGACCCCGGCGATGACAGGCATCGGCGAAGCCTCCCCGGCCGACCTCGTGCGGCGGATCCGCAGCGGCGATCCGCGGGCCGAGGAGGAGCTGATCGCCCGCTTCGGGGAGGGCCTGACCTTCCTGTTGCGGCGCTGGACGCGCGGACACTCCGACGCCGAGGACCTCTACCAGGAAACTTTCCGTCTGGCCCTGGAAAAGGTCCGGCGCGGCGAGGTCCGCGATCCGGAACGGCTCGCCGGGTTCCTGCGCTCCCTGGCGCGGAACCTGAGCATCGAGCACTACCGGAAGGCGGCCCGGCGGGGGTCGAGGGAAGAAGAGATCGAGACCGCCGCCGAGGTGACCAATCCCGATACCGGCCAGCTCGGGCAGCTCCTGCGCAAAGAGAAGGTGAGCCTCGTCCGCCGGCTCCTGGACGAGCTCAACTCCGATCGCGACCGCCAGATCCTCTTCCGCTTCTACATTGCCGAAGAGGACAAGGAGAGCATCCGAGCCGACCTGGGCCTCACCGCCCCTGAATTCAACCTGGTCCTGTTCCGGGCCCGCCGCCGCTACCGGGACCTGTACGAGAGGCATGCCCACCTGGGCACGCCGCGGGAGTGAGCCATGGACCATCGGCGTATCGACGAGCAGAACGTCGCCGAGCTGTACGTGACCGGCCGCCTGTCCCCCGAGGATGAGGAGACCTTCGAGAGCCATCTCCTGGAGTGCTCCGAGTGCCGCGAGAGCGTCGGCTGGGCGGACGACCTCCGCACCTCCATCCGCACTGTCGCGGCCGAGGATGCAGCTCGCGCCTCCGCGCAGCTCGGGTTTCTGGCCTGGGTCTCCCGGCGTACCCGTACCGCCCGCGCCGGTCTCCTGATGGCCGCGCTGCTCGCCGTGGCCGCTCTGCCCGCCTGGCTGCAGGCCGACCGGTCGAGGCTGGCCCGCGAGCTGACCGAAGCAAAAGCTGAGGCTGAGCGTCCGGCAGCCCCGGAGCCTGCCGCTCCGGCTTCCATCCCTGCCGCGCCTGACACCTCGGCACTGGAAAAGCTGGCCGAGGAGAACAGGCTGCTGGCAGAGCAGCTTCGCGACTCCCGCGAGCAGCTCGCCCAGGTCGACGAGCCGCAGATCAACACGCCCATCGTCTCCCTCGGCGTGGTGCGGGGCGAGTCCGATGCCACGGTCGAGCTCGGGCCGTCCCCTGAGCCCATCCTCCTGTCGCTGGAGCTCCCGCAGGTCGAGTACGACACCTACCGGGTGACCCTGCTCGACAACAAGAACAAGACTGTGTGGCAGAAAGGCGGGCTCGAGCCCACCGCGAGCGAGACGCTCACCATCCTCTTCCCCTCTGAGCGTCTGAAGCCGGGGACGGCGTACCGCTTCCATCTGGAAGGGATGGAACCCGGCGGCCGCGCCGTCGACGTGGGCGATATCCCCTTTCGCCCCTTCCGCGCTACCAAGGGATGAAGCGCCGCCTGGGGTTGAAACCCCAGGCTAAAAGAGTATCTCCCCCTCCGGGGGCGAGCTTCTGGAAGCATCTGTGACGAGGCGCAGCAGGCTGCGCCTCCAGCCCCGGGGAGGGGCTGTACTTTTCTAGCCTGGGGTTTCAACCCCAGGCGGGCTGCTACCATCTCTCCCATGCCCCGCGCTACGCCCAAGAAGCGCCGCGGCCCGCTGGCCGGGCTGCGGGTGATCGACGCCTCCCGCGTCCTGGCCGGCCCCTACCTCGCCATGCTCCTGGGCGACATGGGCGCCGACGTCATCAAGATCGAAAAGCCGGACGGCGGTGATCAGACCCGCGGCTGGGGACCGCCCTTCGTGGGTCCGCCCGAGGCGCGGGTCAGCGCCTACTTCGTCTCCGCCAATCGGAACAAGCGCTCGGTGGCGCTCGATCTCAAGACCCCCGCCGGCCGCCGGGTCTTCCGCAAGCTGCTCGCCACGGCCGACGTCCTGGTCGAGAACTTCCTCCCCGGGGAGTGGACGAAGCTCGGCTTCCGCACCTCCAACTTCCGTCGGGGCAATGCACGGCTCGTCCATGCCTCGATCACCGGCTACGGCAGCGGGCCGGACGCCGACCGACCCGCCTACGACGTGATCCTCCAGGCGGAATCCGGATTGATGTCGCTCACGGGGCACGGACAGGGCGAACCGGTCCGGGTGGGGATCGCGGTGATCGACTTCCTCTCAGCGCTCTATGGCCTCTCGGGAGTCCTCGCCACTCTGGTGGAGCGGGGGGTGACGGGGCGCGGCCGGCGCGTCGAGGTCTCGATGATCGACGCGGGCACGGCCTTCCTCTCCTACGCGGCCCAATCCTGGCTCGCAGACGGCCGCCAGCCCCCCGCCCTCGGCTCGCGCCATCCGAACCTCGCGCCGTACCAGGCTCTCCCCACCCAGGATGGATGGTTCCTGGTGGGAGTCGGCAGCCAGGACCAATGGCGGCGCTTCTGCCAGGCGATCGAGCGGCCCGATCTCGAGACCGACCCGCGCTTCGCCGCCAATGCCGACCGGGTCCGCAACCGGGCTGATCTCGACGCGCTCCTTGCTAGCATCTTCCGGGAACGCCCCTCCGCCGACTGGGACCAGGCGATGCGAGCCCATCGCATCCCTGGCGCGGCGCCTGCCTCGGTCGGCGAATCGGTGGAGCGGGCCCGGGCTCGAGGTCAGCTCATGCCTCTCGGCGACCTCTTCACCCTGGCCGCCCCCTACCTCTTCGATGGCGAGCGCCCCAAGCCCTGCCTCCCACCCCCTGCCCTGGGCGAGCATACGGAAGAAGTCCTCAAAGAGTTAGAACTTTCCGGGCCGATCCTGCGTCCTTCTAAGACATGAAGCTACGGCTCCCGATCCTCGCCGCTCTCGTCTCCCTGATCGCCTCCATCTCCTACGCTGCTGATCTCGCGACCGAGCTGCCGCGGCTGATCCAGGCGGGTGAGATCCCCGGAGCCTCCATGGCCGTGATCCGCGACGGCAAGGTCGCATGGGTGGGCGCGGCCGGCGTGATTGCGCCAGGGAGCACGATCCCGGTGCGGACTGACACCGTCTTCCGGGCCGCCTCCCTCACCAAACCGGTCTTCGCCTACATCGTCCTCAGGCTGGCGGACCGTGGGGTCATCGACCTCGACGCTCCGCTCGCCAGCTACATCCCCTACCCGCGGGTCGAGCACGACGAGCGCCACAAGAAAATCACGGCGCGCAGGGTCCTCTCCCACACGTCCGGCCTGCCCAACTGGGCCTGGGGCGAGGACCACATCCCCTTCCAGTTCACGCCGGGCGAGGCCTGGGGCTACTCGGGCGAGGGCATGATCTACCTCCAGAAAGCCGTCGAGAAGCTCACCGGCATGCCCCTCGCCGCCCTCGCCCGCCGCGAAGTCTTCGATCCCCTCGGCATGACCCGGAGCCGCCTCGTCTGGGATCCTGCATTCGAAAGCAACACCGTCACCGGCATCAATGCTCAGGGACAGCTCGAGCCGCTGCCCCGGGAGACCGAGGCGAACGCCGCCGGAAGCCTGCTCACCACGGCTGAGGACTATGGCCGCTTCCTCGTCGCCCTCCTGGAGGGGCGCGGCCTCAAGCCGGAAACCCGGGAAGCCATGTTCAAGCCGCAGGCCCAGGTGCAATCCAAATGGGGCGATCCGAAGTCGCCCAAACAGCCGGGAGTCTTCTGGGGCCTGGGCTGGGGTCTAGAAGGGGAAGACACCTTCTGGCATTGGGGTCACGAGGACGTCTGGCGAGCCTTCGTGGTCGTGCGGCGGGACGGCAAGGCCGGATTCGTCTACTTCGCGAACAGCCATGAGGGCCTGTCCATCGTGAAAGCCCTCTCGGATCTGGTCCTAGGAGGCCCCCGTCCCGGGCTTGCCTGGCTCGACTACGAACAACACGACAACCCGCACCGGATCGCCCGCAAGGAGATCGACCGCATCTTCCGCGAAGGGGGAATTGACGCCGGAGCCCGCCGCTACCGCGAGCTCCACCCAGAGCATGAAGTAGCCGAAACCCTGGCCGACCAGATGATGGAACAGAACCGGGAGCGGGAAGCCGCCGCCCTCCTCCGCGCCGCTCTGGAGAGCGATCCCAAGGCAGCCGGCCTCCACTCCCGGCTAGGCCAGGCCCTGACGGGGAGCGCCGAGCTCGCCTCCGCACTCGCCGAGTACGAAACTGCCGTGAAGCTCGATCCGGAGAAGCAGTGGCCCGAGATGAGGAAGTGGCTCCGTGAGGGGATCGACGCCAAGCCGGTGACCGTCCCCGAGGAGACTCTGCGCCGTTTCGTCGGGGTCTACGGCCCACGCACCGTCACTTTTGAGGGCGGCAGCCTTCATTATCAGCGCGAGGGGAGACCCAAGTACCGGCTGATTCCGATCGGCCCGACGCTCTTCGCCGTCGAGGGGAACGGCTCGATCCGCATCCGCTTCGCCGAGGACGGGAGCAAGCTGGCCGTCGTCCAGCCCAGCGAGGAGGACGAATCGGCCCGGACGCCTAGTGCCCCTCCCCCTCAACCGTGATCCAGGGGGCCAGGAAAAAAATCGCGGCCATGATCGCGTAGCCGGCGACCCAGGGCCATGCGGGCGTGAGCGAGACCATCGTATCCGCCGGGGTCCAGACGTAGGAGTGCATCAACCCGACCGCGGAGAGGGCCGCCGCCGCCAAACACCAGAGCGCCGCCACCCGGAAGCGGCGCTCCAGGATGCCCACCGTCGCCGCCGAGAGAATCATGGCCGTAAAGATGAACCCCTGCTCCAGCGCAAAGATGCCGTGGATCCACGTGTCCGAGGCGAGATACGCCTGGACCAGCGACTCCGAGAACGGCGCTCCGCCGGGGATCCCCATGCCCGCGGCACGCAGGCTGTTCTTGGCAATCAGGGCTCCCCAAGCGGCTACTCCAGGCAGCAGCCCCACGACGACGGCCGGAGCGTGCTCCCGAGGAGTGGCCTGGAACGCCTGAGCCGTGATCACCAGCCCGATCCAGAGGACGATGGCCATGCCGGCGTCGATCGGGATCGCCCAGGAGATGTAGGCGAGCGTGCCGGTCAGACCCACCATAGCGAAGAACACTCCGTTCAGGACCGAGTATCCCGCCCGCGCACCCATCGCCTTCCACCCGGGATGCCCGATGTAGATCGTGGTCGGGAAGCACGAGCCAAAGAATGCACCGGCCAGGGTACCAAGGCCGTTGACCGCCAGAGAGGACCGAGTGTCATAGGAATCCCCCGCCGCCTCGGCCGACTCGATGTTCTGGAGCGAGCCCACGACATTGAACAGGCCCATGGGCAGGATGACCGAGAGGTACGCGACAAAGTCGTGCCCGAGGGAGCCGAACAGGTCTCCAAGGACCGGCACCGGAGGGAAAAACCCGGCCCCGCCCGCGGGGAGCGGCCCCGTCGGAGCAATGCCGGTGATCCAGGCGATCGCCGTGCCCAGTGCGACGGCGACCAGCCCGCCGGGTAGCCCGCCCTTGAATCGCACCCGCCCGAAGTAGGTCAGCAGGATGATGGCGAGCGTCGTGAACCCGATGAGAGGCCGTGCGAAGGTCCGGAAGAGAAACCCGATCGAGATGAAGGTCAGCGCGATTCCTGCCAAAGTCGAAAGCAATGCCGCCCGCGGTGTCGACCGCCGGACCCGCTCGGCCACGAAAGCCCCGAAGAGCTCGATGAGCCCCGATCCGAAGCAAGCCACAAGCCCCGCCACCCAGGCCGCCCGCACCGGGTCCGGATGCCCCGCCGCCTGGGCCGCCAGCTTCGCCGGCAGCATGACCAGGAACACGTAGGCGAACAGCGAGACCGTGTTGATCCCGTAAGGCAGGGCGCAGATATCCGTCCGCCCCGTGGCGCGGGCAAGCCGCATGGCCTGCCACGAGTAGAAGAGATTGCCGAAGACCAGCGACAGCGCCGCGCCGGGGAGGATCCGTCCATAAACCAGCTCCGCCGGGAACCCGAGCACCCCTCGGCAGAGAGCGTCGATCAGGAGGAATTGAACCAGGTTATCGAGCGCGAGCCCGAAGAATCCGTCGACGTCGCCACGGACCATCCAGCGCATAGGGGTCTCCTTCCTCCGATTGAGGCGAAGGAATGGTAACGTCCAGGCAGCTGCCGCGCCAGATAAGTAGAATTCCGAGGAGGACTGAGATGCGATTCTCCGCCTGCCTGAGCCTCATAACGCTCGTGGCCACGCCGCTGGCCGCGCAATGGGCGCCCCGCCAGCTCCCGCTCCCGAGGCTCGACGCCCGCAAGGCGAGCCGGCCCCTTGCCACGACGGCCGACACCTCCCGGACCGGGCCGCTCACCGAGGCGGAGCGCGACCTCCGGCGCCGCTATCCCAGCCTGGTCGTGCGCTGGGACGTGGTCACCGGCACGCCTCGGAGCATCTACACACTCCAGGGCTTTCTCACAGAGCCTTCCAACAGGGAGCCCACGGCGGTGATCCGCGGCTTCCTGGAGGCCAACCGGGATCTGTATGGCCTGAACCCGCAGGACCTGGACTCCCTGGCGCCGGTCCGCCGGTCCCGATCCGAAGGCTCCCCCGCCGTGCGCCGGCTCGTGCGGCCCATCCATCTCATGGCACTGGACCAGCGCCGGCAGGGCCGGCAGGTCTACCCTGCGAGTCTGGTAGGGGCGGTCGACGCTCTCGGCCGGCTCGTCAGCCTTTCCGGCGAGGTCGTCCCCGAGCTGGCCGGGGCCGTGAACGCGGACGAGCCGGAGCTGACTGCCCGGGACGCTCTCGCCCGGGCGGCGGCGAGCGTCGGCGCGCCGTTCAGCCCATCCCGGCACCGGCTCATCCAGTCTCCCAAGGGACCCGAGCTGCGGCAGACCTTCGCCGGCGGCGGCGTCTTCGGTGCCGACGTGCCCCTCCGGCTCCTCTACTTCGTCGTCTCCCGCGGCTCGGTGCGGCTCGCCTGGGAGGCAACGCTCGGCAAGGCCGATGATCTCTTTCTCTACCAGGTCCTCGTGGATGCGGTCACGGGCGAGGTCCTCTACCGGGTCAGCCTCACCAGCTTCGACACCCCGGGCTGGCGGGTCTTCGCCGAGCAGCTCTCAACCCCTGCCACCGATCCGAAGGACCACATCCGCCTGCGGGACAATCCGGCCCCCTTCTCGCCGGGACCGCCCACGCCGACGGGATTGCAGGGCACGCCCGTATCCCCCGAGATCGTCCAGACCAACGGCCTCCCCGCCGCTTCGCTCCAGGGCTGGATCCCCGACGGCGGTACGACCACCACGGGCAACAACGTCCAGGCCTACATGCTGCTGAGCACGAACGGAGTCGTCGATCCCGAAGAGCAGCCGGATTCATCGATGGTCGACGTGGGAGGAACGCCGACCCGGACCTTCGACTTCCCGTCCGACCTGACCTCGTCGCCCACGACCCAGGGGAACCGGGACGCGGCGGTGACGAACTTCTTCTTCATGGCCAACTGGTTCCACGATCGTGCGTTCCAGCTCGGCTTCGACGAGGCCGCCGGCAACTTTCAGGACGTGAACTTCAGCGGCGGCGGACTGGGGGACGACCGCCTGAACGTCTTCGTGCGCGAGCTCGCGGACAGCAGCGGCGCCGCCGGAACCACGGCTGCCGACGGCACCTGCTGCCCCTACGTGTCGCTCCACCTCTTCGGCGGCGCGGACCCCGATCGCAGCCCCGCGCTCGACCAGGACGTCATCCTCCACGAGCTCACCCACGGCCTCCACCAGCGCCTCGTGGCCGGCCCGAACGTCCAGGGCTTCGACGACTACCCGGCCATCAGCGTAGCCGAGGGATACAGCGACTGGTACGCCATCTCCCTTCTGTCCACCCCGGACGACGACCCGGCGGGCGTGCGCGCTTTCACGGCCTGGACCAGCCACCGGCTATTCCACAACGAAGAGCTTTTCGACGGATTCCCGTTCCCCTTCGACTACCAGGACAACTACACCTACGGCATCCGCCGCTTCCCCTACTCGACCACCCTGGCACGCTCGCCCTTGACCCTGGTGGACATGAATCCCTGGTTGTACTCGACCGGAGGAATCGCCCGCAGCCCGTACTGGGACGCCTACGATGATTACATCGTGACCCATTCCAGCCTGCCGTTCCCGACTCCTACCGACGAGCCGCACTTCCTCGGCGAGATCTGGGCCCTGGCCCTGTGGCACGTACGTGCCCGCCTGATCGCCGACCTGGGCTGGGCGGAAGGGAGCGAGCTGGCCCTCCAGCTCGTCACGGACAGCAACTCCCTCCTGCCGCAGAACCCGACCTTCATCGAGGCCCGGGACGCGCTCCTCCTGGCTGACAAGGCACGCACGGACGGGGCGAACCTCTGCCGGATCTGGGCGGGCTTCGCGGAGCGCGGCTTCGGCGTGGGCGCCTGGGTCCCGGCCTACGACGCGGGGCACCTGGATGGCATCATCGAGGACTTCAACCCCGGCAGCTCCCCCGAGTGCCGGCCGCTCCTCGACTTCACCCTGGTCCTCGACTTCTCCGACAGCATGAACGACGTCGAGGCCTGCGACGCTCCGCCCCACGACGTGAAAATCGCCGTCCTCAAACAGGCAGTGCCGGCTTTCCTGAACGCCTGGGAGCCCTTCGCCGTGCCGGGCGACCGGATCGGCGTCATGTATTTCGACTCGGACGCCCATCCCCAGTCGACGCCGCTCCTCAAGGACTTCCTTACCAACAAGGCCGCGCTCCTGGCCGACGTGGAGATGCGGCCCACCGGCACCATGACGGCCCTCGGCCCAGGCGTTCTCCTCGCCGCCGACTCCTTCGACAACCGGGTGAACAAGCGCCACATGGTCGTGCTCTCCGACGGCATCCAGAACGTCAGCCCGCAGATCGTCTCCGTGGGCGATCCCGACGGCGACGGGGTGGACGAGCATCACGTGGTGAACGTGCCGGCCTTCTATACCTCCCCGACGGTTCCCGAGCAGCCGGACACGTACCTGGAGAGCTTCGGCGTGCCCATGCACACGCTGTCCATCGGCTCGGCCCCGGGAACGGTCTACGACGAGCTGCTGGCCGCCGTGGCCGAGGAGACGGGAGGCCTGCACCAGCACACGTGCGTGCCCCAGGTGGAGGTGGAGAGCTTCCTGGCGAACAGCCTGGTGGAGGCCCTGAAGGGCGACACGGTGGAGCTGGTGGGATACGAGACCGGCTCGCTGGCCGGGGAAGAGCGAGCCGAGCACCGCTTCCCGATCAACGGCTCAGCCACACGGGCGGCGTTTCTGCTCTCCTGGAGCGGAGGCTCCGGCCACGACCTGGTCCTGCACGTCTACTCGCCGGAAGGCCACGAGCTGTCCATCTCTCCGCACCGGACCGGCGGCGCCTCCTTCGAGCGGGTGGCCCTCCGGTTCCCCCTGTTCCTCGACCGCGCTCCCCTGGCCTTCGCGGGCGACTGGCGGGTGGTGGTGGAGCGCCGCACCTCCGGCGCGCCGGTTCTCTACCGCACCTACCTGCTCGTCGACGACGCGGCCCTGGAGTACGACCTGTCCATCCGGCCCTCGCTCCTCGAGCCCGGCATGCCGCTCCTGCTGCGCGCCCGGGTCACGGAAGCGAGCCGCGCCCTGAGCCCGAAGACGGTCAGCGCCACCCTGCACCGGCCGCGAACCGCCATCGGCAAACTCCTGCGCGAGGTCAGGGTGACGGACGCCGATCGGATCGGGATCGCGAGAGAGCTGACTCAGCGCGAGCTCCTGGTCTCCCCCCTGGCCGCGACCTGGGAAGCGGCCTTCCGCAACAACCCCGGCCTCCTCCAACCCCTCGTCGAAGAGATCGATCTCTTCGACGACGGCCGCAAAGAGCACGGAGACGAGGTGGCCGGGGACGGCACCTACAACGCCCTCTACCGCGAGACGCAGGTCCCAGGCGAGTATCAGGTCCGCTTCGAGATTGCCGGCGACTCCCTCTTCCACGGCCCATATCAGAGGACCAAGACCACCTCAGCCACCGTAGTCATCAAGGAAGTGCCGGAGACCGAGGTGGATGTGAAGGTCATCCGCCGCTGGTGGCAGAAAAGCGGGAGGGTGCAGGTGACCTTCACCCCCAGGGACCGGTTCGGGAGCTACCTGGGTCCCGGCTACGCGGACCGGCTGCAGATCACGGTACCCGGGGCCAAGGCCTTGAGCCCGGTCAGGGACCGGCTCGACGGCAGCTACACGCAGGAGTTGTGGCTGCCCAGGGTTCGGGACGTGAAAGTGAAAGTTCGGATGCTCGGCATGCGCGTCCGGCCTTGACGTCGCCACGGATCACATCCAGCCATGGTGGTCTCCTTCCTCCGTCCGGTTTGAGGCGGAGGAAGGTTACTTACCATGCTATTCTGTCGTCCTGGAGGGCAACAGGGATGAGCCTACCCTCCTTGCTTTGTACTGCTGATGCGTCATAGGATTCTCCAAAGCAACGACTCCGACAGGGACCATGCCATGAGCCAGCCAGCCGTCCGGGCGCTCTCGCCACTGCCCTTCGAGCTCGTCTACGAAGACGGGGAGCCCTTGGAGACGCACTGGCACGCTCAGCAAATTCCTCTAACCACCCACCTGATCCGCCGCGCCATGCTGGAGCAGGGGCGGACCGACTTCTTCACCGGCGGCAACCTGTTCGTGTACTACTCCGTCGAGCAGGCGCGGGAGGTAGCGCTGGAGGAGGAGCAAGGCCTGAAGAAACGGGCCTTCCGCGGCCCGGACGTCTTCTGGGTAGGCGAAGTCGATCCCAAGCGCGAGCGCCAGATCTGGATTGCCTGGGAGGAGGACGGCCGGCTGCCCGACATGATCCTCGAGTTGCTCTCCCCCTCTACCGCCAGGACCGACCGGACTGTCAAGAAAGACCTCTACGCCCGGGTCTTCGGCACGTCGGAGTACTTCCTCTACGACCCGGACCGCCGCAAGCTCGAAGGGTTCCGTCTGGTCACGCCTGGGATCTACCGGCCGCTGGCCCCCGACATCCAGGGGAGGCTCCGGAGCGAGCAGCTCGGAGTGCTCCTTGGGCTCTGGGATGGCGTCTGGGAGGGACAGGAGGCGACATGGGTCAGGCTGTTCCGTCCGGACGGAAGCCTGGTTCCGACGGAGGGCGAAGCCGAGCGGGAGCGGACAGAGGCCGAGCGGCAACGAGCCGAGGTTGCTGAGGCCGAAGTCGCTCGCCTGCGCTCCCGGCTCGAAGGAAGCGACGCGACCTAGATCCCCAAGGACAGACATCGAAGCGGCCTGACGAGACGGAGAGTGAGGCTCTCCGGATCTTCTTCATTCTACTTCACTAAGACCTTCCTGAGATTTTCCAAATCCTTTCCTCAGGACGCGGAAACCTCCGACCGGGCAGTCTAGAGGCAGGTCGCGGCCTTCAACGCCGCGAGCTCCTTGGAGGGTCTGAGATGGTCGTCGAGTCTGTCGTCGTCCCCTTCCCCAGCCGCTCTTCTCTTCAGCCGGCCCCCACTCCGGCCGACCCCGCATCCCGCGGCCGAGCTCTCCTCGAAACCCAATACCACCTCATCCAGAAGAAGCTCCACCATCTGAGCCGGCGTAGCGGCCTGCCCGAGCATGAGGCCGAAGAGTTCCGTTCTTGGGCATTGTTCAAACTGGTCGAGGACGACTCCCGCGTGCTCTCGAGCTGGGAGGGCCGCAGCTCTTTCCCGACCTTCCTGACCGTCGTCCTGGTCAATTTGATGCGGGATTACCGCACCCACATCTGGGGCAAGTGGCGGCCCACCGCGGCAGCCAAGCGGCAGGGCCGCGAGGCCGTCCTCCTGGAGCAGCTCTGCTTCCGGGATGGCCTTTCCCTCGACGAGGCCATCGAGCGGATGCGGACGGAGCACAAGGTCTCGCTCTCCCGGGCCGAGCTTGAGCGGATGGCCGCCTCGCTAACCCGGCGGATGGAGCGGCGGCAGGTCAGCGAGGATGAGCTTCTTCGGATTCCGGTCGATGGCCAGGTCGAAAGCCGGATCGAGGAGACCGAGCGCTCCCGCACCGAGGAACAGCTCCAGGTGCTGCTGACTCCCCTGCTCCAGTCGCTCTCCGCCAAGGACCGGCTCCTCCTCAAGCTCCACTACTGGGACGGTCTCAGCATGGCCGCCATCTCTCCTCTCCTGGGACGGCCTCAACGGGAGCTTTACTCGGTAAGGGACAAGTGCCTGAAGATGATCCG
Source organism: Acidobacteriota bacterium (assembly GCA_034667225.1). Classification (GTDB taxonomy): domain Bacteria; phylum Acidobacteriota; class Thermoanaerobaculia; order Multivoradales; family UBA5704; genus DATMER01. The sequence continues at coordinate 14,346 of JAXDKG010000058.1, forward strand.
GCGCAATCTGGAAGCGGCAGGGTTGGGCCCGGAACGGGCCAGGGCACTGCTCGGCTGCTCCCACCTGGAACTGTCGCCGGGCGAAAACTGAGCTGCCTGGGATCGCGAGGAAGCCAACTTCGCCGCGGCTTCTTTGCGGCGCTTCTTGTCAACTTCGCGGCATCGGCTGGAGAAGCCCGGCGCGAGCGGCGGCAACCGCCCGCGCCGGTAGAAACACGCGAGAGCCTAGCGGGTCTCCGCGAAGTACTCGTGGCTGTCGGCGTTATTGATCGCCCTTGCGGGCTTCTTGTTTGCCAAGCTCTGGCAGGCGCTCGTGCCGTAGGCGTAGTCCGAGGTCCCCGCCGTGACTGTGAAGTGGCTCATCTCGTGGACCAGCGTGCCGGCCTTGGAGTCGATGCCCAGGGTCGGCGCATTCCAGAACGCGTTGCACAGGTGGATCTTGTAGGGCTGGTTCGTGTAGACGTACGCGTAGGAGCTGTCCGTGCAGTCGCAGTAGAAATCCACCTTCTTGGTGCTGAATGCGCTATTGATGCTCACGTAGTGGCTCTGGACCGTGGAGTAGCGCGACGAGTCGTACGCCCCAAACCAGGTCCGGTAGGCCGTGTCGGTCGGACGCGAGGCGGACGGCAGGTTGTTCAGGTAGTCGCGCGCCTTGAGCGAGATCGTCTCGGCATTCCCGAGAGCGGTCAGCAGCGAGGTCTGGCGGGTGCTCGTGCAGCTCACGTAACCGGGAGTGACGGACTGGCCGGCATTCTGGCTGAGCTCCTGAACGAAGCGGCCCCTGCCGTCCCGCTCGACCGCGACGTAGAGGGTGTTGGACTCCAGGTCGCGCATTCCGAGGACGAAGGCGATGTCGGTCCCCATCCCGCGCAGGGAGTCCTGGACGGGCACCAGGTAGCGGAGCGAGTGCTCGCCGGTGTGCGACAGGTCGTAGTAGCGCGACAGGTCCACCTCGGCCGTCAGCGAGCTATTGGCCGGGATGCGGACGTAGTCCTCGGCCTGCGGCTTGCCCCACTTGTGCACGCGGCCGACGTAGGCGACCGGCTTGCCGTTGAGGCGCACGTCGAACAGATTGCCGTGGACGCCCCGGAGCGCCGTCTGCCAGTACGGAACGTACCGGTCCTCCGCGGAGTCGTTGCGCAGCGTGACGCGGACGACCGCGGACTCCGCGCCGGAAAGGAAGGCCTTGTCCGTCTCGATCGCCGCGGACAGGCCGCCCTGCATCCCCGCCGAGGCGGACGATGCGGACATCACGCCGCAGAACACTGCCAGGACGACCAGCAACCACAACCTCATTCCCCGGACATGCAGCATGGGAAGTTCTCCGAGATCCTCAGTCGCCGCACTCATTGCAGAGAAGGGTCTCTTCTACTCTGAGTGCGCGCCGAGGGTCTCAGCGAGATCTTTTCTGGTTCTGCAACTCCGATTCGCCCGTCACCACTTCTTCCTTGAGCCACCACCTTCAGGCTGGCAGGGGAGGAACCGTGCCGAGAATCGTCATCCGTGATGCGCAGGGAAGAAACCTGGGGGCTAAAGCCGATGCCGTGATCGGCAGCCGCATCAACTGGTCGGTCGCCGTAGCCGAAGGGGGAGCGGCAACCGACGTGCGCTGGGCGGTCGCCGGGGTGAATCCGACCGTCGCCGGTTACACTCAGGCCGAGGACCGCGCCGCCGTGCAACCGGCTGTTCAGACGGCCGGCGCCGCGGTCACCTGGTACTGGGCGAAGACAGGAAGCTTCCAGGTGACGGTCAGAGCCGTCGTCGATGGACATTCCTGTGAATACACCGTCACGGTCAAGGTCGTGGCTCCAACGATCCTCAGCTTCGAATCCGCGACCGACGAGGTCAAGATCGCCGACTGCAAGAACCCCACGACAGGGCTCGATTCCCCTCACCTGACCTTCGGCGGCGATACGGCCACGAAAAAGCCCGGCATCTGCTGGACGGTCAAGCTCATCGGCCCTCCTTGCAGCGGCGAGGTCGCCTTCACCCAATTGATGAAGATCCATCGCCGGCGCCGGACCACCACGGGCGCCTGGGAGACAAATACTTCCGGCACTGAGTACGTCCTCGACGAGGTCGTTCACTATGACTTCGAGGAAGGTGGAGAGGACGACAATGAGACAGCGACGTGCATGGACCATGAGAATCTGAAGCTGGTCTCCGAGGACAGCCCGGGCAGCCCGCTCTACCGGAACGGCAGGCACGGCACGCTCTACGACAGGCTCGAGGTCAAGGAGTCGTTCCGCACGCACTTGATGTTCAAGCCCACCGGCGGCATCTGGGCCGGAGTCGGCCTGCTTGAATGGAGCTGGTCAGGAACGGCCGTGTACGAGAACGGGGAGTGGACCCTGGCGGAGCGCGATTGGACTACGTGTCCAACAGGGACGGCAACCGTCCGGTTCCCGGTCTGGACGAGAAACCGGAATGACATCATGTAAGGCGGTAGACTTGCCCCGTGAGCGACCTCGGCTGGAAGCACCTGACGCCCTCCGACAAGGAGGAGATCCTGCGCGGGATCGAGGATGGCGTCGCCTACGGGGGGCCGTATCACGTGGAGATCCATCCCGCGGACCGGTGCAACATCGACTGCTTCTTCTGCTCCACTGCGGCGCTGCGCGGCACGGACGAGGTGCCCATGACTCGCTTCGAGGAGCTGTTGGGCGAGCTGCGGGAGGCCGGCACGCGCTCGCTCCGGCTTTCGGGGGGCGGCGAGCCCCTCTTCCACCGCAGCATCCGCGACTTCCTCAAAGCGATCCGGGCGAGCGGCCTGCCCATCGAGAACGTCACCACCAACGGCGTGCTGCTCCTCCCCGACATCCGGGAGCTGATGGCGGACACCTGCGAGCATGTGACGGTGAGCCTCAACACCGCGGACGAGGGGACGTACGCCTCCATGATGAAGACCTCGCCGCGCAATTTTCAGCGCGTGGTGGACAACGTCCGCGAGCTGACGGCGCTGCGCAAGAAGCGCGGCGCAAAGCGGCCGCGGGTGCTGATCCAGTACCTCGTCTGGAAGGAGAACTACCGGTCGATTCCAGCCATGTACCGCCTGGCCCGGGAGATGGGCGCGGACGAGATCCTCTTCAACGGCCTGGCCTTCCTCGCTCCCGAGCAGAAGATGACCGAGGCCGAGACCGACGAGATGATGGGCCTCTACGAGGACCTCGTGCGGTCCGACGAGTACGTCCGGATCGGGGGCATCAACAGCTTCGAGCAGGATCTCTCAGGCCGGGTCGCGGAGATGAACCGACGGCTGTCCTCAGGCCGGGGCGGTGCGCTCGGAAAGGCTTCGCGCCTCCTGCTGCGGGACGATCTCGGTTTCAAAGAGAAGGCCGGCTCTTTCCGGGACGGGCTGCGCGCGAAGCTGGCTTCCCGGGCCAGCCGCGGCCTCGAAAGCTCCTGCCTGATCGGCTGGCACTCCATGGTGGTCCGCACCACGGGCACTGTGGCGCCCTGCTGCATCCTCCAGGGCAAGGAGCTGGGCAACGTCTACCGGCAATCGGTCCGGGACGTCTGGCATGGCGAGGCTTACACCCGCTTTCGCGCCGAGCTCGTCCGCATCCTGCGCGAAGGCGCCTCCTGGAAGCACGACGAGGCCGCCGATCAGACCGTCGATTCGCTCTGCGGAATGAAGGGGGGATGCCCGGTAGGAACGTTCTACTACCAGCCGGACATCCCCTTCCTGCGCTCCTTCAACCGTCTGCTGGGTTGAAGCCTATTTGTCCCCATCCGCCGCGACAGGCGCGGTCGATGCCGGGAAGGCGAGTCTGCGGCCGTCCACCTTCTCCACGTCGATCGACACGCTCACGCCCTGCTGCTGGCCATGGCCATCCAGGCAGTCCAGCTTCTCGGGGCTGTTGATCCAGTTGCTGCAGGTTTCCGCCGTGTAGACGGCGGTCACGTCCAGCTCGTGGGTGCTGGTGATCACCAGGTAGCCGATGGTCAGCGGGAAGGGCGTGGGCACCGCCCCCCAGAGCAACTCGGCGATGCGGTTGCAGTCGTCCATCGTCCCGGAGAGCGGGGAGAGCTTGACATTGTCGATGTAGCTCTTCGCCGGCACCACGTTGGGCTCGCGGCCCACCGGCTTCCCCTGATCCACCAGGACGAGCAGGTGCTTGAACACATAGTTCGTCTCGTTGAGGTAGATCTCCGGCCAGACCAGGTTGATCTCGGTGGCGTAGTTGCCGAACTTCACCGAGGGCTCGCCTTCGCTCTTGCCGTCCACCGACACCCCCACGTTGCTCCGGTTGTAGCCGCACACGAACTTCACCGAGTAGGAAAACTGCTCCTTCGCCCAAGCTTCCTGCGCGCCGGCGAGGCCCAGCGCGAGCATGCCGCACACAAACATCCATTTCATCTTCATACGATCTCCTGTCTTCGCCAAGGTCTCCCCGGCATGGGGACGACCTGTCATGGCCAATACTCCTAAATAGCTAAGTACGCATGAAGGCTATAGCGTGACAAGGCGGCTACAATCCGAACAGATTGGGAGGAAACCTGGATGAGCTATCCGAGACGAGAGGACGTGGATTCCATTGAAGGGATCGTGAAGGCGCTGTACGAGAACATCTCCGGCCCGGCAGGACCGCGGGACTGGGACCGCGAGCGCTCGCTGCTCGCTCCGGGCGCGCGGCTGCAGCCGACCCGTCCGAAGGAGGGCGGAGGCGGGACCATGGAGGTTCTCGACATCGAGGGCTACATCGCCTCCCGCACCCCCTTCTTCGCCCAGGGCGACTTCTACGAGGTCGAGGTGGCCCGGCGTGTGGACCGCTTCGGCAACATCGCCCAGGTGTGGAGCCAGTACGAGGGCCGCCGCTCGCCCGACGGGGAGCCGTTCATGCGCGGGATCAACTCGATCCAGCTCTTCAACGACGGCGACCGCTGGTGGATCGTGTCGGTGCTCTGGGACAACGAGAGCCCTGGGAATCCCTTACCGGAGTAGCACGGGGTTTTCCCTCCCTCTCAGTTGAGGTATCGTCAGGCGTTCAATCCGGGAGTGGACCGACGGGCAGCGAACATCAGGAAATACTCATGTTGGACCACCACGATCGCGAGACCCAGATGCACGAAGAAACCACCACCTCTGTCGAGGAGCCCACCTTCGCGGCCCCCGAACAGCCCGATCACATCGAAGAGACCGCGCATCACGCCGAAGAGCTGGCCCCTACCGCGGCCGAGGAGCAGGCCCGCATCGAAGCCGAAGCTCCCCTCAGCGACGAGCACGTCGCCCATGTCGAGAGCCAGAGTGCCCATGACCGCGCCGAGCTGGCGGCCGAGGGCGCCCGCTGGGGCAAGGTCGACGAAGAGGGCAACGTCCGCCTCCACGGAACGAGCGAGGAGGGTGCTGAGCCCGGCCGGATTGTCGGCAAGATGAAGGGCAAGAGCCCCGAGGCCGCCCTCGCCTCCTTCGCCCTCAAGTTCCGCCAGATCACGCAGCGGGTCGAGGACCTCGAGCGCGAGATGGAGGCGCACGAGGACAAGACCCGCTTCGCCGGCCGCGTCCGCACCCTCCTCGGCTGGGTGCCCAAGGCCAACGCCCTGGGCGATTTCGACAGCCTCCTCGCCCGCCTCAACACGCTGGACGAGACCGCCCGCGCCCAGATGAAGGAGAACCTCCGCCGCAAGGAGGAGGTCGTCGTCCGCATGGAGGAGCTGGCCGAGTCCAGCGAGTGGAAGCAGACCGCGGAGGTCATCAAGCGCCTCCAGGCCGAGTGGAAGACGCTGGGACCCGTGCCGCGCGAGCGCAACGACGAGCTCTGGCAGCGCTTCCGCGGCGCCGGCAACCGCTTCTTCGAACGGCGCAAGGAGCATTACGAGACGCAGGAGCAGGAGCACCGGGAGAACCTCCTGAGGAAAGAGGAGATCTGCGTCCGAGCCGAGGAGCTGAGTGAGTCCACCGAGTGGAAGAGCACCGGCGATGCCCTCAAGGGCCTGCAGGCTGAATGGAAGGCGGTCGGGCCGGTTCCCAAGGAGCACAACGAGGCCGTCTGGGACCGCTTCCGCAAGGCGAACGATGCCTTCTTCGAGCGCCGGCAGGCCCACTTCTCCCAGGTGGACACGGATCTCCAGGAGAACCTCCGCCGCAAGGAAGAGCTCTGCGCCCGCGCCGAGGAGCTGGGCGAGTCCACGGACTGGCGCGCCACGGCCGAGGCGTTCAAGGTTCTGCAGGCTGAATGGAAGGCGATCGGGCCGGTGCCCAAGGAGCAGAACGAGGGGATCTGGGAGCGCTTCCGCGGCGCCGCCGACCGTTTCTTCACCCGCCGCAAGACGCACTACGACCAGCTCGAGAAGGAGCAGAAGGAGAACCTGCGCCGCAAGGTTGCCCTCTGCGAGCAGGCCGAGACGTTGAGCGCGTCCGAGGAGTTCAAGACGACGACGGAGGCGCTCAAGGTTCTCCAGGCCGAGTGGAAGGCGGTCGGTCCGGTGCCCCGCGCCAGGGCCGAAGCCCTCTGGGACCGTTTCCGCAAGGCCAACGACGCCTTCTTCGAGCGCCGCGCCGCCTGGTTCGCGGAGCGGGATCAGGACCGCTCCAAGAACAAGGGCGATTGGCAGGACCGGCTGCGCGAGGCCCTGGACCGCAAGAAGGATCAGGCCGACCGCCTGCGGGAGTCGATCCGCTACGACGAGGACACGGCCGAGCGCTGGCGCACCCGGCTGACGGAGATCCGCCCCGGCGCGCGCGAACAGGAGATCCGGCAGGACACCGAGACCCGCCTCGCCGACATGGAGGTCAAGCTCGGCACCAAGCGGGGGCGCCTGCAGGAGCTGGAAGAGGATATCCGGTCAATCGAAGCGAAGATGTAGGGGAGCCAAGGAGGCCGCATTGTCGGAAGACGAAGTCTTCGTTCTCATCGGCTGTACGATCGTCTCTCTGTTGACCTGGCTTCCCTGGCTCTGGCACGCCGCCTTCACGGCTCGCCGGTGCTCCCGGTTGAGCCACCGCTGGGGGCTTTACGTCTTTCCGCTGATCAGCGCCGCGGTGCTCGCGGCCATCCTGCGCCTCTACTCGTCGTTGGACGTGCAGACCAACCCCGTCTACATCGGCTTCTACCTGGTCATGGGCGCGGCGTGGGTGGGTTTCGCCTCGCGGTTCCTCGGGTTTTTCGGACTGAGCGCCCGGGACGACGTCATCGAGCGGGCCAATCCGGCGGCGGCGTACGCGATCGGCGGCGCGCTCCTCGGGATCACCCTCTGCTTCGCGGGCGGCAACATCGGCGACGGTCCGGGATGGTGGGTGGTGGTCTTCTCCGCCGCGCTCTCGACCCTGGCCTTCTTCATCCTCTGGGCCTTGCTCCACCGCTTCACGGGCCTCGCCGACGCGGTGACCATCGACCGCGATCCGGCCTCGGGGCTCCGCCTGGCAGGCTACTTCATCGGCTCCGGGCTGATCCTCGGACGGGCGGTGGCCGGCGACTGGGTGTCCATGCAGGCCACGGTCGTCGACTTCGCGCGAATGGCCTGGCCGGTGCTCCTCCTCTGGGCTGCCGCGGTGCTGATGGAGCGCACCTTCCAACCCACTCGGGAGCGCCCGCTCCCCTCGCCGGTGACGTTCGGACTGGCTCCCCTGGCGGCCTACGTGGCGCTGGCCGCTTTCTTCGTAGCGCAGGCGGGTTGGTGGAGCTGACGGTCCCCTGGGTGGAGACGGGCCCGGTCGATCCCGCCGAGCACGCACGCCTCCGCCGCCGGGCCATCTTCGAGTGCTGCAAGTGGGACCCGCAGGTCGAGGACGTCTCGACCGTGGCCCCCTTCCCCCTGATGCTGCGGCGCGACGCCTGGGAGGAAATCGCCCGCCTTTCCGAGACGCTGGCCTCCGAGGCCATCGCGGCGGAAGAGGAGCTGGCCCGCCGCCCTGAACTCCACCGCGACCTCGGGCTGCCCTTCTCCGTCCGCCGCGCGCTGCGGCATGGAGATCCTCCCCCGGGGATCGCCCGCGTCCTGCGCTTCGACTTCCATTGGACCACCGAGGGCTGGCGGATCTCGGAGGCGAACACGGACGTGCCCGGCGGCTTCAACGAGGCGTCCGGCTTCTCGCGGCTCCTCGCTCCGTGCTTCCCCGGGGCCGAGCCGGCCGGCGATCCGGCGGGATGCCTGGCGGACGCGGTGGCCTCCGCCACTCCCCAGGGTGGAGCCGTAGCCCTGATCCATGCCACGGCCTATACGGACGACCGGCAGGTGATGGTCTTCCTGGCGCGGGAGCTGGAGGCGCGCGGCCGCCGCGCTCTGCTCGCCGCTCCCGATCATCTGCGCTGGCGAGACGGCCGGGCCTGCATCGAGAGCGAATGGTTCAAGGGCGAGCTCGATGCGATCGTCCGCTTCTTTCCGGCCGAGTGGCTGCCCAACCTTCCCCGCTCCAGCGGGTGGAAGAATTTCTTCCATGGGGGAAAGACTCCCGTGTGCAATCCCGCGACCGCGCTGCTCACCCAGAGCAAGCGCTTCCCTCTCGTGTGGGACCGTCTGAAGACGCCCCTGCCCGCGTGGCGGAGCCTCCTCCCCGAAACCGTGGACCCGCGGGATTCCGGTTGGAAGAGAGATCCGGGCTGGGTTCTCAAGCCCACCCTCGGGCGGGTCGGCGACGGCATCGGCCTCGTGGGAGCCACGCCCGAGAAGGAATGGGAGCAGATCCGTCGGGACGTCCGCTTCGGCCCACGATGGTGGGCGGCGCAGCGGAAGTTCACAGCCATCCCCATGGAAATAGAAGGGGAAGCGGTCTATCCCTGCGTGGGGGTCTACACGATCGACGGGCGCGCCGCCGGAGCGTACGGCCGGGTGGCGCGCAAGCCGATCATCAATCATCTGGCGCAGGACGCTGCTGTGCTTGTCGAGGAGGTTCAGTATGGACGGCTCGCAGCTCTTTGAGGTCTGGGCACCCCAGGACTCGGTCTGGTCCCGCTGGGCCAAGCCGGCCTGCTTCGCGGAGATGCCTCCCGATATCTCCGGATCGATGCCGGTCTATTCAGCATCCGAGGAAGCGATACCCTTCGACGCGGGCCCCATCGACACCTGGACCGCCTTCGTCGTGGACATGCCCGGTCCGAGATCGGTGGAGATCGGGCTGGGTCTGGCGCGGGCGGGCTACCGGCCGGTGCCGATGTTCAACACGGCCTACCATGCCGCCGCGATCGTGCCGGTGTCGGAGATCCTTCGGAAGCTTCACAAAGCGGAGGCCGAGATGCGCAGCCTGGTGCTCCCGGCCGATGCGCCGCCCGCTTTCCTCCTGGATGCCAAACGCCTGGAGCCGAGCGCGATGGCGGAGCCGGGCAAGTTCGACAACCGCTGGGTGGTCTTCCCGCAGGACTTCCCCTCGGCCAATTTCCTGCTCTCCCGCGGCATCCGGCAGGTGATCGTCCTGCAATCCGACTCGCTCCAGGCCAAGCCGCGGCTCGATCTCGCCCACGTCCTGCTGCGCTGGAAGGAGGCGGGGATCCAGCTCTACGCCCAGGATCCCGACGGGCAGCTCTCGCCCCAACCCCTGCAGATCGAACGCCCGTCCTCCTTCCGCAGCCTGTTCTATCGCGCCCTGACGCTCGCCGGCCTGCGGCGCAACAGCGCGGGCGGCTTCGGGTCGATCATCCCGATGCCCTCGTCCTCCTCGGGAAGAAGCAGTTTCGGTTGAGAGTTCTACTGGATATGAACCGACTACGATTCCTGACCGCTCTGCTCTGCCTGTTGCTCCTGTCGCCCCTGGCTGCCGACGCCCAGAAGAAGAAAAAGGGGGGCAAGAAGAAGGAGAACCAGGAACAGCCGACGCCCTCGCAGGACCAGCAGCAGCCTCCGGCAGCGTCCCCCGCTCCCCCGCCGGCCGAGGTCGGCACCGTGGACCGCCGGCTCTGGGAGTACAAGACCTCGGAGGCCCGCTCGGCCCTCAATTCCGTCGCCGGCCAGGCGGACAGCAATGCGGCCGTCGCGGTCGCCATGGGACGGGTCCTGGAGCAGGAGAAGAACTACGGCGAGTCCGAGTCCCGTCTGCGGAAAGCTACGGAGATGTCGCCGTCCGATCCCGCGGCCTGGGTCTGGCTGGGGGAGACCTACCTGCGCCAGCACAACTCCGGAGCGGCCGACAGCGCCTTCCGGAAAGCCGCCGAAGTGGCGGGGGGGAACGACTACTACCTGGGAGTGGCGCGCCAGCGGCTGCGCCAGTACGACGAGGCGGTCGCGGCGTTCGAGCGGGCACAGGGCTTCGGCGCCCTGGTGCCCTACCAGATCGGAGTCACACGGCTCTTCCAGGAACAGTGGCAGCCCGCCCTCGATCAGCTCACCCGGGCGATCGACTCGGACTCCGGCCTCGCCTACGCCTACTACTACCGCGGCCTCGCCGCCGAAAAGCTGAACAGGAAGGATCTCCTCGTCAACGACATGGAGCGCTTCCTGAAGATCGCCCCGGACTCGCCGGAGGCGGAACGCGCGCGGATGATCCTGCGGGCGGTTAAAAAGTAGCCCTTCCGAGCCCTCGATTTTGCGGGGCAGCCGCCGCCCTTCAAATTTGGACCCCAGAATTTACGGGGGCAGCGGTCGCCCGGTAGATTTCCAGGCAGGTATCCGTCTCCCGGACAGGACAAATTCAGTGGGCAGCCGCTGCCCTTCAAATTCCTCCCCGCAAATATCGAGGGCAGCCGCTGCCCCCTGAATTCGGGGGCTCAGAACGCGTTCCCGAGCCCTAGATAGAGCTGGTAGCTCTCGTCACCGGGCCGGCGGTCGAGGGGGAAGGCGAGATCGAGGCGGAGAAGGCCCACCGGGCTCTTGTAGCGGAGACCGAGGCCCAGCGACTTCGCGAGGTCGGTGTCGAAGGCTCCCAGTCCCTCCCAGACCTGGCCCGCGTCGAAGAAGACGAGACCCGCCAGGTCTTCGAACGGCAGCGGGAAGCGCAGCTCCTGGTTGAGGACGAGGAGCGTCTCCTCGCGGGGGTCTCCCTCCTCCACTCTCAGGCTCCGCCTCTCGTAGCCCCGCACGGAGAACTCCCCTCCCGCGAAGAAACGGTCGTCGCTGATCAGGCTCTGGCCCGACCAGGCCTGCGCCACGCCCGACTGCACCGCCTGCGCCCAGACGACCGGCCGGCCGGCGACACGGAAGGTGCGGTAGCCCTGGATCTGGCCATACAGGCGCGCGTAGTTGAAGTCGCTCCCCAGGAACGGGCCAGACCCCGACAGGTCGAGGCTCCGGAAGACGCCGGCCGTGGGATCGAGCCGGTCGTCGCGGGTGTCGTGCAGGACCTGCGTGCCCATGTACGGCCGGTTGAGCTCCAGGTCGAAAGGGAAGAAAGGGTCCGGCTCCACCTCGAAGAGATGGACCGAACGGTAGCGGAAGTAGAGGCGTCCGGTGGTCCGGCGGCCGAACGGACGGGCGAACTGGAGCGAGCTCTCGTCGGTCTCCCGCTTGAGGTCCCCCAGGAATTCGTCCGGGATCAGCTCGCGCCGCGCCGCGCCGAAGACCTCCAGCGAGATCCCTGTTCCGAAGAGCCCTCCCGTCCGCAGGTACACCCGGCCGCTGTGGTCGCCCGGCTCGTACAGGGCACGGAAGCCGAGGGTCAGGCCGCGGCGCAGGAAGTTCGTATCGCTCGCGTCGACGATGGCCGCCGTTCCGGCTCCGCTCTCCGAGCTGACGCCATAGCCGAGATGGAACCGGGGGCTCTCGGCCACCGAGAAGGTGACGCGGGCCTCGTCCTCTTGCGGGCGGTCCACCTTCGCGGTTACCCGGGAGAAAACGCCGGTCCTGTAGAGGCGGCTCTGGGCCTCGGTGACGGCGTTGCGGTCCAGCGGCTCGCCCGGCTCGAGACCGGTCAGGCTGGCGAGCTGGGCCGGACTGGTCCACCGCTCGCCCTCGATTTCCACGCCGGTGACACGGACTCGCGAACCGGGGTCGATCTCATACCGGACGTCGACTACGAGCGGCTCTTTCGCCTGAGTGACGGCGCGGACGGCGGCGTCGGGGTAGCCGCGGGACCGGAGCGAGTCCTCCATGCCGAGCACTCCGGTCGAGACGAGGTCCGCGCGGAACCCTTCGCCGGAGCGGGCAGGAACCAGCACCGCCAGCCGCTGCCGCTCTTCCTCCTCGACTCCCGCGATCTCTACCTGACCGAACACCTGCCGCGGCCCGGGCACGACCCGGACGGTCAGGCGCTTGCCCGCGATCTCGCGGCCGGCGATCGTCGCCTGCGGATGGCCGAGGCTCCGGAGCGCGGCGAGGAGGCGCCGGTCGGCGCCCGGGACCGCGGCGGCCAGCTCGGCGCGGGAGAGCCGGCCGGGGAAGCTCCCGGCCGCGAGCCGGCCCACGCCCGGGTCGACGCCGGCGATCTCGAGATCCTCCAGGCCCTCCCTGGGACCGGCTTCGGAGCGGATGACGACCGTCCGCGGCCCGTCCGGGTCCGGCGTCTCGCGCCAGGCCGCGACGTCCACCGCGGGATCCAGGTGGCCGGCGCTGCGGAAGGCGCGAATGGTGGCCTCCTTCATCTCCACCAGGGAACGCTCCTCGTAGAAGTCGGGCCGGTAGGCGGCGAGGATCTCGGAGCGGAAGGCCCGCGGCGGCTTGTCCCCAGCAAAGGTGAGCTCGACGCGAGGCCCGAGCGCGGCGACCTTGACGTTGAGATCCACCCAGCCGGACCGGCCCTCCACCGGCACCGATTCGGCCGTGACCAGGGCACCGGGATAGCCGAGCCGGCGCAGGTGCTCGGCCAGATCCACCTCGATTTCGAAGGGGGCCTCCCGAGGGACCGGGTCCTTCCTCCGCAGGCCTACGGCGCGCCGCAAGGCCCGCTGGTTCCACCGGGAGATCCCGGGCGGGACGTCGAGGCGGAGACGGCGGAGACGGTCGCTCTTCTCCTGGACCTCCCGGCTGCCGCCGAGGTCCAGTGTCTGCTGGACCCTCACCCCTTCGACGCTGTTCTCGGTGGTGAAGGCCTCGAAAGTCAACCCGGGTAGGCCGCGGAAGCCGTGGAAATCGAGGAACCAGATCCGGCTCTCGGGCTGGCGCAGGTCGACCGAGATGGCGAAGGAGACATTGGGAGAGAGGTCGCGGCCGACGGTGAGCCGGGCGGTCGGATCGGTCTCGTTGAACAGCAGTGCCGGGCGCACGGAGATCCGGGAGAGGCCGATCGACTCGCCGAGCCGCGAGACCACCCGGGCGCCGTAGTAGCCGGCGAGGCCGGAGGTCAGGACATCGCTGGCCTGCGTCTCTTTCTGATTTGGATCCTGGCCCTCCTCCAATTGCACCTCGGGCTCCGGCTGCGCGATGACGTCCAGGGGCCTGCCGGCCAGGCGGACGATGGTCGGGTCTTCCAGGGAGCTGGTCGTCGCCATGTCCACGAGCGGGTCCTGGGCCGGGTTGCCGGTGAAGATCAGGGCGCCGCGGTCGATCCGCACGGTCTGGCCGTAGAGCTCGGCACGCCCGCCGGGGTCGATCTCGACCCGGCCGCGGATCGCCGGATTTTCGGCCGTGCCGGTGACCTGGAGGCTGCTCCAGTGCGCCCGCAGGTTGGCCACGTTGTTGCGGACGAGGATGCCGCCCTCGGTCGTGACTGCCAGATCGAGTTCGATCCGGTCGGCCAGGGTCTCTTCGGCGCCGGGAGTGTCCTCGGGAGCAAAGAGGAGCGTCAGCACCTCGCGGTCCAGATTGATGTCACGGATGAGCACGCCGCGCTCGACATCGAGCGTGCCGTCGAGCCGCAGCCTCGCCTCGTCTGTGAACGGAAGAGGTACGTGGAGGGAGAGCACGCCGTCCACCCGGGTGGTCAGGCCGTAGTCGAGCCGGTACGGAATGTCCTCCAGGTTGAGGTTGACTCGGGCGCCCTTCTCCACCGGCGTCGCGCTGAAGGCGAGCGTTCCGCCATTCAGACCGGCGTTGCCGCTCGCCTTCCAGGTCTCCCCAGACCAGGAGCCGGTCACGCTGGGTCCTTCGATGCGGGCTGCCGCGGCGGGCCACCAGAACGAGGCTTCGGGACCGTTCGCCGTCAGAGTAGCTTTCAGCCGGTCGGGCGCGCCGCTCGCCAAGGCTGAGAAAGTCAGCGCACCGGAAGCGATTCCCCCTTCGAGGAAGGGATTGAGGAGGGCGGCGTCGAGCGTGCCGCCAGCCTCGGCCGTAAGGCTCCGGACGAGAGATGCAATTTCCTGTGTAGGCTTCCAGGCAGGATCGAGGTCGGCCGTCCCCTTCACGTCGATCGTGGTCGCACCGATCTCCTCGCTCTCGACCCGCAGCCGGACGGGTTGCAGCTCCAGCCTTCCCCGCTTCAGTCGGGCGATCACCGGGGCCTCCGCGGCCACTCGCCCGTCCTTCGTCTCCAGTCTCAGGCCCTCGACGAGGATCTCGCCGCGGCCGGCGGCCGGAGCCATAGGATCAAAGGTCAGATCGGCCGTGACTCCCCCCCGCAAACGCTCGGGCCGCGCCTCCATCGCCAAGGCTTTGAGCAGAGATACGGAATCCACCTCGGGGGCCTGCGCGTGGATGGAAATCTCTCCGGGGGCCGGCTCGACCGGGAGCTTGGCGAGCTCCGGAATCTGCGCCAGGGCGCTGAGGGGGATTGTGGCCCGCAGGCTCGCCGGTCCGGCATCCGTGTCGATCCGGGGGGCGGACAGCTCGATGATTCCATTGCGGAGGGTCGCCGTCAGCTCGGCCTCGCGCACCGGGTCGACCGGACGGATCAGCCGCAGGTCGAGGTCGGCTGTCTTGAGATCGACTGCAAAGCCTCCCGAGGCTGAGAATGTCCGCCCTTCAGGTAGCGAACCGGTGAGGGAGGCGATGCGCACCTCTTTGCTGTCTCCGCTCGCTTCAGCGTGGAGATCCAGGAGGGTCACGCCCGCGGCGGGGATCTCCACTCCAGAGGCGTCCAGGAGGATCTTTCCCGCAATTGTCTTTGAGAAGGTGCCATCGGCATCCAGAGCCACCCGCTCGGCACGGACCATGTCCGGGACATCGACGCGGGTCCCGTCCAGAGAGACCGTTCCCTGGTAGGAGAGCGGATCGAGGCGGAAGGTGCCGTCCGACTCGACCTCGAAGCTCGCGAGTTGCGCGGTCGAGGATGCATTCGGCCGGACGAAGAGGCCAGTGCCATCGAGATCCAGGGTCCCTGTATAAGAGATTGGATGTAGTGCGAGGGAACCTTCTCCGATGATCCGGCCCCGCTCCAGGCTTTCCAGGTAGGGAGGGTAAGCGGCCTGGGTAACCTCGGCATCGACGCTGGTGCGGTAGGAACGTGGGGAGCCGGCGAGCGTGATCGTTCCGGATAGGGCTCCTCCAGCCTGTCCCGCCAGCGCCAGAGGCAGGCTCTCCATCTCCGCCCGAGCCGACCCCGTCCAAGTCGCCACCCGGCCCTCCGCATGGACTTTCACCCGAGCCCCCGGCTCCGGCACCCACAGGGCGTCCACCTTGGCGGCAGGAGACGTCAATACCCCCGAGAGCCGCGCATCCGCCTCCAGAGACCCCTGCACCGGAACGCCCTCCGGCACCGCCGGGATCAGCCGAGGCCAGATCGCCCGCACTTCCGCCAGGGCCGACCGCACATCGGGAACCCTCACCTCGACATCGATCTTCTCCGCCGTTCCCTTGGCCAACTCCGGCCAGGTCGAAGCCACGACCGTGCCGCGGACATGGCGTCGCCCCGGTGAGCCCGGGAGGAGATCCCCCTCCACGGTCAGCCGGATCTCCTGATCCTCCTTGACGTCCAGTTCCATGCGGACGAGCTGCCGGTCTCCCCGCTTCCAGGCGACCTTTCCCTTCCCTTCCACTCCCGGGCTGAGCTGGAGATCCGCGTCGGCATCGGCGACCGTGCCGGCCAGGGAAAGGTCCTGGAACAACGCGGTATCTATATAGGACCGCAGCACCTCCGCCGGGACACCCCGGGCCGCGACCACCACCTCTCCCTGGGCGGGATCGGGCAGCCAGAGGTTTACCTTGGCGCGAATACTCCCTCCCGGAGGCGTTCCCGCGACCAGAAGCCGGGGCTCGACCTGCGCATCGAAGGTCACACGGCTCGAAGCCCCCTCCTCCATCGCCACCATTCCCGATCCTGTCAGCCGGAGACCGTCGCCGGTCGCCCGCACCCAGCCAATGGAAAGCGGCTCGCCCTCCTTATACTCGACCTGCGTCCCCAGGTTCAGATCCAGGGCTGGAAAGCCGGGCCGCTCGACGTGCGCCTTGGAGCTCTCGATGCTCACGTCCCACCGGCCGTCCACATACGACCCGCCGCCCTCGATCTCGCCGATCCGCCAGCTCCGGACCCAATCCGAGAGAGGCGGCTCGGGGGATGGACCGAGGACCAAGCCGCGGCGGAAGACCAGGCGGGTGATGCTGAAGCCGGGCGGCGCCTTGGGGTCCGACTCGGGGAGCTTCGGGATGGGCGCCGAAAGGTCGAGCACGGCGTCGTCGATCGCCAGGTTGCGGATCACCCGTACCGGCCCGCGGAGGGTCCGCATGTCCATGGAGACATCCACCCGGCTGGCCCGGAAGACCGACCGGGCATCCGGCGCGCCGACCTCGACGCCGTCGAGAGCGAAGCCGTCCCAGCGGGCGTCGAAGTCGTCCGCCTTCAGGACGAGCCCGTACTCCGTCCTCAGCCAGCCGGCGATCTGCCGCAGGACCGACTGCCGGAAACCCGACGAGCGCAGAGCCACGAAAAGGGCGAGGGGGAGCAGCGCCAGCAGCACCGCCAGGAGCACAAAGATCCTGCGGAGGCGCTTGCGGCGGGGAGAGGGCTCGACCATGGTGATCGAGCCATGTTAACCCGCCTCAGGGGGCCGGCTGCGTGTAAAGGTCGATGACCCGCCCGATCGCCCGCTGGCAGACCTGGCAGAAGGGGACCTGGTTGCGGGTAAACATGATGCAGTCGGCCTGGGCTCGGAAGTAGCCCTTGGCCGAGTAGTTCGCCCCCTCGAACGCCCCCACCTTGCCGGCGTATTTCTCGCTCCCCAGGAGCTTCGTTTCCACCTTCCGCTGCTCCAGGAAGAGGGCATCCATCTCCTCCTCAGGCCGGTTCTCGGCGCGGATCTTCCGGCGGCGCTTCTGGATTTCCTCCGAATGCTTCTCGAACGCCTCCTTGGACCAGGGCGTGGGGATCGGCGTGCCCGGCTCGACCAGGTCCTTCCACTTGAGGCTGTCCCCATCGATGTGGGCCGTGACGTTTGGCTCCCAGGGCTCCACCAGTTCCTGCGCCGGCTCGTAGGCCACGTCCGAGGTGTAGTACTCGTCGGCCAGCCCGGCGAAGTGGTGCCCGAACTCATGGATGAAGACGTAGGGCGACCAGAGGCTGTCCGCGGCCACGGTCGAGAAGAGGCCGAAGATGCCGCCGCCGCCATAAGTGCGCGTGTTGGTCAGGATCTCGACGAACTCGTAGGGTGCGAAGGCGGCCACGTCGCGCAGGGCGCGGTTGTCGAAGGTCAGCACGTAGCGCTCGGAGCGGAAAGCGTCGTAAGTGGCGCCCACGGGAGAGCGGCGGTGGATGCCGGTCGAAGGGCGGGAGATCCCCGACTCCATGGCAGGCGGGCAGAGCCCCCAGACGTTGAAGTCGCGGCGGCGCTCCTTGAACGGCGAGGTGGAAAAGAGGATCTCCGCCAGCCGGCGGGCGTCCTTCTCGAACTTGCCCCGCTCGGCCGCCGTGTAGCCGTCTCCAAGGATCAGGAAGTCGACCTTCCCGGCCGGCGGGCCATTGCGCTCGATCTCCAGCAGCGGCCCGGGAGAGGCCTGCGCCGACGAATCGACGAACGGGTCTGCCGGATCTACGAGAACCGACCAGACCTCGCGGAAGGCATTGCGAGCGTCGCGCTTCTTGAGGACTACCTGGACAGGCGAAGAGGGGGCCGGGAAGCGGAGAGACTCGTGAAACGTCTGCCAGACCTCCCGCGCCTCGCCGGTGGTCTCCCACTCGCCATAGATCGACGCGAAGCCGCGCGAGTAGACGACGCGGTTGGTCCCCCGGTCCAGCACCTCGAAGAGGTACTTGCCCAGGTTTGTGTCATCGACAGGCCGGGCCGGATTGCCCGGCCAGGCACCGGGCTCGAGGACGACCTTGTCCAGGCTGAAATGCTCCTGGGAGGCATTCCCCGAATGGTAGTAGTCCACCCGCAGGGTGCGGGGCGCGGAATCGGTCGAAGGGGCAGCCAGCAGAGAGAAGGCGAGCAGGACGGGGATCATGGCTGCGCATGCTAACTCAGGAACCGCGCCATCGCAGCGGCGAACGCTTCCAAATCACCTAGCTCGCGAAGGGCGTCGAAGGAACGGCCATGATCGATGTCGAGATAGAAATGGACCAGCACGTTGCGGAAGCCCATCCAGCCCTTCAACCGCTCGCAGAGTGCCGCGTCGATGATGCCTTCCTCGCGCAGGACGTCCATCGCGTCCCTGTAGCTCGCGGCCTGCCGGTATCCCTGCTCGGCAATCAAATGATGGGCGATGTCGAGGATGCACTCGCAGGCCAGATGCAGAAACCTCTCACCCAGATGATGGAGGGCGGGCTCGCGGACGAACTCCTCGCGGCTGTAGCGCTCGAAGGAGCGCAGCTCAGCGAGGTAGTTTTCCAACGCGTCCAAGCGACTCGAGAGCGCGTCCCGATCGACCACTATGCTTTCCTTGTTCGAGGCGGCGACGCTGGGCCGTGCGCATCATGCGCCTTACCCATTCCCGGTCTCCATGCTCACGCATCGTCCGCACCCTCAGGTCCTGGAAGGCAGCAGGATCGCGGCAGATCAGCACTCTTCCCGTCTCGAAGATGCGTTGCCGCAGAAGGTCAGGAACCTCATCCATCAGGATGACGTCGACCCGGCCCTGAGGAGCCAGATCGGCGAGCGCCACGGCAAGCTGCGTTTGCAGCCTGCGCCTGGCCTGTGGATCGCCGGAATCCGGCAGGACCCCGACATCGAGATCGCTATCGGGCCGGGGAGACCCGGATGCCCGGGAGCCGAAGACCAGCAGGGCCGAGACTCCAGGCACCGACTCCGCCAGATGGGCGACCTGCTCATCCAGAGTCTTCATGCGGGCATCGTAGCACCCCGGAGGATGTGCTGGCCTTCATGAGAGACAAGCCGTCCTGAGGAGGGGACGTTCCCAGGCCGGGCGGAGTTTCCACGATTCACCCCTAAGTCTCTACTGGACAGCAACTTACGAGTCAGCTTCCGCCCTGGCATAGCTCTTGATCTATGGTGTAAGTGGCTGCACCGGAGAGACCCTCCGGGAGGCCGCAGAAACTAGAGAGTCGTCAGTCTTGAGATATGGATCGAAGCGGGACGACTTCAAGGAGAAGGAGACGAGAAATGTTCAGCATGGCGAGACAGCGAGTCTTCATCGCAATGGTCCTGATGGCCGTCCTGTTCCTCGGCGGAGCGGTTTCGGCCCAGGCCCGCGACCGTGACACCAACGGCTCTGACCGCTTGGTGAAGGGCGCCGCGGCCGGCGCCGCCATCGGTGCCGTCACCCAGGTCGTCCGGGGCCGGACCCGCGGCGTCGAGCTCCTCAAGGGAGCGGCCGTCGGTGCCTCGGTGGGTGCCGCCGCCGGTGCCTACAGCGACTACAAGCAGGAGAAGGACGCCCGCCGGGACGCCGAGCGTGAGGCGGACTACTACGCGTCGCAGCAGTCCTACCGCAACAACCGCGGCCGGGCCTATCGCAACGACAACCGCGGCGCCAACTACAACAACAACCGCCGGGCGGCCCGCGCCAACAACCGGGGTGGCAACCGCCGCAACGGCCGCTGCCGGAACTAAGCCGATCTGATCCACGACCTGACCCAATACCGCCGGAGGGCAACCTCCGGCGGGGCCTCACCCTCAGCTTACGTTCCCCTCCCAGTCATAGCCATCGAGCTCCCGCCAGGGAAGTATCCTTCCCGGCTGCGCTCCTGCGATTCCTCGCCGCCGTAGACCACGACGGGCAGATTCAAAGTTCAACTTTCAATCTGCCCGCTCGTGGCGGCAGGACCTCTGCGGGTACAATCAAGTCGTTGCACCCAACTCGTTCCAGTCAGGAGGGAGCTCTCATGCCCCGCTTTAGAATCCTGCCCGCGCTCCTGGCGGGCCTGCTCGCCGCCGTTCTCCCCGGGATCGCCCAGGCCCAGGCCGACTTGCAGGTCGTCAAGGTGGACGGCACCGATCCGGTCGCCGCGGGGAACGCACAGAGCTATACCATCACCCTCACCAATGCCGGTCCCGACGACGCGCAGTTCGTCAGCCTGGAGGACGACCTTCCGGCGGACACCACGTTCATCTCGCTGTCGGAGCCGCCCGGCTGGACGTGCACCACCCCGCCCGTGGGCAGCGGCGGCCTCGTCTCCTGCTCGATCGACACCCTGGGTTTAACCTCCGAGATCTTCACCCTGACGGTGCTGTTCGACGTCGGCCTGACCCCGGGAACGACCGTGACGAACGAGGCGACGGCATCCTCCGAGACCGCCGAGGGGAATGAGGGCGACGAGACCGGCAGCGCCAGCACCCTGGTGGGCCCACCCGAGGCCGACCTCTCGCTCCTCAAGTCCGCGGCGCCCGATTTCGTCCTTCAGGACAGCGCCCTGACCTTCACGATCACGGTCGTCAACGGGGGTCCGGGCGATGCTGCGGACGTGCTGCTCAGCGACCCGCTGCCGGCCGGCGTCACTTTTCAGTCGCTCGCCGAGCCCGCCGGCTGGAGCTGCTTGACGCCCGCCGTGGGCGGCACCGGCGACGTGACCTGCACCGCGGCGACGCTCGCTCCGGGGAACACCGTCTTCACCCTCGTCGTCCACGTCGATCCGTCCTTGCCGACTGGCACCCTGCTGCTCAACAGCGCGGTCGTCTCCTCGCCGACTCCGGACCCGACTCCCGAGAACGGGAACGCCACCAGCTTCACGACGGTGGGACCGCAGCCGCAGCCGGCCGCGCTCGCGGCCACCAAGACGGTCTCCGGCCAGACGCAGCCCGGCGGTGCCATCGTCTACACGGTGGTACTGACCAACAGTGGCCCCGGCGGCCAGCCGGACAATCCGGGCGCCGAGCTGACCGACGTGCTGCCGCCGAAGCTGGTCCTGGTCGGCGCGTCGGCCACATCGGGCACCGCGACGGCCACTCTCGCCACCAACACGGTCACCTGGAACGGCGCCCTCGCGGCCGGCGGCGGCTCGGTGACGATCACGATTCAGGCCACCATCGACCCCGACACGGCGCCCGGCTCCGTCATCACGAACCAGGCTGTCCCGTCGTTCGACACCAACGATGACGGACTCAACGACACCACGGGGGTGAGCGACGATCCCAGCATCCAGGGCAGCGGAAACCCGACAGCGCTGGTGGTGACCGCGGCAGCCGTGGATGTCCCTGCGCTCGATGTCCTCGGGTTCGCGCTGCTCGCCGCGTTGCTGGCGGCAATCGGCTCCCGGAGGTTGAGAGAGCGGCGGATCTAGCCACCTCTGACATACTGCCGGCCTGATGTCGCGCCATTCGCGCTTCCGGCACTTCCGGCCCATCCTCCGCCCCGGCCCCGGCCGGCGGCTCCCGCGGGAGCTGCGCGCGCGGCAGGTGGGGCGGCTCGCCCGCGTCCTGCCCGACGGCGTGCGCGATCCCGGGTTCGAGGTCCTGCTGCGGCGGATCGACGGCGCCCCGATCCTCGGCGGCAATGAGACCCAGGTCTTCTTCCGCGGGGAGGACGCCTTCGCCTCCATGCGCGAGGCGGTGGCCGCGGCCCGCCGCGAAATCCTGCTGGAGTCCTACATCTACAAGGATGACTCCGCCGGCCGCGGCTTCCTGGAAGACCTCTCGCTCGCCGCCCGCCGCGGCGTCGAGGTGCGGGTGCTCGCGGATGCCCTGGGCTCCTTCTCCACCCGCTCTGCTTTCTGGCAGGAGATGAAGCGCCGCGGCATCGCGGTCCGCCTCTACCACCCCCTCTTCACCGCGCTCTGGTACCAGCCGTTCCGCGATCATCGCAAGATCCTGGTGGTGGACCGGCACGTCGCCTTCACCGGCGGGATGAACATCGGCGAGGAGTACGGCTCGACCTCCCTGGGCCGGGGAGAGGCTTGGCGGGACACCCACGTCCGCGTCGCCGGCCCGGCCGCCTGGGAGATGGCGGTGGTCTTCTCCGAGGGTTGGGTGCGGGCGGGAGGCGAGCCGCTGGAGCTGCCGCCGCTGTCGGCCGCGGAGGCGGAGGCTCCGGGCACGCGCATCCTGGTCCTGGATTCCCGGCCGAACCGGGGGACCGCCGAATCCGCCTCGGCCCTGGCGGCCATCGTGGCCGCGGCCCGGCGGACCGTCTGGATCACCAACGCCTACTTCGCCCCGGGCTGGGCCGCCGTCCACATCCTTGGCCAGGCCGCGCAGCGAGGCGTGGACGTGCGGCTCCTCCTTCCAGGGAAGACCGACGTGCCCATCGTCCGCCATGCCGCGCATGGCTATTACGAACGGCTGCTCTCCAGGGGCGTGCGGATCTTCGAGTACCAGACCTCGATCCTGCACGCCAAGAGCCTTGTGGCCGACGGCTACGTCTCGGTCGTGGGCTCGACCAACCTCGACTTCCGCTCCTTCCTGTTCAACGCCGAGTGCGACCTCGCGATGCTGGACGCTGATGTCGCCCGGCGGATGGAAGAAGCCTTCGAGGAAGACCTGCACAGCGCGGTCGAAGTCCACCGCACCCTCTGGCGCCGCCGGCCTCCGCTCAAAAAGCTCGTGGACCGTCTGGCCTGCATGATGGCGCCTGTGCTGTAGGCAGGCGCTCAGGTCGTCCTGCGGATGAGCGGCATCTTGCGCAGCTTCGCCCGCACCCGTCGGCCCTCCAACCGGCCGTCGAGGATGAGTACGTCCTTCTCCGGCTGGCGGAATGAGAAGGTCGTCGCGGACGGTCCCAGCTTCATCGTCTTTTTTTCCATGTCGAGGCCGAGCTCGTAGGTCTTCGACGCTCCGGCCATCTCCTCGACCCAGAGCGAGCCGGGCGTACGGAACGTGACCAGCCGCCACCGGTCCGGCTCGGTGTAGAGCGGCACGTCCTTGCCGTCGCGCGCGAAGCCCTCAACCGACCAGACGCCGTAGAGCGGCGAACGCGGCGGATTCATCCTCTTGTATCTCTCGGCGGCAAGCTCGAGGCCCGAACGGATCGAGTAGAGGCCGAAAACGAACAGCAGGACGTGCGGGATCCGGTCGAGCCACTTGCGCCGGAAGAGCGGCGGCACCCGGGAGGGCTCCGCCCTGCGGTGGAAGAGGAACACGTCCGCCAGCCGCCGCAGGTCGGGCGCGACCAGGACGACAGCCATGATGAATAGTTGGAAGGAATACAGCTTGACTGGCACGTCGTAGCACATGTTCAGCAGGAAGACGAAGAGCATGTTCGCGGCACTGAGCAGGGCGCCAAGCAGCGTCGTCCGGGGCAGGAGCAGCAGCGCGCCCCCGACCAGCTCGACCAGGCCGCTCGCCGTCTCGAATGCCGGGGAGGCGCCGACGGTCCACCAGAGCAGGTGGTTCGGGAAAAACTCGCCAATCGGGTGCTGCAGGGTCGTCAGGGGCGGCGGAGCGATCATCTGCGAGGGGATCACCTTGAGGGTCCCGTACCGGATCATGGCTATTGCCAGCATGTAGCGGATGGCGAACCGGAGCCAGGGGTGGAGCCGCTCGTACTGGAGGCGGTTCCGGTCGAGCACCGACCACACCGCCGCGGCCATGCCGGCGAAGACGAGGGTGCAAAGGAACTTGACCCAGGTATAGGGATCGCTGCCAATCCGCGCGTCGAACAGTTCGTAGGGGACATGGACGACCGTCTCGTCGGCCAGGACGACGACGGCGTCCCAGAAGTCGTTGTACTTCTCGCGCAGGAGATCGCTGTGGAAGATCAGGTAGGGGAGGAGGAAGGGCAGAGTGTAGTAAGAGAACAGGAAGCGGAAGGCGATCCTCGTCGCCGGGCTCCAGCGGGATGGCTCGTGCCGTTCACTCATAACGCCTGTCATCAGTGATCAAGTGGAACCACGGGGAGCTGATTAGCATCCTGCGCAGCTTCGCGCGCGTGTGGCGGCCGTCCAACTGACCTTCGAGGACGAGTACGCCCTCCTCCGGCTCCTGGAAGGTGAAACGGACCCGCCGGTCGAGAGTCAGGGTCTTCCCCGGCATGTCCACGTCGAGCGCGTACCGTTTCCGGGATCCGATCCGGAGCTCGACATCGAGCGCGCCCGGGTCCTGGAACACGACCCGGCGCCACCGGCGCGGATCGGCCGATTCCTCGTCATCCACGGAGAGCTCCTCCACCGTCCAGGCGCCGTAGAACGGCGGCTTCGGTGGATGGAGCTGCCCGAACCGGGGAACGGCTACGGCGGCTCCCCACGCGATCACGCCCAGACCCAGGAACAGCAGGACCCGGTCGGGTCGCCCACCCACGGCCGGCGGCACCTTGGGAGGCTCCACGGCGCGGTCGAGGAAGAACAGGTCGACCAGCCGGCGCAGGTCCGGAGCAAGCAGGAGAAGGGACAGGACGAACAGGCACGACACGTAGAGCTTCGGCAGGTCGTAGCACACAGCCAGCGTGACCGACATCGCCAGGTTCGCGGCGCAGATCAGGGCGCCCAGGAGGGTCGTCCGGGGAAAGAGCAGCAGCACGCCACCCAGCAGGGCCGCCAGCCCGGTGAACGACTGGAAGACCGGCGAGGCTCCGACGACCGCATGGAGCAGCTCCCCCTGAGTGAGCTCGCCGAGCCGCTGCAGCAGGTCGAGAGGCCGGAGGGGCGGCATCTGCACCGGGATCAGCCGTACGATCCCGGAGGCGATCATGGGGAGCGCGAGCGCGGCCCGGAGCAGGAGGCGGAACCCTGGGTAGAGCCGCCCCGCCTCAGCCTGTGGCGTGGTCACGAAGGAAGCCTCGCAAAAGTCGGCGGGGCCGTCAAGCCTGCCTCAGCTACGGCTCGTCGCCGCTGTCGAGAGCCTTGGCCCGCGGAGGAGTGACGTTCTTCATGTTGACGGTATTGACTGACACGGCGATGCGGCCGCTCCGGAGCCCTGCCTCGAACCGTCTCCGCACCCAGGCCTTGATGAGCGTCCGGCCCGCGGGAAGGAGGCAGAAGAACCCCAGCACGTCGGTGAGCACGCCGGGGATGATGAGCAGGACGCCGGCCAGCAGGATGAGGGCTCCGTCGATGAGCTGAGCCGCCGGCGCCCGTCCCGCCGCCATCTCGGACTGCACCTTGCGGACGACCGCCAATCCCTGGCGGCGGGCCAGGAAGGCGCCGAGCAGACCTGTCAGGAGAAGGAGGGCCACGGTCGCGGCCAGGCCGACCTCGCGGCCGATCGCGATCAGCAGCGCGATCTCGGCGACCGGCAGGGCGATGAGGAGGAAGAAGAGCCAGATCACAGGGGGATCATAAATCCCGATGCGCTAGAATGGGCTAACCGGTGTTGAGGCGAATCGGAGTCCGTCTTAAGGATTCACCGCCGCGAAAACCCGCCGATGTCGGGTTTCAAGGCTTGGCTGCGTATTCCTTTATTGGACACACCTCGGCAAATCAGGGAGAACGCCAAAATGCAGAATGAAGACAGCGCCAAAGGCAAATCAGCCCAGACCTTCATGGAACGCATGTCGACGATTACCGATGTCTTCGTCGGCCGGGCGGGCCTTGACGAGCTCCCTCCCTTCACGGAGTACCTGTCCATGCCGGAGGGATTCAAAGCGCCTGGCGGAGCGTCGCAGAACTACAAGAGCATGGGGCGTTTCTCGCGCTACGTGTTCGAGCTGATGACCCAGGGTCCCGAGCTGGCGAACTTCCGGCGGCAGACCCTCAACTATTTCGCGGAAGAGGCCAAAACGGGGCAGATGATCACCGAGCAAGGGTGCTCCGTGCCGCACGACGGGATGCACATCGGTCGAGCGTTGCTCGCGCGCCTCGCGTCCATGGTGTACGGGGACGAGGAAGTGGAACAAGCGAGCGGGGAGTGGCTGGCCGGGTTCCTGGCCATGTGCGAAGCGTGCGCCGACGGCTCGGGCCATGTCGCATGGCCCGGCTTCCGCGTGAAGCAGGACCCGGAGTCGGACGTGCGCGACATCGTCTACCGGGCTTACGCGGGCCTCAAGCAACAGCTTCCCAAGGGGAACAAGATCGAAACCGAGCGGTTCTTCCTGGGCGGACGCCTGGCGCTCCTCCTCGCCGAGCTGCCCGGCGGCCTGCCCGATCCCTCCCCTACCCTCCCAAAGCTCTGGGCCCCCATGACCGTCCAGCGGTTCCCCGGCGGCTATCTCGCTTCGATCGCGAAGCCGGAGGGGCTGGACGGCAAAGGCCTTGTGGAGGCGGTCGATTGGGTGCTCTCGAAAAACGGAGAGCTCACCTGCGGCCGCTCGTGGGAAACTCCCCCGCCTCCGGTCGAAAACGTGACCAAGACGCTGACCTCGAAAGGAGCTTAGCCGGAGAGAGACTGCTCGCCAGATTCCGTGGGGAGCTTCGCATTGAGCCAGCCGCTGATGCCCGCGGACATGACATGGACATTGCGGTAACCCATTTGCTTGGCTCGGCGGGCTGCATTCGGGGCTTTTCTGCACAGCGGGTTAGAGCAATAGAACACCAGAAGCGAGTCTTTGTCCGCTGGCAGGCTCTTTTCGTCGTAGCCGACTGGATCGAGATTCATCGCGCCGGGAACGCGAGCATTCAGCCAGCTCTGGCGAGAGTTGACGTCGACGGCAGTTACCGGCTTGCCCTGCATCAGTTGATGCAGGTCGGCGGGCGAGATCCCCTTCAGGCCCATGAGCCATTCAAACATGGTGTCTTCTCCCTCCTCTCCTCTATCTGATTCTACGCTCCTGAGCTTCACGAGTTTCCGACCCTACAGCAGCGGGGCGCCGTAAGGTTACGGCGGCTCACTTGAAGTGACGACGAGCCGCCGTCAACTTATGCCGCCTCAGGGCCGGTGCGTGAGGAAGATCTCCACCCGGCGGTTCATGGCCCGGCCGTGCGCGGTGGTGTTTCCGGCCGTGGGCTCGGTCTCGCCGGAGCCGGCAGGAGCGGCCACGTCTAGGAGCTGGTTTTGCGGGACGCCGAGCTGCCGGGCGAGCGCATAGACCGCCGCGGCGCGCGCCCGGGAGAGGGTCTGGTTGTGGTCGGCAGGGCCGGTCTCGTCCGCGTGGCCCACGAAGCGCAGGCGCAGGGTTGCGTCGCCCCGCACCATCGGCAGGATGACGTCGCGCAGGAACGTCTCATGCTCGGATTTCGGAGCGCTGCGGTCGTTGCCGAAGTTGAGGAGACGGTAGAACGATCCCGACTCCACCACCTGCACGATGCCAGGGCCGCTTTGGGACTGCGTACGCTCCTCCGTCCTCGTCGCGCCCGCGGCGAGCCCGACCTGGCGCTGGAACATCTCCTGCGACACCTGCGAATTCCCCTCGATGCGCCAGACCTCGCCGCGGAAGAAGGCGCGCGCCAGGTCGTCGATCGAGATGAACCGCATGACCTGCGAGTTGATGACGCTCACCGACCCCTGATAGCTGTTGCGGCCGGTCCGCTCCGCGGGCGTCAGCGCCTCCCGCGTCAGGATCTCGGTGAAGCCCTCGTTGAACAGGCGCGAGCTCGTGGTCGCATCCACCCAGCGGCGGTAGTCGGCGTCGGCGTAGGAGTGGATGAGCTCGTGCAGCAGCGTCGCCCGGCGCTTCGCCGCCGGCAGGCTCTCGCTGATGAAGACCTGGCCCTGGCTTTCGAACGCCGCCGTGCGGCTGGACATGCGGTTGAAGAGCCACGACCACGGCTTGTTGTCGATCTGGCCCCGCACGTTGGCAACCGTAGTCGCAACCTGCGCAGGCGTGAACCCCCGGCTCGTGGCCACCGCGCTCACGGCCGTGAGGATGCCGGCGATCGGAAAGATGGCGGCATCCTGCGTCAGGTCCTGGACGAGCTGCCGATAGGCGGGGTCCGACGGGCTGAGCGCGAAGTCTTCGACAGCCGTGCGCAGAGGCAACTGGTTGTCGACCCAGTTTGAGAGGAAGGTGGGGCTCGGCGCGTTCTGCGGCGTGAAGTCGGGCGCGAACACGACCACGCTCTGCTGGATCTGGGACTGGCTGAGCTGGCTCGCGATCTGCGGGTATTTCGTGTGCAGGTCGGCATCGGCGGCGACCGCCGCCGTCTCGGCGTCCTGCTGCGTCGTCAACGGGTTCATCTGGCCGACCGCGCGCAGGGGATTGGCCTCCACCTCCTGCAGAATGGCGGCCCTGAAGGCATCGCGGATCTGCACGTCGGTCGTGCCCGGCATCCACGGCTGCCGCGCCGCGCCGGTCGAGGTCGGCGCGTTGACGAAAAGGTTTTGGTGCAGCGTGTCGAAACGCGCGGGGTCCCGGCGCGGATCGGCCTGCCGCTGCACCGTGGGCGCGCCCCAGAGGACCTGGTGCACCGGCCCGGAAGCCACTGCGGGCGCGGTCCTTGCCGGCCGCGCGGTGATGGCCGCCGGAGCCGGAGAGCGGCGCTGCTTCGTCATTGTCATCGGAACCGCCACGCCGCGCGGCCGAGGATCAGGACATCGGCGTCGCCGAAGTTGGTTCCGGGCACCACGGCGCGCGCGCCGACGCCCAGCTCCAGGCGCTCGAACCGAAAGCCCAATCCGGCCGTGCCGGTGAGGCCGGCGGTGGGCTGGTCGACCTTGAACCCTGCGAAGCCGCCGCCGGAGACATCGAAGTAGAACCCGCGGAGAGGCTGCTGGATGCGCACGCCCACCTCCGCGGTGGCGGCGACCAGTTGGGATGGATCGCTCAGGTAGAGGAGGTTGAAGCCGAGCCTCTTGTTCCAGACTACGTACTCGCCGTTGCCCAGCGACACGTTGGCGCCGAGCACGGACGCGAAGCGCCGCGCGCCCGTCGCCACGTCGGCCCCGGCCGCCCCCGAGATCGACCAGCGGGAACGGCGGGCGGGTGTCCGGACCGGCACGACCTCAGGTTGCGATCCTTCACCGTGCAGGCAGTTGGCGAGGATGGCATAAGCATAGGCGTTCTGCCTGGCATCGGCATAGCGGAAGCCGAAGGAGCCCTCACAGGAGTAGGACTGGACCCTGCCTCCTTTGTGAGTGATGCCCAGCACGCTGTGGGCCATTTCATGGAGCAGGGTCAGGCCGCGGCCGGTCGGGTTCTTTTCGGCAGCGAAGAACGAGGGGCAGATGAAGACGTCGGTCTTGTTGTCCAGGATCACGAAGGCATCGTGCTGCTCGCAGTCGTCATCACCCTTGGCCCCTGGCTTCGGGTCGCAGCGCAGGACCTTGCCCGCCGTGAAGCCGCGCTCGATGGCCCGGAAGCGGCGGCTCAGCTCATTGAAATTGTCGACGACGCCGTCGCCGAACGCGTTGCGGTAGGGCGTCAGCGCGCCGGGCGAGAGCTGTTCCGGGTCTCTGCCCTGGCGGAACGCGTCCAGCAGGTTGTCCACGCTGTCTGCCGTCTCCCTCGCCATGCGCTCGCCCTCTGCCCAGGCCGCGTGCAGGAGGTCGTCCTGCCCGGTGCAGCTCGAATGGATCGTCTGCCGGCGGAGGGTCCGTGCCTCCTCCCCGCCTCCCTGCTGCACGACGTGCGTCAGCTCGTGCGCGAGGAGATCGCGTCCGCTTTCGCCCGGCCCGAGGACGATCGAATCGCCGAGCGTGAACGCGCGGGCATGAACGGAGCGCGCCAGCTCGCCCGCGGCCGGTCCGGAGTGCAGCCGCACGTTGGAGAAGTCGCGGCCGAAGCGCGGCTCGAAGAAGGCGCGCTCCGAAGCCGGCAGCGGCCGGCCGCTGCCCTGGAGCGCGGAGAAGCGGTTCTCGAAACCATCGGGCACGCTCGGCGTCTGACCCGGCTCTTCTTTGGCCTGCAATTCTTCCTCGCATTCGTGACACATCCGCTGCACGCCGGACTCGGGCATCCGCATCACGTGGTCGGCAACCTGGTCGGCTTCCTTCTCGAAAGCATCGTCCGGCGCGCCGACGGCGAGCTTCGTCTGCGGGCGCGGGGTGTGAAGGATGTGGCGGACGGAGGCGGTCTGACCTCGAGGCTGGTCCACGGCAGCCAGGGCGCGAGCGCCCGCGGGAGAACGCGAGGCGAACGTCCTCACTCTAGGTCCACCCGTTGACACGGCGGCGCGTCCAGTTCGTATCGTCGGCGACGGCGTCGTTGGCGGTCGTGCCGGCAGTCTGCGGCGCGCTGCGGCCCGCTCCATAAGGGCCGTGGTGGCCCACGAGAGGCCGCTCCGTTCCCACGGCGAGGGTGCCGCCCGAGCCCGTGAAGTCCAGGGACTTCTGATAGTTCCAGTTCAACCGCCGGAGGTGGCGCCATTCGTCGGTCACGGTATTGTGAGCGGAGATGAAGGTGTCGAAGCGGGTGCCCGTGCGTTCGATGTTGATGTTCGCGGTGCCGTCCGACGCATCCATGCCGGTCACGTCGGAGCCATCAGTCTGGTCTCCGCCTCCGGGATCATCCGAGGTCGTGATGGTGGTCGAGGTTTCGAAACGGGAGCCGACGGCGGTCTTCGCCAATGCGCTCAGATCCTGGTGCTCGCTGTCGGCCGACCAGACCGTCGCGGCACCGTCCTCCTGATCGCGGAACGTCGTGTTGATCGGCCGGAAAAACTGCTCGACGAACCGTCCGCGGCCGTCCGCATTGTCCCGCCGCCAGTACTCGCGTTCCCAGTTGACCACCATGTCCTGCAGGATGCCGACGTCCCATTCGTCGAGCTCTGCCTCGGTGTCGCCGACCGCCCTGATATCGGCGTCGGCCGAGAACGAGGCATAGTCGTGACTGTACTCGTCGCCGGAGATGCTGGCGTTACTGGTCGGAGTCAGCGAGATGTTGGAAAAGTCGGCGTTGAAGCGGACCGCGCGCTGGATGCGCGAGACGAGGTCGGAACCGCCGACGCCCTGCTGCACCACGTGCGTCAGCTCATGAGCGAGGAGCTCGCGGCCGGACTCGCCCGAGTCCAATACGATCGAATCGCCGAGTGTGAATGCGCGGGCTTGGACGGAACGCGCCAGCTCGCTCGCGGCCGTTCCGGAGTGGAGCCGCACGTTGGCGAAGTCGCAGCCGAAGCGCGGTTCGAAGAAGGCGCGCTCGGAAGCCGGCAGCGGCCGGCCACCTCCCTGGAGTGCAGCAAAGCTTTGCTCGAAGCCGTGAGGGACGAGCTTGGGCTGAGGGCCGGGGGTGTGGAGGATGTGACGGACCTCGGGCCTTGCGGCCATCGGCCGCGGAGTGCTCGCAGAGGGCGCCGGAATGCCTCGCTGATGCCTGCGGACGATCTCCCGGTTTACCACGTTCAGGTCCACCCATTGACGCGCCGGCGCCTCCAGTTGGCGTCATCCCCCACGGCGGTGTTCGCGGTAGTACCGGCGGTCAAGGGCGCATCCTTGCCGGCGCCATACGGGCCATGGTGGCCGACCTGCCCGCTCTCCGGACCGACCGCGAGGGTCGCGCCAGAGCCCTGAAGTCGAGGGAGCGCTGATAGTTCCAGTTGACCCTGCGCAGGTGCCGCCACTCGTCGGTCACGGTGTTGTGCGCGGAGATCCAGGCGTCGAAGCGTGAGCCGATGCGCTGGGTCTGGATGTTGCGCTCGCCGTCGGAGGCGTCCATGCCCGTCACGTCCGATCCATCGCGCTGGTCGCTGCCTTGGGGCGCATCCGAATGCGCGATCGTCGTCGAGGTTTCGAAGCCGCCGCCGACGCGCGCCACCTTGGCCAACCCGGAGACCAGGCTGTGCTCGGAATCGTCATACCAGAGAGTTGTCGAGCCGTTGACCTGGTCTCGGAAGCGAGTGTTGATCGGGCGGAACTTCTGTTCGACGAAGCGGCCACGTCCATCCGAATTGTCGCGGCGCCAATACTCGCGCTCCCAGTTCGGGACCATGTCCTGGAGCACTCCCACGTCCCACTCGTTCAGCTCCGCCTCGGTATCGCCGATCGCCGTGATGTCGGCGTCGGCGGAGAAGTCGGCATCCTCGTACGTGAAGCGCTCGCCGGGGATCGCTGCCGCCGCTCGCGAGGTGACGCTGATGTTGCTGAAATCGGCCTGAAAGGAGACCGCCCGCTGCACCTGAGCAGCGCTGCCACCCTGTTGCGCCACGTGCGTCAGCTCATGGGCGAGGAGCTCGCGTCCAGTCTCGCCCGCTCCGAGGACGATCGAATTGCCAAGGGTGAATGCGCGGGCTTGGACGGAGCGCGCCAGATCGCTCGCGGCCGGGCCGGAGTGGAGCCGCACGTTCGAAAGGTCGCGGCCGAAGCGCGGCTCGAAAAAGGTACGCTCGGAAGCCGGCAACGGCCGGCCGCCGCGCTGGAGCGCGGCAAAGCTCTGCTCGAAGCCGTCGGGCACGCTCGGCGTCCGCCCCGGCTCCGACGCCTTCCTTGAAATCTTGGCCTGCAATTCTTCCTCACATTCGTGACACATCCGCTGCACGGCAGGCTCGGGCATCCGCATCACCTGGTCGGCGACCTCGTCGGCTTCCCTTTCGAAAGCGTCGTCCGGCGCGCCGACGGTGAGCTTGGCCTGCGGACGGGGGGCGTGGAGGATGTTGCGGATCTGGGCCCGATCCGTTGCGTGATGCAAGACCTCGCGGGTTGGAGCCGCAGGGTGCACCCTGGAAAGGGCTGCATGGTGGCGGGCGGCATGGGCTTTCATGGGCGGCAGTTTTCCAGGCACGTTGCGCGCTGCCCCAAGCAGCTCATTCCTTCCCCGCAGGACTCGAATGCCTGCTCACAGCTATTCACGCAGGGATCGGAAGCAGCGCAGCCGACCCCTGGATCGGGAACCCAGAACCGATTGTAGATCTGGAAGCTCCTGTTGAATTCGTTGAAGGGCTGGACGTCGATCCGCTGATGGCGGGAGAAGGGACCCCATACATCCGGGGTCCCGGCGCCGCCACCGCTGGTGATGAGCATGCCGCTCCTGGTGTAGCAGCACTGCTGGCGATGCGCGGTCCCCGGAACCGAAGCGACCGGGTCGGAACGGAAACTGGTATCGGCCCCGGGATGGAAGCTGGAGAGGAATGGATTGAGGTCGTGCGAGAAGTTCGGGGCAGCTTCCGCGGCGGCACGCGAACATGGGCAACTGGGGATGACGCTGCGCCAGGTGGGGTACGCTCGATCGAGGCTCTGTGCGATCCCGAGCCCTGGGGTCCCGCAGACGAGATCCAGCACCATCAAAGGCTGTCCCCGGTACCCTGTTTGGCTGCGGCACTGCCGATCCAACGCGGGGATGCCCGCTGGGTTCGCACAGCCGCCCTGATCGGTGACGCAGGCGATCTGCAGGTCGAGGAAGGGACCCGTGGGCAGCGTGCGGGTTATGTTTTGATCGGGGAACGTGTACTCGGTGCTGACCTGGCGAATGAATACTGAGCGGTTGTAAGTGCGGCCCTGTTCGTCCGCGTTCGAAGCCATGCAGTCGGTCAGCGGCGCGGCCGTAAAGCGGTCGACCTGGTTGCGGGCGAGTTGGGGGAGCGCATTGTTCACCGCGATCGCGCGCTGCCAGCGCAGCTGCTCGTTCTGGGGCTCGTCCCCGGAGCAATCGGAAAAACCGAGGATCTCCCAGCGGATGTTCGGATTGGTAACCATCTGCCCCCAGAAGTTCGCCCAGATGGGATTGTTCTGGAGGTCCCGCTTGAGGTCGCCTCCCCCCACGGCGAAGTTCGCAACGAGCAGACCCTGGTAGGGCCCTGAGACACTGCCCACGAACATCGGCGCGCCGCTTGCCCGCCCGATCTCGCCGCCCGCCCGTTGGGGACACTCCTCTCCCGTCTCGCAACTGACGAAGCGCTGGACGCGGCGTGCCCCGCCCGATTGCTGGACGGTATGTGCCAGCTCGTGGGCGAGGAGCCTCCGTCCTGCGCTGGTGCCCGGCGAATACTGGCCCGAGCCAAAGACGATGGAGTCGCCGAGAGTGAACGCTCGGGCATGGACGGAGCGCGCCAGCTCGCCGGCGGCCGGGCCGGTATGCAGCCGCACGCCGGCAAAGTCGTTGCCGAAGCGCGGCTCGAAGAAGGAGCGTTCGGCGGCGGACGGCGGCTGTCCGCTGCCGCGGAGCGCGGCGAAGCGCGGCTCGAAGCCACCCGGGACACTCGGCGTCCGGCCGGGCTCCTCCTTGGCGTGCATCTCCTCCTCGCACTCGGCGCACATCCGCTGCACAACTCCCTGACCTTCCCTCTCCTCTTCGCATTCAGAGCACATGCGCTGCACGCCGGGCTCGGGCATCCGCATCACCTGGTCGGCGACCTGATCGGCTTCCCTTTCATAAGCGTCGCCGGGCGCGCCGACGGTGAGCTTCGGCTGCGGGAGGGGAGCGTGGAGGATGTGGCGCACCTCGGGCCGCACCGACGCTGGCGCGGTTCCCGCCTTCAAGGAAGGCCCCTTCACGCTTGCAGTCAGGGCATGCGCTCGCATCGCGGACATCCTCTAGGCTTCGCCGATGAATACGGTGTTGAGGTCGGATCGGGTCCCCGTGTTGGTACGGGGCGCAACGTTGATGACCCGGAAGCTTTCGTTCGGCGTGCCGTGATTGCCGAAGTAGAAGGCGGTGTCGGCGATGACCGTGCCGAGCCGGGGGACCTGCGCTGCGAACCGGTTCCCCGACAAGGTGGCCTCCAGGCAGACCAGGTGGTTGCCACCGAGCTTGAAGACGTTGTCGGTGAGACGGGCCGTGCGGAAGAGACCCTGCTCCTTGGGGCCAGGGCTGCCCGAAAGCGCGGCGTCGCGCAAGCGGATGATGAGCTCGCCGTCGGCACGGAGCTGGCTGATCCGGTTGCGCGCCAGCAGCAGACTCTCCTCCTTCGCCTGCAGGTTGACCCATCCTGCCTGGATGCGCCCCCGCAGCTTGTCCAATTCCTCAACGATCTCGACCTCTCCTGGCCTGTCATAGACGGACAGCACGCCGATGATGCTGTTGTCGACCAGCTCGGCGTCGCCGCCGCCAGCCCCGAGCACCACGGCGAGCGAAGCCTCGGCGCTCAAAAAGACCTTGCGCGCGTCGTGCAGCGCCCTCTCGAGGCTTGCAGTCCGATCCCGCGCCTGGCTGGACAACGCCTTGGCCACCTGCCGAAGGCTTTGCGCCTCCGCGGGCTCAAGCCTGTCGTCCGCCGACGTCGGCGACTCGTGCTTCCTGATCTCCGTATCAAGCTTCGACGCCAAACCGGTACGCTGGGCCTGCGACACCACTGAGAGCTTTTCGGCGGCCTCGTGGGCACCCGCGGCGAACTCCTCGGTGCTCGCGCGCTCGGAGAAGAGCTTCTGGAGCGTCGGCGCGACGGTGAAGACCTCCCTCGCCAGCTTCAATCGGCTGATCCGCAGCGCCTGCACGTCGTTGCCGGCGAGGCGCACGAGGCGCGAGGCCGCGACGAAGATGGGCGTCGAGGCATCGTGGTCCGGGATGGTGATCGCGCAGCCCTCAAGGGCCACCTCCTCGCCCCCTTGTGCCTCGAAGGTGGCCTCGGCGCCGATCTCGATGGCGACATCAGCCCACCGCACCGAGGCGACGCCATTGAAGACAAGCCCGCCCTTGAGCAGGATCCGGCTCGCCGGCCCGCAGCCCTCGAGACAGATGTCGAGGCGCTGCTCCAGCTTCTGCGTCAGGGTCAGCTTCTCCTCGACGAGGTGCTCGCCGGGGAGCAGGCAGAAGCAGAGAGCCGTCTCACCGCGAGCCAGGAAGTCGTCTACGGCCTCCTTGAGAGTCGGAAAGTCCCCGCCCAATCCAATCGTGGTGCGGCAGCCTCCGGCGCTCTCGTGCATGCAGAGCAGGTGCAGGGCCTCCTGCACCGTCTTGGCGCCGGACAGCACCTTGCAGGCATCATCGTTGTTGTAGGAGATCTGCTCGGCGCGCACGTCGCAGAGCAGCGCCAGCGCCTTGGCCACCGTGTTAATGCTCGCCGCGTCGACGCCCTTGTAGATCGACGTATCGCAAGGTTTGTCGAATCCGACGTGCGTGGCGTCAATGCCGCAGACGCGGTCGAGGGCCTTCTGCACCGTATCGTGGGTGGCGTTGAAGAGACCGGAGGGGCAGTTGGCCGTGTAGTCCACGTCGCGCGCCGCGAGAGTGGTGAGCGAGGGAAAATCGAGCCGCTGCTGGCGGTTCGTGTCAGGGGCCGTCAGCGCCCCGGTGCCGTCGATCGTGGCGAGCAGCAGGTAGCTGTGCCGGATGCCGACCGGAGGCGCCTCGTCGAGCACCACGTCGCCCGGCTCGTCGACCGACTCGCGCACGGGAGCGAGCCAGTAGTCGCCGGCCACGAAGGAGGTCTGGTCCGAGAGGCCGAGATCCAGAGTGAGCGTCGAGAGCTGGACGCCGAGGCCGTTGTTGCCGAACGCGACGTGGCCGTCGGCATCGGCGGCGGAGCCGGTCGACAGGTCGACGCCGCGCTCGCGGCCGTCCTGGAGGCTCCACTGGTTGCCCTGCCGGCGCAGGCTGCAGTAGCCGTCCCAGCGCCGGACGAAGGGGAAGCCGTCGGGCGCCGCGGCCGGAAAACCTTCGACGAGCTGGCCCGCGAGCGGTGCAATCCCGCCGGCCAAGTGCACGCCGAGGTGCTTCTCGGTACGGGTGGTGAAGTACTCGTAGACCCAATCGCTGCCCTTGAAGTCGGCGGGCTCGGTGCCCACGGCGTGGGCCTCGGCGCCGTTCTCGCCCGACCACTTGAGCACCACGCGGGTGGGGTTCTTCGGCCCCCCTTCGACGGCGTGCACCTCCAGCCGGAAGAGGTAGTTGCCGACGCGCGGCGGAATCGTGATCTCACGCGCGCAGGGGTCGCACGGGTCGAGCCCGGCGAGCTGGCTGCGCAGGGTGAGCGTCAGCCTGGCGTCCCCCATCCTTGGATTGACAGCAAGGTTTTCGGGATCGACGTTGGGATCGGCGGCGTTGCACCACTTGAGCTGAGCCATCGTCTGCGTGCGGGCGGCGGTGTCGGCCCCGTGAAAGGCCGGATCGCGGAGCTGCGGCGCGTCCTCGAGCGAGGTAACGGCGCGCTCCCAGACATCGGCGTAGAGCCGGTAGCCCGTGGCCGGCGGCGCCACGGCATCGGGCAGCGGCAGGTCGGCCTGCTGGTTGAGGCCGAACGGCTGCGCGGGATCGGCGAGCGTGCTGGTCACCAGGGCGCCGACGCCGCCGGCATAGACACGGCCGCGGCGCAGACGCAACGGCTGGCCCGCCACGGCTTCGAGCTTCAAGCCGTTGTCGCGCGGCACGCCGCTCGTAACGGTATCGGCCAGGGCGTCGTCGAGGCGGCGCCGGGAGATCTCGGTCTCCTCGTTCCAATCGGCGTCGGTGATCATCCGGCCCTGCTGGAGGTAGACGCCGGAGTAGCGCTTGTCGCTGTTGAATGAGTCGCGGGATATTTGAGTCTTCATGGTGCGATCCTCGGAGGCTCGACGAGGAGGCGCGGGTCGGGCACCAGGACGGCCTCAATCCCCAGCGGCAGGAACTCCTCGAGCTTGGTCAGGACGGCGGCGTGCGCCAGGCAGGTGGCGCGGTGATGGTCGGCACCCATCTCGCCGCCGTCCTCGGCGCCGAAGCGGATGGCGTCCGGCGTGGCCGGGTGGAGCACCCCGTAGCCGGGGTCTCCGAAGCGGTCGACGGGGCGCGAGCCGCCCTCGCGCGCGCAGTGCTCGAAAGCAAAGAAGATCGGCTCCGCCGTGGTGAGGGCGGCGCGGTCCAGGCGCGGAGCGGTGAAGCCCCGCGGCACGCGCGAGAAGCGCACGCAGCTCCGCGGGTCATTGACCGGCGGATGCAAATCGATCGGGCCCGCGAAGATGCAATCGCTCGCCTGCAGGCGGCGGCAGGAGATGCCCTTCATCACCGTCGTGCCTTCGAGCCGCACCAGGCCTTTCGGCGCCTCGATCTCGTCGAACAGGCAATCGACGGCTTCGATCACAGGCGTCTCCACGTCGATCCGGTCGACGACGAGCCGCTTCGCCGCCACCCGCTCCAACCTGATGCTTCCGTTCGAAAGGCGGATCGTGCCGTTGAAGACGAGATCCCGGATCTCCACCTTCTGCGCGGCGAAGGTCGGCGGCGCGGTGGTGATGAACACGGTCTTTCCGGACGGGTTCGAGATGACGCGCGGATCGCCGCCGGGATCGGAGACGTGCTGATGGCGCTGTGCCCACGTCACCTCGACGGCTTCGAAGGGGAAGAAGCCGGTCGTGGGCGGCACGAAGAGAAGCAGGCGGCGCGGATGGATGTGGCCGCGCGACGGCCCCGGCGTGCGCACGTCGGGCGTGCGCCGCGAGGCGTCCTCGAAGCTGCCCGGGAAGCATGGCGCACCGTGCGGGTTGAGCTGGCGCCAGGCGATCGGATTGCCGCGGAATCTGCTGACCTTGGCGCGCGGATGCGCGGGGTCCGACTCCACGGCACGCGAGGGCAGCGCGATATCGACCGTCACCGCCGGCAGCCCCGGATGGCGGCGCGCGACGAGCGGGTTGCGCGGGTCGGGCTCCGTCTCGCCATAGGCGGCGGCAGGCAGCAGAGGCCGATCGAGCCGCGGCGTGATGGCGACGCGGCGCCAGCCTTCCTGGACTTCGACCTCGGCGCCGCCGACGCGCTCGGCGATCTCCTCGATCGTGGCGAGCGTGCCCTTGCGCTGCCGCCAGGCGATGGCGCTCGCCACCTCGGCGCGGCGCCCGTCGATCTGCGGCGAGACCACCCGCACATCGAGCAGGTCGGCGAAGTACGGCAGGAGCCAGCTCTGTGCAGGGATGGCTCCTGGCGGGCTCGCGGGGAAAGCATCGGCGAGGCGCTGCTCCAGGGTGGCGCGCATCCGGTCGAGAAGCGTGCCGCAGGCATCCAGATACATGGCGAGATGGCCGTCCGCGTCCCTCACCCGGTAGACGACGGGCAGCAGCTCGTACAGCTCGCGGCCGGTGACGGTGGTCGGCGTATTGCTCACAGCTCGAACTCCCGGACGGTGACGGAGAAGCGCGAGAGCGAAGGATCGAGAAAGATCACCTGGCGGTCCGTGGCACTGAGAACTCGCTGGTTCATAAGGTTTCCAAAGCCCGCGCTCACCCGCGAGCTCTCGACGCCGGGGACACCCTCCACCACTTCATAGAGCTCGCTCGTGAAGAGGCTGGCGCCGAGCGCGCGGCGGCGCAGGCCGAAGGTGTCGAGAAGCGCAGTCTCCACGCTCTTGCGCACCTCGTCGCGATCGAACTCCGCGCTCTTGACCTCGATCTCGACTTCGAGATCGAAAGGTTTCGGCTCATAGGCGCTGACGCGCAGGTCGATTCCCGGCAGCGCGTTCGTGGTGAGGAAGCTCGTGAGATCGGCGGCGAGAGGACCGAGGGGACCGCCGCCCGCCGGCACCACCACGACCTCCACGGAGGCGTACCGGCCGCCGCCGGTGGGCAAGGCGAAAGCCTTCGCCTGCCACACGCTGGCCTGCCGCCCGGCGAGGGCGCCGAAGTCGGAGAGCGAGACCGCGCGCTCCAGCGTGAGCACGCTCTTGGGCGCTTGCGACTTGAGCGAGGCCACGTCTTCCCGGTCGTTGCCGCCGGTGGCGTCGAGGGGTTGGCTCACCGCGTCGACACGCGGGTTGGGGCGCGCCGGCTTGGTCAGGCTGCCCGGCGGCAGGTTGCCGGCGAGACCGGTGCCTACGCGGAAGCTCACCCGCACGTTGTTGGTGCCGGTGGGCAGCCGCCGGCCGCGCAGGCCGTCGCCGAAGGTGAAGGCCAGATAGCCGTCCTCGGTGAGCTGCACTTCGTAATGGGGATCGCTCGGCCGCGAGTCGCGGAGCGTCGCCACTTGCAGCCAGGTCTGGCCGGCAATGATCACCTGCACTGCCGCGGCCACGCCTGCCGGCTGCGTGGGATCGGCGACGAAGGCCACATCCTTCTCCTTGAGCACGAAGCTCTGCGAGCGCCGCGCGGCGTCGCCGCTGCCCAGCACCTTCGCCGGCTTCGCCTCGCCATGGCCGCCGCGCACCACGTTGGCGCGCAGCACCAGGTTGCCCAGCGTGAAGCCCTCCTCGGCAGTCAGGGGCGGCGTGAGGTCGAGGGTGCGCGCCGCGGGATCGACCGCGACCAGCGAAGCCTCGCGCGCCAACCCCGCGCGCTCGACCACGAGCCGCCGACCGCGGGCGAGCAGGCTCGGAGGCGCCAGCTCCAGCGACAAGCGCGCTCCGGAGACGGGAGTGTCGTTCACGTCCCAGCCGCTCGGCCGGATCGTGTGCTCGAACACGCCGTAGAGGCGATCGAGGCGATTGAGCTGATAATCCGCCACCGGCCGCGGCGCGCCGATCGGCAGCAGGTCGCGGACGCGCAGCTCGGAGAGAGGGGGCTCGTCGATCACCGCCTGCATCAATCGCAGCTTTTCGAGCAGCTCCGCGGCCCAGGACGAGGGCTTCCCCAAGTCGTCCGCGAGAGCGTTCTGGGTCTTCGCCAAAACCTGAGGGATCGTCAGGTCGAGGATCGGCTCGAGATCGCGCTCCTCGAACGGGAAGCTGGTGACCAGTTGCGCCTTGGCGCGCACCTCGAAACGCGTGGTGCGCGTCAGGCCCGGGACGTTCAACGTGGGCGGGATCGCGGCGAGCTTGCCGACCGTATCGAGCTGCGCCTGTCGGAGCCGGGCGTCGACCGCGGGGCCAACTCCCATGAGAATCGAGACCGGCCGAGTAGCCACATGCGGAGCGGGCTCGACCACCGACTCGAAGGTGACGGCGAAGTGGTCCTCCAGCTCTTCGATGCGCTCGATGCGCAGCGCGAGCAGGCGTCCACGGTCGTCGCCCACCACCCACTGGCCGCTCTCCAGCTCGCCGGGCTTGCCGCCGAAGCGGAACTTGCCATCGCCGCCGGCTGGCGCCGAGGCGGAGACGCGGCCGGCAGGACGAGCTC
This sequence comes from Acidobacteriota bacterium, assembly GCA_034667225.1. Classification (GTDB taxonomy): domain Bacteria; phylum Acidobacteriota; class Thermoanaerobaculia; order Multivoradales; family UBA5704; genus DATMER01. The sequence goes on from JAXDKG010000058.1 coordinate 55,031, forward strand.
CGCCGGGCACGAACACGACGCGGCTGGTGTTGGGACGGGTGACGGTGAAGAACCGCGTCACGCCGTTGTTATCCTTCTCTTCCTTGCGTTCGCTGTTGGCGAGGACCTGCAGACTGCCCGAGACCGGCGTCGCGGCGGCACGGTAGCCGAGAGGCAGGGACAGGCCATCGACCTCGATCCCGTGGAACACCTCGGCCCCGGCGGGAGGCTGGACGTTGCCCGAGACGAGGAGCCCGAGGTCGTCGGCCTTCTCCACGTCGGCAAAGATCCAGTTTGCGCCCGACTGCCAAGCCACGCGGTCGCCGGCCGAGAGCCCGTGCGGCGCGTTGAAAGTGACGGCCTTGGGGCTGCCCGCGAGGTGGGCAACGGCGATCACCTTCGGCTTCGCGAGCAGGGAGGAGACGCCGCGCGTCCAGCTCTCCCAGGCTGGTTGATGCGCCACCGATTCCAGAGAAATCTCGCCCGTGGCGCCCTCGACGCGCTGGATGCGCACCACGGCCGCCTGCTCCGAACCGCGCACCACGATCGCCAGCTGGCCGGCGGAGATCCCCGAGTCCTCGGGCGCGGCCCAGAGCGGCGGCGGATCGGGCGGAGGCGCGCCGGGCGAGAGGAGGTCCTCCAAGCGAGACGCGTTGAAAACCTCCTCGTCGAGCGCGATCTCGGCCGTGCGCAGGTCTTCGAGGAAGCGCGCCATGTCGGCAACATCGCGCCCGGTCGCATTGGAAAGCTGGGCCGGGGTCTGGAACAGCAGCTCGGGCAGCCGCCGCCGCGCCAGTGGAGCCAGCTCGGCCGAGGTCCAGGGGAAGTCGAGCAGGACCTCCGCCTTGCTCTTCGCCTCCCAGAGCCGCAGCTCGGACGGCGCGAACGTGCGGAAGTCCGCGACCGTAAAGTTGCCGCTGCCCAGAGGCGCGCGCGGATCGAGCACCGCCTGGTAGTGGGGCCCCACTCCCTGGATGACCCGCGCCGAGCGCTTGGCGATGGCAGAGAGCGGGCGCGCCGGCGGCAGATTGATCAGAGGAGCCGGTGAGAGGTTCCAGCCGGCGAGGTGGAGGGCGTTGAGCGCGGGATCGAGCGCCAGCTCTTCCAACGTTTCGAAGAGGACCGGCGCGCCGCCGTCCTTGGGAGTGTGGCGCACGGCGAAGCCGGCGGCGAGCGTCCCGGGCTCGTCTTTAGCATCAATCACCAGCGGCGTCGAAGCGGAGGCGGGCGGCGCCGGATGCACGTCGAGCATGGCCACCAGCTTGCGCACCGAGTCCCACTGCGAGGCGGTGCGCAGGTAGCCTTCGTTGGCGTAGGCGTCGACGTGCTCGCCGAGCACGTGGCAGGCGCGGGCAAAGGCGCGGACGATCTCCCAGGCCCAATCGGCGCTCGGCTCGTCGTAGTTCCGTTGCTGGATCTCCCACTCCGGGAAGCGCGCGGCCAGCTCGGAGCGGAGATCCTCGAGGAACGTCAGGGCGTTGCCGTCGACGTAGCGGAAGCGCGTCAGACCGGCGCGGTTCCAGCGAGTGAGGTCGGCGCTCATCCCTTGAGGCCTCCGTGCAGGGTGAGACGGTAATAGCCGCGGTCAGGCTTCGCCGCATCGTTGTCGCAGATCGCCACCTCGATGCCGGACAGGACGATGCGCCCGCTCGCCACCTGATCGGCAAACTGATTGCCGAGACGGCGGAAGCGGTTGAGGCAGACGCTCTCGACGCCGTCGAGCGCCATGGCCGCGGCGATGAGATCACCAGCGCGCAGGTCCTCGCCGAAGCGCAGGCGTCCAGGACGGAAGAAGCCCGAGGAGCCGGTGCCCAGCACGTCGCCGAGAGCGCGGCGGATCTCGGACTGGAAGTAGTTCGACGCCACCCGCACCGAGAGCGCGAACGTCACAGGCACGCGCACCGCATCGATCAATACAACTTCCTGGCCGACCATGCGGTAGGCATCCACATAGGCGGTGAGCACCGTACGGATCGAGGGAGCGCCGGCCGGAAGCGGAATGCCGCGCTCCTCATGAAAACGTTTCACTTCCGTCGCGAGGCTCGCCGGAACGGGCGCATCGAGCGGCTCGTCGTCGAAGAGCACGAGGGCGACCTCGACGGTGGTCCAGGAGCCCGCCCAGCGCACCGTGGCCTGAGCGCGCAGCACCAGAGGGTGCTCCTCCAATCGGAGGGCGTAGTCGCCGGCCGTCACCATGCGGTGCTGCTGGTGGATCGAGCGCGGGCCTTCGCGCCGCGCCTCGTCCATGGCCGAGGGGTTTTCGAACCAGAAGTCGACGAGGCTTTCGCCAGCCTCGATCTGCCCGCGCGCCACGGCGATGCGCTCGGCGTCGTAGCCGAGCAGGGAGAGATGCCGGCGCACCGACTCCGGACGCCGCGCCGTTTCGAGGTAGGCCTCGGAGGTGACGCGGTCGAGCTGGTCGGAGAGCTGATCGAGGACAGCAGCCAATACCTCGACGATCACCACTTCGAGATCGGCGGGGGTCCACCGCGTGCGTTCCGGATACCGCGCCGCCAGCTCCTCCAGCATCGCGAGCCGGAAGCCGTCGTAGTCGCGCACCCGCCAGTCGAAGTCGTCTCCCACCGCCGGCAAGGCCTGCGGCAGCGCTACCAGGCGGTCGCCGCAATCGGGACAGCCGCCGGGGAAGGTGAGCTGGACGCCCGGCTCCTCAGCCATGGAGACCCCCCTGGTTGGTGCCGATCAGGATCTGGTGGCGCTCGCTGTGTCCGAGCGTGGCGAGGGCATAGGCGACGACGATGAAAACCTTTTCCTCCTCGCTCGTCACGTCGACCGTGAGCGAGCGCGGATCGACCTCGCCCTTGAGCGCCTCGGCGAGCGTCGAGACCAGCCGCTTGCGGGTCACGGTCGCGAGCGCGGAGTCGTTGGGCTCGAAGACCAGCGCCTGCACGCCGGCGCCGAACTCGGGCCGGAAGACGCGCTCGCCGGGATTCGTGAACAGCACCTGCTCGATCTGCTGGCGCACATGCTGCGAGCGCTCGGCCGTGGCCGCGCCGGTTTCACCGATGCGGAACGGGAAGGCGAGATAGCGGGGGCTGGGCAGTGTGGCCACGATGAATTCCTTAAGAGGTAAGGACCTTGGTCGAGAGCGTGCTCATCTCACCCTGAGGAATGGGCGGGCCGGAGGGTCCCATCGCGGTGGGATGGACGTGGGTGGCGAAGAGGGTGAGGAAGCTCTGGCCCTTGATGATCGGCTCGCCGCCTTCCCCTGCCAGCATCACTTGCGTCGCTTTGACCACTACCTTTTGGCCCGTCACGGTTATACCGGCGCTCGCCATCTCGATCTTGTTACCGCTGGCGTCCTCGACGGTAGTGCCCGAGGCTTCCATCGTCATCTTGTTGCCGTTGCTGTCCTCGATCTTCAGCGTGCCGCCCGCGGCGTCGAGGGTGACCGTGCTGCCGCCCGCGTCGGTGAGCACCACGTTGCCGTCCTTGTCGATCTCCAGCTCGGTGCCGGCGGGATGATGGAGGAAGAAGCGCTCCTCGCCCTCCTTGTCGTCGAGCTGCAACAGGTGACCGCTCGGCGTCTTGAGCAGGCGGGTCGTGGGCGGCGAGATCGCCGCTTCGACGGGGACATCCGCCTCCTGCTGCCAGAACGTGCCGGTCCAGATCGGCCGCGACACGTCGCCCTCCTCGAACTCCACCCACACCTGGGCCTCCGGCTCCGGCACCGCGAACCAGCCCTGGTCGGCGAGGCCGCCGAACGGCACGCAGGGCAACGCCCAGCCCGTGACCTCGGGGCCGAGCACGGAGGGCACGGTGAGGCGCAGGCGCGCCCGCTTCTCGGGGTCCGCGTTGTCGACCACGAAGCCGCGGTATTTGCCGTAGGTGCGGCGCTGGACCTCGCGGGATACCTGTGTCAGGACCTCTTCCATGATTACAGCACTCCGGCCAGGACGCTCGTCCCGCCTTCCAGGTTGTCGCCATAGGCGTTGCGCAGCAGGGTGAAGCTCTCCCGGTAGCCGTCCACCGAGAAAACGTGAGTGACGGAGTCGACGTAGTAGATGCCCTGCATCGTCGTGCCGATGCCGTCGACGCCCACCGGCAGGCCGACGCGCAGCACGTGACCGTAGAGCGAGCCGTCCAATTCGCCCTGGGCGCGCACGCGCATCGACAGCTCGTTGGCCCGCCCGCGGGCATAGGCGTCGAGCTCCGCCGCGCTGACCGAGCCGGGGCGGTCGAGGCGCCAGATGAAAGGCGAGAGGCCCGAGTCGACGCTGTCGGCCGGCTCGGTACCGAGGCTCGGCACGTCGGGCTGCACGTCCTGGTGGACCGGCTCGGAGCCGGTCTCGGGAGCCACGTCGTAGCCCACCGCGTCCGGCTGGTGGCCGTCGGCGCGCACGTCGAAGCGGAAGCAGTGCGTGTCGCGGCCGGCATAGACGAGGATGGTCTCCTGCGCGTCGGCCTCCAGGCGCATCGGCCCGAAGTAGAGCAGCCCGCGGTCGAGGATCAGCTCGTAGCCGTTGGCCTCGGCGCGGGCGCGCAAAAAGCGGATGTCCGTCGCGTTCTGATTGACCGTCAGACCGTCGAGGCCGGCGCCGTTTTCCGGATCGGGACTCAGCGGGTACTTGGAAAGGATGTCGAGGAGGATGGCGGCGTCGGTGGTCGGCACCTCGTTGCCCCACGCCTTGCGCACGTGCTCGCGGTCCATCGCGATCGAATCGTCCTGCAGCTCGACGGTGACGGTGGTCGCGCCGGGGTCCTCGGGATAGTCGGCGACCACCTCGCGGATGTAGCCGCGCACGATCTCCTCGACCGTGGTGCCGAAGGCGGCCTCGATCACGATCGGCTTCCAGGGGCGGATCGCGGGGTCGTCCTGCACGCTCCAGACGCCGTTCTCGTCGCGGCGGCTTTCGAAACGCAGCGTCCCCGACCAGGCATCGCCACGGCTGCACTCGACGTGCACCTCGGTCAGGAAGGGATAGAGATGCGCGATCTCCTCGCCGTCGACCTTGATGATGCATTCGGCCGGCTCGCGATGCTTTCCGGAAAGGAAGTCGAGCAGCATCGTCTTTCTATCCCTTCGACCGCGGAATCAGGATGGGGCGGCCGACCATGCGCTCGAGGCTCAGCGTGCCGTTCGCCACCGGCAGCGAGTCCGCTTTCTCGCGCAGCATGTCGCCGCCGTAGAAAATTTCGGGGTTGGCGTCCACGATGCGCCACCAGAGCCGGTCGTCGTTGTAGTAGTGGCGGGCCAGGCGGTCGAGACGGTCGCCGGCCTGGACGGTGTGCTCCAGGATTGCCGGCGCCGGCGCGATCTCGCGCGGTCTTACTCCAGGGAACGGCACACTGCCGTCCTCGCTCACAAAAGACCGCGCCTGCTCGTAACGGGATCCCTTGAGAAACATCAGATCGACGCTCCAAAGGAAAAGGAGAAGGACGCGGAACCGGCCACGGTCTGCGCCAGGTTGATGGCGGCCATGGCCAGCATGCGCACCTGCTCGACGAAATAGAAAGGATTGTTGCCCTCGATGACCTGCATCGAAAGGGTCGCCTCGGCGCGATAGGGAATGAGCGACGGCAGGTGCGCCTGCTCCTCCACCCGGACACTGGTAAGGAAGACCGGCAGCACGTGGGTGCCCCAGATGAAGAGCAGCACCGAGGCGTGCTCGGAGCGCTGAAAGGCCCGCGGGCTGCCGGCGCCGAGGCTGGAAAGCACCTGCAAACCGGCCGGACCCTGCGTCTTCGGTTCCACCATGGAGCGCAGCGTCGCCAGCTCCGGCTCGATGCCGAGGTTGCCGGCGATCGCGTTGCCGTCATTCATGCGGTCGGTGGCGTCGAGCAGAATGGTTATATCGAGCTTCTCCGGCTCGGCGGTGGCGCCCTGCGCGACGCGCGGCGTCTCGGTGGGCAGCGTGAAGTCGTAGCCACCGCGGGTCCCCGGCGCGGTGCCGGTGCGCAGGGTGATGGTGCGCGTGCGCGACAGCGTCTTCGGGTTGAACTCGAAGACCAACGCCAGAGGCGGCAGCGAGAGCGCATACTCCAGGAGGATGCCCTGGTTCAGCTTGATCACGGCTTTCCTCCTCCCTCGTTCAGGTGCGTGGCCATGCTAGAAGCAATCGAGCTCGCAACCTGCCGGTCGCTCGCCCTCTGCCCTACCTCCACCGTGGGCAGGGTCAATCGATCAAAATTCGCATTCCCCTGGAGCTGCAGGCCTGCCAGCTCGTCGGCGACGAGGCGCGCGATGCGGTCCGCGCGAGTTTCAAACCCCGCTGGAAGCGAGAGGCGCAGGCGGTCGATCTTCAGCATCGCAGCGCTCCGTTCGGCAGATGAGGGGCCAGCGGTCCCAGGTCCGAAATCGACAGATCGCGGCCGTCCTTGCCCAGCTCGCGCCAGACCGCGAGCGCGACCTCGGCGAGGCCGATCGGGCGCTCGTACTCCGCGGCAAGGAACGCGGCGAGGAGGGCGGCATTGCGAATGCCGCCGCCGGTCATGTTCACGGCCGAGCCGAGGAACGTGAGATCGAGATCCTCGCCGCGCGGCGCGAGCGGCGGCAGCGAGCGCTCCCAGAGCAGGGAACGCGCCTCGGCGTCGGGCCGCGGGAAGTCCAGGACGACCTGGAAGCGGCGCGTGAACGCCGGATCGAGATTGCGGCGCAGATTGGTGGTGAGGATGCACGGCCCCTGGTGCGTCTCGATGCGGGCCAGCAGATGGCTCACCTCCAGGTTCGCGTAGCGGTCGCGCGCCTCGCGCACCTCGCCGCGCTTGCCGAACAGCGCGTCGGCCTCGTCGAACTGCAACACCATCGGCCGGCCGTGCGCGGCATCGAACAGGCGGTTCAGGTTCTGCTCCGTCTCGCCGATGTACTTCGACACCAGCCGTCCCAGGTCGATGCGGTAGAGCGGCCAGCCGAGCTCGGCCGCGATCACCGCCGCGGCAAAGGTTTTGCCGGTGCCCGAAGGGCCGCAGAAGAGCGACACCGGACCCCCGCAATCGCGCCCCTTCCACTCTCCGAACACGGTGTCGCGGTGACGGATCCACATCAGCATCTCGCGCAGCACGGCGACGCGGTCGGGCGGCAGGACGAGATCCTCCCAGTCGGGGACGACCGGCACCCGCGTCGCTCCCGGCGGCACCGGATCGGGCAGCGGATGGCCCAGCAGCTTCGCGGTGATCCCTTTGCCGGGGCGCAGCGGTTGGAATGGGCCACCGTCCTCGGTCTCGATCAGTCCGGTGCGGCGCAGCGGCGAGCCTTCGGCGAGCGCCGCGTACATCTCGCCGGCGAGCGCGCCGTCGAGCGCCAGCAGTTCCAGCAGCAGGGCCGGAGTCGGGTACGGCTGAGACGCGCCGAGCTGCAAAGTCTGGAACATCCACGCCAGGCGCGGCTCGGCCTCGGCCGCGACGGCGCTCACGATCAGATCCTGCTCCAGGCTGCTGAGCGGCTGGCGGGTCAGCCGCAACAGGGCCGAGCCGTTGCCGCGCAGGGCCGCGACCTCGTCGTGAATGGAGCGCAGCTCGGCGAGCAGCTCGGGCGCGGGCTCGTGGCCCTGGCGAGAGGCGAGCGCCAGCCGGCCCAGGGTATCGAGGCGCTTCCATTCGACGATGAGATGATTTTCCATGGCCATGCTCAGAAGAAGTTCACGAGCAAGGGATTGCTGCGCACGGTGACCTGCACGCCGTCCGCCCCGCGGTTGAAGGTGCGCTCGGCGTAGAGCACGGCCTGGCCGGCGTGATCATTGAAAGGAAGAGCGATCGGAGTCGTGACGGCGCTCGCCGCCTGATCTGGATCGAGACGCGGCCCGGTCGCGGCGGTGTCGACGGTCGCGCCGCCGGGACGCCAGCCATCCTGCCCATCCCAGATCTCCCAGCGCAGGCGCACGGCCACGCCGTCCAACCCCGCCACCCAGACCTGCGGCGCGAAGACGGTGCCCACGGCAAGAGAGACGCTCTCGACGCAGGCGCCGCCGGTGACGAAGCAGAGGCTCGGCGCCCAATCCTCCAGGCGGGTGTTGACCTCGCGCGCCACGACCGGCGGCGGTATCACCACCCCGCCGAACGGCTCGTGGCGACCGGCATCGTTGGAGCGCACTTCGAAGCCGATGGCGCCGACCAGCGGACCGCCGAGGCGGGGATTGCGCGGCAGAATCGGGATCAGCGCCATCTCGTAGGCCGCCGACGGGCGGTAGGCCACCTCGCCCTGCGTGGCCCAGAGATGGTTGATCTCTTCCATGCCGAGCGGCTGGAAGACGACCTGCGGGCGCACCGTGGTGCCGTTGATCGCGATCGGATCGAGGATCGGCTGCTCGTGGAACGCCGAGAGCACGCCACCCAGAAGGCGCAGGTCGTTCTCGCCGGGGCTGATCTGATCCTCCTCCACGCCGAAAGTGGTGACCAGGCAGGAGAGGCGCAGCAGCCAGGTCTCATCGGGCGCCACGGCCGGGCCGAAACCGTTCGGCTCCACGCGGTAGAAGAAGAGGTTGACGCGGTGCTCGTTGTCGCCCTGCACGGGGGCGGCGCTCGCCGGGCTGCCGATGCGCACCTGGATATTGTTCTGCGCCGCCGCCAACCGGTTGGAGAGGAAGTCCGCAATCGACCGGCAGACCTGGGACAGCGAGGAGACGGGCAGCGCCATGGATCAAAGGCTCCGCAGGTAACGGCGGCTCGCCAGGTTCGAGGACGGCGCCGCAGCGGCAGCCGGCGCGCGCTTCTCCGCCGAGGCCGCGACGACGATCTCCACCACGCCGATGTGCACGCGCGGCCCCTCGCTGCGAAGGACCGTCTCCTGCCGGGAAACCGGCCGCGGACCTCCGGCAGGCTCGCTTCCCGAAGGGACAACGCGGGTCGGAGTGACGAGCAGCGATTGTTCCGTTACGACGGCTCTCTCTGGAGCGGCTGCCGGCTCGGCTTTCGCTCGCGGGACCGCCTCCCCCGGCTCGCTCTTGGAACCCTTTTCGTTGAATGTGATGAATGTAGGGGCGGGGTTTACCCCCTCCCGGGCGGGGGCAAGCCCCGCCCCTACATCTTGAGATCTCCGTGGCGGGGCACCTGGAGATGGCTGAACATCAAGCTCGGGAAGCGCCGGAGGGAGGGTTTCTCCGGTTTCTCCGGTCCCTCCCCCCGGGGAGGGGGAGGGTTGGCTCTGGGGGGAGGTTAGGAGGGGGGCGTTTCGAGCTCCCACGATCGTGGACTTCGGAGCACCCCCCTCCTGGCCTCCCCCCGTTTCCAACCGCCCCCGCCCAGGGGGGAGGAACCCCCGCCCCTGCGCATTGGGAACAGGAGCAGCAGCAGGAAGAGAGATGAGGGGCTCCGAACTTATCGGAGAAGCAACCTCCGGCACGATCGGGAGCGGCAGGCTCACAGGCAGCGGCGCCGGCACCACTCGCCCACGCTTCGGCGGCGCCTCCGGAGCAATCGCGGGCCGTCCGTGCTGGTCCATGTCCGTCCGTGCCCGTCCCTCCGAAGCCACCACCTCGGGAGCTTCCACCGAAGCCGCCGCCATCAAGCCCCCGCCCCCCGCCCGCGGACGGCTGTCGCGGACCACCGCGTCAAAGAACCCTCGACCATTCATTGCACCAGCCCCCGCGAACGATCGATCAATCGCAAATAGAGCTGGCGGCGGGCACGCGGCAACGCAAGAATCTCGGCCTCGCTCCAGTGATAGCTCGAAGCCAGGCAATGAACCTCCGCGAACAGCTCCTCGCTGTGCGCCGGAAGCCCGAGGTATGGATCAACCGCCACCTCGTTGCTCGCCCCGCAAGCCGGACAACTCGCCAAAGCGGCGAGAGCGACCTCCGGCGAAACCTCTTCGAGAGCCGCCTCGGCTGCGGCCCGATCTCCATCACCCTCAATCCGGCAGCGTTCGAAGAGAGCCCGCACCGCCCGCTCGTCGGACAATCCGGCGATCGCCTCCTGATCCGCTCCGGTGGGCACGCGCAATCGCAGACCGCCCGCCTCGGCGTAGGGGAAGCTCTCGCCGGCCTCCTTGACGGGGAGATCGGCCTGCCGGACCTCGAAGTCGAACGACTCTCCGCAAGCCCGGCAGGTGGCTGTGAGCCACACAGGATCGTGGCCGAGATAAACGCTGAGCTGCCGCACGAGGAACTGCCGGTCGCCGACCGGCAGATTCCGGACGGTCTCTTCGGCAACCGGCTCCCCGCCGAGCTCGGCGAGCGCCGCGGCCAGCACCGAAGTAACTGCCTTCGGCATGCTGGACGCGGCGGCCGCCTCGGCGAGCGCCGCTTCGAGTGCCCCGTCGACCGGCCGAAACCCGAAACTGCGGCGCCGCTCGCCGTCGCGCACGATCCCACCCGGAAGCAACATCAGGTCTCCGCGGGCTCCGCCACCGCGGTGTCGCGGCTCCAGCCTTCGTGCTGCAGGGTGATCGACTGAATGCCGACCGTGTTCATGCTGCCGGCGTCGAGGTCAGGCAGGGCCTGGTAGTCCGACACCCACGCCCGGTTGAGCTTGTAGGAGATCGCCACCTGGCCCTGCAGGTTGAGGACGTTGATGACGATGCTCTTCCGGAAATTCTTGAGCGACATCGCCGCGTCGCCCTCGAGATTGTTCACCAGGTTCGCCCATACCTCGAAGACCGGGTCGTGGGTGAGTCCCTGCTCGAGAGTCACGGGCTCGTAGGTGGTGCCGCCGGGCATGATCCGCTCGTGCGAGGGATCGCCCGCGGTACGCCACTTCACCGGCTCCGTCTTCTTTTTGAGGGCGGTCATCTTGCGCAGGCCGGCGACGATCTGGCCGTCGATCACGACCTGGAACTTGAACGTCCGGTACGGATCGTGCCGGTGCGCGTTGACTGGAAAGAGGGGGGCTGCCATTGGATTCCTCCTCGGTTGCTTACTGCTGAGCGACCTTCTGCTGGATGCGGACGATCACGAATTCCGCGGGCTTGAGCGGCGCGAAGCCGACGACGACGATCACCTGGCCGCGGTCGATGTCCGACTGGACCATCGTGTCGCCGAGGCCGCAACGGACGAAATAGGCGTCCGAAGCCTTCTCGCCCTGGAAGGCGCCCGAGCGCCACAGGCCGTTCATGAAGGCATCGATGTTGGAGCGCAGCGACGACCACAGCTTGTGATCGTTCGGCTCGAACACCGCCCACTGGATGCTGTTGTAGACGCTCTGCTCGATGAAGATCGCGGTGCGCCGCACCGGCACGTAGCGCCATTCCGGGTTCGCCTTGGTCGAAAGCGTGCGCGTGCCCCAGATCACGTGGCCGAAGCCGGGCAGCTTGCGCAGCGCGTTCACGCCGAGCGGGTTGAGCTGGTCCTGATCGCCGTCGCCGACGTTGAACTTCAGGGCCGCCACGCCGAGGAGCGAGGTCTCGACGCCGGCCGGGGCCTTCCACACGCCGCGGCGGCCGTCGATCTTGGCCCACATGCCCGCGGCGAAAGCCGAAGGCGCGACCGGGATCGTCGGCGTGCTGCCGTCGCCGGGCTTGAAAAAGGGATTGGTCATCTCGACCCAGGGGTAGTAGAGAACGCCGTAGGTCGAAGTGGTCAGCGCGAGCTGGTCCACGTCGTTGGCGCTTTCGAGCTCCGCATTCGGCTCGGGATCGATGATCACCATCGACCGCTGCGTCGACTCGGCGTGCGCGATGGCGGCGGAAACCGCATCGTTGCCGGCGCCGCTCTTGGGGACCGACTGACCGGGCAGCACGATGATGCTGGCGTCACGGATCTTGATCAGCTTCTGACCGAAGAAAGCCGTGTAATCGCTCGCCGCCGGGGGACCCTCGACGCCGCCGGCCATCGGCTCGCCGAGATCGTTCGTGCCGGGCAGGGCGAGCGGGACCACCTTGCCGGCGCCCTGCACCGCGACCGGATTGCTGGCCGGATCGATCAGGATGAGCTTGGCGAGGTCGGTCGCCGCACCGCTGCCGCCGTAGACCACCACCGAGGAAGATGACGAGGTGCTGCCCGACGTGATCACGAACTTGCGGCCGGCGCCGTAGGCGACGGCAATGTCCTTGTACGGCGTCTGGCTGGGTCCGAGCGCGACGATCGCGTCCTTGATCGCCGTGGCCACTTTCCCGCCGTCGCCCGCGTTGTCGCCGGCGAGGGCGAGCGACGCCGCGGTTCCGAGCGTGATCTTCTTGGCGCCGAGGCCGTCGACGTTGAGCGTCATCGTCATCGCGTCCTTGACGCCGCTGGCACCGCTGAAATAGTCGGCGGCGTTGGGAAGGGCCGCCCCGGTGAGAGAGCCCTTCTGCAGTTGGGCCGTGGCCGCGGGCTCGAGCGAGAGGTTGACCAGCTTCGACACGCCGTTGACGCGCGTCAGCGCATAGTCGGCGCTCGCAGCGTTCATCGACAGGCCGGAGAAGGTCTCGTCGGCGACGAACTTCTCGTTCTCGAGATGGCCGACCTCCAGCGCGAATGTGGGATCGGTGGCGTTGGGCTTCCTGACGCGGATGCGTGTTTCGTCGCCCCAAGTGCCGGGGCTGGTCGCCGACACCTTCAGCACGTTCGCGCCGCCGGTGTCCTGGCCGGCGAGCGGCCGCGACGACGGCGCGGCGGGGGGATTGGTGCTCACCAGGCGGGCGATGTAGGCGTCCTTGCCGCCGTTCTGGTAGTAGGCCGTGACGGACAGGCCCATCGCATCCGCAGCGGAGTGCACGCCGCCGTAGGTGGCGATGTACTCATCGAGGCTGTGAATGAGAGTGGCCTCGCCCGCCGGCCCCTTGCGCGCGGGCCCGACGAAAGCGGCGGTCGAGGTGCTGACGCCCTCGATCGTTTTCGCTCCGCTCGGGATCTCCTCGATGTAGACGCCGGGGTGGAGATACGTAGGCATGCGGTGCTCCTCCTCTGATTGACACTCCGCGCCACAGGGGCGCGGCGGCGATCACGCTTGGAGTCCGGGATGCCTTCCGAAGCGGCTTCTCGGCTCTCCAAAAACGTTAGTCGACGCTGCCGGGCGTTTCGTTACAGAGAAGCAAAGAACTCTTGAGGAGGCCCTCCAAGGGGCTTCAATGCGGTGCACGGCGTAAGGGTGTAGTCTAGGCTCGCATGCCCACAAGAAAACGGAAGCTGACCGAGACCGAACCATCCCCCTCCGAAGGGGGGAGTGTGGGATCTCCTCCGATCGTCGGCATCGGCGCTTCGGCTGGCGGGCTCGAGGCCTTCACCCAGATGCTCGGCGCGATGCCGGTCGACACCGGCATGGCCTTCGTGCTCGTGCAGCACCTGGCCCCCAAGCATGTCAGCCTCTTGTCGGAGATCCTGTCCAGGAGCACCGCGATGCCGGTCATGGAGGTCCATGACGAGCCGCAGGTGAAGCCGAACTGCGTCTACGTCATCCCGCCCGACCGCAACATGATCGTCTCGCGGGGAATCCTGCAACTGCTCCCCCGGGAGGACGCCCGCGGCCAGCACCGGCCCATCGATTTCTTCCTCCGCTCCCTGGCGGAAGACCAGGGAAACAGGGCGATCGGCGTGATCCTGTCCGGCACGGCCACCGACGGCACCCTCGGGCTGGAGGAGATCAAGGCCGAGGGCGGGATCACCTTCGCCCAGGACGACTCGGCCCAGCAGAGCAGCATGCCGCACAGCGCCATCGCCACCGGCTGCGTGGACTTCGTGCTCTCCCCGTCCGGAATCGCCGCCGAGATCGGGCGCATCGCCCGCCATCCTCACCTGGCCATGGCGGCATCGGCCAAGCCCAGGGGCGCCGAGCCGGACCCCGGCAAGATCCTGGAGATCCTGCACAAGGCCCTGGACGTCGACTTCAGCCAGTACAAGGCGAGCAGCCTCTGCCGCCGCATCACCCGCCGCATGGTCCTGCACAAGATCGAGGGGATGCAGGACTACGCGCGCTTCCTGCGCAAGAACCCGGGGGAAGTGGAGGCGCTCTACCAGGACATCCTCATCAACGTGACGCGATTCTTCCGCGACCCCGATACGTTCGCAGCGCTCAAGGCCACGGTCCTGCCCAGGCTGTTGAAGAACCGCTCGCCGAACGAGCCGGTGCGCACCTGGGTGCTGGGGTGCTCGACCGGCGAGGAGGCCTACTCCATCGCGATCCTCTTCGCCGAGCTCACCGAGGCCATGGGCAGCCGGTATCCGGTCCAGGTCTTCGCCACCGATCTGAACGGAACCGTCATCGAGAAGGCCCGCGCGGGCGTGTACCCGAAGAGCATCGAGCACGACGTCTCGCCGGAGCGCCTGCGGCGCTTCTTCGCGCAGGTGGACGGCAGCTACCGCGTCAGCAAGACGATCCGCGACATGTGCGTGTTCGCCCGGCACAACGTGCTGACCGACCCGCCCTTCTCCCAGATGGATCTCATTTCCTGCCGCAATCTGCTCATCTACCTGGAGCCGGCGCTGCAGAAGAAGGTCGTGCCGCTCCTGCACTATGCCTTGAAGCCGGCCGGCATCCTCGTGCTGGGAAGCTCGGAGACGATCGGCTCCTACCGCGACCTGTTCGAGGTGGCGGACGCCAGGCACAGGAGCTACACCAAGAAACCCTCCAGCCGCCGTGTGGTCCTCGGGCAGCCTGCCAGAAGGGAGCGGGAAGCGCCCGGCCGGGGCCGACCGCAGCAGACCGGGGCCGCGAACGACGCGCAGAGAGAGGCCGACCGCATCCTCCTGGCGAGGTACGTCCCGCCCGGCGTGGTGGTCAATGCCGATCTGGAGATCCTGCAGTTCCGCGGGGATACCGGGCCGTTCCTGACGCCGGCGCCGGGCAAGGCGAGCCTGAGCCTGCTCAAGATGGCGCGGGAAGGGCTGGCGGTCATCCTGCGGGCCGCGATCGGCAAGGCCAGGAAACAGAAGGCCCCGGTCCGCGAGGAAGGATTGCTGATCAAATCCCACGACGGAACCCGGGGAGTCAATCTCGAGGTGATCCCTCTCAAGGGAAGCTCGGCAGGCGGATTCCTGGTCCTGTTCGAAGAGCCCGCCCCGTCACCTGCGCCCCCTCTCCCTCGCCGGAAGGCCGTGGCCGTCCAGGATGAGAATTCCCGCATGGCCCAGGAGCTGGCCGCGACCCGCGAATACCTCCAGTCGGTGATCGAGCAGCAGGAAACGGTCAACGAAGAGCTGCAGTCGGCCAACGAGGAGGCACAGTCCGCCAACGAGGAGCTGCAGAGCATCAACGAGGAGCTGGAGACCTCCAAGGAGGAGATCCAGTCGAGCAACGAAGAGCTGGTCACGGTCAACGACGAGCTGCAGAACCGCAACGCCGAGCTGAACCGGCTCAACAACGATCTGTTCAACGTCCTCAGCAGCGTCCAGATGGCCATCGTCATCGTCGAGCAGAACCTGCGCGTCCGGCGCTTCACGCCGATGGCGGAAAAGCTTTTCAACCTGCTGCCAACCGACATCGGCCGGCCGATCAGCGACTTCAAGCTCAACTTCAGCGTCCCCGACCTGGAGCCGTTGCTGGCGGAGGTGATCGACACGGCCAGCGCCAGGGAACGCGAGGTCCAGGACAGGCTCGGAATGTGGTACTCGCTGCGCATTCAGCCTTACAAGACCCTGGACAACAAGATCGACGGCGCCGTGATCATGCTCGTCGACATCGAAACGCTGCGGCGCGCCCGCGAATATGCCGAGAGCATCGTGGCGACCGTGAGTGATTCCCTCCTGGTGCTGGACGCCGAAATGTGCGTGCAGACGGCGAGCCAGTCGTTCTATCAAACTTTCGAGGAAAGTCCGGAAACGACGGAGAAGCGGTTCTTCTACGAGCTCGGAGGAGGGCAATGGAACATCCCCGAGCTGCGCCTCCTCCTCGAGGAGATCCAGCTTCACGGCAACGTCGCCGAGGGCTACGAGGTGGAACAGGAGTTCGAGCACATCGGCCGCAAGACCATGCTGCTCAACGCCCGGCGGTTTTTTCAGGAGAGCGGCCAGAGGTCGTTGATCCTGCTCGCCATTAGAGACATCACCCGGCGCAAGGAGCTGGAAACGGCCCTGCACCAGCGCGTCGAGGAGCTGGCCGCGGCTGACCGGAGCAAGAACGAGTTCCTGGCCCTTCTCGCCCATGAGCTGCGCAACCCTCTGGCCCCCCTGCGCAATGCCGCAAAAGTGCTGGAGACCGCCGGCACCGACGGCGCCGTGGTCGAGCAGGCGCGGAACATGATGAACCGGCAGATCCAGAACATGGGACGGTTGATCGAGGATCTGCTCGACGTCTCCCGCATCACCCGGGGCGAGGTCCGCCTGCGCAGAGAGCGAGTCGAGCTGGCGGCCTTTCTCAGGCACTCGGCCGAAATCAGCCAGCCCCTCATGGAGGCACGCGGCCAGGCGCTCTCCATCTCATTGCCGCGCGCGCCGGTCTACCTGGACGCGGACCCCACCCGGCTGGACCAGATCTTCGGCAACCTGCTCAACAACGCGTCCAAGTTCACCCCCCACGGCGGCCATTGCTGGGTGACGGCCGAGCTGGTGACCAACGGGCCGGAGACTCCCGGCCAGGTCGTGGTGCGGGTACGCGACGACGGCAGCGGCATGGCTCCGGAAACGCTGTCGCGCGTTTTCGAGCTGTTCATGCAGGCGGACCGCTCGTACGACCGCACGGGAGGGGGATTGGGAATCGGGTTGACGCTGGTGCGCCACCTCGTCGAGCTGCACGGCGGCAGCGTCAAAGCCCACAGCGCGGGACTCGAACAGGGCAGCGAGCTCGTCGTGCGCCTGCCCACCCTGGCACCCACGAACAGGGAATCGGAGCGGCGGCGCGGTGTCCCCACGAACGCTCTCTCCCCTGCCGCGGCCTCGCCCGGCCGCCGCGTCCTGGTGGTGGACGACAACGTGGATTCCGCCGAGAGCCTGGCTCTTCTCCTGCGCATGAAGGGGCACGAAGTGGAAGTCGCCTACGATGGCCCCGGGGCGCTGAAGACGGCCGGCTCGTTCCATCCCGAGGTCGTCATGCTCGACATCGGCCTGCCCGGGCTGGACGGCTACGAGGTTGCCAGCCGGCTGCGCCGGCGGCGGCGGACGGCAACGGCGCTGCTCCTGGCCCTGACCGGCTACGGGCGGGATGAAGACCAGCTCCGCTCGCTGGAGGCCGGCTTCGACCATCACCTGACCAAGCCCGTCGACCCCCAGGTCCTCTTCGACCTGATCGACCTCCCGCGATAAACCTTCCCCTACGTCTGCAGCTCGGCCAGGAGCTTCTCCAGGTCGGGCAGGCTGACCGGCTTCACCAGGTGGCCGTCGCACCCGGCCTCTTTCGATTTGGCGCGGTCCACGTCCTGGCCCCAACCGGTCAATGCGATGACGATCATGTCGCGCCCCCACGGCTGCTCACGGATGCGCCGCGTCGTCTCATAGCCGTTGAGCCTGGGCATTCCGATGTCCATCAGGACCACCTGCGGGCGGAACCGTTCAGCCGACTGCAACGCCTCGACGCCATCGTGCGCGGTATGGACCTCGTTGCCGATCATTTGGAGCATCAAGGCCATCGAGGCCGCCGAGTCCCGGTGGTCGTCCACCACCAGGACGCGCCGCTTCGAGCCGGTGAGGCCCGGCTCTACCTCGACCTCGACCGCCAGCCCAGGCGCCGATTCCGCCCGCTCCTCCAGAACCGGGAGCCTGACGGTGAACGTGCTGCCCTTGCCCTCTCCGGGGCTCGCCGCCTCGACCCTCCCGCCGTGGATCTCCACCAGGCCCTTGACCAGCGCCAGCCCGATGCCCAGCCCGCCGGTGGTCCGTTCGATCGACCGGTCCACCTGGCTGAACATGTCGAAGATGGTCGGCAGGGCGGAGGCGGGAATGCCGATCCCGGTGTCCCGGACCGCCACCTGGACCTCGCCGCCCTCGCGCGTTGCGGTGAGCTGGATCCGCCCGCCCCGCTGGGTGTACTTGGCGCTGTTGTTGAGCAGGTTGCCGAACACCTGGGCCAGCCGGGTCAGGTCGGCGTCCAGGTGGACCGGCTCCGGCGGCAGCGAGACCGTCAGCTCGTGCCCGGCCGCCTCGATGGCCGGACGGGCCGTCTCCACCGCGCTGCTGACCACGTCCGCGAGCAGCACCCGGGAGCGGCGCAGCTCCATCTTATTGCGGCTGAAACGGGAGACGTCGAGCAGATCGTCGATCAGCCGCACCATGTGAGAGAGCTGCCGGTCCATCATGTCCCGCAACCTGGCGACGGCCTTCGCGTCGCCAGGCGCCAGCCGCATCACCTGGAGGCCGTTGCGCAGCGGGGCCAGCGGATTTCTGAGCTCGTGAGCCAGCAACGCGAGAAACTCGTCCTTGCGGCGGTCGGCGTCCCTGAGTGCCTCCACGGCCTCCTTCTGCTCCGTGATGTCCGTAAGAGTGCCGATGTACTCGCTGACCTGCCCCGCCTCACCGCGCAGCCCGACGGCGTTACCGTGGAGCCATGTCACCCTTCCCTGAGGCGTACGGAAGCGGTACTCGCTGGTGAACGCTCGTCCAGCCTGGGTCGCGGCAGACCACTCGTGAAAGACCCGGTCCCTGTCGTCCGGATGTATGGCATGGGCCCAGCCCTGGCCCCGCGCTTCTTCAGGGGTCAGGCCGGCCATCCTGCACCAGCGCTCGTTGACGAACAGGCAGTTGCCTTCCCGGTCGGCCAGGAAGATACCGACCGGAGCATGGGCGGTGAGCGTGCGAAACCGCAGCTCGCTCGCCTGCAGGGCCTCCTCCGCCCGCCTCCGCTCGGTCACGTCGCGGGCGACTTTCGACGCCCCGATGACGCGGCCCTCCCCGTCGCGGACAGGAGAGACGGTCAGAGAGATGTCGAGCAGGCGGCCGTCCTTGGCCATCCGCAACGTCTCGAAGTGCTCGATCCGCTCCCCGCGGGTGAGCCGGCTCAGGATCTCCCGCTCCTCGTCCAGCCGGTCCGGCGGAATGATCAGGGTGATCGGCCGGCCCACGGCCTCGTCGGCCGTGTGCCCGAAGATCCGCTCGGCTCCGGCATTCCACGTTCGGATGACGCCGTCGAGAGTCTTGCTGATGACCGCATCGTCGGACGACTCGACGATGGCGGCGAGCCGCGCCTGGGCCTCCTCGGCCCGCCTGCTCCCCGACACGTCGCGGAAGACCAGCACCGCTCCTACCGGAATGCCGGATTCGTCCAGCATGGGGGCGGCGCTGTCGTCGATCGGCCGCTCGGTCCCGTCCCGGGCGATCAGGACCGAGTGATTCGCCAGCCCCACGACCGTCCCCTCCTTCAGGGCTCGAAGGGCGGGGTTCTCGACCGGCTGGCGAGTGTGCTCGTGGACGATGTGGAAGATTTCCGGCAGGGGCCGCCCCGCCGCGTCGGCCTGGCTCCACCCGGTCAAGACCTCGGCCACCCCGTTCAGGTAGGTGACCCGGCCCTCGGCATCGGTACTGATCACCGCGTCGCCGATGCTGGCGAGGGTGATCCTCAGCCGCTCCCGCTCGGCCGCCAGCTCCCGCTCGGCCCGCTTGCGGGCGAGGAGGATTGCGTTGGCGTTCTGAAGCGCGACGGATCGGAGCCGCCGCTCCTCGTCGTCGTCGATTGCCATCACCCGATCCCTAGTTGTTCAGCGGCCAGCGCCGTGCCTAGCACCCGCGCGCGGATCTTCGCAAAAGCCGTGTCACGGGTGGTGGAGGTGTCATCGCAGAAGGGGGAGAACCCGCAATCGTCCGTCGTCCCGAGCTTCTCGACCGGGATGTATTCGGCCGCTTCGAGAACCCGGTCCCGGACCTCTTCGGGAGTCTCGACGCGCGGGTCGATCGGCGCGATGACCCCGACGAAAACCCGCTGATGCGCCTTGATGTTGTCCCGGATGATCTTGAGGACGCGGACGCGGTCCTCTTCGCCTGCCAGCGCGACGTAGAAGCTCCCCACCTTGAGCTCGAACAAGCTGGGCAGCAGCTCGGCGTAATCGACATCCGCGCTGTGGGTCGAGTCGAGATCGCCGCCCGGGCAGGTGTGCACGCCGATGCGCTGGCGGTCCTCGGCGGAGAACCGCGACAACGCGAGGTTGTTCAAATCGATGAAGCTGTGCAGGAGCTCCCCTGAGGGATCGATCTTGATCGCCAGCCGCCCCTCCGTGAAATCGATCTGAACCTTGTGCGCTCCTTTTCGCAAGCAGCTGCGGACCTCGTTCTCGTGCTCGTTGAGCAGGTCCTCGATGAACTGCTCGCGGGAGTACCCGGGAATCTCGTCGTCCGGGTACATGAGGCTCAAGGCCGAAGGTGAGATGACTGCCTGCTTCATGGGCTTGTGGGCGTACCGCAAGGCTACGTCCAGGTAGCTGTCCGCCTGCCGATTGTAGCGGAATGGGCCGCCTGTCAGGCGCAGCATCCGGCGGGTGTGGCCGGCCGCGAACGGGATCTTGAAGCCATCCGGAGCCGTACTCGGCAGCCCGTGCACGCAATAGGTCCAGAAGTTGTGGTACTTCCTCTGTTCGCCGTCGGTGATTACCGGCGAGCCCGTGGCCTCGAACCTCTCGATGGTGTCCCGAATCGCCTCCTCGTAGAGCGGGTCGAGCCTCGGGTCGGTGCCATCTGTGGCCGCGATCGCCTCGATCAGCCCCAAGGGCCTCGGGATACTGCCAATCGGCTCAGTCGGTATCGTCATCAGCGTTGCTCGCTCCGGACTTGTTCAAACACCCCCTTGGGACCATACCACAGCCCCTCACATGAGCCGGGCGAGTGCTGAGCTGAGCTATCGTGCCTTGAGCACCTCTTTTCAACCTTGCAGGCACAATATTTGCAACTAATTCTCAATAAGCGTGGCCATCGCCAGTCCTGAAAACGCCTTGCCTGCACTGGGCACGTCGATCCGGGGTTTGCTCGAATGACCACGAGCAGGAGGTACCACCATGTTGAACATCACCGTGGAGACCCATCCCAACAACCTGTCGGCCGCCGTTGTCCTCGGCGACAACCTTTACTCTGAAGCCTTGCACGCTGAAAGCAACAAGGACCTCTGCCGGCGCTTCATCCAGAAGATCTTCAACGAGGGCGAGCTGTCGCTGCTCGGGGACTTCATGTCTCCCCACGTGGTGAACCATGAGCTTGCCGACTCATTCGGCGAGGGCGGGCCGCCCCAGGGGCACAACATCGAGTGGATTGGGGACCTCATCTTCCTGTACCGGCACGCGTTTCCTGATCTCCGTTTCGACATCGAGGACCAGATCGCCGAGGTCGATCGGGTGGTGACCTGCCTGCGCATGCGGGGCACGCAGAAGAACGCTCTGATGACGATCGCCCCGAGCGGCAGGAAGATCGACATCGCCGGTATCCGCGTGGACCGTATTGCCGGCGGCAGGATCGTCGAGAGCTGGGCCCATCTCGACGCCCTGGGAATGCTGCGCCAGCTCGATGCGCTGCCGCCGCTCAATCGCAGCCTGCAGCAGCTTCCCGTCGCGGGGTGGAACACCGTGCCCGCGCTTCCGCAGTCCGCGTTCGTCAGTTAGGACACGTTTGGGCAGGATCGAGGGCGGCCGCAGGGCCGCCCCCTTTTTACCTGTAAGAATTGCCGATAGTCGAATCAACAGGCTTTGTCAACGCAAGCAGCAACGGTACGAAGAAGGCATAGCAGGCAGTTCCGCGCAGCCAGCTCAGAACTTCCCAACGCTGTGCCCGTGCCGACCACTCCGCCGGCGCCACGCCCGATCGTGGACTGCCTGCGAAGGCAAACAACTCTGGAAGGAAGTAGAGCATAGTGATGACCAGGATCAGAGCGTAAGCGATGAAACTGATTGCGATGAGCCTCCGCCGCGGCATCACCCGCCAATTCAGGGCCAGAGCGGCGATCAGCGAGAGAATGAGGAGCGGGTGGATGGTCATCCAGAACCTCCCCTCGTTCAATCCATAAGGGCCGTTCACCAGAACCGACGAATCGGGCAAGTCGGACAGGTAGACGGGGAAATATACGAGGTGCGAGTAGGCGATTCCTCCGAGCAGCGTACCCCAGAAAATGATCGCCAGCATGAGCGCAATGTTTTTAGGTCGCGAGGTCGCCATGTCCGCATCTCCCAGGGTAGAAAAAACGTTCAGGGTTTGAGTCGCTTCATTACCTCAGGGCTCGTAAGCTCCCGGAGCGCATCCTTCCCCACCCACCTTGCCGTTTCATCCTGCGAGTTCGCAAGGCGCCGCGCCACTTCCACGGCGGCTGCATGGAGAGCGCGATTGCGTTTGCCGGTCGCGCGCAGGGCCATGTTCACCGCCTTCTTGACAAAGTTGCGTTCGTCACCGGCCTCGCGTTCGATGAGGGCGAGGCCCTGGATGAACGGCTCGTCGCCGGAAAGCTTGTCATGCACGGTGAGGCTCCACAACAGGGCGAAAGCCGTGCGCTTCTCGAACTCGTTGCGCCGGTTGCTCCATTTGGTGACCATGGCCCATGCGTGCGGCGAGCGGTCAAAGAGGTTGAAGCACATCGCGTCGCAGAATGCCCAGTTGTCGAAATCCTTGCACCAGCGATCCATCTGCGCGGGCGTGAGCTGCTCCGGATTGGCGACGAAGGATGTCAGCATGCGCGCCTCATACACGCCCGTGTCCCAGAGGGCCGCGGCGAGCGCGTGGTTGCGCCCGAGCGTCTTGCCGAGCGCCTTGATATCTTTCATTGCAACGCCATAGGCATGGTCCGAGGGGATGGCATAGCGCGCCATGCCTTCGAGGGTGGCCTTGGTGGCCTGGCTTTTCAGCCATGCGAGCGCCGACTGAACCTGCTCTTCGAGCGATTGCGTGGCTTTGATGCTCGCTCTCATGCAGGTGTGATGTTCCGGTTCGTGCGGAATAGGTTGTTCGGATCCCATCGCGCCTTGACCTCGGCGAGCCGCTGGAGTCCCTTGCCGAGCGCGTCTTTGGTACGCTCGGGACCTTCGTCCTCCGTCAGGAAGTTGATGTACGTGCCGCCGGTCGAAAACGGCCTCATGTCGTTCCAGGCGCCGCGTGCCCATTGGATGTTCGCTTCGTCATCGCCCGCCTGCTCCCACGAGCCTGCAATGTTGAGCACATAGCGCGCGTCGCGGTTGCCGACGGGGGAGTGCCCTTCTTCGAGCCGGTTCAGAGCGCCTCCGATCTGGAACAGGATCACGGCCGAGTGTGGCGACCTGATTCTGGCCGCGTGCTCCATGGCCTTCTCGCACAGGGCGGGCTCGATGCCCGGGAGGTACTCGCTCTTCCAATAGTACCGCCGGCCCTTCGGCTGCGTGCCGTCGAGCAAGGCCTGCATCTGCGTGTAGGGCCGGCGCACGAGAACATCGCCGATGGGGCTGCCGAACGCCTTGATGGGGACGACGAGCTTCTCGCCCTCCTCGGGTCTGCCGCTGTAGCAGGCGAGCATCGCGATGATCGGCTTGCCATGCATGTCCTTCGGCAGCCACGGCGCGGGAGGCGCCGGGCGCATGAGCGTGACGAGCGTGAGCTCCGGAGGGGACTGCTCGGCGAGCGTCCGGTACAGCTCGAGCACCTTGGGCGCCTCGCTCTGAGGCCAGGCCACCAGGCCACCGACGATCTCCGGACCGACAGGGTAGAGCATGTAATCGATGCCGGTCACGACGCCGAAGTTGCCGCCGCCACCGCGAAGCCCCCAGAAGAGATCGGCGTTCTCGTCGCTGCTCGCCCGCACCAGTCTTGCGTCGGCGGTCACCACATCCATCCCGGTGACGTTGTCCGACGTCCAGCCCCAACGCCTGGTCAGGTAGCCGAATCCGCCGCCCAGGGTGAGACCTGCAATGCCGGTGAGCGAGACGAAACCGAGGACGGAAGCGAGCCCGTGCACCTGCGTTTCGCGGTCCACGTCGCCGAGCAGACATCCGGCCTGCGCGTGGGCGATCCTGCTCTCCGGGTCTACCCATACGCCCCGCATGAGCGACATGTCGAGCATCATTGCGCCGTCTGCCGTGGCGAGGCCCGCGATGTTGTGTCCGCCTCCCTTGATGCAGAGCAGGATCTCGTGCTCGCGCGCAAACTGCACGCACGCGATCACGTCGGCGACACCGAAGCAGCGCACGATGACGGCGGGCTTTCTGTCGATCATCGCGTTCCAGAGGGTTCGGGATTCCTCGTATCCGGCATCGCCGGGCACGAACACCGGCCCCCGGAGCTTCATCTTCAAACCGCTCAGGTCGATCTCGCGGCCATCCATCGCCGTCGCTTTCATGCGGGTCTCCCCCTCCTGCCGAAGAGTGCCGTCCGATTCTACGACAGGTCCGATAAGCCCGCCCCTGCTCTAAGGGATGCGCGTCGTGACGGGGTCGTTCGCGTTGTCGAGCTGGATGGCGTCGAAGCCCACGCTGAACGATCCGCTTGCACTCATGTTCACCGTGACCCAGGCCTGCGCGAACGGATCGCCGTAGGCGGTGTCCGGATGCTGAAGGTTGAGATAGATCCAGCCGAAATCGAACGGCGCCGCGAGGTCGGTCCGGACGTTGACTCGCTGCGCCTCGTCAGGGATCGTGATCTCCTGCTCGCAGGTCGGATTACCCGAGGGGCATGCCTCGACGGTGACCGGCTGCTCGTTCTCGTCGAAGATCACGATCTGTTCGATTTCGAGCGGGTACCAGGCCAGCGGCCCCTGAAGTGAGCAAGGATAGGCAGCCGCGCTGGAGTCAGCCTCGCGCCAGATGAGAAAATCCGTGTCGCTGAACACGCCCTTGTTCAAAAACCGGGCGGCCAGTGTCGTGGGTAGAGGCTCGCGAAAATCAGGATTGGTGCAGTAGCGAGTGTAGAACGCATGGGCGCTCTCCGGATCCTCGTCAAAGCAGGTCGGGCAGGACTCAAGGTGCACCAGAGTCTCTCCTATGGCGGAGCCCCGCGCCGGATGGACGTAGAAGTAATCACCCCATAGTACGTTCTGGTGTGTGAGGATGGTCTGATAGAACGGACAGTCTGACGGGAAGAACAGATTGCAGGTGTTCACGGTGTCGACAGTGATATAGCCGCGCAGGATGCCGTCATTCTTCTTCGAGCCGGCGCAGTTGCCGGTTGCCGGCGATTGATTCCCCTGGAGCCAGGCCTGCAGATGGGCACGAAACGAAGCGCTCACCGCGTTGCTCGTCGGATACGGCAGAACGGCGCAGGAAGCGAAGTCGATGTCCTGCGAGACGATGCCGCCACCCGGGCTTATGGTGTCCGCCGGGTCCTGACTGACGGACGGTCCGTGGCAGCTTGCCGTCGACAAAGATGTCGCGCAGGCTTATGGTCTGGACGTCATAGCCGGTCAGATACACGTCGAAGTCGAGGACCGGGACAGACTGGTCCGACCAGACCGTGACATGGGTCAGGACCGCCGTGGCCGCGGCGTTGTTGATCGAAAAAAGAGTGTTGATCCCATCGCTTCGCTGAATGTCCACCTCGAAGTAAGGAAGCAGCAAGGTGGCAGCGGGTACATCATCGATCGTGCCGAACAACGCAGCCGTCGATCCGGGAAGCCCGGCCAACACCAAAAGCGAGAGCGCAAGACAGGTTCGCTTCATTCGCGTCTCCAGAGTTTTACTATTTAGCGAAGCTTAGCAAGGGAAGAGTGTGCGCGTCAAAGATGAAACTCTCCGACCGGAATCTTGGATTCCAATCCAACTCCTTGGAGAAAAGCGGTCTTTTACCTCCCGATTACCCCCCGAATGGCGCTTTCGCGCTGGCACATCCGTTGCTCCCACCCTGCTGGCCTTCCATTCCAAGGAGACAGACATGACCGCCGACGCCCTGCCTTCCGCGCGGAAACCGCTGACGACCTCCCAGGCGGTGCTCTTCGGCACCCTGACCGTGGGCACGCTGGACATCCTCGACGCGTTCATCTTCAACGGGGTTCGCTCCGGCGTGAGCCCGGGCCGGATCCTGCAGTTCATCGCTTCCGGCCTGCTCGGGCAGGAGTCCTTCGACGGCGGAGCCGCCACCAAGGCTCTCGGCCTGCTGCTCCACTATTTCATCGCCTTCGTGATCGTGACCCTCTACATCCTCGCCAGCCGGCGGCTGCCTATCCTCTCGCAACGGCCCTTCATCTTCGGTCCGCTGTATGGCCTGCTGGCGCACTTCGTCATGGACAAGGTGGTCGTGCCGATGTCGGCGGTGACCCGGGCGGCGGGACCGAGGCCGCTGGTGGTCGATGTCAACCAGTGGCTCATCCACGCGTTCGGTATTGGCCTGGTCACCGCCCTGTTCGCCCGCGCGGCCCGGCGATCCTGAGCTAAGATCTCCGCACGATGACAAATCAGATCCGTCGTGCCGCCGCGATCGGCGTTGCTGCCGCTACCCTCGTGCTTGCGCCCGCCCTCGCGGACCAGAAAGCGTTCGAGGAAATAACGAAGGAGCTCCAGGACATCGGGCGGATGACGTACGAGCTCGAGACGCACGTGCCCAACGCCTTCGATTCCGCCGAGGAGGAGCGCCGCACCCGCGTCATGGCCCAGAGAGCGGAGCTGGGCGAGATCGACCTCAAACACGTGGCTGGAGCCGAGAGGGTGCCGCTCGAGGACGGCGGGCCTTCGACCGTGGAGCTGCGCCGCATCGAGGTCTCCGGAC
The DNA here is from genome assembly GCA_034667225.1 of Acidobacteriota bacterium. GTDB lineage: Bacteria > Acidobacteriota > Thermoanaerobaculia > Multivoradales > UBA5704 > DATMER01. Next base: position 81,367 of record JAXDKG010000058.1, read on the forward strand.
GCGCTCCCTTCGAGAGCCTCCACCAATTCCTGGTCCTCAGGGGCTCCCTCAACCGCTTCGTCATGCTCGAGACGCTGCGGCTCAAGTCCGAGGCGGGCAATCGCATCAGCTTCGCGGCCCGGTTTGCCTTTCCCGTTGCCTCGGTCCCGGCGGAAGGTGCGACGGACTCGAAGTCTCCCGAGGACATGCTTCGCCAGGAGATCCTCAAGAGGAAGGCGAACCTGCAGGCGCTGACGGAGATCGCCGTGCGCTCGAATCCCACCCGGCTCGTCGACGCCTTGGCCCTCTTCGGCGGCGGGATGGGCCGGACGGCCGGCCTGACCGAGGTTGGATTTGAGAAGAGGATGACCGTCCTCCAGGGAACGGTCTCGAGCGCCGCGCGGGGCCGCCTCAAGCCCGCCCTCGAGAAAGCGGGTCTCCATGTAAAGGACGTGCAGACATCGCCCTCGGGCGCCTGCCAGACGTTTGTGGCAACTGCCAAGCTAGAGGAGTTTCCTTCCGCTGGCGAGATCGTGATCGACAACGGCCTTTTCAGGACCGGCTCGGTCTGCGACACGCCCGCGAAACGCTGATGCATCCCGCCCTCGCCCATGTCGATCACCGGCCCTGGCCTCTGCCGGCATCGAGATGGGCCTGGCGGCAGACCTGGCGGGAGCTCCTGTTCGCGCACTGGCCCGTTCCGGCGAGCGAGCTACGGCGCTACGTCCCCCCGGAGCTGAGCGTGCAGGAATTCGACGGCACTTCCTGGGTCGGGCTGGTGCCCTTCCGGATGACGGGCGTGATGCTCCGAGGGGTGCCGGACCTTCCCTGGATCTCCGCGTTCCCGGAGCTGAACGTGCGGCTCTACGTCGAGCGCGACGGCAAGCCGGGGGTCTGGTTCCTGAGCCTGGATGCGGCCAACCCGCTGGCCGTGTGGGCGGCGCGCCGCTTCTTCCATCTCCCCTACTACCTCGCCCGGATGTCCATGCGCCTCGCGGACGGCACGTTCCACTACGAGTCCCGGCGCCCGGGCGCATCCTTCGTGGGCCGTTACCGGCCCGTCTCGGAGGTCTACACCGCCGCACCGGGATCGCTGGAGCACTGGCTCACGGAGCGCTACTGTCTCTATGCCCGCCGGCCGGACGGCTCGATCTGCCGCAACGAGGTCCACCACGCCCAATGGCCGCTGCAGAAGGCGGAAGCCGAAATAGAGGAGAACACGATGCTCGATTTTCACGGCCTGCGCGTCGAGGGTCCGCCCCCGCTGCTGCACTACGCGGAGCGATTGGACGTCGTCGTCTGGTCCGCGGAGCGCTGCCGGTAGGTCCTATTTGACGCCCACTGCCGAGCGACACAACGTCAAGCGGCGCCTTGGCGGGCAGTGGAAATGACAAGGTCGACGTGAATTCCGGCGCGCGCAAGCATGTCGATCAACGTATCGATGCTGAAGAGATCGATTCGACCGCGAACGAGGTTGCTGATTCGTGGCTGCGTGACTCCAAATAGCTTGGCTGCTTCCGCTTGGGTGAGGCTGCGATCTTCTATGATCTTCCGCACCGCAATCATAAGAGTCGAACGGAGCCGAAGGTGCTCAGCTTCATCCTCGGCAAATCCAAGATCCCTGAATACGTTGCCACTCGATGGGGTGATCTTCGTGTCCATGGTATTTAACTCCGGTGCGGCCGACTCGTTCCTTGGCGGGTTCTCAGGATTTCCTGATACCGCTCCTGCGCAAGCTCGATGTCTCTGTGGGGAGTCTGCCGGGTCCTCTTCTCAAAGGCATGCAGGACATATATCCCTTCGGCAAATTTCGCCACGTAAAAGATCCGATGCTCAACGCCAGTGTGGATTCGCAGTTCGTAAACCCCCGGTCCTATGCTGGCGATGGGCTTCCAGTCATCCGGCTCAAGCCCCTCCTGGACTAAGTGCAGATTGTGACCGGCCATGCGTCTTGCAGCTTCGGGAAAGGCTCTCAGGTCTTTGAGGACGGAGCCGACCCAGAGTAGTTTTTTCATGGCCGAGCCGTAGTATACAAGTTTCTGTATACCAGGCAAGGGTGATCGCCTTTGAGAAGGCCCGCCCTGGCGCGGAGCGGTAGAATCCGCCTCATGAACGTCATCATTCCCGACGACTATCAGGATGCCTTGCGCGGGCTCGCCTGCTTTGCGAAGCTCGCGGGCCACTCCGTCACCGTGTTCACCGACACGGTCAAGGAGGTCGATGCGCTCGCCGAGCGGTTCCAGGAGGCCGACGCCCTGGTCCTCATCCGCGAACGCACGCGGATCGGCGAAGCGCTGCTCGAACGGCTGCCGCGGCTCAAGCTGATCAGCCAGACCGGCAAGGGGACCGCGCACATCGATCTCGCGGCCTGCGCGCGGCGCGGCGTCGTGGTCACGGCGGGCACCGGGTCTCCCTACGCGCCGGCCGAGCTAACCTGGGCGCTGGTGCTCGCCGCCTCGCGTCACGTGCCTTACGAGGTCGCCCGGCTGCGCGCCGGCCACTGGCAGAGCACGATGGGCACGGGCCTGCGCGGACGGACGCTGGGCATCTGGGGATACGGCAAGATCGGCACCCTGGTGGCGGGCTACGGGCAGGCGTTCGGGATGGACGTGCGGGTCTGGGGACGGGAGGGCTCGCTCTCCCGCGCTCATGCGGACGGGTACGCCCTCGCCGCCGGCAGGGAGGAGCTGTTCGAGCGCTCGGACGTGCTCTCCCTCCACCTGAAGCTGAGCGCGGAGACGCGCGGGATCGTCACCGGAGCCGATCTGGCCCGCATGCGGCCGGACGCGCTCCTCGTCAACACCAGCCGGGCCGAGCTGATCGCGCCAGGCGCCCTGGAGGCGGGGCTGCGGGCCGGCAGGCCGGACTTCGCGGCGGTCGACGTCTACGAGGAGGAGCCGGTGCTCGGCGCGGCGCACCCGCTGCTCGCTCTGGACAACGCGGTGTGCACGCCCCATCTCGGGTACGTGGAGAAGGACAGCTACGAGAGCTACTTCGGCCAGGCGTTCGATCAGGTCGTGGCGTTTGCTGAAGGCCGACCGGTTAACGCGGTATCCTAGGGGTATGCGCGCCTCTCGAACCCTCATCATCCTGACTGTCATCCTTCTGGCCGCCTGCGCCGGTACAGCGGACCAGGACCCGCTCGCTTCCGAGATCGAGCGCTGGTCAGCCTTTCTGAAGAGCCGGCCTGCGGAGGACAAGCTCCGGCAGGAGAGCCAGCCGGCGATCACCCGCGCCGAGGAGGCCCTGACCCAGGGCAAGCGCCTGCTGGCGATCCAGCGCCTCCTCACCGCGCGGGAGGACCTCGCCATCACAGCCTATATGGCCCAGCGCCCGGCCGAGCAGCGCAAGGACATGGCCGCCTTCGAGGCGGAGTGGAAGCGCATGGGGGACGCGCTGCTCGCAAGCCCGCCCGCCACGGAGGACCTGCATCCCGCGGCCGTGCGCGCTCTCGCGGAGGCCTCGCTCCCCCAGGTGCGCACCTATTACGACGCCAGCCTGGAGTACGGGCGCAACACCATGCCCGAGCAGGGGCTCTATTACCTGGGCGCCGCGCAGGCTCAGCGCGAGGCCGTGGAGCTCCTCCGCACGCTCTCCACTCGCGATTCCCGCCGCGAGCCGCCGCTTCGTTCGCTGCGGCCCGAGATCGACGCCCTGGAGTCCGAGATGCTCGCGGTCTACAGGCCGCCCGTCTCGATCGACCGGCACGGCGAGTTCATCACCGCCAGCGCCACGCTCAAGGAGGCGCGCGAGTTGGACGAGGCGGGCCTCCGCTATGGCGCGCTGCTGCGTTATCTCCAGGCGGCGCTCCAATTCGCGCCCTTGCGCGGGTCCTCGCCACCGGCGAAGGCCGGCAGTGTCCCCGACAAAGCGCTCGCGACGCGGCTCGCGCAGGGGGATGTCGATCACAGCATCGGCCAACTGCTCCTGGAGGCCGCGCAAGCCCACCTCGCGGCCAACAGCTCCGCGACCGCCGCGACCATCACCGGCGACGTGCTCCCCCGCTACTTCGCGGCCCTGGAGCCCGCCCGTCCTCAGGAGCCCCGGCCGGCGCCCAAGGTCAAGGTGACCCTGGTGCGCTGGCCCTACACGTGAAACCTCTCCGATCCAGCAGGTCTGCTGGCACGCAACGTAGTACAGGGCTTCGGGGGGCAGGCGCAGTTCGTGGTCGAGAATTACGGCGAGTCGGAGCTGGCGAAGCGCTTCGGGGTGACGCGCTATCCCGCAATCTTCGTGGATGACGTGCTGGTGGCGACGCCGAACGATTTCGGCTTCTACGGCAAGGCCAAGGGCACGACTGAAGGGCGCTACGCGCCGCTCAAGAGCACGGCGAGCCATGAGCGGTTCCGCGCCGACCTCACGCGCATGATCGAGCTGATCCTCGCGGGCCGCAAGGACACGGCGCGCGAAGAGGCCGCTCCGGCCGAGGCGGCGAGCGTCGCCGCGTTTCCGGCCGTCACGTTCACCGACCTCAACGGCAAGACCCTCTCGCGCGCCGACCTTGCCGGCCGTCCAGTGCTGGTCGACCTGTGGGCGACCTGGTGCCCGCCCTGCCGCGCCACGCTGAACTGGCTCGGGGAGCTGAAGCGCCGCCACGGAGACCGGGTGGCAGTCGTCATCGTCGCGGTCGAATCTCCGGAGGCGGACGTCCGCAGGTTCGCGGGCGAGCTCGGCGTGCCGCTCGTCTGGACGATGGGGACGCCGGACCTGGTCCGGGCGTTCGGGGACGTGAGCGCCGTGCCCACGCTCCTGATGTTCGACGCCCAGGGCCGGGCCGCGGGAACATTCTACGGCGCTCCGCCCGGACTGCACGCGGAGGCCGAGGCGAAGCTCGCCACGCTGTTCTGATAAGGTTTGTTCATGGCGATGCACTTCTTCACTTTCCTGTCTCAGCCCACCCCGAACGCGGAGGAGTTCGCCGAGTTCGAGGGCGCCTACGTCAGCTGCTGGATCCGCAACGACGACCGCGACGAGGCCCAGGCGCGCGCGATCGAGCTGATCCGCGATTACGGCTGGTCGGTCGATGCCCTGGAGGACTCGGGGACCGTCTCCAGCGAGGATTACCAGGAAGGCGACGAGGACCGCGAGTTCTACGAGCAGGCTCTCGTCGAGGGCGAGGTCCTCGTCTTCAACACCTGGCCGCGCGGCGAGGACGACGAGGACACCGAAGAGGCAGAAGACGAGCCCTAGAAGCCTTTCTGGCATCGTTCTGGCTTGAGTAAGCCGGGATGCCGAAGCACTACACCATGGGAGGCCGCGGCGGAGGGGGGCCGGCGCTGCCACCGGGCGGCCCGGGCGGAGTGCCGCTTCCTACGCCTAAATCGCTGCGCGAGCGCTTCGGCGCGCTGCGCAACCTTCCCCCCTTCCTCAAGCTGATCTGGCAGACCAGCCGGGGTCTCACCGTGGCCGACCTGGCCCTGCGCCTGGTGCGCGCCCTGTTGCCGGTGGCCACGCTCTACGTCGGCAAGCTGATCATCGACGAAGTGATCCGTCTGGCCGGGGCCGGGATTGCGCCCGCAGGCCTGCGGGAGTGGCTGGCCAGCGGCCGGATCGACCACCTCGGCTGGCTGCTGGTGACCGAGCTCACCCTGGCCGTGCTGTCCGACGTGCTGGGCCGCATCGTCTCGCTCTTCGACACGCTGCTGTCGGAGAAGTTCACGAACATCACCAGCGTGCGCCTGATGGAGCACGCGGCCACGCTCGACCTCGAAGACTTCGAGGACAGCGAGCTGCAGGACCGGCTGGAGCGCGCCCGCCGCCAGACCATGGGCAGGGTGACGCTGATGGGCCAACTCTTCGGCCAGGCACAGGACGTGGTGACCATCGCCGCCTTCGCCGCCGGGCTGGTGGTCTATGCTCCCTGGCTGATCGCGCTGCTGCTCCTTGCACTGGCTCCGGCCTTCCTCGGCGAGGCGCACTTCAACGCCCAGAGCTACTCGCTCAACTACGCCCGCACGCCAGAGCGGCGCGAGCTCGACTACGTGCGCCAGACCGGCGCCAGCGTCGAGACCGCGAAGGAAGTGAAGATCTTCGGCCTGAATGGGTTCCTGATCGAACGCTACCGCGTCCTGGCCGGCAAGATCTACGAGGAGAACCGCCGGCTCGCGGCCCGCCGCGCCGGCTGGGGCGGCCTGCTGACCGCGGTCGGCACGCTGGGCTATTACGTGGCCTACGCCTTCATTGCCTGGCGCACGCTGAGCGGCCAGTTCACCATCGGCGACCTCACCTTCCTGGCGGGCTCCTTCCGCCGGCTGCGCAATCTGCTCGAAGGGCTCCTGATCGGCTTCTCGCAGTTGGCGGGGCAGGCGCTCTATCTCGACGACCTGTTCTCCTTCTTCGAAATCGAGCCGGAGATCGTCTCGCCGGAAAACCCGCGGCCCTTCCCGATGCCGATCCGCCGGGGGTTCACTTTCGAGGACGTGGGCTTCCGCTATCCCGGCGCCGAGCGCTGGGCGGTGCGCAACCTGACCTTCACGCTGCGGGCGGGCGAGGTGTTGGCTCTCGTGGGCGAGAACGGCGCGGGCAAGACCACCCTGGTCAAGCTGCTGGCGCGGCTCTACGACCCGGACGAGGGCCGCATCCTGCTCGACGGGCACGACCTGCGCGAGTACGCGGTCGAGGATCTGCGCGCCAACATCGGCGTGATCTTCCAGGACTTCGTCCGCTATCACCTCTCAGCCGCCGAGAACATCGCGGTGGGCCGCATCGAAGCGCGCGACGACCGGGAGCGGATCGTGGACGCGGCCGAGAGCAGCCTGGCCGACGAGGTGATCCGCAAGCTTCCCGAGGGTTACGATCAGGTATTGGGCAAGCGCTTCCGCACGGGAGTCGACCTGTCCGGAGGCGAGTGGCAGAAGATCGCGATCGCCCGCGCCTACATGCGCGACGCCCAGCTCCTGATCCTCGACGAGCCCACCGCGGCGCTCGATGCCCGAGCCGAGTTCGGCGTCTTCCAGCGCTTCAAGGAGCTGAGCGAGGGCAAGACCGCCGTGCTGATCTCCCACCGCTTCTCCAGCGTGCGCATGGCCGACCGCATCCTGGTTCTCAATGAAGGCCGGCTCGAAGCCACGGGCACCCACGAGGAGCTGCTGGTGCAGGGCGGGCGGTATGCGGAGCTGTTCGAGTTGCAGGCGGTGGGGTACCGCTGAGCCTTGGACCCATGGGGCGAGTGGCTGTCCCCATGGGGCAAGTGACTATCCCCGTGGGGCAAGTGGCTATCCCCGTGGGGCGAGTGACTATCCCCATGGGGCGAGTGGCTATCCCCGTGGGGCAAGCGACTATCCCCATGGGGCGAGTGACAATCCCCAGGGGGCGAGAGGCTCCCACCGCGGGGCGAGCGACTTCTCCTGCGCTACGAGCGACTTGTTCCACGATGCGAGCGACTTGTTCCACGATGCGAGCGACTCCCTCCGCGGGACGCGAGGCTTGTCCCCCGAGGGCGAGTGCCTCCTCAGGCGGTAGGCCCGCGAGCGGGGGTTCCCCCTGAAGAAGACCCCCTTCCCAGCCCTCCCCCGCTACGCGGGAGAGGGGCTCCCCGCCCTCCGACTTACAGGGCTACAGAGGAGCCACTTATTTCGTAACGACACAGGCCCGCGGCTTCCAGCGCAACGCCCAGTTCTTCCTCGGGGGCTCCGATTCAAATGCGGATGCCTTCTCTTTCAATGGTCTGGACGACAGGCTGCGCACCGAACGGGCCCTGTTCCAGCCCGCGGCGAGTGGTCACGAGAGTCGAAATCACCCGATCGTTGTCGAATCCGACTTCCCAGGCGATTTCGTCGATCCAGCGACGGAGGGCAGGAGTCAGCTCGGTGACGACGAGGTAGACGTCGAGGTCCGAGTCGGGGGTCGCCTCGCCTCGGACCCGCGAGCCGTACACTTGAAAGTCCTCGATCTTCAAACCTTGCGCGAGGCGCTGCCGCAACTGCCTGGCAATCTCCCGGTCCACAGCGTTCAGTCCGGTGCCCATGGCCGTATTGTACGCCGTCAGGCCGTCACGGCCTCCGGCGCCTCCTCGCGGGGCTTCCTGCGCAAGATCGCGGCCGAGACCAGCCTGTTACTTCGTCGCCGAGATCGTGAGCGTCCAGCCGTTGGCGCGGTAGTTCCCGTTCAGATCCTGGGAGCTGGTGTACACGATCCTCTGATCGTAGGTGGTCCAGGCGAAAGCCACGTCGAGCCAATCCAGGCCGGCGCCCACGGACATGATGTTGCGGTCTGAGTCCGCCAGGAAGGCGCCGACTGCGGCGGCGGGCTGCGGCGTCTCGTCGAGGGCGTAGCCGAACCGGAGCTTCGGCCCGGTGGGCAGGCGCCAGCTCGCGCCCACCCGATAGCTCATGGCATCCTGGAAGTCGAGCTGGTAGGCCGAGTTCAGCCACGAGGAGGTGGGGAAGCTGAGCGCCAGATCCTGCACGTTGCCCCAACCCGTGCGGTTCACGTCCATCTCCACCAGCAGGGACTTGCTCAGGTTCCAGGCCACCCCGACAGCCGCCTGGTCGGGGTACTCCAGGGACGACGATAGAGGAAGATCCTGCCCGAGCGGCAGCGTGCTCCGCACCAGCTCGTCGTACTGGGGATCGCCGGTCGCGACCTGGGTGAGCCGGCCCACGCCCAGGTAGTCGGTCGCGATGGCGCTGCGGTAGGAAAAGCCGACCGAGAAGCGCTTGCGCTTGAAGAGCATGCCGGCGGTCCAGCCGTAGCCGGGCTCCATGTCGGTTTTCATGTCGAGGCTCGCGATGTCGAAACCGGTTCCCGCCTCGCCGGGGATGCGCCGCGAGACGGCGATCTCGGAGGAGCGGTAGATTGCGCCGAGGCCGACCCCCAAAGAGGGGCTGAGCTGAATGCCCAGCGTGGGAGCGAGGTCCCAGGCCTCGATGCTGGACTTCGTGGCCTGATGGCGCGCCACGAAGCCCCCGGAATCGGCCCACTCGGTGTTCATCCGGAACGGGGAGTAGAGCCCCACGCCGGCCACCATCCGCCTGCCCACGGGCAGAGTCACATAGGCGTGGGGAGGAATCGCGGGCGCCGTCTCCTGCTGGCCGGTTGCGCCCGCGCCGATCCCCGGCGGCAGTCCCTGGTAGAGCGACTCGTTGAAGGCCGCCACGGCCATGCCCACCGAAATAGACTTCTTCTTCTCCAACAGCGCGAGGCCGCCGGGGTTGTAGACGATGGCCGACGGATCGCTCGCCTGGGCGACGAAGGCGCCGGCCATTCCGGCCGCCTTCGCCCCCTGGTCGGTGAAGGCAAAACCGGAGGCGTGGAGAGGGAGCGCGGAGGCGCCGAGCAGACTGAGGAGGACGAGGATGGAAAGCATTTTTGTGTTCATGTTCGGCTCCTGAAAAATGTGCGCTATGGGCAGACCGGGCCGGGATCCGATTCCGTCGGATCGACCACGACGAACCTGGTCCTGCTGCTCTGCCCCGCTGCGTTGATGACCGTGAGCGTCACGGCGTAGGTCTTCGCCGTGGCATAGGCATGGCCGGGGTTCTGGGAGACGCTCTTGCAGGTCGAAGCCTGCTCCGCGCAATCGCCGAAGTCCCACTGCCAGGACGCCGGGATCGAAGTCGACGTGTCGGTGAAGATCACCGTCAGCCCGTTGCGCTGATAGCAGTAGCTCGCCACGGGCGGACCCGCGGTGCTGACGGTGACCAGCTTGGTCGCGCGGCTGGTGCCCGCGGCGTTGGCCGCGGTCAGGATCACCGTGTAGGTCCCGGGGGTCGCATAGGTATGCGTGGGGTTCTGCTCCGTGCTCTCGCAGAGCGGCCCCGAGCAATCTCCGAACTGCCAATTCCAGCTCGTGGGCTTGCCCTCGGAGCGGTCGATGAACACCACGTTCAAGCCATTGGCCTGGAACTCGAAGGCGGCCTTGGGCGCCTCGCCGCGCGAGACCGCGACGAACTTGCTCTTTGCAGTCGAGCCCGCCTTGTTCCTCGCGGTGAGCGTCACGTTGAAGGTCCCGGGCTGGCCGTAGGTGTGCTCCGGGCTCTGCGCGGTGCTGGAGCTGCCGTCGCCGAAGTCCCAGGTCCACGAGTCCGGGTTGCCTTCCGACCTGTCGGTGAAGAGGACGCGCAACCCGTCTGCCTGGAAGTCGAATTCGGCCTTCGGAGCCTCGCCAAGAGTGGGGCTCACGAACTTGCTCGCCGTGGCCGAGATGCCGAATTCGTTGAGGATGGTCAGCTTCACCGTGAAGTTGCCCGGCTTGGCGTAGGTGTGGCTGGGATTGCGCTCGGTGCTGGCGCCGCCGTCGCCGAAGTCCCAGATCCAGCTCACGGGCTCGCCCGTGGATATGTCCATGAAGAGGACGGTCAGGCCGTTGACCTCGAACCCGAAGCCCGCCTGGAGCGGCAGGCCGGCCACGACGGTGACGAACTTGCGCACCGTGCTCGAGGCGCCGTTGGCCGCGGCCACGGTCAAAGTGGCGGTGTAGGTGCCGGCCGCGGGATAGGTGTGCTGCGTGCTCTTGCGGCCGCCGATGCTTTCGCCGTCGCCGAAGTCCCACTGCCACGAGGTCGGATTGCCGGTCGAGGCGTCGGCGAACAGGACGGAGAGGCCGGCGACCTGGAAGGTGAACTCGGCCACCGGCGGCGCCGAGGGTGCGACGATCGGGAGGTTGAGCCGGCCGACGCTCACGCCGACCTGCGCCAGAACGTTCGCGGTGCCCGGCGCGGCGCCGGGGAAGAGCTGAACGGTCGTGGCGCCGCCCGCGAGCGGCTTCTTGACGAGTTGGACCGGCTTGCCGGAAGCGTCCGTGCCGAAGCTGCCGAGGCTGGTGTTGAGCACGACCTCGGTGCCGTCAACCGCGATGCTGCCGTCCTTGTTGCGCGCGCTGACGGTAAGCGTGGCGCCCTGCACGGAGCCGGCCTCGAGCGTGCCCCGGTCCGAGGTCACGACCACGACCAGCTCGGTCGAGCCCGTTCCCGGCGTATCCGGCGCCTTCGGAGCCACCGGATTGCCCGAATCGCAGGCTCCGGCGAGGAGCCCCAACATGGCCAGGATCGAGAAAACCGTTCGTCGCATCGAAGCTCCATCCATCGGTCGGTCGCTCAAGTTTCGGGCGCGGCAGGAACCACGGCCGAGAGAATGCCTTCCTTTCGTTTCAGCTCCGCGGCGGCCGCGGCCGCCGCGTCGCGGCCTGCGTACCGTCCGATCAGCACCATGTGGAGCACGACTCCGTTCTGAGCCACCGGTGCCACGACGGGTTTGTGACCGCGCGCCGTCATCTCCTGGACGAAGGCTTTGGCATCGGCCTCGTCCGCGAACGCTCCCACCCGTAATGTGAAGGCCTCATCCTCTATGTGGGGCTTCTCCGCCGATTCTTGCTTTTCCGCCTTGTTGTTTTTCGCAGCGGGCGCGGCAGCCGGTATCACAGGAGGAGGAGCGGCACGGCGAAGCGCCGTGAGATAACCCGCCGCGAACATCAGGAATCCCATCAGCACCGCGCCGATGGAGACGAGGACCGCGCCTTTGCGGTGCAGGCGCCAGGTGATCATGGAGTGCTTCATCGCGCCGGCTTCCCGCGCCGGAAGAGAAGGCGTTCCGCGGCCTTTCCCTTCTCGTCGTACTCGACCGTCTCGCCGTCGAGCTCGCCGTCGAGGTGCTCGGCGGTGCGCATCAGGGAACCGTCGGGCCGGTACCAGGAGGAGAGGCCGTGCAGGCGCCCGGCGCGGTACATCGACCGCGCCGTGGGAAGACCGCTCTCGCCGAAGATCACCGTCTCGCCGTCCTGCAATCCGCCGCGGTAGGCGATCTTCATCTGGAGCCGGCCGGCGTCGTAGAAGAGCGCCTCGCCGTCCAGCTTGCCGGCGCGGTAGGAGAGCGCGGCCTCGGTCCGGCCGTCGCGGTCATAGCGCTGCAGCTCGCCTTCGAGGAGGCCGGCCTGGAAACGGCCGCGCTCGGCGATCCAGCCGTCCTCGTCCCAGGCGGTCCACTCGCCGTCGGGCTGGCCATCCAGCAAGGATTGCCGGCGGAGAACCTGCCCCCGCTCGCCGTAGACGACCATCTCTGTTCTCTCTTCGCTCATTCCGCAATTCCCGACCCGCGAGGGTCACTCTTCTCTTTGGGTGGGGAAACGAGCCTCAAAATAGCAACGCAGGGGAGATATCAATGTCGAAGCCCGCTGCCCGCCTGGGCGACCTGGTCCTGAACGACGCGCCGCACTGTCATGCGCCGATCCATCCGCCGGCGCCGGTGCCGACGCCGCAGCCCCACGCTCCCCTGCCGCAGACGATCATCAAGGGGCAGCCCACCGTGCTGATCGGCAACATGCCTGCCGCGAGGGCCACCGACACCACCACGCCCTGCATCCCCGCGGGCTGCGTGCCGAGCGGACCGGCGATGATCGCGCTGGGCTCCTTCACCGTGCTGATCGGCAACATGCCTGCCGCCCGGGCCGGAGACATGACGAGCCACCCGGCCTGCGTGGCCCCGATCCCCGGGCCTACCGGGAAGATCTTGCCGCCAGGGTGCGTGACCGTGCTGATCGGGGGTTGAGAGGCCCCCTGCAATTCCCGCCACCCTTCCATCACTTCCTTCACTAAAGGGGGAGTGCTCATGTTCAGAAGGGCGGTCGTGTCCTGGCTCGGTTTGGTTTTCGTCGCGGGTGTGCTGGCAGCGCAGCCCAAGCCGTCCTCGGACCTGCTCCTGCCCTGGTTCGAGGTCGATCTCGAAGGCGGAGAGGCGACCACGGTCTTCGCCATCGTCAACTCGCTCAACAAGCAGGTGGACGTCACCGCCGCTCTCTACACGAACTGGGGCCTTCCGGTGATCAGCACGCAGGTCCGGCTGAAGCCCGGCGAAGTCCTGACGGCCGACCTCCGCGCCTGGATCGGCGAAGGTCACCTGCCGGGCCGCCAACCGCTGACCGCGGGCGAAATGCTGCTCGTGCAGGCCATGCTCAGCGGCCAGCCCTCCCCCACCGACGGCCTCTATCGTGCGACCGACGTCGCCTTCGGGCGCGCCACCGGCTATCTCACGCTACGCACCATCCGCACCGGCGGCAAGAAAGCCGCGAAGCCCGCTGCGCTGCGCGGCGAGGGCTTCCTCGTCGATCCCGAGCAGGGCCCGGCGCGCGGGCACGACCTCGTCGACATCAACAAGACCACCACCAAGGAAGTCTGCAATCGCCACAACCTGCGCCACCTGTCGGGGACCGGCCTCGCCGGAGCCCAGGTGATCGTCTGGCGCGACCTGACCGGCCAGATCCTCCCGGCCCCGGTCCCCGTCGACCGCCGGCGGCAGATCGACGTCTCGGTCTATGCGGCGGACGGCAGGCTCCTGCGAAATCAGCCGTTCCAGCTCCTGCCCGCGGAGCAGATCCCGATTGCCGAGCTGGGACTGACCGAGCCGCTCGGCCGGATCGAGATCGCCACCCCGGAAGCCTCCGTCGCCCTGATCCAGGACTCCGCCGGCGGTCCCCTGTTCGAGACCTCCTGCGTGCAGACCGGCGGCACGGGGCCGGAGCCGGGACCCAAGACCGGGGTCCAGATCGAGTCCTTCGTCAACGGCCAGCGCGCGGTCTCGCCGCCCGGACCGGGGGTCCCGATCGGATCGACCGTCAACTGGAGCTACCGGATCACCAACTCCGGCTCCGATCCCCTCACCCAGATCTCGGTCCGGGGCGAGCAGGGGATCGCGGCGGCCTGCCCCAAGGGCACCCTCAACCCGGGTCAGTCCCTCACCTGCACGGCCAGGACGACGGCGGAGGCCTGCCAGCACCGCAACGTCGCCACCGTCACAGCCAAGACCAAGAAAGGGAAGAAGGGCGGCGGAAGCACCGTGACGGCGCAGGACCCGGGCCATTACTTCGGCGAGGACGGCGCCGAGATCGAGATCGTGACCTCCACGAACGGATGGGATGCGAACGTGCCGACCGGACCCTCCGTTCTGGCCGGTTCGCCGATCTCCTGGACCTATCTCGTCACCAACAGCGGCAAGCTGCGCCTGGTCGCGGTGCGGGTGTCGGACGATCACGGCGCGGCGGTGGTCTGCCCGGGCACCAGCCTCGACCCCGGTGAAGCCATGACCTGCGAGGCGGTTGGCGTCGCCGCGGCCGGACAATTCACCAACGTCGCGACCGTGACCGCGAGCACGGCCTGCGGCGAGATCTCCGACTCCGACCCGAGCCACTACTTCGGCGAGAGCGACAAGAACGTCCAGCTCCGCGCGCTCACCAACGGCTTCGACGCGGACTTCCCGCCCGGCCCCTCGATCGCGGTGGGCGGCTCGGTCACCTGGGAATACATTGTCACCAACACCGGCAAGTTCCCGTTGAACGCCCTCGCCGTCTCCGACGACAAAGGCACGGCGGTGAGCTGCCCGAAGGCCGGCCTGATCGCCGGCGAGTCCATGACCTGCATCGCGCGCGGCGTGGCGAGCTCCTGCCAGAACGCCGCCTTCGCCTCGGTCACCGGCCAGACCCCGGACGGCACCCGGGTGGCGGCGAGCAATCCCGCCCACTACTTCGGCCAGGCCGAGGCGTCGATCCTGATCAAGATGTCGGCCAACGGCAACGACGCCGACCTGCCGCCCGGTCCCTCGGTGCCGATCGGCTCGCCCGTGCAGTGGACCTACACGGTGACCAACACCGGCAAGGTCGCACTGTCCGGCCTCGTGGTCACCGACGACAAGGGCGCGCCTGTGGCATGTCCCCGGACCGACCTGCGGCCGGGCGAATCGATTGGCTGCACCGCCACCGGTATCGCGGTCTCCGGCGACTTCAAGAATCTCGGCACGGTGACGGCCAACCCGCCCTGCGGCAATCCGGTGCGCGACGACGATCCGAGCCACTACCGCGGCATCGGCGATCCGGGCATCCGGATCAGGACGTTCGTCAACAACCAGGACGCGAACACGCCCCCTGGCCCCACGATCCAGGTCGGCGGCCCGGTTTCCTGGAGCTACGTGGTGACCAACACCGGCCAGCTCGTCCTCAGCAACATCCTCGTCACCGACAGCCGCAGCGCGGCCGTGAGCTGCCCGATGACGGAGCTGCAGCTCGGGCAGACGATGACCTGCACGGCGAGCGGCATTGCCAAAGCCTGCCAGTTCGACAACCAGGGGACCGTCAACGCCAAGACCTCCACCGGCCAGACGGTGACCGCCGTCGATCCGAGCTACTACCTGGGCGAGCACCACCCCGGCGTCAAGATCGAGACGGCCGTGAACAATGTCGAAGCCGACGCCGCGCCGGGCCCCACGATCATGGTGGGCTCGCAGGTCGCCTGGATCTACACGGTCACCAACGCCGGCGACGCGCCGCTCTCCGCGATTCTGGTCACGGACGACCAGGGAGCGGCGGTGAGCTGCCCGGGGACCACTCTTCAGGCCGGAGAATCGATGTCCTGCTCGGCCCAGGACACAGCGAAGGAAGGGCAGTTCAAGAACGTCGGCACGGTGACCGCCTCGCCTCCTTGCGGCGCCCAGGTCACGGCCCAGGACCCGAGCCACTACACGGGCGGAGGCAGCGGCGGGATCGGAATAGAAACCCTTGTCAACGGGCAGGATGCCAATGGACCTCCCGGTCCCTCGGTCCCGCTCGGCGATCCGGTCAACTGGACGTACAACGTCACGAACCTCGGGCTGGTGTCGCTCTCCAACGTCAAGGTGATCGACAACCGCGGCGTGAGCGTGCTCTGCCCGAAGGCCGCGCTGCAGCCTGGAGAAGTCATGAGCTGCGCGGGCGCCGGCGTGGCCAAAGCCTGCCAGAACGACAACCTCGGCACGGCCACGGCCCAGACGGCCGACGGCGCGCAGGTCGCCGCCACCGATCCGAGCTACTACACGGGCCAGGTCCAGCCCGGGCTCGGCTTCGAGCTGAGCGCCAACGGGCAGGGAGCCGACGTCCCGCCCGGTCCCACGATCACGGTCGGCACACCCGTGACCTGGCTCTTCGCCATCACCAACACCGGCAACGTCGCGCTCTCCAACGTGACGGCCAGCGAGAGCAAGGGCGCGGCCGTGAGCTGCCCGAAGACCACGTTGCAGCCAGCCGAGATCATGTCGTGCTACGCGTTCGGCACCGCGATCGAGGGGCCGTTCTCGAACCTCGGCACGGTGACCGCGACGCCCGCATGCGGCTCCTCCATCACGGCGACCGATCCCAGCAACTACTTCGGCGGCGGCGGCTCCGAGCTCCAGCTCCGCACTCTGGTCAACTTCCAGGACATCGGGCAGCCGCCCGGCCCCTCGGTTCCGATGGGCAGCACGATCACCTGGAGCTACATCGTGAAGAACATGGGGCAGCTCTCGCTCTCGCAGCTCGCCGTCGGCGACTTGAACGGTCCGCTGGCGACCTGCCCGAAGAGCACGCTGCAGCCCGGCGAGTCGGTGACCTGCACCGCGACGAGCACGGCGGCGGCATGCCAGAACACGCACGTGGGCAGCGCCACCGCGCGCAATCCCTCGAACCAGGAAGTCTCCGCGATCGACGCGAGCTTCTACACGGGAACGTTCACCGCCAAGCTCGACATCGAGACGGCGGTGAACGGCAACAACGCCGACACGGCGACGGGTCCCCAGATCCTGCTCGGCTTGGCCGTGAATTGGACTTACACGGTCACCAACACCGGCAACATCCAGCTCACGAACGTGCGGGTCGCCGACGATCAGGGAGCGCTGGTGAGCTGCCCGTCCGACATGCTCAGCGCGGGAGCGTCGATGGCCTGCACGGCGGCCGGCACCGCGGTCGCGGGCCAGTTCCGCAACATCGGCACGGCGACCGGCGACACACCCTGCGGCTCGCAGACCTCGGCCCAGGACGCGAGCTACTACCTCGGCACGCTGCCGGTGAGCATCGACGTTCAGAAGCTCACCAACGGCAAGGACGTGGCGCAGCCGTCCGCGCTCGTGCTCCCCGTCGGCAGCTCTGTCGAGTGGAAATACATCGTCAAGAACACCGGCCAGGCGCCGCTCACCGGGGTTTCGGTCAGCGACGACAAAGGCGTGACAGTAACCTGCCCGAAAACCGATCTCCAGCCGGGAGAATCGACGACCTGCACCGGCAACGGCACGGCGGTCGTGGGCGATTATTCAAACATCGGCAGCGTCATCGCGCAGACGCCATACGGCGGCACCGTCAACGACTCCGACACGAGCCACTACCAGGGAGCGAGCCCGAGCCTCGAGATCGAGACGAAGACCAACGGCCATGACGACAACTCGTCCGACGGCGCCTCGCTCACCGTCGGCGAGGCGTTCACGCGGGAGTACAAGATCAAGAATTCGGGCCCGTTCGATCTGACCGGCGTCCAGGTGACGGACACCGGCGGCCTGACGGCGGTCTGCGGCGGCACGACGCTCGCCGCCGGGAGCACCATGACCTGCACTGCGACCGCCACCGCCGGTTGCGGCCCGCACAGCGGCACGGCCACGGTCACCGGCCAGACCGCCAGCGGCCAGACCGCGACCGACAGCGATCCGGGGAACTACACGGGCGACGAGGATCCGGGAATCAAGATCGTGACGTCCATCGCAGGAGACGACGCCAACACCTCGCCGGGTTCGAAGTACAACCCGGGCTCGTCCCTCCTCGTGGCCCACACGGTGACCAACACGGGTGACGTGGCGCTCAGCGGCATCTCGGTCTCGGACAACCTGGGCACGGCGTGCTCGCCTCCGCCGACCCTCGCTCCCGGCCAGTCCTTCACCTGCTCCGCGAGCTACACGCCGAGCAACGTGGGGTCCTATCAGAATACCGGGTCCGTCACCGGGCAGTCGACCTGCGGCACCGCCGTGTCGGACACGGACCCGAGCTACTTCCGGGTCTGCACCACCATCCTCGGAATCGAAATCTGCTCTTAGCAGGGCTCCCTCTCCCCCGCGCAGGCGGGGGAGAGGGAGGGGAAGAATGGGAATGGGATCAGTTGGGATGGGATCAATCGATCAGTTGATTTTGACCAACGCGCCCTTGGCCGTGAGAATCCCGCCGGCTTCCACGTTGTGCATCGCGGAAGCTTTGCTGGTGACCATCGTCCCCTCGTTGTTGAGGTTCATGCTGGCCTTGTTCGTCACGTTGAGCGCTTCGTTCTTGAGGTCGACCGTGGCCTTGTTCGAGATGTTCATCCCCTGCGTGGCGAGGTCGGCCACGGCCTTGGCGGTCAGCTTGGCCTTTGAATCGAGCAGCATGTCCTGCATCGACTTGATCGTCACCGTGCCTGTCACCTCGATCGAAAGGTTGCCGTCCACCTTGAGGGTGTAATTCTTCGTGACCTTGTGATCGAAGTTGTCCTTGCTGGTGTGGGTCTCGGCCTTGGTGACCGTGACGTCGCGGGTGCCGGCGACGGTGTGAGTCTCATTGCCCGTGTCCACCTTGATGTCGCGGTTGCCCTTCTTCACCTGGAGGGACTGGTTGCCCTCCTCCACTGTGATCGTCCGGTTCTTGTACACGTCGATCGTCTGGTTGCCGTCCTTCTTCTTCTCGAAGCCGACCTTGACCGTCTCGTTGTTCTTCACGACCCGGTTGTAATCCTTCTCGGCCTGGACGTAGACCTCCTCCGAATCCTTCTTGTCCTCGAAGCGGATCTCGTTCCAGCCGCCGCCCCCTTTCGACACGTTGCTCTTGATCGTGCTCTTCGTCTGCTCGCCGGGGAGCGCGTAAGGGACGGTCTGCTCGGCGTTGTAGACCGAGCCGGTCACCAGGGGCCGGTCGGGATCGCCTTCGAGGAAACTCACCACCACCTCCTGGCCGATGCGCGGCAGGAACATCTGCCCCCAGCCCTTGCCCGCCCAGCCGTGGGCGACGCGGATCCAGCACGAGCTGTTCTCGTCGCTCTTCCCCAACTGATCCCAGTGGAACTGCACCTTGATCCGGCCGTACTTGTCGGTCCAGATTTCCTCGCCGCTCTTGCCCACGACGATCGCGGTCTGGGTGCCGGCGATGACCGGCTTGCGAGTCGTGCGCGCCGGCCGGAAGGGGACGTCCGCGGGAAACCCCTCGAACGAGCTCGTATAGGTCTCGGGCGTGGCCGAGTGGGCAACGCGGGACAAGGCATAGGCGGCGTTGACGTCGTCTCGATAATGTTTCTGAAGCGTCGTCTTGCCGCCGGCTGTGAAGGCCGGGCAGAAGCTCTGCCCCCTGAGGACCTTCCGCGGCGCCTCGTGCTCCTCCATGCGCAGCTTGGCGCGCCCCTCGGCCACGTCCTTCTTGACGAAGCCTCCGGGGTATTCGTAGATCCGCCGCTTTGCGCCGTCCGCCGCCTGGCCGTCAGAGCTGCCCAGGAGGTCGGTCGAGGGAGTCTCGAAGCCGAAGTCGTCCACCGCGTACTTGCCCGGGATCACGGTCTCCTCCAGTGTGCAGGAAGAGACCACGTTCTGCTGCTTCCAGTCGCCATAGGTGCCATACTCGACGGTGGCGGCCCCGGCGCAATCCACGAAAGCGGAGGCGTCGTCCGCGAGCACGAGCGTGTGCTTGCCGTCCTCGTGCTGGAAGAAATAGAAGATCCCCTGATCCTCGAGCAGCCGCGAGACGAACGCGAAGGCGCTCTCGTTGTATTGCACGCAATATTCGAGCGGCTTGTACGTGCCGCTGACGCTGTTCTTGAAATCCGTGAAGCCCAGCTCGGTGAACAGGCCGGTGACGATGTCGGGCACCGTCATGTTCTGGTAGATGCGGCAATCCACGCTCATGGTGAGCAGCCAGAGCCAAGGGTGGAGCTCGGCATAGTACGTGGTGAACCGCGCGTCGGCTCCGGCTTGGACGAAGCGGCCGACGATGCCGTGGATGTAGCGGAACGTGCCGTCCGCGAGCTCGACCTTCACAGTGGCACCCTTGCCCACCACCTGCGCGAAGTCGAGGCTCTTCTCCTCGGACTGCATCTCCAGCGAGAAGTGGAAGAGCCCAGAGATGCGCTCCTCGCCGTGGAAGCTGCGCAGGAGCAGCTTGTCCTTGCCCAGCGGGGTCGTGATCGAAACGTGTTGGTCGCCCTGGGTGAAGGCCATGGACACCCCTCCCTACCTGTCAGGTGAGGGCGGGAGGGGCGGAATTGCAGCCGGCGGCCTGAAAGTCTGCTCCGGTTCGCACCACTCTCTCCATAGAGACCAGAGCCCATGCGCCTCTTCCTCCAGGACGGTCCAGCCCGTCTCCAGATCCTCTCCCGGAGCCACGTACGTGAGCTCCGCGACCTGGGCGCTGCCCGGGAGCTGGTGCGTCCGCTGCTCTCCCATCCGGGCAATCGGGCGGCGGCGCGCGCCGCCCTCGGCGCAGGCACTACCTGGAGCGACCAGGAGCTGATCGAGCAGCTCGCCCGGCGGATGGTTCAGGAGGGGCTTCTCCTCGTCTCCTGCGCCGACTCCTGGCTCTCCTCGATCCCGGCCGGCGGCTCCCAGCCGCAGCAACAGCCGCCGCGGAACACGCCGCTTCAGGACGAGGAGGCGGCAAAGCAGGGGAAACCGGCGCCGGAGCCCGAGCAAAAGCACTGGCTCGAGATCGAGCTGCTCGACGACGAGGGCAAGCCCATCGCCAACGAGCGCTACTTCGTCGAGCTGCCGGACGGCTCCAAGCTATCCGGCCGCACCGACAGCCAGGGGCGGGCCCGCGCCGAGGACGTCGATCCAGGCACCGCCAAGGTCTCCTTCCCCGACCTGGACAAAAAGATGTACGGGCCCGGGTAGCCCCTCATGCCGTTCCATGACGTCAAGCCCGGCGAAACTCTCCTCGGCCTCGCCGCCGCCAATGGGCTCGAAAGCTGGAAGGACATCTTCGACCGGCCGGAGAACGCCGAGCTCAAGAAGACGCGGCCCGACCCCGGCATCCTCAAGGCCGGCGACCGCATCTTCGTCCCGAACCGCGTGATGCGCCAGGAAGCCTCGCTGGTCGACGCGAAGCACAGCTTCAAGGTCAGCCGGCCCAGGGCCTGGCTCCGCCTCGCGGTCAAGGACGCCGCGGGGGAGGCTCTCGCCGGAATGAAATATGAGCTCGCCGTGGCCGGCACGACCGCTTCCGGAAAGCTCTCCGCCGACGGCGTGATCGAGCAGGCCGTGCGCGTGGACACGACCGAGGGAAAGCTCACGGTTTGGATGGATGAGACGCTCACCCAGGTCTGGGACCTCAAGATCGGCCACATGGACCCTGCCGGCGAGGTGAGCGGCATCCAGGCGCGGCTCAACAACCTGGGCTTCGACTGCGGCGAGCCCGACGGCGTCCTCGACGACGACACGCAGAGCGCCGTCCGCGCCTTCCAGGGCCTCACCGGGCTCGATGCCACCGGGAAGATCGATGACGTCTGCCGCGAGAAGCTCCTCTCCTTCTACGATCCCGCGCAGGACGAGAAGACACAGCAGGTCGAGCCACCGGCAGAGGCCCCGGCAGAGGAAGCCGAGACGAGCTGATGGCTTCGCTGGTCGCGCATGTCCAGCTCTGCAAGGCCAAGGGGGAGGGGGGCGACAAGCTCCGTCTGCCCTCCTGGGTGGAGATCGAGCTCGTGGGCGACGACGACTCTCCGATTCCCGGCGAGAAGTACGCCCTGAAGCTTCCTGGAGGCAAGCTGATGGAAGGGACCCTGGACAAGGAAGGCAAGGCGCGGGTCGACGGCATCCCTCCCGGCCAGTGCCAGGTCTCCTTCCCCGACCTGGACAAGGAGGCCTGGGCTCCGATCCAGGCGCAGAGCGAGCAGCCGGCCGCCGAGCCAGAGGCCTCCGCGGCCTGAAATTCGCCGCAAAGTTGGTTGAATCAGCCGCGAATTACTCCATTGCGCCTCAACGTCAGCTCTCCGCGTCTCCCGCATCTCCAACTTTGATGCATTTCCATCTCGCCTTGAACCGCGGACGCCGCGACTGGCCGCAAAGCGGACTTGTTTTGCCGCGATTGAAACACTAAACGCCTCGAAGAGGCCTCCCTTCGATTCAGCCTTTCCCTGCCCTGCCTCGAAGTCAAGTCTAGTTGCCTCGAAGCATGATCTCGTCGCCGCAAAGTTGCCCTGATGTGCCGCGAAGTGTTTGCAAGATGCCGCGACGTTGCCTTCAGATGCCGCGATTTCGGGAGTCCCGCTTCCAGATTATCGAGGGATCGCCGCATGTTATCCTTTCTTCGAGGCAAAGAGAGCTGACTTCGCGGCGGATTTTGGATACTCCGTCTCCCGCTGACCTTGCGGGAGACGAGGAAA
Organism: Acidobacteriota bacterium; assembly: GCA_034667225.1. GTDB lineage: Bacteria > Acidobacteriota > Thermoanaerobaculia > Multivoradales > UBA5704 > DATMER01. Next base: position 103,434 of record JAXDKG010000058.1, read on the forward strand.
CCTTTCCTCGCCCTGGAGCGCCTCCAGGAGTCCGGGAAGAGAGGAGACACAGGATCGTGGCAAAGATACGTTCCGTCGACGAGATTCTGGCAAGGTTGCAGGAGCAGGTGGATTTCCATGGCGAGCGGGAGAGCTTCCACGCTGCCCAGGAGGAGCTGCACAGGGAGCAGCGCAGCTCGCATGCCGCCGCCCTGGAGGAGGCCCGGCGCCGGTTGGAGTCCTTCCAGGCCGCGGCGGCGGAGGCTGTCGAGCTGGCGGACCGCGACGTCGTCCCGAAGAAACGTCAGGGCGAGGATCCCGAGATCCAGAACTTGGGGAGCGCCGCCCGCCCCAAGGTGGGACGCATGGTCACCCTGCTCCTGAAGGAAAAGGGGCCGGACGAGCGTTTCGGGGGCCAGGAGTTGTGCCGCGAGGTCAACCAGCGCTTCCGGGACCACTTGAAGCGCGCCGTGGACTCCATTCAGATGTCCGTCGTTCTCCGCCGCCTGGAGCGCAGGGGCATCATCCACCAGGTGCGCCCCGGCCGTCCTTACAAAGAGGCGCTTTACGTGCGCGAAAAGCCGGCGTAGGTTCAGGTGCTTGCCGGGGGAGGTGATGCCGCAGGAGCAGCGGCGGTTGTCTCCTCAAAAACCAAGCGCCTCTGAACGCGGGACGCAGCCGTCGCAAACTCGGACTGCTTTCTTGACGGAATCCCGAAGACTCGCCGGATTTTCATGGGCGGGATAATTGAGCACCTTGGTTTTGGAGCTGCATTCGGCGCAGAAGAGGAGCCCGCACTGCCGGCAGTGGTGACGGCGCCTGAAGAAACCAAATTCCTTTCCGCACCTGTTGCAGGACGTGCGCTCGCTGTCCGGCTGCCAACGGGGGAATAGTGACGGAAACCCTTCCTCCCTTGCTCGCAGCACCCCTGCGTACGGTGTGGACTTCTTGATTGTGAGCGCACGGGTGTCATTGAAGTAGGCCACGTTCTCCTTCATCGGCTCGTACAACACCACATTGTCCGCCCTTTGGTCCTCGCGGCGCATGTCGGTGACGTTGCAAGACCGGAATCTTTCCCGCAGGGCAGCGGGAAGGTCAAGGGCCCGGCCCCATGCTCCTTCAATCAAAACCAAATCGAACGCAGTCTCGGAGCTCACCTTGAGATTGCTCAAGATCTTCGCAATGTGGGCTTCCAGGAACGTAAGCTCACGCACGAAATTGCCCATGCCGACAGGTGCGCTGAGGTGCGCAAGGCCGCCGCCTCTGGTACCGTGATGGTGGACAACGACCACCATGCAGGGGCCAAATCCGCTGGTATGCAGAGTCTCGTGACGCGTGGTGGCCAACTGGTCCATCTTGACGTCGTAGACAAAGGAAACGCTGTCGAGCATCTCCTGGAATGGACCGGCGGTGGTGACGAGTTTAATGGCCATGACCTAGCTCATGTGAGCCACGCCCCTGTCTCGAATGCCAGTGGTATCGGGCGACGCCCCTACCCTGCATGCCCCAGAGTGGCCTTGTGGGCCTCTCCAACCAATAGACAGCTGCGGCATGGGGCGATATAGGTCTGCGAGGAGTCCCCAAGCACCACGTGTGCAGAGGATGTTCTGTTCAGGTAGTTGTCCGCTGGATGAGCCACGACGGAGAAGGCCGTCATCTTCTCTCCGTAGCGCTCTATGGCCGTAATGATCTTCTTTTCCGCGCAGCCCGGATTGTCTTCCCCGACCTGGTCGATGATGGCCGGAGCGACATCGCCGCCGCCTGGCACTGCGACGCGGAGAATGAACTTCTTTCCGGTAGCTTTCTCGAGCATAGGGCCGAGGACAAGAATTCGGCTGCTGATCGTTTCCCTCACGGCGCGCTGCAAGCCAGGAGAGAAGTTCAAGTAGTAGTAGGGGAAATTCGATAGCGCGACTGCGATGACACCCTCCTCGGTGACCCCGTTTTCAATCAGGAACTGCGAGACACGCTCGCCGATGATGAAGAGATCCGCGTCGGGCCCAGGGAAGGGACCGTAGTACTTGCGGAGCCGGGCTGCTACCGACGAGTCAAGTGGCATCTGTACTCCCTCCTTTGGTGGATTCTTCTGAGGCCATGGTGCTCCATCCTGTGGTCCTCAGTGGTAATCTTCAAGCGACTTGCTTCAATTTCCAGCCGGCAGGTGCGAGGCTGTTGTCGTATTCCTGGCTCGCCTTGACCCAATTGGCGTAACGGTCAGGCCCATCTCCCACGTACCACTTGGAAAAACCGAGCTTCCATTTGACAGTCGGGTTTTTCTTGCGCCACGACACATTGAGGGCTCGCTCCAGCTTCGGCACACAGACTTTGCAAGGAGAGTTGTATACGTAAAGATAAACGGCGCAGCCGGCGGGAAGGAAAAAGGGGGTCCCACCGAGCTTTGTCCAAGCGAACAGCTGCGAGAGCAGGTCCATCTCTACGTGGTAATCCTCGCCGCCATAATTTGCGGTCGCCAGGAACATGACGGTCGTGCCATCGGCGGCGACCACGAGGATGGCGCCGCTCATCGCCTTGGAAGGCTTGAGGCCCGCTCTGATCAACGGCGCCAGGATGTCGTGGACCTCGTCAGCCCGGCCTTTCGCAAGATTGCTCAACCATCCCATGGCGTGATCTCCCCCGGCTCTTCTCTGTGTCCTCTATCCACCAAGTGACATAGGAGAATCCGCAATTGCATCCTGGAGGTACAAGCCCCGGCCGGTCTGCCTTCTTCGCGCGAAGGACCACAGGCCGCTTCGCACCTCGGTCCAACGTGCTGCTACGGCTTATTGGATTGGGCTTGCGCAAAAATCCTCTCCAACTGCTCCGCCGTAAGGCCGAGGGCAGCGGCAGAAGAGGAGTACGCTGCGGCGGGCGAGGCGGGCACAGCCGCGGCCAAATTGGTGGAGCCCGAAGCTTTCTTTACATCCTTCAAAGAAGCCGCCACGTTTACCTTTTTGAACTTCCAGTTGGCTAGTTGCTTTCTGTAGCAAGCTTCCGCCGCAAAATTATTGGCGAACCTCCCGGTCCTTAGCGGACTCTCATTATCTTGGACCGTGTAGTACACCGAAAAGCCCAGTTCCCATTTGACCTCTTTGTTACCTGTGCTTTTCTTTCTCCATTCATCAGGCAACGGGCGCAGCGTCTCAGCGCAGGGCTCACAGGGCGAATCGTAGACATACAGGTAGACAGTAGAAGATGCGGAGAGGCTGAGGGATGGTCCACACCAATCGCGGAGCTTTTTAATCAAGTCCATCTCGACGTGCGTGCCTTCTTTGAAGTTGGATGTTTCACCCCATGCTTTCACCTCAGCGTTGTGTTGAACCACCGCGATCGCACCGCACATCGCCATTGATTTATTCTTACCGCCGCTCGAGTTGGCGGACGCCAGGGTTTGATGCGCCTTGGCAGCCTCAGCAGCCAGAAGACTCAACCATTCCATAAAATGCCTCTCTAATGCCAGCAATGCCTGGTCCGACAGACTCTATTTCCAGGTGGGTCGAAGAAGGGCAGAATTGCACCGGCCCCTCCGCTGCCTGGAAGGTCGGACGGGAGGGGCCGGGGCCAGTCCGCCGAGGGCCGGCGAGACGCCGGCGCTCCCAGGAAAAGCCCGCGGGGAGGCGGGTAACTGAAAGAACCTTCGGGGCCGCCCCACTTCCTCTTGTAAGGGGGACCTCATGCTGCTCGACTCCGAGACCATCGCCCAGGCGCGGGAGGAGGAACGAACCGTCCGCGACGCGTACGACCGCGTCCCCTATCCCAGCGCGTCGCAGCACCGCACGCACCCGGACCATCTCGCCGCGCTGGCGATCCTCCACGGCCTGGAGCCCGCTCCTCCCGACCGTTGCCGCGTGCTGGAGTTGGGATGCGCCGACGGCGGCAATCTAGTCCCCATGGCGGTCGAGATGCCGGAGAGCCGGTTCGTGGGGATCGACCTCTCGCCGCGGCAGATCGAAACCGGCCGCGCCTTCATGGCCGAGCTCGGCCTGAAGAACCTGGATCTCCAGACGCGGAGCATTCTCGACGTGGACGCCGGGCTGGGCGAGTTCGACTACATCATCTGCCACGGCGTGTTTTCCTGGGTGGCTCGTCCCATCCAGGAGAAGATCCTCGCCATCTGCCGCGAGAACCTCGCCCCGAACGGCGTCGCCTACGTGAGCTACAACACCTACCCGGGCTGGCGCCTGCGCGGCATGGTGCGGGACATGGTGCTCTTCCACACCCGGGGGATGGATGACCCCGAGGAGCGCGCCGCCCGCGCCTTCGACCTGGTGCGATTTCTGGCCGAATCGGCGGGCGAGGAGCAGAACGCCCACGCGGTCTTCCTGCGCACGGTCCGCGATCACTTCGAGGAGCACCGGGACCAGCCGAGCTACCTGATCCATGAGTACCTGGAAGAGACCAACGATCCTCTTTATTTTCACGAGATGGTGGAGCGCGCCGGCCGCCACGGGCTCCAATATCTGACCGAGGCCGATCCCCATCTGACCGAGATCGGCAACCTTCCCGCGGGCGTGGCCGAGGGCCTATCGCAGCTCGCCTCGGACCGCATCGCCCTGGAGCAGCACCTGGACTTCGTCCTCAACCGCACCTTCCGGCGGACGCTCTTCTGCCACGCGGCAATGCCGGTGGAACGGACGACCACCGCGGACCGCCTGCGTCGGCTGCATGCGGCCTCGGCCACGAAGCCGGTTTCTTCCGAGCCCGATCTGCGTCCGGGCGTCAGCGAGAGCTTCCGCAATGCGAAGGGGAAGACGTTCTCCTCCAGCCATCCGCTGGCCAAGGCGGCGCTGGTCTCTCTGGCAGCGGCCTGGCCGCGGGCCGTGCCGTTCGAAGGTCTTCTATCCTCGTTGGGAGACGGGGCGGACGAGGAGGCGCTGGCAGACCTGCTTGGGTCGCTCTTCTGGAGCGGCGTCGTGGACCTTCACTCGCTTCCGCCGCTCTGCACGGAGACGGTCAGCGTTCTCCCGCGGACATCCTCTCTCGCCCGCCGGCAGGCCCGGGCGGGCGCCCTGGTGACCAGCCAGCGCCGCCGGGTCCTCAAACTCGATGATCCCATCGCCCTCTTCCTCCTCCGCCATCTCGACGGAAGCCGGGACCGCGCCTCCCTGGTGCGGCTTCTGGAATGGGAGGTCGCGGAGGGACGGTTGGACCTGGTCGTCGATGGAAAGCCGGTCGAGCCTGGACGCCTGCCGGTGGTGCTGGAGGCTATACTCGATCAGCACCTGCGAAAGATGGCCGAGCACGCGTTGCTGGTGGGTTAGGTTCCTGGCTTGCGCGGCTCCTGGAGATTTCGGGCCTCCCGGACGAGGGTAGAGGCGTCCCAGTCGGGGAGAAGGGTCCTTCGCTCTTCCGTGTAGTTGCCTGAGCCGGGATCGTATTGGCGGAGGAACCGGACCGCATTGACCCATCCGAGAGCCTCGGTGAGTGCCTGAAAGCCGCGGTGCCTCAATTCGCTCTGATTCGTAATCAGTGTGTCCACTGCGCGACCTCCTCGAGGAATCTTACAGGATCGACCACTCGAACGCGGAGCTGCGCCGACAGCCGCGTCGCCAGCTTCAGGAGGGGAAGGTCGACCGTAAGCAAGACATCGGCGCCGAACAGTTCGGCGGATGCGAGGTGAAAGGCATCGAAGCTCTTGAATCCCAGCGCAAGAAGGGAGTCGAGGCGCGCAGACATGATCTCGTCAGAAAATGGCGGAGCCGTCACCTGTGCCAGCCAGAGATCTACTGCGTCTCGCCGCGCCTGCACGAGGTTGAAGCTGTTCTCAAGTGCCTGCGCGGGAGCGCGAATGAACTCGGCGTGCTCCTCCGGGAGAGCCAGAATGCTGATCACGGCTTCCGTCTGAAGTCGCACAAGGGGTTGATCCTGAACGTCAAACGGCCTCTTCAGGCAACAGAGATCGAGGTAGATGCGCACGGCAGGAGTTTACCCGATTCCTTCCACGGACCTCCTCTCTCGCCCGCCGTCAGGCCCGGGCAGGCCTCCTCGTCACCAGCCAGCGCCGCCGGGTTCTCAAGCTCGACGATCCCGTGGCCCGCTTCCTCCTCCTCCATCTCGACGGAGGCCGGGACCGCGCCGCCCTGGTGCGGCTCCTGGAGTGGGAGGTTGCGGAGGGACGGCTGGACCTGGCCGTCGACGGGAAGCCGGTCGAGCCCGGGCGGGTGCCGGTGGTGCTGGAGGCTATACTCGATCAGCACCTGCGAAAGATGGCCGAGCACGCGTTGCTGGTCGGCTGACGGTCTCGGGTTATTAAAGATGTCCCAAGCCTACTGACCACCTGCATTCAGCGGAGCTCCCGCTCTTCGTCAACCTCATTTCACGGCTACTGGTTTATCTCTGCGGCAGTCACAGAGATCAACAAGCCTCTCGTCGCATCGTCTGCAGTAGTGGCGGGCACAAGCTCCGCATTCGGTCCACTTGTCTCTCGCAGCTTCACCTCGAGCCGACGCAACGCCTTGGCAACGGCAGCACACAAGCTTGCGGCCTCTGGAGGACTCCAGCGCCTGCTGTCTGTAAAAACCTACTGCGAGCAGGCGTTCAAATACTCTCTTCTGGAAAGTGGCGATGTCGACCATGTCCGCGATATGAATGTTGATTCCTGGTATGGGGTCATCTTTGCCAGAACCGCCGAATCCCGCATGTCCCGCCCTGCTCAAACGGTTGACTCCTGCTTTGCGCTCTTCGACCTCAGCCGATAAGAGCCAGCCCAGAGCCTCTCGAGCCTGCTCACGGCTGGGCCGCCCGGTGACCCGCGGAAGTCCGAGATCGTCTGGCTCATTGAGCACGCTGAGATGGAACATGTAGGGTTGGCGTTGCGCGGCCCAGGCTTCGAACGATTCGACCTCTCCCCCCTCGCCGGTGAGCAAGACAAACGAATGCAGATTGTATTTAACCCAAATGGCTTTGTCGTTCTGCATGACTGCAGCCTGCGCAGCGACCACATCCTGTACTGCCGGGTCACCCACACGAAGCGGTGCAGGTTCCTCATCATTCGCATAACCCGCTTGGCTCACCACGTTCATGAACATAATGGCGTTCGGGTGACAAGATGCCATGGCCACGTCGTTGTTCACCAAGTAGAGATTCGACTCCTGGTCACTATTGGTGAAATTTTTCTCCAGGGTGTTGTAGTGCAACATCAGCGTGAGCAGCTCAGGCGGCCACCCCCCTTTGTTCAGTTGGGACCTCATGGCTTGAGCATAGGGACCAGGCATGACGTTCTCCAGATGCTACTGATCGCCCGCTGCCAGCGGCTCCGCCGCTTCGAGCCCCACTGTCTCCGTCTTTTCCAACTCGACGGCCTCCGCTTTCAGAGACGAGAGTCCCCGCTCCTCGATGGATCTCAGCGTCGCCCGCACGCGGCGCACGTAGTCACGGGTCTCGCGGTAGGGCGGGATGCCGCCGTGGTCGTCCACCGCGCCCTCACCGGCGTTGTAGGCGGCGATGACGAAGTCGAGGTTGCCGCCATAGCGTTTGGAAAGCCAGGCAAGGTAGGCGACTCCGGCGGCGATGTTGTGCTCCGGATCGAACAGCTTGTCGGAGCGGACTCCGAAGCGCCGGCCCGTGGCCGGAATCACCTGCATCAGGCCGCGCGCTCCCTTGTGCGACAGCGCGCGGGGGTTGAACCCCGACTCCACCCGGGCCACGGCTTCCACCAGCGCGGGAGAAACGGAGTGCCTCTCGGCGGCTTCGCGGATTATCGCGGCATAGGCTTCGGCAGAGCGCGGGAATCGCGGGGCTGTCCGGACAGAAGGTGCACGGCGCCCGGCCTTGAACTGCGGCGCGGGGACGATGAAGGACGCCAGGGCGAGCGGTGAGGGTCTGGACGCTTTTTTGGGAGCGGCGGGCCGCTCACCCTCTCTTGAAACGTGAGCCACTACTACTGCCGGTTTCGGGAGGGAGCCCCCGTGTAGGGGCGCCTCTTGTGGGTGCCCCTCCGGAGGGCGGCCACAAGAGCCGCCCCTACACGATTCCATAGCAGAGACTGCAAAGGTCGCGAGGCGCACTCCCCCCTCGCCAGGAACGGGCGTGCTCTGGCGAATCGGGACCGGGGGGGCAGGGGGGGTGAGGGCCTGCACACCGTCGGCGGCCCCCAGGAGGAAACCCGCGGAGAAGATCAGGACCTGCAGCATCACCAGCCCCGCCGCGAGCCCCACCACCGTGGACCGGTCGAGCACCAGAGCGCAGATCTCCCCTTTCCCTTTCAAAACAGCCTCTGATAACCGCTGCCTCGGGCGGCCAGCATCTGCTCGAAATTGGCGCTGTAGTTGAACTTCGCATCGACGATCAAGGCCGCAGGAAAAGTCTCTGCCACTGTCTTGCGCTCGCCGCACAGGATTGCCGTGACGTACATGCAATACTCGTCGACCGAGAATTCCGTATAGACCGGACCGGGGTTCGCGAGCCTCCGCGCTCCGAGCGCGACTTTCACGGACTTGGGGCCGAGGGGCTCGAACTTCGTGAAGCGGTCGGGGTCTTTCTTGGCCCTCGCCTCCTCCAGAAACTTGAAGGCCTTTGCCACCTTCTGAAAGTTGCCGCCGGCAACGGTGTCGACGACAGCGGCTTGGTGGCAGGCGGTGATGAAGGCGCAGCATGTCGTTCCCCGGTTCTTGCTGAACGCCTCCCTGCCCCGGTTGGCCCATTTGAAAGCGCGATAGAGGGCGTCGAAATCAAAAGGAGGGTTGCCAATGGTCTTCATCTCCTGCACACCGTAATACCGGCTGCGAGCGATGCCGTCCAGCTCCTTCTCCGCCGGCGTATACGAGTAGCTCGTCTTCCCTTTCGCCCCTTTCTTCAGCGTCTTGAGGCCCTTCGCCTTCATGTCCCGGGTCCATGCCCACACGTTGGCGTAGCCGAAGGCGGCGCGGCTCACAGTGCCGTCATTCGCGCGATATGCCGTGAAACGCTGGACCGGATCGCTCGCTACGAGATCGATCACTTCGCGGTAGACGTGGGAATCGATCGAGGCTGCATGGACGATCTCGACATCCTTTCCTTCCTGGTACCAGTCCGGCTTCGCGAAGTCCAGCGGCTCCATCACCATCATCGTGTGGTGAAAAGGTTGCTTGCGGAACAGGATGTCGCCTTTACTCAGCATGACGTCCGTCTCTCAAATGAATCTTCCCATCTCGTCCACCGAAACGTGGATCTTCGTGAAGCTCACTCCCTTTGCCATGCGCTCGAGAATTCGGGTCGACAGCTCAGGCAGGAGCGTCTGCGTCAGGATCTGATCGATCTCGCGTGCTCCGCTCTCGGGATTGCAGCGGCCGGCCAGCGATTCGATCAATCCGTCGTCGAAGGTCAGCTCGGCGGCGTGATTCTCGCGGATGCGCTGCTTGATCGAGCGCAGCTTGAGCTCCACGATGCGCACGATCTCGTCGGCTCCCAGCGTGTAGTAGGGCACGATCACCAGCCGAGCCAGGAGGGCAGGACGGAACCAGCGCAGCAGGGCCGGGCGGAGCTCTTCCAGCAGTGCAGCCGGATCGGGGCGCGCTCCCTCGCGGCAGGCGTCTTCGATCACTTCGGCGGCAGCGTTCGAGGTGAGCAGGATCACCGTGTGCTTGAAGTCGACCGTCACGCCTTCGCCGTCTTCCAGGATACCCTTGTCGAAAACCTGATAGAAGAGATCGATCACGTCCGGATGCGCCTTTTCGATCTCGTCGAAGAGCACGGCGCTCCACGGCCGGCGGCGCACGGCCTCGGTGAGCACTCCTCCCTTGCCGTAGCCCACGTAGCCCGGAGGCGCACCTTTGAGCGTTGCGACGGAGTGGGCCTCCTGGAACTCGGACATGTTGAAGGAGATCAGGTTGCGCTCGCCGCCGTAGAGCAGGTCGGAGAGCGTCAGCGCGGTCTCGGTCTTGCCGACGCCCGTGGGGCCGACGAGGAGGAACACTCCCTTGGGCTTGGAGGGATCTTCCAGGCCGGCTCGGGAGGTCGCGATCCGGCGGGCGATGGCGGCGAGCGCCTGCGGCTGGCCGACGATGCGCTCGGCCATGCGGTCCTTCAGGGTCATGACGCTGCGGATCTCGTCGGCGAGCATGCGGCCGACCGGGATGCCGGTCCAGCTCGAGATCACGCCGGCCACGGAGCGGGAGTCCACGGCGAGCGGCACCATGGGCTCGGGCTCCTGCAGCGCGTCGAGCTGGCGGCGGAGATCGGCATCGGAATGCCCGTTGCCGGATCGGATCTGGTTGACCAGGTCGCGTTCCTTGCCCCAGCGTTCCCGGACGCTTTCTCTCTCTTTTTGGAGGCCGGAGATCTCTTCTTCCAGCTCGGATGCGGTCGGTCCCTGGGGAGGCTTGCCATCGGCGCGCTTGCGCACGTCCAGCTCGGCTTCGGCGATGCGGATGCGACGATCGAGGTCCTCGACGGCGGCGGGCGTCCCTTCCTGGGCGAGCGCCACTCGGGCAGCGGCGGTGTCGAGCACTCCGATCGCCTTGTCGGGCAGGCGCCTTTCTGACAGATAGCGGTGGGAGAGCGCCACGGAGCTGCGCACGGCCTCGTCGAGGATCTGCACGCCGTGGTGCTTTTCCAGGTGCGGGGCGATACCGCGCAGCATGTCGAGGGCGCCTTCCTCGTCGGGCTCTTCGACCTTGACGAGCTGGAAGCGGCGGGTGAGCGCCGGGTCCTTTTCGAAATATTTTTTGTATTCGGACCAGGTCGTCGCCGCGATGGTGCGCAGCTCGCCGCGGGCGAGGGCGGGCTTGAGCAGGTTGGCCGCGTCCCCCTGGCCCGCCTGGCCGCCCGCGCCGATCAGGGAATGGGCCTCGTCGATGAAGAGGATCACCGGCTTCGGCGATGCCTTCACTTCCGAGATCACCGACTTGAGCCGCTCTTCGAATTCGCCCTTGACCCCGGCGCCGGCCTGGAGGAGCCCCAGGTCCAGAATGCGCAGCACGATTTCGCGCAGGGGCCGGGGGACTTCTTCGGCGGCGACCCGCAGAGCGAAACCCTCGGCGATGGCCGTCTTGCCCACCCCTGCGTCGCCGACCAGGATCGGGTTGTTCTGCCGGCGGCGGGTCAGGATGTCGATCACCTGGCGGATCTCGAGGTCGCGTCCGCGGATGGGATCGATGCGGCCGGCCCGGGCGTCGGCGGTGAGATCGAGCGTGTACTTGTCGAGCGCCGTGGTTCCCTTGGGGGAGGCGGCCGGAGCAGTTTCCGATTTCGCGGAGCCGGTCGGCGCCCCGGTCTCCTCGGCTGACTCGCGGATGAGGTCGCGCAGGGTCTCGCGCAAAGATTCCCTCGGGATGCGGGCCAGGATCGGGCAGGATTCGTGGATCGTGGTCCGCAGCGCGTCGTTCTCGTACAGGGCCAGGAGCAGGGCTCCGGAGCGGATGGCCGGCGTCTCCAGGTGGAGCGAGGAGAGCGACCATCCTTCGCGCAGCAGGACCAGGATCTGAGGCGACATGGCCGGCGTGCGGCCATTGCCGCGGTCGAAGCGCTCCATGGCCTGGGTGAGCTGCCGTGTCAGCTCGCCGGGATCAACCGAGTAGTAGCGCAGCACCGGGCCGAGATCGGTGGCCGGCAGGTCGAGGAGCTTCAGGAACAGATGCTCGACCTCGACGTTGTAGTGGGTCTGGCCCACGCAGAGCGCCGCCGCGGTCTCCAGGCCTCGCCGGCAGACTGGGTTGAGCTTCCCGATGAGGGTCTTGAGCTCGCTGCTCATGCTTGTCCAGTGATCCGGACCTGCGAGTCATTGCAGGTGAACGGCTTTGTTTTTAGCCAGGAGGTCCATCCGAGCCTCGAGCTGCGCCCCAGACGGAGGTCCGGAACCTCCTCGGCTTTCAAGGTGAGACGCATGCCGAAGTCCAGCTCCTCGCGGACATAGAAGCGGGCGACCGAGGCCAGCGGACGGTGCGCGTGCCCGTCCGGCAGGAAGGAAAGAAACTGATCGTAGGTGAGCGGACCGAGGCGCACCTCGAAGCTCGCAGCCTGGTCCCAGATGCGCGAGCCCAGGACGGTGCTGACTCCCAGGGTGTGATTCTGGCTCCCCAGGCGGGTCGTATCGCCCGATTCGAGCGCATGCCAGGAGCCTTTGCGTTCGGAGATTTCGACGTGGACGCCGAAGCAGTCTTCCAGCAGCCGGACGAGCCCCACCGTGGGCCGCGGCTTGGCGAGCAGGAAGCCGGCGTAGGGCAGCAGGGAGCGGTCCTGGATGCCCATCCGGCCCGCGAGATGGGGGGTGCCGAGGCCGATCAGGGCGAGCAGGGTCTTGGCGATCCGTCCCTTGCCCGGCGCGCCGGGATCGAGCGCCGGCCGGTATTTCTTGCGCGCCCGGTAGAGCAGCGAGACCAGCCGGTGATTGAAGAGATCGAGGAAGTCGCGCAGCGCCCGGTCGCCATGAAAGCTGCGCTCCATGGCGAGCTCGGTGATCGAAGGCGGCAGCGGTCCGTGCAGACCTGCCAGGCCCAGGACGTTGACGGTCATCTCGGCGGGATCCCCGTTGACCGGGCGCCGGACCTCGTCGACGTCGCCGGGCGGGAAGTCGAGACGCACGGCGGAGCGGAAGCGGACGACCTCGGCGGCCGGATCGATGCCCTCGCCCGGCGGCGTGCGCTCGGGATGCATCGTCTCCAGCAGACGCACGGCCTGCAGGAAGCTGAACTGGTGCCCCTCGGCGAAGAGGCCCTCGTCTACAGCACGACGCCGGCGCCAGCCATAGGCAGCCATCGCTTCCACTCTCCTTCGCGTCCCGTACGCTGGATCACGAGCTGGGTGAACGAGTTGGTCGACGCATAAAGGGCGAAGAAGCGGTTGAGCACCGAGGCGAGCATGAAGGCGCTGCTGCCCACGTATTGCGTCTCGTCGAAGGTGAGGGTGATCTCCGTGCCGCGACAGAAACCTTTCCAGGCGGCGTCGCCCATGCGGCGCACGACCTTGCGCGGCGTGATCGCGCGGATGCCGTGGATCTGGCGCTGCAGCGACGGCGCGTCGGAGAAGCAGTAGAGGCCCAGGATCTCGCGCAGGGCGCGCAGGCCCGCCTCTCCGCCTTCTAATGACAGGTAGTTGAGGGAGAGGTGCGAGACGAGGCGCCAGAGGGCCTGGCCCGCCAGGGGCGGCATCAGCGGCCGGGTGGGCTTGCGCACGCAGACGATGCGCCGCACCGGCAGAGCCTCATCGGTCTGCAACAGCGCCTCGTCGGCCGGCAGCTCGGCGGCCAGGCCGCGGTTGGTGCAGAGCACCTGGGCGAACACCGTTTCATCCGGAGGCCGGGCCGGATTGAAGTCGAGATCGCGGAAGGATAGCAAGATCTCGGTCCCGGTCTTTCCACCCTGGGCCGGCACCCTGCGCGAGTGCCAGTAGGCCTTCTGGCCCTGGCGCTCCATGGCATGGGTAAAGGAGTAGTAGGGCGCGTACTGCCGCGCGGGATCGCTGACGTCCGAAGAGCCGGAGACCGCAATCACAGAATGAATCTCCGTGGTCGCCTCGCGCCGCATGTCGGCCACCAGGCGGTACTCGATCTGCCGGTGATCGATACGGATCGGCTCGCTGGTCTTCTGGAACAGGTTGACCACCGGGGTGCAGCCGAGCGAGAACGTGTCGGGCCTCACGGGGAGCCGGCCGGGCCTGCGCCTGAGAAGAAAGAGGACGTCGGTGGTCGCGCCGCGGGCGCGGCCGTTGAGCCCGGCGAGGTCGACGAAGTGGAACTTCTCCGGGAAGGCGAAGTACTCCTGGAGAAGCCGGTAGCCCGGATGGGAGGTGCTCGGATAGGGAAGCAGAGACTCGTCTTCCGCGAAGCCCACCGGCCGGATGGCCGAGGGCGGCAGATGGAACGGGGCAGCTCCTTCTCCGGGGACAATGACAACACCTTTGAGATCGACCAGGAGCAGCTCGTAGATCCTGCCCACCAGGACCGGATCGCCGGTCAGGTGGAAGCGCAGGCGGTCCACACCCAGGTTCTCGAACGTGTCGGCCTGGGAATGGAGGCGCAGCCGCAGGACGGCGGTGACGTCGGGCAGCCCGCTGGTGAAGTCGTAGAGGTCGGGCGTCTCGACCTCCGCCTCCGTGACCTCGACGGGCCAGAGCGTGACGGGATAGCAGGTGCGCAGGCGGCAGACGGCGCCGCGCTCGGCGTGGACGAACAAGGGAGTGTCGCGGGGGATCTCATAACCGCTGGTGAGCTTGCCCCGCTCGGGATCGACGTCGAAGCGCGCCACCGCCAGCGAAGGCACGGGGCGCAGGTAATGGGGATAGAGGACGTCCAGGAGCTCCTTGGCGACTTCGGGGAAGTCGGCGTCCAGGGAGCTCTGGATGCGCGCCGTCAGAAAGGCGAACGACTCGATCAGCCGCTCGACGTGGGGGTCCGGGCACTCGCCCGGCTGCAATTCCAGGCGCGCCGCCACCTTGGGATAGGTGGAGGCGAAGTCCTGGCCGGCGTGCCGCAGGTAGGACAGCTCGTCGAGGTAGTAGCGCAGGAGCCCGTCGTCAAGCGCCGCCATCGACCTCCACCTTTCCAGTCCGGGTCTCGACGGCCACCAGGAAGGAGACCGGCTCGGGCACGCCGTCGGTGCGCAGGAACCCTTCGACGTACCCGCCCAGAGAGAGGTCGTCGCCCGGCACCGGCTCGAGCCGGAACCGGACGCCCTGCAAGCGGGGCTCGAAGGCTTCGACGGCGCGGCGGAACACCTCCGCCAGCCGGTCGCGGTCCTCGACGTTGCGCGCCGAGAAGCCGGTCAGCTCGGGCACGCCGTAGTCGATGACCGAGCGCTGCCGGTCCGCCAGCCGGTGCGCCGGGAACGGGCAACGGGTGTTGAACAACCGCTCCAGCTCCAGGCGCACCGACTCCCGAAGGCCCCGGCGGTCGAGGGTGCGCTGGGGGCGCCCCACCTCCCGTCGGAGCCGCGGGTCGCGGTCGACCAGACGGTCGAACAGCGGCTTGCGGACCTCTACCTTGTGCTCATCCATTGGAAAGTACCCGGCCTACGAGATGATCCTCTTCTCCAGGTCGTGCTTGGCCGGCTTGGCGCCCTCGCCGGTGCCGTCGCTCTCCTTCTGGTCGGCATAGGTGTACTGCACGATGCCGTAGTCGAGGGAG
Source organism: Acidobacteriota bacterium (assembly GCA_034667225.1). GTDB lineage: Bacteria > Acidobacteriota > Thermoanaerobaculia > Multivoradales > UBA5704 > DATMER01. The sequence goes on from JAXDKG010000058.1 coordinate 118,447, forward strand.
ACGTTCTCCACCGGGATGTCGCCGGGGCCGCCGGAGACGCTGTAGTTGGCGATGACCACGTGCTCCATCAGCACCTTGAGGTACTCGACGGGCTTGTTGTCCTCGGCGCCGCTCGAGCGATAGCAGGTCAGCGTCGCCTTGCCGATCTGCTTGCCGCTCCAGCAATACTTGAGGAGGCTGTGCGTCGCCGCGTCCAGGTACTTGGTGAAGCTCATGTTGTGGTGGCTGGCCTGCTCCACCGTGCCGGCGCCGGCCGTGCTGCGGGTCGGGCTGGTCGGCTGGGTGAAGCCGTGGCTCCACGACAGGATTTCGATCTCGTTCTTGTGCTCCGAGGCCGTGCTGCCGGCCTCGATCGCGGGCTCCTCGAACTTGAGGTACATGTTGCTCGCCATTGCGGTATATCTCCTGGGTCAGAAAGTCATGAGTCGGATCAAGCAGCGACCGGCGGCGGCAATTCGGCTACGAGCCGGATCGACGCGGTCAGCTCCTCGAGCTGGAAATGGGGACGCAGGAAGGCGACGGCCCGATACGCCCCGGGCTTGCCCGCGATGTCGAAGAGATCGACCCGGGCCTCGCGCAGCGGGAACTGCGCCTTGAGGTCCTGGCCGGCTTCGTCCGTGCCGAGCACGTAGCCGTTGATCCAGCGGTTCAGATAGAGGGCGATCCCGTCCTTGGTCTGGTAGCTGCCGATCTTGTCGCGGCAGATCACCTTTAGGTAGTGCGCGAAGCGGGAAGCCGCCAGGATGTAGGGCAGCCGCGCCGAGATGCGGGCGTTGGCGTTGGCCGCGTCCGTGTCGTAGACCTTGGGCTTCTGCGCCGTCTGGCCGCCGAAGAACGCCGCGTAGTCGGTGCCCTTGCAGTGGCAGAGAGAGATGAAGCCGAGGGTGTCGAGCTCTTTTTCACGGCGGTCGGTGATGGCGATCTCGGTCGGGCACTTGAGGGCGATGTCACCCTCGTCGGTCTTGAAGGTGTGGGTCGGCAGGCCCTGGACCACGCCGCCGCCTTCAACGCCGCGGATCGCGCCGCACCAGCCGTAGAGAGCGAAGGCGTTGGTGATCCGCTGGGCGAGCGCGTACGCCGGGTTGCCCCAGAGATACCGGGAATGATCGCGGCCGTCGACGTTCTCTTCCATCTTGAAGTCTTCGACCGGCACCGTGTCCGGGCCGTAGGGCAGGCGCAGCAGCATGTGCGGCAGCACCAGGGTGACGTAGCGCGAGTCCTCGCTCTCCTGGAACGAGCGCCACTTGATCAGCTCCGAGCTCTCGAAGACCTTGCCCAGGTCGCGGGGATTGCCCAGCTCGGTGAAGCTGTCCATGTCGAACAGGCGCGGCGAGGCCGCGGCGAGGAACGGCGAGTGGGCGCCGGCGGCGACGCCGGAGATCTTCTCGAGCATCGCGATGTCCTGCGGATGCCGGCCGAACTCGAAGTCGGCGACGAGCAGGCTGAACGGATGCCCGCCGAAGGTGCCGTACTCCTCTTCGTAAACCTTTTTGAACAGGTTGCTCTGGTCGAACTCGACCGCCTGGTCGAGATCCTTGAACAGCTCGCCCTTGGTGATGCAGAGCAGCCGCAGCTTGAGGCGGGTGCTGGTCTCGGTGTTCATGACCAGGAAGTGGAGCCCGCGCCAGGAGGACTCCAGCTTCTGGAAGTCGGGGTGATGCAGGATCTCGTCGATCTGGTTGCTCAGCAGCTCGTCGATGCGGGCGATCTGAGCCTGGATCATGGTCATCGTGTCGCGGCTGATCGTCATGCCCTCGTCGACGATCTGGTGGACGAACTCGCCGACCAGGTCGCGGGCGCGCGCCTTCTGGCTGTCGTCGCGGGCGAGCTTGCCCTTGGCAATGATTTCGTCGAGCAGCGAAGCGTCTCCCTGAGTCTCCACAACCGTGGCCGCGGCAGCCGCCGCGGGCTCCGGCGCGCCTTCGGGTGCCTTGGTCTTATCAGACATTTGCGTCTCCTCCGTTGGTGGCTGCCTTGATCTTCTGCTGGCTGTCGGTGTTGGAAGCGATGTCCTGGAGCAGGACGTCGAGGTCGTCGTTGCCGTCGAGCTTGGCGAGCAGGTCGTTCAAGCGCTGGCGCGCTTCGAACAGCTTGCGCAGCGGCTCGATCTGCTGGATCAGGCTCTCGGGGCGCAGGTCCTCCAGGCGGCGGAACTTCAGCTCGACGTTGAGCTTGCTGCCGTCGTCCTCGCCCAGCCGGTTGTCCACCGGGAAGGCCAGGCGCGGCGAGAGCGAGGCCATGACGTCGTTGAAGTTGTCACGGTCGATGTCGACGAACTTGCGCGCCTTGATCGGCGGCAGGGCCACCTCCGGCTTGCCCGCGAGGTCGGCCAGGATGCCGACGACCAGGGGCAGCTCCTTCTTCTCGATCGCTCCCCCGAGCTCGACGTCGTACGTGATTTGGACCCGGGGCGGCCGGATCCGGCTCAGTTTCTTTTGCGTGCTTTCGCTCACTCGATCCTCCTTTCAAGGTCGGTGGTCGTTCAACTGGTTTTCTTGATCCCAAGCAGGGTGTAAAGCGTCGGTAGATCCGCGTTCTTCTGCAGCAGCTCGCCCAACAGCTCGGCGAGGCTCAAATTGCCCCAGGTGACCGCGCGCCGGACCAGGTACGGCACCGGGCTGTGCGGCTCCGTGCGCAGCAGGTAGTCGGCGGCCTCGTTGAGCCGCTGGAAGGCTTCGGCGCGGCTCAGGATGGCCGCCGAGGACGGGCGCGCGGGAGCGGGGTCGGCAGCTCCTTCCTCCGCCTCGGCCGGCACGAAGCTCCCCTCCCCGCGCTCTTCGAGCACGCGGGAGACGAACGCCTGGATGGCGGTGAGCACGCTGCGCAGGGGGGTGAGGCTGGGCGCATCGTCGCCAGCGTGACCGCAAAGCCCGGCGAGCGCGGTCTCCAGATCGATCAGGCCGGAGAGGGCGCCGGCCACCTGGCGAGCCGTCTCCACCAGGCTGTAGGCCGGGGTGAGGGAGACGCTGACCAGGAAGCGGGTCTGCGGCACCATGCCCCGCTCCTCGGCTTTCGCGGCAGCCGCGGCGTCCATCCGGGCGAGGTTCCCCAGGTGGAGCCCGTCCTCCCAGTCCTGCCAGCCGTACGGCACCGAGTTCTCGCCGGCGGGGGCGGTGACGGGCACCCGCTTGAGAGGGAGCAGGAGCCGGTCCGCGGCCCAGGCGATGGGAGCGAGACGAGCCTCCGAATCCTCTGGGTCGAGCGCCGGATAAAGATCCGGCCAAAAACCGCGGCAGAGCCCGGCGATCAGACGGGTGCCGCGCTCCAGCCCCTGGAAGCCGTGCTGGTGGATCCAGGCCTCGGTCAGCCAGGCCGCGATCTGCAGGTCCTTGCTGGTGCCTGCCAGGACCTGGGCGCAGAGATCGGCCACGGCCGGCCAGTCGGCGCGCTTGAGCTCGCGCTGCCAGACGCCCTGCGGCAGGCCCACGTCCTCCGCGGCGCGCAGGCGCTTGATCTCGTCGTAGACCGGCTCGAAGCGCAGCCAGACTCCGGCCGGCGCCTCCTCCGAGATGGGGGCGAGAAGCGGATCGATTTCCAGCGGATCGATTTCCAGCTTTTGGGCAATCACAGCACGTTCTCCACCATCACCTCGTCCGAGAGCGGAGCACGCTCGGGGAACGACGGCGGGTCCAGGGTCTGAGTGGTCCCGGGGGCGAGCACGGTCAGGCGCAGGAAGACCTCCGTGGGGGCCTCGCTTCCCTGGCTGCCGTCGACGGGCTGGGTATAGACGGCGAGCGCCAGCGTCACCGGCTGCTCGTCGCCATAGGAGGACAGCGGCGCGCGGTTGTCGGCCAGGGCGGCGAGGAGCGCCCAGCGGTTCGTGTACTCGTAGACGACCGTGCGCTCCTGCACCGAGACGCCGGCCTTCGGAACGCGGATCACCGGCATCAGGGGGCCGTCGCTCGCCCAGCGCACCGACAGGCGGACGCGTTCGCCGAGGGTCCAGCGCAGCTTGCGGCTCTCGGTCTCACGGTCGGTGATGCGGTCGCCGCCCACCTCCAGGGTCCAGCCGATGATCTGGTTGGCCGCGACCTCGCGTTCGCGCAGGATGCGGAAGTTGGCCTCGATGTCGAAGGACGGGTACAGCTCCGGCTTCTCGGCGTCCAGGTACGGGGCAAAGAACGTCCGCGCCTTCGCGATCCGATCGATGAAACCGCGCGCCACGCGCAGCTCCTGGCCCGTCCCTGCCGGCACCGAGCGGAACACCTCCTGGCAGCGGTCGAACTGCTTGAAGAAGGCGCGCACGTCCTCGGGATCGGCCTCCGGCACGCGGGGTCCCGGGGACTTGGAAGTGAACGGATAGCGGCCGGCGAGGCGCTGGTTGAAGTAGCGCGCGGCCTCCTGGTACAGCTCCATCGCATGACCGCCCGCGAGCGTGTAGCACCGCGACTGGAGCTGGCGCGACAGGTCGAGCAGGTTGGAGGCGAACAGGCCGCCGCCGTCCTGGACCCGGACGACCGCGGAGCTGCAGCTGCGGGTGTCGACCTTCGGCATCTCGTTGAGGATGAAGTCCTCGAGCGCGAGCACGGGGTTGCCGGGCTTCTTGCTCTCATAGCCCCGGATGTCGTCGAGGATGCCGCGCCATTTGTCGGTGAGGGCGCGGACGTCGTGCGGCAGGTCGCTGGTCCGGGTCAGCCAGGTGAGGAGCGGCTGCGCCTTGACCTGGGCGAGATCGGCGATCCGGGTGCGGGTGTTGACCAGGTAGATCTGCACCCCGGTCGGATCCTTGGCGCCCCAGGCGGCGGGCGAGGCCGGTTCGTGGCCGTCCCACCAGGAGAACCCGTTCATGCGGGGCTCGTACACCTTCTCCTCGGTCAACAGGCGGTCGACCTCGCGCAGCAGGCGGTTGGCCTCGGAGCTCACGGCCGCCTCGAGATCGCGCTGCGGCTGCTCGAGGCGGATGCGGCCGAGCGCCATCATCAGCTCGTCCACCGGCCGGCGCGACGCCTGGAACGTCCCGATGCCTTTGCTCACCTCGTCCTCGACCAGGCTCTGGCTCACCGCCGGCGGGATCGGCTCGAACGTCTGGGCGCGAGAAATCAGGTCGACCGCCTGCGCGTTGGTGCGGTCCAGGGCCACGCGCTCCAGGGTCGGGCGCAGATCCGCCGGCAGGAGCGTCAGCCCCTTCTCGCGGAAGCGGTCGAAAGCCGCGGTGACCGTGGTCGCCTTGTCGAGCAGGATGGGGTCCCAGACCAGGCGCATGCCCGGCGGCAGCTCGGTGCGGATGCGATGCCCTTCGAGCGGCGCCGCGGCGAAGCTCATCCCCAGGAAGGTCTTGAGCGCGCTCTGGAGCAGCACGGTTTCGGCCGAGAGCTGCATTTCGGGCCGGCCGTCGCGGACGGCGAGGATCGGGCCGGTGATGAGCACCGCGGTCACCGAGGCGAGGTAGTGCTGGAAGGACGTCCAGCCGGAGAGCCCGGCCTCGTGGATGCGGCGCGGCGATTCGGGTTCGAAGATGGCCAGCCCCTCCATCGTCGCGCGCACTCCGGCGACCGCGGGGCCGAGGTTGAACTGGCGGCGGAACGCCCACATCATCTCGGTCCCGGAGAGCGCCGACTCGACGTCGGACATATGCCTGACGAGCTCGCCGAAGCGCCGGGTCTCGCCCGTCTCCGGCTCCTGCACGGCGGCCATCTGCAGGCCGAGGGCGAGCCTCTCCAGGCGGGCCCGCAGCGGGTTTCTCTGATACAGGGCGGTGAAGAAGTTGCCGGCGAGCTTCTCGGCCTGCCAGGAGGCGTCGGCGCGGAACCGCGACGGATCGAACCGCACGTAGTCGGCCCCGCGCAGGGCGTCGAGGTACAGGCCGGAGTTCGCGTAGAAGCTGTCGGGCAGCCGCTCGTGGAACGCGAAGCTCACCAGCTCGCCGAGCGGTTTGAGGTCGCGCGACTCGCGCAGCTTGTTGAACTGGCGGCCCTTCTTCTCCACCTCCTCCATGTCCTTGACATAGCGCTGGAAGGCGATGAACTCGGGCATCTCCTCGATGCGCTGCACGGGCGCGTCGGCCTGGACGGTCAGCACCGGCGCCGCCTCCTGGAGAGCCGCGGCATCGATGCGGCCGCGCGCCTCCTCCACCAGCTCGTTGCTGATCGCCTGCAGGATGATCTCCTCGAAGGAGCGCGTGAACGCCTGCTGGAGGCGGTCGTGGAACGGGCCGAACCAGGAGCTCGGGATGAACGGCGAGCCGAAGTGGCCGAAGTCGATGCCGGACATGCCGGCGAGCAGATCGAGGGTCCAGTCCTTGAGCTCGACGTCGGCGATGTCCTGCGGATCCCCCTGGCGCACCTGGCGCAGGTGGGTCAGCGTTTCGCCGAGGAAATCCTCGACGAGGCCCTCCTCGTGCCGAAGGTCGTAGGAGGCCCAGAGCAGGCCGCCGCCGAGGAGGAGGGCGGCCGTGAGCGCCGCGGCCTGGGCGAAGCGCACGGCGCGGTTGCGGGCGATGACGGTGCGCGCCGCGGGCATGGCCAGGCCGGCCTCGCGGAACGCCTTCTCGTTGAGGAGGTCCTTGAGGAAGAACGCGCGGCGAGCGGTATTCCCTTCTTCCGCCTTGGCTCCAGCCTCTTCCCGGCCGCAGCAATAGATGCCGCGCAGGATCAGCGACTCGTGATAGGCGCTCGGCTTGAAGAGCTGGTCGAGGAAGACGCGCACCGGCGAGCTGAGCGAGCGCACGGCGCCGGGCAGCAGGAAGAGCGAGTCCGCGGCGGCGGGCGTGTCCGCGAACACCTCCATCTGCAGGTCGTCCATGCGCTTGCCGAGCGCGGCGAACGCGTCGTCCACCCAGCCGCTCCGATAAGCCGCGTCGGGGCCGAACGGGCTCGACCAGCCGAGCATCTCGTCGCGCAGCTTCGGGGGCACGAGGCCGCTGAAGCTGCCGAACCCGGACAGCCGCTCGCAGCCGGTGACCAGGAGATAGACCGGCAGCCGGAACCCGAGCCGCTGCTGCATCTGCCAGAGCTTGCGGTAGATGCGCCCGGCCCGCGCCGCCAGCTCGTCCTGCGCCGCCTCGCTGCGCTGCGCCTCGATCAGCTCCCTGCAGGGGATGGCCAGGATGACGCCGTCCACCGGCCGCTTGGGGCGGAGCTTCTGCAACAGGTTGATGGTCGACCGCCAGCTCCCCTCGTCGGAGCTGCGCCCGTCGGCCGCGAGCATGGCGTCGCCGGCGAGGTCGAGGAGAGCGCCGCGGTCGAGGAACCAGAAGCCGCGCCCCTGTCCCAGATCCGTGCCCGCCTCGGCCGGAGCGCCGAAGGGCAGCTCCAGCCCCGCGTTGGCCAGCAGGTCGGAATCGCGCGAGCCCTCGCCGCCGAGCAGCAGGAAGAAGGGCACGCGATGGCGGTCGCCGGCCGCGGCGCGGTCCAGGCGCCGGCCGGCCCGGCCGAACGCGAGGCGCACGGCGAGAGGCGCCAACCCCTTGGACGCGGCTTTGTCTTCCGCGGATGGAGGCAGAGCGGGCGCCGGTTGATCCTTGATCGGCTCAGGCTCGGGCTCCGGCTCCGCGTCCTCGAAGCTGGAGGCCCGCGCCGAGCGCCGCAGGAGGGCCAGCAGCAGGACCAGGATCACCACGGCCAGAAGCACGACCGCGGACAGGGCGAAGGGCCAGATGCGCTGGAGGTCGATCACCGGACCTGCCCTCCCTTTTCTCCAGCGGGTTCCACGGCCGGCTTAGGCTCAGCCCGCTTCCCACCCTCCGCGCCGAGGATCTCGGTCACCAGAGGCTGAAGGCCGTCGATGGTCGAGCGCCAGATCAGATGGCCGCCGCCGAGCCAGAGCGCGACGAGCACGACCAGCGCCCAGACCCAGGGCTTCAAGTGCGGCAGCGTCGAGCCGCTCCCCTCGTCGAGCGTGGCGCCGTAGGCCTCGGGCACCAGCCGCTCATCGCCGCGCACCGCCTGGGGATCGCGGCCGAAGATGAAGCGGAACAGCCGGCGGCGGTAGCTCTCCAGCTCGCGCGCGGCCTCGGGATGGCCGCGGTACTTGCCCTGGAAGCCCAGGGCGAGCACCGTGAGATAGACCCGGGCGAGCTCGGAATAGACGTTGTCGCGGTCGTGGAGCAGCTCCTCGATGCGCTCGAACAGCTCCTCGCCCGCGCGGTGGGAGCTGAACAGCCGCGACTCCAGCAGGTTCGACCGCCAGGCCTCGCGCCCGGGCCAGTCGAGATGGAGGAAGACCTCGTCGGCGAGCGCCGCCATGGCGTACTGGGCGCGGCGGTAGACCTCGAGGGCAAAATCGCCGCCGCTGCGGCTCGCGTCGAGCGCCTGCCGCTCCAGAAGGGCCAGCAGCGTGCGCCAGACGGCCGTGGGCGAAAGGTCCTCGACGGGGGTTCCTGACGGAGTGGGCTGACCAGCCTGTCCGGCCTGGCCGTCGAAGACCCAGTTCCCCTGCCCCACGCTCTGCTTGAGGCGGAGCACCTCGCGGTAGAAATCCTGAAAGCGGTCGAGCAGAAACATGCTAGGTCCTATTCCTTACGTAAAGGACAACCTCGTCCGGCCGCTTCTTGCCTTCACGGTCGTCCAGGTTGCGGATCTCCAGCTCCTCGCCCGGCACGACGAACTCGGGGTCGGCCGTCAGGGAGTACAGGGTGACGCCGCGGATCGGGACCATGTCGGTCTCGGATTCGATCCGCTTGCGCTTCGTGCCCGCCACCCGCCGGTCCCAGAGGTCGGCGATCCGGGGCCTGGAAGCGATCAGACTGGCCGCCATCCAGGCCGCCATCTCCTGCTCGGGCACGCCGAGCGGGGCCTTGACCCCGAGGATCAGCGTGCGGGTCATCCAGTCGGAATCGAAGCGCAGGCGGAACGCGCCCTCCTCGTAGGCGAACGCGTAGGCCGTGTAACCTTCGTGGATACCCTCGTCGAGCGCCTGGAACAGGCCGATCCTGACCTGATCGAAAGTGGCGAACAGCTCGTTGTGGTCGTATGGCTCCAGCATCGGCGGCAGCAGCGACCGGCTGAGCCCGGCCACGTGGCCGAGCAGGTTGCACAGCGCGAGATAGAGCTGGAACGGATGCGAGGCGCCGCAGCGCAGCGCGGCCTCGAACGCCGGCAGGCCGCCGACCATCGCATGCACCATCGCCTTGGTCTCGAGGAGCTGCGGCGCGCGCACCGACGACATGGACGAGCGCGCCTGCTCGGCGAGGAACGCGGCTTTTTCGCGCAGGCGAGCCGCGATCCCCTGGCACAGCTCGTAGAGGGCCGAGCCGGGAGCGACCCGCAGCCAGGGAGGCTCGTAGGAAGTCCGCGCGAAGACCTCGTTCCTGTACATCACCTTGGCCAGAGGGAAAGTCACGTACTTGGGCGGCGGATCGTCGTCGAGCAGCAGCCGCAGGCGGGGCTTGAGCACCGGAACCGGCAGCTCGCCCTCGCCGGTGTTCTCGTCGATGGCCGGGCCGCCCTCCTCGAAGCCGAAGCGGTCGGCCAGCACCAGGCCCCGGCCGCGGGCCGCGACCGCGAGGTGGACCGTCACCGCCCGCTGCCGCATGTCGTCGGCGCGCTCGGTCAGATCGATCATGAGATCGGCCTCGTCCGGCAGGTGGGAGACGATCAGGCCGTCGGGCAGGATCGCCTCCAGCTCCAGCACCCGCAGCGTGCCGTCCACGAGCAGCACCGGATCGATGCGCAGGTGCCGCACTCCCCAATGGAAGGGGGAGATGGCGGCAGCGTGGTAGTGGAGCAAGGACTCCTGGCGCTGCGACGACCACTGGAAATGCTGCGGGGCGAGGAGCATCCCCTCGTGCCACTGGATGGCCGGAGGCACATCCGCCGCGGTCGCGGCCATGCGTCCCTTGCGCCGGACGGGGGCCTCGGCGGTATTGGAAGCGATCAATGGATCTCCTCCAGCTTGATCTCCGACTGTCCGAGGACGAGCCGGAACGGCTGCTGCGGATCGATCGTGGCGCGGTGGTCGCCCGGGGTGACGTAGTCGGCGAACAGGACGAGGCGCTTGGCGCCGATGCCATAGGTCAGCTCGATCGGCTGCACCACCTGGCCGGGGGTCCACTCCCATTTGTGAGAGTCGACGTCGTCCTCGTAATCGCGGAGGAACTGCTCGCGGCCGGCGAACCAGTCGCGCGCCTTCTTTTCGAGCAGCTTGTCGATGAGCTTGTCGTTGTAGACCACGATGAGGTCGACCGCGAGCGGGCTGTCCTCGTTGGCGTCGGGCGAAATCGTGACCGGGATCGGGAGCTGGCCGCCGAACATGGAGCGCACCCGGTTCGGCAGGCCGCACGCCGAGGCGAGCAGCACGAGCGGGATCAAGATCCATGGTGCCCGGGAGGGCAAGCGCGATTTCATGCGATCCACTCCAATCTCCATTTGGCGCCGGGTTGCGACTCCGTTGTATGGCGCTTCTATTCGTTGAGGTGGGGGCAACCCCCGCCAAATTTCACGCAGATCCGGCGAGTTGCCGAGATGAGGGAGAGCCTCGTCCCCTCAGGGGAGGAGCTCACCCCCCAAAGTGCGCGTCCCGCCGGGCCGAGGGAGGGCCTCATCCCCTGAGGGGAGCAGCCCACCCCTCGAAGGAAGCACTCCGCCAGGTCGAGGGAGGGTCCCGTCCCCTCAAGGGAGAGGCTCATCCCCTCGGGGGAAAGCGCCGTGGAACAGCTCCCGAATCAGGTCCACTGCACTATACAGTCGAACTTTCACGAGACCACCTATTGACTATCAGCACCACTAGACGTATCTTACCGCCAGCTCGTAGGTGTTGTTTGTACCGGGATTGATCTTCCGTAGCCATAGAGGCCCGGATGACTGGGCGGCCATATCGGCCGGACCAATACAGAGAAAGGAAGGGTAGGAAAATGCCACGCACCTCGTACGCATCAACCATCGTTCACTGGATGAACCTGGACGCGAGCGTCCAGGGCAAGCAGCCGGAGCTGGAGAAGTTGGAGCCATTGAGGGCCGAGCTGGAAGGCGAGCGGCTGAGTCTCGTGGTAGCGATCAACCGTCAGTCGCGGCTCAAGTCCGAATCCCAGGCGGCGACGCGCGACATCGAGACGGCCCTCGCCCGGGGCAACTCCCTGGCGGTCCGTCTGCACGACGCAATCCGGTCGCACTACGGACGGGCGGCGGAGAACCTCACCGAATTCGGTCTCCAGCCCTTCCGCGTGAGCAAGCCGGTCCCGCAGAAGCCGACTGAGACGGTCCCCACCCCGGCTCAGCAGGCGTCTTCCGAGACCGATGGCACGACCCAGAAGTAAGGGCAACACAGCTTGAAACTGCCGGGGGCGTGAAGCCCGCGCCCCCGGCAGCGTTGTTGACGGTCTCCTCCTCTGCCAGGAAGCCGGACCCGCCGGTCCGGCCTCGCGGCAGACGAGCAGGCACAACAGGGAGGGGGAAGTTTTCCCTGGGAGCGCCGGCGGCCCGCTGGCTTTTTCCGGGCACACCCCCGCCCGCTGGTTCATTGACAATCGATTTATCAACCTACCAACTTGGGGCAGGCTCTGTACGGCCGGGGTCTGCCCGTCTATTTTGGACCGGCGATGGACAGGTCCGTGCTTCTCCTTCTCGAAGGCTGAAGCCGATTTGACTCGTCTTTGCCATGATAGAATTTCTAGCTGTTGCAGTCCTGAACTTACAAAGGAGACAGAAGACCGCCGTTTCCATGAGTCCGGACACTCCGACGCCAAGGCCGCACGAACGGATTGCCGCGCCAGCCCGATTCCTGCTGGGGGACTTCTGGAAGGGGGATCCATTCTATGTGTACTACGGGTAAGGACTTCTGGAATAAGAGTGGCCACCTGTTCAAGGGCACAACCTCAGCAACCGAGGACAATCAAGCAGTTGCATGGCCGGCCTTACAGAGAGAACTAGAGAAACTACCTAAAAAGGACCATCTCAGGGTTCTTGACTTCGGCTGCGGCGCCGGTCAATTATCCCATCTTCTAGGCAAAGACAACCGCTACGAGATTGTTGGCCTCGACCCAGCGGCCAATATGATTTCCCAAGCTAACGAACAAGCGACTCAAGGAGTGACGTTCGTTGAAGGGACCATCTGCAATCTCGCCTCGATGAGGCCATTTGATGCGATCGTTTCCTCCATGGTGTTTCAGTTCGTCAACGAAGTCGGCAGTTACTTTAGGCGATTGGAGGCAAGCCTTAGGGCGGGAGGCGCCTTAGCCTTCGTCGTCTTCAACCCTGCCTTCATCGGAGATCAACTGAAAACAAAGACCGATTTATTTGCCATCGATCAGTGCGGCTGCCTGCAAATGATCCTCGAAGGCCGGCCCACTCCTGTATACAGCCGCAGCGCATCGGACTATGAGGCATTCCTGACCAAGGCAGGCTTTGCGCTTCCTTCTGCCTACGTTAAGCCGTACCACCAAGATAACTGCGCAGAGAGGTTTTTGATTATCTCATGCAAGAAGTCATGACCCACAATCCAAAGAGAGCCAAGCCATGACATGGATCAGGAATATCATTCGTAGCCCTGAAGATATCGGCGCCATTTGCGCCATTTACATAGTTAGCTACTACGTGGTATCGGCCTTTTTTATTCAGGCAGTACGCAGTAAGTCTAAAGGTTTCTGGAGAAAGAATGGGCCGGCCGATTTAATATCATCTGTTATCTGGTTCCTCGTTGCCATGGCTCTTACCGCAAGCTTGATAGAGCTATCCTATGGCACCGAGCTTACGCCGGGATATCTCATTCTGTACTACTTTCTATTTATTTTCTTCTTTGGCTTCTGCTATGGGCTATTGGAGTGGCACTGGGAGGGTATGCTTACCAATGTACAACCACATGAGTGGAAGGCGGAGCTACAATACATACTATTCAGCACCCAAACACAGGCCGCTCTGGGCTATGGCGACATCCGGCCAGGCAAAGTATTGACGGAGGTAATTGCCTGCCTGCAGGCGCTACTTGGCCTGTTCTTCACAATTGTGTTCATTGCGAAGGCCGTCAACAAACTCGGGTAGCAGGCCAATGGAGCTAGCATACTGGGAACGTTTCGCCGCCAAAGGTGAATATTTTTTCGATACCTTGAAGGGCGACAGAAATGGGATCATTATTGATTCAGTAAAGCAACTGAGCTCCGTCGACCTCATAGCAGGCGACTTTGGATGCGGGCCGGGAAGATATCTCCCTCTGCTGAGTCGAAGTTTCTCCACGGTCTATGCAGTAGACTTTTGCAAGGATTTCTTAGCGGCTGCTCAAGAAGCGGCAACCAGGCTCCAGAACATTATATTCATAGAAGCCGATTTAGCGGACCCGCAAGCCAGGCTACAGAAGGTCAATGTAGCTCTGTGTGTCAATGTGCTCCTCGCGCCGTCGCTGCCGAAGATCAACTCGATGCTCAACGTAATTTGGCGGGCCTTACATAGAGGCGGACACCTTTTGCTGGTGGTCCCTTCGCTTGAGTCAGTCTTGTATACAAGATTCAGGCTACGCGAATGGACTTGGCGCAATGCGTCTCTGGGGTCTTCGCAAAGGAGTCTCATGCCTAACCAGCGTTTCAGCGCGTCAATTTGCGATGGGGTCGTCAAACGCGGAACAGCTCCGACCAAACATTACCTTCGCGAAGAACTTCTTGTCTTGTTGAAAGGAGCGGGGTTCGATGTCCTATCTATAAACAAGGTTGAATACCCTTGGAGTACGGAGTTTTACGATCCGCCCCGAAAATTGCGCGATCCCTATCCCTGGGATTGGCTGCTAATCTGTCAGCGAAAGTAACCTCCCTGAATCCAGCCAAGCCACCGAATAGGCTCCGGGCCGAAAGGGTAGAGTCGGCGGCGGGCGCGTTGGCTGTAGGTCGAGGGAGTAGTTGTTACTGGCAGCTTTCACCTGACGCCGGTGCCTCAGTCTCGAAGGGCGCGGGTTGAGTCCCTACGAAGTCGAGATCCTGGGGGCCTGATGCTATCGGCATCCGAGGCCTGCTCTCGCCCCGCCGTCGTCGTCGGATGATCCTCACCTCAAGTCCGGACCTCGAACAGGTTCCAGGCGAGTGTAGAAGCAGGGCCGAGAGGCTCGCGCCTCGTGAGCTTCCGTTCTGCCGCGGCGGTTGACCACAAGCGTTGGGATTACGTAACCTTGGTCAAGGTTGGTCAACCACGGGAGGACCCATCCATGTCGGAGATCATCTACGACTTGTACGAGGCCAAGGCGTCCCTCTCTCGACTGGTCGACCGCGCCGCAAATGGTGAGGAGATCATCCTCTCCAAGGCCGGCAAGCCGCTCGCCAAACTCGTGCCGTACCAGCGGAGTTCCAAGCCTCGCCAGCCGGGAGGGTGGGAGGGTCAGGTGCGCATTTCGGAGGACTTCGACGCTCCCTTGCCTTTAGAGATCCAAGCCGCTTTGGAGGGCGTGGATGAGGAGATTCCAGCCCCCACCCGGGAGGGGACAAGCCCCTCCCCTACATAGGTATGGGGCGAGCGCCGCCTTGCATAGAGTGGTGCTCTAAGATCAAGCCCCGGGCGCCAGAACCTTCAACCCACAGGCGACTGCGGCCGCCGCAAAGCTTCCGTCATAGATCACAATCGCCCCGAGGTCATCACCCAAAGACAGCGCCGAGGCCAGATGGATTGCGTCGAGGGAGCGCAGCACCCTGGGCTCCAGCCGGGCTGCGAGGTCGAGGATGTCGCTGTCGATCTTCAACAGATGAAGGCCTGCCATCACCTCTTCGGCGCGCTGCTCGATTGCGGGCTCAGTAGAGGCCCGGCGCGCGGCGCGCACCACCTCGACGCGGGCCAGCTCGCTGGTGACGCAGGCCGGCCAGGCCGCGAGGCTCTCCAGCAGAGCGACGCTCTCCGCTTCTGACAGGACCAGCTTGACCAGGGCGGAGGAATCCAGGTAGAGCAGCTCGCCGCTCACCTCAACGTTCCCGGCGCTGCTCTGCGAGCGCCTCCGAGATGGAGATCTCGTGAGACCGGTCCGGCGGCGGGCCCAATTCGGCGAGGTCGAGCCGGGCTGGTATCACCCGGCCGGAGGAAACCAATCGCGACAGCACCGAGCTGCCCGGCAAGGGCGCCAGGATGGCGACCGGCAGGTTCCGCTCCGTGACCTCGAAGTGCTCTCCGGCAGTGACTCTCCGAAGATACTGGCTGAGGTTCTGCCGCAGCTCACGGACACCGACACGTTGAGTTTTCATCCTCGCCTCCTATCATGTAGCACAATGTAGCACACTGGGTGGCTCTCTCCCGCCACAGGAGGAGGTGGTAAAGGTTCGAGGCCACGGACTTGTTATAATCGTGCCCAATCTGAAGGAGGGACCGATGCACGCTCTGGGAAGAACCTTCCTGCTCGCCGCACTGCTGGCCATTCCCGGTGCCGCCTTTGCCGGCCCGGTAACCGTCGAATTGGTGGAGCTGCCGCTGCCCCAGGATTCGATCTCCCCGGCGCAGATCGCACGTATCGAGGCGGCCATCGCGGCCCATCAGAAGCGGCAAGGGGCGGCGGCACGGACGGAGATGGATGACGCTCCGTTCCTCTTTCCGTTCTTCCCTCAGGCCGGCCTTCCCGGCAAGGACCTGTTCCTCACCAACTTCACCGACCAGGACTCGCTCCCGGGCCTGATCCGGGACTGGGACTGCTCCGATTACACCTATGACGGCCACCAGGGCCACGACTCCGTGATCCGGAGCTTTCGCGAGCAGGCCATCGGCGTGCCGGTCTTTGCCGTGCGCGACGGCGTGGTCGTGGACGCTCACGACGGGGAGCCGGACATGAACACGGAGTGGCGAAACGGCGCCCTCGCCAACTACGTGGTCGTCGATCATGGAGGTGGCTACACGGCCTGGTACCTCCACTTCAAGCTGGGCAGCGTGGCGGTGGCGCCCGGGCAGCACGTGACCGCCGGAACACAGCTCGGTTTGACCGGCAGCAGTGGCTTCAGCAACTGGCCACACCTCCATTTCGAGACGCGGAAGGACGGCCGCTGGGTTGAGCCGTCCGCCGGCCCGTGCCGCTCGGGAGACAGCCTCTGGGAATCCCAGCCGCCCGTCGTGCGGGACTTCTACGTGGCCGACTTCCTGCTGACACCGGGCAGGCTGTCGATCCCGGACAAAGACACCTGGCTCCTCGACGAGGCGGCGCGGACGGGAACGTTCGTCAAAGGGCTGCAGACGTTGAGCGCGCGCCTGGACCTGCGAAATCTGCCCGCGAGGTCCACCTACCGCGTTTCGATCGTGAACCCCCGCGGCAAGGTGGCCATGGAGCTATCGGATGCGTTCGATAATCCCGGCCCCTTCTACCTTGGCCTGGGATTGTTCTGGTTCGACGTCAATCTGGATGTCCCGGGGAAATGGCGTCTTCGTGCCGACATCAACGGCGGCAGAGCCGTCGACGTACCGTTCACGGTGGTCGCCAACTCCAAGCAGGTGAAGAACCGCCCGCCGAACAAGGTCACGTCGCGGCTGTCGCCGAAGAGCCCGGTAGAGGGGGAGGTCATGGTCTGCGAGGTCCAGACTTCCCTCGTCTCGGAGGATCCGGACTTCGACGTCGTGCGTTACCGCTACGAGTGGAGGGTCAACGGGCGGATGGTGCGATCGGTCACGAGCGCGGCGCTGACGGACCTCCTGTCCGCCGGTACCGCGCGGGCGAAGGACAGAGTCACCTGCAAGGTCACCCCTTCGGACGGCCGGAGGAACGGTCCTGCGTCCACAGCGGGCCGTGCCGTCGAAGAACCGTAGGTCTCCCATGCTGCGATGAAATAGGACCCTCTTCCAGGACACTGACTACTGAACGCTTAACCGGGATGACATCCCAGGAGCTGCAAGCATGCGCTTCAACCCGCTGACCTCCCGCTCGACCTGGAATCGGCTTGCCATCGGGTGGCTCTCTGTCGTCACAAGCCTGCTCGTCGCCTTACCGATCCTGGCCCAGGCTGGAGCTCCGGGCACGACGAAGATGATCGACGTGGGCGGACTCAAGCTGCGGGCGCAGATCGACGGGCCGGCTCGCGAGGGTCAACCCACGGTTGTGCTCGTCAGCGCATTTGGCGACAGTCTGGAAACCTGGAAGCTCGTGCAGCCGGCGGTGGCCCAATTCGCGCGCGTCGTGGCCTATGACCGTGCGGGCCTCGGACAGTCCGAAGCGGATGACGCTCCGCCGACGCCGCAACGGATCGCGACTCAGCTCCATACTCTCCTCCAGAACGCCGGGATCAAACCGCCTTATGTGCTGGTGGGACATTCGATCGGGGGACCGTACGTCCGCATGTTCGCGGGTCTGTATCCGAGCGAGGTTGCGGGACTGGTCTATGTCGATCCTAGCGACTTCACCCAGACCCGGGCCGACCAACTGGCCATCTGGACCGAGCTCGGCGCTGGCGAAGCAGGTATGCTCGCCGCAGAGAAAGCCCAGTGGCAGCAGTTTGCGGAAGCGCCGCCGGCTATGCGCGCCGAGGCGCAGGTCGCAGAGCAACTGTACAAGAATGGATGGGCGGACTTCTTTTCCCTTCCACCCGTGCCTGACGTCCCCGTCGTCATC
This sequence comes from Acidobacteriota bacterium, assembly GCA_034667225.1. GTDB lineage: Bacteria > Acidobacteriota > Thermoanaerobaculia > Multivoradales > UBA5704 > DATMER01. The sequence continues at coordinate 135,865 of JAXDKG010000058.1, forward strand.
CTCATGGCGACCAAGGTCGACATGCCGCCTGAAGTGAAGGCCGTCTTCGGGAAGCAGCGGATCATGCACCTCGCCAAGTGGGCCGTCGACGTTTCCGACGGGATGCTCGTCATGACGGGCCGCAGCGGTCACTACATCCAGCAATCCGAGCCGGATCTGGTCACCTGGGCGGTCCGGAGAGCGCTCAAGCTGGATTCCGGCCAACCTTAGGCCCCGGGCGACAGGACCCCTCCCGCTTCTCTCCCTGCTATGGTTCGCCTCGCGGCATCACTACCAACAGTATTGGAGCCATACTCACAGAGGTCATAGGAGGTGCGAGCGATGACGTTCGAGGAATTCGCCGTAGAAGAGCTCGAGAAGCCAGGCATGTCGATGCTGCTCACGTGCATCGACTACCGCTACGCCAACCGGATCGTGGATACGATGCAGCGGTTATCCTTGAGCGGGTCCTACGACCAGTTCATTCTTGCAGGTGCCTCGCTCGGAGCCTGCCGGCTGGATTGGCAGAAGGTGCTCGTGGAGCACATCGAAGGCGCGATCGCTCTCGGGCACGACATCAGGCGGATCGTCATTCTCGACCACCGCGATTGCGGCGCGTATAAAAATCCGGGAAAGCTCAAGATCCCCAAAGAGATTCTCGAGCACGGGCTGCCTTCGGATGTCCTGCCCAGCGTGGAGAAAGCGTGCCACCAGGACGTGCTGTCGAAGCTGATCCCCATGCTCAAGAGGCACCCTGTGATCGCCAGAATGGAGTTCCGAGCCTTGCTGCTGACGCGCGATGAGGATGATGAGTTGAAGGCATGAGGCTCGGCTTCTGGGCCGGCCAGCGGCCGGCCCAGAAGCACACACTATTTCTTCGGTATCGGGCTGAAACCCGGCTCGCTCGTCGGAGGCACGATGTCCTTCAGCCGCATGTAGGTGACGAGGTTCTCGTAGTGCCCCGCATTGTGCAGGTTGTTGACGTTCAGCACGCCCAGTTTCGGGGTGTCGCGTCCGAAAAACTTCACCATCTGAGAAGCGGACGCGTCGGTCAGTCCGCCATAGGCCTTGTCGCAGTAGGCAAAGGCTTCCTTGAGCGCGGCGATCAGATCGGTTTTCGCGGTTTTGGTCTTCTCGACATTCGGGGCGGGATTCTTCTCGCCGAGCATGATGGAGCAAAACCTGTACTGCGAGTCGGCGATGTGTCCAACGATCTGGCCGTAGCTGCGGACAACCTCCGTCGGCTTGAAGCCATAAAACTCCTCAGGCACTTTTTCGGCCGAGCGGAGCAGGACGTCCTTCGTTCCTCCGTATAGCATCTTGTTGTGCTCGCTGAGTGGATTTCCCTGGGCCAGGGCGGCGGCTGGCGCAAGAAGACAGATCAGAAGTGCCGGCAGAAGTGTTCGCATTTTTTCTCCGATGCTGTTAAGGGCGGGCGCGGGCGAGGTCCGCCTGGTACGGACGCGCCACAGCCAATAAAACATGACCAGGAGCGGTAGAAATGCTGGAATCGCGAGCAGACCGGGAATCTGGAGGGCCTTCGGAAATTCATCTGCCTGCCCGAGAAAGAATGATGAAGCCGCAATCCACAGCGCGAAGCACATGCGCCACAGATGCCTTGCAAGCCGAGGCGCGCCCTGAAGGCCGCTCGACCGCATCATCCGCAGATCGCCTACGCTCGCCAGCAGTGCGACTGCACCAAAGATGAAAAACATCACAGGCGGGACCCCGTCCCTTTTGCCATTTTCATTGCCACCGGTGAGCGCCTCGTACCCCAGCGTGACACTTGTCAGGCCTAGTGCCAGCGCCATGAGCATGGCACCGAGATCCAGCCGGCGTGACCCTGAAGAGGCGGGCCGCATTGTGGTCAGCGCGGTGATCACCAGATAGGCCGTCAGCAACCCCGCGATCACCGAGCTCTCCACGCCGCGCAAAGCCGCGATCACCGCCCCGGTGATCCCCATCGTGACCATCGCATAGACAAACAGCATCCCGCTCTTGCGATGCAGCCTCGCCCCCTTCGCTGCGTAGAGCGCAACAAAGCCAAAAATCAGTCCCAGCCCACCTGCGACGATATGTACGAGCAACGTCATGCGCACGGATATCCTCCCGACACGAGATGTGTGTCAGCCAGCGATTGAGTCGAGCTGTACGGCGAATCAGGCGTGCAGGAAAATCAGGCCGGTTCGCGGCTACGTCGCAGCCGCACCGCCGCGGCGAGGCACGCCGCAGCGAACACCAGACCGGCCCAGAGACCGGGACTGCTCAGGAATCTCACCGGATCGAGTTGCGAGAGCCGAAGGATCGGGACCTTGACCGGGTCGGCGGCGAAAGCCTCCACCATGGCGCCCTGTACGCGGTACTTAAGCAGGGAGGCGAAATGCGAAGTGCCGAACGCAAGCCGTTCGACGATAAGGATCGCGAAAAAGGGGAGCACGGCCCATAAGAATGACGCGCGCCGGGCCCATGCGGATACCAGCAGCAGCCAGCCGTAGATAGGCGCAAACCAGAGCACATGCGCGGCCAGGCCGTAGAACATCACCAGCGGCATCTGGAGCAAAGGCAACCGGCTCCAGAGCGTCGCGGGATTCACTCCGTTCACCAGCAGGACTGCGGTGCTCAGCAGCAGCATGACCAACTGCGTGGCAAGAGCAATCGCGAAGGTGAGCAGCGGCTGGACGGCAAGGGGGATGCTCGCCTTTGAAAGGACGGTTGTGCGATCCGAAACCGGCAGCGACTTCCAGAACAGGATGCTGCGGTCGCGCCGCTCGCTGTTCAGCGCGTCGAGACAGTAGAACACCGCGACGATGAACCCGGCCATGAGGATCGCGGATGCAGCGGCGCTGTATGGCAAGGCGGCCGAGATGTGCCGGCGCGACAGGCGGATCGTGCTGATCAGGAAGGCGAACAGAGAGAGGCCGGCGACAGCCAGCGGTGCGATGTAGACCGAACGGTTCTCCCACAATTCACGCCGGACAGACCAATACATCGGCCGGGGATTCATCGACCCTCTCCAATCACGGCGACGAACACGTCGGCGATGCTGGGCGTGCGCACGTCGCCGAGCGCGGCGAGTTGATGACGATCGGCCCCATCGAACAGCAGGATGCTGCGGCCGAACACCTGGCGCTCGTGAATCGGCCCCAGTGCCCGCGCCGCGGCGGCATTGTCGGGATGCACCATCACCTGCGCATAGCGCGACTCGACGTCTTCCATGCTGCAACCGAGCACGATGCGGCCGCGGTCGATGAACAGGATATCGGTGAGGACGTCCTGGATCTCCTCCACCTGATGTGTCGTCACCACGATGGTGCGGCTCCGATCGAAGTAGTCGTTCAGAAGTGAGTCGTAGAACTGTTTGCGGTACAGGAGGTCCAGGCCGATCGTCGGCTCGTCGAGCACCAGCAATCTCGCGTCGATGGCCATGACCAGAGCGAGGTGCAACTGGGTCACCATGCCTTTTGACAACTCTCTGACCCTGCTGGCGTGCTTGATGGCGGTCTTCGCAAGGAAACCTTCCGCCTTCGCCCGATCGAATCGCGGATGCACGCCGGCGACGTAGTCGAGCACCTGCGAGACCCGTATCCAGCGCGGCAGCACGGCGACATCGGCAATGAAGGCGACATCGCGCATGAGGTGATCGCGCTCGGTCCAGGGGTCGCGTCCGAGCACCTTGAGCTCTCCCTGGTAGGGAGTGAGGCCGAGGATCGCGTTGAGGGCGGTGGTCTTGCCTGCGCCGTTGGGGCCGATGAGCCCGAGGACACGGCCCTCTTCCACGCGCAGATCGATGCCGTCGAGCGCTATGGATGTGCCGAAGGCCTTGCGCAGGCCTCGTGCTTCTATGGCTACCATCTTCAGCGCTCCTCCTCTGGAGGTTTCAGCAGCTCTTCCGGCGTCAGGCCGAGCCGCTGGATGGTTGCGTAAATCCTGGGCCACTGCTCGGCAAGAAACTTCTGACGTTCGCCATCCAGCAGCAGATTGCGCGCCCCGGGTTTGATGAACATGCCGAGGCCTCGCTTCTTCTCGACAAGCTGCTCGTCGACCAGTTGTTGATAGCCCTTCATGACCGTGATCGGATTCACCCGATATTCGGCCGCGACATTGCGCACGGACGGCAGCGGATCGCCTTCCTTGAGCACGCCGTCGAGGATCAGCTCGACGATACGGTCCCGAAGCTGGCGGTAAATCGGCTGACTGTCGTTCCATTCGCGATCCATCCTGTGTTTCCTGCGCCCCCTCTAGTGGTGTAGTTAACTACAACACCATCTCACATGTCAAGCGGCGGTCTGCTAGGATCGGCCGCATCGTGCCCTCCCTTCGCCGAGCCATCGCCTTCGTCCTCGCGCTGCTCGTCCCTGCCCTCGCCGCAGCCGAGCCCGCGCCGACGCTCCGGATCGTGAACGCGCGCCTGATCGACGGCACCGGGGCACCGGCGCGCATGGGGAGCCTGCGCATCGCCGGCGACCGCATCGCCGCCATGGGAGAGGTAGAGCCGATCCCGGGTGAGCCGGTCTTCGATGCCCAAGGCCTCTCCCTCGCGCCCGGGTTCATCGACACGCACTCGCACGCCACGGGGGACCTGCTCGAGATGCCGGACGCGCTCGGCGCGGTGAGCCAGGGGATCACCACCGTCATCGGCGGACAGGATGGGGAATCGACGTTCCCTTTGAGCGATCTCTTCGCAAAGCTGGAGCGCGCGCCCGCGGCCGTCAACGTGGCCTCGTACTCGGGGCACGGCACGCTGCGCGACAAAGTGATGGGCAAGGACTTCCGCCGCGCTGCAACCGCGGCCGAGACCGCCCAGATGTCGCGCCTGCTCGAGCGCGACCTCGAGGCGGGAGCCCTCGGACTCTCGACCGGCCTTGAATACGATCCGGGGATCAATTCGAGCCGCGCCGAGCTGATGGACCTGGCGCGGGTCACCGCGCGGCACGGTGGCCGTTACATCAGCCACATCCGCAGCGAGGACCGGAAGTTCTGGGAGGCGATCGACGAGATCCTCGCAATCGGCCGGGAAGCGAAGCTCCCCGTGCAGATCTCACACATCAAGCTCGCGATGCGATCGCTCTGGGGCGAGGCGCCCCGGCTGCTCGCGCTCCTCGAGCGTGCCAGATCGCAGGGGATCGACGTCACGGCCGACATCTATCCATACCTCTACTGGCACTCGACGCTCACGGTGCTCTTCCCGGAGCGCGATTTCGAGAACCTGGAGACCGCCCGGCAGGTGCTCGCCGAGATCGCGCCGGCCGATGGATTGCTGCTCGGCCGCTACCTTCCGAATCCCGCCTACGCGGGACGCACCGTGGCCGACATCGCCAAGGAGCGCGGCGAAGCGCCGGAGAAAACGCTGATCGCGCTCATCCGGGACGCCGAGGCGCTCCGCCGCCAGGGAAAAGAGGGCGTCGAAAGCGTCATCGCCACGAGCATGATCGAAAGCGATCTCGAAAAGCTCCTCGCCTGGCCGCATACCAACCTCTGCACCGACGGCGAGCTCGACGGCCGGCATCCGCGGGGGTTCGGCGCCTTTCCGCGCGTCCTTGGCCTCTATGTGCGCGAGCGCGGCGTGCTGCCGCTCGAAGAGGCGGTGCGCAAGATGACTTCCCTCGCCGCCGATCACGTCGGGCTGAGGGACCGCGGCCGGCTCGCGCCCGGCGCCTATGCCGATCTCGTGCTCTTCGATCCGGCAAAAGTGATCGATCGCGCGACGACGAGCGACCCGCACGCGCTCGCGACCGGCATCGAGCGCGTCTGGGTCAACGGTCAGACCGTCTACGCAGGCGGCAAGGGGAGCGGGCTCAAGCCTGGACGGGTGCTGCGCAGGAGGCAGAATGCGAGCGAAAGCCTGCTCCATCATTGATGCGCCATCCGACCTTGGTCTCCGCCGCACCGGAGTTGACGGGCTCCCGGATGCTCTCCGTGCAGCTGGCCTCCTCGAAGGGCTGCCGGATGCGCGGTACGCGGGCCGCCTGCGCGTTCCGCCCTACGTTCCTCTGCGCGACGCATCCGCCAACGTCCTCAACCCCGACGGCATTCGCACGTTCAGCTTCGCCCTCGCCGAGCGCGTGGCCTTCACCCTCGACCTTGGGAGATTTCCCGTCGTCCTGGGTGGCGATTGCAGCATTCTTCTCGGAGCCATGCTCGCCCTCCGGCGCCGCGGCCGATTCGGACTGTTCTTCTTAGACGGGCACGCCGACTTCTACCCTCCTTCAGCCGAACCGAACGGCGAGGTCGCATCGATGGAGTTGGCGATCGTGACAGGCCGGGAGCCGGAGGTGCTCGCCGATCTCGATGGCCGGCGTCCGCTTGTGCGGGAGGAGGACGTGGTGGTGTTCGGCTTCCGGGACGCCGAGTCGGCGGCGGAGTACGGGAGCCCGGACGTGCGCCAGACGGCAATGCACGCCTTCGATCTCGCTCAGGTGCGCCGGATGGGGCCGGCAGCGGCGGCCCGGCAGGGACTGGCGGCGCTCGAAGCGAATGGTGTGGAGGGATTCTGGATCCACCTCGATGCCGACGTGCTCAACGATGAAGTGATGCCGGCGGTGGACTACCGGATGCCGGACGGGCTCTGGCCCGAGGAGCTGAGCGAAGCGCTGGCAGTAGTGCTCGCGTCGCCGCTCGCGGTGGGAATGGAGATGACGATCTACAACCCCACGTTCGACGACGCGGAGCGCTCGGCGGCGCGGGCACTCGCGCGGGCCGTCACGGCTGCGTTTCCTGCTCCCTGCTAAGGGCAGGAGAAAGCTTCGACGTCGCGCACCGGCGTGGGCACGCTCCCCCCCGGATTGAAGTAAGCCCAGGTGCGGCCAGTCAGGGTATCTCGGACCCTTACCGTGTGCTCGACGTCGGTGACAGCCGCGAAGTAGAGCCAGTAGTGGCCGTTGACGTTGCAGCCGTCAAGCATGTTCACCAGGAGCTGCGGATCGGAGGAGCGGGAGGAGGAGAAGAGGCCCGACCTGGAAGCCTCCGGCAGCATCATCCGCCTTGGCCCGTCGGCCTCGGCCGATGGACGGCCCCACTCGACACTCGCTTCGAACCTGCCGCCGTCGAGGCAGAGGGCATTGGCGTCGTCGCAAGGCGCCACCCCACCGTCCGTGGCTCCGGCTGCGATTTCCGAGACGGCTGAGTCACCATCGGCCCCCACGGCACTGATCCGATATTGGAACGTAGCGCCGCCGGACAGGCCGGAGTCGGTGTAACTCTCCACTCCCGCTGCCAGCGAAGCGATCTCCCGGAAGGTGCCGCCCGGCTGCCGGCGCTCGATCCGGATCTCGCTCGCCGCGATCGATGGGTCGGCCCAGGTGAGATGGATCTCGCTTTCCGACTGCCCGCGCGCCTGGAGCTGCGCGGGAGCAGCGAGAGAGGTGCCGCAGCCAGGGCTGTCGTCGTCATTGATCGTCACTGTCGCGCTGCTCGCGCCGAGCCCGGCGCCGGTGGCCCTGCTGAGCTTGACGGTGAATGTCTCGCTTTTTTCCTTGGCCTTGTCGTTCTTGATCGGTACCTCGATCGTCTTCGAGTCCTGGTCGCCCGCCGCCCAGCTCAAGGTGCCGGTCCGGGCGGTGAAGTCCTTTTTCGTCTTGGCAGTCCCGCTGGCCGTCTCGAACTTGACCGTCGCGGCCCCGTCGCTGCCGCCCGTCCGCGCGACGGTCACCGTCAGGGCTCCGATTCCTTCATCCGCCGCGTAGCTGGTGGACAGGAGCTCCAGAGTGCCGGCTGCCGAGCCCCCTGAGTTGCCCCGGACAACTACGGTGCCGCGCATTCCGCTGGTGGTGGTGCCATGCACCTGGCAGTAGTAGCCGTAGGTGCCCGGAGCATTGAAAGTGCGCTGGAAGGTGGCGCTCGTGGCTGGCGGGCCGCTGGTGAACGAGCCGTCGTCGCCCTTGACGGTGTGCTCCGTGCTCCCCGACCAGGTCCAGCAGACCGGCTGCCCCGGGTCGACGGTCACCGAGGCCGGTGAGAAGCTGATGCCGCCGCCGCTGATCGTAATCTTGGCCTGCACTCCCGCGCAGCCCGACGTCGGATTGGGGTCGCCGCCGCCCGGATCGTCGTCATAATCGTTTCCGACTACAGAGTGATGCTGACCCCAGGCAGAGACGGCGAGCAGAAAGCCCAGCCCGAGCGCTCGCAGGGTGGGTCGGTGGTTCATGGTGTGCCCTCCTTTCCACCAGTGAATCCCCCTGCGAGCCCGGAAGGTTCAATGGCCTGTGTAGAATAAAGTTATGGAGCTGAAGGAAACCCAAACTCTGCGTCTCCTCCGCTCCGCCGGGCGGGTCGGGCTCGTGCTGTCCGGCGGGTCGGCCCGGTGCGCGTACCAGATCGGGGTGATCGAGGCGCTGGCGGAGCTCGGAATCCGGCCTGCGCTCTGCGTCGGAGTGTCGGGCGGCGCCTGGAACGCCGCGGCCGTGGCCGTAGGCCAGGCCCATCGGCTCCGCGCCTATTGGCGGGCCTTCAGCCGCATGCCGGAGGTGGACCTGCGCAACCTGCTGCGCGAGCACTCCCCCTACCGCTGGAACGAGATCCATCGCCGCACCTTCAGCCGCTATGTGGGTCCCGAGCGGCTGCGCCGGCCGGAGACGCTGCCGGTCTTCGTGGGCGTCACCCGCCTCTCCGACCGGCAGGCCATCTACTACGACCTGCGGACGGCCGAGGACCCGCTCAAGGTCCTCCTCGCCTCGAACTACCTTCCGCCCTTCTACACGCACGCGCCGAGGATCGACGGCGAGCGCTGCGGCGACGGCGGGATCGCCAACAACATCCCCTATGAGAAGGCTTTCGAGGAGGGGTGCGACGTGGTCGTGCTGGTGACGATGAAGGGAGAGAGCGAGGGCATGCCCAACCGGAACCCGCGGGAGATCGAGCACACCATCCCGCCCGTCTACCGCGACCGTCTGGTCGTGATCCGGCCGCGGCACCGCCTCCCCACATCTTTCCTGGAGCGCCGCTGGCCGGCGCTCGTCCAGGCGATCGAGCTCGGCCGTCTGCGCACCCGCGAGGTGCTGCTGGGCGAGGTCCATCCGGCGACCGAGGTCCGGATGGACGGGATCGCGCCGACCGTGGTTCTGGCCCGCCTGCTCCTGGGCGGCTGGCTCTCCGGGATCATCAGGAGGCGATCGATGGCCTGGCGCCGCAGGCTCTGAGATACTCCCCAACCGGGGAGGTCCAGAGCCATGAGACGAACCGCCTTCGCGATCACCGTCGCTATCTTCACCGTCCTGCTCACGCGGGCGGCCATCCCCCAAACGTCCGCAGTCACCGCCCTGGTTGGCGGCCGCCTGATCGACGGCTACGGCGGCAAGCCGCTGGAGAACAGCGTGGTGATCGTCCAGGACGGCCGGATCAAGGAAGTCGGCCGGATCGGCGAGGTGGCGGTGCCGGCAGGCGCGCAGGTGATCTCCACGGAAGGGATGAGCGTGCTTCCCGGGCTCTGGGACATGCACGTCCACCTGATGATCGTGGGCCACGCCGACTACGATCACTGGGACCGCACCTACCCGCCGCTCTTCCGCTCGACAATCATGCCCGCGGCGGCAAAGCAGCTCCTGCTGGCCGGCGTCACCAGCGCCCGCGACCTGGGCGCGCCCCTGGAGGACATCCTGGCGGTGCGCGACGCGATCAACCGCGGCGAGATGCCCGGGCCCACGCTCTACGTCTCCGGCCCGTTCCTCCAGCATGAGGCCTACCCCGGCACCGAGTCCTTCCGCTGGGGAATCAAGGGGGTGGAGGACGCCCGCGCCAAGGTGCGCCGCCTGGCCGAGGCCGGGGTGGACCTGATCAAGCTGATCGACCAGGACCAGATGACCATGGACGAGGTGCGCGCCGTGGTCGACGAGGCGCACAAGCGCAAGCTCCCGGTGGTCGCCCACGCCCACCGGGCCGAGGAGATCCGCCGCGGTATCCAGGCCGGCGTCGACTGCTTCGAGCACACCGGGCTCGGCACCGCGCCGGAGTATCCGGAGGACGTGTTCGCCCTGATGAAGGGACGGGCCAACACCCTCTTCTGGACTCCCACCATCGGACCCCTGCTGCTCTTCCAGGAGACCCGCGACGAGTTCCCCGAGCGCATCGACGATCCGCGCTGGCAGGTGGGCCTGCCGCCGGAAGTTGTGGCCGACATCCGCCAGTCGCTCGCCAATCCCTCCCGCGTGGCCTACTTCCAGCACGTGCCCCAGCGCCGGCCCACTCTGGCGCGCAAGTTCGAGCAGCTCCGCCAGTCTGGCGTCATCCTCCTGATCGGCACCGACAGCGGCGTGCCGCTCAACTTCCACAGCGACTCCACCTGGCGGGAGATCGACACCTGGGTCAACACCTTCGGCGTCGCCCCGATGGATGCGATCCGGGCCGCCACCTACTGGCCGGCGGTCCAGATGAAGGTGGACAAGGACGTGGGCACTCTCTCCCCGGGCAAGTGGGCTGACATTATCGCCGTCAGGGGTGACGTTTTACGTCACATCGACTTGCTTCAGGATGTCGACGTGGTACTGAAGCGTGGCGTCAGGCACAAGTGAGCCTCCGCTCTGCGCAAAAAGTAAATGAGACGGGTAGAAGCTGCTCTTAGCTGAGTAGCAATACTGCAAATTCGACACGCGGCTCTTCCCTTTCCGGATCGGACGCTGCGCGATCGAGTCCTGGTGCTCGCCCTGCCGATCGCCCATCGGCTCCTCTGCTCTCTCCCTTCTCCTGGCACGCCCCTTGCTACTTACGTTTGGTGTGACGAAGCAGGGATACCAGAATTGAAGCTCCTGTCAGCATAGATGATCGACTTGAGGGATGAGGAGAAGAAAATGAAGAGCAAGGTAGGCAAAATTACCATCAACGCTGTCGCCTTTTCGGTGCTTCTCCTCATGAGCAGCGGCGCTCAGGCAGGCAGCATCTTCGCGCTCGACAGCCATACCGCCCTTTCGGAGCGGCAGATCGGGCTCTTCCAGCAGGCAATTCAGTGGCTTGGGGGAACTTGGAATGGACTGGCCTCGGTCTTCGAATTCTCCGAGGAGAAGCCTGCGCCCCCGCCTATCCCGGCGTGCACCACGAACTGCGGGGATGCCGGTCCGGGCATCGATCCCATCGGGTGAGATCCGGGGAAGTCGCTTGAGCGCTGGTACGAAAACTGCAGAGACTCCGGCGCGGAGGATTTGTACGTGAACCAGGATTTCACATTCGCCAACTTGGAAACATCTCGGGGCTCGGCCCGGGAGATGGATTCCGGTGGCTTCTCCCTTCCGCGTCCGAGCGCGAACTGGGGCCTTTGCGAGACCTTGCTTTCCCGGAGCCAGTCCTGCCGCTATCAGGATCCGGAGCAGATGGTCCTCCTGGCCGAGCGGGCCGTAGCCGTGGCCGAGGGGTTGGACCCGATGGAGTACGGGCGCGAGCTCGCCAGCGATTTGCGCGCACGCGCCTTTGCCGAGCTTGCGAACGCCTATCGCGTTGCCGACGACTTGGAGGCCGCGGAGCGCATGCTGCGGCGGGCATCCGAGTGGAGCGCCAGGGGTTCCCAGGATCCGCTTCTGCTCGCCCGGATCATGCGGATAGCCGCCGGCCAGCGCGGAGCGCAGAGACGTTTCCCGGAGGCCTTGGCGCTGCTCGATGCGGCCTACACGATTTATGAGCGGCACGGCGACCGTTTCAATGCCGGCGGCGCCCTGATCAGCAGGGGGCTCTATACCGGGTACGGCAATGATCCCGAGAAGGCCATTCAGTACTTGATTGCCGGGCTGGCCATGATCAACCCGGCCAGCGATCCGAAGGTGGTACTGTCCGCCGTTCACAACCTCGTGAACTTCTTGACCGATTGCGGGCGCTTCCACGAGGCGCGCCGGATCCTGCGGCGCAGCCAGAAGGCCTACTTCGCGGCTGGGGACCGCCTGAACCTAATCAAGCTGCGGTGGGTAGAAGGCAAGATCGCTTTCGGGCTCGGCGAGCACGACATTGCGGAGGCCGCGTTCCGCGATGCGCAGGCCCGCTTCGAGCAAGCCGGCCTGGCCTACCACGCCGCCCTGGTCGCACTCGACCTGACCGCGGTTCTGCTGGAGAAGCGGGAGACCGCGGCCGCCCGCCAGCTCGTCGAGCAGACGATCACGATCTTCCGCTCGCGGCGGATCGCCCGCGAGGCGCTGGCGGCCCTGCTCCTCCTGCAACGCTCTCTGGATACGGACCGTAGCGCCCTCGGGGTGCTCCAGACCGTGCGGGCCTATCTGAAACGTCTGGAGACCCGACCGGTCTAGTCCCCCTCTCAATCCTCGTTGCCGAAGGCTTCTCGCAGGATTGCCTGAATCTTCTCCTCCAGCTTCGCGACGTCCAGATCCTCTTCGAGCGCTTCCATCGGCCGGGCTTCATAGCCCAGGCGATGGAAGCGTTCAAGCAGATTGGTCACGACCTGGGTGTGGCCGTCCTCCCTATCCGCGAGATCAGGTTCTCCGTCCAGTCCGGGGTCTCCGTTCAGCTCACTCAAGACTCTGATGGCCTCGTCCGGATCGAGATCCTCCTCCCCCTCCAGGATCCGGCTGATGGACCCGGAGGTCCATCCGAGCCTCAGCTCGAGCTCCTCTTCCGAGAGCCCGGAAACTTGAATGGAGGTCGCCAGCAAATCCGCCATCCACCGGGCTCGATCCTCTGCCATGTCTGGAGTTTATGCCTATTTTCGCAGCGGCGTCTCCCAGAGCGGCTCGTCCTCGCCGAAGACCCGGGCCAGGTGGCGGGCGAGGACGAACAGGAAGTCGGAGAGCCGGTTGAGATAGCGCAGGACCTCGGTCGGCACGTCCTCCTCCCGCGCCAGGCGGAGCACGATCCGTTCGCAGCGCCGGCAGACCGTGCGCGCCACGTGGCCGAGCGCCGAGTACCGTCCGCCACCGGAGAGCACGAAGGAGCGCAACGGCGGCAGCTCCTCGTTCCAGCGGTCCATGGTTTCTTCCAGCCAGCCGATGCGCTCCGCCGTGATCGGGTTCTTGACCCGGCCGGCGTGCTGCGGAGGCGTGGAGAGGGTGCTGCCCAGATCGAAGAGGTCCTGCTGCACCCGATGGATGTGGCCGACGATTTCACTCATGTTCCCGGATTCGCCGAGAGCGGCGCGCAGCATCCCGAGCACGGACTGCAGCTCGTCCACCGTGCCGTAGCTCTCGATCCGCAGCGAGTCCTTGGGGACGCGCTCCCCCCCGACCAGGTCGGTCATCCCCTCGTCACCCGTGCGGGTGTAGACCTTGTGAATCCTCATGGGAAGCCCGTGGCCGTACCACTCAGCTTGTAGATCCTGCCTCTCTTCATGACGAAGGCGACGTGCTCCGTGGCGGTGATGTCGGCGAGGGGATCTCCCGGCACGGCCACGATGTCCGCCTCCTTGCCGGCTTCCAGGGTGCCGGTCAGCCGCGAGATCCCCAACAGGTCGGCAGCCGAGGCGGTGCCGGCCCGCAGGGCGGCGGCCGGGGTCATGCCGTGGTCCACCATGAGCTTGAACTCGCGCGCGTTGACGCCGTGCGGGCTCACCCCCGAATCGGTGCCGAAGGCGATCTTGATCCCCATCTTCACGGCCTTGCGGAACATGTCCGAGCGCTTCGACATGGCGGCCCGGCCCTTCTCGGCAATCTCCGGCGGGTAATGCCGCTCGGGCGCGGTTACATACTCGCCGGCGAGCAGGGTGGGGACCAGCCAGGTGCCGCGCTCCTTCATCATGCGCAGGGCTTCGTCGTCGAGGAAGGAGCCATGCTCGATGGAGTCGATGCCGGCGCGGATCGCGACCTTGGCCCCTTCGGCGCCATGGGCATGGGCCGCGGTCTTCTTGCGCAGCCGGTGCGCCTCTTCGACGATCGCGTTCATCTCGTCCTGGGTGAGCTGCGGGGTGTCCACCTCGTCGGTCAGCGACAGCACGCCGCCGGTGGCGCAGACCTTGATCACATCGGCGCCATACTTGACCTGGAACCGGACTGCGTCGCGGAACTGGTCCGGACCGCTGGCGATGCCTTCCGCAATGCCCGACTCGGGGCCGAAGAGCTCATAGGGATAGCCGGTCGAGTCGCAATGCCCGCCCCGCGCGCCGAGGGAGTGGACCGCCACGAGCATCCGCGGCCCGGCAATGATCTCGTCCCGGGAGGTGTTGCGGAGGCCGACGTCGATCCAGTCTCCCGAGCCAAGATCGCGGATCGAGGTGAAGCCGGCCAGCAGAAGATTGCGCGCATAGGCCGTGGCCCGGATCGCCGTCTCGGCCATGGTCCGCCGCAGGCCGGCCACCTCTGCCGCGTTCCAGTCGTCCTCGGACTCGAATGAGACGTGGGTATGGGCGTCGATGAACCCAGGCAGCAGGGTGGCATCGCCGAGGTCGACGACCCGCGCCCCGGCGGGCACCTGCAGCCCGGAGCCCACGGCCTTGATCTTTCCTCCCTCGACGATCACCACGGCATCGCGGATCGTCGAGTCTCCCTTGCCGGAGAACAGCCGCGCCGCTTTCAGCGCGACGACCTCGGTTTTCGTAGCGGGTTCCTCGGCCAGCCCGAGAGCGGGCAGCGCGAGCACGGCCAGAGCCAGGATGCGGAGCTTCATAGTGGGCCTCCCCAAAAGGAAGCTGCATCCTAACGGAAAGGGTCCCTTTCGTCAGGGCAGGGTGTCGGAGTTTTGCGACGTCTTCGCCGCGCCCTGGGTCTCCGGGAGGGTGTCGCCGCCGATCAGGAACCAGCCGGTGGCGATCACGGAGAGCATCAGCAGAAGGGTCACCGCCAGGAGCAGCAGGGCCCAGCGGCGATCGCGGCGATCGCCGTCCTCGGACTCCTCGGAGCGGGGACGCTGCGCGGACGGGAAGGGGGTCACGGCCGCGATTTCGGGGACGGCTTTCGGGCCGCGTACAGGAAGTGCCGACACCCCGCGTGCCCGCCCGGCTTGCCGCAGGGCCTCGGCCATCTCCGCCGCGGTCCGGTAGCGCGCCGCCGGGTCCGGGAACGTCGCCCGCGCCAGCACCTTGAGCAGCGGATCCCGGCCGTTCGTGCCCACCACCCCGCCGCCGCTCTTGAGACGGCTCGCGAACGTTAGACGGCGCAGCAGCGAGCCCACCGCGTAAAGATCGCTCTGCGGCGTAAACGGCTCGCCCGCGAGCTGCTCCGGCGCCAGCGCCGTGAGCGGATCGAACACGAGCTGCGTCAATCCGAAGCCGGTCAGTATCACCTGCCCATCGACCTGCCCATCGACCTGCCCTTCCTCCGTCACCAGCACCGAATCCTCCCCGACATGCCGGTGCAGCAGCCCCTCCGCGTGCGCCTCCGCCAGGATGTCCAGGATCTGGCAGCCCCAGTCGATGAGCTGCCCGCGGTCTGGCCGGGCCCCCTGCGCCAGCAGCTCGTGCAGGGTCTGCCCCTCCACCGCCTCGAAGGCGATGAGCAGCGAGCCTTCATGCTCGGTCACTTCGAAGAGGGCAGGCAGGCCGCGGTGGTAAATCCGCGTGAGAGCCGCCGTCTCTTCGAGAAGAATTTCCCAGGGGGTGATCTCCTGGCACAGGCCGGGACGGGACGGAGGAATCACCTTGAGGATGACCGTCCTGTCGCTCCTCGTGTCGAGCGCGAGGTATGCCATTCCGAACGGAGCCGGGCCAAGGTCTTCGAGCACATCGTAAGGCCCGATGTCCTGGCTGCCCGCGGGGACCGACGTCGAGTGCATGGAGTGCATGGTCAGGGCTCGTTCGCTCACGTTGGACGGTCGTGCAAGTTTCGTGCATGCTCGCGCCGTCGGCAGTCTTCATAAAGAGCAGTGCCGGGAAGACCGGAGAAGAGGACAGGAGATGCGGATCGGAGTCATGTCGGACACGCACAACCTGCTGCGGCCCCGGGTGCTGGAGCTGCTCGCCGGCTGCGAGAGGATCCTCCACGCGGGGGACGTGGGCGGATTGGAGATCCTGGAGCGGTTGCGCCAGGTCGCTCCCGTGGCCGCCGTGCGGGGCAACACGGATACGGGCCCGACCGCGGCGGAGCTGCCGCCGGCCCTGGCGGGCGATCTGGACGGCCTTCCTTTCCGCATGGTCCACAGCCGGGAGGAGATCGATCCGGCCTGGCCGAGGAAGCTGAGGCTGCTCGTCTTCGGCCACTCGCACCGGCCGGAGCTGGAGTGGCGCGGAGATTGCCTGCTCTTGAACCCCGGTGCGTGCGGACCGCGGCGCTTCCATCTGCCGCTGACGCTCGCTATCCTCACGGTGGCCGACAACCGCATCGTTCCGGAGATCCTGTCGGTCGAGTAGCAAGCTCATTCCAGGGAGGGTTTGATGCGCCAACGACGCCTTGTTTCGCTGTGCCTCGCCGCCGGACTTGCCGCCGGTCTTGCCAATACCGGGCGCGTTTCCGCTGCCGGCTTCGGACTTTTCCAGCACGGCGGCCGCGCCCTGGGCCAGGCTGGGGCCTTCACCGCCCGCGCCTCGGAGCCCTCGGCCGTCTACTACAACCCCGCGGCCATCACCCAGCTCGAAGGCTTCCAGGTCCAGGCGGGACTCGACTTGTCCAACTCCGAGGACAAGTACCAGAGCGCCACGGGCAGCTTCTCGGCCAGGCACATCATCGAATTCCCGCCGGCCGTCTATGCCACGTGGAGCTCCAAGGACGGACCGTGGGCGGTCGGCATCGGGCTCGACTCTCCCTTCTGGTACCGCCTCGACTGGGACCCGGTCTTCTTCCCGGCCCGCTTCAAGGCGCGAGTGTTCGAGCTGCGCGTGGCCGAGGTCCACCCCGTGCTCGCCTACGACCTGGGCGACGGCTGGAGCGTGGGCGGCGGCCTGCGCTACGTCTTCGGCAACCTGGAGCAGGGCAACAACCTGATCCTCACCGCCCTCGTGCCGGCCGCCCCCGGCGGTCCGGTGGTACCCATCCAACTGGAGGGCGAATTCAACTCCGGCGCCGACGTCGACGCGCTGGCCTGGGACCTCGCGGTCCACTACGCAGACCCGTCCTGGGGCTGGGGCGCGGTTTATCGGAGCAATGTCGAGCTGAAAGGGTCCGGCGACCTGGATTTCGAGATGCGCCCGATCGGCCACGCGGCCGCCGAGGCCCAGCTTCAGCAGCGCTTCGGCAGCGGACGGGCCCGCCAGGCCTTCGAGATCCCCCGCGAGCTGCGTGGCGGCGTCTGGTTCGCCCCCTACCCGGAGCTCCGCCTGGAGGTCGACGCGGCGTGGCAGAGCTGGTCGAGCCTGGAGGCGACCGCCGTCACCTATACATTCTCCTCCCCCACCGACAGCCGTGTCGTCCTGACGCCGCGCGACTGGGACGATACGCTCTCGTTGCGCCTGGGGGCGGAGGGCAACATCACGGACCCTCTAATGATCTACGGCGGCGTCGCCTGGGAGCCCTCGCCCGTGTCAGGGAACACGGTCGAGCCCGGCTTCTCCCGCGGCGACGCCCTGGTCTATGCCGCTGGCATCAGCTACAGCCTGCCGAACATCTCGTTCGACCTCGGCTACTCGTTCCACGACCACGACCGGCAGGGAGCCTCCGCTCAGGAACTGCTGAACCCGGGCGTGAACGGAAGCTACAACTCGAGCTCGCAGGTCTGGGGATTCTCGATCCGCAGACGCTGGTAGGCGCTCTCCGCTCCCTCTCCCCCGGCACGGGGGAGTGGGCTGGGGTGTGGGGGCATGGGATCAAACCGGCGCCAGCTCCGGCTGGCGCTCGGCCGCCATCCTCGTGAACATCCCCGGCTCGTAGGCCGTGATCTTTCCCATGAAGGCCGAGGCCGCCACGGTCAGCGGCGAGGCGAGCCAGAGCTTGCCCGGGCCGGAGCGTCCCTTGTAGTTGCGGTTGATCGCGCTCACGGTCACCTGGTCCGTGTCGTCCGACACACCCGGACCGCAGCCGATGCAGGCTCCGCAGCCGGGATGGATCAGCGTCACGCCCGCTCTCTCGAAGGTGTCGGCGAGGCCATTGCGGCGCACGAAGTCCTCGACCGCCATCGAGCCGCACTGGATCAGGAACTTCACGCCGGGGGCGACCTCGAACCCGGCGTCGAGCGCCTCCTTCACCACCTGGTGATAGAAGACCAGGTCGTCGATCTTGCCCGCCGTGCAGCTCCCGCCATAGGCGATGTCGATCGGTACGTCGCCGATCTCGTCGATCCAGGCGCCGTTCGTCGGATCGGATGGGATGCCCTGGTCGGGATCGCCCGGGTGCGCCACCATCGGCCTGATCTCGGAGAGGTCGATCTCGTACACGCCGCCGGCGTACTCCGCTCCCTCGTCAGGGAAGACCGCCCGGGCGCGGAGCGCTTCGACGTCGATCCCCGGCCGCCACTCGGCCAGCCAGCGGAAGGTCTCGTCGTCCGCGATCACGATCGCGGTGCGGGCCGAGCACTCGGTGGCCATGTTCGTCAGGGTGGCGCGCTCGTCCATGGAGAGCGTCGCGACGCCCGGGCCGGTGAACTCCATCACCCGGTTGAGCGTGAATTGCGGCCGGGCATGGTTCAAGAGGATGTAGAGCATCAGGTCCTTGGCCGTGACCCCCGAGCCGAGCTTGCCCTTCAGCTCGAAGCGGATCGATTCCGGCACTTCCACCTGGGTAAATCCCTGGTGGACCAGGTCGGCGTACTCGGTGGCGCCCACACCCCAGGTGAGGGCATTGTTGACCCCGCCCATGCAGGTGTGGCTGTCCGTGGCCTGGATGAAATCGCCCGGATCGATCAGGTACTCGCGTGCCACCTCGTGGCAGATGCCGGGCGAGATGCGATCTTTGGCCGAAAAGTCGCGCACGCCGGTGTGGACCTGGAACTCGCGCTGCAGCTCGCGCAGGGTCTCGATCTTGTCGAGGAACGGCCGCATCTTCGGCACCTCGTCGGCGTAGACCAGGTGGTCCTCGAAGACCGCGAACTTGCCCGGGTTCTTGACGGTGTAGTCCTTGCCGTACTCCTGCTCCAGGAAGTAGTGGACTTGGGCGGTGGTGAACTCGTGCGAGTAGCCGCCGTCGACACCCACGACCACCGCGTCGCCCGGCTTCACGTACTTGTGACCTTCTCCGAGCATGTGTTTGGCGAGGATCTTCTCGGCCATGGTCATGGGGCGGGGCCCGGTGTCCGGGCGCGGCATCTCGATCTCGCCCGCGGTGATGGCTTTCGAGAACGGGAACAGGCCGCCCTGCAGGATCACGAGCCTGGTGATCGGGTCGTACCCTCGGGTGAACTCCTCCAGGGGAATGCCCTCGTTCGCTTGGAGGCGCCGGATCTGGTCGTGGTCGCCCATGAGCACGCCCTGGTTGATGTTGTTGCGGGCGTGAATCGGCGCGAAGGAGGCGGCGATGGCGAGCCGGATGCCGGACCATTTCTCCGCCTGCACCGCGGTTTCGCGGGAGCTGCCCACTCCCTTGCGGTAGCCGGAGACGATCACCTCAAAGTTGCCGTTGATCAGGGCATCGCGCTCGAAAAGGCGCTTGCCGTCCACGATCAGGCCGGCATAGGCGTCGCGGGCCAGGTCCTCGGGCCGGTGGCTGAAGCAGACCCAGGCCGGGGTCATGGCGTCGGTATTGATGTCGTCGAGCAGGTCCTCGACGGTCAGGTCTTCCATGCGGAGGTCCAGCTCGCCCGCAAGCTGGCGGCGGATCAGGTCGGGGTCCTTGGTCAGGAAGAGGACCCGCTTGCCGGGGGTCAGACGGATGATCTCGGGGGGTTTCATCCTCGTTCACGCTCCTCTCGTCCGGCACATTGTAACCTCTGATATATAAGGCCGGCCATGGAGGAACAACCCGGAAGCCTGTATGAAAAAGTCCTCCGTCACCAGGGGGAGACGCCGGTGCGCGCCTCGGCGGCGGTAATCCCATGGCGACGGCGAGGGGAAGGAATCGAGGTTTATTGGGTCCGGCGCGCCGAGACCCTGGCGTTCATGGGGGGCTGGCACGCCTTTCCCGGCGGCGGGCTCTCCAGGTCGGATGCCGCCATCCCCGTGACCGGCGAGCCCTCGGGCCTGGGCGAGCTGCCGCCCGCGGCCGGGTTCCCCGAGTCGCTGGTCGACGAGCCCGGGCCGGACATCATCCCCGGGCTGGTCGCCTGCGCGATCCGCGAGCTCCACGAGGAGACCGGTATCCTTCTGGAGGATGCCTCGCGCCTGGTCTGGGCCGGCCGCTGGCTGACGCCCCCCTTCGCGCCGATGCGCTTCGACAACCGCTTCTTCCTCCTGGAATGGCCGGAGAGCGAGCCGGTCCAGCCCTCGGTCACCCCCGGGGAGCTGGCCGAGGGCGAGTGGATCGATCCGCTGGCGGCGTGGGAGGCTTGGCGGAGCGGCGCGGTTCTCACCGCTCCGCCGATCCTCCACATCCTGGATGTCCTCGCTCACGATGGTCCGGATCGGGGGCTCGGACGGCTGCGCAACCCCGAGGAGACCAACCTCGGCCCGTTCCGGCGCATCGAGATGCGCCCCGGGATCCTGATGTTCCCGCTCGCCACCCACACCCTGCCGCCCGCCTCGACCACGAACTGCTATCTCCTGGGGAACGGAGAGGCAGTGCTGGTCGATCCGGGCTCGCCGATCGACGCGGAGAACGAGCGGCTGGAGCGCGCCCTCGCCGTCGCCCGCGAGCGGCTCGGCCGGCGGGTCACGGCGATCTGGCTCACCCACCACCACCCGGATCACATCGGCGGGGTCGAGCGGCTGCGGCGCTCCCTCGGCGTGCCCGTTCTGGCCCATCCCGCTACGGCCGAGCGGCTCGCCGGCCGGGGCATCAAGATCGACGGCGAGCTTCAGGACAAGCAGCGGATCGAGCTGGCCGGGGACCCGCCGATGACGATCCTGGTGCTCCACACCCCCGGCCATGCCCGCGGACACCTTTGCTTCCTGGAGGAGGACCAGCGGGCAACGCTGGTGGGCGACCTCGTCGCGGGGCTCGGCACGATCGTGATCGATCCCCCTGAAGGGGACATGGACGATTACATCGCCTCGCTGGCGCGGCTCGCCGTGATGCACCCGGGCACCCTCTTTCCCGCCCACGGCCCCGCCATCCTGAACGGCCGCGGCAAGCTGCGGGAGTATGTGGACCACCGGCTGGCGAGAGAAGCCAAGGTGCTGGCGGCCTGGAACGAGGGCTTGCACGAGCCTTCCGAGATGCTCCCCAAGGTCTATGAGGACACGCCGCGCCCGGCCTGGCCCCTGGCCGAGCGGCAGATCCTCGCCCACCTGGACCGCCTGCGCCGCACCGGGCGTCTCGGCGAATGGCCGGCCGATCTGCCGGACATGCCGGATGAGGAGCAGGAGCCCAACGCATGAAAGACCCCGACTGGTTCATCCGTCCCCTCTTCCCGCCGACGAAGCGCCTCCCTCCGCCGGCACTATCTCGCGGAGCCGTACCTCCCCGAGCCATATCTCGCCCAGCCGTAAGCTCCGACCGGCCTCCGCCGCCGACCCTTCGTCGTTCCGGCGCAGGGAGACGTCCTCCCCAGAGGCCGCCCCTCCCCCGCCGGTCGGGCCTGAAGTCGCCGTTTCACCCTTGAGACAGGAGACACCGACCTGATGTCCCGACGCTCCCTGCTCGCATTGATCTTCCTGCTGCCCACGCTCGCCGCCGGGCAGGCCGATCCCATGTCGCGCTCCTGGAACCAGCCAGTCGAGCCGTTCCGGATCGCGGGCAATCTCTACTACGTGGGAGCGAGCGACATCGCCTCTTACCTGATAGCGACGCCCGAGGGGCACATCCTCCTCGACGGCGGGTTCGTGGAGACCGTGCCCCTGATCCGCGAGAGCGTGAAGAAGCTCGGGTTCAAGATCGAGGACGTGAAGATCCTCTTGAACACCCATGCCCATTACGATCACGCCGCCGGCCTTGCCGAGTTAAAGCAGCTCACCGGCGCCAGGCTCCATGCCAGCGAGGCGGACGCGCCCGCGCTCTCCCGCGGGGGCAAGGACGATCCGGTCCTCGGCAACCAGGCCCTCTTCCCCCCGGTCCAGGCGGACCGGCTCCTCAAGGACGGCGACACCGTCACCCTCGGCGGCTCCACCCTGACCGCGCATTTGACTCCGGGCCACACCGCGGGCTGCACCACCTGGACCATGAAGGTTGAAGGCCTGAATGCCGTGATCGTCTGCAGCACCAGCGTCCTGCCCACGATGAAGCTCGGCGCGGAGCCGAGCTATCCCGGGATTGCCGACGACTACGCCCGTACCTTCCGTACTCTGCGCGCGCTCCCCTGCGATCTCTTTCTGGCCGCGCACGGCTCTTTCTACAACCTCAAGGAAAAGGCGGAGCGCCTGAAGAAAGCCAAGGGCGAGAATCCGTTCGTCGATCCCGAGGGCTACCGCAGCTACCTCGACAGGAACGAAAAGGTCTTCCGGGAGCGTCTCGAGAAGGACCGGAACGCTTCCGCCCCGCCCAAAAACCCGTAGGACCGTCCAAAACCCTGATGGGCGACGCAGAAAGTTTTCGGGCGGCACAGAAGATCTTTGAGCGACGCAGAAAGTTTTTGGGCGGCACAGAGAATTTCTGAACGGCACAGAAACTTTTTGGGCGGCACAGAAAAATTCTGAGTCGCCCATCGACATTTTGGGCGACGCAGAATTTTTCTGTGCCGCCCAAAATTTTGATGGGCGACGCTAAGAATCTCTGTGTTGCTCAAAAAGATTTTGGGCGACGCAGAAACTTTCTGTGTCGCCCAAAGGCTCATTGATGGACGTAGCGCTGCCGCAGGCGGTCGAGGGCGGGCAGGGCTTCCAGGATCGACGGCGCGTCGACCCCGAAATCGATCAGGCAGGCGGCTTCGTCCGCGCCTGCCGCGCGCAGGCGGTCGATCAGGCGCGCTCCCTTGTCGGGATGGCCGAGGAGGGAGAGAGCCGAAAAGTAGCTCTCGAAGGCCGCGGCGAGCAGGGCGTCGACATCGCTTCCGGCCGGGAAGCCGTGCTGGTCGAAGTAGGTCTTGAGATACGAGGTCATGGGCACGCGCACCTTTTCCCGCACCGCCTCTTCATCCTCTCCCACGAACGCGTGCACCATCACCGTCACCTGTCCCGCCTCGGGATCGAGGCCGCGCTCCGCCCGGGCCTGCCGGTAGCGGGCGATCCTCTCCGTCAGCGTGGGAAGGGGCTGGACGATGGTCAGCACATTGGCGCCGATCTCCCCTGCCCGAGTCCAGGTGGCGGCGTTCGTGGAACAGGTCACCCAGACCGGCACGTCGAGCAGATGGCGAACGGTCTCGATTCCGCGGAACATGATCTCCCTGCGGTCGGCATAGGCCTCCGGCCGCAGGGCGAAGTCGGTGGGGTGCCATCCCGTGGCGAAGGAGATGCCGGCGCGGCCGTTGGAGAGGCGGTCGACCACGGCCCACTCGCCCGCCACGCGCTCCGGGTCATGCAGGGGAAGGACCACGCTGCCGGCCCGGATGCCGATCCGCTCGGTGGCGGCGGCGAGAGCCGCTCCCAGCAGGGACGGGTTCGGGAAGAGGCCGCCGAAGTCCTGGAAGTGCCGCTCCGGCGTCCAGACCGCCGCGAAGCCCTGGCGGTCCGCGAAGCGGGCGCTTTCGAGAAGCAGCTCGTAGCTCTCTGCCGGGGTCTTCGCGCCGCCGTCCGAAAAGAAAAAGAGGCTGAAGCGGATGGGCCGGTCGGAGGGCTCGGGCTCCGGTCCGGAGTCGAACGAGAAGGGCGTCTCCTCCTTCGGCTCCTCACCAGGGACGGCCAGGCCCTCGCTTTTCAGGCGGCGAAGCAGCAGCTCCCGCTGATCCGGGGTCAGCCCGGCGAGGCGTTTCGTGAGATCAGCCACGGAGGCTCTCCAGCAACTCCAGGGCTCCGGCAAGGTCGGTGCGGAGAGCGGTTTGATCTACAGAGAGAAGCGGCAGCTCGGGCTGGATGGGTCGCGGCAGGATGCGCACCTCGACCTCGCGGCCTTCACCGTCCGGGACCCGCACCGCCTCTCCCCGCCAGAGCCGGCGGACGGTCTCCACACCGGCTGCATCCTCAACGGCGATTCCCGCCCGGCCGCCGGAGAGGTTGTCCACCAGCGCCCACTCTTCGGCTACACGGATCGGGTTGTGGAGAGGCAGGGCGAGGCAGCCCCGCAGAAAAATCTTCCGGGTCGCCACGGCTGCCGCGGAGGCCAGGACCGCGGGATTGAGGAAGAGGCCGGGGCCTTCGGCCAGCCAGATTGCGGAAAGGCCCAGGTCTTCGGCTCGGCGGACGGTTTCCAGGAAGAGGTGGGCGTCGTCGCCGCCGGTCAGATATAGGCTCGGGGTCAAGAACGACCTCCGCCTGGGGTTGAAACCCCAGGCTAGAAGGGTATCGCCCCCCTCCGGGGGCGAGTCTCCGGTTAGCGTCAGCAAGCCTCCGGAGGAGGCTGTACTTTTCTAGCCTGGGGTTTCAACCCCAGGCGCTGGTGCCCGGTCGACCGCCTCCCGCAGCGCCCTTGCGAGCGCCTCCACATGGGGCGGCCTCACCATCCGATGGTGATCGCCGGGCACGGTGACCACCTCTACCGCCGCGGCAAGATCCCCCCACCCCCCCGTTCCATCCGGGCCAAGCCGGCCACTGCCCTCAGCTCGGAAGACAGTTACCTTGCCGGCATAGGAGCGCGGCTCCCAGGTGCTCGACGCCCGCAGGTTGGCCTTGAAGACCTCGACCAGGGCGACGGCCCGGCGCTCGTCGAAGTCGGGAGGCAGGTTCGGCATTCTCTGGAGGACCAGAGCGACCTGGGCGCGGGTGTCGAGCCCCCGCAGCTCGTCCGCGGTCAGAGGCAACTCCTCGTCCAGGCCGCGGAGCAGCAGCTCGGCCTCGTCGGCCGTCTCTTCCTCCTGCGCCGGGACGTCCAGGATCGCCACCAGCTCCGCCCGATCCCCCAGCCGGCAGGCCATCTCGTAGGCCACGAGCCCGCCGAAGGACCACCCTCCAAGGTGCACGGGACCGTCCGGAAGAGCGCTGATGTAAAGATCGGCCATGTCTTCGATGCGATCGAGAGGGGGCCGTTCGCCGTCGAGACCCGGGGCCTGCAGGCCGAACAGCGGTTGGTCGTCTCCCAGAGCGTGGGCCAGATCGGCATAGCAGAGGACGCCGCCGCCGCCGGGGTGGACCATGAAGAGGGGCGGCCGGGTCCCCTGCGGCTGAATGCGAACCAGCGGGGAGGAGGCCTGGGGCAAGACAGGCCGGAGCCAGCCTGCAAGGGTTTCGACCGTCCGTCGTTCGAAGAGGGTGGCGATCGGCATCGGTCGGCCGAAGCGGGCCTCGATCCGCGAGGCCAGCCGCACGGCGAGCAGAGAATGGCCGCCGAGGGCGAAGAAGTCATCCGTCACTCCGACAGAAACACCGAGGAGATCCTCCCAGATCGCCGCCAGCTCGCGCTCCACATCGTCCCGGGGCGGGATGGAGCCGGATTCCCTCCGGACTTCCATCCGGGCCAGAGCCTGCCGGTCCACCTTGCCGGTCGCCGTGAGAGGCAGGGCCTCCAACCAGACGTAGGCCGAGGGGATCATGTAGGCGGGCAGCTTCAAGTCCGGATTCACAGGCTCGGATTGCGGCACCAGAAAGGCCAACAACTGGTCGTTGGCCACCACCACCGCCGCCTCCCGCACCGCGGGATCCCGGAGAAGTGCGGCCTCGATCTCCCCGGGCTCGATGCGGTAGCCCCTCAGCTTCACCTGGCGGTCGAGGCGGCCCAGATACTCCAAGTTGCCGTCCGCCAGCCAGCGCACCCGGTCTCCCGTGCGGTAGAGGCGCTCTCCGCCGTCGTGCGGGATGAAGGCCGCGGCGGTGGTATCGGGCCGGCCGAGATACCCGCGCGCCAAGAGATCGCCCAGCCAGAGCTCGCCGGCCACACCGATCGGGACCGGCCGGCCGTGCGGGTCCATCACCCGGACGGTGCGCCCCCCGACCGGGCGGCCGATCGGAACGGAGCCGGAGACCGTGTCCGGGATATCCCCAGTCACCTCCCAGACCGTGGGCGTGATCACGGCCTCGGTGGGCCCATAGCCGTTGACCAGCCGCGTCCCGGGCGCCACCTGCCGCCAGAGCCGGGCCACCTCGGCGGGCATGGCCTCGCCTCCGGCCTCGACGAACCTCAGATGAGACGGGAGCGTCCGGCCCGAGGCCGCCAGCTCCGCCACGAGCTGCCGCCAGTAGGAGGTCGGCATCTGCGCGACCGTGATGCCCCAGCGCCCGATCCGTTCCGCGAGCTCGGAGGCGCTCCAGAGCTCGCCTCCGCGGGTGAAGAGCGCGGCGCCGCTCATCAGCGCCATCATCGGATCCAGGGAGGCGTCGAAGCCGTCGGCATAGGCTCCGAGCACCCGGTCGTCCGGACCGAGGCCGCAGCGCCGCGCCAGACCGGCCAGCTGGCGCGCGTAGGCTCCCATCGACACCCCCACTCCCTTGGGAACGCCGGTCGAGCCCGAGGTGTAGATGACATAGGCCAGGGACTCCGGATGGACCTCGACCCGGGGGAAGGTCTCCGGCCCGAATCGGCTGACCCGGTCGAGACAGACGGTCCGCAGGCCGCCGGCCGGGAGCTTGCCGAGCAGCGCCTCGTCGGCCAGCAGCACCGAGGCTCCGCTGTCCTCAAGAAGAAGCTCCAGGCGCTCCGCGGGCAGTTGGAGGTCCAGCGGTACGTACGCGGCCCCGGCCTTGTGCACGGCGAGGAGGGCGAGCGGCCAGCCTTCCGGCCGGTTCGAGGAGACCGCGACCCGCGTCTCGAGCCCGGCGCCCGCGGCGCGCAGGTCCCGCGCCAGCCGGTTGGCAAGGCGGTCCAGCTCGGCGTAAGTCATACCCTGGATGGCGGGTGCTCCCGGGGAGCGCGCCGCCCATTCCTCGAACCGGCGGTGGAGCGGGATCGACCCGGGGAGCGGCTCGGGCGCGCTCCAGTCGAGGATCTGGCGCCGTTCGGCCTCTCCCATCACCGGCAGCTCGGAGAGGCGAAGCTCCGGATCGCGGAGAATCCCCGCGACGAGCACCCCGAGCCGCTCCAGCAGGCGCTCCGCGGTGACCGCGTCGAACAGGAGGGCGTCGTACTCCAGCGCCGCCCTCCCCTCTTCCAGAAAAGTGAGACTGAGGTCGAACTTGGCCGCGCCGGGCGCGAGCGGGACGGGCGACAGGGTGAGCCCGAGCAGCGTCAGCTCCGCGGCGGGCGCGTTCTGGAGGGCGAGCATTACCTGGAAGACCGGCGTGTGGCGCAGGCTCCGCTCCACGCGCAGCTCCTCCACCAGCCTCTCGAAGGGCAGATCCTGATGGGCGTAGGCCTCCAGAGCCGTGGCCCGAGAGGAGGCCAGCATCTCGCGGAAGGACGGATCGCCGTCCAGGCGGCTGCGCAGTGCCAGGGTGTTCACGAAGAAGCCGATCAGCCCTTCGAGCCCGGCGTGGGTCCGGTTGGCGATGGGCGTGCCCAAGACGAGGTCGTCCTCCCCGGTCAACCGGTGGAGCAGCGCCTGGAACGCGGCCAGGAGGACCATGAACAGGGTCGCCCCTTTGCGCCGGCCCAGCTCGCGCAGGGCGGCGGCCGGGAAGTTCGCCTTGGCGACTCCGGCCCGGCCGGAGCCGGTCGAGCGCGGCCGGTCAAGGGGGAGATCGAGGACCGCCGGAGCGTCCGCCAGCGCTTCGCGCCACCAGGAGATCTGGCCGGCGAGCGCCTCCCCTTGGAGCCATCCGCGCTGCCAGACCGCGAAGTCGGCGTACTGGACAGGCAGCTCGGGCAGTATTCTCCCTGCGTAGAGCGCGGCCGTCTCCCTCACCAGCACGCCGACGGACCAGCCGTCGCTCACCACGTGATGCAGGGAGAAGAGCGCCATCCACTCCCGTTCACCCAGCCGGAGCAGGGAGGCGCGCAGCAGCGGTCCCTCCCGGAGATCGAAGGGCCGCGACGCCTCTTCCCGGACGAACCGTTCCGCTTCGGCTTCCGTCACATCGATCACCGGCAGCGAGAACGGCCGGAAAGGGTGGACGCGCTGGCGCGGCTCGCCGTCCGTCTCGGGAAAGGTGGTGCGCAGAATTTCGTGGCGGCGCACGATCTCCTGGAGGACTCTTTCCAGCACGGCGGGATCGAGATCGCCGGAGAGACGCAGGGCCGCGGGCATGTTGTAGGCCGGGCTCTTCGGCGCCAGCCGTTGAAGAAACCAGAGCCGCTCCTGGGCGAAGGAGAGCGGCAGGTCGCCGTCCCGAGGGACCCGCACCAAGGGGGGAGCGACAGGAGCCGATCCGGCGGCCTCCTCGATCCGCGCCGCGAAGCCGGAGAGGGTCGGGCTTTCGAAGAGGCTGCGCACGGGCAGCTCGACACCGAAGGCGTCCCGCACCCGGGCGAGGACCTGGGTCACCTTGAGTGAATGGCCTCCGAGCCCGAAGAAGTCGTGGGATGGGCCGATGCGATCGGTCCCGAGCACCTCGCTCCAGATCGCCGCGAGCAGCTCTTCCATTTGGGAAAGAGGGGGAAGCTCGACCTCCTCCCGGGCCGGCTCGGGCAGCGCCTTGCGGTCGATCTTGCGGTTGGGGGTGAGAGGCAGGGCGTCCAGGAAGACGAACGCGGAAGGGACCATGTACTCGGGGAGTCGGGCTCGCAGGAAAGTCCGCAAATCGTCCTCAACCGCTGGGACCACGTAGGCGAACAGCCGGCGGTCGTCGCCCTCCCCCCGCGCGACGACGACAGTCTCCCGGATGGCGGGATGGCTGGCGAGAGCGGCCTCGACTTCCCCAAGCTCGACGCGGAAGCCCCGGATCTTCACCTGGAGGTCGGCCCGCCCGAGCGGCTCGACTTCCCCATTTGGCAGATAGCGGCCGAGATCGCCGGTTCGATACAGATCCTGGAACCGTTGCCCGTCCAGATAACCAGCGGCCAGATGGGGGCTGCGGACGCAGACTTCGCCAACCTCGCCGATGCCACAAAGCCGGCCCGAGCGGTCGAGAACCAGAAGCTGCACATCCGGCATTCCGCGGCCCAGGGGATAGCGCTCCTCATCCTCCCTCACCTCGTGGAAACCCACGGCGCGCTGGGTTTCGGTCGAGCCGTAGAGATTGACGACTTTGACATCCGGAGCGAGGGCGCGCAGGCGCTCCACATCGCGGCGGGTCAGCACGTCTCCCACGAAGAACGCCCGGCGGAGGGCGGGCATCGGACTGGCCGGCGGGCTGGTGAGCAGCCGACCCATGGCGGGGGTCAGATGAGCGACGGTGACACCCATGCGGGCCATCCAGGCGGAAAGCCAGCCGGGCTCGCCCATGCGGTCGGGGTCGGGGATCACGACAGAGGCGCCGAGCCAGAGTGGAGTGAAGACGTCCCGGTGCAGTGGATCGTGAGCCAGGCCGGACAGGAGGCTGAAGCGGTCGTCGGGGCCGAGTTCGAAGGCCTCGCTCATCCAGGGGTAGAAGTGGGTCAGGGAGCGGTGGAGGCCGAGGACGCCTTTGGGGATGCCGGTCGAGCCGGAGGTGAAGGCGATGTAGGCCAAAGCATCCGGACCCCCTCCCCTACCCTCCCCCGCTGCGCGGGAGAGGGAGTCCAGAATGGCCTTGTTGCGCTGCTCGGGGTAGGCGGGGTCTAGGATTACGAAGGCGGCTCCGGCCTTCATGACTCCGAGGATCTTGGGGACCAAAGGCGCGCTGTGGTGGCCCTGGATAGCCACGACCTCTCCTGCCCGCACCCCCTCCGCATTCCTCTCCATCTGCTCGGCAAGCTGGGCGTAGGTGAGCTCTCCACCCTCCCAGATCACGGCATTACGGTGGGGCATCTCCTGAGCGTGCTTTGTCACGGCATCGGAAACCGAGCCCGGCCAGCTCGCATCCAGCGGAGCCTCGGGATCGGGTAGCGCTTTGCGGGCGGCCTCGGTCACCAGCGAGAACGATCCGATCGGGGTTTCAGGATCGGCGACGGCCTGCTCGAGGACGAGGTGGTACTGGGCGAGCGCCTCCTCCATCCGTGGCGCATCGAAGAGGCCGGCGTTGTAGATCAGGTCGAGATGGACGGCCCCCCTGTCCTCCATCAGATACAAGGTCATGTCGAACTTGGCCTGCGGCTCGGACGCGCCGAGCCCTTCGATCGTCAGGCCCGGGAGGCGTACCTCGGTCGAGGGGAAGTTCAGCAGGTTGAAGAAGACCTGGAAGAGCGGCGTGCGCGACAGGTCGCGCTGCGGCTCGATCTCGGCCAGGAGCTTCTCGAAGGGGAGGTCCTGGTGGGCAAAGGCCCCGACCGCGACCTCGCGCACCCGGGCCAACAACTCCCGGAACGTGGGATCGCCCGACAGGTCGGTGCGCAGGACCAAGTGGTTCAGGAAAATCCCGATCAGCCCCTCGACCTCGCGCCGGGTGCGGCCCGCGATGGGCGAGCCCACCGGCACATCCTCCTGGCCGCTCCATCGAGAGAGAAGAAGCTGGAACCCGGCGAGCAGCACCATGAAGAGGCTCGCCCCCTCGCCGAGCGACCTCAGACGATCAACGAGCGCAGCCGGCAGGATGCGGACGGCTCGCCCTCCTTGGAAAGTCTGCACCGCCGGACGCGGACGGTCGAAGGGCAGGTCGAGCGAAGGCGGAGAGCCCGCGAGCCGCTCCCGCCACCAGGCAAGCTCCTCTTCGAGAGCCTCGCCCGTCAGCCTTTCTCTCTGCCACGCCGCGTAATCGGCATACTGGATTGAAAGCTCCGGGAGCGCTTCCCCGGCGTAGAAAGCCGTCAGCTCGCGCACCAGGATGCCGAGGGACCAGCCGTCGGAAACGATGTGGTGGAGGTCGAGGGAGAGCACATGGTCCTCGTCCCCCAGGCGCAGCAGCCTCACCCGAAGGAGCGGTCCCTCTTCCAGCCGGATCGGCTCGCGCCGGATCTCCTCGACCACTGGCAGGAGCACGGGAGCGGGCGGCGCGATCCGCTGGACAGGCCGGCCGCCCTCTTCGTGGAAGGTCGCCCTCAGCACCTCATGCCGGCGAACCACCTCCGTGAGGGCCCGCTCCAGGGCCGGCACATCCAACTTTCCTTTCAACCGGAGCGAGGAGGGGATGACGTAGGCCGGATTGTCCGGATCGAGCCGGTCGAGGAACCAGAGACGCTCCTGGGCAAAGGAGAGCGGATGGGCGGATGGGTCCTCCCGGCGCGGGATCGTCTGCCCGCCTTCCATTCCCTCCTCGCGGCGGCGTTCGCGCAGCAGCTCCAACCGCTCGCGGGAGGCCCGGAAGAATTTCCCAGTCGCCACGGTCATCGCGCGGCGACCTCCTCGTCGGACAGCTCGCTCAGCTCCAACAGCAGCTCGGCCGTCCGCTCCGCATCCGGGCTCACGGCCTTCAGCGCCATGGCGAGAGCGGCGACAGTCGGGCGCTCGAACAGCTCCCGCAGAGGTACCTCGGCCTCGAAGGTCTCCCGCACCCAGGAGATCATCTGGGTGGCGAGCAGCGAGTGGCCTCCCAGGTCGAAGAAGCCGTCCTCGATCCCGACCCGATCCACTCCGAGCGCCTCCTCCCAGGCTCCGGCGAGCACCCTTTCCAGCGACGTGCGAGGGGCGACATAGGCGCGCGCCAGCTCGGGCCGAGCCCCTTCCGGCGCAGGGAGAGCTCGCCGGTCCAGCTTGCCGTTGACGGTGAGCGGCAGCTCGCGCAGGAAGACGAAATGGCCGGGGATCATGTGATCCGGCAACCGGCCGCGGAGGATGCCGAGAAGCTCTCCCGCGGAGGCAGTCCCTACGATGTAGGCCACCAGCCCCGGACCGGCAGGCAGGTCGTCGCGAAGGATCACCACGGCCTCCCGCACGCCGGGGATCGCTGTCAGCACGGCCTCGATCTCGGCCGGCTCGATGCGGAAGCCCCGCAGCTTCACCTGCTGGTCGATCCGCCCCAGGTACTCCAGCTCTCCCGAGGGCAGCCGGCGCGCGAGGTCGCCGCTGCGGTAGAGGCGCTGGCCCCCGGGAGCAGGGATGAAGCGCTCAGCCGTCAGGTCCGGTCGGTTGAGATAACCCCGCGCCACGCCGGCCCCGCCCACGCACAGCTCTCCGGGTACGCCGATCGGAACCAGCTCGCCATTCCGAAGGAGGTGGACGGAGAGGTCCGGGATCGGGATGCCGATCGGGCTTCGCCAGGGGGTCTCCAGATCCTCCCGTGAGATCGGCCGGTACGTGACATGGACGGTGGTCTCGGTGATGCCGTACATGTTCACGAGGCCCACGCGATCCAGCCATCCCGCCGTGCTGCCGACATCCAGCGCCTCGCCGCCGAAGATCACCCAGCGGAGGGATTCCGGCTGTGGGAACGTCAGTTGACGAAAGGCCGAGGGCGTCTGATTGAGGACGGTCACGCCTTCGATCTCAAGAAGACCCCGCAGCTCTTCTGGGGAGCGGGCCGTATCTGATGGGACGATCACGAGCCGGCCGCCATAAGCGAGCGCACCCCAGATCTCCCAGACCGAGAAGTCGAAGGCCGCGGAGTGGAAGAGGGTCCAGACGTCGTCCGGCCCGAAACCGAACCAATCCTGGGTCGCAGAGAGCAGCCGGGAGACGTTGGCGTGAGTCACCAGCGTCCCCTTGGGCTGGCCGGTGGAGCCCGAGGTGTAGATGACGTAGGCCAGGTTCTCCGGCGAGACGGAGACGTCCAGCGGCTCGTCGCTTCCATGACAGGCTGCGAGAAGCTCCTCGTCGACGGTGATTGCGGCGCCGGCATCCTCCAGGATGAGCCGCGCCCGTTCTTCAGGCCACGCGGGATCGATCGGAACGTACGCGCCTCCGGCCTTGAGAATGCCAAGGATTCCGACGATCAGGCCCGGCGTTCTCTCGTGGCGGAGGGCCACCCGAGTCTCCGGCCCCACTCCCAGGCGGCGAAGGTGGCGGGCCAGTAGGTTGGCCTGCTTGTCCAGATCGGAATAGGTCAGCCGATCGATCGCGAAGGCATCCGGCCTCTCTTTGGCCTGTCTCTCGAACAGATGGTGCAGACAGATGGGAGGGAAGCTCGCCTTCTGACCGCTCCACTCCGCGATCTGGCGGCGCTCGGCCGGAGTCAGGAGCGGCAGCTCTGAAAACGGGAGATCGGGGTTCGCGGTGGCGGCTTCCAGGAGCACCCGCAGATGACCGGCCAGCCGCTCGGCGGTGGTGCGGTCGAAAAGATCCGACGCGTGCTCCAGCGAGCCCTGAAGCCCCGTCACCTCGTTCATCTCCAGCAGCAGGTCGAACTTGGCCGTGCCTGGGTCGGCTTCCCAGGGCCGGAACGCGAGCCCCGGCAGCTCCAGCCCCGGCATCGGGATGTTGTGCAGGGAGAACATCACCTGGAAGAGCGGTGCATAGGCCAGACTGCGCTCCGGCCGCAGCTCCTGGACGAGCCTCTCGAAGGGGAGATCCTGGCGTGCGAACGCGCCGAGGGCGGTCTCGCGCGTCCGCTCGATCAACTCGCCGAAGCCGGGATCGCCGGAGAGGTCGGCCCGTAGCGGCAGGGTGTTCACGAAGAAGCCGATCAGCCCCTCCGTGCCCGGATGGGAACGGTTGGCGACCGGGACTCCGGTCACCAGATCTTCCCCGGCGCCAAGGCGGGAGAGCCAGGCCTGGAACCCGGCAAGCAGGACCATGAACAGGCTCGCGGAACGCTCGCGGCCCTGCTGCCGCAGCCGCTCCGTCACCTCCGCAGGGACCTCGAGGGGCACTCGCTCGCCGCGAAAGGTCCGCGCCGCGGTCCGCGCCCGGTCGAGCGGCAGGTCGATCACCGGAGGCGCCCCAGCCAGCCGCTCCTTCCACCAGGCGAGCCGCGCCTCCAGGACCTCGCCGCGCAGCCATTCTCTCTGCCAGATCGCGTAGTCGGCGACCTGCACAGGCAGCTCCGGCAGCTCTCCGGCGCCGGTGTAGAGCGTCCCAATCTCGCGCATCAGCACCGCCACTGACCACTCGTCCGAGACGGCATGGTGCATGGTGAGCAGGAAGAGGTGCTCCTCTTCCGCGAGCCGAACGAGGCGGGCGCGCAGAAGCGGCCCGCGCGCCAGATCGAACGGCCTCAAAGCCTCTTCCCGAGCCAGCCGCCGGGCCTCTTCGGGACATCCCGTAAGGTCGATCACCGGCAGCGGGACCGGCGCCGGAGGATGGATCTTCTGCACCGGCTGGCCACCCGGAAAAGTAGTGCGCAGCGCCTCGTGGCGGCAGACGATCTCAGTCAGCGTCCCCGCCAGAGCAATGGGATCCAGACGGCCGGAGATCAGGGCCGTGGCCGGGACGTTGTAGGCCGGGCTCGCCGGATCGAGCTGATAGAGGAACCAGAGGCTCTCCTGCGAGAAGGTGAGCGGGATCTCCCGATCCCTGGGCATGGGCACGAGAGGCGGCGGCACTGGACCGGTCCCGGTGCGGAGGACCATCTCCACCTCGCGCGCCAGATCAGCCAGGGTGGACGCCTCGAAGATCTGCCGCAGCGGGACCTCGACCCCGAACGCCTCGCGCAGCCGTGTCGCCACCTGGAGCGCCAGGATGGAGTGCCCGCCGAGAGCGAAGAAGTCGTCATGGATTCCGACCCGGGGGCGCTTGAGCACCTCGCTCCAGACCTCCGCCACCTGCTCTTCGACGGGGGTGCGCGGCGGCTCGAACGCCTCGACTGGTGCTTGCACCTCCAACCGGGCCAGCGCCCGGCGGTCAATCTTGCCGCTGGGGGTGCGCGGGAAGGAATCGACGAGCACGATGAGCGAGGGGACCAGGAAGGACGGGAGCCGCCCACCCAACGCGGCGCGCAGACTGACAGGGAGCCCGGGGTCCTGAACCTCTGGCAGGACGTAGGCGACGAGCGCGCCGTCCCGCGGCAGCACCGCGGCCTGCCGCACGCCGGGGCAGGCCGCGAGAGCGGCCTCGACCTCCTCGGGCTCCACGCGGATGCCTCGCAGCTTGACCTGGAGATCGACGCGGCCGAGGAACTCCAGGGCGCCATCCGGCCGCCAGCGGGCCAGATCGCCGGTGCGGTAGCGCCGCTCCCCGGGCGCGTTCGGGTCCGGCACGAAGCGCTCGGCCGTGAGATCCGGCCTTCCCACATAGCCCCGGCCTACCCCGGTCCCGCCCACGCACACCTCGCCGGCCGCTCCGATCGGCATCGGATCGCCCCAGGGATCCAGCACGTCGATGCGGACATTTGCGAGCGGTCTTCCGATAGGAATCGAGCGGTCGCCGGGGTGGTACTCCCACGCTGTGGCATTGACCGCGGTCTCGGTTGGGCCGTAGTGGTTGCTGAGCGCAGTGCCAGGGAGCCGCTCGCGGCAGCGCTCCGCAAGCTCCACGGAGAGCACCTCGCCACCGGCTGTGATGCGCCTGAGGCGAGTCGGGGCGATCTCACGGTCCAGCACGGCGGCGAGCAGCGACGGCACCAAGCTCACGACCGCTACCCCCTCGCGCTGGATCAGCTCGATCAGGTGGTCCGGATCGCGCTCCCCTCCGGGCCGCGACACCACCAATCGTGCGCCCACGGAGAGAGGCCAGAAGATCTCCCTCACCGAGGCGTCGAAGCCAAGCGGCGCCTTGACGAGCCCGCCGTCCTCCGGGCTGAGAGGAAAGGCCGACTGCGCCCAGAGGATGTGGTTGACCGCGGCGCGGTGCGAGGTCATGGCCCCCTTGGGGCGGCCGGTGGTGCCGGAGGTGTAGAGGATGTAGGCGAGCGCCCCCTCACCCCCATCCCCTCTCCCATCGCACTCCCTTCCCCCGGGAGAGGGGCGCCCCCACCCGTTCTCGTCGAGGATCAATGCTGCGCCGCAATCCGCCGCGATCCACTCCCGCCTCTCGGGCGGATCGTCCGGGTCCAGAGGGACGTAGGCGCCTCCTGCCTGGAGCACGGCCAGGATGGCCTCGATCTGCCGGGGCGAGCGTCGCAGGGAGACTCCCACCCTCACCTCAGGCCCGACGCCAAGCTGCCGGAGTTGAAGTGCCAGCCGGGCTGAGCGATCGGCCAGCTCGCCATAGGTGATCCTCTCTCCGTCATGGGAGACGATGGCCACGGCTTCCGGCGCGCGCTCGGCCTGGGCCAGGAAAAGGCCG
The DNA here is from genome assembly GCA_034667225.1 of Acidobacteriota bacterium. Lineage (GTDB taxonomy): Bacteria > Acidobacteriota > Thermoanaerobaculia > Multivoradales > UBA5704 > DATMER01. The sequence continues at coordinate 171,661 of JAXDKG010000058.1, forward strand.
TGGAGGGTCAGACCCCATGGAAAGGCGACGGCGGTGTCGTTCCATTCGACCGAGAGCTGGTGGCGCTCGGCTTCGGTGAGGAGCGGGAGATCGGCGAGGGTACGGCCGGGGTCCTCGGCCATGCCGCGGAGCAGGCTGAGGAGGTGGCCGATCCAGCGGCCGGGCTCGGCCGGCTCGAAGCGCTGCCGGTCCCAGCTCAGGGTGAGGTGGAGCCGGTATCCGTCGGGTCCGGCCACGAACGTGACCGGCGCCCGGCTGACACTGTTGCCGCGGACTTCGAGGAGCCGCACGCCCTCGACGCCCGCCTCCATGGATGAATCGATCAGCGATCCCTCGAAGGCCATCAGGCTCTCGAAGAGCGGCCGGTCTCGCGGCACGCCGCTCCACCCCTGCACTTCCACCAGGGAGCTGTGCTCGAACCGCCTCGCCTCGAGCTGACGCTCCTGGATGCCGGCAAGCCAGGGCAGGAGAAGCTCGCCCGGCGCGAGGCGCGCCCGTAGCGGGATCGTGTTGATGAACGGGCCTACCGCCGTCTCGATCCCGGGCAGATCGGCCGCGGACCGGCCGGAGACCACGACGCCGAAGACCACGTCCTCCTCGCCCGACCGGCGCGCCAGGAGCAGGGCCCAGACCCCCTGCATGAACGTGTTGAGCGTCAGCCGGTGGCGCTTCGTTAATTCCACGAGAGCCGCCGTGCTCCCCTCGTCGAGCGAGGCCTCGATGCGGCCCCGGCCTCCGAAATCGTGGCGGAGCGCCGTGCTCCCGCCAAGGGAGGTCGGCATCGCGAACCCCGACAGCTCGCGTCGCCAGAACGTCTCGGCCTCTCCCGCATCACGGCGCAGCAACCACTCGATGTAGTGGCGGAACGGCTGTGCCGGAGGGAGCAGAGGCGACTCGTCCCGGCGCAGAGCCCGATAGACGGCGAAGAGCTCGCGCAGCACCTGGGAGAACGACCAGCCGTCGACCAGGAGGTGGTGCTGGGTCCAGGTCAGGTTCCAGAGCTCGTCTTCCAGGCGAACGAGGAGCAGCCGGAAGAGCGGCGGCGCCTGGAGATCGAAGCCGGCCCGGAGGTCGGCCGCGCGGCGCTCCTCCAGCCGCCGCTCACGCTCAGGCACTCCACGCAAATCCTCCTCAGCCCAGGGCAGGTCCACCTCCCGGTGCACCACCTGGTGCGGACGCTCCATCCCCTCCCAGTGGAAGGAGGTGCGGAGTACCGCGTGCCGCTGCACGATCAGCTCCCAGGCCCGGCGCAGCGCGGCGGGATCGAGATCGCCGCCCAGGGTCCAGGAGGGCTGCATCACGTAGGCGTCCGCCGCCGGAGCGTAAAGGCTCTCGAAGAGCATCCCCTCCTGCAGCGGGGACAGGCGGTAGAGGTCCTCGATCACCGGCCTTTCCCTCCGACCTTGGCCACCTTGGAGAGGAGCCGGTCGAGCGCCTTCTGGTCCAGGTCCGAGGCCGGGAAGTCGGATGGGGTGTAGCCCCCCGCGTCGGGCGCCAGGCAGTGGTCGATCAGCTTCCGGAGGGCGGCGAGGAACGTCTCCGCGAGCCGCTCGACCGTCTGGCGCCGGTGGCGCCGCCAGCCGTAGGCGAAGCTCGCGGTCAGGCGGCCGTCGCGCACCCAGGCGTTCACCTCCAGCCGGTACATGCGCTCGGCGCGCGGGCTGCGGGGCCGGCCGGGCGGTTCCGGGTCCACCGCGAAAAGCGCGGAGGTGGCGAGCATCAGGTCAATCTGGCCGAGATAGTTGAAGGCGATCTCCGGCGCAGGCGAGCCCAGCGGCTCTCCCGACAGGTAACGCAGGACTCCGTAACCGAGCCCCCGGCTCGGCACGCGCCGAAGCTCCTCCTTGACCGCCTTGACGACCTCGCCCGGTGCCTGAGCTCCGCGAAGGTCGAGCCATGCCGGATGCAGTGAGGTGAACCAGCCGACCGTCCGCGACAGGTCGAGCCCCTCGCCGCCCGCGAAGGCGGGCTCGCGGCCGTGCCCCTCGAGATCGACCCACAGCGTCCGCTCGCCCGTCCAGCCGGCCACGGCCTCGGCGAGCGCGGCAAGGAGCAACTCGTCCGGCCGGGTCTGATAGGCGCGGTGGACATCCTTGAGAAGCGCCCGGGTCGCCTCCGGGTCGAGGGAGACGGTCACGAGATCGGTCGTGGCCTCGGTGTCCTCGCCCCCTGCACCTCTCTCAATATCGAGCGGCAGGCGCCGGCCTCCTGAGGCCGACACGGCCTGGGAGCGCCAGAAGGGGAGCTCGCGCGCAATTTCGGGTGCAGGGGGCGAGCCGGCGAGCGCGGCCAGCCGCTCGGCCCAGCGGCTGAACGGGATGGCCGGAGCGAGCAGGCGCACCTCCGCGCCGCCGAGCCAGGCGCGCTCGAAGTCCTCCAGGAGGACCCGCCAGGAGACGGCGTCCATCGCCAGGTGATGGACGACGAAGAGCAGCCGCTCCGGAGCTCCCTGAAAGAGCGCCGCGCGGACCATGCCGCGCCCGAGGTCGAGGCTCCCCTGGAGCGCCTCCGCCGCCGCGGCGAGGGCCGTCTCCCGCACCGGGTCCGGCAGCGCGGAGAGGTCGATCCTCGACAGCGGAGCCGGCTCTCCCGGCGGCGCCACCCGCTGGGTCCACTCGTTGCCGTCGTGCTCGAAGCGCAGCCGCAGGGCGTCGTGGCGGTCGATCAGCATCCGCAGCGTCCGCTCCAGGCGCTCCGGATCGAGCGGCTCGCGCGGGGTGAGCGAGACCGGGAAGGTGAAGTGGTGCGGGTCCGCGGGCTGGCGCTCGAAGTAGGAGCGCTGGATGGGGGTGAGCGGCGCCGGACCTTCGATGGCCGCGGCATCGTCTTCACTGCCGAGTGCCACCGCGACCTCCGCGAGCGCCGCGACCGTGGGGCGGTCGAATACCTGCCGCGGCGTGACCTGGAGGCCCGCCTCGGCAGCGCGCGCCACCACGCGCAGGCTCAGGATCGAATCACCGCCGAGATCGAAGAAATTGTCCTGCACGCCGACGCGGTCGACCTGGAGCACCTCGGCCCAGATGCGCGCGAGGATCTCCTCGGCCGGGCTGCTGGGCGCGGCGACCTCCTCCCCTGCGCGCCGCTCCGGCTCGGGTTCAATTCGCGCCAGGGCGCGGCGGTCCACCTTGCCGCCGGGCGACAGCGGCAGGGCGTCGAGGAAGACCCAGGCGGCCGGGAGCATGTAGGCCGGAAGGGACTCGGCCAGGAAGCGCCGCAGCTCGCCGGGCCCGGGCGCCGGGCCGGAGGGGACCACGAACGCCACCAAGCGCCCGTCGCGCCCGATCACAGCCGTCCGGCGCACGGCGGGATGCCGGCCGAGCGCCGCCTCGACCTCGCCGCATTCGACGCGGTGCCCCCGGATCTTGACCTGCTGATCGATCCGTCCGAGGTACTCCAGGTTGCCGTCCGGCCGCCAGCGCACCAAGTCTCCAGTCATGTACAGACGTTCTCCTCGCCCGCCGAACGGGTCGGGGACGAAACGCTCGCCCGTGAGACCGGGCCGGCCCAGATAGCCGCGTGCCACGCCGATGCCTCCGATCCAGAGCTCCCCCAGCGCTCCGATCGGCACCGGCCGGCCGAGCCGGTCCACGACATAGGCGCGGGTGTTGGCCAGCGGACGCCCGATCGGCGGCCCTTCCGGCGGCTCTCCCGGCCCTTCGAACACCGTGGAGAAGATGGTGGCCTCGGTGGGACCGTAGCCGTTCAGGAACCTGCGTCCGGCCGACCAGCGGGCCGCGGCTTCCGCGGTGACGCGCTCGCCGCCCAGCACCACGGTCCGCAGGGCCGGAAAGTCGCCCTCGGGCAGGGTCGCGGCCAGCGACGGCACCGCGGCCATGACGGTGATGCCGAGCCGGCGCAGCTCGTCCGCGAGCCCCGGCCCGGAGACCAGCGTGTCGCGCGAGAGGAGGAAGAGCGTGGCACCGGCGGCGAGCGTCGCGAAGATCTCCAGCACCGACACGTCGAACGACGGCGAGGCGGTCTCCAACAGCCGGCTCTGCGGGTCCAGCTCCAGGATCCGGCGCTCCGCGTGCAGGAGGCTGACCACCCCGCGATGGCTGACCACGACCCCCTTGGGTTGGCCGGTCGAGCCGGAGGTGTAGAGGAAGTAGGCGGGGTTCGCGGGGGAGGCCCCCTCCCCTGCCCTCCCCCGCTGCGCGGGAGAGGGAGCCCCCACCCGCTCCACGAACAAGACCTGCCAGCCTTGCGGCACCGGCAGATTTCCGGCCAGCTCCTGCCGCGTCACCAGCACGCGAATCCCTGAGTCCTCCATCAGGAAGCGCAGGCGCTCGGCCGGGTAGTCGGGGTCGAGCGGCACGTAGGCGCCGCCGGCCTTCCAGACGCCGATCATCGCGGCGACGAGATCGGTCGAGCGCTCCAGGAGGAGGCCGACCGGCACCTCGGGGCCGACCCCCAGCTCGCGCAGGCGGCCGGCGAGACGGCCGGCCTGCTCGAACAGCTCGCGATAGGTGAGGCCGATGCCGCCGATACTGTCCGGTCCCACGACCGCGACCGCGTCGGGCCGCTCCGCTGCGACGCGCTCGAGGAACGCGTCGACCGTGACGTCCGGAACCTCCACCCGGCGACCCTGCCAGTCGGACAGCAGGCGCCGGCGCTCGGCCCCGTCGAGGAGCGGCAGGTCCTCCAGTGGACGATCCAGGCCCGAGGCCATGCCCTCGAGCAGCGTGCACATGTTCGCCAGCAGGCGCTCGGCCGCGCCCGCCTCGTAGCGCTGCCGGTCCCAGGTCAGGCGGAGCTGCAGGCCGCCGTGCGGGACGACGGCGATGTTGAGCGGGTAGTTGGTGCGCTCGGATGTCTCCAGATCGCGCACCTCCAGACCGCCGGCAGGAGTCTGGAGGAGCGACTGGTCCCGCGGGTAGTTCTCGAACGCCACCAGAGTTTGGAAGAGCGGCTCGCCGTGCCGCACGCCGCTCCACTTCTGGACCTGCACGAGTGGACTGTGCTCGAAGCGGCGCAGCTCCAAGAGCCGGTCCTGGAGCCGGCGAAGCCAAGTCCGCAGCTCCTCGCGCTCCTCGATCCGCACCCGCACCGGCAGGGTGTTAATGAACAGGCCGACCATGGACTCGGAGCCCGCCAGGTGGGGAGGCCGGCCCGAGACCACGCTGCCGAAGACGACGTCCTCCTCCCCCGTCGTCCGCGCCAGGAAGATCGCCCAGGCCGCCTGGACGAAGGTGCCGACCGTGACCTCGGCGTGCCGCGCCGCCTCGGCCACGGACGCGGAGACGGCGGGCGGCAGCATCTCGACCCGGTCTTCATAGGACGGCGCGCCACGGGAGGAGGTGGTGGCCAGGGGCAGCGGCGTCGGGGTGGTGAACCCGGCCAGAGCCTCGCGCCAGAACGCCTCGGCCTCAGCCAGGTCCTGCTTCTCCAGCCAGGCGATGTAGTCCACGTACGGCCGGACCGGCGGCAGAGCCGAATTGCCGTCCAGGGAATAGCCGGCGAAGACCTCCTGCAGGACCCGCCCCAAAGACCAGCCGTCGAGCAGGAGGTGGTGATGGCTCCAGAGGAAGCGCCAGGCGCGGTCGCCGAGCCGGACCAGGGTCACGCGCATGAGCGGCGGCCGGGCGAGCTCGAAGCCGAGCCGCTGGTCCGCTTCGAACAGCGCTGCGAAGCGCGCGGTCTGCGCCTCTTCCGGCAGCCCGCGCCAGTCCTCTTCCCGCCAGGGGAGCTCCACCTGCCGGTAGACCACCTGCACGGGCCGGTCGACCTCCTCCCAGTGGAATCCGGCGCGCAGCACCGAGTGGCGTTCCAGCACCCCCTCCCACGCCCTGCGCAATGCAGCAGGGTCGAGGTCGCCCGCCACCGTGCAGGCGGCCTGCTCCACGTATTGACCCGACTCCTGGTCGCTCAGGCTATGAAACAGCATCCCCTCCTGCATGGGAGAGAGGCGGTAGATATTTTCGACAGGGGCTTTCATGGCTGTCTCTCAATCTTTCCCAGCAGCCGCTCGAGCTGCTGCTGCTCCAGGCCGGCGTGCGGGAAATCCGCTGCGATGTGGCCGGATGTTTCCCCGGACAGGCAGCGGGCGATCAGCGCCCGCAGGCGGTCCATCGTGTCCGCTGCCAGCCGCTCGATCGTTTCGCGGCGGTAGCGCCCGCGGTCGTAGATCCAGACCAGACGCAGCTCGCCGTCGAGGACCAGGGCGTCGATCTCCAACGGATGGGGCCGCGGATTGTGCGGATCGCTCGCGGCGCCTCCAGGATCGGAAGCGAGCCGCAGCGGACCCGCGCCCGGATCGTCGACCCGGCCGAGATAGTTGAAGGTCGCCTCGGGCCGCGGCTGGGCGCGCAGCGGCGCGGCGGCCTCGTCGTCCGCGAGGTAGCGGAGCACGCCGTAGCCGACGCCGCGCCGGGGCATCCGCCGCAGCCGCGACTTGACCTCCTTGAGCGCATCCCCCTCACGCAGATCCAGCCGCAGCGGGAAGGAGGAGGTGAACCAGCCCACGGTGCGCGACAGGTCCACATCCTCGAAAAGCGCCTCGCGACCATGCCCCTCGACTCCGATCTCCAGCGTGCCGCGCCCGTCCGCGAGGGTCTCGGCCACTGCCGCCAGCACCACCTCCTCCACTCTCACCGGATAGGCCTCCGGCACCTCGCTGAGAAGCTGGCGCGTCTCCTCGGCTCCGAGCGCGGTCTCGACTCGCTCGGCGTTCCCTTCCGTGGTGAGCGAAGAAGACTCCCCCGCCCTTCCTTCCTTCCAGTGCTCCAGCTCCCGCCGCACCTCCGCGGTCCGCGCGTACTCCCTGAGCCGCTCGGCCCAGCGCCGGAACGAGGTGGTCTTGGGCGGCAGGGCGAGCCCGTCGTAGGCAGCTCGCAGGTCGGCCAGCAGGACCGGCCAGGACACGGCATCGACAACCAGGTGGTGGACCGCGAGAAGCAGCCTCTCCGGACGGTCCGGCCCGAGGTCGAAGAGCGCGGCGCGCAGGAGCGGACCCCGATCGAGCCGGAAGCTCGCCTGGACCGCGTCCGCCGCGGTTCGCATGGCCGTCTCCGGATCTGGCAAGGCGGAGAGGTCGAACAGGATGCAGGGCACCTCACCGCCGGGCAAAGGAATCTCCTGGCGCCAGCCCGAGCCGGTGCGGATGAAGCGGGCTCGCAATTGATCGTGGTGCTCCACCAGTCGCGCTACCGCCCGGGCCAGCCGGGCGGGATCGAGCGCCGCGCCCTCGGCCACTTCCAGCATCAGGGAGAGGTTCCAGTGGTGCGGCGCAGGCGGGTCCAGCTCTTCCAGGAACCAGCGCTGGATCGGGGTCAGGGGGACCAGGCCGGACACCGGCCCCTGCTCGGCGTCGGTGCGCGGCGCGCCGGAGGCCACTGCCGCCATACCCGCGAGCGTGGGGTGCTCGAAGAGCTGCCGCGGCTCCATGTAGAGTCCGGCCTCCGCGGCGCGAGCCACCACCTGGATCGCCAGGATCGAGTCGCCGCCGATCTGGAAGAAGTCGTCATGGAGCCCGACGCGCTCCAGCTTGAGCGCCCTGGCCCAGATGTCCGCCAGCAACCGCTCCTTCTCCGACGCCGGCATTTCGTCGGCCACCGGCGCCTCGGGTTCCAGGCGGGAGAGCGCATGCCGGTCCAGCTTGCCGGTCGGCGTGAGCGGAAGGTCATCCAGGAAGACGAAGCCGGCCGGGACCATGCCTTCGGGGAGTCGGCCGCGCAGCCATGATTTGAGGTCGGCCTCCTTGTCCCCTGCCACGCAAGCCAGGAGCCGGCCATCGCGGAGAACGACCGCGGCGTCGCGCACGGACGGATGCTCCCGGAGCACGGCCTCGATCTCCCCGGGCTCGACGCGGAAGCCGCGCACCTTGATCTGCTCGTCGAGGCGGCCGAGGAAGTCCAGCCGGCCATCGTGCAGGTGGCGGACCCGGTCGCCCGTGCGATAGAGACGAGCACCCGGCTCGCCGGAATGGGGATCGGGGACGAAGCGCTCGGCCGTCAGGTCGGGCCGGCCGAGATAGCCCCGACCCACCACGACGCCGCCGACGCAAAGCTCGCCATGCGCGCTGGCCGGCACGAGGTCGAGCCGGCGGTCAAGAACGTAGACGCGCGCTCCCGCCACAGGTCGGCCGATCGAGAGCTGGCCGGGGATAACTTCGCCGATGGTGGTGCAGACCGCGGCCTCGGTGGGGCCATAGACGTTGAAGAGCCTGCGGCCGGGTGCCCAGCGCTCCACGAGACCGGCAGGCCAAGGCTCGCCGCCGAGAACCAGGCAGCGCACGCTCGCCAGCGAGCCCTCCGGCACGCTCGCCAGGGCGGTGGGGGTCAGGATGCCGCAGGTGGCGCCGCGCTCCTCGGCGAAGGCAGCCAGCTCGGGTCCGGCGAGGAGCGCGCCCGGCGGGGCGATGTGTAGAGCCCTGCCCGTGGAGAGGGCCGCGACGATCTCCATGAGCGAGGCGTCGAAGCCGGGGGAGATGAGTTGGAGGAGGCTGTCGCCAGGCGCGTCCCCGAGGCCCAGACCAGTCACCAAGGGCAGGTTGTCCAGCGCGGCGCGGGAGATCATTACGCCCTTGGGGCGGCCGGTGGAGCCGGAGGTGTAGAAGACGTAGGCGAGGCCCAGCCCCGGGAGGGGCTGTACCCGTCTAGCCTGGGGTTTCAACCCCAGGCGGTGATCATCCGGCGCCGCGTTCGCCTGGGGTTGAAACCCCAGGCTAGACGGGTGTCGCTCCTCCGGAGCGAGCGCGTCCATCAGTACCAGCCGCTGCCCAGCAAACCGCTCCACCAGCTCTCCGGTCGTCACCACCACGCCTGCCCCGGAGTCCCGGAGTTGCCATTCCAGGCGCTCGGCGGGCCTGGGATCGAGCGGCAGGTAGAAGCCTCCCGAGGCGAGCGCTGCCAGGAATGCGATCACCCTCTCGGGCGAGCGCTCCAGGCAGACGGCAACCCCCTGCTCGGGACCAACCTGCAGCCGGCCGGCCAGCTCCTCCACTCTGCGGGCCAGCTCGGCGTAGGTGACCGTCCCGGTCTCTCCTACCAGAGCCGGGGCGTCCGGACGAGTGCGGGCGAAGCCCAGCACGGTGTCCAGAAAGGAGCGCTCCGGCCGGGCCAGCGACGTGGCGCTCCACTCGACCAAGAGCTGGCGGCGCTCGGCTTCGGAGAGCATGGGCAGCTCCGAGATGCGTCTCCACGGCTCGGTCAGGGCGCCGACGGCAAGCGCCAGGAAGTGGCCGCGCATGCGCAGGATCGTGGCCTCGTCCCAGAGGTCGGTGTTGTAGTCGAAACCGCCCTGGGGAATGGTGTCCTCCCCCTCCTCCTCGAATACTCCGAGACCGAGATCGAAACGGGCGGTGTCGGTGTCGGTCTGCCAGGAGTCCACGAGCCGGATGTCCTTGAACTCGGGCTGCGGGATGTGGACGTTCTGCAGCACGTAGCTGACCTGCACCAAGGGCGGATACGAAGGATCCCGGGTTCCTTCCATGACCTCCGTGAGCCGCTCGAAGGGGAAGTCCTGGTGCGCGAGGCTCGCGAGCGCGCTGTCCCTGACCCGGATCAGCAGCTCCACGAAGGTCGGGTCGCCGTGCATCCGCGTGCGCACCACGGCCATGTTGAGGAAGAAGCCGATCAGGGCATGGGTCTCGGCTTGCGGCCGGGTCACCACGGGCGAGCCGATCACGATGTCGTCCAGGCCGCTCCAGCGCTGGAGCAGCACGTCGAGCACCGCGAGGAAGGTCATGAAGCTGGTGACGCCGTGGCGCTCGTTGAAGGCTTTGAGGCCGCGGATCACCTCGGGCGGCAGGGCCATGGGCAGGCGCTTGCCTTTGAAGGTCTGGGAGGGCGGACGCGGATGGTCCGTGGGCAGCGCCAGCACCGGCGGCGCTCCCGCGAGGTACTCGCGCCAGAAGCTGAGCTGCTCCTCCAGCACCTCTCCCTGAAGCCAGCCGCGCTGCCAGATCGCGTAATCGGCCATCTGGACGGGGATCTCCGGCAGCTTGGGAGTCCCTCCGCGTCGCATTGCCTCGTAGATCGCCGGCAGCTCGCGGAAGAGGATGCCCATGGACCAGGCGTCCGTGATCAGGTGGGGCATGGTGACGAGGAGGGCGTGCTCTTCCTCGCCCTCGCCACCTTCGACGGCTCGGAGCTGGGAGCGAAGGGTGCCGACGTAATGGGAAGCCGCCCCGCCCGTCCCCAGCTTGACGAGACTTACGCGGACGATCGGACCGCGCTCCAGATCGAATGGACGCTGCGGCTCCGCCAGGATGATCCGCGCTGCCTCGGCCTCGCGAATATCGGCGGACAGGCCGCTCAGGTCGATCACCGGCAGGCGGACGAAGGGCTCGGGGTCCACGACCTGGACCGGCTGGCCGTCCTGGAGCAGGAAGCGGGTGCGGAGCACCTCGTGCCGGCGCGCCACCTCACGCAGGCTGCGCTCAAGGATGCCGGGATCGAGACTGCCGCGCAGCCGTCCGGCGAAGGGGATGTTGTAAGCCGCAGAGCCGGGGTTGAGCTGCTCGATGAACCAGAGCCGCTGCTGGCCGAAGCTGAGCGGGTATGGGCCGGGATCGTCCGGATCGCGCCTCGGCACCGGGGGCGGACCGGTCTGGCGGCGCTCGGCTGGGATCCCTTCCTTGCGCAGGCGCAGTTCCAGAAGCTTCCGCTTCTCGGGCGGGAGCGAGGCCAGCCGCTTCTCCAGGTCCAGGCTCATGTGCCCTCCTCTGCCAGATGCGCCTTGACCTCGTCCAGCGACAGCGCCTCGATCTCGGCCAGGATCTCCTCCAGCCGCTTCTTCTCGAACGCGGCTTTTTCGCGCTCGCGCCCGATCTCCTCGGCCATAGCCGACACGGTCCGCGCCTCGAAGAAGGCCTTGAGCGGCAGCTCCACGTCGAACTCGGCGCGCATCTTCGAGAGGATCTGGAGCCCGGCGAGCGAGTTGCCGCCGAGCAGGAAGTAGTCGTCATCCACTCCGACGCGATCGACCCCGAGCAGCTCCTGCCAGATTTCCGCGATCTTCGCTTCCGATGGGTTGCCCGGCGCGCGGTAGGGGACGCCTGACTCCGGCCGCGCGTGTGCGACGGCCGCGGGTCCGGTGTGCATCACGTCAGTCCACTGCTGCAGGCGGCGGTTGAGGTCGCCGGTAGCCACGGCGAGCCGCGGCTGGCCGCGCAGAGATAGAACCCGCTCCAGGGTGTCCGCCAGCTCTTCTGGAGTCAGCATCAGCTCGTTCTGCTGCTGCCCGAGAATGCCCATACCTCCAATCGCCTGCCAGACCTCCCAGTTGACGCTCACCCAGGGAGGACCCCAGGCGCCGAGCAGGGCGTCCAGGGCGGCATCGGCCGCGGCATAGGCGCCGAGGCTCACGCCTCCGAGGACCGCCGCCAGCGAGGTGGTGGCGACGCAGAAAGCCGGCTCTTCGCCCAGCTCCCGCAGCGCCTCGCGCAGGGCGATCGCGCCGCCGACCTTGGGCCGCAGATGGCGCTGGAGGTCCGCGGCGCCCAGTTCCGAGAGCGTCCGGTAATCGTCCGAGGGCTCCCCCGCCGCGTGCAGCACGCCATCGATCCGGCCGTGACGGGCCACCGCTTCACGCAGGGCGCGAGTTACCGCCGTCCGGTCGGCCACGTCGATCCCATCCTTGAGGTCGAGCTGCGTGATACGGGCACCGTCCACCATTTGGCCGAAGCGTCCGAGGCCGCCGGTGATCACGTAGTGGCCGTCAGGACGCAGCCCCTCCTTGCGCGCCAGCCGGAAAGGCTCGAAGACCTGCTCCCAGCGGTGACGGCCCCGCAGGGCGATGACAGGGGGGCCGTCGGTCTCCAACTCGGCCGCCAGGGCTTCTGCCTCTCCGGACACGTCGATCAGCCGGCAGCGGAGGTTGGGGTACTCCTGGGGGATCACCTTGGCGAGGCCGGCCAGGGCGCCCTGCTCTCCGGTCGCCTCGCCGCCGGTCACCTCATACAACCCACGGGTCACCACCACGAGCTGGACAGGCGTGTGGACGCGCCTCCCCAACTCGCGGGAGAGGGAGAGGAGGCCCGGGGCATGGCCCATGAACACCACGCGTTTCGGTGCACTGTCTTCCAAGAGACCGGCGACCGTGGCCTCGACGTCCTCTTCAGAAACGGCTTCCCGGAGGATGCCCCGGAGACCCTTGGCGATCTCATGACCGTCCGAGATCACCCAGACATCCCCTTCCTCGGCCGCGGTATCCAGGGCACCGGCGGGAAGCGTCCGCTTCCAGGTAGGGAGATAAAGCCAGTCCGCCGGGTCCTGCCGCTTGCCCAGGGTGGATGGCTTCGGCGCGCTTGGTTCGATCCAATACCGCTCTCCCTCGAACGGGTAGGTAGGAAGAGCGACCTTGCGACCCGGCTCCGCGGCGACCAGCGGCACGCCCGCCAGCCAGAGACGGCCGGCAGCGCCGAGGATCGCCTGCGTGTCCGTCTCGGCGTCCTGGAGGTGCGGCAGCGAGGGGACGATCCGGTCCCGGGCTTCCCCGCCCCGCCGCACCAGCGTGGTCAGGGTGGTGCCGGGGCCGACCTCCAGGAGGAGCCGGCGGGGCTCGGCGAGCAGGGCCGCCACCGCGGGAGCGAAGCGCACGGGCTGGCGCAGGTGGCGAGCCCAGTAGCCGGGATCGGTGGCCTCTTCGGCCGTGATCCAGGTCCCGGTCACGTTGGAGAGGAACGGGATCTGCGGAGGCCGGCGCTCGACACGGGCGACCCGCTCGCGGAAGGGAGCCACCGCGGGCTCCACCAGGGCCGAGTGAAACGCGTGCGAGGTGTGCAGGCGCCGGCTCGCCGGAAGCTTCTGTTCCAGCCGCTCGATCGCGTCGAAGGGGCCCGAAACAGTACAAAGACCCGGGCCGTTCACCGCGGCCAGGGACAGCTCGCCGTCGAGCCACTCCGCCAGCTCCTCTTCCCCGAGAGGCACGGAGAGCATCGATCCCGGAGGCGTCGCCTGGACCAGCCGGCCGCGCTCCGCGACCAGCGCCAGAGCGTCTTCGAGGGAGAAGACCCCGGCCAGGCAGGCGGCCACGAATTCACCCACGGAGTGGCCAAGCAGAGCCTCGGGCTGGACGCCCCAATCCATCCACAGACGAGCCAGCGAGTACTCGACCGCGAACAGCGCGGGCTGGGCCAGCTCCGTCTGGCGAACATCTCCGGTAAACAGATCCATACCCAGGATCGCGGCACACCGGTCCATCTCCCGCCTGAACACCGGCCATCGTCCGTACAGCTCCGCGGCCATGCGCTCGTGCTGCGCCCCCTGGCCGGGGAACAGGAACGCCACGGGGACGAAGCCGGGATCGGGCTGGACAGTCAACCATTGGACGGAGGAGAGGTCCTTCCGGACCACCGCGGCCCGGCGGACTTCCAGAGGCTGCCGTCCCGTCTGGAGCGTGAAGGCCACATCTCGTAGGTCGAGGTCCGGATGGGCTTCCAGATGCCGCACAAGGTTCGCGGTGACGGCTTCCAGGGCTGAAGGAGTCTTTGCGGAAACCACGAGCAGGTGCTGCCCCTCACCCCCTGACCCCCTCTCCCATCGCACACCCGCCCGACCGGGAGAGGGGGAACCCTCCGCCAGCGTACCGTTGAGGTTCGGCACGGCGGCTGAGCTACGTCCCCCCCTCTCCCGGGGAAGGGAGGGCGATGGGAGAGGGGGATAGGGGGTGAGGGGCGCCTCTTCCAGCACCACATGAGCATTCGTCCCCCCGATCCCGAACGAGCTCACTGCCGCCCGCCGCGGCCCCTCCGACTTCCACTCCGTCAACCGGTCCACCACCTGGAACGGTCCGAAGTCGATCTCCGGGCTGGGCTGCTTGAAATGCAGCGTCGGCGGGATCTCCCGGTGCTTGAGCGCGAGCACGGTCTTGATCAGGCCGGCCACGCCCGCGGCGCAGTCGAGATGGCCGATGTTCGTCTTGACCGAGCCGAGCAGGCAGCTCTCGGCCCCCTCGAAGGCCCGGCGCAGGGCTGCGACCTCGATGGGATCGCCGAGCCGCGTGCCCGTGCCGTGCGCCTCGACATAGGAGACCGTGGCGGGATCCACCTCGGCCAGCGCGAGCGCTTCCTGGATCACCCCGGCCTGGCCCTCGGTGAGCGGCGCCGTATAGCCGGCCTTGCCGCCGCCGTCGTTGTTGAGCGCCCAGCCGCGGATCACGGCGCGGACCTCGTCGCCGTCCGTCAGCGCATCCGAGAGCCGCTTCAGGACCACCACGCCCACGCCGCTGCCCGGCACCGTGCCGCGGGCCTCGGCGTCAAAGGCGCGGCAGTGGCCGTCGGGAGAGAGGATGCCTTCCTCCACGTGGATATAGCCGGAGCGTTGCGGCAGACGCAGGGTCACGCCGCCTGCCAGGGCCGCATCGCAGTCGCCATTCATCAGGCTCTGGCATGCAAGGCAGACGGCGACCAGCGAGGTCGAGCAGGCGGTCTGCACGGTCAGGCCGGGGCCGCGAAGGTCGAGCTTGTAGGCCACCCGGGTGGCGAGGAAATCCTTGTCATTGGCCACCGCGGCCTGATAGGCGTCGAGCCTCTCGCGGTTGGGGTAGACATGATCCAGCAGGTAGAAGGACATGCCGGTGCCGGCGAACACGCCGATGCGGCCCGGCGGGCGGGCGGGATCGATGCCGGCGTCTTCCAAAGCCTTCCAGGACTCCTCCAGGAAGAGCCGTTGCTGCGGGTCCATCAGCTCGGCTTCGCGCGGGCTGTAGCCGAAGAAACGGGCGTCGAAACGCTCGATATCGTCGAGCGCTCCGGCCCGGGGCACGTATCCGGGCCGCGCCTCGTCGGGGAACGTGGAGATTGATTCGATGCCCTCGCGCAGGCTGCGCCAGTAGGCGCCGACGTTCTCGGCGCCCGGGAATCGGCCGCTCATGCCGATGATCGCGATGTAATCCGTCATACCCAAAACCTTTCAATTCCGCCGGGCCCGCCGCCGGTCCATGGCGGCCCGCCGGGAGGCGGCCCGGTCGTGAATGTCCTGCGCGGCTTCCGTCCCCCGCTGCTCCGGCTCCCCCGCCAGCCGCGCCGCCAGGGAGCTGATGGTGGTGTTACTGAACAGCTCAGCCAGTGGGATCGGCCGCCCGAGCACCTCGCACAGCCGGGCGTGAGCCCGCGCCATCAGCAGCGAGTGCCCGCCCAGCTCGAAGAAGTTGCGGTCGATGCCGACGCTCTCCACCCCCAGGACCTCGCGCCAGACCGCGGCGATGGTCCTCTCCATTTCGGTGCGAGGCAGAGCCGGAAGGGAGCCCGTATTGGCTTCAAGGCTGGCCACTGTCGGCGGCATTGGAAGCGCTTTCAAGTCCACCTTGCCCACCGTGGTCAGCGGCAGCTCGGGGAGCGGCACGAAGGCCGACGGGATCATGGCTGCCGGAAGACGATCGGTCAGGAAGGCGCGCAGGTCGCCCACCTCTCCTTCGAGCACGACATAAGCCACCAGCACGGGCTCCCCGGCGGCGCCCGGACGGGCCACTACCACCGCTTCGCGCACCTGTGGATGAGCAGCGAGGGCGGCTTCGATCTCCGCCGGCTCGATGCGCACTCCGCGCAGCTTGACCTGGGAGTCGATCCTCCCCAGGTACTCCAAGAGGCCGTCCGGCAACAAGCGGACAAGATCGCCGGTGCGATAGAGGCGATGTCCATCCCCCGCGAAATCCGGGACCCAGCGTTCGGCCGTGAGGTCCGGGCGGCCGAGATAGCCGCGGGCTGGCGGCACGCCCCCGGCGCACAACTCTCCTGGGACGCCAATCGGCAGCGGCTCTCTCGACCAGGGGCCGAGCACACTGATGCGGGTATTGATGATGGGCTTGCCGATCGACGGCACCTCGTCGTCCGGCCGAAAGCGGTGGGACGAGACGTAGACCGTTGCCTCGGCAGGGCCGTAGCAGTTGACCAGGCGCACGCGCCCCGACCAGCGGGCGGCGAGCGCGGCCGGCACGGCCTCGCCGCCCAGGATCAGGGTCTCCAGAGAGGGAATCTCCTCCTCGGGCAGAAAGCGGAGGGCCGAGGGCGTCAGCAAGGCCCAAGTGATCTCCCGCTCGCGCATCTCCGCGGCAAGGCGCGGGCCGGAGAGCCGCGCCTCCTCGCTCGCCAGGCAGAGCGCCGCCCCCGACGTCCAGGCGCCGAAGACCTCCAGCACCGACGCGTCGAAGACCGGCGCGGCCAATTGGAGCATGCGCGAGCCGGGGCCGAGCCGGAACTCGCGCCGGGCGTGATGGACCATGTTCGTGAGCGGCCGGTGCGGCACCAACACGGCCTTGGGCTGACCGGTGGAGCCCGAGGTGTACAGGGCATAGGCGAGGTGGTCCGGAGTGACGGCCACGGCGGGCCGCTCGGGGCTCCAGGAACCGAGGGCGGCCATGCGCTCGGCCGTCACCACCACTTGCGCGCCGCTCTGGGCGAGGAGCAGATCGATCCGCTCTTGCGGGTGGGATGGATCGACCGGAACGTAGAAGCCGCCGGCCTTGAGAACGGCGAGGGCTCCGGTCCAGAGATCCGAGCGCTCCAGGAGGAGCGCCACGGGGGTCTCCGGGCCAACTCCGGAGGCCAGGATCAGCCGGGCGAGCCGGTTCGCCCGTGCCTCCAGCTCACGGTAGGTGGAGACCGAGCCGTCGGCTCCGACCAGGGCCGGAGCGTCGGGGGTCCGGTCCGCCCAATCCTCGAACAGCTCGTGCACGCAACGCTCGGGCACCGTCTCGGCAGGACCCTCGCCCCAGCTCAGGAGCTGGGCGCGCTCGGCTTCGTCGAGGACAGGCAGGTCCGAGATGCGCTGCAAGGGGTCGGCACCGCGCAGCAAGGTGAGGAACCGGCCGGCCATGCGCTGGATCGTCGACTCGTCAAAGAGATCCGAGCTGAAATCGAAGACGGCATCAATGGTATCGCCGGCATGGCCGGTCTCCACGGCCAGCAGCGTCAGGTCGAACGGGGTGGCCCGCCGCGGCAGCTCGACGGGTTCCAGGGTGAGGCCGCCGATGCGGAGAGGCGCGCCGGCTCGCCCGAGCACGAACGGCGCTGCCGCGGCGCCCCTTTCGAGCCGGTGCGGCTGCTCCAGCGCGAAAAGGACCTGGACCAGCGGATGGCGCGAAGGGTCCCGAGCTGGATCGAGGCGCTCGACCAGGACGGGGAACGGGAGGTCCTGGCGCTCCAGGGCGCCTGCGAGAGAGCGCCGGGTGCGGGCCAGCAGCTCCGAAAAGGTCGGGTCGCCGGAGAGGTTGGCGCGCACTGGAAGGAGGTTCACGAAGTGCCCCGCCACCTCCTCCAGCCCGGGCCGCGTGCGGCCCGCCGCGGGAGCGCCGACCAGCATATCCTCGCGACCGGTATGGCGATGGAGCAGGGCTTCGAACGCCGCGAGGAGAACTGTGTAGAGCGTCGCCCCCGAAGAGGCGGCCAGAGACCGCACCTGCCCGGACAGCTCCGGGCCAAGGGAGAACGGGTGCGACCCGCCGCGGTGGGTCGGAACTGGCGGGCGGGGGCGGTCGGCTGGGAGGTCGAGCACCGTGGAGGCGCCGGCGAGGGCGGTGCGCCACTCGGCCCACAGGCGCTCGCCTTCGGGGCCGGCCAGCATTTCGCGCTGCCAGCGGGCCCAGGCGGCGTAAGCTAGGGGTTGAAACCCCAGGCTAGACGGGTGTCGCTCCTCCAGAGCGGCCAACCCCTCCAGAATCAACCCCAGCGACCAGAAGTCCGCCGCAATGTGGTGCACCGCCAGCAGCAACACCCCGTTGGAGAAAAGCCGCGCCCGCATCACCGGCCCGCGCTCCAAGTCGAACGGGCGCCAAGCCTCCTCCTCGATGCTCCCGGAATCGACTACCGCAAAATCAATCGCACCATCACCAATCCGCTGCACGGGCTCGCCATCCACCAAGGGGTAGGTGGTGCGCAGAACCGCATGGCGCTCCGCCAAGCGCGACAAGGCCTCGATGTCGAGGTCACCTGAGACCCGCGCGGCGAGCGCGAGGTTGTAAACCGGGCTTTCGGGCGCCATCCGCCAGGCGAGCCAGAGAGAGCGCTGGTTGTAGGAGAGAGGATGGTCGGTCCCCTCGACCGCGGGGAGCTCGAACGGCTGCGCCACCGTCACCTGCTCGGCCAGCCGGCGAGGGCTGATCCCTTCGAGGAGCGCGGTCAGGGAGACACTCACCCCGGCGCCGCTCTCCAGGCGGTTTTTCAGTTCCAAGGCCAGCAGCGAGTCGAGTGGCAAGGGCGCCTCGGGGTCGAGGCTCTCCGGATCGACCCGAAGCAGGCGGGCAGTCTGGTCGAGGACGAAATCCTGGAGAGTAGCCAGCCCCGGGAGGGGCTGTACCCGTCTAGCCTGGGGTTTCAACCCCAGGCGGGTGAGCGTCCCCGCCAAAAACTCCTCCCGGCAAGCCCCCCGCCGCACCTTGCCGCTGGAGGTCTTGGGCAGCGTCCCCGCGCGGATCGGCATCACCTCATGCGGCGAAACCTCGTGCTCTCGCAGCACCGCGGCCCGGATGGCCTCTGCTGCCTCTCCGGCCTCGGCCTCGCGGCGGCGCTCCACCTCATGCACGACGACCAGCCGCTCCTCGCCGTCCACCTCGACCGAAAACGCCGCCCCGCCTCCGGAGCGCAGTGCCAGATGGCTCTCTTCGGCCGTTCGCTCTATGTCATGGGGATAGAGGTTGCGCCCGCGGACCACGATCAGATCCTTCAGACGGCCGGTGACGAACAGCTCGCCGTGCTCGTCGAGCCGGCCGAGGTCGCCCGTACGGAGGACACCCCCGAAACTCTCCCCTTCCCAATACCCGTCCGCAACGCTCGGGCCGAATACCTGGATCTCCCCTTCCTCGCCCGCCGGAAGCTCATGCCCCTCGGCATCCACGACCGTGATCCGCTCCCCCGGCCATGCCCGGCCGCAGCTCACCAAGTTGCCGACCACCTTCGGCGCGGCATCCGGGTCCCCACCGCTGACGAACAGCGTGGCCTCGGCCAGTCCGTAGCACGGATAGAACGCCTCGCGCCGGAAGCCGCAGGGCGCGAACGCTTCGGCAAAGGCATCCAGAGTCGCAGCCCGTACCGGCTCGGCGCCGTTGAAGGCCACGCGCCAGCTCGACAGGTCGAGCCCCTCGCGCTCGGCCGGCGGGATCTTGCGCACGCAGAGCGAATAGGCGAAGTCCGGCCCGCCGCTGGTGGTCCCCTGGAAGCGGTCGATGGCTTCCAGCCACCGCCGCGGCCTCTGAAGAAAGGAGAGGGGGGACATCAGCACGCACGTGGCCCCGCACCAGAGCGGCTGGAGCACGTTCCCGATCAACCCCATGTCGTGGTAGAGCGGCAGCCACCCGACCACGACCGACTCCTCCGACTGGCCGAAGGCATGCTGGATGGCCCGCTCGTTGGCAATCAGGTTGCCGTGAGTGACGCGGACGCCCTTGGGGGTCGAGGTGGAGCCTGAGGTGTACTGGAGGAAGGCCAGGCTGTCAGGACCGACCGCCGGCGGGCGCCAGTCTTCCGGCACCAGACCCTCGAGGGCGACGGCCCCCTCCACCTCCCGCTCCACGCGGGGAAGCAGCGAGGGCGTGGTCAACGCGAGCCGCGGCTTCGCATCCTCCAAGAGACTGCGCAGCCGTCCCGTCCCCCGTCCCGGAGACGGCGGATAGGCCGGCACGGCCACCGCGCCCGCGTACAAGCATCCGAGAAACGCCGTGACGAAGTCGAGCCCCGGGGGGAACAGCAGGAGCACCCGCTCGCCCGCAGCACCTCGCCGCTGGAGGTCCGCAGCGATGGCGCGAGCCTTCTGGTCGACCTCCGCATAGGTGAGCCGCTCGGTAGGAGTATCTCCATCGCGGCCATCCCCCAGGAACGTGAAGGCGCACCTCTCCCCCAGGCGGCCTGCCCGCTCGCGGACGACGTCGATGAAGCTCTCCTGGGCCAATACGGTCTCCTTCCCCATAAGGGGGCATCCATTCTGCCACGCTCATAGATAACAGCGCATAGGCCGAGCCGATTCGCGGCGGCAACGAGATGATCGGGCAAGAAAGAAGCGGGTAGACCCCTCTACCCACTGGATGGCGCCCGGGAAGGAGCGGGTAGAGCCTCTCTATCCGGCGCGTAAACTACCCTACCCGATGGATAGCCCCCTCTACCCGCATGTTTCCG
This sequence comes from Acidobacteriota bacterium, assembly GCA_034667225.1. Classification (GTDB taxonomy): domain Bacteria; phylum Acidobacteriota; class Thermoanaerobaculia; order Multivoradales; family UBA5704; genus DATMER01. The sequence goes on from JAXDKG010000058.1 coordinate 191,705, forward strand.
GCTTTAGGGATCTGCTATCCTCATTGCATGACGAAGACGCTCGGCGCCCTCTACGATGGCAAGGCTTTCCTGCCGGAAGAGCCGCTGGATCTCCAGCCGAACACGCGCGTCCGCATCACCGTCGAGACCGACTCAGCGCCAAGCGCTGAGCCCTACTCCTTCCTCGATACAGCTCAATCGCTCCGCCTCGAAGGTCCTCCAGACTGGTCTGAGAGGATCGAGGACTACCTCCGGGACAGCTAAGCCCAGAACGCGTGTCCGACCTCATATTCCTGGATACGGCGTACGCGATCGCCCTGTCCGCCCCGGCCGACGAGCACTACGAGCGTGCGGTCCAGCTAGCAAGCTGGATCAAGCAGGAACGAGTCCGGCTGATGACAACTCGCGGGGTTCTGCTGGAATCGGAAATGCCTTGGCCAAGGTCCGCTATCGACACGCGGCGATCCGCCTCCTCCGGGCGCTGGAAGCCGATCCGGCAGTAGAGATCGTTCCCCTTTCAGAGGAGCTCTATCGCCGGGCGCTGCACCTTTTCTCCGAGCGCGGCGACAAGGAGTGGAGCCTCGTCGATTGCCTCTCGTTCGTAATCATGCAGGACCGTGAGGTCCAGGCTGCGCTCACGACGGATGAACACTTCCAGCAGGCGGGCTTCCGTGCCTTGATGAGGAAGAGCGTTCACAGTCCGTGATGGACTGCGCAGGCCTCTACGTCCCCAGCTCCGCGATCTGCTCCTCGATCTTCTCCCACTCGCCCATGAGCTTCTCGACCTTTTCGGAGAGGGTCTTCTGCTCTCCTTCGAGCTTCTTCACCTGGTCGCGCGAGGTGCGGTCGAAGAAGGTGGGATCGCAGAACATCTCGTTGATCGCATGGACGCGGTTCTCGGACTGCTCCACCTGGGCGGTCAGCTCGTCGCGGCGCTTGGTGAGGTCTTTGAGGAGACGCTGGCGCTGCTTGTCGTCCGGCGCGGTGCCGTTGCTCTTCGCCGTAGCCGTCGCCGCGGCTTTCTTCTTCTGCTCGCGCTTCATGCGCAGCACGGCGTCGGCGTCCAGGTGGTCGTCGCCCAGCCGCTCCAGGTACTCCTCATAGGTGCCGCGGAAGTCCTGAATCCCCTTGGGCGAGATCTCCAGGATGCGGTTCGCGAGCTGCTGCACGAACCAGCGGTCGTGCGAGACGAAGATCAGAGTGCCGTCGTACTCGCGCAGCCCCTCGACCAGCGCCTCGATGGCTTCGAGATCCAGGTGGTTCGTGGGCTCGTCCAGGATCAGGACGTTCGGCTTGGTCACGGACAGCTTGCAGAAGACCAGGCGGGCCGCCTCGCCTCCGGAGAGGCCTCCCAGCGGCTTCTTCACGTCGTCGCCCGAGAAGAGCACCATGCCGAGATTGCCGCGCACGAAGCCGATGGGCTGGCCGGGGACGGCTTCCCAGAGCCAAGCCTCGACCGTCTGCTTGCTCCCCTTGGGAACTTCATTGTGGTCCTGGGAGAAGTAGCCGGGGTAGGTCTCGTACCCCCACTCGATGCGGCCCGCGTCGGGCTCGACCTCGCCCACCGCGATCTTGAGCAGGGTGGACTTGCCGATGCCGTTGGGGCCGATGATGGCGATGCGGTCGCCGCGCTCGACGCGCAGCGAGACGTCCTTGAGCACCTGGTTGTCGCCGTAGGACTTGGAGATCCCCTCGATCTCCAGCGCCTGCCGGCCGCTCGGGCGGACCTGCTTGAACTTGAAGGTCGGATAGCGGCGCGAGGTCTGGGGGAGGCGCTCGATGACGATCTTCTCCATCATCTTCATCTTGCTCTGCGCCTGGCGCGCCTTGGTGGCCTTGGCCTTGAAGCGGTCCACGAACTCCTTGTGGCGGGCGATCTCCGCCTCCCGCTTCTCGATCTCCGCCTCCTTGCGGTCCCGGTTGCCCACCTTGGCCTCCATGAAGGCCGTGTAGTTGCCGGGGTAGAGGATGATCGTCTCGTAGTCCACGTCGACGATGTGGGTGCAGATGTTGTCGAGGAAGCGATGGTCGTGGGAGATGACGACCGCGGTACCCTTGTAGTCCATCAGGAACTTCTCCAGCCAGCGGATGGAGAGGATGTCCAGGTGGTTCGTGGGCTCGTCGAGGAGGAGGGCGTCGGGATCGGCCGCCAGCACCTGGGCGAGGAGCACGCGCAGCTTGAAGCCGCCCGAGAGCGTCGACAGGGGATTGCGGTGCACCTCGGTCGGAATGCCGAGGCCTTCCAGGATCTCGCCGGCCCGCGATTCGAGGGTGTAGCCGTCGTGGCGCAGGATGAGGTCCTCGACGTCGGCATAGCGCTCGGCGTCAAACTCCGTGTCGGAGTTTTCGAGGAGGCGCTCCTTCTCCATCATCGCCTCCCAGACCTCGTGGTTGCCCATCATGGCGACCTCGAGGATGGGCATGTGCTCGTAGCGGAAGTGGTCCTGCTTGAGCACGCCCAGCTTGAGGCGCTTGGGCATGTTGATCGTGCCCTCGCTGGTCAGCTCGTCGCCGGTCAGCATGCGCAGGAACGTGGACTTGCCTGAGCCGTTGGCCCCCACGAGGCCATATTTGTTGCCAGGGTTGAATTGCAGCGACACTCCCTCGAAGAGAGTCTGCTGCCCGAAGGACTTGCCAAGGTCTGAAACCGCGATCATAGAGCCGGGGATGATAGCATCGTAGCCAATCTCTGTCCCTGGAGGATAACCATGCGCCGCCCGACGCTCTTCCACATGCTTGCCGTGGCTTGCCTGGCCATGGTGCTTGCCAGCCCCGCCCGGGCGGGGCTGAACCGCTGGAGCGGATTTGGGAGCACCGAGCAGCACGGAGCTCCTTCGGGAAGACCGTGATCGCTGATCCAAACGGATGGATCGCATCTTGCACCCCCGACCTACCGGAATGCAGTCAGTCCGCACTCGGAACATACCTCCGCCGCCCGCTCGACGGCGGCGGCCCCGGCTGAAATGGGCCATCGCCGCGCTGGTCCTTTTGGCCGTCGGCGCCTTCGTCATCCGGCCGTTCTGGCAGCTCACGAGCCAGTTCGACGACCTGACGTTCCGCCAGCCGTCCCGGCTTTATGCCAAGGCGACGCGGATCGCCCCTGGCCGGAGCTATCCGGTGAGCCTGCTGATCTCCGATCTGCGGGCCGAGGGGTATCGGGAGGACACGGACACCAATCCTCTCCCCGCCGGCCGGTACCGCAAGGTCGGACGCGGCCTCGCCGTCCATCTGCGGAGCTTCCCGCGGCCGGACGGCAGCGAGGGGGGCGGGCTGGTCGAGATCACCTACCGCGGCAGCCGCATCGCCGGCCTGCGCCAGGACAGCGGAAAAGTCGATTCGGTCATCCTCGAGCCGCCGCTTCTGGCCTCGTACTACGGGCCCGAGCAGTACGAGCGCCGGCCGATCCGGGTGGACCAGGTCTCCAAGGACCTGATCAATGCCGTGGTCGCGGCCGAGGATGACAACTTCTTCGACCACTCGGGCTTCTCTTTCAGCGGCATCGCGCGGGCGGTCTGGGTCAACTTCCGGGGCGGCCAGATCCGCCAGGGCGGCAGCACTCTCACCCAGCAGCTCGTTAAGAACCTCTACCTGACCCACGAGCGCACCTGGGGGCGCAAGGGGCAGGAGCTGATCCTCGCCGTCCTTCTCGAGCTGCGCTATGAGAAGGAAGAGATCCTGGAGGCCTACCTCAACGAGATCTACCTCGGCGGCAGCGGCGGCGTCTCGCTGATGGGCATGGGCGCCGCCTCCCGCGCCTACTTCGGCAAGGACACGAACCAGCTCGACCTCGCCGAGGCCGCCACCCTGGCCGGCTCGATCCGCGCCCCGGCGTCCTACTCGCCGCTGGCCCACCCGGAGAAGGCGAAGGAGCGCCGCGACTGGGTCCTGCAACGCATGCTGAAGCTGCGGCTCGCCGAGCCCGAGCGCGTGGAGCGGGCGCTTGCCTCCCCCCTGAACGTGGCTCCCGAGCCCGTAGTCCGCCGCCGGGCTCCCTACTTTGCCGACGCCGTGGCCGCGGAAGCTCAGCGCCGCTTCGGCGTCGAGGACCTCGCGAACGGCGGTTATGTCTTCTTCTCCACGCTGGACTGGCGCAACCAGCAGGCGGCCCAGGAGGCTGTCGAGGAGGGGCTCAAGGCCGTGGAGAAGGGCTACCAGAAGGGGCACAAGGGCACTGGTCCGCTGCAGTCCGCCCTGGTGTCGCTCGATCCCGAGACCGGCGGCATCCTGGCCTACATCGGCGGGCGCAGCTACGGCGGCAGCCAGTTCGACCGCGCCGGCCAGGCGCTGCGCCAGGCCGGCAGCGCCTTCAAGCCAATCGTCTACGCCGCCGCCTTCGAGACCAGGACGGTCACGCCCGCCTCTTTCCTGGAGGACGAGCCGCTCACCGTGCGGCTCGCCACCATGACCTGGAGCCCGAAGAACGACGACGGCAGCTTCCACGGCCGGGTCACGGTGCGGAGCGCTCTCGAGAAGAGCTACAACCCCGCCACCGCGCGGCTCGCCCTGGAGGTGGGCATGCCGCGGATCATCGACCTCGCGCACGACATGGGCATCTCCTCGGCCATGGAGCCGTTCCCCTCGGTGGCCCTGGGCGCGGCCGAGGTCACGCCGGTGGAGCTGGCCACGGTCTACGCGACCCTGGCGGCGGGCGGCGTCCGGCCGCCGTTGCACGGGCTCATCGCCGTGCTCGACCGCTACGGCAAGCCGGTGGAAGGCGCCCCCCTGGGAGAGCCGAAGCGGGTGCTCTCGGCGCCGTCGGCCTACATCGTGACCTCGCTCCTCCAGGGGGTGTTCGTGCGCGGCACGGCCCGCGGCGCGGCTTCGGGTCTGCGCGGCGACCTGGCCGGCAAGACCGGCACCACGAACAAGCGCCGGGACAGCTGGTTCGGCGGCTACTCGCCGGAGCGGGCGACCGTGGTCTGGGTGGGCTACGACGACAACGCCTCGACCCGGTTGTCGGGCGCCCGTGCCGCGCTGCCCATCTGGGTCCGCTTCATCGCCAAGGTGGCGCCGCGCAGCGGCTTCGCCACCTTCCCCCAGCCGCCGGGCCTGACCAGCGCGTTGATCGATCCGGGCACGGGCCTGCTCGCGACCGAGTACTGTCCCACGCCCATGACCGAGGTCTTCCGCGAGGGCGAGGCGCCGACCGAGATCTGCAACCGCCACAGCAGCTATTGGGACATGGGAGAGGTGGCGGAAGCCGCCGGCGAGGGCGAGGCGGAGATGACAGAGGCCGTGGCGGAGGCGGCCAGGGATGCCGCCGGGGCAGTGACCCGCGAGGCGGGCACCGAGAAGAAGCGCAACCCCCTCCGCCGCTGGCTCAAGAAGGTCTTCGGCGCCGACAAGGACGAGAAGAAGCAGGAAGGCAACCGGCCGCCGTAGGCCCCTCCCCTTCTCAGAGGGTGTCTGGAAAGGTTCCCCCCAATGTAGAGACGCCCCGTGGGGCGTCTCCGAGGCGGGCAGAACAGTTCCGCTTGCCACGACGCGCCCGCGGGGCGTCTGGAAGGGCAGAGACGATGTCGCCGCCCCAGAGACGCCCCACGGGGCGTCTCTACATTGGGGGGCATTCCTACAGAATCGCCACTTCTCAGATACCCTCTCAGATGTCTGCCCGAGTCGCTCAGGGGCATCCCCAAGTCTCTCGGGGACAGCCCCGAGTGACTCGGGGAAAAGATTTAGTGACTCGGGGACAGCCCCGAGCGACTCGGGGAAAAGATTTAGTGACTCGGGGACAGCCCCGAGCGACTCGGGGACAGCCCCGAGCGACTCGGGGAAAAGATTCAGTGACTCGGGGACAGCCCCGAGTGACTCGGGGAAAGGATTTAGTCGCTCGGGGACAGCTCTGAGTCGCTCGGGGAGAGCCCCGAGTCGCTCGGGGAGAGCTCTGGGTCGCTCGGGGGAGAGGGAGGACGGGATCAATTCCGGGGTATGATGGCTGGCTCCGGCCTGCCCGGTCAGGCGCGCTCGGAACCGTAGTAACCCTTACCGTGATGTCCAACACGCCTTCCATCATCGTCAAGCGGGCGCGCACGCACAATCTCAAGGGGATCGACTGCCATGTGCCGCACCGGGCGGTCACCGTGGTCACCGGCCCGTCCGGCGCCGGCAAGTCCTCGCTCGCCTTCGATACCATCTTCGCCGAGGGGCAGCGCCGCTTCGTGGAGTCCATGTCCACCTACGCCCGCCAGTTCCTCGATCAGATGGAGCGCCCGCCGGTGGATTCGATCGACAACATCCTCCCGGCTGTCGCCCTCGAAGCCAAGAACGCGGTGCGCAACGCCCGCTCGACCGTGGGCACGATCACCGAGGCCATGGACGTCCTGCGCCTCCTCTTCACCCACCTGGGCGAGGTCGGGTGCCCCAACGGCCACGGCCCGGTGCGCTCCTACACTCCTGAAGAAGCCGCAAGGGAGCTTGCCGAGGGGGTTGCGGGCGACCCGTTCACCATCTTGGTCCGCCTCCCGCGGCCCAAGAAGGGAGCGGAGGACGCCCTCGGCGAGCTGATCCGCCAGGGCTTTCAGCGCCGGCTCCAGGGAGACGAGGTGGTTCGCATGGAACCCGGCGAGCGCTGGCCCCCGAAGCTGGATCCGCTGCCTCTCGTCCTGGGACGCTTTCCGGCCCGGGAGGATGCGATGGCGCGCATCCTCGACACGGTCGAGCAGGGATTCCAGATGGCCAACGGAGGCGGGGGAAAGGTGGAGGCCCGGGGAAGCGCTGGTGTGCGGTTGTACAGCAAGGAGCTTTCCTGTTCGGTCTGCGGCGAGGTGGTGCGGCGGCCGACCCCGGCCCTGTTCTCCTTCAACTCCCCGCTTGGCGCCTGCCCGACCTGCCAGGGCTTCGGCCGGGTGATCGGCGTCGACCGGGCGCGCGTGATCCCCGATCCGAAGAGGAGCCTGTCCGACCGGCCCATCGCGCCCTGGAACACGCCGGCCTACGAAGAGCTTTACGACGAGCTGCTCAAGGCGGCGCGCAAGCGCGGTATCCCGCTCGACCGCCCCTGGGGCGACCTGACCGAGGAAGAGCGCGAGTGGGTCTGGTCGGGCCAGGGGAAGCACACCAACCTGGAGGAGTTCTTCGAGTGGCTGGAGGCGCGCACCTACAAAGTCCATGTGCGCGTGCTGCTCGCCCGTTACCGCTCGTACAACCCCTGCCCGGACTGCGGCGGCGCCCGTCTGAGGCCCGAGGCCGTGGCCGTGCGCCTGGAGGGGAAGAACCTCCCGGACCTGATGGCCATGAGCATCGAGCAGCTCCGCTCCTGGCTGCGGGAGCGGCGCTGGACGCCGCGCCAGCGCGAGGTGGCCGGCCACCTGCTCGACGAGATTGCCGAGCGCATCGAGGTCCTCCACCGAGTGGGGCTCGACTACCTGACGCTCGACCGGCAGGCGCGCACCCTGTCCGGAGGAGAAACCCAGCGCATCCACCTCGCGGCGGCCCTCGGCTCCGGCCTGACCAGCACGCTGTACGTGCTCGACGAGCCGACCATCGGGCTGCATCCTCAGGACAGCGAGCGGCTGCTCGAGCTGCTCCGGGACCTCGCCCGGCGGGGCAACACCGTCCTCGTCGTGGAGCACGACCGCACGCTCATCAAGGGGGCCGACCACGTGATCGACCTCGGCCCCGCGGCCGGCGAGCACGGGGGCCGGGTCGTGGCCGAAGGGCCGCTCTCCGTGATCCTGGCGTGCGAGGAATCCCTCACCGGCCGCTATTTGCGGGAGCGGCCCTCAACCCCGGCGCGGCGGCATGTGGCCCGCTTCCGCCGCGAGCAGGGCTGGGAGACCCTCGCCGAGGAGATCTCCAACCTGCCACGCGTGTCGATCCGCGGCGCCAAGGCGCACAACCTCAAGAACGTGGACGTCGACCTGCCGCTGGGCGCCATGGTCGCGGTGACCGGCGTCTCGGGCTCGGGCAAGTCGACCCTGATCGAGAACGTGCTCTACGGCACCTATCAGCGGGCGCGCGGCGTGGTGGACGTGGATCCCGGCGAGGTCGGCTCGCTGACCGGCCTCGAAACGCTGGAGGACGTGACCCTGGTGGACCAGCGTCCGCTGGGCCGCTCCACGCGCTCCAACCCGATCACCTACATCAAGGCTTACGACGAGATCCGCAAGCTCTTCGCCGGCACCTCGGACGCCCGGGTGCGGGGGATCACCCCGGCCCATTTTTCGTTCAACGTGGAGCGCGGGCGCTGCCCGACCTGCGAGGGGACCGGAGTGACCGAGGTGGACATGCAGTTCATGGCGCCGGTGACCGTGGTCTGCGAGACCTGCCAGGGGCACCGCTTCCGGCCCGAGGTGCTGGCCGTGCGCTACCGCGGCCGCAATATCTCGGAGGCGCTGGAGCTGACGGTCGAGTCGGCCCTGGAGTTCTTCGCGGACCAGAAGCGGCTCTGCAAGCGGCTGCGCATGCTCAGCGAGGTCGGCCTCGGCTATCTGCACCTGGGGCAGTCGACCTCGACCCTTTCGGGTGGCGAAGCCCAGCGGCTCAAGCTCGCGAGCTTCCTGGACAGACCGGCCGCTGATGGCAAGCGCCTCTTCCTCTTCGACGAGCCGACCACCGGGCTCCACCTGGCCGACATCGACCTGCTCTACCACACGCTGCGGCGGCTGGTGCAGCGCGGCGACGGGGTGGTGGTGGTCGAGCACAGCCCGGACCTCATCTCCCGCGCCGACTGGATCGTGGACATGGGTCCCGGCGGCGGAGTCCACGGCGGCGAGGTCCTCTACTCCGGTCCCCTGGAACCATTCCTCGACCATGTCGAGAGCCCCACGGCCGAGGAGCTGCGCCGCCATCTCAAATGGCCGGAGGAGACCGGGGAGCGCCTGCGCCGCAAGGCGTGAATTTTCCACCGCCGGCCCTTGTTCTCGGGTTGCAGCGGCGGCTAGGATGATGGCGGGGACAACTATTCGATGACGGATTCGATCGGCGCAGGCATGACCATTCCCTCACAGCGGGCTCGTCCCCGGCTGTACTGGCTGGGCACGGCGGCCGGGATCTTCCTGGGCGCCGTGCTGCTGGTCGCGGTCTGGGCCAAGGCGCTCGATCCAGCCGCCTTCGCCGAGCAGATCCGGATCGAGGGATTGGACGTCCTGCTCTCCGCTCAGGCCGTGGCGCTGATCGCTCTGATCCTGGAAGCCGGGCTCGGTCTGGCCCTCCTGCTCGGTATCCGGAAGCCCTGGGTGCTGGTGCCGGCGGCGGTGCTGGTGGCCCTCTTCGTCTTTCTCACCGGCCGCGCCTGGTGGATGAGCGCACACGGTCTGCGCGAGGCCGAATCCTGCGGCTGCTTCGGTAACCTGGTGCAGCGCACGCCCGCCCAGGCCTTCTGGCAGGACACACTCCTGCTCGTTCCTGCCCTGCTCCTCTCCTTCGTCGGGAGGGAGCGTTCTTCCGGTTTCCCCAAAATCCGGACTGCGCTCGTCGCCGCGGCCACGATCGCGGTGGCGGTGTTCGCCTGGAAGGCTCCGGAGCTGCCCCTGGACGATCTCGCGACCCGCTTGAGCCCCGGCGTGGAAGTCGAGGAGATCTGCGCGGGGGCCGCGGAGGACGCCGTCTGCCTCGACACGGTCGCGCCCGAGCTGAAGCAGGGCAGCCACCTCGTCGTGATGGCCGACCTCGATGACCCGGCGCTCGGCAAGGCGGTGGCCGGGCTCAACAAGATCAAGGACGAGGGTGGAGACGTGTGGTTGCTGAGCGCCTCCCCCTCCGAGCAGCACCGGGCGTTCTTCTGGCGCTTCGGGCCGGCGTTCCAGGTCGTCGAGACCCCGGAGCCGCTGCTGCGCCCCCTCTACCGCCGTCTTCCCCGGTCGTTCCGGGTCGAGGACGGGCGGGTGACCGAGACCTACGCGGGGCTGCCCCCGGCGAGCTGACCACCCAACCTTCGAGAGGTTTTGCGATGAGGCATCTAATCGTTCCGGGATTGCTACTTGCTCTGGCCCTGCCCGCTCTGGCGCAGGCCCCGCAGCCGGCCGTCGACGGCGTGCTCAAGGACTTCGTCCGCACGGGCGAGTATCTCCTGATGGTCAACGGCAAGCCGGCGCCGGTCTACGAGATCTACAAGAACGACTCGCTGCCGGCCTACCTGGTCCTCTCCCCGGCGCTCCCCTCGACGGTGCTGCTCACCCCGCGCACCATGTCGGTCGAGACGTTGCCCACGGCCAAGGTCGTCCGGCAGAAAGAGGGAACCATCGGCGTGGCCGCGGATGCCGACCTGAAGCCGCAGGGGCAGTTCAAGCTCGAAGGGGACAGGGTGGTCTTCACCTCGGAGGGCCGCAAGGGCACCCTCGGCCCGAACCCGCCGCTCCTCGGGCTCCGCAAGGCGCCGGCGCTCAAGAACCACAGCCCCGAGTACATGGTGGGCGCCCGCGGCTACAAGCCGAACGCCCAGGTGCTGGCGGCGCTCAAGAAGAGGACCAAGCCGGTCAAGGTGAAGGTCTTCTTCGGCTCCTGGTGCCCGCACTGCAAGGAGCACCTGCCCTACCTGCTGCGGGTCGAGGAGGAGCTCAAGGGCGCCCCGATCCAGTTCGAGTACTACGGCCTGCCGCAGCGCTTCTCGAGCGACCCCGAGGCGCAGAAGTACAGGGTTGATGGCGTGCCCACGGGAATCGTCTTCGTGGACGGCAAGGAAGTGGGCCGGATCAGCCGCGGCGACTGGGCGTCGCCCGAGACGCGGCTGAACAGCATTTTGAATGGCAAGGCGGGCGCGACGCGGTAAACGGTAAATAAGCCAGCCCGGGCGTAGCCTGGGGTTGAAACCCCAGGCTAGAAGAGTATCGCGCCCTCCCGGCGCGAGCTTCCCATCAACATTTGTGACGAGGCGCAGCCTGCTGCGCCTCCAGCCCCGGGGAGGGGCTGTACTTTTCTAGCCTGGGGTTTCAACCCCAGGCGGGTTCAGTTCACCTTCTCCCCGCCCACCCCGCCATTCGCCTTCCCCCGCAACAACCCGAGCACCTGGGCCTCCAGCTTCCGCAAGCCGTTGCTTTCATCCACGGGCGAGTCCTCGACGACCTCCTCCAGGGCCTCCTCCAGCTTCCCCTCCACGAAGGTATCGATCACCACGGGATGGATGTAGTACTTGCGGCAGATGGCCGGGCGGTTGCCGAGGTCCTGGGACACCCGCTTGACCGTCTCGACCACGGCCTTGCTGGCCTCCTTCTCCGACTCACACATCCCCACCTCCAGCAGGGCGGAGAGGGCCAGCACCGTGCCTCCCCAGGTACGGAAGTCCTTGGCCGTGAAGTCCTCGCCGGTGGTCTCCTTGAGCCAGGAGTTGACGTCCTCCGAAGTGATCTTCTGGCGCTCGCCGGCTTCGTCGAGGTACTGGAAGAGTGTCTGGCCGGGCAGGTCGCGGCACTGCTTGACGATGCGCGCCACCCGCCGGTCCTGAAACTCGACCGAGTGGTCCTTGCCGCTCTTGCCACGGAACTCGAAACGCAGCTTGGAGCCGTCGATATCCACGTGGCCGTCGCGGAGGGTAGTGAGGCCGAACGAGCCGTTCTGGCGGGCGTACTCCCGGTTGCCGACGCGGATCAGGGTGGACTCCAGAAGGCGCACGACCGTGGCCACCACCTTCTCGCGCGGCAACCCGCGCAGAGACAGGTCCCGTTCCATGCGCTCGCGGATTTTCGGCAGAGCGTCGCCGAAGGCGATCATCCGGCCGAACTTGGTCTCGTCGCGGACGTTCCGCCAATCCGCGTGATACCGGTACTGCTTGCGGCCGCGGGCGTCCCGGCCGGTCGCCTGCAGATGGCCGTTGGCGGCGGGGCAGATCCAGACGTCGGTCCAGGCCGGCGGGATCGCCAGCTTGCGGATGCGCTCCAGCGTCCGGGCGTCGCTCACCGTGTTCCCCTTGGTGTCGAGAAAGGTGAACCCCTTGCCCCGCTTGCGGCGCCGGATGCCCGGCATGTCGTCCGAGACGTAGCGCAGGCCGGCGGCCTTGGCGCTCTCCTCCGGGTCCACGTAGACGGCGATGGTGAGGCCGCTGTCGATGGTTTCTTCGAGGGCTGCTGCTGGCATGGTCATCCTTGCCTTTGTGAGTTGATCGAGGTGTAAGAAGTACAGGCCGGTATTCCCGCCCTCCGCTCCGTACGCTTTGCATCCCGCGTGCCCAGGACACGGGCATGGGAGTGGCATGCACCCTGCACATGGGGAAGAGGCCCGAAGAACCGTTCTCATGAACAAGGCATCCACCTACAACGCTCCCGCGCAGAGACTGCCCGAGCTGCCTCCGGCGCCGTCCCCGCAGCGCCGGGTGCTGGTCATGTCCGACCGGCTGCCGATCCAACTCACGCGCGAGGGGGGCGAAGGCTGGCGGGCCGACCGGGTGCATGGCTCGCTGGTCGCGGCGCTCAATCCCGTGCTCCGGGAGCGCCGCGGCGTCTGGATCGGCTGGCCGGGCGTGGCCGAGGACGAGGCCCCGGACCCGCGGGTCGTGGCCGGCGCCATCCAGGCCGGAGGCTCGTCGATGCGGCCCGTCTCGCTGAGGGCCCGGGACGTGCGCGGAGCCTACGACGGCTTCGGAGGGGAGATCATCTGGCCCCTGTTCCATGAGCAGCCGATGGAATGCCGGTTCGATCCCGCGGCCTGGCAGGCCTACCGGCGGGTGAACCGGAAGTTCGCGCGCGCCGCGGCCAAGGCTATGTCGGCATCCGACCTCCTCTGGGTGCACAACCATCTACTGATGAACGTCGCGGCCGAGCTGCGCACCCTGCGCGTCCCCTGCCGCACCGCCTTCTTCCTCCACCTCCCCTTCCCGGGGCCGGACCTGTTCCTCAAGCTCCCCTGGCGGGAGCGGCTGCTGCGGGGGCTCCTGGCCTACGACCAGCTCGGGTTCCAGACCCCGCGCGACCTGCAGAACTTCCTGGACTGCGCTCACGCCCTCGGCGTGAGCCAGGACATCAGGGCGAACGCCTTCCCGATCGGCGTCGACTTCCACAGCGTGGCGGAGCGGGCCGGCTCGCCCGAAATCGGCTCGGCCGCGGCGCGCCTGCGCGAGCTGCACGGCGGGCGCAGCCTGATTCTGGGGATCGACCGCCTGGACCGCTCCAAGGGGATCTCCGAGAAGCTCCGGGCATTCGCGGAGCTGCTCGCGCGCCGTCCCGAGCTCCACGACCGGGTGTCGCTGATCCAGGTGGTGGTGCCGAGCCGCGAGGACCTGCCGCGGCACCGGGAGCTGGGGTGCGAGATCGCGCGCCAGGTGGGCGAGATCAACGGCCGCTTCAGCCGCCCGGGATGGATCCCCGTTCACTTCCTGCAGCGCACGCTGACGCCGGACGAGCTGCTGGCCCACTACCGCGCCGCGGACGTGGCCCTGATCACGCCGCTGCGCGAGGGGATGAACCTGGTGGCCAAGGAGTACTGCGCGGCGCGCGTCGACGAGCAGGGGACGCTCGTGCTCTCCGAATTCGCGGGCGCCGCCGTCCAGCTCGGCCAGGGCGCGCTGCTGGTCAACCCGCACAATGCCACCGCCACCGCCCGCACCCTGCACAAGGCGCTGCGCATGGCGGAGAGCGACCGCGGCCGGCGGATGCGGAGCCTGCGCGAAGAGGTCCGCCGGCACGATATCTTCTGGTGGGCCGAGTCCTTCCTTGCCAGGGCGCTCGACGAGGGTCCGGAGCGGACCCTTCGCCTGGAGCGGACCCCGCGGTGACCACGATTTCCAACCCATCTTCCCTGCCGGAGGCGCCGTCGAGGCTTGCGCCCTCGCCAGCGAGCCCATATAAAGTCGTCGAGAGCGGAGAACGAATGATGAATGCGATACAAAACGAACGGCGCGCCGAGACCGGCGGCCTGGCCGGAGCCCTGACACCCGGCGTCCTCGTCCTGCGCGCGGGCGGAGGCATTACCTTTGCCGACCAGCGGGCGATGGAGCTGCTCGGCTGTCCGGACCGGGCCGACCTGGAACGCGCGTGGAGCGAGCTCCGCCCCCGACTGGAAGCCCAGGGCCTCTGGGGCGGAGGAGATCAGCAGACGGTCCTCGACCTCCCCGGGGACGGGGCGGCCCGCAGGCTCTTCGACCTGCGCGGGGACGGCGGCGTGCTGCTGGTCCAGGACGCCGGGGCCGTCGAGGCCCTGGAGTCGGACCTTCGCCTGAGCGCACTGATGCGTTCCCTGACGAACATCACGCCGGCGGTCGCCCACGACCTGCGGGCGCCGATCAACGCCATGGTCTTCAACATCGAGATCCTCAAGGAGACGATCGCCTCCGGCAAGGGGGCCGAGCCGGGCGGGCGCGAGCGCCAGCTGCGCTACGTGAACGTGCTCAAGGAGGAGCTCAACCGGCTGCACAAGGAGATGGAGATCTTCATCGCCCACATCTCCCCCCGGGGCGACCGCACCGAGAACCTGGACCTGCGCGAGCTGATGGAAGAGCTGTCCGTGCTGCTCACCGGCCCGGCGCGCAAGCAGCAGGTGCAGGTGCGGCTCCAGCTTCCCGAGTCGCCGGTCCCGGTCGAGGTGAACCGCTACCTGCTCCGCCAGACCCTGCTGCACCTGAGCCTCGCCGCCCTCACGGACGTGCCGAAGGAGGGAGTGCTGGAGCTTCGGCTGGAGCGTCGCGGAGACCGGGCCTGGATGCGGGTGGCCGGGACACCGCCCGGCTCCTCGGCCCCTGGAAGTGCCGGATTCGGCATCCGGTTTTCCCCGGCCGGAGCGCTCGCCCAGCTCCATGTGGCGCGCGGAATCCTGGCCTCGCAAGGGGGAGAAGTGCGCCCAGGCGATGCTCCTCAGTCATATGAGATAGAATTGACCGCTACCGGGAACAAGGGATAGACGAAATGCCACATGCTCTAGCGGTCGACGACGATCCGAACTTCCTCTCTGCGCTCGCCGAGCTCATTGAAGGCCAGGGGTTTACCACGAACACGGCCTGCACGCTGCGCGACGCGAGGGCGCAGGTCAGTCACCGGACGCCCGACGTGGCGCTGATCGATCTCTATCTGCCCGACGGCAGCGGTATCGAGCTGCTCAAGGATCTGGAGATCGGCTCCTCCACCGAGGTGGTGCTGATGACCGGGCACGCCGACGTGGAGAGCGCGGTGCAGGCGCTGCGCCTGGGGGCCAGCGACTACCTGACCAAGCCGCTGGACATCGGGCGCCTGAAGAGCATCCTCGCCAACGTGGCGAGCATCCAGCCCGTCCCGTCCGTGGGGACGCAGCAGGAGCAGACCCAGGAGAGCGACCGGCTGGGATTGCTGCTGGGCGCGTCAGGGCCCATGCAGGCGGTCTACGAGATGATCACCCGGGTGGCGCCGACCGACGCCTCGGTGTTCTTCATCGGCGAGAGCGGCACCGGCAAGGACCTGGCCGCCCAGACGCTGCACATCATCTCCAAGCGCTCCAAGGCGCCGTTCATGCCGCTCAACTGCGGCGCCATCTCGCCGACCCTGATCGAGAGCGAGCTGTTCGGCCACGAACGCGGGAGCTTCACCGGCGCGGCGCGCCGGCACAAGGGCTACTTCGAGCGCGCCCACATGGGCACCCTGTTCCTCGACGAAATCACGGAGATGCCGATCGAGCTGCAGGTCAAGCTCCTGCGCGTGCTCGAGACCGGCCAGCTGAACCGGATCGGCGGCGACCAGCCGGTCGAGGTGGACGTGCGGGTCATCGCCGCCACCAACCGCGACCCGCACAAGGCGGTCTCGGACGGCAAGCTGCGCGAGGACCTGCTCTACCGGTTGCAGGTGTTCCCGATCCACATGCCGCCGCTGCGCGAGCGCAACGAAGACGTGGAGCTCCTCGCCGACCACTTCCTCGGCCAGCTCAACGAGCGGCAGGCGTCCTCGAAGCGGTTCACCGAGGATTCGATGGAGCGGCTGCGCGGCCACTCCTGGCCGGGCAACGTGCGCGAGCTCAAGAACGTGGTGCACCGCGCCTTCATCATGGCCGACCAGGAGATCACCCCGCGCAGCCTGCCCCGCGAGGTGGGAGGAGACTCCGGGTTCCAGCGGAGCCTCCACTTCCAGGTCGGCTCCTCGATCGAGGACGTCGAGAAGCGGCTCATCATGGCGACGCTGGAGGCGTATGGAGGGAACAAGAGGAAGACGGCCGACATCCTCGGCGTCAGCCTGAAGACCCTCTACAACCGGCTGAACCAGTACCGCTTGGCGGATTAGGCCTTCGCGGCTCCCGCGAATGCGATACAAACGGCCAAAAAGAACCCCTCTTGAGAGGCACGCGGGGAGGATGTATACTCCCGCGTCGTCCGACGACTTGGTAGGACCTGGGAGGAGGGCTGTGGCACAAATTCTGCTTTAGAGCAGATCTGGCATGTACGGGAGAGTCTGAGCCACAGACCACCGACAACGGACAAAGAACATAGGTCTAACCGAGGAGGAGGATGAACATGAACAAAATGACGCTTCGGGCCTCGCTCGTCTGCTTCACGCTGGCGATTGTGTTGGTTCTGGGTGCTTGCAGCTCGACCAACACGGCTGGAACCAAGGTCGACGATGCTGCGATTACGGCTTCGGTGAAGGCGAAGCTGGCGACGGACGGGGACATCAACCCGTTCAACATCGACGTGGACACCAACGAAGGCGTGGTGACCCTCCAGGGGCGCGTGGAGAAGGCAGAGGCGCGCGACAAGGCTGAGCAACTGGCTCGCGAGACGGAAGGCGTCAGGCGAGTCATCAACCTGGTCAAGGTGGGTGACAAGACGTAAAGTCGCCCTGGTAGTCTTAAATCCAGTTCCATTTCAAAGGGAGAAACACAAACATGAAGAAGCTGTTCGTACACCTGTCGATCCTGTGCCTGCTGGCGATGTTGCTGGTTCCGATGGTGGGTTGTAAGAAGGATGACGGCATGGAGGGTGGTGAAACCCCGATGACCGACGCCACCACGGATACCACGGAGCCCATGGATACCGGTATGACCACGGAGCCCATGGACACCGGTATGACCACCGACATGACAACGGAGCCGATGGGCACCGACATGTCCACCCCGTCGGCTCAGTAAGCTCAGACTCAATCGAGATATAGGAAGGGGCGTCCGCTGGTCGGGCGCCCTTTTTCTTTTTGTAGCTAGGGTCAGGAGGCGAGCATGGTGACTTCGCGCAGGAACTCCCCCGCCCTCGCCCGGAACTCGTCCGTCCACTCGTGACCGCCCTCGAAGATCACCGGCCGCACGTCCACCCCCTTCGCCCGGAGCAGCTCGACGTCGTGCTCCATCTTGGCCGCGTCGTACCACTCCTCGCTGGTGCCGCGCCCCAGGAGCACCGGCGGGAACTGGGAGAGGTCCTGCTGCTCCAACTCCGGCGGCACGTCGCCCCCCAGCACGATCAGCCCCTGGCAGGGGTGGCCCGCCCCGGCCGCGGCACGGTAGGCCATCGCCGCGCCCTGGGAGAACCCGAGATAGACGAGCCGCTCCGAGACAGGGAGCTCCTGCCTGACGCTGGCCACCACGCTCGCCACGTAGCGCACGTTGTCGAGGATCGCCTGCTCACGGTCAAGCCGGGTCATCCAGCAGGCGATCACCTCGCCGGTCCGGTTGTAGAACGGGTGGAGCGCCTGCACCGCGCAGAGCACGCAACGCCCAGCTCCGGGGATGCGGCGCAGCTCTTCCAGGTGGCGCTCGGCATTCTCGCCGTAGCCGTGGAAGCCCACCAGGAGCGGGGCGCCCTCCGCCTCCGCCGGAGCTTCCAGGAGATAGCGGCCGTGGACCGTCGCAGCTACTTGACGCACGGTCTTTTGCTCCATCATGCCCGCTTCCTCTCCGTGCCTCGGTGAAGCGGGGCGGACAGCTCGTGCACCCGGTTCTCCAGCAGCGTGGCCAGGCCGGCGCGCCCGATCGAGAGGTTCTCCTCGACCAGCCGCACGAGAGCGCTGCCCACGACCACGCCGTCCGCCACCTCGCCGACCGCCGCCACCTGGGCCGGCGAGGAGATGCCGAAGCCCACGGCGAGCGGCTGGTCGAGCTTCTTGCGCAGGCGCTTGACGTCCCGCACCAGGTCGGACGGCAGGGCGGTGCGCTCCCCGGTGACGCCGGTGCGGGAGACGTAGTAGACGAAGCCGGTCGAGATGCGGGCCACCCGGGCCACCCGGTCGCGGGTGCTCGTGGGCGCCAGCAGGAAGATAGAGTCCACCCCATGCTCGCGCAGGCAGGGCACCAGCTCGCGCTCCCCCTCCTCGGGGGGCACGTCCACGCAGAGCACGCCGTCCACCCCGGATGAGGCGGCCTGCTCGGCGAAGTGCTCGATGCCGCGGGCATGAACCGGGTTGAAGTAGGTGAAGAGAACGATCGGAACGCCCAGCCGGTCCCGGTGCCGGGCCACCAGCTCGAGGATGTTCGAGAGCTTCGTGCCGGCGGCGAGCGCCCGCACGGTGGCCCGCTGGTTTGTCGGTCCGTCGGCGATGGGGTCGCTGAACGGCACCCCCAGCTCGATGACGTCGGCCCCTCCCGCGGCCAGGGCGTCCAGGAACGAGGCGGTGGCCTCCAAGTCCGGATCGCCGGCCATGAGGAAGGGGATGAAGGCCGCCCGGCCCTCCCCGGCGCACTTGGCGAAGACGTCGTCGATCGCGCTCATCGCAGGTCTCCTCCCACCAGCGCCACGGGCGCCGGCTCGGCGCTCTCCGCGTGCTCCCGATCCCAGGCGATCACGGACTCCACGTCCTTGTCGCCGCGGCCGGAAAGATTGACCAGGATGATCCGCCGCGGGGTCAGGCGCGGCGCTCGCTTGACCACCTCGGCAATAGCATGGGCGCTCTCCAGGGCGGGGAGGATGCCCTCGGTCCGCGCCAGGAGATGGAAGGCGGCGATCGCCTCCTCGTCCGTGGCAGAGGTGTACTCCACCCGCCCCGCGTCGCGCAGCCAGACGTGCTCGGGCCCCACCGCCGGGTAGTCGAGGCCGGCGGAGACCGAGTGGGTCTCGGAGATCTGCCCCTCCTTGTCCTGGAGGACCATGGTCCGGGTGCCGTGCAGAATGCCCAGACCGCCGCCGTGGAAGCGGGCCGCGTGCTCGCCCAGCCGCGTTCCCCGTCCGCCCGCCTCGACGCCGATCAGGCGCACCTTGGGGTCACCGACGAACGCGGTGAACAGACCGATCGAGTTGCTGCCGCCGCCCACGCAGGCGACGGCGAGGTCGGGCGACTCGGTACCGGCGATCTTCTTGAGCTGGACGCGGGCTTCGTCGCCGATAACACGGTGGAAGTCGCGCACCATCCGCGGGTAGGGGTCCGGCCCGAGCACCGAGCCCAGCACGTAGTGGGTGGTGCGGACGTTCGTGACCCAGTCGCGGAGAGCCTCGTTGATCGCGTCCTTGAGGGTGCAGCTGCCGGAGTCGACGGGCACTACCTCGGCGCCGAGGAGGCGCATGCGGTCGACGTTCAGCCGCTGGCGCCGCATGTCCTCGCTGCCCATGTAGACCGTGCAGGAGAGACCGAGGAAGGCGGCGGCCGTGGCGGTGGCGACGCCGTGCTGGCCGGCGCCGGTCTCGGCGATGACCCGCTCCTTCTCCATGGTGCGGGCCAGGAGGCACTGCCCGACGGCGTTGTTGATCTTGTGCGCGCCGGTGTGCAGCAAGTCCTCGCGCTTGAGGAAGATCTGCGCGCCGCCCAGCTCCTGGGTCAGGCGCTCCGCGAAGTAGAGCGGCGTGGGGCGGCCGACGTAGTCGCGCAGCACGTCGTCGAGCTGGCGGCGGAAGGTCCGCTGCTTGCTCGCCTTGTCATAGGCGCGCGTCAGCTCGGCCAGAGGCGCCATGAGCGTCTCGGGCACGAACCGGCCGCCATAGGGGCCGAAGTAACCCTCCAGGTCAGGGAGGGGTTTGGCTCTGCGCATTCCGTACCTCCTGAAAGAGCCGCCGAAGCAGCTCCGGATCTTTGATGCCGGGGGCCGACTCCACCCGCGAGCAGACGTCCACCGCGAAGGCGCGGCTGGCCTCGATGGCCTGCCGCACGTTGTCGGGCCCGAGACCGCCCGCGACGAAGACACGCCTCTCTCCGGCAATCCCCGCTATAGCCTGGAAATTCCATGCCATTCCGGTGCCGCCGTAGAGGGAGCCGTGGGGAGCGTCGAAAAGCCAGGCCCAGGCGTCCGCCCACCCCGCAGTCCCATCCGTACCCCGGAAAGCCTTGATGGCCCGGCTGGCAAAGGGAGCGGCCTCTTCGGGGGTCTCGTCGCCGCTGAGCTGGAGCAGGTCGAGCCCGACCTCGGACTCGATCTCTTCCACCTCGCCGGCCGGCCGGTTTACGAACACTCCCACCAGCCGCACTCCGGAGCCCCGAACCGCGGAAGCGATCTCCCGCGCCCGTCCTACTTCAACATACCGTGGGCTGCGCGGGTAGAAGTTTAACCCGAGGAAGTCGGCGCCCATTTCGACCGCCATCCGGGCATTGGCCGGATCGACGACCCCGCAGATCTTCACGAGCGTCATGGCCGCCCCGTCAGCTCGCGCAGCTTCGCGCCGGGATCGGGAGCGAGCAGCAGCGACTCGCCGATCAGGAAGGCCTCGAACCCGCTCTCGCGCAGCATGAGGAGGTCGAACGCGTCGCGGATGCCGCTCTCCGCCACCCGGATCGCGCCGCGGGGCAGGCTCGGCACCAGGGAGATCGAGTGCTGGAGATCGACCTCGAACGTGCGCAGGTCGCGGTTGTTGACCCCGACGATCTCCCAGGGCTCGCCCAGGAGCTTGGCCACATCGCCGGCGTCGTGGGTCTCGATCAGGGGGACGAGCCCGAGGCCGCGGGCCATCCGCGCGTACCCGGCCAGCTCCTCGGAGTCGTGCAGGGCCGCGATCAGGAGGACCGCGTCGGCCCCGGCATCCTTCGCCCAGACGAGCTGCACGGCATCGACGACGAAGTCCTTGGCGATCGCCGGCAGCCCCGAGGCTTCCTTGCAGAGGGTTAACAGCTCATAGTCGCCGTAGAAGAAATCGGGCTCCACCACCACGGAAAGGGCCGCAGCGCCGTTCTGGGCGTAGAGCTGCGCCTGCTTCACCGGATCGAACCTGCCGTGGAGCGAGCCCAGGCGGGGGGAGCCCATCTTGACCTCGGCGATGATCGCAGGGTCCTTGCTTCTCAGCGCTGCAAGGAATGCGTTGTCGAAAAGAGGCTCGGCTTCGGGAAGATCGTGCGCAACGGCGGCGATCTGCTGCCGGCGGCGCTCGGCGATGCGCACCAGGATGTCCGGAGGTGTCATCCGAGAAACCCCTTGAGCTCGTCCAGCTTGCCACCGGCGGCTCCCGAGGCGAGCACGCTCCGGGCGTTCTCGACCCCAGCTTCGAGGCTCGGCGCCAGGCCAGCCACGTAGATGGCCGCCCCAGCGTTCAGGGCCGTCACATCGGCCAAGGGCCCGGTTTCACCTCCGAAGACCCGCTGCATCAGGGCCGCGTTGTCCTCGGGCCTGCCGCCGGCCAGGTCCTCCACCCGGACACGGCGGAGGCCGAAGCGCTCCGGCTCCAGGGTGTAGGTCCGCACCTCGCCGTCGTGCACCTCGCTGACGGTGGTGGGGCCGGTCGTGGTGATCTCGTCCAGACCGTCGCCGTGGACCACCAGGGCGTGCTCGGCCCCGAGATCGCGCAGCACCTGGCCGATCGGCTCGACCAGGGCCTGGGAGTAGACGCCCATGACCTGGCGGCGGGCCCCGGCCGGGTTCGTGAGCGGGCCCAGGACGTTGAAAATCGTGCGCATGCCCAGCTCGCGGCGCACCGGCATGACCTCGCGCATGGCCGGATGGAGGAGCGGCGCAAAAAGGAAAGTAATGCCGACCGTGTCGAGCGCCTGCCCGGCGGTGGCCGGATCGATCTCGATCCTGACCCCGAGGGCGGCGAGTACGTCCGCGCTCCCCGACTTGCTGGAGACCGAGCGGTTGCCGTGCTTCGCCACCGAGACTCCGGCCGCGGCGGCGACCAGGGCCGCGGCGGTCGAGATGTTGAAGGTGCCCTGGCCATCGCCGCCCGTGCCGCAGGTATCCACGATCCCCTCCGAGGTGTGCGGGATCGGGATGACCCGCCGGCGCATGGCCGCGGCGGCGCCGCTGATCTCGGACACGGCTTCGCCCTTCATGCGCAGGGCGACCAGCAGCGCGGCCTTGATGGGCTCGCTCACCTGCCCGTCCATGAGGGCGCCGAACAGCTCCTCGGTCTCCTCGCGGCTCAGGCTCTCGCCCGCCACCAGGCGCCAGAGCACCTCCTTGGGATCGTTCATGACGGCGTCACGGCCTCCTTGCGGCAGAGGTCGAGAAAGTTGGAGAGCAGGCGCGGCCCCGAGCCGGTCAGCACCGACTCGGGATGGAACTGCACCCCCCAGTAGGGCAGGCTGCGGTGCCGGAGCCCCATGAGCGTGCCGTCGTCGGCCCAGGCCAGCGGCTCCAGCTCCTGCGGCAGCGTCCCCTCCTTGACCTCCAGGCTATGGTAGCGCGTCGCCTCGAACGGATTCGGCAAACCGGCGAATACTCCCTGATCACCATGGCGGACGGGTGAGGTCTTGCCGTGCATCAGCCTCGGAGCGCGGTCGACCGTCGCGCCGAAAGCCACTCCGAGCGCCTGGTGTCCGAGGCAGACTCCGAGGATCGGGACGTCCGCATGGCGGCGGATCAGGTCGAGGCAGACGCCCGCGTCCTCGGGCCGGCCGGGACCGGGCGAGAGCACGATCCCTTCCGGCTGGCGGGCGAGCATGGCCTCGGCGCTCTCGGCGTCATTGCGCAGCACCTCGACCCGGGCGCCCGCCATGCTCAGCATCTGCACCAGGTTGTAGGTGAAGGAATCGTAATTGTCCACCATGAGGATCATGAACGTCGTCCTTCCAGGGCCTCGGCCAACGCCACCGCGGCGAGCAGCGCCGCGGCCTTGTTCTCGGTCTCTTTCTCTTCGGCCGCCGGATCGGAGTCGGCCACGATGCCCGCCCCGGCGGTGACGGACGTCCTCCCCTCCTCGACCACCAGCGTGCGGATGGCGATGCAGGTGTCCAGGTCGCCCGAGTAGGAGAGGTAGCCGACGGCACCCGCGTACGGCCCGCGGGCCTCCGGCTCCAGCTCGTCGATGATCTCCATGGCGCGGATCTTGGGCGCGCCCGAGACGGTGCCGGCCGGGAAGCAGGCCAGCAGCGCGTCGAGACCGTCTTTGCCAGCCTCAAGCTCGGCCTCTACGCTGGAGACCATGTGCATGACGTGGCTGTAGCGCTCGATCTCCATGAAGCTCGCCACCCGCACGCTTCCGGCCGTGGCCACGCGCCCGAGGTCGTTCCTCCCCAGGTCCACGAGCATCACGTGCTCAGCTCTCTCTTTCGCATCGGCGAGGAGGTCTTCGGCGAGCCGCTTGTCCCCCTCCGCGTCCATGCCGCGCGGGCGGGTGCCGGCGATCGGCCGGTTCTCCAAGTGCCGGCCCTGCTTGCGCACCAGCATCTCGGGAGAGGCTCCGACCAGGGAAACGTCCGGCGACTCGAAGAGGACCATGTACGGGCTCGGGTTGACCATGCGCACGGCGCGGTAGAGCGCGAGCGGGTCGACCCGGCGGGGGACGGTCCAGCGGCGCGCGAGCACCACCTGGAAGATGTCGCCTGCGGCGATGTGCTCCTTGGCCGCGAGCACGGCCTTGCGGAAGGCGGGCCCGTCGAGGCTCGGCGTGGCCGCGGCGCGTCCCGGAGACTGCTCGGGCATGGCGACCCCGCCGCCGCCGGCCTCGTTCGTCAGCAGCTTGGAAATGCGCGCGAGCTGGCGCTCGGCGGTGGCCATGTTGACCTCGCCCTCGATCTCGTTGGCGATCGCCAGCACCCTCTGGTAGGCATGGTCGAAAATGACCAGGGTGTCGAACCGGGCGAGCATTGCGATCGGCAGCCCGAACGGATCAGCCGGACGGTTCGGCAGCCGCTCGACCATGCGGATAAGGTCGTAGCCGAAGTAGCCCACGAGGCCGCCCGTAAAAGGGATCGGGCCGGGCTCGGAATGGATGCGGTGGATGACCTCGCGCAGGGCGTCGAGCGGCAGGCCGGGCAGACGGCTGCGCTTGCCGCCACGCTCGACCTCCAGGCGGTCAGGGTAGAGGCGGTAGACCTCGCGCGGTCCGGCGCCGAGGAAGCTGAAGCGGGAGACGCGCTCGCCGCCGGTCACGCTCTCCAGCAGGAAGCGATGCGGGGAGAGCTCCGCCAGCCGGCGGTAGACGCCCAGTGGCGTCAGGCTGTCGGCAAGGAACTCGCGTATGTGCGGCACGGCGCGCCGCGGCGTCTCACTCATCTTGTCTCCGATCTGATCGAGCTTCCCTGTCAGAGTGCAGCGGCGAGCCCAAAGCGTGCCGCCGGAGCAACTCTTCCGCCACCTCCCCGGGCCCGACCCCGCTCGCTTGGAGAAGAACGAGCAGGTGATAGAGGAGGTCGGCCGACTCGCTCACCACACCCTCTCTCCTGCCGGCAACCGCGGCGATGGCGGTCTCGACCCCTTCTTCCCCTACCTTCTGGGCGATCCGCTCGATGCCGGACTGGAGCAGCCGCGCCGTGTAGCTCGCGGCGGGATCGGCGCTCCGCCGCTCTTCGAGGACGGTTGCGAGCCAGCCCAGCTCCAACTGGGCCGGGTTGGGCTCGAAGCAGGTGCGGGTGCCACGGTGGCAGGCGGGGCCGGCGGGGCGCGCCCGCACGAGCAGGGCGTCGCCGTCGCAGTCCGCCGTGACCTCCACCACCCGCAATGTGTTGCCGGAGGTCTCCCCCTTGCGCCAGAGCGACTGGCGCGAGCGGCTCCAGAAGTGGGCCTCCCCGGTCGAGAGCGTCAGCTCTACGGCCTCACGGTTGGCGTAGGCGAGCATCAGCACTGCGCCGGAGCCGGCGTCCTGGACCACCACGGGGAGGAGCCCGCGGTCGTCGTACTTCAGGGTCGAGGGATCGAGGGTCATACCTCCTCCCGGATCGGAAAACCCGCCTGGGCCAGGGACCGCTTGACCTCGCCGACGGTGTAGGTCCCCTGGTGGAAGATGGACGCGGCGAGCACCGCCGCGGCTCCAGCGGCCAGCCCCTCGGCCAGGTGCTCCGGAATACCGGCGCCTCCCGAGGCGATGACCGGCACGTTCACGGACCGCACGGCCTCCCGGATGAGATCGACGTCGTAGCCCCCTTTCGTGCCGTCGCGGTCGATGCTCGTGAGGAGGATCTCCCCCGCGCCGCGCTCCACCCCTTCGCGGATCCAGGCGAGCGCATCCAGGCCCGTGGCATGGCGCCCACCCCTGGTGACGACCTCCCCGCCGAGCGCATCGACCGAGAGCACCACGCACTGGCTGCCGAAGCGGCGGGCCAGGATGGTGATCAGCTCCGGGTTCTCGACCGCCGCCGAGTTGATGCCGACCTTGTCCGCCCCCGAGCGCAGCAGGCGATGGGCGTCGTCCTCGGAACGGACACCTCCACCCACGGTCAGGGGGATGAAGACCTGCCTTGCCGTGCGCTCCACCCAATCCAGCCGGGTGTCCCGTCCTTCAGGAGCAGCCCCGATGTCGAGGAAGACGATCTCGTCGGCTCCCTGCTCGGCATAGCGGAGCGCCGCCTCGGCTGGATCTCCCTGGTCCACCAGGTTCTTGAACTGCACCCCTTTCACGACGCGGCCGTCCGCCACGTCCAGGCAGGGGATGACCCGGCGGGTCAGATTCGAGATCACATACCCTCCCTGCAGACGTCCAGTGCCTCTTCGATCGTGAAGATCCCCTCGTAGAGAGCGCGGCCGACGATGGCTCCGGCGATCTCGGGGATCTCCCGGGCCGCCCGCAGGTCGTCGAGGGACCGCACCCCTCCCGAGAGGAGCGCCGGGATGCCCGAGGCCATGGCGACCCGACGGGCCAGATCGAAGTTGGGGCCGGAGAGCATGCCGTCGCGCTCCACGTCGGTCACCAGCACCGCCGGGCACGGGAGGCCGCGCAGACGGACGCAGAGCTCGGGCAATCGCCAAGGGGTGCCCTCCGTCCAGCCCCCGATGCGTACCTCGCCGTTCTCAATGTCCAGGGCCGGGACGATCTTGCCGGGGTGCTCCAGGGCCAGGGCGCGGAACCCTTCGACGTCCCGAGCCACCAGGGAGCCGACCACCGCGCGGTCGCAGCCCGCCTCCAGAGCCCAGCGGATCGCGCCCCGGTCCCGGAGCCCGCCGCCCAGCTGCATGAGGCCGCGCAGCGCCATCTGGCCGAGCAGGTCCCGCTGTGGAGCCTCCCCGAAGGTAGCGTCGAGATCTACGACATGCACGCGGGTAGCGCCGGCCTGGATGTAGCCGTCCAGGACGGTCAGCGGGTCGTCCCCATAGACGGTCGCCCGCTCGTCATCCCCCTGGAGGAGCCGGACGGCCCGGCCACCCCGCAGGTCAATTGCTGGCAGTAGCTCCATCCGCCATCTCCGTAAAGTTGCGGAGCAGCCGCAAACCGGCCTCGCCGCTCCGCTCAGGGTGGAACTGGGTGCCCATCACCCGTCCGCGTCCAGCCACCGCGGCAAAGGCGCGGCCATGGGTGCAGCGGGCCAGGCAGAGGTCGTCGGGAACTCCCTCGGGCGCGTAGCTGTGGACGAAGTAGACGTAGCGATCACGGAGCCCCTCCAGCAGCGGATGGTCCGCCACGTCGTGCAGGCGGTTCCACCCGATGTGAGGCACGGGCACGTCGCCCGGCAGGCGAGTGACCCGTCCGGGCAGGAGCCCCAGGCCGTCGACCGCCTTGAACTCCTCGCCGGACTCGAAGAAGAGCTGGAAACCGACGCAGATCCCCAACAGCCAGGCGCCCGCCTCCAGGGCTTCGTGGAGGGCCGCTTCCATCTCCCCGCGCAGCGCCTCCCGGGGAGGGGCAAAGGCGCCGACCCCGGGGAGGAGCAGGCAGCGCCCCTCGGCCACCCGGCGCGGGTCGAGAGTGATTTCCGCCTCCGCGCCAAGGCTCTCCAGAGCCCGGACCAGGTTGCCCAGGTTGCCGACCCCGGCGTCGATGACTGTGATCATGCCGAGAGCGTCCCCTTGGTGCTCGGCACCTCGGTCGATCCCGACCGCACCGAAATCGCCGTCCGCAGAGCCAGGGCCGCGGCCTTGAACGCCGCCTCGGCCGCGTGATGGCCGTTGCGGGCGGTGAGCACGTCCAGGTGGAGGGTGAGCCTTCCGCGGTCCGCGAATGCCTGGAAGAAGTCGGCGACCAGGGTCAGGGGAAAGTCGGCGGTCACCCACCCGGCGGCCACCTCGCGCGGAGCGTTCCAGGAAAAGGTGCCCCGCCCCGAGAGGTCCACGACCGCGCGCGCCAGGGCCTCGTCGAGAGGCGCGTAGGCATGAGCGAAGCGGACGATCCCGCGCCGGTCCCCCAGCGCCGAGGCCAGGGCTTCGCCCAGGGCGATCCCGACGTCCTCCACCGTGTGATGGAGATCGACGTGGGTATCGCCGCCCGCCCGGAGATCGAGGCCGAGACCGGCGTGGGTGGCGAGGGCTTGCAGCATGTGGGCGAAGAAGCCGTTGGGGACTTCGATCTTGCGCGGGCCGCCGTCCAGGTTGAGGGCGAGGCGGATGGTGGTTTCCTTGGTGGCTCGCTCGACGGTCGAAGCCCTCACCCCCGACCCCTCTCCCGGCCGCACACCCGGACCCCCGGGAGAGGGGAGAGTGGCCGCGCGAGATGTCTCTCCAGAACGTGGCGCCGCCTTCGGAGCGGAGACAGAGGGGATTGAAGCTGGACGTTGTCCCCTCCCCCTCTCCCGGGGGTCCGGGTGTGCGGCCGGGAGAGGGGGCCGGGGGGTGAGGGCTTTCCCCTCCCGGATCTCCGCCAAAGCCAGATGAGTCTCCCGAAGAGCCATCCCGCTCCCCACCGAAACCCGCAGGCAGTTGGCCAGCCCCGGATAGTGCCCGACATCTCTGATCCGGATCCCCCGCGCCGCGAGGCCATCCCGCACCTCGAGCGCCTTGTCCGAGCTCGCGCAGCGGATGAGGAGGAAGTTGGCCTCGGAAGGGAACACCTCGAAGCCCTCCTCGGCCAGCATGCGCGCCCACTGGGCGCGGCGGGCGACGATGATCCTGACCCGGCGCTTCTCCTCTTCCTCCTCGGCCAGCACGGCGCGGCCGGCGAGCACCGCGGCATGGCCGAGGTTGTAGGGCAGCTTGACCTTGATCAGCTCCGAGACCAGGGCTGGCCGGGCCATCAGGTAGCCGAGGCGCAGGCCCGCGAGCGACCAGGCCTTGGAAAAGGTCCTAAAAAGGACCAGGTGCGGGTACTTGTGGAGCAGCGGCCGGTAGTCGAAACGGCAGAACTCGCCGTAGGCGTTGTCGAGAAGGAGCGGCCCCTCCAGGCGCTCCAGGAGCGCGGCGACCCACTCCGGGGGCAGCGCGTCCCCCGTGGGGTTGTTCGGGGTGCAGAGGAGGACCGGCCGCTTCGGGTTGCGCTCGACCTCGGCCTCCAGCTCGTCCATGAAGAGAGAGGGCCGCGAGAGGTCCGAGCGCATCAGGAAGCGTGGGACGGCTCCGGAGCGCATCACGAACATGCGGTAGAGGCCGAAGGTCGGCTCGACGCCGAGCACCTCGGTGCCCGGTCCGGCCAGGGCCTCCAGTGTCGTGGAGAGCAGCTCATTCGAGCCGTTGCCCACGAGAATTCCCTCCCAGGGCCAGTTGTGCAGCTTGCCGAGGTCACGGCGAAGGGCGTCGCCGTGGAAATCGGGGTAACGAGCCCAATCGGTATCGAGCAGCCCCTCGGTCACGGCGAGCTTGATCCGGCGCGGCAGGTCCCAGGGAACTTCGTTCTGGTCCAGCTTGTGCCGGCAGGGCGTGAGGTCCAGATGGTAGGCCGAGAGACGGCGCACCTCGGGACGCACCAGGGACGCGGGATCGATGGGACGGATCATAGGCCCTCCCCACCGCACATCTCCAGATCCCGTCCGGAGAGCCCCGGCAGGGGCGACAGCATGTAGCCCGGGGCGTGAGCCCCGGGTAGACGGCCCCATATTCTCTCCCCAGCCCCGGCAGGGGCGGCACCTTCCCCTGTCCCCCCATCGGGGCTCACGCCCCTCGGCCCTCTGTCGCCCCTGCTGGGGCTCAGGGGTGTTTTGGAGGACCTTTCCCGGGGCTTACGCCCCGGGCTACATGCTGCCGCCCCTGCCGGGGCTGGAACGGAACCGCAGATGGCTATCACGGCAGCCTCCTCCTTGCCGACGCCGCGTGCGCCGGCAGCCCCTCGGCTTCGGCGAGCGCCGCCGCGGCCGCGGCGCGGCGGGCGGCGGCAGCCTGGGTGAAGCGGATCGTGTGGCTCCGGCGCAGGAAGTCCTCGACTCCCAGGGACGAGGCGAAGCGGGCACTGCCGCAGGTGGGGAGCACGTGGCTCGGACCGGCAATGTAGTCGCCGAAGACCTCCGGCGTGCAGGCGCCCAGGAAGATCGCTCCGGCCGAGTTGATGCGGCCGGCGACCATCTCCGACTCCTGTCCTACGAGTTGCAGGTGCTCGGGTGCGATGCGCTCCACCAGCTCGACCGCCTCGTCCAGCGAGCTCACCACCAGGGCCGCTCCGAAGCGCAGCAGCGAGTCCCGCGCGGTGGCCGACGTGGAGAGATCCGCGAGCTGCCGGTCCACCTCCTTCGCCACCAGCTTGCCCTGCTTCGCATCACAGGTGATCAGCACGGCCGCGGCCTGCGGATCGTGCTCGGCCTGGGCGAGCAGATCCGCGGCGAGAAGCGCGGGATCGGCGTCCGAGTCGGCCAGGATC
Organism: Acidobacteriota bacterium; assembly: GCA_034667225.1. Lineage (GTDB taxonomy): Bacteria > Acidobacteriota > Thermoanaerobaculia > Multivoradales > UBA5704 > DATMER01. Next base: position 221,274 of record JAXDKG010000058.1, read on the forward strand.
ACCACCTCGCTCGGTCCGGCGATGCCGTCGATCGCCACATCTCCCACCACCAGCTTCTTGGCCGCGGTCACCCAGGCGTTGCCCGGGCCGACAATCTTATCCACGCGGGGAATCGTCTCCGTGCCGTAGGCGAAGGCGGCCACGGCGTGGGCGCCGCCCATCCCCCAGACCTCGGTCACACCGAGGCGCTCCAGGGCATAGCGGACCGCGGGATTGGCATGGTACGAACCGGGCGGCGTCGCCACGGCGATCTCCTGGACGCCGGCCAGCTTCGCGGGGATCACCGTCATCACCACGGTCGAGGGATAGGCCGCCCGGCCGCCGGGCACGTAGATGCCGACCCGCCGGAGGGGATGGATGCGCTCCTCCAGCATGGCGCCGTCCTCATCATCCAGACGGTAGCCGGTCCGGACCTGCGGCGCATGAAAGCGCTCGACCGCCGCAATGGCCCGCTCCAGCGCCTCTACGAAGCCGGGGGTAAGGGCGGACGCATCGGTCTTCTCTCGGAGCTTCAGGTCCGCGACGGACTTCGCGACCGCACCGTCGAGATCGCGGGCGTAATCGAGGAGGGCGCGGTCCCCCTTCTGGCGGACCCGGTCCACGATCCGCGACGCCTTGCGCAAGGTCTTCTCGTCCAGGATGCCCTCGCCGCGGCGCACCAGCCGCTCGACGGCCCGCCGCCCCGCCCGGGAGTCTGCCTTCATCACCGCGAGCGTGCTCACGACACCACCTCCGCCGCCTCGAGGCGGCCGATCCACTGGTTGAGAAGGGTGCGGTGGCGCTGGTACGAGGCCCGGTTCACCACCAGGCACGCCGCCACCTCCGCGATCGTCTCGATCTCCACCAGGCCATTCTCTTTCAGGGTGCGCCCCGTCTGAACGATGTCCAGCGCCAGCTCCGCGAGATGCAGCAGCGGCGCCAGCTCGATCGAGCCCGAGAGCTTCACGATCTCGGCTCCCCAGGGGCGCTCCCCCACCAGCCGGCGCGCCGTGTTCGGGTACTTGGTCGCCAGCCGTACCTGTCCCCCCGGCTCCGGCAGCGCCCCGGCCGAGCGGCCGATCAGCGACATCCGGGAGCGGCCCTCGCGCAGGCGCACCGGCACCAGCAGGTCGCCGTCCACCTCGGCCAGCACGTCGCTGCCCACGATGCCGAGGTCCGCCACCCCCTGCTCGACGTAAAGAGGCAGGTCCCAGTCCTTGAGGGAGAGGACTTCCACCCCTTCGTCGAGGCGGGTGCGCAGGCTGCGGCCGCTCGGATCGAGCCCGAGGAGGGGGATGCCCGCGGCGCGGAAGGCGGCCAGGGCCGGCTCCAGGTTCCGCCCCTTGGGCAGGGCCAGCCGGATCACGGTACCGCCTCCAGCAACCGGTCGACGCTCACCGAGAACCCGGCCGCGGACACCTCGGCGCCGAGGGCGCGGAACATCCGGTCGTACCGTCCACCGCCCCCCACGGGCAGCGCCGAAGGGCCGGCGAAGGCGCGGAAGACCAAGCCGTCATAATACGAACGGTCGCCCTGCTCCGGCGTGAGGCGGGCGTCCTGGCCGTGGCGGGCGAACTCGGCGAGGTCCACGAAGAGATCGATATCCGGAAAGAGGCCGGCCAGCTCGCCGCGCAGCTTCAGCAATCCGCGCAGCCGCCTCCCCTCCACCTCCCCCAACTCCTCGGGACGCTCGGGAAGGCCGTTCTCGACCACGTGGAGGAGACCGGGGCAGACCCTCCTCACCTCGCTGCGGTCGCGGTGCGCCACCGCCGAGGCCAGCGCGGCTGGATCGGCGGCCCCGCAGCCGAGCAGCAGGCGGTCCAGGCTGCCTGCTAGGCCGAGCACGACCTGGACGTTCTTTTGGGCGCCGCTCGCGGAGACCACCTCCAGGAAGAGCCGAAGCACCTCGCCCTCCCCGGGCTCGCCGGGCACGCCCAGCAGCTCCGCCCCGAGCTGATAGAACTCGCGCTGCCGCCCCGCCCGCTCCTCCTCGTAGCGGATCACGTCGCCGCGGTAGAAGAGGCGCAGCGGCAGCGGCAGCGAGTGCAGGCGAGGCGCGAGCAGCCGGGCGAGCATGGGAGTGAAGTCCGCGCGCAGGGCGAGCTGCTCGCCGTCGCGGTCGATGAAGCGGTAGAGCTCGCCGCGGCTGGCGGGCGTGAGCAGCGACTCGTAGGGCTCCAGGTAGTCGAGGATGGGCAGGATCGCCTCGGAGTATCCCGCCTCGGCGAGCCGCGCCACCAGGCGCTGCTCCATCTCGCGGCGGCGCTTCGCGCTCTCGAAGAGCAGGGCGGCCACGCCGGTCGGGAGAGCAGCAGAGACCTTCACGGAAGGTCCTCCAAACCGACGATGCGGCGGACCAGCGCTCGCGGCAGGTCCTTGCCGGTCATCATCCGGAACTGCCCGACCGCCTGGCCGAGGAGCACTTCGCGGCCGTCGACCGTGACCGCGCCGCGGGCCGCGGCCTCGCGCAGGAGCGGCGTCGGACCGTCCCCGTAGACCATGTCGATCACCACTACCCCGGGGGGGCCCGGGCGGAGGCTGTCCACCGGGAAGGGCAGGGCCTCGCCGTCCTTGCGGCCGAGAGAGGTGGCGTTGACCAGGATGTCAAAGGTGGAGGGGTCGAGATCGGCGAGCGGCATGAAGGGCAGGCCGAGGAGGGTGGCGGCCTGGAGCCCGCGCTCGGCGCCGCGATTCACGAGCGTGACCCGGGCACCGGCCGTGGCCAGCCCGGCCGCGGCGGAGCGCCCGGCACCGCCGGTGCCCACCACGGCCGCGGTCCGCCCGTCGATCGGAATGCCGCGCTCGCGCAGAGGCAGAACGATCCCGTCCGGGTCCGTGGCCTCGGCCTCCCAGACCTGCTGGTTCCAGACCAGGGTGTTGGCCGCGCCGATCAGGCCGGCGCGTGGGCTCTCGGCCCCCGCGACCGCCAGGGCGGCCTCCTTGTAGGGAGCGGTCACGGAGAGGCCGCGGATCGGCAGCCCCAGCTCCTCCAGCATCCCGGACTCCACCACCTCCAGCCAGAACTCGCCGAAGGACTCGGTGTGGAAGGGGAGGTAGAGCGCGGGCACGCCGAGCTCGCGGTACGCGGCGTTGTGGATGCGCGGCGAGAGGGAGTGGGAAACCGGATTGCCGACGATGCCGAACAGGACCGAGACCGGCGGCATGGCGGGCAGCCCGAAGTCCCGCACGAGCTGCTGGATCGTGGGCTGCCCCGGCGCGCCGGGAGTCTCGCCTGCGGCGCCGTAGACGACCGGGGCGCCGAACCGGGGCGCGATCAGCCGGGTCCAGACGCCGGCCAGCCCGGTGGAGAACGCGGTGACGTCGCGGCGCTCGAGCCCCTGAAGCAGGAGCAGCGGCGCCAGCTCCTCGCCCGGCTGGGTGGCCGCGGGGACCAGCTTGTAGAGGGCGGCGTTGGTGCCGCTCATGCGCCGGAAGATCTCCTGCAGGCCGGCGAGAGGGGTCGCGGGTCCGTGCCAGGAGATGACCCGGCGCTCGGGAGGGATGGCCTTGAGCACCTCGGGCACGAGGTCGCGGGCCATCTCCAGGTCGACGAAGTCGTAGCGCCGGGCAGCATCGACGAGGCGGCGCTTGCGGCGCTCTGCGGAGCCCTCGAAGGCGCCTCCCTCGGCGCGGCTGCGCAGAGTGTAGAGGAGCTGGCCCGGGAAGATCCTGCGCACCAGCGCGGGATCGAGGTCGCCGACGAGGTCGCCGCGCACCTCCAGCCAGTCGGCATCCGCCAGACCTTCCAGCTCTCTGGAGGGCGGCGCCGTCAGCGTGGCGATCAGGGTGGCCCTGGTGCCCGGTCTCTCCAAAACGAAAACCTCCTTCCGGACCCGGAAGGAGGCGCGCACTGAGGATGCTGGCTGACTCGTCCCGGGCCGGTGGTGCCGGGACGGACCCGGCTCAGCTCACGGCGTGATGATGAGCATGGCGCCAGGCTCCGGAAACACCGGCAACGGCTGTGGAGCGGCGGTCGGTCGTCAGGCTCATCGCCGGGCGATTAAAGCAGGCGGCAAAGGGGGCTGTCAAGTTGTCACGCCGCCCCCCTGCAGCCTTCCCGGCGATGGTTGAGGAGGAGATCCTGGTCGGGTAACCTCCCGGTCATGACAGACATTCGGCTCGAGATCGACCCGGCCATCCTGGAGCGGTTCCCGGACTGCCGGGTGGGCGGCTTCCTCGCCCGCGGGCTGCGCGCCGCCACGGGGAGGCTGAAGCTGGAGGGAGCCGAAACCCTGGCCGCGCCGCTGACCGTCCAGGGGGTTTCAGTCGAGAGCCTCAGCGAGGAGCCGCGCATCCGGGAGTGGCGCAAGGCGTACCAGGCGATCGGCCTGAAGCCCTCGACCTACAAAGGGAGCGCCGAGCAACTCGCCCGCCGCCTGCTCAAGGGCTCCTGGATCAGCACGCCGCTCCCACTGGTCAACCTCTACTCCGCCGTCTCGGTGAAGCACCTGACCCCGATGGGCGCCTATGACGTGGAGCGGCTGCCCGCCCCGTCCGTGGTCCTCCGCTTCCCCCGCGAGGGCGACGTCTTCCAACCCCTGGGAGGCCGGCCCGAGGACATGCCGCTGCGTCCGTCCGTGGCGGTCTACGCGTCGGGTTCGGAAGTCGTCTGCTGGGCCTTCAACCACCGGGACTCGGCGAAGACCTGCCTGCACGCCGAAACGGACCTGGGTTTGTTCATGGCCGAGGCGGTGGCACACATCCAGTACGATTCCCTGGAAGCCGCGTTCTCTGAGCTGGCCCGGGACCTGCGGGAGGCCGGGGCGGACGTTGGGGAGATCGCCTACGTAAACGCCTCCGAGCCCGCCGCGAGCGTCCGCCTCGGCTGAGCGGGTAGAGGGGTCTACCCAACGGGTAGCTCGCGCAAACGAGCGGGTTGCTGGCTCAAACGAGTGGTTGGCGGCTCAAACGGCTGAGTTGGCGGCTCAAACGAGTCGTTTGAGGCGTCTACCCACTGGATAGCTCGCGCAAACGAGCGGGTTGCTGGCTCAAACGAGTCGTTTGAGGTGCGTACCCAATGGGTAGGCCTGGCTAGAGGGGTCTACCCAGCCAGTCCGTGCAACAATCCGCTCCCATGAACGAGATCCTCGCCAGGCTCGCCCGCCACGGTCTCTGGATCGTCTTCGGCAACGTCTTCCTGGAGCAGGTGGGCGTGCCGATCCCCGCGCTGCCCACGCTGATCGTCTCCGGCGCGCTGGTGGCGGACGGCCGGATCGGCCTCCTGCCGCTGCTGTCGGCGGCCATGGCGGGCTCGATCCTGGCGGACACGATCTGGTTCCTGATCGGCCGCTGGCAGGGTCACCGGGTGCTGCGGCTGGTCTGCAAGATCTCGCTCTCGCCCGACTCCTGCGTCCGCCGGACGGAAGACCTCTTCGAGCGCCGGGGGATGCTCTCCCTCCTCTTCGCCAAGTTCATCCCGGGCTACAACACGGTCGCGCCCCCGCTGGCCGGGGCCATGGGCACGAGCCTGGCGGCCTTCGTCTTCTGGGACGGTCTGGGCGGTCTGCTCTGGATCGGCTTGGCGGTGACGTTGGGCTGGGTCTTCCACGGCGCGGTGGACCGCGCGCTCGCCTGGCTGGAGACGATGGGGCTTTGGGCCGCGGCCGTGGTGGCCGTGGTGCTGGCCCTGGTGATCGCTTACAAGGTCTGGGAGCGCCGGCGGCTCCGCCGCACGCTGGACCTGGCCCGGATCACGGTCCATGAGCTGCGGGAGCTGATGGACCGCGGCGAATCGCCGGCCATCGTGGACGTCCGCACCGAGAGGGCGCACCGGGGCGGGCACATCCCCGGCGCCCGGCGGGTGGCTCTGGAGGACCTGGACGACAAGCTCACCGACCTGCCGCGGGATCGGGAGATCGTCCTCTACTGTACGTGACCGAATGAGAACAACGCGGCCCGGGTGGCTCGCGAGCTGATGAAGAGAGGGTTCGAAAGGGTCCGCCCCCTGGAAGGGGGTTTGGATGCCTGGGTGGATGCGGGGCTGGGGGTGGAGGGGAGTGAGGAGCTGACGGTCATCGTGCGGCAGCAGCCTTCTCGCTCTCCTTCTTCTCGAAAAGATCCCTGAACCTGGCCTGATGCTGCTCGTCCCCTTCGAACACATACTGCCAGAAGGCCATGAGTGACGTGACGATCGTTTGCGTGTTCTTGACGTTGAATCCCCAGGAGCCTGCGTCCGCTCCGGTCGTGATCCAGACGGGCGATTCGACACAGGAGTAGCAGAGCTTCACCGCATCCTCTGCAGCTTTCGAGTCTCCAAGACTGTCCAGGAAGAGCTTCAGCGGCCAAAGGAAGAAGCCGCTGAGCTGCGAAAGGGTTCCTATGTCCTTGGCCGCCGCCTGAAGGGCCTCGGAGAAGGTTCCGATCTTGGTTTCTCGACCCCCTACGGCGAGCTCTCGAATCTCGGGATCGAGGCGCTGCAGGTCCAGGCAGGCCAGGGCCACGTGACCGAAGACAAAGGAGTGCGGCTCCTCGGCAAGTGGGCTCAAAAGCAGAGGCTCATCCGCGCTCAGAAGGTGATCCCATCGCTGTCCCACAAGCCTGTTCAACTCGTCCCGATCGAGCCCGCACTTCTGGCCCAGCCAATCCTTGTCCACACCCCTCTTGCGAAGCTCCAGGTCCAGAGACAGGCAACAGGTCACCGCGCGCGCCGCCCAGGCCAGGTACTCGGCAGATTTGATCTGGCCTTTGTGATCCCCATCTGGCTGCAGCCCCCACCAGATGTCATCTTTCGGACCCAGATCGATCATGTACCTGAGGATGCTCGCGATGGTTTCTTCAAGGCCTTTGGCGTACCGATCCAGCTGCTCCTGGGGAATCAGCCGCTTGGCATGAGTGAAGATGTAGAGCAGGCGAGAGGTGCAGATCGTGCACTGATTGTGAGCGTGCGCATGTCCGTCCTTCGCACCTGGAAGGACCTTTTCCTCCAGCAAGCTGCGCAGCCCGCTCATGACTTCCGAGCGGAAGGGGGAATAACCCATATCGAAGCAGATGCGCGCCATCAGAGTAGACTCGATTCCATCGTGCCAGTTGCGGCCGAAGAAGCGAGAGGCCGGAAGAAGAATGTCGTCGTAGCTTGCCATGAACACACGATCCAGCGCGCTCCAGGATTCCTTGCCACTCCTCTTCCGAGACAAATAATCGGCAAACAATCCCGTCATCGAAAGGATTTGCTTCCTTCTCGCCGGCCGTTCCATCCGACCGAGAGCTTGATCGAGCACGGACGGCTCTCCGGTCTGCGAAGCCAGGGAGATCCGGGGCTCCGCTCGATCCTTAACGGGCGTGCTCATCGTGTAAATGGAGATGAGGTCGAGGATAGAGACCGTCCCTCCGATTGAATTTTTCTCAATCTTCCCGAGGGCTAAAGCGAAGTTCTCGGCCAACGTCCGGCAAAGGAGATCCTCGTAACGATCGAGCACGTCTTGCAACTTCATGGACTCTGGCAGCTCAGGCTTGAAATCGCACACTAGCTCGATTCCCCAGCCGCCTGCATTTTGGGCAGCGAGATCGAAGCGCTTGATGTGGCCTGCCGCCATCGTCAGGAGCCACTCCACCGTTGCCGGCCGCTCTTCTTCTACGGCTACGGATCTCCTGGTGACGGTGACCCTGCGCCGCCTCGGATCGAAAACGATCGGTCTTTCCTGGTGGAGGTAGAGGTCGAGGACGGGATCCACGATCGCCCAAGTGTCCTTGGTACTTCCTTGGTTCTTTCCGTCCGCATCCTTCCTTCGCGCCGGCCCCACAGGATCGGCCGACGGAAAGAAAGGATGTCCTTCGGTCAGATCCTCGGCTACCGCAAAGAGAGCCACAAGCAAAGAGAACCGAACCGGTACCTCGGCTTCCTCCACAATGAGATTGCAGTTCTCGATCTCGGCCGGCTCGACGAGCCCGGAGTGGGCGGCGCACAAGGAACAGAGGAGGTCGCGGAACGAGGAACCGCCCGCGACCTGCCTGTAGGACCTCGGAGTGATGAGATCCAGGCTATCCGGGTCCTCCTGAAACTTCTCCCGCAGCAGTTCCTCGGTAAGGCTTCCGTGCAGGCGCAGCAGCCTCCAGCCCGGATACTGGCCGGCCTTCGCTCGGGTATACCCCCGGTAGTAGCCGAGATCATGAAGAAATGCTGCGCAGTGCAGGAGGTACTTCTCAGGTGAGCTAAGACAGATCCCTGCGTGCTGGGCCAGACTGAGGCAGGTGTTGAAGATCTCGTAGCCGTGATCCTCGATGCTGGCTTGCTCTGCTCGGCAATATTCATCGAGAGCCTGATGTCGAGCGCCATACGCAGGCACTCCTTCAGAGCCGTGAGCTCGGCAGAAGTCATGAACTTGAGGTTCGTCTGTGGCGCCTCACGCGCGTCGTCGAGGTTCACTCCTTCTTTCCAGAGGTCCACCCTCTTAGTCAGGTGAATCATGAAGTTCTCGAACGCCGCATCCTCACCTGTGATGAGGAGACCCTGGGAGGTGCGCTTAGCCATTACAAGGAGAAGGCGGGGATCCGGACGCGTCGCATTCACGACGAACAGCTTCCTATCCTCTGGATCCTTTCCGGGGGCGAAGTCCCGCAGGGCGGCTGCGATTTTGGCATCCACGCCGGAGTAGCCGACCGAGACAACGTCATATCCCGTCAAGAGCTTTTGCGCGGCCTGTTGCTCATAAGGATCAGTGAAGAGATCGCTGTTGGCGATGTCGAGGATCAATTCGTTCTTCGTGCGGACCGCCCCCCAAGAACTCACCTTGCCGATCGTTCCATGAGGCTTGTACACCAGGAGCTTCTCCTCGTCTTCCGCGAGAAAACTAGTGGCCTGTAACGGCTGATTCTGAACTGATGCGGTGGTGCACGTTCCGGTAGGTCCATTTCACGGGTTTGGGTGCTTTGTTGTAGCGGCGAATGTACCGCATCAGTTTGCGAGCCAGATCTT
>JAXDKG010000059.1:0-41049 GCA_034667225.1 Acidobacteriota bacterium
TCAACCGACCTCCAGTCCCTCAAGCTCTCCCGCAAGCCGTCTGGATCAACCCGCCAGAGCAGGCGGCTCCCAAAGCTTCCCTCATTCCCGAGACCCTTCTGTCTCAAGGGGCTTGACAGGTTCCGGACTCCCGAGCGCAGGGAAGTGACTTCCGAGTGGTAGGTAAGTGACTTCCGAGGCACGGGAAGCCTCTCCGCGAGATGCGGCAACCTCTCCGTGAGGCGCGGAGCCCTCTCCGTGAGACGCGGAGCCCTCTCCGTGAGACGCGGAGACCTCTCCGTGAGATGCGGAGACCTCTCCGTGAGGCGCGGAAACCTCTCCGTGAGGCGCGGAGACCTTTCCGTGAGGCGCGGAAAGAAGGCGCTGTCCTCGTCATAAGCCAGGTATAGAATGTTCTCAGGAACTCCCCCACGGAGGACAGCTCATGGGAAAGCTGCTGCTCCACCTCGTGACAGCCATCGCCCTCGTGCTCCTCGGGAGATCCCAGGGATGGCCCCGGTGGTTGACCACTGCCGCCGTGGTCGCCGGATTTATGGGCGTGCACCTGGCCGGTGGAAGAGTTGGCGAGGTGATTGGCGCCAAACGGTCCAACAAGAGGTATCAAACAATGCTGGCAAGAGTACTCTTGACGAGCTTTCTGGCCTTGGGGATGGCTTTTCCGCTTTTCAGCCAGGTGGAAGTGCGGCAGGCAAAGCCGGAGGATCTTGCCGCGCCGGGCACCGCTCCGGACCAGGAAGTCCCCAATCCAATGCTCCTGGATCTTTCCCTGGGCGTGCAGGTCGATGGGAAGGTCCAGCGGAAGCCCATGAACGAGACTGCCTTCGGACAGACTAGGACATTTTGGGAAACAAAAAGGTACGTCTGCGACAAGGCGCGAGTTGCCCGGGTCCAGGTAACCAAGCGCCAAGGCAGGAGAGGCGCCGTCGAGTTGGAAATCGCGCCCACCTTGTCGACAGAGTGGTATCGGCAGGACATCGATCTGACTGTAGCTCTCGTGTCAGACGGCAAAGAGATAGAACGAAAGACCTGGGATGACCTGACCATCGGTAGCGATCAAAGCGCGGCCAACAAGATGGGCTGCCTTGTCTGTGGCGCCTCCACCTCGAAGACTCCGAAAGCTGTGTTCAAGCTCAAGGAAGAAGAGTTCGCTACGATGTTCGGCGAAGGAAGGGCGCCTATCGTAAGAGTCATCGTCAACGTTCAGAAAGGCGGTGAGGAGGAGGAGGAGGAAGAAGAGGAGTAGTAAAGTTGCCTGGGGCTGGGTTTGGTACCAAGCACCTACTTTGGCGCGTCAGGGTTACGGCACGCCGCAGAGAATCACTAGTCATGGTCTCGGACCAGTTCTGGCCATTCGCGTTTGGAGAAAGGAATGTTCCAGAGATAGAACCGTTGCTCGAAGAACGAGAGATGACTAGCCCCGAACACGATGACCCTTCTTCGGTCGGGGGTGATTGCGATGTCCCTCACTTGCGAGGGCTGCCGCTCTAAGCGCTCCCAACGGCCCCCCGCCGTGCCGAAAGAGATGTCGCTGCCACCGAAGGCAAAGAGGTGGGAATCGTCAGCGCACCAGCGGAGGGCTTCGACCCCCTCGATGAGTCGCTCTCTCGGATGCGCGGAGTTCGGCCGACTGCCCACCTTCCATATAAACAGATCTCTCAGGCCAGCAGCGGCCCAGTTCCCCAGGGGGCTAAACTTGGCAATTATCCCACCTGACTCCTCCTCCTCAGCTGACAGGATCGGTTTAACCGATTTCGATGGAGACCGGTTCATCTCCAAGAGGTAGACGCTCTTCGAGTCCGTCGCAAGAGCCCAGCGACCCGAGGGATCGAAGTCGACGGGCTGACCGATGGCTTGTGATACAAGTTCCTTCTTGCCGGTGCCTACTCGCCAAACGTAGTGCTTATCACTTCCCGTGCTTGCAAAAATCAAACGATTGTCGGGGCTAAAGAGAACCCAGAAAGAGAAAACGTCGGAAGTCTTTGGATGGAATCTTTCGATGAGGCGGACCCGCGGATAGGCGCTGAGATCGGCTATGTATAAATACTGGTCTTCTCCTGTGAAAGCAAGCCACCGTTCATCGTTGCTGAACGCGATGCTCCCAGACATGGCACTACTATTGATGTTTCGCTTCGTCCGCTTCCCGGTAAACTCTGCAGGTCGAAAAACAGACCACCCGCCTAGGACTTGCCGCGCGATGAAATGCCCCTTAGGGCTGAACCGCAGTTGCCTAAGCCCTTGGTCTGACTGCTCGGTCCATGTTGGTGTGTTGGAATTTACCGACCCAATGACAAGGCCATCAATGGATTTGGCAACGAACCATCGTTCGTCGGGACTGAAGCCAAACTGCAACAGCAAGGGCGATGAAATCTTTACGGGCGCAGGCTTTGCCTCCTTGGTAAGCCTTTTGCGGGAAGGCCAGACATAGATACTACCGTTTTTGGTGAAGCCCGCGATATAGGTCCCCTGTTTACTGATGGCGACTCTCTCAAAAGGGAAAGGCATAGCGATCCTGCGGCTCCAAGGTTCGGAAAGACTCCAAATGTAACCCTTTCCTTCTTTCCGCGCCGGTGTCCATGCCACCAAGCTGCGGTCTTCGCTGAAACTCCAAGTGCCGCTGCGGGTGTCAAGTGTCTGTAGAGGATCGATCCTTGTACCCGAAAACCGAACACCGGTGACGATCACCAAGGCGAGGAGCAACCCTGCGACCGCTGCGAGCCCGACCTTGCGCAGTCTTGGGGGTGGGGCGGTCACGCCCGTCAACGAACGTCCGGCCTTCCGCAGGCTCTTTTCGATATAACGGTTCTCCGATTCGCTCAGGCGGCTCCTCTGGCTTTCATACCAATCCGCTGCCACATCCAAGCGAGATCCGCGAAGCAGAAAGGCGTCGTCGCGCTCCTCTTCTTGCCAGTCCAGAGACTTCTCGTGCAACTGCTCGCGCCACGACAGGAAATCGCGTTCGCTCGCGATCCACTCCTGAAGGCGCGGCCAACTCTCAAGTAGCTCCGGGCCTGTCGCCTGGATGAAGTCACGACCAGCCCCATCCCTCTCGTGCGCCAACAAGCCAGCCCGGACAAGGGTATCGATCATTTGGGCTGCGGCCGGCTCGACCTCTGCGACACGCACCTGGATCAGCTTGTCCCCTCCGAGTTCGTCGGGCCTTCCAACTCGCACCAACCGGGAAAAGAGGTAGCGCACTTGCTCTTTCTCTTCGGCTGGTAGTCGGGAGAGCACCGACTCGGCGAAGCGCCCCAACTCTGCCTTCGGATCGAGGGAGCCTCCCTCGTACTCGCGGAGCACTCTTTGGCGCTCTTCTTCAGGCGGAGGTTTGAGCTTGCGAACTTCACCAGAGGTCAGATAAGAAGTGAGCTGCTCGCAAGCTGCGAGAATGGAGATCCTGTCGGATGGATTGTCCCCAAAACAGGCAAGGATCTCCTCGTAAGCGTAGTAGGGAATATAGAGCACTGGAACTGCCCCCCAGTACTCGTCCCGCTGGTCCGGAGTCACGCTGTTCGGAAACTCGCGGAGCTTCTGGCGGGCGAATTCGTTGCGAAGCCGGAGCTTCACCTTCTCTGCATTCTCGATCCGCATGGCTACCGGAAAGATTGAAATGCCTTTACCCGGTGCTGCCCGTTGTTCCAGTACGGATTGTGCCACGGCCGCAGCGCCCTCGATGCTTTGATTGTTCAGGGTGAAACAGATCACCAGAGTGTCCGGCATCTGCACGGTACAGATGCCGGAGGTGTCGCTCACGCCGGTCCGGCTGTCGATCAGGATGAAGTCGTACTCGGCCCGCATCTTCTCCTTGGCAATCTCCAGCAGAGTCCCGCCGCCCAGGCGGTCGTAGAAGAACTGCCAGTTGAAGGAGTTCACACGGGTTGAGTAGGACGGTCCCTGTCGGCCGGCTGGGATGAAGTCAAGCGTCCCGCTGCCCTCGAACTTCCCTTGAATCGAGGTGGCATAGCGAAGGATATTGGCGTAGGGGCGGTACCAGTCGCGATCCTGTATCGCCGAAGGACTCTCTGCAGCCGGCGGGGTAGCCGCCGCGGTGATGAATTTGTGGACGAAGTCAATGATACCGTCGGAGACCGTGAGATCCTTGTCGGCGAGGAACGGCGCCAGATAGCGATGAAGGCCTGGCGCTTCGAGGTCCCAATCGAGCACGAGGACGCGCTTGCCGTTGCTGGCGAGAATCCAAGCAACGTTGATCAGGGCCATGGACCGGCCGGTCCCGCCCTTGTAGGAATAGAATGTGATGATCCGACCAGATATCGACGGATTCGCCGCAGGCCTCAAGTAACATCTCCTCCCGCCGGTGTGAGGATCTCCGGCTTCCCGATGTCGCTCGGAATGGACCGGAGATCTCGGGAGATCTCAATGATCTCCACTTTGAGCCGCTGGAGGAGAACACTGAGTGATTTCTCGAGTTCGTCCGCATTACTAGCATTGAAAAAATACTGTCCCTTGTCTCGACGGGATTTCACAATGAAGGAAGCTCGTATGGCTTGCTCCAGTTGAGGTTTTTCCCGGGCAGTGTCTTGGTCGCCGGAGTTCCACGCTATCGTTACCGCGGAGTTCCATGAGTCGAGCCCGTCAAAGCGGCGGACGATCTCTTGGTATCGCCTCAGGCGGAGGGTCCAAGCGTCGGCAAGCAGGATCACGATCCTGCTCTTCGACAATGAATCCTGCACCTGAGCGTCAAGTTGGTCGGAGAGCGGGAGCGCCTGATAGCGGAAACCTTCCCGTGTCGCCACCTCTTGGGCGAGGAGGGCCGCTTCCTTCCGCAAGGGCGGCCAGAAGGGCTGCCACTCGAGCTCGTCATCCTCGCCATAGCCTTCGACATCCTTTTTAATGCCGCTCACCTCATCCCGGCGGGCCGCTACATAGACGAAGTCGGCGTGCCGAGGGCCGCTCCCGATCGAAGCCGGACGATTCTGCGCAGCGACCCCGTCCGCAGCAGCATGGCGGCAGGGATGAAAACGGCTCTGCACAGTCTTGATGTTTGGCAGGTTTGCCAGAGGGGCCAGCTTCTGCTTTGCGAGGCGATCCATCAGCCGGTGGACCAGCGCTTCCAAGAAGTTCTGATACGCATCCTTGAGCTCGGGGCTGTTCCGGACCATCAGATACTTCAGGCCTTCTTCGCGGTAAATCTCCGGATAGTCGTCGTGGTTGTACTGGACGTCAGCCAAGCCCTCTGGCAACGTCCCCAGATCCTGAGGCGGATCGAAAAGAACCGGAATGACAAGGGGTGCGCGGACCGGGGCGAGACGAGATTCAAAGACCGCCCATTCCTTGCCGCAATATTCGCTATCAAAATAGGCGGGTGAATAGAGGCAGACGAGTGCGCAGCAGCTCTGCAGGGCGGCACCCAGGGTCTCGGGCCAGAGCTCGCCGGGCTCGATACCCTCGCCGTCGAAGAATCCTGCGGGCTCCTTCTGCTTAAGCTTCAACTTGCGCCTGAGCTCGAGATCGAGCTCCTCGAAGAAGCGCGGGATACACCGGTGGGGGTCGTTATCTCGGTCGAGGCGAGCGTAGCTCAGGAAGTAGTGATAGGACATGCTCTCACACCTCAGAGAAGCGTACGACGCGTCGATATGTCCGCACAGGAAGAATTTTAGAGTTGATTGCGGGCCGTGTCCAGTGGCGGCGCGCCTCAGGCGATCTCAGTGAGGCGCCAGATGTTGACCAGAGCCAGCGATCCTGACCGTATAACGCCAGACTCGCTCGCTGGCAAACGCGCTTGGGATCCAAGTCGGAGGCGACCGCCGGGGGCCGTAGACCCAGGAGCGCCTTACCGGCGTGCTCGACATGGACACCTTCCTCCTGTAATATGTCCATGTTGGAGGACCGAAATGGACTGGAAGATCGCCGAAGCCAAGCAGAAGTTTTCCGAGCTCGTCAAAGCAGCCGAGAACGAGCCGCAATGGATCTACAACCGCGACAAGCTGGTGGCGGCGATGGTCCCTGCCGAGACTGTGAAGGAGTTCCTGGGCTGGCGTCGCCAGAACGAGGAGCGGACCCTGGCGGAAGCGTTCAAGGAGCTCCGACGCATCTGCGAGGAAGAAGACTACATCCTCGAAATCCCCCCACGGCAGGATCGGCCCAACTCCTTCCCCGATGCTCTCGACGAAATTTCTCGTTGACACCAACGTTCTCAGCGAGCTAGTGAGAAAGCGGCCCGACCCGGGCGTCCTCATCTGGGCGCAAGAGGTCAGGAGGGTGGCGATCAGCGTCGCCTCAGTCGAGGAGGTGTACTTCGGGCTCTCCTGGAAACCGAATCCGCGGATCCAGCTCTGGTTCGAAGGGTTTCTCGAGACCAACTGCGAAGTCCTGCCGGTGACAGCCAAAATCGCGAAACGATCCGGCGAGATCAGGGGACAACTCCAAGCTCGCGGTCAGACGCGATCCTCGATGGACATGATCATTGCCGCGACGGCTCAGGAGCACCAGTTGACTCTCGTTACCCGAAACGTTCGGGACTTCGAGGACTGCGGCATCACAATCCTCGATCCGTTCCGCGAGCGGTAAGCTCGCCTCATCGCGGGTCACCAAAAAGCTGAAAAGCGGCCCAGAAGAACGGGGCCGAGGCGTCGATCTCCATCGGCTCCCCGTTGCCAACGGTAATCCGGACCGGCTCGCGGATCAGCTCCATCTGGGCTGCCCGCAACGCTTCGTCCTTGGCAAGCCCGGCCGCCCGGTGGCGGTAAAAGCGCACCATCAGCTCGCCGGTGACCTGGTCGGCGACGCTCCACAAGCTCGCGACGACCGAGCGGGCGCCGGCATACTGGAAGGCTCGGGTGAGCCCGATCATTCCCTCGCCGCTCAGCTCCCTTCCTAGACCGGACTCGCAGGCCGAGAGCACCACGAGGTCCGCATCCAACCGCACGCTCTCGAAGATCTCCCAGACCTGGAGCAGGCCGTTGTCCTTCGTACCCCGGCCCGGGGGGAGCTCTTCCGGAATAGTCAGGACCAGGGCCGAGTCGAGCGGGGTGCGGTCGTCGATGTAGCCATGGGTCGCGAAGTGCAGGATGCGGACGTTGCGGCCCACGGACTTGGCCTGTTCCTCGGTGGCCCCATCGCCCAAGTAGAGACGCGTCCCGGGGTAGGACTCGGCGATGCGCTCGACCTCGCGACGGCTGTAGGGCAGGGGAGCCCAGTCGAAGCCGCGCAGTGCCAGGGCGCGGCGGATGGGCTCGCGGATCTCCTCCTTCGGCGCGAGGCTTTTCGGGTAGCGGGGGTCCGCGAAGGCGACGAGCTGCGGGGGGGCGGCAGTTTCGGACTCAGTTTCAGATGAGCGGAGGGATGAGCGGAGCGTTCCGTAGACCGTCAACGAGAGGGCGGTGTGCAGAGGCTTCCACTCCGTCAGGAACATCCCGCGGCCCGAAGCCCGGCTTCCCGTGTCACGGACCAGGGCGCCGAAGGGGAGGCGGTGCAGAGGGCCGTCGGGGAGGAGCAGCACCCTTTCGCTGCGCTCCACTAGGTCGGCCACCGGACCGATCAGGGCACGGTAAAGCGGCACGGCGAACTCGGATGGTTTGGAGATGGGGGCGGGCTGACGGACCAGCTCCAGAAAGCGCTCCACATCCGTCCGCAGCCGTTCCGCTCCGAGAGGCAGGACCTCTACACGGAGGCCGCCTTCACGGGTCACGGCGAAGAGAATCGTCCGTTCCTTTCCCACGCTGTACGAGAGGGCCAGCGTGCCGGGATCGAGAGCCTTGCGGGCGGCGTCCAGGTCGAGAGGCTGCGGCTGGCGCAGCGCGGCGAGCCGCGGTGAAGCCTTGCGGATCTTCTCGGCGATTTCGTCGCGCTCACCGCGCAACTGGATCAGCTCGCGGTGGAGGGCCTCTCTCGCCTCTTCGCCCGCGGCGGGAGTCCAGCCCCCCAGCTTGCGCAGGGCCTGGTCGTAGCTCAACGCGTTGTCGTGCCGGGAGCGTTCGAGGTCAGGGGGCAGCTCGCCGGAGAGCGCCAGATCGCGTTCCGCCAGCAAATCCAGGAAGCTCCTGGCCCGGGAGCGCTCCACCAGACGGAAAGCCTCGGCGTTGTGCCCCCGCTCCACTTCGACCTCAATGGCGTCGTGGTACATATCCTCGTGGCTCGCCCGGAACGCGGCCTGGATGTCCTTGGAGCCTCCGATCTTCCCCATCTGGGTTTCCAGCGCCTCGACGGCCCTGCCCAGGTGCTGCGCCGCCAAGTCGGGTTGGCCGGTGATTCGGTACAGCCGTCCGAGCTGATGGAACGTCTCCGCCTCTTCGATCGAGCCTGGCGCGACACGCTCCCGGATCACCCTGGCCCGATGGTGGAGGTCCAGAGCCAGCTTGAAATCCCCGCGTGCCTCAGCCACCATCCCCAGATACCAAAGGGTTTCAGCGGTCTTGCTGCTGTTGCCGAGCCGTTCGAAGATCTCCAAGGCGCGGTGGCGGAGCTTCCATGCCTCCTCCACGTCACCCCGCAGCGAAGCGATGGACGCTATTTGGTTCAGATTCTCCGCCACACGGACGCCATCAGGGACGGCTTTTTCCGCGATCTCCAAGGCGCGCTGGAAGAGCTCCGCTGCCTTGTCGAGATCGCCGCGATCCCGGGTGAGGACGCCGAGGTTGCCCAGGACGACCGCGGTTCCGAGGCTCTCGGAAGCCAGCTTTTCCCGGATCGTCAGGGCCCGGCGCAGAGCTTCAACCGCGAGCTCGGTGTCGCCGAGCAGCCTGTGCGCCAGGCCGAGACGGCCAAGCATGGTGGCCAGGGGGATGCTGCCGGGAGCCAGCCGCTCCAGGATCGCCACGGCTTGCTGCATTCTAGCCACGGCGTCGTAGTTGTAGCCGAGGTGCATGGCCAGGTAGCCCAGGTCGCTCAGGGTATCGGCCAAGGTCAGAGTGTCGGAGGGCCTTCGCTCATGGATGGCCATGGCGCGGCGGGAGAGATCGGTCATCGCCTCTACGTCCTCCTCATCGATCGCGAGGAGAAACAGGTGATGCAGGCTGTCGGCAACCTCCAGACTGTCCGGCGCCAGACGCTGACGGATCTCCAAGGCGCGCTTCTGGAGCTGCATCGCCGCATCGGATTGGTGCTGCAGCCTCAGGATGTTGCCCAGCCGGGTCATCGTGCCGGCCACCTGAAGGCTCTCGCCCCAGGCAGCCTCGCCGGTTTCCATGGCCGAGCGGAAGCTGGCCTCGGCGCGGGTGAGGTCGCCCCCATACTGATAGCTCTCCCCCAATGCCTCCAGAATGGCGACCCGGGTCTGCGCGTCCTGCGTTTTCTCCAGCGCAGCGTTCCAGTCTTCCCGCGCCTTGTCAGCCTGCCCGGCCGCGGCCCAGGCCTTGCCGGACTCGAGGAGATTCTGGGAGTCGATCGGGTCTGCCGCCGCGAGGCAAACGGCAAGGATGGCCGCGGCGAACGTTCGTCGAAGTCGATATCTCATTGCAGGAGCTCCGCCAAATTATATGCTCTCTCCATGCACCTCCGCCTTCCCTTGCTGCCCCTGTTGCTACTCGTCGCCTGCGCGCAGCCGCGGCAGGCCCTGAAGGCCCCTGTGGTTCCTTCTCCCCACCCAGCCTTCCAGGCTCAGGCTACCGGTCCGGAGCGCGAGGCGGATGAGTACACCCGCTATGAGCTTCTCGAGCCCGAGTCGGCTCAGTTCCGCATCCTCTTCGAGATCACCGCGATCGAGCCCGGGGCCACGGCCTACTTCAATCCGATTCGGCCGGGAAGCGAGGCGAGCGACGAGTCGGTGATCGACCTCGCGACGTCAAAGCCGCTGCCGTTCGAGGTGGTGAGCGGAGAGGAAGCGCGCGCCAGCGGGCTTCCCGATGCCAATCTGCCGATGGACTACATCCGGATCCAACTGCCGCGTCCGGTTGCGAAAGAAGGAGGGATCCGCCTGCTGATCGAGAAGACCTACAAGGACCCGGAGAGCTACATGCGGAAGGGCACGGACCGGATCGTCTTCTCCAGGACTCTGGGCATCCGCCGCAACGCGATCGTCCTGCCCTCGGGCTATGAGCTGACATTCTGCAACGCTCCGGCGCAGGTCCTGACCGAGCCGGATGGACGGTTTTCGGTCAGCTTCATGCACCCGGGGCCGGAGGCGTTTCCGCTGGTGATCGAGGCGCGGCGGACCGGATTGGCCGGTGCGCTCTCTTCGCCGAAGGACGAACGCCTTTCGGAACGGGCGCACCAGGACCGCGAGATCGTCTACTTTCTGCAGCCGCCCGAGACCCACTCTTTCGATCTCTACCATGACTACACGGAGTCGCGGCCCGGGGTGGACCGGTATCTCAATGTCGTGCGCCCGGGGAGCACCGCCTCCTCGCCGGCGGCTCGGAATCTCGACACCGGAGAGACACTTCGAGTGGAAACGCTCCGCGGGGATGCGCTCCCGAAAGGCGCTGATGGTGAAGAGGTCCCTGCGGACGCCGAAGTAGTAATGGCTCACTTCGATCCGGTGCCCCCGGGCGGCTCGGTGCGCATCCGGATCTCGGAGACCTACACCGATCCGAAAAGCTATCGATTGGAGGGGGATGTGCTCGTCTTCGACCGCACGTTGGGCCGCCCGCGGAACGCCGTCGTCCTGCCCGCCGGCTGGCTGCTGACCGCGAGCTCGATTCCCGCGCAGGTTTCGGAGACCTCCGACGGCCGCATCCGGCTCGACTTCGTCAATCCCCGGCCCGACGAGATCGCCGTCCTGATCCACGCTCGGCTCCCGCCCTAACTCTCAGAGTGCGCGAGGATTTTCTGCGCCTCCTCCAGCGGCACATCGCGTTGTCTCTGGAGATCGAGGATCGTCGGAGTCAAGATCTTGTCCGGCGTGATCCCGGCGCCTTCGATCCTGCGGCCTTTGGCCGAGAGGAGCCCGATCTCGCTGATGTCGAGCTCTCCGCCGCCCTGGACCTTTCTGTGCCTGAGGACGCCGAGAGCGCAGCCGCAGGTCTGGGTGCCGAGGATCGTGGCGCGCTGATGTTCCTGGAGGAGGTTCACCAGCGTCTCGGAGGAGCTCCCGGTCGCTTCGCTGGTCAGCACGACAAGCGGTCCGCCATAGACCTGGCCCCCCTCGCGTCCCACCGAGATTTCGATCGGCAGCCGCACCAGGCCAAGGAAGAAGGAAGGCGGTTTGCCGGTCCTCGTAAGAAGGCGGCCGACGGGGACCTCGCGATTGAAGAAGAGCTCCGCGATGCGCAGCATCTCCTGCGCGTCACCGCCGCCGTTGAGGCGCAGGTCCAGGATCAACCCCGGCGCGTGTTTATGCTCCTCGAGCACAGTCCTCACCTGCTTGCCGACCGGAAAACGGAAACGATCGAACCTGATGTAGACGAATCCGGATGGAAGGAGGAGCGAGCTGAATTGCGGCGTCGCCGGCACCGTGCGGCGCAGGAGCGCGACTTCGAACAGAGATCCATCCGCGCGGGCAAGCTCGAGCGCGAGGGAGGTGTCCGGCTTGCCTCCCAATACTCTCGCGTAGGCGATCAATCGCGTATGGCGTTCCGACGATCCCGGCTCGATCTCCCGGGAAACCTCGGCCAGGCGCTCGGGGAAGGGCCGGCCGTCCACCTCGCGTACGATCATGCCGGCCACGACTCCGGCGCGTGCCGCGTCAGATCCCGGAGTCACTTCGACGACGACAGGAACGCCTTCGATCTCTCGGATTATGATGCCGGTGCTGGTCGCCACCCGCTGCTCCCGCTCTTGCCGCTGGCGAGGACTGCGAAAACGTGTATGAGCGTCGTGCAGCTCCGCGACCATCCGCCCGAGCAGCAGATAGAAGTCCTGATCGTTCGTTACGCTGTCGAGACGCGGGCGGTACTCCAGCCGCACGGCGTTCCAATCGACGCCATTGAAGGCGGGATCGTAGTACTTGTCCTGGATCGTGCTCCACACCTCTTCGAAGACCTCGGCCCGTTCCTTCGTCGAAAGCGGGCTCCGGGTCTCGGCGGCAGGCGCGACCAGGACAGCCAGCAGGACCAGCCGCAGGATATGATTTCGCAGCGAAGGCGATAGGGATTCGCTCATGTTTCAATCGGCCAGGTGCAAGGCACGGACCAGGCGTTGGACCAGGAAGACCGGGAGTCCGTCGAGCGGCAAATCGTCCTCCCGGTGAGACGGAGCCAACCTCGGAGGGGTACATGACTGCCAAGAAAAGATTTCCGGACGAAATCGTGGCCGCCATCCGCGATGGCAAGATCCTGGGCATCCGGGCCGGCACGCAGCCGCATCGGATCATCGGCATCTGGGCGGTGGTGGTGGAGGGTCGCGTCTTCGTGCGGTCGTGGAGCCTGAAGCCGCGAAGCTGGTACCGGACATTCCTCGAAGAACCGGAGGGCATCATCCAGGTCGGGGATGTCCAGCTCCCGGTCCGCGCGGTGCGGACGAGGAGCGAGCGCTTGAAGGATGCCGTCGATCGCGCCTACGCGGAGAAGTACAACACCAAGGGATCGATCCAGTACGTCCAGGACCTCAAAGGCGAGAAGTCGAGAGCCACGACCACGGAGCTGGTGCCGCTGTAGCGAACACCAGCTCCGTTCCATTCCTATTACGTAGAAGGATTCGAGTCGGGCGGTGCCGGCGCGTTCGGCGGCGCCGGGTCCGGCGACGGATTCTCGGGGATCTTCAAGCTGAGGTAGGTGGCCGAGCTGATCCCCATGAGGCCGAGCAGGGTTTCGCTGAGCTGCGGCATGGCCAGGTCGCGGTAGACGTGGCAGCCGAAGATGATGCCCAGGACCACCGTCCAGGCCAGGGCCTGGAAGCGATGGAAGTTGACGCCGCCGCTGTCGCTCAGGAGGTCCAGCAGGAAACTCTCAGATTGGTTGGTGAGCTTGCGGTACATGGAGAGCTTCTCCATGCGCATCGCCTCCTTGTCCGCCAGCTCCTGCGCCTTGGCCGGATCTACGTTCGTCTGCACCGTGGTTTGAAGCGCGGCGGTCTCCTGGCCGAGCGTCTGGATCTCGCTCCAGAGGACCGTGGCGCGCGCCGAGTCCTGCGCATTGCTGATGCGGCTGCTCTTGCTTGCGTCGATGAACGCCGAGCCCGCGGCCGTGCCCGCGCTGATGCCGAGCAGCACGAGGGTCGAGCCGGTGATCGTGGTGAAGAAGTCGCCCGTGACCATTCCGATCAGGAGATAGGACGCGAGCACGAGGAAGAACCACCAAGCCGCCTGGGTCCGCGAGAGGCTGTACGGCGGGCGCGCTCCGTAGGGCGCCTTCACCGGATCGCGCAGCAGGTCGCTCCGGCGGGCGAGAAGGAAAAAGCCGATCAGGAAGACCGCGAAGATCAGCACCCAGACGGTGAACCAGCCGCGCGGAATGACGCGGAGGTCCACGTCGGCGTCGGACCCCAGGGCGAACTGATCGTTGATCCCGACGCTCACCTCGACCTCGCGATCGTCCAGGCCCGGACGGCCCAGAAGATAGGTCCAGACATCCCGCGATTTTTCGGTGCGTTCCAGGGGGAACATCAGGACTCTCTTCCCCGGATCGTTGGGAGGAGCGGCGACCACGTCGGGCAGAGGGCGGCGGTCCAGGTAGAGGATGATGTCCCTCTGCGTACCAAGCTGATCGAGGCAGCGTTCCAGGTTGAGGAGGGTCGGCAGGTTCTCGATCTTGACGGCGATCGTATCTCGCAGCTTCACGAGCGGCAGGCCATGTTCGCCCTTCTCGACCTTCGAAGGTGTGGAAGCGGCCGCTGTCGGCGTCCCGGTCTCCTCGTCCAGCGGGGGGACCGACCAGACCTTCGTTACCTTGACGGCGCTCAGGTCGGTCGAGCATGGAAGGGCAGCCGTCGCCAGCGTAACCTGCGTGACCGGCGTAACCGTGACCGGCGTGACCGGTGGATTCTGAGCGGCCCCGCCTGCCGGCGGGTTGGCGCCTGCGTTCTCCTGCCAGGCCGAGGCGGTTCCCGCCATGGCAAGGGTCAGGGCAAAGGCAATGACGAGATATCGTCTCATGCGAGGTCCTCCTGAGAAGTCCGGCAGAGAGGGGACGGACGCGCCCCGCGCTTTTCTGAATCTCCTGGTGACCCGAAGCATAGACGAAACCGCGGAACACGGGTAGCGTTGACTTCACCATCGGCTGGGGAGTTGAGGAGGGTCTATCCTATGCCCCACACGTCGATGCCCGTTTCATTGTTGACGATCGCGAGCCGTGAGTCCGTAGGGCAGAAAAGAACATGACACCCGGCCTCCGTTTGCAAGGCAGCACATTGCCGGCGCGTACGCATGTCCCAGAGCCGGGTCGTGCCGCTTGCCCCCTGCATTGCCAGGAGGCTGCCGTCAGGGCTGAAGGTGGGATCGCCAATCCAATCCTCTTGCTGCAGGGCCTCTTGCTCGGCGCCGGTCGCGGTGTCCCACATTCGCAGGCTTCCACCGGCAAACCCCGCGATCAGAAGCGATGCGGTTGAGCTGTACGCAAGAGTTTCCAGGCCGAGCATATCTATCTCAAAGAACCTCAGCACCGTCCCCGTCTCGCGCTCCCAGAGCTCGATCGAGCCGTCTTCGCTGTTTTCCCAGGTCGGGTATGCGAGGATTCTTCCGTCTCCGCTCCATGCAATCGCGGGCCCGGTGCCCGGCAGCCGCTCCATCTTGCCCGTCTCGAGATCGGAGATCAGCACACACGAGTCGTCGATCGATGCCAGCCAGCGGCCGTCCGGGCTGAAGCTGACGTCCGTGATCTGGGTGCCCGCGTGTACGTTGAAACGGTTGCGAATGGTTCCGTCGATGCTGTCGACCACGCGCACGGTCAAATCCTCATCGCCCAACGCCAGCAAGGGTCTGCGCGGATTGCACGCGATCACGAACACACGCTTGTCCGGGACGACACGGCGGGGCTCGCGCGTTTGCAGCGCGTCGTACATCCACACGCCGCTTTCAGTGGCGACCGCGAATTCCGTACCGTCGGGCGACCATGAGGCATCGCGCAGACCCTTGATGCTCAGGTGCGCGATCGGCAGGTAGTCCATCGAGTTTGTCGCTCCTGTAGAAAAGGTTTGCCCCGGGGAGGGTTGGGACCGCCCCGGGGCTATATTGAAAGGGGATCGGCTCCCCTGAAGCCTACGATCAGACCGCGGCGGGTTCTTGTGTTTCGTCCGCCGGCTTTCTTCCAACCATCCGCCGGACCGCGTTGCCCGCCCGGCTGAAGATCCGGGCTTCCACCACGTCGTCGAACAGGCTGTAGGCCACGGGCGTGCCGATCAGGGTGAGCAGCAGAGCCAGGCTCTGGCCGCCGATGATCACCGAGCCGATCGCCCGGTTGGTCGCCGAGCCCGTGCCGGAAGAGGCCACGAGCGGGATCATGCCGGCCACGAAGGCCAGCGTCGTCATCAGGATCGGGCGCAGCCGGTCGCGGTTGGCCAGCCGGATCGCTTCGGCCCGCGGCATTCCGTGCCGCCGCAGCGCCAGGGTGTGGTCGATCTGCAGGATGCTGTTTTTCTTTACGATTCCGAACAGCACCAGGATGCCCAGCATCGAGTAGATGTTGACCGACTGGTCGAGCACCACCAGCGAGAGCAGCGCGAAAGGCACGGTCATCGGTAGCGCCAGAAGGATCGTCACCGGGTGGAGCCAGCTCTCGAACTGCGCCGCCAGGATCAGATACATGAAGATGATCGAGAGCAGGAAAGCGATCATGAAACTCTGCATCGCCCGGCCCTGCTCGCGCGAACGGCCGATGAAGCCGGAGGAGTAGTTGGCCGGCATGTTCAGGTTCTTGGCTTCCTGCGTGAGGGCGTCGAGCGCCGTCTGCGACGAGAAGCCCGGCAGCATGTTGGCATAGAGCATCACCTGCCGGCGGCGCGAGATGCGGTTGACCAGCGACGGCCCCTCGCCCTCTTGCAGGTTCACGACGTCGCCCAGCGCAACCGTATTGCCCCGCATCGTCGGCACCTCGGCCTGCGCGATGCCGTTCTGATCGCGCCGGTCGCTCTTCTCGGCCCGCACGTGAACTTCATATTGCTCGCCGCCTTCCATGAAGCTCGTCACCTCCTGGCCGCCCACGAGGACGTTCAGGGTAGAGGCGATATCCTGGACGTTGACGCCCAGATCGGCGGCCTTGGCGCGGTCGATCCTCACCCCCAGCTCAGGCTTGCCCACGATCAGGTTGGTGTCGGGGTCGACCACGCCGGGTGTGGCTTTGAGCCGCTCCATGAGCTTCTGCGAGTACTCGCTGAGCTTGTCGAGATCGGGGCCGCCGATCCAGAACATGATCTCGGCGTTGACGCCGCCGCCGAAGACGTTGACGGGCGACACCAGGGTGCGCAGGTTGAGCTTTGCGTACTGCGGCAGGATCTCCTGGCGGATCTTCTTGATGATCTCGAACTGGCTCATCTCACGGTCGTGGACGTCCTTCAACCCGACATAGATGATCGCCAGGTTCTTGGTGCGCTGCTGGTCGTCGCCGATCGTGAGCAGAGTGCGGTCGACCCCTGGAACCTTCGCCACGCGCGCGGCGATGGAGTTGCCGATTTTCTCGGTCGTCTCCAGGCTCGATCCTTCCGGAGCGCGCACCTGCACCTCGAACTGCGACTCGTCGTCCTGGGGCAGGAAGGTCTTGTCCACGATCTTGAAGAGCGGGACGATCGAGAAGAACACCCCGGCCATGATCAGGACCACGACCCAGCGGTGGGCCAAGGCCCAGTCGAGGAGCTTGAGGTAGCCGCGCTCGACGAGCGCGTACGGTCCGCGCCGGCTGTTCGCGTGCGATCCCGCCTCGCCTTCTTTCACCTGGCGGAGCCAGCGCGAGGACATCATCGGAGTCAGCGTGAAGCTGACCAGGAGCGATACCGCGACCGCGGCTGCCATGGTGATTCCGAAAGAGTTCATGAAGCGGCCCACGATGCCGCCCATGAAGGCCACGGGCAGGAACACCGCGATCAGTGCGAGCGTGGTGGCGAGGACCGCGAGGGCGATCTCGGACGTGCCCTGGAGCGCGGCTTCGCGCGGCGTCAGCCGCTTCTCTTCCAGGAGGCGGAAGATGTTTTCCAGGACCACGACCGCGTCATCGATCACGATTCCCACCACCAGGGCGAGGGCGAGGAGCGTGATGACGTTGAGGGTGAAGCCCATGTAGCTCATCACCGCGAAAGTGGCGATGAGCGACGCCGGGATCGCCACGGCCGCGATCACGGTCAGGCGGAACTTCCTGAGGAAGAGGAACACGATGGCCGCGGCAAAGAGAGCGCCCAGCACCAGATGCTCCTGCACCGCATTGACCGCCGCCGTGATGTATTGCGACTGGTCGCGCACGATGATCATGTTCCAGCCCTTGGGGAGCTGCGAGCGCAGCAGCTCGGTGCGCTCCTTGACCCGGTCGATGACCTCGACGGTGTTGGTTCCCGATTGTTTGCGGACCTGGAGCACGACCGCGGGCTTGCCGTCGACCCGGGCGATCGTCTCGGGCTCGGCCACACTGTCTTCGACCCGCGCCACGTCCCGGACTTTGACCGAATATCCGTTGCGCGATGCGATCGAGATATCGCCGAACTCCGCCGGGGTGCCGACGCGGCCGTAGGTGCGCAGAGTCAGGTCGCGCAGTCCCTGTTCGACCTGGCCGCCAGGGATCTGGACGTTCTGCGACTGGAGCGACCGCACCAGATCGGCCACGGTGAGCCCCATGGCGGCGAGGCGCTCGGTGTCGGCCACGACGTTGATCTGCCGCGGCTGGCCGCCGATGATGCGCACCTGGCCGACGCCGAAAGTCGACTCGAGCTGGCGCTTCAGGACCTTGTCCGCGAACTCGGTGACGTCGCGGGGCGGAGCCTGGCCGGACAGTGCGATGGCGAGGACCGGCGAGGCGTCGGGATCGATCTTCTGAATGACCGGCGGATCGGCCGCGCGCGGCAGCTCCGCCAGCACCGAGTTGACCTTGTCGCGGACTTCCTGCGCGGCGACGTCGGCATCCTTCTCCAGGGTGAACTGGACCGAGACGATGGAGATCCCCTCGGAGGACGTGGAGATGAGGTTGTCGATGCCGCTGATCGTGTTGACCGCTTCCTCGATCTTGTCGGAGACCTCGGTCTCCATCTCCTCGGGGCCGGCGCCGACGAGCTGAGTCGTGATGACGACCGAGGGGAAGTCGATCTTAGGGAAGCGGTCCACGCCCAGGGAGTTGTAAGCGGCGAGGCCCACCACCACGAGGGAGAGAATGAGCACCGTCGCGAAGACGGGGCGGTCGATGCAGATCTGTGCGAGCCGTTTCATCCAGCCCTCCTTTAACCTTCCACGATCGGGCCGAGGTCGATCTCCACGCGGGCAAAGAGGCCCGGAGAGAGATGTCCGTCGGCGTTGGCGAATTCGGTCTCGACGGCGACAGTGCGAGTGGCGGGATCGACGATTCCGCTGATCACACTCACCTTGCCGGTGAATGTCTGCCCGGGGTAGGGATCGACCGTGGCCCGCACGGTCTGGCCCCGCTTGATCCGGGCGAGATAGCGCTCCGGGAGCTGGAAGCGGAGCTTGAGCGGCGAGGTCTGGACGATCACGTAGGCCACGGTGGCATCGCCCAGGCGCTCGCCCGCGTCGGCCCGGCGCTCGGCCACCACACCCGTGATCGGGGAGTGGAGGACGGCGTCGGCCAAGCGCTGGCGGGCGAGGTCGCGGGCCGCTTCGGCCGCCGCGACTCCGGCCTGGGCCGCGTCATAGGCGCTCTGCGAGCGGTCATAGGCGGCGCGCGCCACGGAGCCCTTGGCGATCAGCTCCTCCTTGCGCTTGAAGTCGCGCCCGGCATCGGCCGCGGAGGCCTTGGCCCGCGCCACCTCGGCATCGGCGCGCTTGAGCTCCAGCGACAGGTACTGGGTCTCCAGCGTGAGGAGCGGCTGGCCCTTGCGGACCCGCTCGCCCTCGTCGGCGAAAACCTTGCCAACGCGGCCGGGCATGCGCACGGCCACTTCGGACGTGACCGGGGCGACGAGCTCGCCCGTGGCGGTCACGGTGCCCTCGGAGTTTTCGCCACTCTCCGAGACTTCTTCTTTAGTCTCGGGTTTGGCGACAGCCGCGACGTCCTGGACGTCGGCCGGAAGCTCGGGCGTGGCCGTGGTTTCGGGCTTGGCCGCAGCCTCAGCGGCGTCGGGGGCGGATTTGCCGCAACCGATCCCGGCGATCAGAAAAAGAGACAGCAACAGAACCCCTAAACGATTCATCGGATATCCTCCGGTACAAGAGTCTTTTTCAAAAGGCCGGCAGCGGACCAGACCCGCAGCTCGGCAACGTCGCGGTCGAGCTCGCCCGTGGCCACGGCCCGGCGGGCTTCGGCCAGCGACGTCTCGGCGGCCTCGGCTTCCAGCGCGGTGATCTCCTGCGCGCCGTAGAGCTCGGACGCCTGTTCATACTCGGCCTCGGACGCGGCGAGCTGCTCGCGGGCGAGGCGCAGGTTCGCGCCGGTCGTCTCCAGGTCGAGGAGGGCCAGCCGCACCTCCTCGCGGACCACTTGGCGGATTGCCTGAACCTGCAATTCGGCCTGGCGCTGGCGCTCCTGGGCTAGAGCCGTCCGGGCCTTGACCTCGCCGCCCTGGTAGAGCGGCACGTTCACGTTCAGCCTGAAGAACCCGTACTGATCGGTGGGGAAGGAGGAGCGCTGGTTGACCCAACCGCCCTCGGCGGACACCACCGGCAGCACCGCGCCCTTCTGCTTGAGCACCTCCAGGCGGGCCACTTCCAGCGCCGTTTCAGCCTGCGCCACCTCGGGCCGGATGCGCTCCGCCTCGGTGATCAGCGCCTGCTCTGGCGGCAGCTCCGGGAAGAGCTGCCCCGGCTCGGAGATGCGGAGAGGGCCCGTCCCGTCGAGCGACAGGACGAGGCGCAGCCGGCTCTCCGCGGCGTCGCGGAGCTGGCGGGCCGAAGCGATCCGCCGCTCGGCCGCCTTGATGTCGCTCTCGGCGCGCAACACCTCGACGCGCGTGATCTCGCCCGCCTCGAAGAGGTCCTGCGCCAGCTTCTGGCGGTTGCGGGCGAGATCCAGGTTCTTCTGTTCGACGGCCAGGAGGGACTCCCCTTCGAGGACGCCGAGGTATTCGGCCACGGTGCCGGAGAGGATCTGGTCCTCGACGTCGAGCACGCCCTGCCGGGCGGTCTCGATCCCGAGCCGGGCCTGCTGCAGCGCCCGCTTCTCACGGAAGCCGGCGTAGATCGGCTGCGTGAAGGCCAGCCGGTAATTCCAGTCGTTCGCGGGGAGGATGACGCGGCTGTCGGAGCCCGAGCCGAACGACACCTCCTCGCTGTTCTGGGTCGTGCTCCCCTGGAGGCTGACCTTGGGAAAGACCGACCCCAGGAGAGCGCGCCTCGTGAGGTCCGATGCGCTCACTTCCATACGCGACCTCTGCAGGGCGAGGTTCGAGCCGAGGGCCCGCCGGACCGCTTCGGAAAGGGTAAGAGTATCTTCAGGGGTCCCCGAGGGGGCCGGCGGGGTCTGTCCCCATGCCGGAAGGGCCACGAGGGCCAAGATCAAAGGAAGGGATCGGAATCTCAAGTTGTCGCTCCTCACTCAGTTCGCTCTTGCGCGCATGCCCGCGGCCAGGAACCTCACCAACTGGTCCAGGATCTCGTCGGGGTCGGTGGTATGGCAGCTCCCTCCGGAGTAACGCTCCAGAACGTAGCTACACGAGACGGTGTGGCCCATGGCGCCGCCCAGGAAATGAAAGCGCCACATCAGGTCCTCCTCGGTGAGATGGGGAAGGACCTGCCGGAAGGCAGCCATGAAGCGATCGATGGTCTCGCGGATCTCCTCCAGGATGATCGTCCGCACCTCTTCGCTCGGCTCGGACCACGCGCGTCCCATGAGCCGCGCGAAGCCGCGCACGCCCTCGGGCTTCTCGGAGACCAGCCGCAGGAGCGGCTCCAGGAAGGCGGTCAGGATCTGCTCGACGGCATCCTCGGCCTCCAGATCCACCAGCTCCAGCCGGCGGAAGCGCTCGTCGCTCATGGGGCGGAGCCGGCGGTTGAACACGGCCCGCACGAGACCGTCCTTGGAGCCGAAGTGGTAGTTCACCGCGGCCAGGTTGGCGCTGGCCTGCTGCGTGATCTGCCGGAGGGACGCCGCCTGGATGCCGTGCTCCGAGAACAGGTTCTCGGCGGCGTCCAGCAGGCTCTCCCGGGTATCGGTGTGCTCCGTCATGGGTATTCCCTCGGTATTGCGGGGTGCGCCCGTTTTAAACAGGCGTTTGAATCATACGCCCGTTTAAAACGCTGTCAAGCCCTCTACGATTCCCGGCGTGGATTGTTTCGGGTAAGGTTCTTCGGCATGAGAAGAGCTCTTTGGATTATGGGGCTGACTGCGGGGCTGGCCGCCGGCCTGGCCCTGGCGACACGAGCCCAAACGCCGCAGACTCCCCGGCCGCTCGTCTTGACCCATGTCACGGTCCTCGACATGACCGGCGCGCCTGCCCGGCCCGACATGTCGGTCGTCATCATAGGGGACCGGATCACCGAGCTCGGCCGGAGCGAGAGCCTCCGGGTGCCTCGCGACGCGCAGGTGGTCGATGCCACGGGCAAGTTCCTGATTCCCGGCTTGTGGGACATGCACGTCCACTGGTTCCACAAGGACTATCTCCCGCTCTTCATCGCCAACGGGGTCACCGGCATCCGGATGATGTGGGGCATGCCGTTCCACGCCCTGTGGCGCCAGGAGATCGAGCAGGGAACCCTGCGGGGCCCGCGCATGGCCATCGGCAGCAACATCGTGGATGGATCGCCGCCGATCTGGCCCGGCTCGGCCGCGGTCAAGGATGCCGCCGAGGGGCGCCAGTTCGTGATTCAGGCGAAGCAGGACGGCGCCGATTTCATCAAGGTCTACAGCCGGCTGTCGCGCGAGGCTTATTTCGCCATCGCGGACGAGGCGAAGAAACAGGGGCTACCCTTTGCCGGGCACGTCCCGGATGCGGTCTCCGCCCTGGAAGCCTCGGATGCGGGGCAGAAGAGCATCGAGCACTTCACCGGGGTTCTCGCCGCCTGTTCCACCCGCGAAGAGGAGCTGCGCAAGGCGAGAGACGAGGCCTGGTCGAAGAAGCCCCCCGGGCAGGCGTTCCCCGACCGCGCCAGCCTGCGCCCGCTGAACCGCCTGATGCTGGACACTTTCAGCCCCGAGAAGGCGAGCGCCCTGTCCGCCCGTTTCGTGCGGAACCGCACGTGGCAGTGCCCGACCCTGGTCGTGCAGCGCAACATGGCGTTCATCCTGGACCCCGCGATCCACGGCGATCCGCGGGTCAAGTACATGCCGCCCGGGCTTGCCTCCGGATGGGATCCCAAGGGCGATTTCCGTCTGAAGGACAGGACCCAGGAAGACGTCGAGCTGGCGCAGGCGACCTACCGGAAGCTGAAGGAGCAGATCGGTCCGATGCGCCATGCCGGCGTGGAATTCCTGGCCGGAACGGACGTGATCAATCCATACTGTTTTCCCGGCTTCAGCCTGCACGACGAGCTGACGCTCCTCGTCGAAGCCGGCCTGACGCCGATGGAGGCCTTGCAGGCCGCCACGCTCAACCCGGCGCGCTACCTCGGCAAGGAAAAAGACCTGGGCACTGTCGAGAAGGGCAAGCTCGCCGACCTCGTCCTGCTCGATGCGAGCCCGCTCGAGGATATCAACAACACCCGGAAGATCGACGCCGTGGTGTTCGGAGGCAAGCTCTTTCCTAAGACGGAGCTCCAGAAGATGCTGGCCGATCTCGAAGCTGCTGCGTCGAAGAAGGAGTGAGCTCGCCGAACTTGGCGCAATCGTGGCAGCGTGGCGTTTTCGGCGGATGAAAAACCCGGGGACGACCTCTTTCCCCGGGTTTTCCCTTTTCGCCTCTTCCTCATTCTCTCTCCGGAACAGAGGGAAAGCCTCTCTCCCCTGGTTCTCTGCCTTCCGGAACGGGGGGAACGCCGCCTTCCCTCGGTTTTGTCGTGCCGGAAATCCAGGGAAAGCCTCTCTCCCCGGGTTTCGGGACTCCCGAAAGGAGGGAAAGACCCTTTCCCCTGGTTTTCAGTCTCCCGGAACCCGGGGAAAGCCCCCCTCCCTCTCTTCCGCGCCCCGCGAAACCGGGGGAGAGCTTCCTTCCCTCTTCGTCCCGCCTCGCGAAATCCGGGGAAAAAGGCTCTCCCTCCGTTTCACGATGCAGAAGCTTCAGGGCGGCGCAGCTCTTGAATCCTCTGGACCCTCTCCAGTTTCCGCGCTCTTCTCGAAACGTCTGTCACTTCCTCTGGGCACGCCCTGCTGGAGGTCGACGACGCGCTGCAACTCGCCCGCTTCATGCAGCACGTGGATGGCAACCTCTCCGCGGAGATCGGGAGGCCGGAGATCCACGACTGGCCGAACACGATGTGGTCGCGGCGCTATCAGTCGATCGTGGTCAGCGACGAGCCTGCGGCCCAGATCGGGAGGCTCCGTTACCATCTGGCGCACGGGGTCAAGGAGTGCTTGGTCGACCAGGTGAAGCGCTGGCCCGGCGTCCACTTCGCCAAGTCGATTCTCGGAGGCAAGCCCCTCAAGGGACTGTGGTTCAACCGGACTGAGGAGTACGCCGCCCGCAACCGGGGGGAGGACTTCGGGCGGCTCAAGTACGCCGAGGAGGAGGAGCTGGTGCTGTCGCAGCTTCCCTGCTGGGCGGACCTGACGCCGGAGCAGTACCGGGAGCAGATTGCGGGACTGGTCGAGGAGATCGAGTCGGAAGCCCGGGCCGATCGGGAGGCGAGAGGGATCGAGCCGCTGGGAGCCGAGGCGATCCTGCGGCTCGATCCCCACAGCCGTCCGAACCAGACCAAAAAATCTCCGGCGCCTGCCTACCATGCTGCGTCGAAAGCTGCCCGGGAGAGTTTCTGGGAGGCGTACTCTGCCTTCGTGACCGCGTTCCGGGAAGCCGCCGACAAGCTCAAGACGGGAGAGTGGCCCGTCAAGTTCCCTTCGGGCTCATTCCCGCCCGCCCTGCCGTTCGTGAGCGCTTACCCGAGCCTGCCTCCATAGGCGATTGGCGACGATTCTGACCCTCAGCTTCTCTGGCAACTGGCCTTCTCGAGCTCGCGCTTGAGAGAGGAAGGGGAGAGGACTGTCCTCCGAAGGGGCGGAAAGGGCCCGGCGGAAGGCTGCAGGAGTCCCCAAGAGCATGACCAAGGGAGACCGGCAGGTAATTTCCCTGGGGAAACAGCCTCCCGACGATGATCACCTGCTCGTCTGAGCCCTTTGCCCAAGGCTGCCGCCGAGCTTACGCCTTCCTCTTCTCGAAACGTCTGTCACTTCCTCCTCCGGCGGAAGGCGTCGGGAGTCCCGAGAGCACGTTCAAGACGTCGGCGGCAGGTGATTTCCAGGGGTATCTGCCTCGCAAGGGAGGTCACCTGCTCTCCGGAGACTCCATTTTCGGAGACTGGCGACGTGGGTTACGCTTCTTTCTCTTGAAACGTCTGTCACTTCCTCTGCGCCACTGGAGGAAAACCGGGGCGTGCGAGAGCTTGGGGCAGATCGTTTCCTACGCTGACGACTTCGTCATCCTCTGCGCGAGCCGGCGTCAGGCGGAAGAAAGCCTGTCGCAGGTCTCGCGGTGGCTGGAGAAGCTTGGCCTGACGATCCACCCGACCAAAACACGCCTCTGTTACGCCTGGGAAGAGTCGTTTGACTTCCTGGGCTATACCTTTGGACCGGCGCGGCATTGGCAAACCGGGAAGCGATTCATCGCGGCCCGGCCGTCGAAGAAGTCTCAGAAGAGGCTCAAGGAGAAGATCAGCACCCTGCTTTACCGGGGCAACCCGACACCCTGGCCCGAGCTTCGGGTCCGGCTCAACCGACTTCTGCGAGGTTGGACCGAGTACTTCAGCCTCGGCCAGACCAACCAAGCCTACAGTGCCATCCACTGGCACGTGGGGTTACGGGTTCGCCGATTTCTCTGCCGCCGGCACAAGCTGCGCGTCGGGGGAACCGCGCGGTTCAGCTTCGGGGAAGTCTACGGGGAGATGGGTGTGCTTGACCTCTACCAGAGGCGCCTGTGGCGGAGTCCCGCGCATGCCCTCTCGTGAAGTCCGTCCGAGAGCCGGATGCGGGAGATCCGCAAGTCCGGTTCGATGAGCGGCGGCGGGAGACGGAGTCAGGGTCGAGACTGAGGCACCGGCACTACGGCGAAAGCCGCCGGTAACAGCTACTCCCTCGACCTACAGCCACCGCGCCCGCCGTCGACTCTACCTTCCTCGGATGCGAGAGATCCGAGAGATCCGCAAGTCCGGTTCGATGAGCGGCGGCGGGAGACGGAGCCAGGGTCGAGACTGAGGCACCGGCACTATGGCGAAAGCCGCCGGAAACAGCTACTCCCTTGACCTAAAGCCACCGCGCCCGCCGTCGACTCTACCTTCCTCGGCAGGCCCTTAGGATATACTCGCCACCGTTTACACAGGAGGCGAAATAGATATGGCAAGAAAGTCTAAAACGCAGAGGGCGAAAGATTGGCTAGTGATCGCGTTCTGCCTTTCTGGGTTGCTCTTCTTCGTGTTTGCCTCTGCCGACTACATAAGCCAGCTACTTTCGAGGCCTATATCTGAAGCGAAGGCTTCGCCAGCGGCCGATGAGGCTGCCAAAGTTAAGCCGGAATCAAACGCTAAGGACGCAGGTACTCAAGGCAGACCAACAGACAACGAGCTAGCCGCTTTATTTTCTGGAGCCTCTTCTCTAGCGTTGATCATGTTCTCTCTTCTTCTGGCGTTTGCAGCTATCATTGGTTGGCAGTCTCTCCGACATGAAGTTGAAACGGTCAAAGATCGAGCTGAGACCATCTTGGAACAGACGGAGAAAACCAATAGACTGAGCATTAAGCGTGCTCAAAGACTTCAGAATCGCTTGGAAAGGAGGGCCACGACTCTTGAGGGAAACCTGGAGACGAGGGTCACGACTCTTGAGGGAAACATGAAGACGAGGAATGACGAAATCGAGAAGGAGTTGCGCGGTAGGGTAACGGCCGTCATGGGGCTCGCAATCGGAACCCTGCACTCGGACCCCGCGACAAAGAGTCAGAAGGAGGAGGATGAGCCATATCTTTCGGAGGCAATCTACCACTCAAGAGAGGCATATGAGAAGCTTGAGAAGCTTCCCGGTAATTCCCAATATCACGCCCTTAACAATCTAGTCTACTACTCATGTCTTCTAGGAGTGAAGTCAGGCCAGGACAAACTACTAGAACAAGGCCGCGATTTGAGGGAAATAGGAAGGAAGTATCGAGGTCTGGCTGCGGTTCCATACCTCGTGACCTACACTCGTACAGTGTTGGCGTTTAGCTCAGACAAAGATCAAATTAGGGATGCTTTGGGAACCATACAAGAGGTGAGGAGTATGGCAGGGCTGTCGAAACTTGCCGAGAGGGAGGCTCAATTCGTCGAGGGCTCCCTCTCAGAAAAGCTGTCTTCTTTCGATGCGAGCTAGTAAACTGGCTAGGGGCGGTTGCCATCGGGATCGATGACGGTGCCGAGGAACAGGGGGGTATTCATGCGAGTTGTCTCCTTTCCATTTGTAACAAGATGTTGAGCCCGCGTTAGACGTTAGACTACTTCTCTATCCATCTGGATCAATTGACGTTCCAAGATCGCCCCTCGGTTCGACTAAGGGGCTCGGCGCCGACGGCGCTGGCATTGCCGAGGACACTGCATTCTGGGGGGACCACCCCAGAGTTGACAACCTCAACAGCAAAGCGAGGATCAACCAAGTCACTTTCCCATTCCCTCCTTTCAGTCCACGGGCACACTGTTAGCCCGCGCAGACCCAATCGGCCCAGCTTAGGAGAGATGGGAGGAATTTCTGGCCTGAGCAAGAGTATATCTCTGCCTGCTCTTGGCCCACTATCTCCGCCGCGTTGTCCATCGCTCGGCTCCAGGCATGTTAATCTATGCCGTCCTGAAAGAGTGGGTGCGCGAGCGGCAAAAAGCGTGACACCCTCCACCAGACCTAAACAGGGCAACGGCAGCGCTGGTAGCGTCCGGCCGTTTAGCTGTAGCTGAAGTAAGAGCATGCAAGAGAATGGGTTTGTGAATCATTGATCCGCAATGCTCGGCGTGCTCATTTTTTGGGCAACTCTGTGCAAGTCGCGTGTTTTAAGGTATTTATGTCTAGTCTGCTTGGGGAACTTCCGTCGCTCTTTTGTTGTTATATAGGGCTTTAGCATCCTGGCTGGGCGTCAAGAGGTTGGTTAGCTGACATTCGTCTGATCCCACATGCCAGAAATCCCTATTCCCAGCACTTGTTCCGTAGTAGGATACCATTAACACGCCTCATATTCCACAGATTCGTGATGATTCGGTCTGGAAGCAAGGATTGTAGCTGGAACACGGATTGCAGCAGTCCGGATGGCCTGTCTTCGCGCAGCACCAGCAGTAGCTCGCCTCCTCCTCCGAAGCCATGAGGAACAGAAGGGCGGTACGCCCCTCGGCAGCCACAGATGCCGGTGCATTCCCTGTGCACATGGCGGGGTGCTGGTCTATAGCAGCGTTCCGAGGTCGAGTTCCGCCACTTCGACAGCTCTCGCCGATGCCGAGACGGAGAGACCGAGGATCAGAGCGAGCCCGATGAAGGAAAGCCTGCGTGTCATTGCAACTCCTTTCTCGAAAGACCCCGTTCTACGGGGTTTATTTAGCAAATGCAAGCAGCACGCCTGTGAAGAGCGTCCCATGACATCATCTGCACGTGACTGGAGAGCTGAGGAAGGAGGGATTTGGATGGCTGAGGAAGGAACTGTTCACGTGCTCGCGCTGTTCACCGCCGCTCCCGGCAGGGAAGAGGAACTGGAGCGGGCGCTCATTGCCCTGATCGAGCCCACCCGGAAGGAAGCAGGCTGCATCCGCTACGACTTGGTGCGGGGGCTCGGCAAGCCGGCCGAATTCGCCTTCATCGAGGAGTGGGAGTCGGCCGAGCACCTGGACGCCCACTCCCAGACCCCTCATGTCCGGGAGGCGGGCAGCAAGGCTGCTGGCCTGCTCGCGGCACCGGCTTCGATCGAGCGCTACCGGCAGATCGGATAGGGGCTCAGCGCCAGGGGCGCTCGAGCCGGAGCGCCTGCAGGTCCACCTGATAGAGGTCGCCCAAGCCGTTTCCAGACGAGTTGAGCTGGCGCGACAGCTCCGCGTAGCTGAGGGCCTTCTCCGGCGGCGTGACGGCGAAGGTTCTTCGCGTGCTGGTGAAGAGGAGAGTCCGGCCGTCCGGCGTGATCTTGGGACCTACTTCAAAGGCCGGGGAGTTGATCGGCGCGGGGAGGTTCGCCGCCGGGGTCCAGGATCCGTCGCGGAGGTAGCTGACCCAGAGGTCGCCGCTTCCTTGTCCTCCCTTGCGGGCGGCCATGAAGATCAGGACGGTGCCGTCGGGGGAGATCAGCGGCTCGTACTCCTCTCCCGGCGAGTTGATGGCGTCTCCGAGGTTTTCGGGCTGGGCGTACTTGCCGTCTACCAAGCGGGCTCGCCAGAGGTCGGTTCCTCCTTTGCCTCCCTCCCGGTCGGAGCCGAAGTAGAGGGTGCCGTCAGCGGCGAGCGTGGGGAACCACTCGGCTCCCGGCGAGTTGACGGGCGCTCCCAGGTTTCGCGGCTCGCCCCAGCCTTCCCCTTTCTTCTCGACCATCCAGATATCCAGGTCTTCGTTGGGCTTGCCGTCGACCGGACGGGTGGAGATGAAGTAGAGCTTCGGTCCGTCTGGAGTGACGAACGGGTCGGCGTCGCTGTAGCGGCCCGAGAAGGGGACGACTTCGGGTGCCGTCCAGCTCCCGTTCCGGAGGTGCGACGAGACGATCGTCCAATGACCGAAGTCGGCTGTGTTCTTGAGGAAGTAGATGGTTCCGCCATCCGGGGAGAAGGCGGCGTGGGACTCGTACTCTCCGGTCGAGATCACGCCGGGGGCGAAGACGGTTGGCTCGGGGATCGCGGATGCGGCCAGTCCGAGCAGGGCCAGAGCGAGGATCGGCTTCATCTCTTCTCCTGCCACAGCCGCTTCAGCAACTGAATCTGCCCGGCGTGATAGATGTCGTGGAAGGCGACGCCTGAGATGAGGTCGTCGATCCGGGTCTTGCTGCCGGGCGGGGCCTGGTCGAGCATCTCGTCGGACAGGCCCGCGATCGCCTCTCGCAGCTCGCGGTGCATGCGGCCGAGTAGAGCGAGATCCTCCTTCCAGGCCTTTTCGTCCGGCCTCCCCTCGGGCCGGACGAACCAGTTGCTTCCTTT
This sequence comes from Acidobacteriota bacterium, assembly GCA_034667225.1. Taxonomy (GTDB): domain Bacteria; phylum Acidobacteriota; class Thermoanaerobaculia; order Multivoradales; family UBA5704; genus DATMER01. Next base: position 29,108 of record JAXDKG010000059.1, read on the forward strand.
CACGGGAAATCCGCCCCGCTGGCCGTCGCGGAGGCGGCGCAGGACCGAATACTTCCAATAGGCGGCGTGAACCGTCAGTTCCCAGATGTTGTGGCGATCCGCGGCCGGCCGCCAAGCCGCCTCCTCGGCGCTGACGCCGCGGAGCGATCCGCACAGGTTGGTGCCGTGCCAGGAATGCTTGTCGTAGGCCTGATCGATCAGGCGCAGGAGCACGGCGATGCGGGGACCGGGTGGCATGCGATCCTCCTCATCTCGACCAGTCTATAAGGCGAAGATCCGCGCCCGATGCTTTGGTGATGCGCTCGAAGTCCCGCCTGTTTCTCGTCACGAGCGGAAGCTGCCGCGATATGGCAACGGCCGCGATCAGAATGTCGCCAAGATGCTGACGCTGGCTGCGCGTCGCACTGGCCCAAAGGTCGGCCGCCACTCTCGCTGCGTCTTGATCGAAGGGGAGGACGATGCAGTTGGTTACAAGCGCCTCGAAGGCCTGGAGCTGCCGCTCAAACGGCTTACCTTCGCGAATCGCCAGCCGGTATCCCCTCAGGCGTTCGAAGACGGTGATGGTGGTTACCGTCAAACGTCCGAAGCCTGCCAAATACGCGAGTGCCCGCTCCCGGACGACGGGATGACCCCGGCTCAGCTCGGATAAGGTGTCTGTATCGAGGACGGCAGGCTCGTGCTCCATCCTCTCAGCTTTCCGGCTCCCGGAGTCTTCGGGTCAGCAGACCCAACTCCGCGGCCGGAACATCCGCGAAGCTGGCAACCGCCAGGGCGAGGATCTCGGAGGGGTTCGGAGCGATGTCGACATCCTCCCCATAATGCCGGCGTAGCAAGGCAATCACTTGCCCGTCGAAGCTCCGCCCGCAGCGTTCCGCGTCGGCCGCAATCTTTTCGCGGAGCCCCGCGGGAAAACGGATGGTGCGGGCGACTGGGGTGGAGGCGTCCTGTGCGCGGACAACGGCTGGGCGGCTCATCACCAGAAAAGTACCAGATTGGTGTTGGTACGACAAGTCCCCGTTGCACACGCCAGGCGGTTCGGGTTCGCGATCAAGTAGGCCGCTTTGGCTTGAGGATCAGCTCCCTCCCTGCCAAATAGAGCAGCACGATCAGGATCCCGAACGGGATCAGGGAAAGCAGGTCGGACTGGAAGAAGGGGTTGCCCGCTTCCATGATCCCGGTGATCCGCTCGGAGAAGCCGGCCAAGCCTTCGGCCATGAAGGCGATCACGATGCCGGCGATGGCGCCTCCGGCGATGTAGCCCGAGGCCAGGAGCACTCCGGGGCTCTTGTCCCCTTCGGCGGCCAGCTCCGTTTCCGTCAGCTTGCGTCCCGCTAGCTTGCGGCGAAGATGGAAGTCGGTGAACCAGCGGACCAGGCCGCCGATCAGGATTGGGGTCGAGGCGGAGAGCGGCAGGTAGACGCCCACCGCGAAGGCCAGCGAGGGGATGGCCGACATCTCCAGTACGATGGCGATCATCACCCCTAGGAGTACGAGTCCCCAGGGCAGCTCCCGGTTCAGGATCCCCTTGATGATGTAGGACATCAGGGTCGCCTTGGGCGCGGCGAACTTGGTCACCTTGCCCCCTCCGGGGATCTCTTCGTGGACTCCGTTGATGCCGGGGTCCACCAGATAGACCGGCACTCCCTGGGCGTTCACGAGGTAGCGCCCGGCCGGGCCTCCGGCCTCATCCGTCTTGAACCAGACCTTGTAGACGTTGGAATCGGCGGCGGCCTGCGGACCCTGGACCCTTTCCTCCTGGTCGAGCTTCGAAACGTCCGCCCGGAAGGCCTGGGCGGTGATGGGGACGTAGACGGTCGAGGACTGGTTGAGCCGCAGGAGGATGGGGCCGAGGACGATCGCGGAGGTGAGCGTCCCCACCAGGATCGCGATCTGTTGCGCGCTGGGGGTGGCTCCGACGAGGAAGCCGGTCTTCAGATCCTGGGAGGTGGTCCCTCCGTTGGACGCTGCGATGCAGACGATGGCGGCTACCGAGAGGGCGGTCACGTAATAACCCGGGCCGGTCCAGCCGAGGACCAGGAAGATCAGGCAGGTCAGGAGGAGGGTGGCGACCGTCATGCCCGAGATCGGGTTGGAGGTCGAGCCGATCTCTCCCGTCAGGCGCGAGGAGACCACTACGAAGAGGAAGCCGAAGAGCACGATCAGCACCGCGCCGAGCAGGTTCATGTGGAGCTGACGGTAGAAGGCCAGGATCAGCCCGACCAGGGCGGCGATGCCGAAGCCCACCACTTTGAGCGGGAGATCGCGGTCGGTGCGCGGCCGGTCTCCGCCGCCGGCCCTCCCTCTCCGGACGTCGCCGAGCCCGGCCTTCAGACCGTGCCAGATCGTGGGCAGGCTGCGGAAGAGGCTGATGATGCCTCCGGCGGCGACCGCTCCGGCGCCTATGTAAAGGACATAGGCGTCGCGGATGTCGTCCGGGGTCATCTGGGAGATCGGCACGGTCCCCGGGGGGATCACGCCGCCGGAGGAGCCGAAGAAGTGGATGGCCGGGATCAGGACCAGGTAGGAGAGCACGCCGCCCGCGCACATCACCGAGGCGATGGCCGGCCCGATGATGTAGCCGACGCCCAGGAGCTCGGGCGAGATTTCCGCCGAGAGCGAGCCGCCCGCGAAGGGGGGGCCGAAGATCTTCTGCGGGATCTCTTTCCATAGCTTGAAGGCGGACATGGCCGACTTGTAGAGGATGCCGAGCGCGAAGCCGGTGAAGATGGTCCGGGCTCCTGAGTCCGCGGCTTCGTCGTCGGCGGGGGTGTCTCCTTCCACTCCGGAATACCGAGCTGCGATGGCGCGCTCCTCGTCCGAGGCGCCGGCCTTGAGGACTTCGGCGCAGGCGGTTCCCTCGGGGAACTTGAGCTGATGGTGCTGCTCCACGATCATGGCCCGCCGCAGCGGGATCATCATGAGGATGCCCAGCAAGCCGCCCAGGATCGAGACCAGCATGACCCTCGTGATCTCCAGGTCGTAGCCCAGGATCAGGATGGCCGGCATGGTGGCGCCCACTCCGAAGGCGATCGACTCGCCCGCGGAGCCCGCCGTCTGGACGATGTTGTTCTCCAGGATCGTGGCCCCGCGGCCTCCGGCCTTCTGGAGGAGCTTGAACAGGGTGACGGAAATGACCGCCACCGGGATCGAGGCGCTGACGGTCAGGCCGACCTTGAGGGTCAGGTAGAGCGAGGAGGCGCCGAAGATCGCGCCGAGGACGCTCCCCACGAGCAGGGGGACGAAGGTCAGCTCGCGCAGCTTGACCTCGTCCGGGATGAACGGGCGGGGGATGCCCCGGGTTTCTTCCGGGGTGGGGCCTACGATGTCGGGAAGGTCTTGTTGCATGGCCGGCGAAGCATACCGCTCCGCCGGCCTGTTTCCATCCGGAGGGGACTACATCATCGCGACCGGGGGCGCCGGCTCATCCGGGCTGCCCGCGTTCGCCAGGGGGATGCGGATCAGGATGTAAGCGATGATCGCCATCACCACGAGCCCGAAGATGTAGGACGGGGTCTTGAAGATCTCGGGGATCGGCCATTCGAAGAAGTTGAAGGTCGCGGTCAGCAGTCCCATGAGCGCCTCGCCGGCGATCAGGCCCGAGGCCACCAGCACGCCGACGTTTTCCACGCGCGCCTTCTGGGCCTCGTTGAAGCCCCTGCGCTCGCGCATCATGTCGGTCAGCCCGCGGATCATGCCGCCGACGAAGATCGCGAAGGTCGTGGCGAGCGGCAGGTACATGCCGACGGCCACGAGCATGGGGCTGCGCACTTTGAACAGGATCATCGCGATCCCCATGAAGATGCCGACCACCACGAGAGCCCAGGGCATGTTCCCGCCCACGATCCCCTGGGCGAGCGACGCCATCAGCCCGGCCTGGGGCGCCGGGAGCTGGGGGTCGCCGAAGCCGATTCCTCCGGCCTTGATGTTGCCGACGTGGAGGACCATCACCGGGAAGTACATGACGAGGCTCGCGCAGACCACCGCGATCAGCTCGACGATCTGGATGGTGCGCGGCGTGCCGCCGAGGATGTAGCCGACCTTGAAGTCCTGGAGCAGCTCGCCGGCCACCGCAGACGAGACGCAGACCACGGCCGCCACTCCGAGGACTGCCACCACGCCGCTCGCCCCGGATACGCCGAGCGAGACCATCAGCAGGGCCGCGATGATCAGCGTCGAGAGTGTGAGGCCGGAGATCGGGTTGTTCGAGGAGCCGATCAGGCCGACGAGATAGCCGGAGACGGTGGCGAAGAAGAAGCCCGCGATCAGCATCACGACGCCGGCCACGATGGCTCCCATTACCAGGCCCGACATGTAGACGTAGAGGAAGACCATCAGGACGAACACGACCGCGATGAGCGCGAAGACCGTGCGCGAGCTCATGTAGCGCTCGGTCCGTCCGATCGTCTCGTCGTGCTGCGCCTTGCCCTTGAGCTCGGCGAAGGCCTTTGCGAGCCCTCCGAACAGGTTCTTCCGCATCTTGTAGAGCGTGAACGCCGCGCCGACGAGCATGCCGCCGACGGCGATGGGCCGCACGATGAAGCGCCAGACGAGGCCGACCTGGGCAGCCCAGCTCTCGGGATTCGCGACATCCGTGCCCGGGGGGAGGAAGGCCTGGATCTGGGGGCCGAGGAGGAACATGAGGAGCGGGACCATGAAGCCCCAGGCGAGGACGCCGCCCGAGAAGTTGAGCGCCGCGAGCTCGGGGCCGATGATGTAGCCGACTCCAAGGTAGGCCGGGCTCACGGTGGGCGCCGCGAAGGTGGTGACGCCGCCCGTGGTCAACGCGGGAGCGTCGGCGGCGGCTCCCAGCCGGATCCTGCTCAGCCCCGCGAGGGAGCCCACTCTGAACAGGAAGTCCTTGTCCGGAGCGAACAGCTTCAGGACTCCGAGGATGTAGATCAGCCCGCCGAATCCCATGCTGTAGAAGAGGTACTTGGCTGCCTGGGCACCGCGCTGTCCGGCCTTGTGGATCTCGGAAGCGGCCACCGACTCGGGAAACGGCAGGTCGCGGTCCTCGACCATCACGCGGCGGACGAGCGAGACGAAGAGGACGCCGAGGACGCTCCCGACCAGCATCAGGGCCGTGGATTTCCAGTACGCGTCTTCCGGGGCGAAGGACGGCCACACGCCGGCGATGACGAAGGCCGGCAGTGTGAAGATGGCGCCGGCCGCCACGGACTCGCCGATGGAGCCCGCGGTCCGCGCGATGTTCTCTTCGAGGATGGACCCCTTGAACGCGCGGATGACCGCCATGCTGATCACCGCGGCCGGGTAGGTCGCGGCGATCGTCACCCCGGCGCGCAGGCCCAGGTAGGCGTTGGCGGCTCCGAGCACGAGCGTCATGATGAGGCCGGGGATCACGGCGCGCATCGTGAACTCCGTCATCGAGACGTTTTCGGGAACGAAAGGCTGATGGCGAGGCGGTGGGTTCGCGTTCATCGGAGCCCTCTCAAATGAGATGTTTATGGCCGGGCGACTCTACTCCGCGCGCCGGAGGCTGTCAACGCGTTCCCCTCTGGTAAGCTCCCCGCCACTCTCCCGAGGAGGTGTGCCCATGCAGCCGTCCGCTTTCTCTCATCCGACCCAAGAGTGCGACGTCATCATGAAGGGCGGGATCACCAGCGGGGTGGTCTACCCCCTGGCGGTCGTCGAGCTGGCGAGGACTTACCGGCTGCGGAACATCGGCGGCACTTCCGCGGGAGCGATCGCCGCGGCCCTGGCCGCGGCGGCCGAGCTGGGCCGGAATTCGGGCGGATTCCAGAAGCTCGCGGAGCTTCCTGGCTTCCTCGCCGAGAACCTCGTGCGCCTGTTCCAGCCATCGCCGAAGACGAAGCCGGCCTTCTCCATTCTTCTCACCTGGATCTCCCCCGGCGCGTTCCTCAAGAAGCTGGCAGCCACGGTCTTGAAGCTCGTCCGTTTCCACCCGCTCGCGTTCCTGGCGGGCGCCCTGATGGGGATCGGGATCTTCTGGCTGGTGGCCGATTTCACCTCGGAAGGCCAGCTCATCACGAACCGGGCCATGCCCCTTCGCGTGTTCTTCGCGCTGTTCTGGGCGCTCCTGGTGTCACTGGCCGTTTTCGCGTGGCGGGCCGTGAAAGCGATCCAAGGCAATGCTTTCGGAATGTGCAGCGGCATGCCGGCGCACGAGCCTTCCCGCGATCCGGCTCTGACTCCCTGGCTTGCCGGCCTGCTGGACGAGATCGCCGGCAAGACCGGATCGCCGCTCACCTTCGGCGACCTGTGGGGGTCTGGCGACCGCGAGAAGCAGGAGGAGGACCCGCGGCTGCGGGCGCTCAACCTGGAGGTGATGACCACCAACCTCACCCATGGCTGGCCTGTCCGGCTCCCCAGCCGCAGCCGCGAGTTCTTCTTCGATCCGGAGGAACTCCGGCGCTTTTTCCCTAGGGAGATCGTACGGTGGATGGAGGAGCACCCCTTCACGCCGCCTGAAAAAGACAAGGCCCTCATCGAGCGCATCGAGGCCGAGACCCCGTTCCGCCGCATGCCTGCCCCGGCCGATCTGCCGGTGGTGGTGGCGGCGCGGATGAGCCTGAGCTTCCCGACGCTCATCAGCGCCGTTCCCCTGCACGCCATCGTCTGGAAAAGGAAGGAAGAGCAGAAGGGCCAGGAGCTGGAGCTGGCTCCCTGCTGGTTCTCGGACGGCGGCATCACCAGCAACTTCCCCGTCCACTTCTTCGACGGACTCCTCCCCACGCGTCCGACCTTCGGCATCAACCTGCGGCCCCTGAAGGAGGGGCAGCAGCCGAATCCGGACGAGAAGGAGAACGTCTGGTTCCCGTCAAAGACGGGAGAAGCCGTGCAGCCCACCTGGACGCCGATCAAAGGGCTTTTCGGTTTTCTGGGCACGATCCTCAATACGATGCAGAACTGGAGCGACAACACGCAAATGCGCCTCCCCGGCTACCGCGACCGTGTCGCGCACGTCTTCCTGGCCCAGGAGGAGGGGGGCATGAACCTGAGCATGCCCAAGAAGCGCGTCGAGAGGCTGACGCTGCGCGGCCAGATCGCGGGACAGAAAGTCCAGACCCTCGACTGGGACGGCCATCGCTGGACCCGTTACCGCAGCGCCATGGCCCAGCTCGAGGAGAGGCTCGACCGCATGGAGGAGGTCTATTCCGGCGGGTTCGAGGACTTCCTCGCGGCCCACGATTCGAAGAAGGGGCGGCATCAGCGCCCGGATGCCTGGAAGGAGTACGCCATGGAGGCGACGGCAGGACTGATGGCCGCCGTCCGCGCCTGGCGCGCGCATCCGAAATACCGGCTCGACGACGAGCCGCCGAAGCCGGAGCCCGAGCTGCGGATCAGCCCGCGGCGGTAGATTTCCGCGCCCGAACCTGCGCGAACGTGCACGCCTCGGGCTTCTTGTCCGGCCGCCAGCGGAGGAATTTGGTGCCGTGGCGGAAGCGCCCGCCGGAGAAGTGGTCGTAGCGCACTTCGCAGACCAGGACCGGATCGAGAGGCTCCCATTCCGTCGAACGCCCCTGGGACCAGCGGCTCGGTCCTCCCGGCGCCTTGCCGGTGAAGCCGCTGCCTCCGCGGTGGGGCTCCAGGACGGGCTCGAGCTCTTTTTTCTCCTCGGCGGAGAAGCTCGACGAGAAGCCCACGTGGTCGAGCTGGCCGGCGTCGTTGTAGAGGCCGAGGAGCAGCGACCCCACCTGACCCCCCTTCTGGGCCCAGCGGAAGCCTCCGACCACGCAGTCAGCCGTGCGCTGCCGCTTGATCTTGACCATGCCGCCGCGCTCGCCCGAGAGGTAGGGGGAGTCCAGTGGCTTGGCCACGACGCCGTCGAGGCCCTCGCCGCCGATCCACTTCTCGGCTTCCTTGAGCTTCGGAGTGGCTGGGGAGAGCACCATCTGCCCGCCTTCAGGGATCTTGCCGAAGAATGCTTCCAGCCGCTCGCGCCGCTCTTCCAGGGGAAGCTCCACGAGAGACTTCCCGTGACCATCCACCAGGAGGTCGAAGACGTAGAGGCTCGCCGGGGTTTCCTTTGCGAGCTTGCGGATGCGGCTCTCCGCGGGGTGGATGCGCTGCAGCAGGGCGTCGAAGGAGTCAGGAATGACGATCTCGCCGTCCACCACGAAGGTCTTGATCGGGAGCTTGCCCAGCGCCTCCACCAGCTCCGGGAAGTAGCGGCCGAGGGGTTGGCCTGCCTTGGATTGGAGGAGCACCTGGTCCCCCTTGCGGAAGGCGAGGCAGCGGAAGCCGTCCCACTTGGGCTCGTAGAGCCAGCCGGGCTCCGGGGGGATCTTGCCCTCGGACTCGGCTTCCCAGGGCGGGTAGGGCGGCTTTATAGGTAGGTCGATTCCGGGGAAGTCACCCTCCAGGGCCTCGGCGGGGAGGGCGGCGGCGGTTGTCTTTTTTGCGGCAGGCATGCCGGGGGAGGGTGCAAAAACGGAGCCTCAATTCACCGCGTGCGGAACCGCCAGCGAGAACGGCCCGATCACCGCGTCGAAAGCCTCGCCGTCCTCCAGGACCATGCGGTAAGTGCCGTGCATGGAACCCACCGGGGTCGAGAGCGGGCAGAAGCTCGTGTACTCGAAGGACTCTCCCGGGCCGAGCACCGGCTGCTCGCCCACGACGCCCGGACCCTCCACCCTCTGCTCGGAGCCGGTGGCGTCGGTGATGATCCACTCCCGGCTGAGGAGCTGCGCCGTCCGGGTGCCGACGTTCGAGATCCTCACCTGGTAGGCGAAGAAGTAGTAGCTCTCCTGGGGCGCGCTGCGATCCTCGTCGTAGAAGCTCGCGACCTGCACGCGGATGTCGCGGGTCGTGGTGTCGCTCATGGCCGGCAGATTCTATAGAATCCGCCCCGCTCCCGGATCATCCGGGGGGCATCTCGATTTTGGCCGATTGCTAGTGAGGTGGCGTGATGGAGTGGATGAGCAACCCCGAGAGCTGGATCGCGCTGTTGACCCTGACGGTGCTCGAGATCGTCCTGGGCATCGACAACGTCATCTTCATCTCCATCCTCGCGGGCAAGCTCCCCCAGGAGCAGCAGGCGAAAGCGCGCAAGGTCGGGCTCGGCCTGGCCATGTTCATCCGCCTCGCCCTGCTCGCGTCGCTCGCCTGGATCGCCCGGCTGACGGACCCGCTCTTCTCGGTCTTCGGCCAGGAGATCTCCGGCCGCGACCTGATCCTCCTGGTGGGCGGCATCTTCCTGCTCGCCAAGGCCACGCATGAGATCCACAACCGGCTGGAGGGGGAGGAGGGGCAGTCCAACGCACGGGCCGGCGCCACGTTCACGAGCGTGATCGTCCAGATCCTCGCCCTGGACATCGTCTTCTCCCTGGATTCGGTGATCACCGCCGTGGGCATGGCCAACGAGCTGGTCATCATGATGGCCGCCGTGGTCATCGCGGTGGGCGTGATGCTGGTCGCCGCCGGGCCGATCAGCAACTTCGTGGAGCGCCATCCCACGATCAAGATGCTCGCCCTGAGCTTCCTGCTGCTGATCGGCATGTCCCTGGTGGCCGACGGCTTCGGCCAGCACATCTCCAAGGGCTACATCTACTTCGCCATGGGCTTCTCGGTGCTCGTCGAGGTGCTCAACATCCAGATGTTCAAGAAGGCGAAGCAGAAGCCGGTGCACCTCCACCAGCCCTATGTGGCTAGCGCCGAAACTCCCGCACCTCCCCGTCCGAAAAAGCGACGGTAAGGCTCTCCGGGCTGATCAGCCGCACCTCTCCCGTCCCGAACATGGGCAGGGTGAGGCTGTCCCCCTCGCGCAGAGTGGACGCGTCCTGGGCTCCCAGGATCGCGGACAGGGGGAGGACCTCGGGCTTGGACCGCGGGGGAAGGATGGCCAGCCGGTCGTGCGCGACCACGGGCTCGGCGATGGGCCGGCCGCAGTTGTCGCAGACGCCGCATTTGTCACTATCGATAGCTTGGCTCTCGCCGAAGTATTCGAGGATCGACTTCCAGCGGCAGAGGGCGGTCTGGGCATAGAGGATGACGCGGCGCAGGCGGTCGCGGTCCGCCTCGGAACGCTTCTCGTACTGCAGGCCGAGCTCCTCCATCTCCTCCTCTTCGAGGCCTGAGCGGAGCAGGCGGAAGCTCCCCGGCTCGGGCTCCTCCAAGAGTCCCAGGTCCTTCATCGCCGGCAGCACCACCCGTATCTTGTTCTGGGCCACGGCGCGGGCGCGCTCGTGAATGTCGTTCACGGTGACGGGCTGGCGGTCGGCCTTCAGGCGCTCCATGGCGCGGTAGATCACCTGGAAGTGCTCCCGCTTGGGGTACTTGCCGTTGAGGAAGAAGATGTGGGTGTTCTTGTCCTCGGGTAGATAGAGCATTGCGCAGCGGGCGGGCTCGCCGTCGCGGCCGGCGCGCCCGGCCTCCTGGTAATAGGCCTCCAGCGTCCCGGGCATGCTGTAGTGGATGACGAAGCGGATGTCCGGCTTGTCGATCCCCATGCCGAAGGCGTTCGTGGCCACGATGGCCTTGAGCTCGCCGGCCATGAAGCGGTCCTGGTTGCGGTGGCGCTCCTTGCCCCCCAGGCGGCCGTGGTAGCGGGCCACTGGAAAGCCGAGCCCCTGGAGGTACTCGGTGACCGTCTCGCAGTCCTTGACGGTCGAGGTGTAGACGATGCCCGTGCCCTCGATCTCCCCGAGCAGCCGGGCCACGTGGTGGAGCTTGGAATCCTCTCCGGCCGCACGGATCACCTCCAGACGGAGGTTTTCCCGGAACACGCCGGTGGAGATGACCTGCATGTCCTCGCGCCCGAGCTGGCGCAGGATGTCGTCCACGACCTCGGGGGTCGCGGTGGCGGTGAGGGCGAGCACCGGCGGGTTGCCCAGGACCGCGATCGCCTCCCGCAGGCGCAGGTAGGAGGGGCGGAAGTCGTGCCCCCACTGCGAGATGCAGTGCGCCTCGTCGATCACGAACACGTCGATCTTGTTGGTCTTCAGGGTATCCAGGAACCCGGGCTGCGTCAGGCGCTCCGGGGTGACGAAGACGAACTCGTGCTGCTCCTTCTCGATCCCTTCCAGGATCTCGGCCTCCTCCCGGGTGGTGAGGGAGCTGTTGACCTGGGCGGCGCCGATGCCCAGCTCCTGGAGCTTGTCCACCTGGTCCTTCATCAGGGAGAGCAGGGGGGAGACGACGACGGTGGTGCCCGGGAGCTGGGCGCCGGGGAGCTGATAGCACAGGGACTTGCCCGCGCCGGTGGGCATGATGACGAGGGTATCCCTGCCCTTGACGATGGAGCGGATGACCTCTTCCTGACCTTCGCGGAGCGAGCGGAAGCCGAAAGTGCGTCGAAGCGTACGGTGAAGAGTGGAAATCTCAATGGTCTCGGCCATGGTTCTCCTAACGAAGGGTCAGTGAACGGCGCCTAATGGATAGCAAGGGACGTGCCGCAGGGAGCTCCCTCTCCCCCGGCACGGGGGAGAGGGCTGGGGAGAGGGGGGATGGGATCAATCCTCCTTGGCGGAAAAACCGGACTGGCTGCGTATACGTAGAAGGAAGAGGTTGACGGGCAACCGGAAGCGAGCTTAGAATCCCAGACAGGTTATCGTCAAAGGGACATAGGCAGGGTCGTTCCGGAGTGGGCAGCATCTGCCCGCCCGGGGCAGAACTATCAGTAACGATCGAGGAAGTTGTCATGGTCACATTTGTCAGCACGTTGATTTTTGGAGCGGTTCTCGGGTTCATGCTGGAGCAGCAGGTCGGGGTTCCCCTGGTGAAGTGGAGCCGGGTCAAGCGGATGCGGATGCGCATCCTGCGCCGCAACGGGGAGAATCCCTGGTCGGCGCTGTTGCGGGACGACGAAGAGTAGGGACCGTCCTGCGCCTTGGCAGCCTGGGGTTGAAACCCATCCTCTTATACACATCTAGGGTATGGCCTCCCGTGCCTGGATAGCGATGACGAAATCGCGAGTGCGCTGAAGGCCGATCCAAAGTGCCTTAGGGCCTGGGTGCCCATCT
>JAXDKG010000060.1:0-224600 GCA_034667225.1 Acidobacteriota bacterium
TGTCGGCCTGGGCCGGGCAGGTCGATCGCGCGCTCCGCGCCGGCAAGGGCGCCGCGGCGGCGCCGATCAAGCCTATGGCCTGGGATGGCGCGTCGCCGCTCCCGCTCTCCTTTGCCCAGGAGCGGCTCTGGTTCCTGGACCAGTTGGAGCCGGGCAGCTCGTTCTACAACATCCCGGCCGCGGTACGGCTCGAAGGCGCGCTCGACGCGGCCGCGCTCCGGCAGGCCTTCGATGGGATCGTGCGCCGCCACCAGGCCCTGCGCACGCGCTTCGCGGCGGTCCGCGACGAGCCGGCACAGATCGTGGAGCCGGCACTCTCCCTGCCGCTGCCGGTCGTCGACCTCGCAGCCCTGCCGGCCGTGGGGCGCGCGGCTGAGGCCCGGCGCCTGGCCGACGACGAGGCGCGCCGGCCGTTCGACCTCTCCCGGGTGCCTCTACTGCGGACCACGCTGATCCGGCTCGGGAACGAGGAGCACGCGATGCTGCTCTGCCTGCACCACATCGTCTCGGACGGCTGGTCCATGGGCCTCCTGTTCCAGGAGCTGAGCGCCCTCTACGAGCGTTCGTTCCTGCCGGAGCTGCCGATCCAGTACGCGGATTTCGGGATCTGGCAGCGGGAGAGGCTGGCGGGCGAGGTCCTCGAATCCGAGCTCGCCTGGTGGCGCGAGCGCCTGGCCGGGGCCCCGGCGCTCTTGGAGCTGCCCACCGACCGGCCGCGGCCCGCGGCGCAGAGCTTCCGCGGTGGTCGGGTCGAGGTCGCGCTGCCGCGCTCGGCGGAGATCGCGGCGCTGTCGCGCCGGAGCGGTGCCACTCTGTTCATGACGCTGCTGGCGGCCTTCGATGCGCTGCTGTCGCGCCTGACCGGCCAGCTCGACGTGGTGGTGGGCTCGCCCGTCGCGGGGCGCGACCGGACCGAGATCGAAGGGCTGATCGGCTTCTTCGTCAACACCCTGGTGCTGCGCACGGATCTCTCGGGCGATCCGGGCTTCGCCGGGATCCTGGAGAGGGTGCGCCAGGCCGCGATCGGCGCCTACACCCATCAGGAGCTGCCGTTCGAGAAGCTCGTGGGCGAGCTGGCTCCGGTGCGCACCCTCGCCCACGCGCCGCTCTTCCAGGTGATGCTCACGCTGCAGAACCTGCCGCGGCGCGAGCTTCGACTCGGGGGGGCGCGCGCGGATGTGATGTCCGCGGAGGGGAGGACGGCCAAGTTCGACCTCACCCTGAGCCTGGCCGAGCGCGGCGGCAGTCTGGCCGGAGGCTTCCAGTACAACTCCGACCTGTTCGATGCCTCGACCGTCGCCCGTTTCGCCGATGGCTTCCGGATCCTGGTCGAGGGCGCCGTGGCCGATCCTTCGGCGCGGCTTTCGGACCTCCCGCTGCTCTCGGCCGCGGGCCGCGCCCAGCTCCTGAGCGAGTGGAACGACACCGCCTTCAGTATCGCCGGCATTGGCGGGTTCCGCAGCCTACCCGAGAGGATCGCCGAGCAGGCGGCGCGCACGCCGGAGGCCGTAGCCTTGCTCTGCGGCGACGAGAGCCTGACTTATGCCGAGCTGAACCGGCGGGCGAATCGGCTCGCCTGGCATCTGCGGAGCCTGGGAGTGGGGTCGGAGGTGCGGGTCGCGATCTCCATGGAGCGCTCGCCCGATCTGCTCGTCGCGCTCTTGGGCGTGCTGAAAGCCGGTGGGGCGTATGTCCCGGTCGATCCGTCCTATCCGGAGGAGCGGCGGGCCTACATGCTGGCCGACTCCGGCGCGGCGCTGGTCCTCGACGGAAGCCTCATGGAGGGGGAGGCCGACGCGCCTCCGCCCCTCGCCCTGGCGGCCGGGAACCTCGCCTATGTGCTCTATACCTCCGGCTCGACCGGCCGCCCCAAGGGGGTCCAGGTCCCGCACGGCGCGCTGGTCAACTTCCTCGACTCCATGCGCCGCGAGCCGGGGCTCGACGGGACGGACACGCTGCTCGCGGTGACCACGCTCTCCTTCGACATCGCGGGGCTGGAGCTGCTCCTGCCGCTTCTGGTGGGCGCGCGGGTGGTCCTGGCCGGCCACGAGGACGCCCAGGACGCGGCGCGTCTCGGAGCGCTCCTCGAAAGCTCGGGCGCCACGGTCCTCCAGGCCACGCCCGCCACCTGGCAGATGCTCCTGGATTCGGGTTGGCAGGGGAGCTCGCGCCTGCGCGCCCTCTGTGGCGGCGAGGCCCTGCCGCGCGACTTGGCGGATCGGTTGCTGCCGCGCGTCGCGGCGCTGTGGAACCTCTACGGTCCCACCGAGGCCACGATCTGGTGCTCGGCCGAGCGCGTGCTGCCCGGAGAGGGACGGATCTCGATCGGACGCCCGATCGCCAACACCCGCTTGCACGTCCTGGACGCGGATCTGGGCCTCGCACCTTTGGGTGCCGTCGGCGAGCTGGCGATCGGCGGCGAGGGGCTTGCGCGCGGCTACGCCGGCCGCGGCGATCTCACGGCCGAGCGGTTCGTCCCCGACCCGTTCGGTTCCTTCGGGCAGGGCGAGCGCCTCTATCGCACCGGGGACTTGGCGCGCGCGCTCCCCGACCGCCGGCTGGAGGTGCTCGGCCGCATCGACCACCAGGTCAAGGTGCGCGGCTTCCGCATCGAGCTCCAGGAGATCGAGGCGGCGCTCGCCCGCCATCCGGACGTGCGCGAGGCCGTGGTGCTGGCGACCGACGGCCGCCTCGCCGCCTTCGTGGTGGCGAACGCCGGGCGCGAGGCCGATCCCGCGGCCGTCCGCTCCTCCGTGCGCGAGATCCTCCCGGAGTACATGGTCCCTTCGCTGGTGGTGGCGCTGCCGTCCTTCCCACTCACCCCCAATGGCAAGGTGGACCGGAAGGCGCTCCCGGCCCCGGAGCCGCCGCACGGCAACGAGAGTGCCTTCGTGGCGCCGAGCACCGAGATGGAGGAGTTGGTCGCCCGGGTGTGGGCGCAGGTGCTGGGGATCGAGCGCGTGGGCGCGCACGACCGCTTCTTCGACATCGGCGGGCAATCGCTCCTCGCCACCCAGGTGGTCTCTCGCCTCCGGCGCGAGCTCGGCCTCGAGATCCCTCTGCGTACCCTGTTCGAGCGCCCGACGCTCGCGGGATTCTCGTATGCTCTCGAGGACCTGCTCCTGGAGGGGACCGCATGAGCGAGCTCCCGGGCGAGAACACCCGCTCGGCCGAGCGGGCCGCCCGCGTCCAGCGCCTGCTGCGCAAGCGGCGGGAGGAGCGCGCCGCGGACAAGGGGGAGGAGGGCATCCCGCGCCGCGCAGAGGGGAGCCCGGCCCCGCTCTCGTTCGCCCAGGAGCGGCTCTGGTTCCTGGACCGCCTGGATCCCGGAAACCCGACCTACAACATCCCGGTGGCCCTGCGCCTGCGCGGCCGGCTCCACCCGGGCATCCTGGCCGCCTGCCTCGGCGAGGTGGCCCGGCGCCACGAGGCCTTGCGCACCACGTTCCTGATGGCCGGCGCGGGAGTGGTGCAGATCGTCGCGCCCGCGCTCGGCCTGCCCATGCCGCGGGTCGACCTCCACGGCCTGGGCGAGCTCGCGGGGGACGAGGCCCGCCGGCTGGCCCGCGCCGAGGCGCGGCTCCCATTCGATCTCGCTCGCGGACCCCTGGTGCGGGCGGCGCTCCTGGCGCTCGGCGGCGAGGAGCACCTGCTGCTCCTCACCCTCCACCACGCGATCGCGGACGGCTGGTCCCTGCGCATCCTGACCCGCGAGCTCGCCCAGCTCTACGAGGCGTTCTCGGATTCGCGCCCGTCGCCGCTCCCCGAGCTGCAGATCCAGTACGGCGACTTCGCCGCCTGGCAGCGCGAATACCTTCAGGGTCCGGTGCTCGCCGGCCAGGTCGCCTGGTGGCGCGGCGCCCTGGGTTCCGCTCCGGTCGTGTTGGACCTGCCGCTGGACCATCCCCGCGGCCCGGTTCCCGGGGGGGCATTGCGCGGCGGCTCGCACCCGTTCGTCCTTCCCTTCGAGGTCCAGGAGCGGCTGCACACCGCCGTCCGAGAGCAGGGGGTGACGCTCTTCATGCCTCTGCTCCTCGCATTCCAGGCGCTCCTCGGCCGCTGGTCGCGCCAGGAGGACCTGCTGGTGGGGACGCCGATCGCCTACCGCAACCGCGTCGAGACCGAGGGCCTGATCGGGTTCTTCGCCAACACCCTGGTGCTGCGCGGGGATCTCCGCGGCGGCCTCACGTTCCGGCAGGGCCTGGCGCGCGTCCGCGAGATCTGCCTCGGCGCCTTCGCCCACCAGGACCTGCCGTTCGAGCGCCTGGTGGCCGAGCTCAATCCCGAGCGCGATCTCGGTCGCTCGCCGCTGTTCCAGGCCATGTTCGTCCTGCAGAACCTCGGGCCGGTCGCGCCGCGGACGGGCCGGCTCGCCATCGAGCCGGTGGAGGTGTCCGCAGGCGTGGCCAAGTTCGATCTGTCGCTCTCCGTTTTCGAGGGCAGGCGGGGCCTGTTCGGCAACCTGGAGTACCGGCGGGACCTCTTCGAGCCCGCGACTGCCGCCCGCTTCGCCGCCCAGTTCAAGGCGCTCCTCGCGAGCGCGTTCGCAGATCCTGGTGCGCCGCTGTTGGAGCTGCCGCTCTTCGGGCCGGCCGAGCGGCACCAGCTCGTCCGCGAGTGGAACGACACGGCTGTCGCGTACGGCCCCGCCGCCTGCCTGCACGAGCTGATCGCGGAGCAGGCCGCGCGCACGCCGGACGCGCCGGCGCTGAGCTTCCAGGGGGAGAGCCTCACCTACGCCGAGATGGACCGCCGGGCCAACCATCTCGCCTGGCGGCTGCGCGAGCTGGGCGTGGGGCCGGAAGTGCGGGTGGCGGTCGAGGTGGAGCGCTCGCTGGAGCTGCCTCTCGCCCTCCTCGCGGTGCTCAAGGCCGGCGGCGCCTATGTGCCGCTCGATCCCTCCTACCCGCAGGAGCGCCTGGACTACATGCTCGAAGACTCCCGGGCGGCCGTCCGGCTGAGCCGGGAACAGGTGGTTCCCGGCGAGAGAGCCGAGGCTCCGGACTCCGGGGTCCAGCCGGACAATCTCGCCTACGTCATCTACACCTCGGGCTCGACCGGCCGGCCCAAGGGGGCGATGAACAGCCACCGCGGGATCGTCAACCGGCTGCATTGGATGCAGGCCGCCTACGGGCTCGATGCGTCGGACCGGGTGCTGCAGAAGACGCCGGCCTCGTTCGACGTGTCGGTGTGGGAGCTCTTCTGGCCGCTTCTCACCGGGGCCTGCCTGGTGGTGGCGAAGCCGGGCGGCCATCAGGACGGCGCCTATCTCGTCGATCTCATTCAGCGAGAGAAGGTGACGACGCTGCACTTCGTGCCCTCGATGCTCCAGGTCTTCGTGGAGCAGCGGGGAGTGGAGCAGTGCGCCTCTTTACGGCGGGTGATCTGCAGCGGCGAGGCGCTGCCCGCGGACCTGGTGCGCCGGTTCTTCGAAAGATCGGGAGCCGAGCTGCACAACCTTTACGGCCCCACGGAAGCGGCGGTGGACGTGACGTTCCAGCCCTGTCGGCGTGGAGACCGGAGCGTGCCGATCGGCCGTCCGATCGCGAACCTCTCGATCCAGATCGTGGACCACGCATTCCGTCCGGTGCCGCTCGGAGTGCCGGGCGAGCTGCTGATCGGCGGCATGGGCGTGGGCCGCGGTTATCTCGACCGGCCGGACCTCACGGCCGAGCGCTTCGTGCCGGGCCAGGGCGAGCGCCTCTACCGCACGGGCGATCTCGCGCGCCATCTCGGGGACGGACGGATCGAGTTCCTGGGGCGCATCGACCACCAGGTCAAGGTGCGCGGCTTCCGCATCGAGCTGCAGGAGGTCGAGGCGGCGCTCGCGGCTCATCCGGCGGTGCGCGAGGCGCTGGTCGTCCCCTGGGAGCAGGCCCTCGCGGCCTATGTCGTGCCGCGGGGAGAGGTCGATCCGGCGGACCTGCGCGAGGCGCTGCGCAGGTCGCTGCCCGAGTTCATGGTGCCCGCGAGCTTCACGCTCCTGCCGGCCTTCCCCCTGAACCCCAGCGGCAAGGCCGACCGCCGCGCGCTGCCGAAGCCCGAGCGGCCCCAACCAAGGGAACAACCTGGCGGGGCGGGCCCGCGGAGCGCGACCGAGCGCGCCCTCGCCGCCATCTGGGGCGAGGTGCTCGCGCTGCCCGAGGTGCCGGTCACGGAGAGCTTCTTCGACCTCGGGGGACACTCGCTGCTCCTCGCCCGCGTCGAGCGCCGGATCCGCGAGGAGATGGGCCGCGAGGTGCCGCTCCTGGAGCTCTTCCGGCACCCGACGATCGAGACGCTCGCCGGCTTTCTCACCGGCGGTCTCACCGGCAGCCAGCCCGTTGCGCGGGCCGCGGCTCCGGCGTCCGCCGCCACCGGCTCCGGAATCGCCATCGTCGGCATGGCCGGCCGCTTCCCCGGTGCCGCCAGCGTCGAGGAGCTGTGGCAACGCCTGTGCCGGGGGGACGAGCTCGTCACGTTCCTCACGGACGAGGAGCTCCTCGCCGCGGGCGTGCCGCGCGAGACGCTCGCAGATCCGCGCTACGTGCGGGCGCGCGGCGTGCTCGCAGGCAGCGACCGGTTCGCGGCCTCCTTCTTCGAGGTCTCGCCGCGCGAGGCCGAGATCATGGACCCGCAGCAGCGCGTCTTCCTGGAATGCGCGTGGGAGGCCCTGGAGGACGCGGGCCTGGACCCCGCGCGCTTCCCCGGCCGCGTCGCGGTGTTCGCGGGGGCGAGCGTGAACAGCTATGTGCGCAACCTCCAGGCCCGCCCCGAGACAGTCCGCGCCGTGGGCGCCTATCAGGCCTCCCTGCTCAACCGCAACGACTATCTGCCGACCCGGGTCTCCTACAAATTGGACCTCAGGGGCCCGAGCCTCAACGTGCAGACGGCCTGCTCGACCTCTCTCGTGGCCGTCCATCTCGCGTGCCGCAGCCTCCTCGAAGGCGAGTGCGAAGCGGCGCTCGCGGGCGGCGTATCGATTGCGGGGGTGAGGCGCGGCCACGTCCACGAGGAGGGGGGGATCGTCTCGCCGGACGGCCACACGCGGACCTTCTCGGCCCGCGCCCGGGGGACGGTCGCGGGCGAGGGCGTGGGCATCGTGGCGCTCAAGCGCCTGGCCGACGCGCTCGCATCCGGCGACCGGATCTACGCCGTCCTCCGCGCCACGGCGCTCAACAACGACGGCGGGCAGAAGATCGGCTTCACCGCGCCCAGCATCGACGGGCAGGCGGCGGTCATCGCCGCGGCGCAGGAGGCGGCCGGAGTCGATCCCGAGACCCTCGGCTACGTCGAGGCGCACGGCACGGCCACCGAGCTCGGCGATCCCATCGAGATGGCCGCTCTGACCCAGGCGTTCCGGACACGCACGGACCGCTCCGGCTACTGCGCGATCGGCTCCATCAAGAGCAACCTCGGACACCTGGACGCAGCCGCGGGCGTCGCCGGCCTCATCAAGGCGGCCCTGGCGGTCGAGCGCGGGGAGATCCCGCCGAGCCTCCACTTCGACGAGCCCAACCCCAGGATCGACTTCGCGGCGAGCCCGTTCTACGTGCAGACCGCGCTCACCCCCTGGCCGTATGGAGAAGGGCCGCGGCGGGCCGCGGTCAGCTCCTTCGGCATCGGCGGCACCAACGCGCACGCGATCCTCGAGCAGGCGCCGCCCGGCTTGGACGCGGGACCGTCGAGGCGCTGGCACCTGCTGCCCCTGTCCGCGAAAACTCCGGCCGCCCTCGATGCGGCCTGCGCCCGGCTGGCCGACCACCTGGAACAGCATCCCGGGCTCGATCTGGCGGACGTGGCCTGGACCCTCCAGGTGGGGAGGAAGGCCTTCGCCCATCGCCGCATCGTCGTGGCGGGCGGGCGGGAGGAGGCGATCGCGCAGCTCCGGGAGACCGGGATTACCGGTGTCGCCGGCCGGCCGGGCCGTCCGATCTTCTTCCTCTTCCCGGGTCAGGGCTCGCAGCACGCCGGCATGTCGGCGGAGCTCTATCGCGAGGAGCCGGTCTTCCGCGAGCATTTCGACTGCTGCCTGGGCCTCCTCGGCCCGGAGATCCTGGCCGCTCTGGAGACGGGGGCGGGCCTGCTCGATACCTCCATCGCCCAGCCCGCTCTGTTCGCGGTCGAGTACTCGTTGGCCCGGCTCTGGATGTCCTGGGGGATCACCCCGGCCGGCTTCCTCGGCCACAGCATCGGGGAGTACGTGGCGGCCTGCCTCGCCGGGGTCTTCACTCTGGAGCAGGCGCTGTCGATCGTGGCAGCGCGCGGGCGGCTCATGCAGCAGCTCCCCGAGGGGGCCATGCTCGCCTTCTCCGGCCCGGAGGAGGCCGCCACCTCGAAGGGTCTGGCGATCGCCGCGATGAACGGTCCCGGGGCACTGGTGGTCTCCGGGCCCGTGGCCGCGATCGAAGAGTTGGAACGCGAGTTTCCAGAATCCCGCCGCCTCTTCACCCGGCGGGCGTTCCACTCGGCGATGACCGAGCCGGTCCTCGCGCCGTTCGCGCGGCAGGTGGGGGAGCACGCGCTCGCAGCGCCGCGGGTCCGCTTCGTCTCGAACCTGTCCGGCACCTGGATCACCGATGCCGAGGCGGCCGATCCCGGCTACTGGGCGCGGCACCTGCGCGGAACGGTCCGCTTCGGCGACGGAATCCGGACGCTTCTCGAGGAGCCCGAAGCGGTGCTCCTGGAGGTCGGACCGCGCCGGACGCTCGCCGCCCTCGCCCGCCGGCAGGCCGAGAGCGTGCCGGGCTCCGTGGTCCTCTCCTCCCTCGCCATCCCGGGCGAGCCGGTGGGCGAGGAGCAGGCGCTCCTCTCCGCCCTGGGACGGCTCTGGCTGTCGGGGGTCGAGGTCGACTGGGCAGGCGTCAACGCGCCCGGCCGGCGGCGCCGCGTTCCCCTGCCGACCTACCCCTTCGAGCGCGGCAGCTTCTGGGTCGCGGCGCCGGGTGCCATCTCATCGCCGAGCGCGGCGCGGGAGCCGGTGGCCCCCCCGGCCGGGCCCGCTCCAGCAGGGACTTCACGGGGCTCGGAAATCGAACGGCGGATCGCGGGGATCTGGCGCGAGCTTCTGGGTGTCGCCCGGATCGAATCCCACGACAACTTCTTCGAGCTCGGGGGGAGCTCGCTCCTCGCCGTGCGGGTTGGCTCGCACCTGCGGCGGGAGCTGGGGGTCGAGGTCGCTCCGCACCTGCTCCTCGCTCATCCCACGCTCGGCGGCTTCGCCTCCGCCATCCATTCCGGCGCCTCCGCGCCGGAGGCCTCCGGGTGCCTGGTCGCGGTGCGGCCGCGAGGTGGGCTGCCCCCGCTCTTCCTGGTCCATCCGGCCGGCGGGCACGTCTACCTGTTCCGCGAGCTGGGGGAGGAACTGGGGGAGGATCAGCCGCTCTACGGCCTGCGCGCGCTCGGCTTGGAGCCCGGCGAGACGCCGGCCGCGAGCGTCGAGGAGATGGCGGAGCGCTACCTGGCGGAGATCCGCGCCTTCCGTCCGGCAGGGCCGTACCTCCTGGGCGGCAGCTCCATGGGCGGCATGATCGCCTGGGAGATGGCGCAGCGCCTCGCCACGGCCGGCGAGCAGATCCCCCTGCTCGCGCTCTTCGACACGTTCGGCCCCGGCCAGCTCCCGGACCGGGAGGAGGACGGGATCGCACGCCGCGAGATGGAGCGGCCTCGGCCGGGTGGGCCTCTGGCCGATATCGATCCCGAGGAGCGCCAGCGGCTCCGCGCGGTGATCCAGGCCAACGTCGGTGCCATGTACGCCTACGAGCCCCGGCCCTATACCGGCAAGGTCGTCTTCTTCCGCGCCGACGACCGGAGCGGCGATCCGCCGCATCCCGAGCGCCCCTGGATCGAGCTCGCCCGCGGCGGCACGGAGATCTACCCGGTGCCCGGCGACCACGTCTCGCTCCACGCCCGGCCGCACGTCGCAGCGGTCGCCGGGCGGCTCGCGCGCTGCCTCGAACATAGTGGGTAGCTCGCGCAAACGAGCTGTTGCTGGCTCAAACGAGTAGTTGGGCGGCTCCAACGGCTGGGTAGGCGGTTCAAACGAGCCGTTTGAGGCGTCTACCCACTGGGTGGCTCGCGCAAACGAGCGGGTTGGTGGCTCAAACGAGTAGTTGGCGGCTCCAAAAGGCTGGGTAGGCGGCTCAAACGAGTCGTTTGAGGCGTCTACCCACTGGGTAGCTGTCTCCAACGAGTGGATAGAGGGGTCTACCCGTCAATCAGACTGTGACGGCGGACTGTGACGGCGTACTAGGCGTTTTCAGACTCTTCAGCTACAATTGTCCCGCTTTAGCCCCTAGTGGAGCACTTTCTAGCTAATCAGCCTCACCGCGATAGTCCTTCGTCTTCGCGCGGGGCGGACTGCCGTAACTCACGAAGGCCGTATCTGACGTGCGAGGACGGTGTGTGAGATCGATATCCCTTCCCTTTCCGTGCGGTTCATCGGACCAGTTTGCCCGGGTCAATCACCCCTTGAGGAGGAAATGATGAAAGAGCAGGAAGAGGCCGAGTCCCAGGTTCCCGTCACGAGCCAAGCCGAGGAGGAGAAGGGTGGCTTCGACCGCCGCCGCTTCCTCGGCGGGGTCGGCGGAGTCACGGTCGGCGCATTGGCCGGAGGCTTCACCGGCCTGGCAGCGCTGTCCGATCCATCCAACCCGAATGGTGCCGAGGCGGTCGTGTACTCCCCCCAGGGTGACGTCCAGCGGCGCAACTCCGCCTACCAGATCCGGCACCAGGCGGCGGTCACCGAGAAGAACGAGCCGCTTCCGGCCCACGTCGGCAACGGCGACGACGAGCTCTACGCCAACCGGCTCGGCAGCTTCAGCAAGACCTTCCCGCACGACTCCGTGACCGCCGAGGTCGATCCCGCCGCGTACAACACCTATCTCTCCGTGCTGGCGAGCGGGAACTGGGCCGCGGTCGAGACCATCCCGCGCGGCGGCAACACGCCGCTGCTCGATCCCCTGGGCGGCCTGACGTTCAACCTCGACGGCCCGGACACCGCGGCTCTGACGGCCCCACCGGCGCCGGCGCTCGCCTCGGCCCAGGCCGCGGCGGAGATGGCCGAGCTCTACTGGATGATGCTCCTGCGCGACGTCCACTTCGACAGCTACGCCACCAACGCCGTGGCCCTGGACGCCTGCAATGACCTGTCGAACAACTTCTCGGACTACCGGGGACCGGTCGACTCCGGCGGCAACGTGACGCCGCAGCTCCTCTTCCGGGTGGGCTACCCCGGCGCGCTCGACGGTCCCATCGTCTCGCAGTTCATGCTGCGCAACTTCAACTATGACCTGATCCCGGTCACCCCGCGCATCATGAGCGCAGTGGCGGGTGAGGACTTCATGACCACCTTCCCCGAGTGGCTGAACGTGCGGAACGGCGGACCGGTGGTGGGCGGCTTCCCGCCGTTCGACCCCACCTTCCGGTTCATCCGCAACGGGCGCGACATGGGGATGAATGCCGCGTTCGACCGCGTCTACTCGGCCTACTTCCGGGCGGTCCTGATCCTTCAGGCCATCTTCCCGTTCGCCCAGGTGGCGGGGGTCGACGCCAGCTTCCCCTTCCCGGTCGGCTCGCGGCAGGGGGCGTTCACGAACTTCGGCCTCGCCCATCTCAGCGAGATGATCGGCAGCGTCGGCAAGAGCGAGCGCCACGCCTGGTACCAGAAGTGGCAGGTCCATCGCCGGTTGCGGCCGGAGGAGTACGGCGGCCTGGTGCATCGCGTCAAGGTGGACGGCGCCGCCTACCCGCTCCACGACGACCTCATGGTCCAGTCGACCGTGCTCGACAAGGTCTTCGCGGCCAACCAGGCGCGCAACATCGTGCGCGGCGTCGGCAGCAACGGCTCCTATCTCCTGTCGCAGGTGCTCCGCGGGGGCTCGCCCACGCACCCGTCGTACCCGTCCGGCCATGCCATCACCGCCGGTGCCTGCGTCACCGTGCTCAAGGCCTTCTACAACGAGGCCGCCCTCTTCCCGGGTCCGCGCAAGGTCGCCGCCGACGGCATCACCACGCTGCCCTATGTCGTCGGGGTGGACGGCCCCGCGCTCACCATGGGCGGCGAGCTCAACAAGCTCGCCCACAATCTGAGCTTCGGCCGCGACATGTCGGGCATCCACTGGCGCACGGACAACACCGCGGGCAACCGGCTGGGCGAGGATCTCGCGATCCGCTGGCTGCACGAGCAGAAGGTGACGTACCCATTTCCCTTCTCGGGCTTCAACCTGACCCGCTTCGACGGCACTCAGATCGTCATCTGATCGCGGGCCCCCGCTTTCTTCAGGGCGGTCCGGCTCGGCCGGGCCGCCCTTTTTCGTTTCTACTCCTGGCGCAGGACGAGGGCGGGATCGATGCCGGCCGCGCGGCGGGCCGGCACCCAGGTCGCCGCGAGCCCGACCAGGGCGAGGACCGCCGCGGCGCCGGCCCAGGCGGCCGGGTCGGAAGGGGCGGTGCCGACCAGGAGTCCGGGGAGCCGGGGCGCCACGAGGGCGGCGGCGGCCGCTCCCAGGGACGCTCCCAGGGAGATACCGAGGGCGATCAGCGTCAGGCCCTGGCGCAGGATGAGGCCGAGCACGTCTCCCTTTGCGGCGCCGAGCGCCACCCGGATGCCGATGTCGCGCCGGCCCTGCTGCACCGCGTAGGAGATGACGCCGTAGAGTCCCATGGTCGCCAGGACGAGCGCCAGCAGACCGAAGAGCAGCAGCAGGCCCGCCGCCACCCGCGGCCCCCAGAGAGCGCGGTCGAGCGCATCGGAGACCGGTCCGGCATCGGTAAAGGGCAGGTTCGGGTCGAGCGCGCGGACGCGCTTCCGGATCGCGGCGAGCGCCATGGCCGAGTCGCCCGTGGCGCGGGCGTAGAGCGTCGCCGCCGAGGGGTAGGACTGGAGCAGCGGCAGATAGACGTAGGGCAGCGGGTCCTCGCCGAGCGCCGTGTACTTGGCGTCGGCCGCGACCCCCACGATCTCGTAATCCTTGTCCTGGCCGAAGAAGCCGAAGCGGCGGCCGATCGGCTCCTGGCCGGGCCAGAAGCGGCGCGCCATGGTCTCGTTGATCATGGCCACCGGCCGCGAGTCCCCGCGGTCCTCGGAGGCGAAGCCGCGTCCGCGCCGGAGCGGGATGCCCAGGGCCTCGAAGTAGCCGGTCCCCACCGCGTTGGCGCGCACCAGGAGACTGTCCTCGCCCGCGGCCTCCAGCCCCTCGATGACCAGCGTCCTCTGGAACCCCCCGGGCTGCAGGACCGGGAGCTCGGAGATCGCCGCCCGCCGGATTCCTGGCAACTGCTCGACCTCCTCGACCACCTGCCGGTAGAGCTCCTGCCCGCGCGCCGCCTCGTAGCCCCGGCCGCCGGGATCCAGGGAGAGGGTGACGAGCCCCTGCGGCTTGAAGCCCGGGTCGATCCGCTGCGCCTGGAACAGGCTCCGGATGAACAGCGCGGCGCCGATCAGCGCCACCAGCGACAGCGCCACCTGGGCCACGACCAGGAGGCTGCGCGTCGTGAGCATCCCCCGCCCGCGCAGCGGCGGCGCGGCCTGGTTCTTGAGCGCGGTGACCATCTCGGGCCGCGACGACTGGAGCGCGGGGAGGAGGCCGAACAGGATCCCGGTCGCGAGCGACAGGCCGAAGGTGAAGCCGAGGACGCGGGCGTCCAGGGCGAGGTCGAGGGAGGCGGGGAGGAACGGCGGCCGCAACGACCAGAGGAAGTCCCGTCCCCAGACCGCGACCAGGAGCCCCGCGGCCCCGCCGGCGAACGCCAGCAGCAGGCTCTCGGTCAGGAGCTGCCGCACGAGCCGGCCGCGCGCCGCTCCCAGCGACAGCCGGATGGCGATCTCCTTGCGCCGCGACACCGCCCGCGCCAGCAGCAGGTTCGCGACCGTGGCGCAGGCGACGAGCAGCACGAGGCCCGCGACCGTCATCAGGAGGGTGCCGGCGAGGACGTACTTGCCCTTGAGGTTGGGATTGATCGTGGCCTCGACCAGGGGGACCAGCTCGACGCTCCGCCCGGTGTTGGCCTCCGGGTACTCGCGCGCCAGGCCCGCGGACAGGACGTCGGCCTCGGATTGGGCCTGGCCGAGGCTCGCCCCGGGCTTCAGGCGGCCGGCGGCGAACAGGTGGAGGGCCCGGCGCTCGTTGAATTTGAGCGGCCGCGCGGTGATCGCCTGCTCGTACATGGCGACCGGCAGGAAGACCTCGGGCGGGGCGAGGGCGTTCAGGCCCCGGAAGTCGGCCGGGGCCACGCCGACGATGCTGAACCGGATGCCGTTCAAGACTACGTCCTTGCCCACGGCCGCGGGGTCCGCGCCGAAGCGGCGCTGCCAGAACGAGTGGGTGAGGACTGCCACCGGACGGGCGCCGGGGACCTCGTCCTCCTCGGGGAGAAAGCCGCGGCCCAGGGCGGGGCGGACGCCGAGCGTCTCGAAATAGCTCCCCGACACCAGCTCGCCCAGGAGCTTCTCCGGCTCCGCTCCATCCGGCAGGCCCGACAGGCTCAGGTTGACGGGCCGGTGCGCCACGAGAGCCGAAAAGGAGCGGCTGCCGCTCCGGAGGTCCAGGAAGTTGGGGTACGAGAGCGGGAGGGAGCCCGGATTCTTGGCGTCCCGGGTGTAGAGCGCCACCAGGCGGTCCGGCTGGGCGACCGGCAGCGGCTTCAGAAGGACGGCGTCGACCAGGCTGAAGATCGCGGCATTGGCGCCGATGCCCAGCGCCAGCGACAGCACGGCAATCGCCGTGAACCCCTTGTTCTTCGAGAGGGTCCGCGCGGCAAAACGCAGGTCGTCGACGGTTGCGGACATGGACGGGTACGTACTAGTCGATGACGATGCCGTCGAGGTCTTTTTCTGGCTCGGGGTACCGCATGTCGAGCTTTTCCAGGGTTTCCACGAGGACCGTGGCTACGACGAGGTTGCGGTACCACTTCTTGTTGGCGGGCACGACGTACCAGGGGGCGCCGTCCGTGCTGGTGCGGGAGAGGGCTTCCTCGTAGGCCTCCGTGAACTTCTTCCAGAGCTTGCGGTCTTCCAGATCCCCCTTGCGGAACTTCCAGCGCTTCGTCGGATCGTCGAGGCGGGCCTGGAGGCGCTCCTGCTGCTCGTCCTTGTCAATGTGGAGGAAGAACTTCAGGATCGTGGTGCCTGACTCGGTGAGCAGGCGCTCGAAGTCGTTGATCTGGTCGTACCGCGGCTTCCAGACCTTGGCCGGGGCCAGCTCCTTGACGCGCACGGCCAGCACGTCCTCGTAGTGGCTGCGGTTGAAGATGACCATCTCGCCGCTCCCCGGCACCTTGGGATGGACCCGCCAGAGGAAGTCGTGCGCGAGCTCTTCGGGAGTCGGAGCTTTGAAGGAAGCCACGCGCACGCCCAGGGGGTTCACGCCGTCGAACACGTGGCTGATCGTCCCGTCCTTGCCGCTGGTGTCCATCCCCTGGAGAACGACGAGCACCTTGTGCCGGCCCTCGGCCCAGAGCATCTCCTGCAGCTCTTCCAGCCGGTCGTTCAGCTTCGCGAAGACCTCCTTGGTATCGCTCTTGCCGCCGGGAAAGGCGGAGGTGTCTCCCGCGTCGATGCGCGAGAGGTCGACCTTGGAACCGGGCTCCACTCTGTATCTCTTCATGCCGGGAAGCTACCACCAGCCGGGCCTGTTGTTCCAGGGGAAGGAGGGCTGTCCGATGAGTCAGGGGATCGTCCGAGCCTGCCCGTCCTGCGGGCGGAAGAACCGGGTTTTGGGATCGCGGCTGGACAAGGAGGCGCGCTGCGGAGCCTGCGGCGCCGCGCTGACCCCCATCGCCGAGCCCTTGGCGATCGATCGGGGAGCCGAGCTCGACGCCCTGCTCCGGGAGTCGGCCCTGCCCGTGCTGGTGGACTTCTGGGCCCCTTGGTGCGGCCCCTGCAAGATGGTGGCGCCCGAGATCGCCAAGGTGGCCGAGCGCAACGCGGGCCGCATTCTGGTGGTCAAGGTGAACACCGACGTGGACCCGGCGGTCGGAGCGGCGCACCGGATTCAGTCGATTCCCACGATGGCTGTCTTTGAAGGCGGCAGGGAGGTGGCCCGCACCATGGGCGCGCGGCCGGCCCGGGAGATCGAAGGGTTCCTGGGGCAGTCGCTGGGGGTCAGGGCGTGAGGGGCTCGCCGAGCCTCTTCATATCCGCCTCCGCCGCGATGTACCCGAACGCCGACCACTGATCGCTGGCCAGAACCTGCCGGAAGGCGCTCACCGCCTCTTCCCGCCTGCCGTTGTAGAGGTGCCAGTTGCCGACGCCGTAGCCGAGGGTGGCGGGGTCGAGCCCTTCCTCGGTGGCGAGGCTCAGGATCGACTCCGCCGGGATCTCTCCCTTGTACATCAGCACCAGCCAGTGGTACGCCCGGTTCTCGATGACGTCCATGTCGGTCCGGATCGGGGCGAGCAGCTCATTCGCCTCGCCCACCCGGCCCAGACGGCGCAGGATCATGTAGAGCCAGTGGGTCGTCGCCACCTGCATGTCCGCGTTCTTCGAGACCTTCAGGCACTCGCGGAAGGCGCGCTCCGCGTTCCCCGAGTCGCCCAGGTAGTAGTAGGCCAGGCCCAGGTGGTACCAGACGTTCGTCTGCAGCGTGCTGACCGGGGTGTTGCGGGCGTTGGGGAGGCCGTCGGGCTCGATCTCATCAGGCTTGCCGGCGATCAGCCTGGCGGCCTTCTCCAGGTCGGCGATGGCCAAGTCGAACCGGCGGATGGAGATGTACCGATGGCCCCGGTGGCGGAGCAGCCGCGGCTCGTCCGGGTGCTTCTCCAGTCCCCGGGTGTAGACATCGATGGCCTCGCGATAGCGGCCGAGATAGGCGATGCGGCGGCCGAGCCAGATCAGGGCGTCGACGTCGTCGGGATGGGCATCGGCTTCGGCGCGGGCTTCGGCGAGCCTGGTCTCCCGCTCAGCCTGGATCTCAGGGGCGAGCGGCGGCGCAGCCAGCGGCTGGCCGAAGAGCGATACGGCCTCTGAACCGTCGCTGGCGGAAAGAGAAGGCTGAACGCGCGGGAGCTCCAGGGCGGAGACGGTCTCCAATGGAGCTGTCCGCGCGCCCTGACCCCCGCACGCTGTCAGAAGGAGGCACCCGACGAAGATCCAGGATCTCATCGGGCGGAAGCATACCCGATTACTTCTGCCCGCCGGAGTACTTCTCGTAGGTCTCCTGGCTCTCGAAGTAGAGGACCTTGCCGTCCGGCATGGCGGCGATCACGGCGGTGGCCTTGTCGACCGGCTTGCCGGTGACTGGATCGACCGCGGTGCGCGCGGCGGCGTCCTTGGACAGGCGCTCCTTGCACATCTCGCAGCAGCCGTAGTAGGTCTTCCCCTCGACCGTGACCGGGATCTGATCCTTCTCGAAGACCTGGTTGTTCACCATGCAGACCTTCTTGGTCTCGACGCGTTTCAGCTCCGCCTTCTCGCCTGCCTGAGCGACCCCGAAAGCCAGGGCGAAGAGGCACACGAAGGCCAGGGCGACGCGCCCCAGATGGATCGAACGGATCTTTTCGGGCATAATCAAGCTCCTTTACAGGTTCACGAAAGCGGATGGTATCCTCTGCCGGTCCGTCGTGCACGGCGGCCATAGCAGACAACAGGGCCGGAACGCCCATCATTTCACCACAAGTCGGAGAGAAGAGTGGAAGAGAGAGCGATCGAAGCCAAGCCGCGCCGTCTGAACTGGACCAACATGCTGTTCCTCCTCGGAACCCTCGTCGTCGCTGCCGTCGGCACTCCATGGTATCTGTGGAAGTTTGGTTTCGGTCTTCCCGAGTGGCTGACGTTCTTCGCCCTCTGGATCGGGACCGGCCTCTCCGTTACCGCGGGCTACCACCGCCTCTTCGCCCACAAGACCTACCAGGCCGCCTGGCCGGTGCGCCTGTTCTACCTGGTCTTCGGCGCCGCCGCCCTGGAAAACTCCATCCTCAACTGGGCCGCCGACCACCGTGTCCACCACGACCATGTGGACGAGGAGCGCGACCCCTACAACATCCAGAAGGGCTTCTGGTGGGCGCACATCGGCTGGATCTTCGTCCACAACGAGGCGCCGGCGCCGCGCAGCGTGGTTCGGGACCTCGAGGAGGATCCGCTCGTTCTCTGGCAGGACCGCTGGTACAGGACCATCGGCATCGGCATGGCTCTCGGCGTCCCGCTCCTGGTCGGAGTCCTGACCGGCCGCGTCCTCGGCTGCCTGCTCATCGGCGGCGTGCTCCGGGTCGTGGTCAGCCACCATGGGACGTTCTTCATCAACAGCCTGTGCCACATGATCGGCAAGCAGCCGTACAGCCGCGAGCACAGCGCCCGCGACAGCGCCGTGATGGCCGTGCTGGCCTTTGGCGAGGGCTACCACAACTACCATCACAGCTTCCCGTTCGACTATCGCAACGGCATCAAGCGCTGGCACTTCGACCCGGCCAAGTGGTTCATCGCGGCGCTCTCCTGGGTCGGCCTGACCCGGAACCTGCGGCGCGCGCCCGAGGCCGCCATCCTCAAGGCCAAGATCGAGATCCAGTTCGAGGCGGCGAAGGAGAGGATGCAGTTGGTCGTCGCCCACTCGAAGGAGACCTACGAGGAGCGGCTGCACCAGGCGTATGCCCGTCTGGAGAAGGCCATCCATGACCTCCTGGCGCTGCAGCGGCGCCGGACGGCCAAAGCAGACCCGGAGCAGGAGCACCTGCCCCTGGAGACCCGCATCGGCCTGACCTACAACGCCCTGGAGCACGCTCTCCACGAGTGGAAGCAGACCCTGCGGCAGATGAACCGTCTGCCCGTGGCTGCCTGAATCGGGCCAGAGGCCGGATGGATCGACGACTCTTGCGGGGTGGGCGCTCTCCAGCGTCCACCCCGTTTTTCATTTCATGAGGTGAACGGAATGCGTCTCTCCCTGCGTTTCGCTGTCGTCCTGCTGCTCCTTTCCTTCCCGATTTTCCCGGCAACTGCCCAATCCCTTTCGCCCGAGATCGCCGCCACGGCGTCCGCCTTGCGCGACGGCGCCATGAAAGGCACCCGCGCCTTCGAGATCGTCCGCTCCCTGACCCTGGAGACGGGCCCCCGCCCGGCGGGCTCGGCCGGCGACCGCGCCGCGGTCGAGTGGGGCGTGCGCACCCTGAAGGCGCTCGGCTTGCAGAACGTGCGCGCGGAGAAGGTGACCGTCCCCCACTGGGTGCGCGGCGCCGAGTCCGGCGAGATCGTCTCCCCCTGGCCGCAGCCCGTGATTCTGGCCGCGCTTGGCGGCAGCGTGGGCACGCCGGAGGGCGGCATCGAGGCCGAGGTGGTGCAGGTCCCCGACGTGGCGGCCCTGGAGGGGATGGATGCGGCCAAGGTGAAGGGGAAGATCGTCTTCATCAACAAGCGCATGCGCCGGGCCAAGGACGGCTCGGGCTACGGCGAGACCGTGGTGGGCCGGGGGCGAGGGCCCAGCTTGGCGGGCAAGCTCGGCGCAGTGGCCCTGCTGATCCGCTCCGTAGGCACGGACAACAACCGCACCCCCCATACCGGCGCCTCGCGATACGACGAGGGGATCCCGAAAATCCCCGCGGCCGCGCTGTCGAATCCGGACGCCGACACCCTGGAGGGGCAGTTGGCGGGAGGCAAGCCGGTCGTCTTCCGCCTGAAGCTGGGTGCGCGCGCCCTGCCGGAAGAGCAGTCGGCCAACGTGATCGGGGAGATTCCGGGCCGGGAGAAGCCGGACGAGATCGTCCTCCTGGGCTGCCATCTCGACTCCTGGGACCTGGGCACCGGGGCGATCGACGACGGCGCCGGCTGCGGCATCATGATCGAGGCCGTGCGCCGGATCGGCGAACTCAAGCAGCATCCGCGGAGGACGGTCCGGGTGGTGCTCTTCGCGAACGAGGAGTTTGGGCTTTCCGGAGCGCGGGCCTATGCCGAGGCGCACGCCGCGGACCTGCCCCACCACATCCTGGTGGGGGAGTCCGACTTCGGCTCCGGCCGGGTCTGGCAGGCGGACTCCCGGGTGGCGCCCGAGTCGCTGGCGCTCTTCGACGAAGTCGCGAAGCTGCTCGCCCCGATCGGCGTCGAGCGCGGCGACAACGAGTCAGGTGGCGGGGCCGATCTGAGCCCCATGGCGCCGGCCCACGTGCCGGTGGTGGGCCTCAGCCAGGACGGCACCTACTACTTCGACTGGCACCACACGTCCAACGACACTCTCGACAAGATCGACCCCAAGGACCTCGACCAGAACGTGGCCGCCTGGGCCGCGCTCGCCTACGCGGTGGCCGAGATGCCCGGCAACTTCGGCAAGGCGCCAGAGGCACAGGCCCGGCGGTAGGAGGGATTCTCCTGTGACGACCGACAACTCGCTGTCTCGGGCAGCGGCTCCCTGGGTGGGCAAAGTCCTGGTCGAGTCGCTGCTGATCGTCCTCAGCATCCTCCTCGCCCTGGCCGTGGACTCCTGGCGCGAGGGGCGGCAGAACGCGCGGCGCGCCGAGCAGGCGCTGACCAGCTTCGAGGCGGAGATCCGGCAGAACAAGGCAGAGCTGGAAGGGATCATCCCCTACCACCGCCGGATCCAGAAGGAGATCGGCGAGCTGAGCGCGGCAGGGGAGATCCGCAGGTTCGAGGACCTGCGTAAAATCCAGGGATTCCAAGGGTTCCGCCCACCCTTCCTGCGGGACACGGCTTGGCGCACGGCCGTGGCGACGGGAACCTTCGAGCACCTCGACTACAAGACGGCCCAGGCGCTGTCGTTGCTCTACACCCTCCAGGAGCGAGTGGTGACGACCAGCAGCCCGACCTATCTCTTCGGGCCTACGAGCCTCGCCGACGAGAACATCCCTTCCCTGATGCGGGCCGTCGTCTTCTACCTGGGAGACGTCACCGGCGGCGACAAGGAGCTCCAGAAAGTTTACGAACAGGTGCTCGGCTATCTCGAAAAGCGGCCCGGCCGGCCGCGGTAGCGCGCTTCTAGCAACGTCCTCCCCTCCTGGGCTAGCATTAGAGCAATCTATAGGCAGGTGAAGACGTGGGCTCTGCCTCGGAAAACAATGAGGATGTCCGTCTCATGGGGACACCGCCGAGGAGCAAGGCGGCCAAAGTCGAAAGGAGTGGAGATGGCGGCTCGTAATCCTACGAACGAGGAAACCCAGAGGATCATTCATAAGTCTCTCGAAAACGTCTTCGTCTTCAAGAACGGGCCGGGCGCCCCAGGTTTCCTCCAGGAGGTGATCATCTGGAAAGACATCCTGGAGCTTCCGCCGGTCAACAAGACCTTCCTGCGCACGAACACCCTGGTCGCCACCATGTCCGTGGTTCCGAACAGCGATCCGACTCTGCCCCAGAAGGTCTACTTCAAGCATCTCGATGACACGGAGGAAGAGACCGTGAAGGCTTACCGGGATTTCCTCAAGACCCGTATCACCCTTCATTGAAAGGCCAACGCGCATGAGACGCTCGAGCGCCACGATCGCAGCTCTTCTGGCCCTGGCTCTGGCCCCGGCTGCCGGTGCCCAGTGCGAAACCAGCACGTGGTTCCAGACCGATCAGATCGATGTCACTTGTCCCCTGACGCCCTCGGACCTGGCCGACATCACAGTGCAGTTGCAGCCCACGTATTTCGGCCAGCCCGACCACCTGCAGGCGCTCCAGAACAAGAGCGGCGAGATCGCGCTCGACATCGAATACCTCGCTCCGGACCTGGCCCCGGAGCGCGTCGTAGTCGACCCGGACGACTTGGTGATCAACGCCGACCAGCTCACCGTGACCCTGCGCGAGCACAAGGCGATCAAGGCCCTCCGGCTGGTCCTGCCCCCTGAAAGTCTCTTCTGCGGCACGGATCTCGTAGAAGAGGAGACCTCGCTCGACATCGAGGTCACCGATGAGAACGGCGATCCACAGCCGGTGGTCTCCTGCATCCGGCCCGGCGAAAACGAGGCCTCCCGTCCCCTGGACTGGCAGATCAGCGCGGCGCCGGCCGACGACGACGCCGAGGATGATCCAGGGGTCGCCATCCAGTTCTCCTTTGACCGGGAATGGGGCTACAACCTGCACATCGGCGACAAGGCGGAGTCCTGGTCCAGCAACCTCTGGCGTCTCAAACTCGACGGCAGCGGTACCACCAACGACGCCGACTTCCACGACTCTGTGACCGCGGACTTCTCCTGGTCCCGGAACATCGCCTATCTCGGCGACGAGCTCAGCCGCAGGCCGTTCACCGCCTGGTGGGGGGGCGCCTACCTGCGTCCGGAGACAACCTTCGGCGACGAGGTGCGCGACTACGTCTACGGCGCCAGGGTCGAAGCCCTCCTTAACCTCAAGAAGCTGATCGGCACCAACGTCGGAACTGGCATCCGGCCCTACCTCGCCCTCGGCTTCGAGCAGGTCGATCCCGACAAGCGCGAGGACGGCACCATCCCTGACAACTACCAGCGAGCCACGGCCGACTTCCTGTGGAAGTTCTCGCCCTACGAGCGCATCCGGGTCGAAGTGGATTGGGAGGCGAAATACATCGTCGACAAGGACGACCTCGCCGTCTTGGGCCTCGAAGACCGGTTGCAGGACAAGCTCGATCTTTCGGTCGCGCTCGACGTCAGCGGCCAGCGGGAATTCATGCCCTTCCTGACCTACACCCGTGGCGCCGAAGCCCCACGGTTCGAAGTCGTCGAAGAGATCCTGTTCGGTTTGGTTTGGGACCGCCTCTTCCAGGGAGAGGCCCCGCAATAGATTCTAAGGCCCCGTGCCGTTGCCGGGGCCAGCCCGCTCCACCACCCCCGCCCGCAGCAGGTACTCGTCCGCCAGCAGCCGGTAGGCCTCGGCGCCGGTGGCGCGCGGGTCGTACTCGAAGATGGTCTGGCCGGCCTCGGGCGCCTCGGCCAAGCGGGTGTTGATCCGGATCTCCATGGCGAAGACCAGCGGGCCGTGCTCGGCCCGGATGCGGTCGACCGTTCTCCGAGTGAGCTTCGTGCGGTAGTCCACCATGGTCAGCAGGATGCCCAGGGGCAGGGTGCGCGCGCCCGCGGTCCAGGCCAGGCGGTCGGCCGCGCCGATCAGGTTCATCACCCCGGTGATCGCCAGGTACTGCGGGTTTGCCGGCACGATGAAAGCGTTCGAGGCCACCAGGGCGTTCACCGGCACGAGCGAGAGCGACGACGGGCAGTCCAGGAGGATGTGGTCGTAGCGGTCCTTCAACGGGGCGAGAGCCGCCTTGAGCCGTCCCTCCTTCTTGTTGAAGACGCTCAGCTCCGCGTCCACCCGCTGCAAGTCGGCCGAGGAGGTGATCAGCGAAAGGCCCTCGGTCGAGGTCGGACGGACTGCCTCCCAGGCGGGCAGGTTGTGGAGCAGCACGTCGGCGGACGAGGGGCCGAGCTGATCCCGAGGCACTCCCAGGGAAAGGGAGGCCGAAGATTGCGAGTCGAGGTCCACGAGCAGAACGCGCTTCCCCTGGGCCGCCAGAGCGGCTCCGAGGTTCACGGCAGTCGTAGTTTTCCCCACTCCCCCCTTGCGGCTGACCAGGGCGGTAATCATTGATGAAACGTAATGTAACTCAGTTGCCTATCGGCTGGCTCGCCCGGAGGAAGATTGGCCAGGAGATCGTCCGCGCCTCGGCCGGATCGCCCCAGGCGGTCTCGATCTCCTGGCGCACCCGGCGATCATTCTCGATCGGGTCCGATCCGGTCTCCTTGGCGTAGCGCTGGAAAGCCGACCACGTCCGCACGTAGGAGAGATAGCGGTCCAACTCCCAGCGTTCCGTATGGGTGAAGGGCGGGGTCTCCGCCTCGGGAAACGGGAAGGGGATCGTCCGGTACTCCTCGTTGACCCACTTGCGCTCGGGCGGCCACCAGGGCCCGACGATCCCGTGGGCCAGCCGGTCGATCCAGGCGTCCACCGGAGGGCTGACCCGCGCCAGGTTGTAGGTCCAGACCGCAACAGCGCCGCCGGGGGCGAGCACCCGCCGGGCCTCGGCGAAGAAGCGGTCGAAATCGAACCAGTGGAAGGCCTGGGCCGCGGTGACGAGGTCCACGGAGGCGTCCGGCAGGCCGGAGGCTTCCGCGGGAGCGACCCGGTACTCGACCCGGGGATGGGGCTCGGCCTGCTCGAGCTGCTGCGCGCTGGGATCGGTGCCGATCACCCTGTCGAAATGCTCGGCAAGCCCGAGCGCCGCCTGACCGTTTCCCGTGCCCACGTCCCAGGCCACGCCCCGGCGACGGGGGAGGGTGGACACGAAGTCGACCAGCTCCTCCGGGTATCCCGGCCGGTACGAGGCGTAATTCCGGGCATGGCCTGAGAAGTGGTCCTTGAAGGTCATGGGCGGAGCCTAGCGCAGGGGGACAGCGGATGGCGACCCCGGGCGGTCGTGGTACGATCCGCCTCCGTCAGGTGGCCGTCGCACCGTCGTCACACTCGTCACATCGATTTGGGGGGAGCCAAGTGAAAGCGGATGCCATCATCAGGTGGTTCATGCCCAAGGAGGAGCGCTTCCACGTGCTCTTCTCCGAGGACACTCGCAACCTGGTCGCCGCGGCGGGCCTGTTCACCGAGATCGCCCACAGCTCCAGCCTGACGGAGCGGGAGACCCTGGGGGTACGGCTCAAGGAGATCGAGCACGAGGGTGACCGGATCACCCGCTCCATCTTCGACGCCCTGAACTCCACCTTCATCACCCCGTTTGACCGCGAAGACATCCGGGCCCTCACCACCGACCTGGACGACATCCTCGATTACCTCGAGGCGATGGCCCACTCGCTGGTCCTCTTCGACCTGGCAGACTCGCCCGAGGGGCTGCGGAAGTTCGCCGAGATCCTGTCCGAGATGGTGCGGGAGATCGACCGGCTCACGGCCCTGATCTGGGACCTGGACAACATGTCCAAGATCCAGGAGAGCACGGTCAGGATCTCCGACCTGGAGAACGAGGCCGACCGACTCTACAACCGGATGATCGCCGACCTGTTCCGGTCGAACGGCCGGGACCCCCTGGAGATCCTGAAGTGGAAGGAGATCTACCAGGGCCTGGAAGATGCGTGCGATCAGTGCAAGAACTACACGCACATCATCGGCAATATCGTGGTGAAGAGCTCCTGAGGCCGCGACCATGCCCCCCGGCTCCGGCTTGCTCGTCTTCATCATCCTCATCGCCCTGGCTTTCGACTTCCTGAACGGTTTCCACGACGCCGCGAACTCGATCGCGACCGTGGTCTCCACCCGGGTGCTCTCGCCGCAGAAGGCCGTGGTCTGGGCGGCCTTCTTCAACTTCGTCGCCGCCTTCGTCCTGGGCACGCACGTGGCCAAGACCATCGGCAAGGGGATGATCGATCTCGCGGTGGTGACGCAGGACGTGGTTCTGGCCGGCCTCCTGGGCGCCATCACCTGGAACCTGCTCACCTGGTACTGGGGCCTGCCGGTCTCCTCCTCCCACGCGCTGATCGGCGGCTATGCCGGCGCCGCCGTCGCCAAGGCCGGCATGGGGTCGATCCTCTGGTCGGGCTGGACCAAGACGCTGATCTTCATCGTGCTCGCCCCGACCATCGGCATGTTGCTGGGATTTTTCCTGATGGTGGCGGTGACCTGGATCTTCCGGCGCTGGCACCCGTCGCGCCTGGACCATCTCTTCCGCCGGCTGCAGCTCGTGTCAGCGGGCCTGTACAGCCTGGGCCATGGCGGCAACGACGCGCAGAAGACCATGGGCATCATCACTGGCCTGCTGGTGGCGTCGGGATACCTGAAGGAGTTCGCAGTGCCCCTCTGGGTGATCCTGATCAGCCATGCCGCCATCGCCTGCGGGACCATGTTCGGAGGTTGGCGGATCGTGAAGACCATGGGCACGGGGATCACGAAGCTGCAGCCCTTCGGAGGCTTCTGCGCGGAGACCGCGGGCGCGATTACCCTGGTGGGAGCGACGCTGAGCGGCATCCCGGTCTCCACGACGCACACGATCACGGGCGCTATCATCGGCGTGGGTGCGACCAAGCGACTCTCGGCGGTGAAGTGGGGCGTCGCCGGCCGCATCGTCTGGGCCTGGGTGCTGACGATCCCCATTGCCGCGGCGGTCTCCGCAGGCTGCTACCTGCTCCTCGCGCCGCTGTTCCGATGAGTAGATGGGAAGGGGAAAGGGGGCGCATCGGCCCCCTCCTGTCGTCAGCAGCTAGCGGGTAGCCGTGGTCGTGCGTGCGGCCGTGTCACGATGGACTTCAGGGTTGCGCTTCTTCAGCCCGAGGAGGCCGGCGAGACCGAGGAGCCCGAGCCAGCCCATATCCGGACCGTCGTCGCCCCGCTCTTCGTACGTGCCTGTCGTCGTGTCCGTGTTCTGAGCGGTGACCGGAAGGGCCACGAAGGACACGAGCCCCAGCATAAGCAGAAAGGCAGCAAACTTCTTCATCTCCTCACCTCCGTTACATCCGCCTTGAATCCATCTCAAGGCGCAGCCCGAAGTTTTGCAAGATCTTGGCCAGCGAGTTGGTAGTGAAACTACCCGGTCTCCCGGGCGATGTGGCCGCGGAAACGCAGGAAGATCCGCAGCCCATGGAGGAGCATGACCGCGCCCAGGCCGGCGGTGAACCCCCACCAGAGGCCGACCGGACCCCATCTGGCGCGAAAGCCGAGGTACCAGGAGAAGGGGAAGCCGATCCCCCAGAAGCCGAGGATCGCCATCACGGCGGGAAAGGTCGTATCGGCGGCGCCGCGCAGCACTCCGGCGGCCACGACCTGGGCGCCGTCGAGCACCTGGAAGACCGCAGCGACAGGCAGCAGAGTTGCGGCCATCGCGATCACGGCGGGGTCGCTGGTGTAGAGCCGGGCGAGCGGAACGGGCAGCAGGCCGTAGAGAAGGGCGAAGAAGACCATGACACCCATGCCCAGGATCAGGCAGGCGGCGGCTGATCGGCGCGCGCCG
This sequence comes from Acidobacteriota bacterium, assembly GCA_034667225.1. Lineage (GTDB taxonomy): Bacteria > Acidobacteriota > Thermoanaerobaculia > Multivoradales > UBA5704 > DATMER01. The sequence goes on from JAXDKG010000060.1 coordinate 26,808, forward strand.
GGCATGTCCGCTCTTCCGATCGCGTTGCCGACCCGGGCCGCGGCGGCGCCGGAGATCCCCAGCGGCACCATGAACGAGAGGCTGGCCAGGTTGATGGCGATCTGGTGCCCGCCGAGCGCTTCGACGCCCATCCTCCCCATCAGGAGCGCGACGCCGACGAACAGGCCAAGCTCGAGCGCGTTGAGCGCGCCGATCGGGAGGCCGATCCGGAGCAACCGCAGGTGGCGCCGCAAGGAGACCGCCTCGGCCGTGAAGCCTTCCCAATAAGTTGCAAGAGTCCGCCGGGCGGCGAAGACTAGGTAGAAGACCATCATCCAGCGGCTGAGCGAGGTCGCGTAGGCCGATCCCGCCGGGCCGAGCGCCGGGGCTCCGAGATGGCCGAAGATGAGGATCCAGTTGCCCGCAATGTTGACCAGATTGCCGATCACGATCGCCATGGCGGCGGGCCGGACCACGTGCATGGCCTGGAGCGGCTGGCGGAAGGCGAAGAACAGGAAGAAGGCCGGCGTCCCCCAGAAGGTGGCCCGCGTGTACGCCGCGGCGTCGTCGAGGATCGCGGCGGGCTGGCCCAGCAGCCCGAGCAACTCGCGGATGTCCCAGAAGACGAACGCCAGGGGCATGGCCAGGACCAGGGCGAGGACGATCCCGCGCTGCAGGTGAGCGGAGATCGCCCGGGCATCCCCGGCGCCATGGGCCTGCGCGACGAGGGGGTCGAGCGCCGTCAGGATGCCCACGCCCGTCATCAGGAAGAGGATCGTGGCGATGTGGCCCAGCGCGCCGGCCGCCAGGGCGTTGGGAGAGAGATGGCCGAGCATGATCGTGTCGACCACGCCCATGAGCATCGATCCAAGCTGCACGAAGGCCACTGGCGCGGCCAGGCGCGCGGCGGCGTTGATCTCTGTCTTGAGGTCGGGTGGAAACATGGGCGCCGTCCGTTCCGGGGAAAGCTACTATATCCGGCACGGACGGCGCGGGATGTTGCCTGCGTCAGCCCTGCCCCCAGTTGTCGGCCGCACCCCAGACCGCGTAGCTGGAGATGAGGAAGAACGCCGCCGTGCCGTAGACCCCCGGGGCGTCCGTCGAGGTGGCGGCGGTCTGTACCTGGTCCACCAGGGTCGTGACCCGCTGGATGCGCCCTTCCCAGACCTTCGATATCTTGGCGATGTTGGTCCTGTCGCCCCAGGCGCCCGCACCCGCGCCCGCGCCGAAGCCCAGGCCGAAGCCGAGGACCGAGCTCTTGATCAGGCCCTGGTACAAGGGTTGGTGTTGGGCGACGTTGGTCAGCACCGTGGAGACGTCCGAGGAGATCAGGCTTCTCACGCCGCCGACCAGGGCCTTGGTGCCGACCCGCTTCGCCACGCCCCCCCAGCCCTTGGCGCTCGCGCCCATGCCCTTGGTCAGCGCGCCGCCCGCCGCACCCAGCACGCCGCTGACCAGGCCGCTCGCGGCGCCGATGCCGAGCGCCTCGAAGAAGCCCTTGGCGGTGAAGTCGCGGCCGTGCTGGATGTCGTACTCGAAGCCGCTCGTGCCGGCGCTGAACATCGTGCTGCCCAGGACGTTGACGGCCGTGGTTGAGAGCGATGTGGTCGACGTGGTCGCGGCCGCCGCCTCGGTGGCCGAGACCCCGGCCGCGACCTCCGTGGCGCTGCCCGCGGCCCCCGCCTCCACCGCCCCGGCTGCCACGGCCTCTCCGCCGGCCTCGGCCGTGAGGAGAGTCGTGTCGAGAGCCGCCGCCGCCGCATCGGAAGCCCCGCCGGTGAACAGAGTGAGGCCGAAGCCGATCGCGGTGACGGCGGCCATGGCTATGCCGATGCCGGCCTGCGCCCAGACCGAGATGTCGCCGGTGGGATCGGTCACCGTCAGCGGGTCGTTCCCCGCGAAGACGTAGAGGCTGGCGAACTGGCGGGCCGGGTCCGGCGAGAGCAGGCGGCGCAGCACGGGGTCGTACATGCGCGCCCGGAAGTTGTAGAGGCCGACCTGGGCGTCCCACTCCTGCCCCTGGTAGAGGTACGGGAAGGCGATGCCGTCGCCGTCCTCCGCCACCGCCTGCTGGCCGAACGGGAGGTAGACGTAGCGGGCGGCGAGCTTGCCGGAGTCCACCACCGCCCAGGTGCTCTGCGTGATGTCCGCGAGCGGGAAGAGAAGCCGGTCGGTGTGCATCGCGAGCAGGCCGGCCGGCCCCTGCACGAGCACCGACCAGGCGCCCCCCTGAAGGCGCGCGACCGGGAACTGGCCGGCACCGCAGAAGTAGACGACGTCCTGCCCCTCCCCCTTGCGGACCTGCTTGAAGACGCGCTGCTGCACGCCGCCGTAGGCGAGACGGATCGCGGAGGATCCGCTTCCGGTCGAGGTACTGATGGAGGTCGTCATGGCGGTGCAGGGGTCGTAGGTCAAGGTCCGGCCCATCCCGCTCGTCATCTGGCCGCGGGCGTTGTAGGCCACGCTCGACGTGTCGCCGCCGATCGTCACGCTCTGCAGCCGGTCGCTGCCGGGCTGGAGCGGGAACGACTGCTGCACCCCGTCCTGGTCCACGCTCCAGATGTTGCCGTTCGGGTCGTACTGAGTGAAGGCCACGTCGTGGGTCCCGGTCGCCGACAGGAGCCGGCGCTGGCCGTCGTAGGCGAAGGTCTCGGCGTCCTGGTCCGCGGTCCCGGTGAAGGAGAAGTCCGTCGCCCGGCTCTGCACCGCGCCGTCGGCCTCGTAGGTGTAGGTGAAGCCGAGGCTCTGGCTGCCGTCCGCGGAGCGGGTGGTCATGGACAGCGGCCAGCCGGGCGAGGCGTAGTCGATCGCCTGCTGCCAGGCGCCGCCGCCCAGGGCCTGGGTCTGCAAGTCGCCGTCCGGGGTGTAGGTGAAGGCGCCGAGGTCCGCACCGCCCGCGGAGGTCCCGGCCGCCGTGATCCGGCCCTGGTCGTTGTAGCCGTAGAAGACCGCGGCCGGCGTGGCTCCGGCGGGCAGGTCCAGCCGGGTGACGTCGCCCATCCCGTTGTAGGCGTAACCGACGGTGCCGTCCGCCGCGACCGCGCCTTCCGTCTGCAGGCGCACCGACACGTTTCGGCCGGCGCCATCGTAGCCGAAGGTCTCGGTGACCGTGCAGGCCCCGGCGTCCGGGTCCGCGGCCGGCGCGGGGTTGTAGGACACGGTCCGGTGCTTCATGCCGATCAGCCGGGGATCGGCGCCGTCGCCGTCCCAGGAGGAGGCGACGGACACGGTCATGTCCTGATTCGGCCAGCTCTGGTCCTCGGCCAGCTCCATCAGGGTCGCGCGGTCCCAGGCGCCGGCCGCCGTGCCCTCCTCGACCATGCGGCCGAGCGGGTCGTACTTGTAGTAGAGGAACCAGGCCGGGCCGGAGTCGAGCGCCGGCTGCACGAAGCGCAGGCGGCCGGAGCTGTCGGAGACGAACTGCGTCTGGCCCGAGTCGGGATCGGAGAGCGCCGTGGTGCGCTGCAGGCCGTCCACGGTCGAGACCTCCTGGTAGCCCGAGGGATCGGACTGCGGTCCCGAGGTGGTGGCGTTGGGGAGCTGCGTGGTGAGGGAGGCCTCGGGCCCGAACGTGCCGTCCGTGTAGGTGCGGTTGCCCGCGGTCTGCGACACGAGCGCGCCCTCGGAGTCGTTGTAGAGCGCCGCGACGAGCTGCCCGTTCTTGTCGGTGATCTGCACCGAGCCGGTCTTGACTGGGCTCGTGAGGGTGTTCTGGAAATAGTCGCCCGGGGGCAGGTCGGGCATCGCGCCCGTGTTCGCTCCCCAGGCGTACTGGAGCGTCTGGCGGTCCGCCGCGGGCACGGTCAGGTCGATCGCGTACGGCTTGCCGGGCCGTCCCTGCTCGAGCTGGGTGCTGCGCGGCGAGTCCTCGTAGCGCGTGCCGCGGTAGGGGTAGCCCTGGTCGTCCGAGCGCCGGACCGGCCCCTCGGTCTGGCCACGGTAGTAGTCGGCCACGTCGCCGGTCATCTGCCAGTTGCCCGTGAGGCTGGATAGGAACGCGTTCACGTCGAGGAAACCGGGGCTGTACTGGAGCACCGAGAGCTCGCCGCCGCTGCCGAAGCTGCCCGGCGCGTTGCGCGTGGTGGCGACCTGCCGGCCGAGGGGATCGAAGACGATCTCGGCCACGAGGCTGTCATCGGCGTGGAGCTGCTGCACCTGGCGCTGCCGCCCGGCCGCGTCGTTGTAGGAGATGCCCAGGCGGATGTCCTCGACCACGGCGAGGTGGCGCAAGCTCGCCTGGGCTCCGCTCGTGGCGATCGTGAGGTCGGTCCCCGCGGGCCGGGTCTTCTGGCTGAACAGGAGCTGCCCCTCCGCGAAGAAGAGGACCACGCCGTCCCCGGCCACGAGGAGCCAGTGGCGCGCCTGGTCCGGCGGCTGCACCAGCGGGGTCCAGGAACTGCCCCCCTGCTTGCCCATGTACTGGCCGCCGGCGTAGCCGACGGTCACGTCGCCGGCCGTGATGGACAGGTCCGGCTTGTCCGAGGCCTGGAGCTCGAAGTAGACGGCCCAGGTGCCCGCGGCCGGCTGGCCGATCCAGGTGAGCGTGCCGGAGGAGGTGGACGTGTGGGTCAGCACGCCGCCGCCCTCCTGCCAGTCGCCGCTCGCCGACCAGCGGGTGCGCCAGGCCGCGCCGTCGCGGAACGTCTCGAGCACGCCGCCGGCCACGGGGTGGAGGGTGAGCTCCGCGTTCGGGCTCGCCGGCTGGAACTGCCCGTCGGGCGAGCCCTTGCGCGACAGGAAGCGCTGCGCGATCTCGCGCACCTGGCCCGACGCGCCCACCGACACGGTCGGCCGGCCGGCGCGGTCGAAGTACGTCCGGCTCGTGCGCCCGCCCGCGTCCATCGTGGCCGTGGGCTGCTGCGTCGCGGTGTCGAAGGTGCGCGCCGTGAGCCCATTGACCAGCGGACCCACGAACAGGCTGTCCAGGCGCACGTCCTGGCCGCTGCCATTGGCCGCGCTGAGCGCCACGGAGAGGCCGCCGCCCGGGGGCAGGGGCACGGGGATGGTGCGGTAGGCCCACTCATCGCCGGTGTCGTCGAAGGGCACGAAGATGGGGGACTGGCCGGTCACGGTCACGGTCCAGCCCGCGTTGTCCCCTCCGGAGAAGCCGGCCGGGGTCTTGTACCAGCAGCCGACCAGGTAGGGGGAATCGACGTTGCGCGGCGTCACGGTCACGGCGGCCGAGGCCGCGGCGCCTCCCGGGAGGACCGCGGAGCGGGTCCCGGTGCGGGCGTCGTCCTCGTCATAGGTCACGCCGCGGAGCGTCCAGGCCGACGTGTCCTCGTAGCTCTGGAAGCCGAGCCAGGCCACGCCGCCGTACGGGGCGTTGGACACCTGGGCCACGGCGAAGAGGCCGTCGAGCGCGTAGAGCGTGGCCGTGGGCACGCCGAGGCTGTCGACGTTCTCCTGCTCCTGGCCGTAGGGCGTGCGCCGCGTGGTGCGGGCCGCGAGCGTCCAGCCGGCCGGCACCTCCCCCGGCTCGTAGGTGGAGTAGGGGAAATCGCCGCTCGCCGCATCGAGCAGGCCGAAGCTCGCCTCCGAGTCCGACGCCAGCACGCCGTCGCCGAGCGCCGAGGGCCACGGCGACCAGGTGGTGGCCATGACCTGGACCAGGACCGTGCCGTCGTCGCCCGTGCGGGTCGAGGTCTGCTGCGCGGGATCGTCGAGCGCGTGGATCGCCTGCAGGCCCGCGTCGATCTGCGCGCCGTAGCTGGTCGTGCGGGTGAGGGTCTCGGGCTTGCCGCTGCCGCCGAACGACGTGGTCGCCTGGCTCGCGGGCTGGCTGGTGAAGGGGGCGGAGAAGCCCGGCGCCACGTAGGCGCTGGTCTGGGTGGTGGTGACGCCGTCCTGGAAGCTCTCCTGGGAGATCTGGGCCACCCAGCCGCCGCGGAGCTGGATGGGTTGGGCCGCGGGATTCTCAGGATCGAGCGCCACCTGCTCGAACACCTGGTAGGTGACGGCCGTGCTCGCCTTGAGGGCGCCGCCGCTGTCCCGGGTCTCGGTGCGGATCAGCATGCCGTCCAGCATGTCGTAATAGTTGTCGCCGGTGAGGTCGTTGAGCCCGTTCAGATAGAAGCTGACCGCCTTGCCGTAGAGCGGGGCCGCGGGATCGCTGGAGCCCGGGAGGGCCGTGGACTGGAAGTACTTGACCACCTGGCCGCTCGCGTCGCAGCCGGCGGTCGCGGGGTCGGGCACGAAGGACGTGGGCATCGGGTCCTGGTAACCGTCGTCGATCACCAGGCCGGTCGCCGCGTAGTGGGTGATCGGGCCGGCCACCGCGTTGTCCGTGTAGCGGTGGAGATAGATCGAGTCCGCGTCGTTGAAGCTGTTGGCGGTGGACGAATAGCCGACGAACGTCTGCGGGCCGGCCGGCGACACGCCGGGGCCCGCGATGCCGTCGCGGCCCGGGGTGACGATCCTCTGCTCGCCGAACTGCACCGGGCTGCCGAAGGTGCCGTCGTTCGCGAGCAGGATCGCCTGCACATCGCCCTGGGTCGTGGTGTAGGCGAGGAAGGCCGGCCCCTCGTTGACCAGCGACTCGGAGTCCAGGGTCTCGCCCAGGTCCGCGAGCGCGTCCTGGGCGACCACGTCCTCCCAGTTGTTGGAGACGCCGCGGAAGTAGAGATAGGGGCCGAGGACCGCGTAATCGGAGCCGCCGCTCGTCGGCCAGTTCGGGACCAGGGAGGTCTGGGCCGGGAGCGCCTGCTTCGGCGCGGCCGGCGTGCGGCCCCAGGATGAGCTGTCCTGGCCTGGATCGAAGGCCAGGACCATGCCCTCGGCGGCTCCCACGCCGGTCGTGGGCGCGATGATCTGGAACGCGTAGTCCGGGCCGAAGGCGTAGCGCTGCGTGCGGCCGGAGGGTACGGCGCCCGGCGGGTTGAGCGTCTTGTTCTCGAGCCACGAGCCGCCGTTGTAGCGCAGCAGGTTGCCGTTGATCGCCACCAGGGTGTCCGCGACCACCCGCGGGATCCAGGTCGTGGGGGCGTTGCCCTGCCCGAACTGGTCGATGAAGGGGCCGAAGGCGCCCACCGCCGCGGTGTAGGCGGCGTTCCACTGGACGATCCAGACCTGGTAGGTGTTCTGCTGACTGTTGTTCGACGTCAGGTTGCTCACGGCCACGAGAGCGGCGCCGGGCGCCAGCGCCACGCTGCCGAGGTCGAAGGTGCTGAGCCCGCTCAACGTCGCGGGCGGGCCGTCCTGCCATTGGAGCATGCCGTCGAGGTAGTGCACGACGAAGCGTCCGCCCGTGTCGAGCGTCGCGTAGTACTCGCGCCCGGAGGTGAGCCAGGTGTAGGACTGGGCGTTCATGGTTTCCTTCGTCCAGGCCATCGCGGTCCAGCGGAAGGTCACCACGTCCCAGCTCCCCTCGAGGGTCGAGCGGCTCATCTGGGAAACCGTGAAGAATGTGTCGCCGCCCGCGAACGTGACGTCGGCCCCGGTCTTCGAGTACGTGAGGCTCGGCTGGTTCCTGCCGGCCGTCCGGCCGTCGATCGTGGCCGGCTTCCACTGCCCGGGCCTGGCGGTGTCGCGCTGGAAGGCGTAGACCGCCTTCTCCGCCGGGGCGGTGCGGTCGAAGGAGAGGACGAGGATGTCCGACTGGGCCATCACCTCGAGGGTCGTGAGGTCGAGGCCCTGGGTGTCCAGGATCGCATCGTCGAGCTGCCAGGAGAGCCAGGAGCCGGCCCAGGTGAAGACCTGGAACGACAGCTCGAGCGAGCTCTGGTTGTAGTAGCAGACCGCCGCGTAGTCCGCGCCGAAGTAGACGCGCGGTGAGGCGCCCTTGGGCACCACCGCCGGCCGCGGCACCTCGATCATCCGCTGGCAGACGTCGAGGTCCTGGCGAGTGTAGGAATAGGCGGCGGTGCCGCCCTCCGGGTAGGTGAGCGTGGCGAGCGCGCCGGGCGAGGAGCCCGCCGTCTCCTGGAGCCAGTAGCCGATCTCGAAACCCGGCTGCGCGCCGCCGTCCCGGTCGTCGAGGGTGATGCCGGTCAGGAATCGCTTCCATGTATCGCCCTGGAGCTGGCCGGTATTGGCGGTGACGTTGGCCACGGCCTTCTCCGGTCCGCCCAGCTCGGGGCGCGGATCGTAGGTCATGCGCACCGTGAAGAGCGTCGCGCCCGAGGTGTCGCGGACCGTGACCGCGTCGAGATAGCGCGTCTCGTAGCGGTCCTGATAGGGGCTCGGGTCGTTGCTGGGGACGGCGCGGTGCGGATCCGCGTACTCGCGCGGATCGGTTTCCCCGCTCCCCCAGAGCTTCTCGCCGTACGAGAAGTCGACGGTGCGGCTGTAGACATCGGTCACCCGCGACAGGTAGACCGCCTTGGTGAACGCCAGCCCGCCGGCGCCCACCTGCTGCTCGACCGTGTCGTACGCGTACTCGATCGAGCTGCCGAAGCGGTCCTGCACGGTGACGAGATACCAGGCGCGGGCCGCGCGGGTCTGGCCCGCGGTCACCGTGCTCGGCCCGGTCCACACGGGCAGGCCGCCGGCGCCGGTCCACCAGACCTCCCAGGCGATGCCGTTGCCGGGCGCGCTTCTGCCCCCGAACGAGCGGCGTACGGCCGTGTCGGTCACCACCACCCAGCGCTCGTAGGGCGGGTAGTAGAGCACCTTCCAGAACTGGTAGCCCTGGAGCTGGTAGACCTCGCCGCCGTCGTAGGTGATCAGGCCGCCGCCGTCGAGCTCCAAGGCAAAGAGCTGCTCCAGGACGTCGTCCCGGATCGTCCAGGGGCCGCTGCCCTCCACCACGGCGCCGGCGTCGAGCGCCAGGCCATGCCCGCGGAACTGCTCGAGGACCGCGGCGGGCACCGCCTGGCCGGACGCCAGGCCGCCGGCCAGGGAGCCGTCCATGGTGAAGAGCCGCGGCGCCTGGGGCTGGCGGGCCAGGCCGTTCGGGCTGCCGTTGTCGTAGAGGGTGTACTGGCGCGTGGCGGAGACCGGGGAGCCCTGGTCCGCCGCCTCGATGTAGGTGAGCGGCAGGCTCCAGCCGAGCCCGAGGACGCCGGTCGGGGCATCCCGGTTCCACGTCGTCGCCTGCCGGAAGACGTTGCTCTGGTACTGGATCGACAGGTTGACGTCGAGACCGCTGTCCTGGGTCCTGCCGGGGAGCGTGAACAGCGACTGGCTGAGGTTCACGTCCCCGCGGAACAGGTTGACGGAGCTCGACAGGGTGCCGATCGACCCGCTGTCGAGTTGGAAGGTCCGGATGGCCGGGACCTGTCCGGAGCCGGAGGTGGAGGAGGAAGGCGACGATGTGGACGAAGATGACATGGCCGATCTCCTCGCCCGCTCAACGCGGAATGGCCACCACCAGCATGCTGACGCTGGAAGCGGAGTCGTCCTGGTTGTTGCCCGAGATGTCATGCATGAAGGCGAGGGCGCCGTACAGGGTCACGCTGGTCCCGGAGACGTACCAAGATGTGCAGCCGCCGCCGATGGCCTGGACGCAGTGGCCGCTGTCGAACTGCACGTCCAGGGACTGGAGCAGGGGAACCGCGTTCGAGATCTCGGTGCCGAACTCCACCACTACGTCGTCATGGGTCTGCAGGTTGGCCCGGCTCTCCACGAGCAGGCCCGACTCGTTCGGCGTAGCCGCGATGAGGCCGCCGTTGATGGTGGTCGTCGACGCGTCGTCGCCGCTGTTGTCGGACATCGCGGCCTGCGCCGTGATCTCCCCCTGGCTGCCGTTGGCCGCGAAGCCCGCGGCGGTCTGGAATCTGAGCACGTGATGGTCGGTGTCGCCGTAGGAGAGATCAAACCCGGAAAGGAAGGCCGAGGAGATCGCGAGGCTCGACCCCGGCAGCGCGATCGGGGCGCTGGCGCCCCCGTTCGGGATCGAGGAGGCCCCGGCCAGGGTCAGGCTCGAGTCCGGGCTGTCGACGACGGCCACGCAGCAGAGGACCACCGAGGAGTCCGGGTTGTCGATGTTGTTGCCGGAGTCGTCGGAAAACGTGCCGCTGACGTTGACGTTCACCGTGTGGGAATCCGGCTGGTTGTTGACGAGGCTCAGGGCCAGCGTCTTGACCTGGTGGTCGTCCCCATGGAAGTGGAAGTCCCAGTAGGCGATGCCGGTGACGAAGCTCAGGACGTTGTAGCCGGTGAAGTCGAAGGTGGCGGTCTGGTTGGGCTGGGTGGACGTGCTGCGGATCTGGACAGGCATGGTGACTCCTTTCATCTGCTGGCGGATCGGCCTCGATGACCGGGAGCATCCCGGTGCCGCGAGCTCTTTCTCCCCTACAGTGGGGCGGGGCGGGCAAAAATCCCAGTACTCTTTCGCCATGGAGACGGGAAGCGGGATCCACACGGTCACGGAGGGGCAGGCCGGGTTGACGGTCTCGGCCCTGGTGCGCGAGCTCTCCCCGGGGATTTCCTGGAGCCAGGCCCGCGATCTCTGCCGCAATGGGAAGGTCTGGATCGACGGCTCGGCCGCGCTCGATCCGGCCCGCCGGCTGGCCGGGGGCGAGCGGGTCGAGATCCGGAGCTCAGCAAAAAGCCCCGCCGTGGGGCTGGTGGTCCACCTGGACCCCGACGTCGCCGTGGTGCGCAAGCCCGCCGGCATCCTCACCGTCCCCTTCGAGCGCGAGGACCGGGACACGCTCCTCGCCCTCGCCCGCGTGGCGATCCGCCGGATCGAGGCGGCGCGGAGCCTGCCGCCCAACCCTACGCTGCGGGCGGTTCAGCGCCTGGACAAGGAGACCTCGGGCCTGGTGGTCTTCGCCCGCAGCATCCCCGCGCAGCGCCATCTCCAGGAGCAGCTCGGCGAGCACACGGTCACCCGGCGCTACCTGGCCATCGCCCATGGGAAGGTGGAGGACGGCGTCCATGACAGCCTGCTCGTGCCCGATCGGGGAGACGGCCTGCGGGGCTCCTGGAACCAGCGGGGATCTCCGCCTCCTGGGGCGAGGCAGGCTGTGACCTACGTGCGGGTGAAGCAGCGGCTGCGCGGCGCGACCCTGGTCACCTGCGAGCTGGAGACCGGGCGGCAGCACCAGATCCGCATCCATCTCGCCGAGGCCGGCCATCCGCTGGTGGGGGAGACGGTCTACATTCGGGACTATCTTCGCCATCAGCGCGATCCGGTCCTACCGGCGCCCCGGCCCATGCTCCACGCGACGGTTCTGGGCTTCCGCCATCCCCGCGGCGACCGTCCGATGAGCTTCGAGGACCCGCCGCCGCCGGACTTTGCCCAGGTGCTCGAGCGACTGAAACCCTAGTGTGCTGACCCCGTAGGAGACAGGATGACCACCCTGCTCCAGGATCTCCGTTACGCCGTCCGTCTCCTGCTGCGGACCCCGGGCTTCACGCTGCTCGCCGCTCTCACCCTCGCCCTGGGGATCGGCGCCAACGCGGCGATCTTCAGCGTGATCAACGCCGTGCTGCTGGCTCCGCTGCCCTACGCGGCTCCGGACCGGCTGGCGATCGTCTACAGCCAGTTCCCGTCCATGGGCTTCAACCGCTTCTGGGCCTCGGCCCCGGAGTTCCTGGACCTGCGCCAGAATTCGCGGAGCTTCGAGGAGTTGGGGGCCTACACGACCGGCGCGGCCAACATCACGGGCGGCGACGAGCCCGTGCGGGTGCGTGTCGCCCGGGTCTCGGCCGGCCTCTTTCCCGTGCTCGGCGTGAAGCCGGCGCTGGGGCGCACCTTCACTGCCAAGGAGGACCTTCCGAACACGGAGTCCATGGTGGTGCTCAGCCACGAGCTCTGGCGGCGAGCCTTCGGAGCCGAGCGCGGCGTCCTCGGCAAGCGGGTGCAGGTGGATGGGGTCGATCGCACGGTGCTCGGGGTCATGCCCGCCGGCTTCGACGTGGGGGAAGAGCGGGTCGAAGCGTGGGTCCCCCTGGCCCTGGACCCCGCGAATCCGGGCAATCGGGGCGGCCACTACCTCTACATGGTGGGCAAGCTCAAGCCGGGCGTGAACGTGGCGCAGGCGCGTTCGGAGATCGCCGGGCTCGTGAAACGCTGGAAGACGGACCTGCCCAACACCCACAGCCTGAGCCCGGACCGGCATCCGCTCGTGATCCAGCCGCTGCTTGACGACCTGGTGGGAAGCGTGCGGCCGAAGATGTGGCTGCTCATGGGCGCGGTCGGGCTGGTGCTGCTGATCGCCTGCGCCAACGTGGCGAACCTGCTGCTCGCCCGGGCTGAGGCCCGGCAGAAGGAGATCGCGGTGCGCACCGCGCTGGGCGCGCAACGCGGCCGGCTGCTGCGCCAGTTCCTCACCGAGAGCATCGTCCTGTCGCTGTTCGGCGGCGCCCTGGGGCTGCTCCTCGCGAGCTGGGGCGTGCGCGCCATCGTTGCCACGAACCTGGAAAGCCTTCCCCGCGTGAGAGAGATCGGGATCGACGGCCGGGTCCTCCTCTTCACCCTCGGGGTGGCCATCCTCACCGGCGTGCTGTTCGGGCTGGCGCCGGCGATGCACGCCCGGGCCTCGGTGATGTTCTCGTCGCTCAAGGAAGGGAGCCAGAGGTCCACGGCCGGAGCGGGCCGGCAGTTCCTCCGGCGGGCGCTCGTGATCTCCGAGGTCGCCCTGGCCGCGACCCTGGTGATCGTCGGCGGCCTGCTGATCCGCAGCTTCTGGCTGTTGCAGCAGGTGGACCCCGGGTTCGATGCCAACAACGTGCTCACCTTCCAGATCGCGCTGCCCGACGCCCGCTATCCCGAGGAGCCGCAGGTCGTGGCCTTCTATCAGCGGCTCGTTGACCGTCTGCGCGTCCTGCCCGGCGTCGAATCAGCCGCCGCGGCCTGGGGGCTGCCGCCGAAGCGGGACCTCCTGGCGAACGACACCGACTTCGAGGGAGTGCCCAAGCCGCCGAACGGCCCGATCCACAACGTGGACTACTGGCAGTTCGTGACCCACGACTACCTCCAGACGCTGAAGATCCCGATCGTGAACGGCCGCGGGTTCCTGCCCTCCGACGCCGCCGGAACGCCGGGAGTGGTGCTGGTCAACGAGACCACCGCGAAGCTCTTCTGGCCCGGCAAGGATCCCCTCGGCCGCCGTCTCCGGGCGCCGGGGCCGGACGACGCGCCGCTGCCCTGGCTGACCGTGGTCGGCGTGGTCAAGGATGTCAAGCAGGCGGGATTGGAGGCGAAGACGGGCACGGAGGTCTACTTCCTCCAGGCCCAGATGCCGGAGACGCTGGACGGGGCCACGGACGACATGTATCTGCTCCTGCGCACGGCGGGCGATCCCCTGTCTCTCGTGAGCCAGGTGAGGCGCGAGGTCCGGGCTCTGGATCCGGGCCTGCCGCTGGCCGACGTCCGCAGCCTGGAGAGGGTGGTGTTCGAATCCGTGGCAGAGCCGCGCTTCATCACCTCCATGGCGCTGCTCTTCGCGTTCGTGGCCCTGGCGCTTGCGGCCGTGGGGACCTACGGCGTGCTGTCCTACTCGGTGGAGCAGCGGACCCAGGAGATCGGGGTGCGCATGGCGCTCGGGGCGCAGGGAAGCCAGGTACTGGGGATGGTCCTGGCGCAGGGCGCCGGGCTGGTGGTGGTCGGCCTTGTCTTGGGCGTGGTCTTGGCCCTGGCACTGCAGCGCGTCCTGGCCGGGATGCTCTTCGGCGTGGCCGCCACCGATCCGACGATCTTCGCCGGTGTCGTCGTGGTGCTAGCCGCGGTATCGCTGATCGCCTGCTACCTGCCCGCCCGGCGCGCGACCCGGATCAGCCCATTGGTGGCGCTGCGCTACGAGTAGTCGGTAGAGTCCCGCGGTGCGCTCCCTGCGGGACTCAATCGCCGTCGCGTTGATTTGGCGCTACGCCTGCCACTCGGTCATGCTGGGCCTCTCTCTCCTCACGGAGGGGAGGCCCGCGCCGTCGCTGCCGGACACGGTCCTCGACCGCCTGCCGCGGATCGACTGGATCGCCGACCACAACTATTGGATCTGGCTGGTCTGCTACGTGCCCGCGGCGCTGCTCCTGTGGCGCCGAGACCGGCCGGCCTTTATCCATTTCCTCTATCTCGGCGGAGTGCTCAGCCTGGTGCGGGGTCTCTGCGTCGGTCTTACCGCCCTGGGGCCGGCGTATGGTCCGGACGTCAACGTGGGGCTATCCGGGGACCAACTGATGTCCGCGTGGCTCGCGCTGATCAACCCGTTCTCCACTTTGTTTGGGAATGCGGCCCAGGTCTACCTGACCAAGGACCTCTTCTTCTCGGGGCACGTCTCCACGACCTTCCTTCTCTGGCTCTACTGCCGGGGGAAGGGGAGGCTAGGAGCCTTGGCTGCCGTGGCGCACTGGGTTACGGTGGCGGTGGTGCTGCTGTCGCACCTCCACTACACGATCGACGTGGTGGGGGCGTGGGCGGTAACGTACAGCCTGTATGTGCTGGCGCAAGGACGTCGAGCAGGCGGGATGCCGATGCGCCGCTAGCTGAATTGTTCGATTTTCTACAAAAGAAGCAGCAAATCCTTTCTCGGATCTTCCGGGTCATCTGCCTTATCCACGCTGGAACCGGCGGCCTTGGCGAGAGCCAACCAATTGACCTGGTCCTTGGCTGTCACGTCGGGTTGGGACCTTGCGAGCCCTGCTCGGTTGTAAATGGAATTCACGTCGATGTCCGGAAATCCTTTTTTTGGCCGGGGCGGGCCGCCGGCGGGGTTTTCCGTTCCGTCTGGGGAGTCGAATCGGTTGGTACGGTCCGGCTTGAAAAGGTCAAGGGCCGGAAACCCGATATCCACGGTCGTGCCGAGGTCTATCTGGATCGTCTCGGCGAGCTTCAGATTCCAGGGGATGAACCTGTTGGCCTGGATCAAGGCTACTGCCTCATTCCCTACTGACATTCCGTTCCAGGTATCGGTGCCGTTGGACTTTTTGTTCTCCGTGTTTCCGAATCCCCAGCGATACAGGAGATTGTTGTAGATATGGCCGAAATTGCCCGGAAAGGCGACCCTGGGGCTGCGGCGCCAGACGTCAACGAAGACGTTGTTGGCAACCGTGACGAACGAATTGCCCTTCAATCGGTTCTTCTTCGAATCGATAACGCTGGTGATGTCGACGGCGCCGCGGTTGGCGAAGGGGCGGTAGCCATCTGCCGTGAGGGGCTCCAGGGGCTTGCCAGGGTCGCTGTCGAAGAAGAGGCAGTGGTCGATGGTCGCGAGCAGGCGCGACTTATAACTGCGGCTTTCGATGGCGATGTCTCTGAAGCCATCGAAGGAGCACTGGGTGATACGTATCCTGTTCGTAACCTCGCTGGAGCTGTTCGTGCCGTCGAAAAGGATCCCGTCCGCCTCACCGGTACCGTCGGAGCGGAACGCCAAGCCTTGGATGAGGATGTTGTCGGCGCGTGCGAGATCGAGGATCAGCCCGATGTTTTGCACGATGATGCGGGCGTTCGTCTGCGCGCGAATCGTGAGATTCTTGGCGCGGATCGTGAACTTCTTCGGCGTACTCATCCTGAAGTCATAAGTGGTAAGCAGACCGGAGGCCGCGGTCAGCTCGATCACGGTCGGCCCATTGGAGTCGCCGAGATTTTGCAATTGTGTTGTCAAGTCCGAGACGTTGGCGACAGTCGTCGCCATGGTGGCGGCGCCCCCGCCGTCGACGTCCTTGCCAAAGCCTAAAGACGGATTGCTCGTGTCCATTGCTTAACCCCTCCTGGGGATCGGCTACCTTTTTTGCTCTCAGGAACTTGCGGAGAGGATAATGCCCGGCGCAGGACGATGTCAATTCGTGGGCGCGGTCAAACTGAAGCCGGGTGGTGCTCGTGCTGCGCCTCGGCGTCCATCCTACGTTGAAGGGACAACTCCCTCTTCAACGTAGGCTCGAACCTTTTCAACGTAGGATGCTCAGTTTTCAACGAAGAAAGGAGGGTTCGTTGAAAAGCGGGGAAACTCTTCAACGTACAAGCCTTCTTGCGTTGAAAATACAACAGGATACGTTGCAGAGTGAACCTATTTCTCAACGTAAGCAGGATCCATTTCAACGTAGGGCGTTTGGATTTCAACGTACTGGGCAGTCTACGTTGAAAAGGAAGGGCGTTTTTCAACGCAGGATGTTTCCCTTGCAACGTAGGATCGAGGGATTTCAACGTACCCTGGATACATTTCAACGTAGCGGCCCTCCCGGGAGGCATCCCGGGAGGGCGGTAAGGATCTTCAGGGGTGGTAGCCGTCCTTGTAGCGGTCGCGCAGCTCGAGCTGACGGCTTTCCATGGGGATCTGGACTCCCCGGATGAAGACCGCCTCGGGGAAGGAGGTCACTTCCAGGGGATCGCCATCCCAGATCACCACGTCCGCGTCCTTGCCCGGCTCCAGGGTGCCGTAGCGGTCGGACAGGCCCCAGAGGCGGGCGGGGACGACGGTCATGGCGGCCAGGGCGGCGTCCCAGGGCAGGCCGTTGGCCACGGCGATGCCGGCGTTCTGGCGGATGTTGCGCGAGTTGTGGGCGTCGCGGGTCATGAAGGCGAAGGTCACTCCGGCGCGGTGCAGGCGCGCCGCGTTCTCCAGGGTGGCCCCGATGCTCTCGAAGCTGCCGGGGAGGTTCTCGATCGGGTTGATCAGGACCGGCACCTTGGCCGCGGCGATGTCCTCTGCCACTTCCCAGGCTTCGCTGACGCCCGCCAGGATGATCTTCAGCTTCTCTTCCTTCGCGATCCGCAGCACCGTCTGGATGTCGCTCGCTCGGTCGACCGTGAGGACGAGCGGGAGCTCACCCCGGATTACCGGTTGCAGGGCTTCCAGGTCGAGCCGGGAGAGGACGTAGTTCCGCCGCTCGCCCTTCTCGTACGACTTCTGGTTCTCGTTGAAGTCTCGGGCATCCTGAAGGGTCTCGCGCAGCCGGAGCAGCGCCGCGGCACGGGAGCCGCCCGCGAAGCGCATTCCGCGCTCGCCGAGGACGCCGAACATCGCTACCGGCGACTTGACCAGGTAGTCGCCAGGACCGCCGAGGTGGATCACCACGCCCTGCCCGGCGATCAGGCTGCTCCCGGCTCTCGGAGCCACTACCGCGCGGGTCAGCCCTTCGATCCGGTTGATCGGGATCAGCATGGAGCGCGGGTTGATGGCGTCCGCCACGTTGAAGGCCGCGGTGATGCGGTCGTCCTCAGTGGCCGAGTCCTGGGTGGCTTCGACCGCGTCAACTTCGACGACGCCGAGCTGACTCAGCGAGTCCATGAGCCCCGGGGTGACGATCTTGCCGGCCGCGTCGATGCGCCGGGCGCCATTCGGCACCGCCACGTCGCGTCCGACCGCGACGATCCTGCCGTCGCGGATCACCACGGTGGCGCCGTCGATCGTCCCCGCGGGCCCCAAGGTGACGACCCGGCCGCCGGTGATAGCGACCGTCTCGGCTGCCGCGGGCAGAGAGATCAGAGCGGAAAGGAGGATCAGGGCCTTTCTCATTGCACACCTCCTTCGAGAGAGGTGGGCATGATCCCGATCTCGAAGTCGGTCCGCGGCTGGAGCTTGCCGCGGTCGAAGATCAGGGCGCCGTCGATGTAGACCTTCTCGGCCCGGGTGTAGACGCTGAACGGGTTGCCGCTCCAGACCACCACGTCGGCCATCTTGCCCACTTCCAGCGATCCGGTCTGATCGCCGACCCCGATCGACTTCGCGGGGTTGATCGTGATCCACCGGATAGCGTCCTCGGGCCGGATGTTCATGCCCATGCGGTTGCCGGCGGCCATGGCCTTGGCGGCTTCCTGATTAAGCCGTTGGATGCCGTCGGCGGAGTCGGAGTGGATGACCACGCAGGCGCCTGCCTTCTGCAGAATCGCGGCGTTCTCGCGGATGCCGTCCAGGGCCTCCATCTTGAAGCCCCACCAGTCGGCCCAGATGTCGGAGCAGATGCCCTCGCGGGCCAGGACGTCGGCAATCTTGTAGGCCTCGACGGCATGGTGAAAGGCCGCGATCTTGTAGCCGAACTCGCGGGCGATGTCGATCATGGTCAGCATCTCGTCCGCGCGATAGCAGTGGTTCTGGACGAGGATCTCTCCGGCGAGCACGCCGGCGAGCGTCTCCTTCGCCAGGTCGCGGCCCGGGGGCTTGTCGTCCTTGTCGTACTTGTAGTCTCTGGCCTTGCCGTCCTTCTCCCGCTGGCGCTCTCTCTCGCGATAATCATCCCAACTGCGGCGGTACTCGGCTGCGTCGATCCAGGCGCGGCGATAGCCGGCCACGTTGCCCATGCGGGTCATGGGGGAGCGCCCCTTTTCGCCGTAGACGCGCTTCGGGTTCTCACCGCAGGCCATCTTGAGGCCGTAGGGGGCGCCCGGGAACTTCATCTGGTCGACGTGCAGGGCGGGGACGTTCTTGACCGTCACGCTGCGCCCGCCGATCAGGTTGCCCGAGCCGGGGAGGATCTGCATGGCCGTGACCCCGCCGGCGAGAGCGAGGGGGAACTGGGGATCGTGCGGCCAGACCGCGTGCTCGGCCCAGACTTCCGCGGTGACCGGGTTGGTCATCTCATTGCCGTCTTCGTTGGCTTCGACCCCGGGCGATGCGTAGACCCCGAGATGGGAGTGGGCGTCGATGATGCCCGGCGTCACCCACTTGCCGGTGGCGTCCACGACCGTGGCACCGGCCGGCGCCTGGATGTTGCCGCTCCCGCCGACCATCGAGACGCGGCCGTCCTGCAGCAGGATCGACCCGCGCTCGATGCGGTCGCCCGCGGCGGTGAGAATCGTGGCATTGGTGATCAGGACCGGGCCGGACGGCAGCGGCTTGTAGGTAGAGAGATAGGCGTCGTTGGGGTCCCTGGTGTCCTTGCTGTCCCTGGACGGCTCGGGAGTGGCAGGCGCTTCGGCCTTCGCGGGAGCCTCCGAAGGAGACATGGCCGTGGCGCAGCCGCCGAGAAGAAGGGCCGCCAGGGAGAGTAAAGCCGGATAGTGCAATGGATTGTTCTGCATAACCTCCTCATCCAAGATGGCTTGGCGCCGGGGATGCTACCACGGGGGGCGTGGTAGCATTCCGGGTAGAATCCGGCCCTGGCCGGTTCCCTTTCGGAGGTTCGAGCATGACCTTTCCTCTCGTGGACGGGGGCGCCGCAGCATCTCCGTCCGAGTCGGGACCCGAGCAGTTCACGAAGGAGAGCATCCTTCGCGACTATCGGATCGCATATGAAAGCCGCGAGGCGAGCCTGATCGGAGAGAAGCAGGTGTTCTCCGGCAAGGCCAAGTTCGGCATCTTCGGCGCCGGCAAGGAGGTGGCCCAGGTCGCCCTCGCCCGCTCCTTCCGCCCCGGCGACTTCCGCTCGGGTTATTACCGCGACCAGACGCTGATGTTCGCGCTGGGTCTGCTGACGCTGGACGAGTTCTTCGCCCAGCTCTACGCCAATCCCGACGTGGCGCTGGAGCCCTGCTCGGCCGGGCGCTCGATGACCGCGCACTTCTCGACCTGCCTGGTGGGGCCGGAAGGCCGCTTCCACGATCTCACCGAGCGCCTCAACTCCTCGTCGGACGTGTCGCCCACCGGCTCCCAGATGCCGCGCCTCGTCGGCCTGGCCTACGCCTCCAAGCTCTACCGCGAGCTGCCCGAGCTGCGCGACAGCCCCGAATCCTCGCGGTTCTCCCGCAACGGCGACGAGATCGCCTTCGGCACCATCGGCAATGCGAGCTGCGCCGAGGGGATGTTCTGGGAGGCGGTCAACGCGGCGGGCGTGCTCGGCATCCCCATGCTGGTCTCGATCTGGGACGACGGCTACGGCATCTCAGTCCCCAACGAGCAGCAGATCACCAAGGGGGATCTGTCCGCGGTGCTGTCCGGCTTCCGGCGCGCGCCCGGCACCCGCCAGGGGTATGACCTCTACACGGTCCAGGGCTGGGACTACCCCGGCCTCTGCGAGACCTACCTGAACGCCGCCCAGATCCTGCGCATCGAGCACGTTCCGGCCATCGTCCACGTGGTGGAGATGACGCAGCCGCAGGGGCACTCCACCTCGGGCAGCCACAAGCGCTACAAGAGCGCGGAGCGGCTGGCCTGGGAGGTGGAGTACGACGGCCTGCGCAAGATGCGCGACTGGATGCTCGCGCAGGGAATCGCGTCCGAGTCCGAGGTCGAGAGCCTGGAGCAGGAGGCCGCCCGGACCGTGCGCGAGGCCCAGGAGCGGGCCTGGCAAGCGTTCGTCGGCCCGATCCAGGAGGACCAGAAGACCGTCCTTGCCATGACCGGCGACCTCATGCGCGAATCTCAGGAAACCGTGAACGGCCCTGAGTTGACAGCGGAGCTCGTGCCCATCCGCCGGGAGCTGGAGCGCCTCCAGACGCCCATGCGGCGGGATGTCATGGCGGCCGTCCACAGCGCCCTCATGGTGACGGCGGGGCAGAATCTGTCCGCCGCCCACCATTTGATCGAGTGGAAGCAGAAGCAGGACCGGATCAACGAGGACCGCTTCAACTCGGACGTCTACAGCACGGGTCCGGAGTCGGCGCTGAACGTCCCCGCGGTCGAGGCTGTCTACGCCGCGGACGCGCCGCTCATGAACGGCTTCGAGGTGGTCAACGCCTGCTTCGACTGGAACCTCCGGCACCGCCCGAACCTGATCGCCCTGGGCGAGGACGTGGGCAAGATCGGCGACGTCAACCAGGGCTTCGCCGGCCTGCAGGCCAAGTACGGTCCCCTGCGGGTGACGGATACGGGCATCCGCGAAGTCACGATCGTCGGCCAGGCCATCGGCATGGCGCTACGCGGGCTGCGTCCCGTGGCCGAGATCCAATATCTCGACTACATCCTCTATGCGATACAGATTCTGTCGGACGACCTGGCGAGCCTGCGCTGGCGCACCAAGGGGCAGCAGAAGGCGCCGGTGATCGTGCGCACCCGCGGCCATCGTCTCGAAGGAATCTGGCACTCCGGCTCGCCCATGGCGGGAATCATCAGCCTGGTGCGCGGCATGTACGTCTGCGTGCCGCGCAACATGACCCAGGCGGCCGGCTTCTACAACACACTGCTCCGGTCGGACGACTCGGGGATCGTGATCGAGGTCCTGAACGGCTACCGCCAGAAGGAGAAGCTGCCCTCCAACATCGGCGAATTCACGGTGCCGCTCGGCGTGCCCGAGGTGCTGCGCGAGGGGCGGGACGTGACGGTGGTCACCTATGGACCGCTCTGCCGGATCGCCATGGAGGCAGCGGAGAGGCTGGCCGGGTTCGGGATCGAGGTCGAGCTGATCGACGTGCAGACGCTGCTGCCGTTCGACCGCCACGGCCGGATCGTCGAATCGCTCAAGAAGACGAACCGGGTGCTCTTCCTGGACGAGGACGTGCCTGGGGGGGCCTCGGCCTTCATGATGCAGCAGGTGCTCGAAGGCCAGGGCGGGTACAACTGGCTCGACGCCGCGCCGCGGACCCTCGCGGCCCGGGAGCACCGCCCGGCCTACGCCTCGGACGGCGATTATTTCTCCAAGCCCAACCGCGAGTCGGTCTTTGAAGCCGTTTACGACCTCATGCATGAGGCCGACCCGGCTTCGTTCCCGATCTTTTATAGGTAAACAGGTCCGAAAGGACCTAAAGGACTTCAAGGACCTCAGGGACTTCAAGGACGCCGGAGCTCCGTGTCCCTGGTGTCCTTGAGGTCCTTGGTGTCCTTTTCCGGCGTTCTCCTCAGGACTCGGAGTTGTCCCAACTTGGCGGGGGCGGCTCGTGCACGGGTGCGCTCTCGGTGGGCGCACTCTCGGAGGCCGCTATGGACCCCTCGCCGCCGCCCTTGTCATCCCGGCTCCGCGCACCGCCGCGGCGCCTCCGCCTCCGCCGGCCGCGGTCGCGCTTGCCGGCGGCGGTATTTCCTTCGGCGCCCTCGGCTTCGGCGGCATGATCACCGCCTTCGAATTCTCCGCCCTCGCCACCCTCGTCGTCCCAGTGAGGCTCATGGTCCTCCTCACCGCCGGGCTCGGAGTGGACTTGGAGCGCAGCTTCGGTCGACGGTGCGCCGACGGTGAGGCCGTTGCCGTTCACCTTCTTGCGCTTGTTGCGTCCACCGCGGCGGCGTTTGCGTCGCCGGGCTTCAGCCTCGGCTCCGGTCTCCTCGGTAGCGGCACGCTCGGCGGGCTCGGCGGTGTCACCGGGCTGGGCGGGCTGGGCGGGCTGGGCAGCCTTCGGCCGCTCGACTGGCTCGCGGCGTTCTTTTCCCCGATCGCGCTCCCGTCCCCGGCCCCGCTCCCCCCGACCCTTGGCAACCGCCTTCGGCGGAGCTGCCGGCTGCTGCTGCTCCTCCTCATCCTCCTCTTCCTCGGCATCCGGCAGGGCGAGGTCCCAGGGCTGGAGGGTGACGGCGGCGGGCTTCGGCTTGGGGGCGGGGAGGGGCCGCTCGCGCTTGACCCACTCGATCTGCTCGTCCGGCCGATGGAGGCCGGGCGCGGCGATGATCTCGATCTTGATGTCGAACTCCTGCTCCAGGTCCGACAGCTCCTTGCGCCGGTCGTTCTGGAACGCGTCCGCGAGCTCGGGGTGGAGCCCGACGCGGACCGCCTGGATGGTGCCGCTCGCCGCGCGCGCCTCGATCCGGCGCAGCAGCGAAAGACTCACCATCTCCTCGCTCGCGAGCCGGCCCGAGCCGTTGCAGGTCGGGCAGCTCCGGTGCGTGCGCACCTGGAGCGCCTGCTGGATGCGCTGGCGGTTGATCTCCAGCAGGCCGTTGGGCGAGATCCGGCCCACGGTGGTGCGCGCCTTGTCCGCCTTGAGCGCGTCCTTGAGGGCCTTCTCGACCTTGCGCTGGTTCTTGGAGGCGCGCATGTCGATGAAATCCACCACGAGCAGGCCGCCGATGTCGCGCAGCCGGAGCTGGCGCGCGACCTCGCCGGCGGCCTCCATGTTCGTGTTGAGCGCGGTTTCCTCTTGCGTCCCGGCCTTGGTGGAGCGGCCGGAGTTGACGTCGATGGCGGTCAGCGCCTCCGTGCCGTCGATCACGATCGAGCCGCCGCTGGGGAGATCGACGCGGCGCTCGTAGATGCGGTCGATCTGAGCTTCCAGGCCGTAGCGGGAGAACAGGGGGAGGCGGTCCGAGTACCAGGTCAGCCGCGTCTTGCCGCGCGGCATGAAGGCCTGCATGTAGGCGCGGGCCTTCTGGAACGCCTCCTCGTCGTCGACGAGGACCTCCTCGATGCTGGAGTCCAGGTAGTCGCGCAGCGCCTGGAGGATGAGGTCCTGGTCGGTATAGATGAGCCGGGTGCCCTTGCCGTCGAGCGCGGCGGCCTGCACCCTCTTCCAGAGTCGGAGCAGTGCGGCCAGGTCGCGGGAGAGCGTGGCCTTGGTCTGGTCCAGGGCGTTGGTGCGGACGATGATGCCGCAGCCATCGGGGAGGTCCAGGCCGTTGGCCAGGGTCTTGAGCTTTTTGCGGGTGTCTTCGTCTTCGACCTTGCGGGAGACGCCGCGGGTGTTCTCGAACGGGGTGAGGACCAGGTACCGGCCGGCGAGGGAGAGGCTGGTGGTGAGGGCCGCCCCCTTCTGTCCGATGGCATCTTTGGCCACCTGGACGACAATGGGCTTGCCCTTTTCCAGCACGTCCTCGATGCGGGGATGGCCGCCCCGGGGCGAATGGTAGTAGGCCTCGGGGACGACGTCCTGGATGGACAGGAAGCCGTGCCGCTCCAGGCCGTAGTCGATGAACGCGGCGTTCAGGCTGGGCTGGATATTGGCGATGATCCCGCGGAAGATATTGCCGCGGGTCAGGCCCGACTCGGCGATATCCACCTGGTAGTTTTCCAGGTTGTTGCCCTGGATGATGGCGATACGCAGCTCTTCCGAGCGCTGCGCGTTGATCAGCATCTTGCGACTCAAGTTCGCTCCAATCTGACGGGGGTATAGAGACTTCGCTAGCGCATGCGGAGGGATAGGCGGACGGAGGTGGGTCGAGACAGCGGCATGTTCCGCAGCGTATTGTGCCTGGATTGAAGGGGTTCCGCAAGCCCTGGGGCCAGAGGGGAGGGTCCGATGCTAGACTCGCCCCGATGAGGAGCTTCGACGCAATCATCCTCGGCGGCGCCTTCTCGGGCGCTTCGGCGGCCATCCTGCTGCGGCGGGATCGGCCCGATCTCTCCGTCCTGATCGTCGAGCGGCAGAGTAAGTTCGATGAGAAGGTGGGGGAGGCGACCACCGAGATGTCGGGGATGTTCCTTACCCGCCGGCTTGCCCAGTGGCAGCACCTGGAGCGCGAGCACCTCCCCAAGGAGGGGCTGCGCTACTGGTTTCAGAATGACAAGGTCAGAGGGCATGCCAATGCCAGTGAATCTGGCGCGTTCCTGCGCAGCACTGTCCCCTCCTTCCAGCTCCGCCGCGACGCGCTCGACGAGCACCTCCTCGCCACCGCGGTCGAGGAAGGGGCCGAGCTGCTCCGGCCTGCCCGGGTCAAGGACGTTGATCTGGGAGACTTCGACCACCGGGTGACGATCGAGACGGCGGAAGGGGAGACGGAGACCATCTCCTGCCGCTGGGTCCTGGATGCCTCCGGCCGCGCCTGTTTCCTCGGCCGGCGCCTGGGCCTGATCGAGCGCAACAAGGAGCATCCCACGGCGGCGGTCTGGTGCCGCTGGCAGGATGTGCGCCACATCGACGACTTCGCGGCGCGCGGGCCGCTGTCCCTCTCCCGAGGCAACGTCAGCTCCCGCCGGCTGGCCACGAACCACTACATGGGCTTCGGCTACTGGGTCTGGTTCATCCCCCTGGGCAATGGCGAGACGAGCATCGGGGTGGTCTTCGACACCCGTCTCGTCAACCTGGACAGGGGCAAGGACATCGCCGCCGACTACGACGCCTTCCTGCGGCGGATCCCCATGGCCGCCGAGTTGCTCGATGGCGCCCGCATGCGGCCGGAGGATCTCCGGACCTTCTCCAACCTGGCCTATGCCACGAAACAGTACATGGGAAAGGGCTGGGCGCTCCTCGGCGATGCCGCCGTGTTTCTCGACCCCTACTACTCTCCGGGGCTCGACCATGCTGCCTTCAGCGTCGAGGCAACAGTCGAGATCGTCAAAGCCCAGACCACGGGGGAGGACGTCGCCGTCCGCATTGCGGAGCACAACGAGATCTTCCTGCGCTCCTACTGGCGCTTCTTCGGCTCGATCTACAAGGACAAGTACTACTACATGGGGGAGCACGACCTGCTCTCCGCCTCGGTCCTCATCGAGACGGCCCAGTACTACCTCTTCGTGGTCATCCCCGCCTACCGGGTGATGGGCAAGTTCCACTGGATGCCCGTCCTCGGCCCCAAGCCCGCCTTCTTCAGCTACAACCTGATGCGGATCTACAACCGGCGCTTCAAGAAGATCGCCCTGGCACGCCGGGAGATGGGGGAGGCGGGCATCCGCAACGACGGACGAAGGGTCAAATTCTTCTTCAACCTGAGCTTCGCTCCGTTCCGCATGGTCGGCCGCGGCCTGCGCATCTGGGCGATGGCCGAAGCCGATCTCCTCCGGCTGCGCCTGAAACGGCTCTTTTCGGGGAAGTCGGCGCAGGCCGTGTCTGAAGACGCGGTGGTAGCCGAAGACTCCTAGCATTCAGGCATCGGTTTTGAATGCCGGGGAGGGTGGGGCTTCGCCGGGGCTTGTCCTTCCTCCGACGGTCCATGGGTTCCGACAGGTCACGTGCGGAGCCCCATTGCGAACCCGAGAGGAGATTGATGCCCATGCAGCGCCCCGCGTCCCGCCGCCCGGCGGTCCTTGCCGGGATTTTCTTTTTTGCTCTTCTCTGCCTGCCCTCCCTCCTCCCAGCCCAGTACTTCGGCCGCAACAAGGTCCAGTGGGAGCAGTTCGACTGGCAGGTCCTCAAGACCGAGCACTTTGATATTTATTACTACCCCGAGGAAGAAAAGGCCGTGCGCGACACCGCCCGCATGGCCGAGCGCTGGTACGCCCGGCTCAAGCAGGTGTTCGAGCGCGACTTCCTCGAGCGCAAGTCGATCGTCCTCTACGCGGACCAGAGCGACTTCCAGCAGACCACCGTCGTCCGCGGCCTGATCGGCCAGGGCACCGGCGGCGTCACCGAAGGGCTCCGCACCCGGGTCGTGCTGCCGCTGACCGGCAATTACGAGGACACCGACCACGTCCTCGGTCACGAGTTGGTCCACGTGTTCCAGTACGACATCCTGAAAGACCCGCTGGTGCGCGAGGGCGGCGGTGCCCAGGGGGGGCAAGGCGGCGGCTACGACATTCCCCTCTGGTTCATCGAAGGCCTCGCCGAGTACCTCTCCCTCGGCCCCACCTCGCCCCAGACCTCCATGTGGCTGCGCGACGCGCTGGCCCGGGACGAGCTGCCCGACCTGCGCCAGATCTCCCGCGATCCGCGCTTCTTTCCCTACCGCTGGGGCCATGCCTTCTGGTCCTACGTGGGGGGGCGCTGGAACGACCGCACCGTGGGCCGCCTTTTCACCCGCGGCACGGCCATCGGCCTGGATGTGGCCTTGCAGGAGACTCTCGGGCTGGACGACAAGGCTTTCTCGGATCTCTGGAAGGCCTCCATCCGCGAAGCCTACGCGCCGGTGCTGGAGTCGAGGCAGACGCCTAAAACCCTGGGAGCCCGTCTGCTCCCCAGAGAGGAAGAATCGACCGACACCTACATCGCCCCGGTGATCAGCCCCGACGGCACGGAGGTGATCTTCTTCTCCACGCGCCGGTTGTTCACGTTCGACCTCTACCTGGCCGACGCCCGCACCGGCGAGATCAAGGCCAAGCTCCTCTCCGCGGACGCCGACTCCCACTTCGACGCCCTGCGCTTCCTCGATTCGTCAGGCTCCTGGTCGCCCGACGGCCGCCGGTTCGCCTTCGCCGTCTTCGCGGGCGGGGACAACGAGCTGGCCATCCTGGACGTGCGCTCGCGCAATGTCGAGCGCCGCTATGAGGTCCAAGGTGTCGGAGCGATCTGGAACCCGGCCTGGTCGCCGGACGGCCGCAGCATCGCCTTCTCCGGCTCGGCCGGCGGCATCTCCGACCTCTATCTGCTCGACGTGGCGAGCGGCCAGACGCGCAAGCTCACCGACGACCGCTTCGGCGACATGCAGCCCGAATGGTCGCCGGACGGCCGTACGATCGCCTTCGTCTCCGACCGCGGCGCGGGGACTGATCTGACCCGGCTCGCCGATGGGCCGATGACCATCTGGTCGATCGACGTGGCGAGCGGCCAGACGCGCGAGCTCGTCCCCGCGGGCCAGGACCCGGGTCAGCGCATCAACCCGCAGTTCGGGCCGGGAGGGAAAGACCTCTTCTTCCTATCGGACGCCGCGGGGGTGAGCGATCTCTACCGCATGGACGTGGCGAGCGGCGAGATCTTCCGGGTGACCCACCTGACCACGGGCGTGACCGGCATCGCCCGGCTCTCGCCGGCCATGACCGTCTCCGAGGGGACGGGCCGGGTGATGTTCTCGGTCTTCCACGACACGATCTATCAGATCCACGGCCTCGACGCGGAGCAGGCGCGCGGCGTGCCGGCCGGCCCGGATCCCCTTCCCTTCGCCCGCGTCGCCAGCCTGCCGCCGCTGCGCGAGCGGGCCACCAGCGTGG
This sequence comes from Acidobacteriota bacterium, assembly GCA_034667225.1. Classification (GTDB taxonomy): domain Bacteria; phylum Acidobacteriota; class Thermoanaerobaculia; order Multivoradales; family UBA5704; genus DATMER01. The sequence continues at coordinate 54,204 of JAXDKG010000060.1, forward strand.
TGGCCCAGTACCTCGGCGAGCCGCAGCCTCTGGAGAGCGCCCGCGCCGGGGAGCTGGACACGGAGGAATACCGGCCGAAGCTCTCCCTAGACTTCGTGGGACCCGCGGTCGGCGTGGGCGTGAGCACCACCGGCACCGCGTTCGGCGGCGACATCACAGCCTTCTTCAGCGACGTCCTCAACCAGCGCGAAGTCGGCTTCACCCTCTACGGCGGCAGCGGCTCGTCCTTCAGCGAGTTCGGCGCCGAGGCGTACTACCTCAACCAGGCCAGCCGTCTGCAGTGGGGCGGCGCCGCGGGCCATATCCCGTACATCTCGGCTTTCACGACCGCCCGCAACGAGGTCGTCGAGGTCGACGGAGAGCTCTTCAACGCCCGGGTGATCGAGCAGGTCCGCGAGACCGTCCTCCAGGACCAGGCGGCGCTGATCTCTCGCTTCCCGTTCTCGGCCACGCGGCGGCTGGAGGCGAGCGTCGGCTACACGCGGCTCGACTTCCAGGCCGAGCTCTTCCGGGTGGCGGTGGTGGGGGATACGGTCATCGAGCGCAGTGAACGGGACCTACCCTCGCCCGAGTCGCTCTCCCTGGTCCAGGGCAGCTTCGCCCTGGTGGGCGACAGCAGCTACTTCGGCTTCACCTCGCCGGTGCGAGGCCAGCGCTACCGCTTCGAGATCGAGCCTACGTTCGGCGACCTCGAGTACCAGACGTTTCTCGCCGACTACCGACGCTATCTCTTCTTGCGGCCGGTGACGTTCGCCATGCGCGGCCTCCATCTCGGCCGTTACGGCACGGACTCCGAGAGCGAGCGCCTGAACCAGCTCTACGTCGGCCGTCCCACCCTGGTGCGCGGCTACGAGATCGGCGACATCAGCGCCTCCGATTGCTCGGAAGTGCCGGGCGACCCCACGGCCTGCCCCGAGTTCGACCGGCTCATCGGCAGCCGCCTCGGCGTGCTGAACCTGGAGTTCCGTGTGCCGCTCCTGGGCACCCGCGGCTTCGGCATCTTCGACGTGTCGTTCCTGCCCACGGAGCTCTCGGCCTTCGTGGATGCGGGTGTGGCCTGGGATTCGGAGACGACGCCGGTGCTCCGCTTCGAAAAGCGTTCGATCGAGCGCATCCCGGTGGTGAGCGCCGGCATCGCGGCCCGCGTGCTGCTCGGCGGCTTCGCGGTGCTCCAGTTCTACTACGCCAAGCCGTTCCAGCGGCCGGAGGACGACTGGGTCACGGGTTTCGTGATCGCTCCGGGCTGGTAGGATCGACGGCATGAGGTATCTGGTAACAGCGCGGGTCCGACCCGGCAAGGAAACGGACCTGCTCAAGGCGATCGAGGACGGAACCCTGGGGAAGGGCTCGGTCGCGGGCAGCGAGTACCTGGAGAACATGGCACAGGCGCGCTGGACCGACGAGGGGACGGCGCGTTGGGTCGAGGTCTGCTTCTGCTGGGAACCGCTCGACGAGGAGCGTCCCTACTGGGAGAAGTACTTCGAGCTGGTCAAAGTCCAGGACGCCCACAGCCGGCGCAAATGCCGCGACCTCGAAGGCACCGAGCCCTGGGCCTGCTGCGACTGCGACTGCACCGAAAAGCTGGAGGAGAGGATGGAAGGGTGGGGGAGGCCATTCCTCGAGGTCCTGCGTGAGGGGGTTTGCCCATGAGCCGAAACAAGGAAACCGTGCAGAAGTACATGGACGCCTTCGCCAGGTCCGATCACGCGGAAGTCCTGTCCTGCCTGACAGATGACGTCGAATGGCTGATTCCTGGCGCCTTTCACCTGACAGGGAAGGAAGCCTTCGACAAGGAGATCGAGAACGACGCTTTCGTAGGAAGGCCCGACATCACCGTTACTCGCATGATTGAAGAAGATAACGTGGTAGTGGCTGAAGGCAGCGTGCGCGCCGCCAGGAGAGAGGGCGGCCTTCTCAACGCCGTCTTCTGCGACGTCTTCATAATGCAGGACGCGAAGGTCAGGCACCTGACGTCGTATCTGATGGAAGTCAAGGGGTAGGGGCGCCCTTGTGGCCGCCCTCCGGGCGGTTATCATAGGAGGCATGCGACTCCTCTTTTCCTATCTTCGCCGCTACTGGAGGCTCGTGGCCCTGGCGCTCCTCCTGGCGGCTGTCAACCAGGTCTTCTCTCTCCTCGACCCGCTGATCTTCCGCCATGTCATCGACGAGTATGCGACCCGCTACAAGGAATACACGACCACCCAGTTCTTCCGAGGAGTGGGCCTGCTGCTCGCCGCGGCGGTGGGGGTCGCGTTCGTTTCGCGGGTAGCCAAGAACTTCCAGGACTATTTCGTCAACGTCGTCACCCAGCGGCTGGGCGCCCAGCTCTACGCGGACGGCGTCCGCCACTCTCTCGGGCTTCCCTATGCCCTGTTCGAGGACCAGCGGAGCGGCGAGACGCTCGGCAAGCTGCAGAAGGTGCGCGCCGATGTCGAGAAGCTGATCGGCGCCGCGGTCAACACGCTGTTTACGACCCTGGTCGGCGTCGTCTTCGTGATGATCTACGCCATCTCCGTACATTGGCTCATCGCGCCCATCTTCTTCCTCACCGTGCCCCTGATCGGCCTGCTCAGCTCGGTCCTGTCGCAAAGGATCAAGAAAATCCAGAAGATCATCGTCGCCGAAACCACGGCGCTCGCCGGCTCGACCACGGAATCGCTGCGCAACATCGAGCTGGTCAAGAGCCTCGGGCTCGCCAACCAGGAGATCGGGCGGCTCAATTCCATCACCGACAAGATCCTCAAGCTCGAGCTGCGGAAGGTCCGCTCCCTGCGGCTGCTGAGCTTCATCCAGGGCACGGCGGTCAACGCCCTGCGCACTTCGATCCTCTTCCTGATGCTGTATCTGATCTTTACGCAACAGATCACCGTCGGCCAGTTCTTCTCGCTCTTCATCTACTCGTTCTTCATCTTCGGGCCGCTCCAGGAATTGGGAACGGTGATCAATACCTATCGCGAGACCGAAGCTTCGCTCGAAACCTATCAGGCGATTCTCGACCTGCCTCTCGAGGTGAAGCCCGCGAGCCCCCAGGCGTTAGGAGAGCTCGGCTCGCTCAAGTTCGAGAACGTCGCCTTCACCCACCAGACCGCCGCGGCCCCGGCGCTCACCGGCGTCTCCTTCGACGTCCGGCGCGGCGAGACGCTCGCCTTCGTCGGTCCCTCGGGCTCGGGCAAGACGACCCTCGTCAAGCTGCTCGTCGGCCTTTACAAGCCACAGAGCGGGCGCATCCTCTACAACGGCAAGGCGGGCACGGATCTCGATCTGGACGAGCTGCGGGCGCAGATCGGCTTCGTGACCCAGGACACGCAGCTCTTCTCGGGCTCGATCCGCGAGAACCTGCTCTTCGTCAATCCCCAGGCCACCGACGACGAATGCCTGGAAGTCCTGAAGAAAGCCGCTTGTGACAGCCTGTTGGCGCGCGCCGACCGTGGTCTCGATACGGTGATCGGCGAGGGCGGCGTCAAGGTTTCCGGGGGAGAAAAGCAGCGGCTGTCGATCGCCAGGGCCCTGCTGCGCCGGCCGCGCCTCCTGGTCTTCGACGAGGCGACCTCCTCCCTCGATTCACTCACCGAAGAGGACATCACCGAGACGATCCGCGAGGTGGCGTCGAGCCACGTGATCACCATCCTCATCGCGCACCGGCTGTCGACCATCCTCCATGCCGACCGCATCCACGTCCTCGAGCGCGGTCGGATCATCGAGTCCGGCGGCCACGCCGAGCTCTTGGAGCAGAAGGGGCTCTACTACGCCATGTGGCGCCAGCAGGTAGGCGAGCGCCGGCCGATCCAGGCCGTGCCGCGACTGGCTGCCTTGGCATGAATGCCTTGGATCCCCGAGCCTCTCGGGAGCATCCCCGAGCTTCTCATGCCGCGGTCTGAGCTGTTCGTACCGCCATCTGAGCCACTCGTTCAGCGGCCCGAGCTATCCAGGCGCCAGTCCGAGTTGGCCGTACGGCAGTTTGAGCCGTTCGTACGGCAGCCCGAGCGGTGCTTACAACCAGGGGAGCCATCGGTACAGCCGTACGGACGGTTCGAACGGCCATACGAGCGGTTCGTACAGCTGGTTGAGCCGTCCGTACAGTCGTACGAACCGTCCATACAGTCGGGGGAACCGTCCGTACAGGCGGGGGAACCGTCCGTACAGGCGTCGGAACCGTCCGTTCAGCGGTGCGAACCGTCCGTACGACCGGTTGAACCGTCCGTACAAGCGTCCGAACCGTCCGTACAGCCGGTTGAACCATCCGTATAGCGGCACGAATCGTCTGTCCGGCAGCCCGAGCCATCCGTACCATCGCCCGAGGGGTTCGTACCGCCATTCGAACGGCTCGGACCGTCGCTCGAGCGGCCTGCACCAAGGCTCGAGCCCTCCGCACGGCTGTCCGCATCGTTCGTACCACCGTCCAGACCGTCCGTATGTCAGTCCGAGCTCTTCTTACTGAAGCGAACAGGGGCCTGACGAGTGCTCGGGCGGTCCTCACCGGTCAGCCTGCTGGAGCTTCTGGCAGGTCTCCTCATGGTAGGGTTGTCCGTGGAAGGATTCAGCGATGAGCTTGCCCCCGACCACGGACTCCCTCTTCGACGATGACGCGCGGCCCTACTTCCTCTGGTGGACGGACGCCACGGTCGGCCAGTTCAAGGAACACCTCGCTTCGTCCGACCCGGAAGAGCGCGCCTACTGGATGGGTGCGCTCCTGCGCGAAGCCAACACTCGGGATGTCCGGCTCTTTGTCCAGCCCGCTGAGATCCGGGCTCTCTGGCCGCACTTGATCCGGTATCTGGGGCGCTCCCGGCAGATGTGGGCTTGGCTGCTGAAGCTCCCGCCGCCCGAGTGGCCGCCGCTGCAACAGATCCGCGCCAGCCATGCGCAAGACCTTTGACCGCCGGGTGGTCCCGGATTCCGTCCTCGACTTCGTCCGCGCCTGCCAGGTGCGCATCCCCTGCCACCTCGGGGGCGGCGCGGCTCTGGCCGGGGTGTATCTCGGCCATCGGACGACGGGAGACATCGACCTCTTTGTCCACGATGCGGAGGACATGCGGGCACTCGTCGGGCTTCTCCCTGCCGCTGCCGGGGAGGCCGGAATCGGTGTCACTTTGCTGCGCGATGTCGGCCACTTGGTGCGGGCGCAACTGGCGGCTGGTGACGGAAGCAGCGTCGAGGTCGACATCGTTCACGAGCCTGTAGCCGACATAGCGGCTCCGCCTCCGCCGGTCGAGGGGATCGTCGTCGAATCGCTCACCGACCTGCGGGCGAACAAGCTGACCTGTATCCTCTCGCGCTCCGAGCCACGAGACCTCGTCGACCTCTACTTCCTCGATCGGGCCGGGTTCCCTCCCGAGCAGGATCTCGAAGCCGCCTTGCGCAAGGACGCCGGAATCGATCCCGGCGTCCTTGCTTGGCTCCTCGCCCGCTTTCCGACTCGCCCCCTGCCCATGATGCTGGAGCCGCTCACCGCGGATCAATTGGAGGAGTTCCGAGATGCCTTGGCGGAGAGGCTCCGGAACATCGCCCTATGATCTCAACACTCTGGCACACGTACTGGCCTCCGATTGACGGCCGGGCGGGGGAGGGGTACCCTTCTTAAGTACAGCAGCGAGATCAGGTTGTGGCTACCCGTTCGGCGAGGACGGAAACGGTATTAGGGCCGGAGTAATCTGGGAGTGCGTAATCTGTTGGTAGGAAGCGCAGCAAAGTCCGTGGAGACTCCACAATGTTTCGAAAAAATCTGGTAGTGACGCTGCTGCTGTGCTGCATCGCCGGCCCGGCCGGCGGAGCATCTCTAGAGAAAGCCAAGGCGCTTTATCAGAACAACTTGCTTGACGACGCCAAACGCGAGTTGATCGAGGTGCTCTACGACGCTGACTCGGAAGCCACTGACAAGACGCTTGCGCTCTACATGCTGGGGATGGTGAACGAGGCGCAGGGACAGACTGAGCTAGCCGCAGCGAACTGGAGGGAGTTGATCGAGAGATTCCCGCAAGCCGCTGAGGCCCAGCTCGCCCGTGACAATCTCGCTCGTCAAGCGGCCACGCAACAGAAGAACACTGCTGTGCAACCCGGCAAGCCTGCTGCGGCTGGTCCGGCTTCCGGTGGAGTCGAGGTGCGGCAAGGTACGGCGGCGGACCTGTCATGCCCTCTGCGAACGGAGGTCTGTCCTATGGTGATTCAGGCTACCGTGCAAGCCATGAAACCTGGCCTTCGGGACAGGATTCTGAGTCTGGACATCAAGGGAACGGATCTGTACGTCTGCGACAAGGCGCATGTGACTCGGCTTGCTGTGTCTCGTCGGCCACGGCCTCTCGGAGGTGAAAGGAGGCCAATGTTGGACGAGGTCAATGTTTGGCCCAAGGGAGCGGCGATGGTCTATGGCGTAGCGCCACCATATCCACCGAGTACTTTCGCCAGGACATCGACCTCACGATCACGGCCACGACACAATCCGGTGAGGTGCTCGCCACGCGAACCTGGGACGACCTGACGATAGGCGCTGACAACGCTGCAAGCAAGATGGGACTCTGGGGGGCATCGAGCACAAAGAGTCCGAAACTTATTGTGCCGGTCACCGAGGCTCAAGTCGAGCGATTCGAGGCGGAGCCGTTTCTGGTGAAGATTGTCATCGAGATCCAGGACTAGTGGCATCGCACGTCAGGGCTGCGTTTCGAAGCTAAGGAGGAGCATGTGAAAATCGGTTTGCTGTTCATTGCAGTTGTCGTCCTGGGTTCTCCAGGCACGCTCGCTGCACAGGTCGAGGCGCGGCCTATCTCCAAGGATGAAGCGCGGGAGCTTTCGGGGACTCCCAAAAGTCAGGTGCCTCAAGGAGTGCCGTCACCTATGCTCCTTGAGGTCAAGGTCTCTCCTACGCAGTTCACCACGCCCTCACTCGCCAAGCAGAACCCGAGCATTTGGACGACTCGCGAGAGTGCCAAGTTCGTATGCGACAAGGCCGTCGTGCGGTCCATCAAGGTGAAGCGGACCCTCCGGCGCAATGGACAAGTTCTCCTCGAAGTCATCCCCGAGGTGGCCACCGAGTGGTTCCGACAGGACATCGACCTGACGGTTGCCCTACTCTCAGCGGACGGTCGCGAGCTCGGTAAAACGCACGTGGGAGTCCTTGACCATCGGTAACGAAGCCGGTGCCGCCCTCGTGTTTGGATCACGCACCAAATCTCCGGCTCTCGAGATCGAGATGTCTGAGGCTGATTCCTTGCAGCTCTTCGCCGGCGATCAGCGACCCACGGTGCGAGTCATCGTAAATGTGGTCGAAGAGGAAGAAGAGGAAGATGACGAATAATGGCCACAGCGAAGCGCACCACTGAAGCGAAACCCACCACCCGCCGGAATCCGGCCGCTGCTGCCGACTCCGTTGAAGCGCAGCTTGCCTCGTTCATCGAAAAATTCGAGCCTGAGGTAGCCGCCCTCATTCGCCAGTGTCGCGCCGAGGTCCGCAAGCTGCTGCCAACGGCCGTTGAGATCGTTTATGACAACTACAACTTCTTCGTGATCGGGTACGCGTCAACGGAGCGAGCCTCGGACTGCATCGTTTCCATCGCTGCCGCCTCCAACGGAGTCGGGCTCTCCTTCTACTATGGCGCCAGCCTTCCCGATCCATCGAAGCTGCTGCAGGGTAGCGGCAAACAGAACCGCTTCATTCGGCTTCCAACCGTTGAGCCACTGCGCTTGCCGGCTGTGGTCGAACTGATCCGGACAGCGGCCGAGCAAGGCAAAACGCCTCCTCCAGCTTCAGGTGGCGGCCACACCGTCATCAAGTCGGTATCTGCAAAGCAGCGCCCCCGTCGGAGAAGCCCCAATGCCACCTGACGCACTCGCCCGTGGGCATCAAAAGCCCCGCAAGCCGGCGCTGAACACGCCGTGCTGCGCGACGTGCTCCTTGTAGGCCTCGATCGCTTCTCGATTCTCGGCCAGCCCGGTCTCACGCTGCCTCCTGTGGACCTTGAGGGCCAGGACCAGGGCTTCCTCCAGGGTGTTGGCAGACCAGGCTCCTTCCTTCGGCACGTTTTTGGCATCTGAAGAAAACGCGCAAGAGCGAGGGTGGAGCTTGGTACTACTTCTGGGGTCGATCAGCCGCAGCTCCCGTATCCTTTTCGACTGCCTCGGCTTGATCCGTCCAAGAAGGCCTGCCTCATCGCGGTGCCCAGCCCTCCCTCGACAGTAACTTCTACACAACAGTGAACAGAGGGAGGCACATGAGAAACACGATCGAGTTCTTCGCAAGGTCCTCGCGGCGCGCGCTCCTTGGCGCACTCACGGTCCTGGCAGCGGTATCGGCGGCATTGCCGGCTGGCGCCGATCCCACCCTCGTCTACTCAACCTATCTGGGAGGAAGTTTCAACGACAGTGGATTCGCCGTCGCAGTGCAGGGAGGCAGCACGTTCGTCGCGGGTACCACCAATTCGCCGGACTATCCGGTCGTGGCGGTGAGCTCCAGCAAGTGGGGGGACGAAGAAGTCGCGCAAATTTTCGTGACCGCCCTGGGGCCTTCGGGAACCCCTTTCTATTCGACCTACGTCCCGATCACAAATGATAATGGCCCCCGGGTTATGCAGGGACTGGGGATCGGCGTGGGCCCGGATGGCAGTGCCTATGTGGTGGCGGCCACCTATGAATTCGGGTCCGAGCCTGTTTCCATCCACGTTGCCAAGTTGGAGCCAGGGGGCGCGCTCGCCTGGCACCACGGGGGCATGTCGGAGGGCACGGATTACCCCCGCGGAATGACTGTGGACTCTCAGGGCAACGTCTACGTCACCGGCGTAAGCAGCAGCGAGGACCCGTACTCGGGCGACAACGTAAACACGGTCTTTGTGTGGAAGATCAGAGCCGACGGCTCGACGAGCTATTGGTCTAATTTCGACGTCGATGACTATAACACCGCCGGCCGGGGCATCGCGGTGGACGCCGCCGGCAACGCCTACGTGCTTGGTACTGACAGCTCGACCGTGACCAAGCTCGATCCGGCGGGCTCCGTCCGCTGGTCGACCTACCTGGGTCCCGGCGACGGCAAAGAGATCCGGGTGGCCGCGGACGGCTCCCTGGTCGTGGTGGGTACCACCAGCTCGACTCAATTTCCCACCCTGAATGCGATCCAGACCGAGCTTCGCGGTCCGCGGGATCTGTTCCTGGCCCGGCTGAAGCCTTGGGGCTCGCGGATCTCCTCGACCTACTTGGGAGGAAGCGGGGCCGAGGAGGTGGTAGATCTGGCGCTGGAAGCCTCGAGCATCCTGCTGGCCGTCTCCAGCCCGGGGGCCGACTCGCCCCTGCGGGCAGCTCTCGACCCCTCCTGTGGCAATGTCAATTTCGTGGCAAAGCTCGATGCCGCGGCTTCGCGGGTCCTGGACGGCGCCTGTCTGGGCGGCTCCAACATCTTCGGCATGGCCGCGGATTCCTCCGGTGTCTCTCTGACCGGCCTCGCCGCCGCCGACCTGCCGCTGGTCAACGCCTGGCAGCCTTCCCCCGCGGGTGGTAACTACGAAGCCTTCGCGACGAAGCTGGTGCTCAACAACCCGCCCGATTGCTCGGCGGCCACGGCCAGCCCCGCCACGCTCTGGCCTGCCGACGGGAAGTTCGTCTCGGTCCTCATCCGCGGCATCACCGACCCGGAGGGCGGCCGCGTCACCATCGCCATGACCTCCATTTTCCAGGACGAAGGGCTCACCAGTCCCGGCACACCTGACGCAACGGGGCTCGGCACCTCCACGGCCCGTCTGCGAGCCACGCGCCTGAACGGGGGTAACGGCCGTGTCTATCATGTGAGCTTCACCGCCACCGATCCCCAGGGGGGCGCCTGCACCGGCACCGTGAAGGTGTGCGTTCCCCCCGTGCAAGGGGGGACCTGTGGAGATGGTGGAGCGCGGGTGGATTCAACCCGGGCCAATTAGGACACATTGGGCCGGTGGTAAGCCTTAAAAGGGGCTCCCTGCTCTGGGGGCCCTTTGACGGCCGGCAGTTTGAGCACCACGTATACTTACTGTTCATGAGGCGGTCGGGTGGCCTTTTCGGAGTCTTGTTTCTTGTTGCGGCCGCAATCGTGCCAGCTCCTGTCCAAGCCGAGGACATCCCGTTCGTCCGCACCGTGATCGCCCAGGACAGCCCCTACTGCCCCTGCGGCAATGCTCTGGGAGATCTCGACGGCGATAGCCGGCCCGACGCGATCGTCGTCGGCAGTGAGGGACCGCTGGTCTGGTACGCCTACCCCAATTGGACCCAGTCCGTTCTTGCCGTCCAGGGGTACACCACGCAAGGCGGGTTGGCGGTCGGAGACCTGGATCGGGATGGTGACCTGGACGTCACCGTGGGCACTGTCTGGTTCGAGAACCCTCGTCAGGCCGTTCCCTGGCCTGCCCATGGGATCGACTCCGGTGACAGTCATGACGTGGTCCAGGACGTGGCGATTGCCGACCTCGATCGTGACGGCAAGCCCGACATCGTGATGCGCGGAGAAACCGGCTCCGTGGTGACGGTGTTCAAGCAGAACGGACCGCAATCCTGGCTCCGGCGCGACCTGGGTCCCGGAGGCGAGACGCAAGGGCTGGCGCTGGCCGACCTCAACAAGGACGGGTTTCTCGACATTGTCGTGGGGGGGCGATGGCTGAAAAATCCGCGTGGCAAGATCCTCTCTCGGCCGTGGCAGCGGCGCAGCTTCGGCTCCTGGAGCCCGGAGGCGGCCCTCGCCATTAGTGACCTGAACGGGGATGGCCGGCCTGACGTCGTGATGACGGTAGCGGAGGGGGTGGGAAGGATCTCCTGGTTCGAGAATCCAGCGAACCCCAACCGGCCCCGCTGGCGGGAACGCGTCATCGATCCCGGTCCTCTCGATTCGGCACAGGGGGTAAGCATGGCGGATCTCGATCGCGACGGCGACATGGACGTAGTGACGTCGGAGATTGGGGGAGAGGGACGCCTGCTGGCCTATGTGAACACAGGGCAGGTCTCAGGTTGGAGCCGCCAGGTGCTCGGCACGCCGGCCTTGCACAACATCCACGTTTCCGACGTCGGCGGCGATGGCGATGGCGACATCGTCGGCACCCTCCCATTCGGTAAAGGGCCGGTGGAGCTCTGGGAGAACCGGCTCGAACCGCAGAGCGGTCCGGACAGGATTCTCGTCTTCTCCAAAACCACCGGCTTCCGCCACAGCAGCATCGAGCCAGGGATTGCCGCCCTTCGGGAGTTGGGAGCCGCGAACGGCTTCGCAGTCGACGCCACTGAGGAGGCCGGACAATTCACCACCACCAACCTCAGCCGCTACAAGGCCGTCGTCTTCCTTTCCACGAGCGGGGACGTCCTCAACGGTGATCAGCAAGCCGCCTTCATGGCCTACATCCGCAATGGGGGCGGCTTCGTGGGCATCCACGCCGCGGCCGACACGGAGCACGGCTGGCCCTGGTATGGAGGTCTTGTCGGAGCGTACTTCGTGAGCCATCCGGCGCCGGCACAGGCACGGATTCGGGTAGAGGACCGGGACCACCCCTCGACGAGAACGCTGCCGGACCCCTGGAACCGCTTCGATGAGTGGTACGACTTTCAGCAGAACCCGCGAAGCCAGGGCGTCACCGTGCTGCTCAGATTGGATGAGGCGAGCTATCCCGGGGGACAGATGGGGGAGGATCATCCCATCGCCTGGTACCACGAGTACGACGGCGGCCGGGCCTGGTACACCGGAGGAGGCCACACGGACGCCTCCTTCTCCGAGCCTGCATTCCTGGAGCATTTGCTGGGTGGAATCCGGTACGCGGCCGGTACCCCCGGCATCCAATAATGCTTCTTGACAAAGAGGACCAAAACGGTTCAGTATCTCTACAAGCTAATTGCGATTCAGTCTCAATAGCTGATCGCAACGAAAAACGGCGACCGTCGGCTCTGGGGAGAGGGGGCGATCGCCGTCTGCGGGCCGATTTCCGGGGAAACCGACCGTGCGCTCCAAGTCTAGCGCAAAAGGGATCTCCACGCCCGCGGGGAGCAGGGCCTCTCCCCCTGGGAGGAGAACCGTTTGCAGCGCTTCCGCAAGATCGTCTTCTGGCTTCATCTCCTGTGCGGAGTGACGGCCGGAGCGGTCATCCTGATCATGTCGGTGACCGGCATGCTGCTCACGTACGAGTGGCAGGTCCTCGAATGGGTTGACCGCGGCTATCGCTCCGGCCCGCCTCGGATCGGAGCGGAGCGTCTGCCGGTTGAGTCTTTGGCTGCACGGGCTTTCGCGGCCCACCCCAATATTCACCTTTCCTCGATCACGTTGCAGTCCGACCCCGAGGCTCCGGCTGCGATCGGCCTCGGCCGGGGACGCAACCTTTATCTCAATCCCTACACGGGCGAGGTCCTGGGCGAAGGCGAGCCGCGGGCCCGCGCCTTCTTCCGAGCGGTCACCGACTGGCACCGCTGGCTCGGGGCCGGGGAGGAGAACCGCAAGGCGGCGAAAGCCGTCACCGGCGTCTGCAACCTCGCCTTCCTCTTCCTCGTGATCTCCGGCCCCTATCTCTGGCTGCCCAAGATCTGGAACCGCCTCCAGGTGCGGAACGTGGCCTGGTTCCGGAGAGGCCTTTCGAGCAAGGCGCGGGACTTCAACTGGCACAACGTCATCGGCCTCTGGACGGCGGTGCCGCTCTTCTTCGTCGTCTTCACCGCCGCCACGATCTCCTATCCGTCCCGGGCCCGCTCGGAGGGGCCGCGTAGAGAGGGGGGCGGGGAGGGGACGGTGAGCCTCGGTGGCCTGAATGGGCTCTGGGCCGTGGCCGAGCGGCAGGTGCCCGGCTGGCGGAGCCTCACGGCCCGGATTCCTGAGGGAGCCAAGGCGCCCGTGACCTTCACCACCGCTGCCGGCCCTCGGGGCCGCCCAGACCTGCGCTCCCAACTCACCCTGAAGCGGAACGGAGAGGTCGAAACCTGGGAGCCTTTCGCGAGCCAGACCCGCGGACGCCGGCTGCGTTCCTGGGCGAGGTGGGTGCACACGGGCGAGGCCGGCGGCCTGCTTGGCCAGACCGTCGCCGGCATCGCCTCGGGAGGCGCGGCCGTGCTCGTCTGGACCGGAATGGCCCTTTCCTGGAGACGGTTCATTCTGCGCCAGCGAGCGCGCAAGCAGGTCCCCTCTGGAGGAGAACACATGCAGGAGAACGCATGAAGCGCTCACGCAGTCCTCGTTGGCTGTTCCTCGGTGCCCTGGCGGTTTCTACCTCGATAACCACTTCGATCACCGGGCGCGCCTTAGCCCAGGAGCTGGAGCTCGCCAAACCCGCTCTCGCCGCCCTCATGGACGAGACCTGGATGGGGAGGCTCGCACCCGTCCAGACCGCCGGCATGCCCGCGCTGCGCTTCGACATCCCTCCCGGTCCCCTGGGAGCGGCCCTGAATGCCTTCGAGTCCGCGGCCGGGGTGCGGGTCGAGATCGAGGACGAGGCGATCCACGGTCTCGATTCGCCCGGTGTCTCGGGGCTGCTCACCCCTGACCAGGCGATCGCCGGGCTGCTGGAGGGAACGGGCGTCGACCATCAGTTTACCGATGCCCGCACGGTGAGGCTCGGGCTGCGGCTGTCGGAGACCGTCGACGTGATCGCGCAGGTCTCGCCCTCCTCGCCCAAGTACCTGGAGCCGCTGCGCGACATTCCGCAGACGGTCACGGTCATTCCCCAGGCGATGATCGAGGAGCAGGGCGCCACCACGCTGCGCGACGTGCTGCGCAATGTCACCGGTATCAGCATCCAGGCGGGGGAGGGCGGAGGCGGTCTGCCCGGCGACAACCTAACGATCCGCGGATTCGCCGCCCGCAACGACATTTTCGTGGACGGCGTGCGCGATTTCGGCTCTTACACGCGGGACCCTTTCAACATCGAGCAGGTGGAAGTGGCGAAGGGACCGGCTTCTCTCTATGCCGGGCGCGGCTCGACTGGCGGCTCGCTCAACCTGGCCAGCAAGACCCCGAACCTTGGGACCGCCCATTCCGCGACCTTCGGAGCGGGCACCGGAGATCTCGGCCGAGCGACGCTCGACGTCAATCAGCCGATCGAGGGGATCGACGGTGCGGCCTTCCGTGCCAATCTGATGTGGACTCATTCGGATACCCCGGGCCGCGATTCGGTCGAGAGCCAGCGCTGGGGAGTCGCGCCGTCGATGGCCTTCGGCCTGGGCACGCCGACCCGCGTCACTCTGAGCTACAGCCACCTGGATCAGGACAACATGCCGGATTATGGGCTGCCCTGGGTTCCGGCCACGAACATCCCCCTCGCGGAGCACGCGGACAAGCCCGCGCCCGTGGACTTCGACAACTTCTATGGGCTGACCGATCGGGATTACGAGAAGACCGTCACCCAACTGGCCACCGCGGAGCTCGAGCGCGACCTGGGGGATTCGGTCACCCTCCGCAGCCTGGCGCGCTACGGCCAATCGGAGCGCGACTCGATCGTCACTTCGCCCCGCTTCGCGGGCAACGACAGCACCGCGATCAACCGGCAGCTCCAGTCCCGCGACCTGGAAGATACGATCACAATTCTTCAGAACGATCTGACCGCCACTTTCGACACCGGAAAGATCGGTCATGCCCTGGTGGCGGGGATCGAGATCGCCCGCGAGACTTCGGAGAGCTTCGCCCGCACCGGCCCGGCCGCGCCGCAGGCCGATCTTTTCGATCCCGATCCGCGAGCCCCATACGCGGGTCCGATCACCCGCACCGGCGCCCGGACCGAGGGCACGGCGGATACCGGGGCGGTCTATGCCTCCGACACCATCAAGCTCGGGGAGAGCTGGCAACTCACCGGCGGCCTGCGGTGGGACCGCTTCGGCATGAAATTCGATTCAGTTGACATTGCGGGCGTGACCACTCCGTTCGAGCGCACCGACGAGATGCTGAGCTGGCGCGCCGGAGCCGTCTACAAGCCACGGCCCAACGGCAGTATCTATGTAGGGGCCGGGACCTCGTTCAACCCGTCGGCCGAGGCGGCGACGGGGCTCAACCTGAGCGCGAGCACCGTCGAGCTGGAGCCCGAGAAGAGCCGCGGGTACGAGCTCGGCACCAAGTGGGACCTTCTCGGCTCGCGCCTGAGCCTGAGCGCGGCGGCCTTCCGCACCGAGAAGACCAACGCCCGCACCCCGGGCATCCTCCCTGGCGATCTGCCGACCGTCCTGCAGGGCGAGCAGCGGGTCGAAGGCATGGAGCTCGGCGTCTCGGGCGCGCTCAACAGCCGATGGCAGGCGTTCCTCGGCTATACCTGGATGGCCAGCGAGGTCCTGAAGTCCAACACCCCCGCCGAGGTGGGGAGGGAGCTCGCCAACACGCCGGAGCACTCGGCCAGCCTGTGGACGACGTATCGGCTGCGTTCCAATGTCGAGGTGGGCGGCGGCGCGCAGTATGTCGGCGACCGTTTCAACAACAACACCGGCACGCGGGTCGCTCCCGACTACCTGTTGTTCGACGCCATGGCCGCCTACGACCTGAGCGAGCGCTTCACGCTGCGGCTGAATGTGAGCAATCTGGCCGGCGAGCGCTACATCGATCGAGTGGGCGGCGGCCACTTCGTCCCGGGCGCCGGCCGCTCTGTGGCCCTTACGACCGCGTTGAGGTTCTGACCTGAGGAGACGACATGCTTCTGAGCATCCCCGATGTTCTCACCGCTGAGCAGGTGTCGCACGCGCGCCAAGTCCTCGACCAGGCGGAATGGGTGGACGGGCGCGTCACGGCCGGCCACCAGTCGGCGCGGACGAAGGACAACCAGCAACTCCCGGAGGACAGCACTGTAGCGCGAGAGCTGGGCCAGATGATCCTCGCCGCGCTCCAGCGCAACCCCTTGTTCCTCTCCGCCGCCCTGCCGCTTCAGGTCTTTCCGCCGCTGTTCAACCGCTACCAGGGGGGGCAGTCGTTCGGTACCCACGTGGACAATTCGATCCGCCAGATCACCGGCACTCCGCACCGCATCCGCACGGACATCTCGGCGACGCTCTTCCTCACCAGCCCGGACGAGTACGACGGTGGCGAGCTGGTGGTGGAGGACACCTACGGCGTCCACAGCATCAAGCTGCCGGCCGGCCACCTGGTGCTCTATCCTGCCACCAGCCTGCACCTCGTCCGGACGGTGACGAGAGGAGCGCGGGTCAGCTCCTTCTTCTGGATTCAGAGCATGGTGCGGGACAACGGCGAGCGGACCCTCCTCTTCGACCTCGATTCGTCGATTCAGAGGGTCAGCCAAGCCCTGCCGGATCATCCCACGCCCGTTCAGTTGACGGGCATCTACCACAACCTTCTGCGGAGGTGGGCGGACCTCTGAGGCTGAAAATGCTATCCTGTCGGCCCCGAGGTACCCATGCTCAGCCGTACGAAGCTCTTCATTCTCCTCTGCCTCCTTTTCGGTTCCGCGCTCCCGCTGACTGCCGCCCCCCGTCCAGGCTGGGCTCGCTTCGACCTCCCCGAGTTGGGCTCGTACCTCTGGCGCTACGTGCCGGACAGCTTCGACCCGTCCAAGCCGATGCCGGCCGTGCTCTTCCTGCACGGCTCCGGCGGCATTCCGGACAAGTACAAGGCGTTCCTCTTCCAGGCTGCGGACAAGGCCGGGCTGGTCGTCATCCTGCCCAAGTCCTCGACCGACCTGGGCTGGGGGACGGCGCAGGACGAGCTGATCGTGGCGGAGAGCCTGCGCACCGTGCGGGCCGAGCTGTCTCTGGACCCCCGGCGGCTCTCGATCGGCGGGCACTCCGCGGGCGGCGCCTGGGCTTATCTGCTGGCGTACACGACCCGGTCCAGCTACAGCGCCGTCTTCACGATGGCCGCGCGGTTCTACACGATCGAAGCCGTGGCCGATCCGTCCTACAAGGCCCCGATCCGGATGTACTACGGGGAGAACGACCCGAACTACGCCTTTTCCTCGGCCATGAAGCAGCAGTGGGCGCGCCTCGGGGTGCCCTGGGAGGAGGAGGTCCTGCCGGGCTTCGGCCACAACACCCTTCCCCCGGGCGCGGTGGAGAACGGCTTCCTCTTCCTGGCCGACAAGACCTACCCGGCCGATATTGGAGGCGGGGAGTGCGTGCCCGGCCCCACGACCCTCTGCCTCGGCGGCGGGCGCTTCCGGGTGGAGGTGGCGTGGAAGGACTTCCAGGGGGGCGCGGGTCCGGGCTCGGTCGTCCCCGGGGTCGCCTCGGACGATTCCGGCCTCTTCTGGTTCTTCGCGCCCGGCAACTGGGAGCTGTTGGTCAAAGTCCTGGACGGTTGCCCGGTCAACGGCCACCACTGGGTCTTCGCCGCGGCCACGACCACCGTCGAGTACACCCTCACCGTCACCGACACGCAGACCGACCAGATCTGGACCTGGAGCAACCTGCCCGGCCGGGCCTCCCCCTCGGTCACCGACACTACCGCCCTTGGAGGGTGTTCCCCCTGAAATAGCTGCTGGGGTATGATCGCCGGAAGGGCTGGATAGGGGAGATCGATTCTTAT
Source organism: Acidobacteriota bacterium (assembly GCA_034667225.1). GTDB lineage: Bacteria > Acidobacteriota > Thermoanaerobaculia > Multivoradales > UBA5704 > DATMER01. The sequence goes on from JAXDKG010000060.1 coordinate 71,623, forward strand.
GATGTACGGCAAGTTCGGAAAGTGGATGGCCGCGCTGTTCCTGGTGCTGCTGGTCAATACGGCGTACCTGGCGGCGTTCGCCTCGCCCACGATCTTTTACATGAGCAACGTGCTCCTGCACCTGGGGCTCGGCCTGGCGCTGTCGGCCGGCCTGGTGTGGTGGCTGACGCGCAGCCCGGAGGCACGGAGATCCATCCCGATCGCGGTGGCACTCTTCCTCCTCTCGCTGCTCGCGGGGCTCTACCTGATCTTCTTCGGCAACGTCCTTCAGAATCGCTGGGCCTTCTGGGCGCACGTGGTCACGGCCGGGCTCGGCGTGGCCGCGCTGGCGCCGTGGGTCTGGCGCAAGGCGAATGAAGGCGAGGGCTGGCGCCGCTTCCGGACCGGCTTCGCCGCGGCCGTCGCGCTGCTGATCCTGCTGCCCGCGGTCACCGCGGGCTGGCGCAAGGCCAACCCGAACCCGACGCACCGGATCAAGAACCCGCTGATCGTCCCCACCTCCATGGAAGAGGAGGGGGGCGGTCCGAAGTCGCCGTTCTTCCCGTCGTCGTCCAACACGAACACCAAGGACATCATCCCGTCCAACTTCTTCATGGACTCGAAGGTCTGCGGCGAGTGCCACAAGGACATCTACGACCAGTGGAACAGCTCGGCCCACCACTTCGCCTCGTTCAACAACCAGTTCTACCGGAAGTCGATCGAGTACATGCAGGACGTGGTGGGGCCTCAGCCGAGCAAGTGGTGCGCGGGTTGCCATGACCACGCGGTCTTCTTCAATGGCCGCTTCGAGCGACCGATCAAGGACCAGATCGACACGCCCGAGGCTCACGCCGGCCTGGCCTGCACCTCCTGCCATGCCATCACCGAGGTGCACAGCACCATGGGGCAAGGCGGCTTCACCATCGAGTACCCGCCGCTGCACGGGCTCCTGACCAGCAGGAACAAGGTCGTGCGGGCGATGGACAGGTTCCTGACCTACACCGAGCCCGAGCCGCACAAGAAGACGTTCATGAAGCCGTTCATGCGGATGGACTCGGCCGAGTTCTGCTCGTCCTGCCACAAGGTGCACCTGGACGTGCCGGTCAACTCCTACCGCTGGTTCCGCGGTTTCAACGATTACGACAACTGGCAGGCGAGCGCCGTCTCGGGCCAGGGCGCGCGGTCGTTCTACTACCCGGCGGAATCGAAGACGTGCGCCAACTGCCACATGCCCCTGGTCGACTCCAAGGACCCGGGCAACGTGGACGGCAAGGTCCACTCCCACCGCTTCCCAGGGGCGAACACGGCGCTCGCCCACGTGAACCAGGACGAGAAGCAGATGGAGGTCACGGAGAAGTTCCTGAAGTCCGGGTTCATCACCGTCGACATCTTTGCCGCTTCCCCGGTCGCGGAGACGGGCGAGACCCAGATGGTCCGCCGCCGCTCCGCCGCCGGCGATGAAGGGCCGCGGATCATGTCGGGCATCGCCGTGGGCGAGGAGGCCGAGCAGACCGGTGACGTGTTCATCCGCGAGGTCGGCAAGGTGGCCGCGCCGGTCGACAAGGCGAACCCGGTGCTGGCGCCCGGCTCCACGGCCCGGGTGGACGTGGTCGTGCGCACCCGCGCCATCGGCCACTTCTTCCCGGGCGGCACGCTCGACGCCTTCGACATCTGGCTGGAGCTCCAGGCCCGCGACGCCGACGGCCGCATCGTCTACTGGAGCGGCCAGGTGGAAGAGAACCCGGACGGCACCAAGGGCCCAGTCGAGCAGGGAGCGCACTTCTACCGCGCCTACCAGCTCGACGGCCAGAGCAACCCGATCGACAAGCGCAACGCCTGGCAGGCGCGGAGCGTGCTCTATGTCCGCGCGATCCCGCCCGGCGCGGCCGACGTGGCCCACTACCGCATCAAGGTCCCGGAGGACGCCCGCGGGCCGCTGACCCTCACGGCCAAGCTGAACTACCGCAAATTCGCGCACTCCTACACGCAGTTCGCGTACGCGGGCCAGCCGAAGCCGGGGCAGGCGCCGGAGCTCGTCTCCGCCAATCACAACAGCCAGGAATGGTCGTTCGATCCGGCGAACATCCCGGCCAACGTCTCGGGCAAGATCAAGGACCGCATTCCCGATCTGCCGATCATCGTCCTGGCCGAGGATACGGTCGAGCTGCGGGTGGGCCAGGCCGGCCAGAAATCGGAAACGGTGTGGCGTCCGGTCATCACCAAGGAGGACCGGGAGCGCTGGAACGACTGGGGGATCGGCCTGCTGCTCCAGGGTGACCTGAAGGGCGCCGAATTCGCGTTCCTGCGCACCACCGAGGCCGAGCCCGGTTATGCCGACGGCTGGCTCAACGTGGCGCGCGCCCTGATCCGCGAGGGCGAGCTCGACCGCGCCAAGCCCTTCATCCAGAAGGCGCTCGCGATCGACTCCAGCCTCAGCCGCGTCCACTACTTCAAGTCGTTGATCGAGAAGGCCGACGGCGACTATGACGCGGCCCTCGCCTCGCTGCGGACGGTCGAATCCAAGTACCCGCGGGACCGGGTGGTGCTCAACCAGATGGCCCGCATCCTGTTCCTGAAGCGCGAGTACAAGGAGGCGCTCAAGGTTCTGGAGCGCGTCACCGGCGTGGACCCCGAAGACCTCCAGATGCATTACACCTCAATGCTCTGCTGGCGCGCCCTGGGCAACCAGGAGAATGCCGCCCGCGAAGCCAAGCTGTTCCGGCGTTTCAAGGCCGAGGAGTCCGCTCAGGCGATCACCGCCGAGCGCCGCCGGATCAGTCCCGAAGACAACAACGAGCGGCAGCCGATCCACGAGCACGAGAGCACGCCGCTGAAACGCCTCGCGGTCCCGACGGACACGACCGTGGCTGCCGGTGCTGGAGGTTGACGCCGTGAAACATGCTCTGATCTGTCTGACCGCCCTCATCTTGTTGGCGGCGGTCGTCCCCCTGTCGGGCGCTCCGGCTCCGGCGGCCCAACCGGCGCCCCAACCGGCGGGAGTCCGCTTCGCCGACGCCACGGCTGCATCCGGCATCAAGTTCGTCCACAACAGCGGCAAGGCCGGCAAGAAGCTCCTGCCCGAGACCATGGGCTCGGGCGTGGCCCTGTTCGATGCCGACGGCGATGGTTGGCTCGATGTCTTCTTCGTCAATGGCCGCAACTGGAAGGCCGGCAAGACCAGGTCGACCCAGGCCTTCTACCGCAACAACCGCAACGGCACCTTCACCGACGCATCCAAGGGGAGCGGCCTCGACATCCAGGTCTATGGCATGGGGGCCGCCGCGGGCGACTACGACAACGATGGCAAGATGGACCTCTATCTGACCGCGCTCGAAGGGGACCGCCTCTTCCACAATCTGGGAGGCGGCAAGTTCCAGGACGTGACGGCCGCGGCGGGCATCAAGAACGCCAACTTCGGCACCAGCGCCGCCTGGATCGACTACGACAAGGATGGCCGCCTCGACCTGTTCGTCGCCAACTACGTGCAGTGGAGCGAGGACAAGGACCTCTGGTGCTCGCTCGACGGCGCCACGAAGTCCTACTGCACGCCGGAGTCCTACAAGGGGACCAGCTCGAAGCTCTACCGGAACGTGGGCGGCAAGTTCGAGGATGCGAGCCAGCGCGCAGGGGTGTCCGGACAGGGCAAGGCGCTGGGAGTCGCGGTCCTCGATTACAACATGGACGGCTGGCCGGACCTCTTTGTGGCCAACGACACGCAGCCGAACAAGCTCTACCGGAACAACAAGGACGGCCGCTTCGTGGACGAGGGGCTGGAGTCCGGAGTCGCGTTCAGCGAGGAGGGCGTCGCGCGCGGCGCCATGGGCGTCGACGCGGCCGACTACGACCGCTCGGGCCGGCCGCATCTGCTCGTGGGGAACTTCTCGAACGAGATGCTGGCCCTCTACCACAACGAGGGGAGCGGCGTGTTCGTGGACGAGGCGCCGGCCTCGACCGTGGGCCGGTCGAGCCTGCTGACCCTGGCCTTCGGCGTCTTCTTCTTCGACTACGACCTCGACGGCCTGCTTGACATCTTCTCGGCCAACGGCCACATCGAGGAAGAGATCAACCGGGTTCAGCCGCGTGTGCAGTACAAGCAGCCGGCGCTGCTCTTCCGCAACCAGGGCAAGGGGAAGTTCGAGCAGGTCAAGCCGGGCGAGCTCGAGCAGCCTATGGTGGCGCGAGGCGCGGCCTACGGCGACCTCGACCGTGATGGCGACCTCGACGTGGTGATCACCACAAACCACGGACCGGCGCGCGTTTTCCGCAATGAGGGCGGCAACCGCAACCGCTGGCTCCAGATCCGGACGGTGGGCGCCAAATCGAACCGCGACGGCATCGGCGCGGTGGTACGGGTGACCAGCGCCTCCGGCAAGCAGTGGGGCCAGGTGCGGAGCGGCTCCAGCTACTGCTCGCAGAGCGATCTCGCCCTGACCTTCGGCCTCGGCAAGGACCCCGGCGCGACCGCGATCGAGATCGACTGGCCGAGCGGCGCCAGGCAGAAGCTCGGCGCAGTGCCCGGCAACCAGATCCTCGTCATCCAGGAGGGCAAGGGGATCGTGGCCAAGGCCGGCCCGGCCAAGTGAAGCAGGAAGAAGGCCGCGCGCCCGCCGGTGAAGGCAAGGCGCGCGGCCAATGAAAATTACTCCTTGTCAGCCGGGTTGAGGAATAGCACGCTCAAATCGATCGCCCCATGGCCCCGTTGCGGGAAGTCCGGGTCGGATGGGTTTCCCGGATCGAGGTTGGAGGCGGTGTCGTCGGGCGGGAAGAGGACCAGGGAACCGAGGAACCCAAGCAGCAGGTCGCGATCGCTGTCACTGAGGTTCGCGTAGAGGTCGCGCATCGTCTGAGCCTCGCCGCCATGCCGCAGGATGACCTCGTTGAGGTTGATGCTGCGGCCGTCATGGCCATAAGGCGCCGTGGTGGCAACCCCCCAGAGCGGCTCGGTCACGAAGAGCTTCGTGATGGTGCCGTCGTAATGCCGCTCATGGAAGTTGGGGCCGAGGTCATGCCGCTTCAGGTCGCTGTAGATGCCTCTGACCACGAAGGAACCGAACTGCGGAGCCTGGATGGGCGGGTTGGGAGGATCGGGGATGACGTTCACCAGCGGGGTCGCCGTGGAAAACAGTTGATTGAAGATCCCCTGGGTCGGGTTGAACGAAGTGTCGACATCGGCCACACGGCGGTCGCGCGCGAGCTTCATGGCAGGCGTGTGGCACTTTGCGCAGCCGATTTCATCGAACACCGCTCGGCCCTTCTCGGTCACCGCGGTCTGCTCGTAGTTGGCCGGCCGGAAGTAGTTCAAAAGGTAGAATTCCATGTGGTCGACCAGGGCGGTGTCGATCTCGTTCACCACGCCGTCCCCATCCGGATCGGCGGCCGGGTTTGGAGCCGGAGGCGGTGAGAAGGTGTCGAGGATGCCGTTGAGCACCATGCCCGACGGAGTGGTGACCACGCCGCCGCCGCTCGCGGTGAGAAGGTCCGGGTCCGGTGCTTCCAGCCCCATTTCGGCGTTGAAGGCGCCCACCAGGAACTCGCGGATCGAGAACAACCGGCCGTCGTGGAAGAAGGGTCTCACCCGCAGGTCCGGGTCCACGCCCACCACGTTGGAGAGGTCGACAGTGCCGTTTGGAAACGCTGTCACGGTGCCGAAGTTGACTCCGTTCACGGTCAGGGACGCGGTGACGGGTGCGCCATTCAAGATGGCGGTTTGGATGGCATCGTCACGGATCTTCCGCATGGCGGCGGTCATCTGGTCGGCAAGCATCTCGACGAGGCCCAGGCCGAAGAGGTGAGGGGCGTCGCGGCTGTCCGGCCGGGTGGCGACGTCGCCGCCGTGCCCCGCGGAGCCTCGCGGGCGTCCGTGGCAGCCGGCGCAGCTATCCGAGAGACCGGCTCCGATCCGGTCGTCCAGCTCGATGTTGCCGGCACCGTCGCCAGTGATGGGGGCCATTCCCTGCGCGATGGAGAACTTGCGTTGAAAAATCTGCCGCCCGCGCCGGACCGACCGGAAGGGGTCGCGCCGGATCAGGTAGAGCGACGAGTTGGGAGTGGTGACGGTGCCGCGGCCGGCTCCTATCTGAGTGGCCAGAGACTTCTGCACGGCGGCGTTGTTTTCGGTGTGGGGAGCTTGGGTGCGATCGACGAGCTGGGCATGAACCATCGAGGGAGCGAACGCAAAACACAGGGCTACGTAGACCGCGGCCCGGACGAGCAAACTCAGCCTCATGGAACTCCTCCTGGAGTAGCGTCCTAGTGGAGAGACTCGCGCCCGGACGGTTGAGCCAGGAGGGACGGGCAAGGGAGGAAGAGCCACCCGATCGCGAGAAATGGATCGTTCACGCCTTCTGCAGAACGAAGGGGGGCCGCGGGGAGCGAATGGTCGTGGTGAGATGTAAGGGCTCCTCGGTACGCAGGGGAGCGCACATGCAAAATGCGTGACGGCCGCGCGCCGGTGAAGGCACGCGGCCGGTGGCATCTACTCCTTGTCGGTTGGATTGATGAACAGAACGCTCAGATCGATGGCTCCGTGTCCCCGTTGCGGGAAGTCCGGGTCAGATGGGTTTCCAGGATCGAGGCTGGAGGCGGTGTCGTCAGGGGGGAAGAGGACCAGGGAGCCCAGGAACGCGAGCATCGCGTTGCGGTCCCCGTCGGGGAGCTCCGCGTAGTTGTCGCGCTGGCTCTGGGCCTCGCCGCCATGCCGCAGGATGACCTCATTGAGGTTGATGCTGCGGCCATCGTGGCCGTACGGGGCGGTGGTGGCCACCCCCCAGAGCGGCTCGGTGACGAACTGGGTCGTGATGGTGCCGTCGTAATGCCGCTCGTGGAATTTGGGGCCGAGGTCGTGCCGCTTCAGGTCGCTGAAGATGCCCTCGACGAAGAAGTCGTTGAACTGCGCCTCCTGGTAGGGCGGGTTGGGAAGATCGGGGATGACGTTCACAAGGGGAGTCGCGGTGGAGAACAGTTGATTGAAGATCCCCTGCAGGGAATCGAACGCCGTGTCCACGTCGGCCACACGGCGGTCGCCTTCGATCTTCATGTCAGGCGTGTGGCAATTCCCGCAGCCGATAGAGTCGAACACCTCCCTGCCCTTCCCGGTTGCCGAGGTCTGCTCGTAAATGGCCGGCCGGAAGTAGTTCAGCAGGTAGAACTCCATGTGGTCCACCAGGGCGGTGTCGATCTCGTTGACCACGCCATCTCCGTCCGGATCGGCGACCGTGCTCGGAGCCGGAACCGGCGAGAACGTGTCGAGGGTGCCGTCGAGAACCATGCCCGACGGCGTGGTGACCACACCGCCGCCGAAGGCCACGAGGAGGTCGGCGTCCGGCGATTCCAGGCCCATTTCGGCGTTGAAGGCGCCCACCGCGAACTCGCGGATCGAGAACAGCCGGCCGTCGTGGAAGAACGGCCTGACGCGCAGGTCCGGGTTCACGCCCTCCACGTCCGAAGTGTCAACGGTGCCGTTCGGAAACGCGGTGATGTGGCCGAAGTTGATCCCCTTCGCGTCCAAGTCTTCGATCACGAGCGAGCTGGTGGTAGTGGCCTGAAGGATGGCGTCGTCCCGGATCTTCCGCAACTCGCGGGTCATCTCGTCGGCGAGCATCTCGACGAGGCCCAGGCCGAAGAGGTGAGGGGCGTCGCGGCTGTCCGGGCGGGTGGCGACGTCGCCGCCGTGCCCAGCGGAGCCTCGCGGGCGGCCGTGGCAGCCGGCGCAGCTATCGGAGAGCCCGGCTCCGATCCGATCGTCCAGCTCGATGTCTCCGGCTCCGTCGCCGGTGATGGGGCCCAGGCCCTGCTCGACGGCGAACTTGCGCTGAAAGAGCTGCCGGCCGCGCCGGATCGACCGGAAGGGGTCGCGCCGGATCAGGTAGAGCGAAGCCGTGGGGGTGACGTCGTTGGCGCGCCCGGCGCCGATCTGCTGTGCCAGAGACTTCTGGACGGCAGCCTTGTCCTCGGTGTGGGGAGCGCGGGTGCGGTCGACGAGTTGGGCATGAGCCGTCAAGGGTATGAACACGGACATGGCAACGAGAGATGCCGCCCGTGCGAGAACACTCAGCCTCATAAAAATCCTCCTGGAAGTAGCGCCTTGTAGGGAGAGACTCGCGCGCGGACGGTCGAGCGAGGTGGACGGCAAGGAGTGAGGCCACCCGATCGCGCGAACAGGATGTCGCCTGCTGCCGAGGGGGCAGGAGGGCCGCGGGGACGGAATGGTCCTGAAGAGATATTAGCGACCATCTATATTGCTAGGTACTGGAATAGGTTCGAAGCGGGACAACCGCTATGCTAGATTCCCCGCGGAGGTATCAGAGATGCAGAAAGCCTGTCTTGGCGCAGTGCTCATGGGGCTCGTCGTGCTGCCGGCATCCGCGCAGGAGCGGGACTTCTCCAAGGTGGAGATCAAGGTGACCCCGGTCGCCGGCAAGATCTACATGCTGGAAGGCGCCGGCGGCAACATCGGCGTATCGGTGGGGAGCGACGGCCTCCTCATCGTGGACGATCAGTTCGCGCCGCTGGCCGACAAAATCCGCGCAGCCCTGAAGGGTCTGGGCAAGGGCGATCTCGCCTTCATCCTGAACACTCACTGGCACTTCGACCACACGGGCGGCAACGAAGCCTTCGGCGGCGAGGCCACGATCATCGCCCATGACAACGTCCGCAAGCGCATGGAGAAGGGGCAGATGCTCGGGGGGGACCAGGTCCCGGCATCGCCCGCGAAGGCGCTACCGGTGATCACCTTTGGCGAATCGGTGACGGTCCATTTCAACGGCGAGGAGATCCGGGTCCTTCACTACCCGCATGGCCACACGGACGGCGACAGCGTCATCTTCTTCACCGGCTCGAACGTGGTCCACATGGGGGACGACTTCTTTGCCGGCCGTTTCCCATTCATCGACCTCGAGAGCGGCGGCAGCCTGGCCGGGCTGACGGAGAACGTCGAGAAGATCCTGGGCGATCTCCCAGCGGACGTGAAGATCATCCCCGGCCATGGCCCGCTCTCCACCAAGACGGACCTGCAGGGTTATCTCGCCATGCTCAAGGAGACCACCGCCCACGTGCGCCAGCGCATCGAGGCGGGCAAGGACCTGAAGGCGATCCAGGCGGAAGGGCCGCCCGAGAAGTGGAAGGAGTGGGGCAGCGGCTTCATCAAGACCGAGGACTGGATTGCGCTCATCCATGGGAGCCTGACGAACAAGGCATCCGGCTCGGGCTCCTCGACCCATCATCACTGAAGCCGCTCTACAAGGGGCAGCATTCGCCCTGCGAAGGGCAGTGTCCGCCCCACAAAGGGGAATGATTCCCCTTTCCAGGGCGAGAGCTGCCCTTTGAAGGGCGAGCACTGCCCTACATAGGGCAGTGACTCTGCGAGGGTTGGGGAGAGGGGGAACGGGATCAGTTCTTCGCGTTCTTCGCTGCCTGGATGGCGCTCGAGAGCTTCCTGCCGAGCTCGCGCTCGATCCCGGTGCTCCAGCCGCTGGCCGAGTAGACGATCTCCCCTTCATGACTCACCAGGACGTAGGTGGGGAAGCTGGCGATCCTGCACTTGCGGGTGAAGGCGTTGTTCTGATCCCACACCTGGGGCCATGGCATCTCGTGGCGGTCGACGAAGGCCTGGAGCGCCGCCTTGTCCTGGTCGGTGCTGATGCTGAGGAGGACGAACGGGTCGTCGGTCATCCGTTTGCTCATCGTGCGCAGGCTCGGGATGGCGGCCACGCACGGTGGGCACCAGGTGCCCCAGAAGTCCACCAGGACAACCTTGCCGCGGAGGTCCTTGGCAGTCACGCGGTTGCCGGCGAGGGTCACCATTTCGAAGTCGGGGAAGAGGTTCTTGCGCGCCGGCACCGGGTTGTCGATCAGCTCGCGGGCCCGCTCCGCGTCACTGCCGGCCGGCTCCTGCTCCAGGTACTGCTTGAGCAGGGCGATCCCCTCCTCGTCGCGCGATTGGCGCAGCAGGGCTATCGCCAGGCTGAACCGGGATGAGTTGGATTTGCCCGAGCTCAGCTCCAGGGCGCGGCGGAAGGAATTCTCCGCCTGCCGCATCTTCGCGGGATCGTTCCCGGCCAGGCCGTACAACGCGAGCCCCTGGTTGTGATAGGCCCGGAACTGGTCTGCCGGCTGCTGGCTGAGCTTCAGCACGGTGGCGGCGCTCTTCTGGGCCTCTTTGAAGTTTCCCATCTGGTTGAAGGCCACGGCGAGATTGATGTGACACTCGACACAGGACCCGCCGGCGAGCTTGTCCGCCTTGCGCAGGATCTTGACCGCCTCGGCGGCCTTCCCCTCCTGCACCAGCTTGCGCCCCTGGCTCAGAGCCTCCTGGGAACGGTCGGATGGAGGGGTCTGCCCCGAAGCCAGGGGGGTGAGCAGCGTCAGCAGGAGCACCGGAAGGAGGCGGAGCGCAGGGTGTCGTACCGTCATCTCGAGATCCCTCTCTTTTCGTCATTGTAGTCGCTCAACCCCACGTAGCCCATCCGCCGCAGACGCTCGACCGCCGGGCGGGCCTCCTCGGCGCGGTCCAGCGCGAAGAGGGCGCGGGCCCAGGGATCGACCAGCTTCCAGTGAGTGAGGGGGCGCCGGCAGGGGGCGAGCGCCGCCAGCGCCCGCTCCCAGGCCACCCGCGCCTCTCTGGGATTCTCCTCGGCTGTCCCCAGCACGATCTCGGCCTCGGCGATCTGCCCGCGGGTGAGCTCGTCGGGCACCTCCTCGACCAGGGGATGCAGGATCTCAAGCGCCCGGTGGGCCTCCCGGCGCGCCGCGGCCGGGTCGCGCTCCACCAGCGCCGAAGCCAACCGCCGGTGGCAGAGCCCGAGCTGGAACCGCCAGTCGGCGTTCGTCGCGTCCTGCGCGAGCAGCCGGGTCAGGATCTCCCGGCTGGACTTCAGGTGCCCCAGGGCGCGGAATGAATCCTCGTCGAGCGCTCCGATGGCGCCGTGGAACGCAGCCAGCCAGCGCTGGAGCGCCGCATTGTCGGAGTCCTTGGCCGCGAGGTCGGAGATCGTGGCCAGTCCCGACTCATAGAGGGCGCGGGCCTGCGCCCTCTCTCCGAGGATGGCGAGCAGGCCGGCGAGGAAGCCTCGGGCGGTCGCAAGCTCCTGCCGCCGGGCCGGGTTTGCCGGCTCCATTGCCGCCAGCTTCTCGAAGACATGCAGGTGATCCTGCCGCTCCGCGAGCGCTCCCTGCAAATCCCCCTGGCCCTCCAGGACGTTGCTGACCCAGGCCAGCGTCGCCGCGAGCTGCGCCTGGCGCGGCAGGTCTCCGGGATACTTCTCAGCCAGCCGGCGGGTGATTGCGAGGCTTTCGCGGTAGGAGCGCAGGGCCGGGGCGAGGTCTCCTGTCTCGTCGAGCGCGGTGCCCACGTTGAGGTGGGCGATGGATAGCGCGTCGAGCCAGTCTTCGCTGTCCGGGTGGAGGCTGAGCTGCTCGCGGGAGAGGTCGAGCGTGTGGCGCCACTCTGCCAGCGCCTCCCGCGGCCGGCCGCGGTCGAACTCGACCTGGCCGATCCAAGAGTGGGCGTCGATCCGGCTGCGCTGCCAGGCCTCGACGCCGGGGTCGCGTTCGACGAGCCGCGCGGCGAGGTCCCGTCCGCGCTGGAACGCGGCGAAAGCCTCCGGCAAGCGCCCTTGATTGAGGCGCACTTCGCCGATCTGCAGGATCGTCCGGATGCGCTGCGACAGCTCGTCGTCGGTCAGCTCGCTCTCCTTCATCTCGTTGAAGTAGGCGAGGGCGCGGTCGCCCACGTCGTCCAGGAGATCGAGGCGGCCGACCGACTCGAGCTTGGGCCGCAGGTCGCCGACCATGAAGCCGATCAGGTCCTCGGCCTGCTTGCGGCGCCGGTCGGCCTCGCTGCGTGCGCGGCGGGCTTCGAGCGCCTGCCAGGAAGCCACGGCGAGCAGGGCGAGCAGGACCGTGAAAGCGGCGACCGCCGCGATCAGCCGGAGCCGGCGCAGACGCTGCCTCTGCGGCCGGTCGAGGATCCAGCGCAGGCGCGCCGCGGTCTGCTCGGCGGTCGGGCGGCGGCGGGGATCGAGACTCTGGAGGTCGAGGAGGAGCCGCGCGAGGTCGGGGTCCAGACCATCGACCGGCAGCGTCTCGGCCCGCATCACCTGCATCAGGATCTCGACCGGGTTCTGCCCGTTGTAGGCCGGCTCGCCCGTGAACAGCTCCTGGAGGAGGATGCCGAGCGAGTAGAGATCGCTCGCCATGGTCACCCGTCCGCCCTGCGCCTGCTCCGGGCTCATGGCGCGGGCGGTTCCCAGCAAAGCCCCGTGCTGGGTGAGATCCCCGAGGTTACCCGGCTCGATGAGGACGGGGAGGGGCTCGGGGTCGGATTTGGTGTCGGCGATGGGGCGCGTGCCCGACTCGGCGACGGAGCGGGCGATGCCGAAGTCGAGCACCTTGACCTCGCCCTCGGCCGTGACCATGACGTTGTCCGCCTTGAGATCCCGGTGGACGATCCGCTCGCGGTGCGCGGCGGCCAGGGCCGTGGCGATCTTCTCACCGAGCTGGAGCTTGCTCTCGAAGCTCAGGTCGTCCGCGGCGATCTCCTTGAGCGTGCGCCCCTCGACGTGCTCCAGGACCAGGAAGTCGGCCTCGGGCGTCTCGATGAGGTCGTAGACTTGGCAGATGCCGGGATGGCCGAGCTTGGAGAGCAGCCGCGCCTCGCGCAGGAAGCGCGCCTTGAGCTCGCCGCTCAGCCGGTGCTCTGCACGGATGGTCTTGACCGCGACGCGGCGCTCCAGCTTCTCGTGGAAGCCGCGGTAGACCTCACCCATGCCGCCCGCGCCGATGAGCGCCTCGATCCGGATGTGCCCAATGGTCGAGCCGATGAAGCTCAAGGAAACGTCCTCCTGGAAAGCCGGGAAAGGTTAGCATGCGCACTATGGAGACTAAATGACCCGGCAAGAGTTCGAGGCCATGCTCCAGGCCCTCGCCCGGGGCTGGGCGGACAGGGATTACGAGAAGGTGGCGAGCCTTTTCGCGGAGGACGTGCGCTACGCCGACCCGACCCGCTACCGGATCGCGTCGCGGGCCGAGCTTCTGGAGTTTTTCCGGAACGACGAGGGGTTCGAGCAGAGCACGGTCTGGCACAACTTCGTCTTCGACGAGGAAAGGCAAGTCGGAGCGGCGGAGTACACCTATCAGGGCACCCATCGCTATCACGGCGCGGTCTGGATCCAGGTCCGCGGAAACCTGATCGCTCGCTGGCGGGAGTACCAGCACGTCTCTGACATGGAATGGGAAGACTTCAGCGCCGGCACGGCTTTCTGATCATTCGTACGGCTCCAGGCCGAAAAGCTCGGGGGGAATCGTCCAGTTACGGAGCTCCGGAGCGCCCTCGATCCCGGCTTGGAAGGGCTCGCCGCCTCTGAGGCGCAGCGGCGCCCCGTGCGCGGTCAACAGGGCCAGGATCTCCCGGGACAAGGTGGACCCTACCTCCCGGTACGGCTTCGGCAGGTGCCGGACGTGTGCGTGCCAGATCTCGAAAGCGTAGTTGAGGCATTGACAGGCTTTCTTCGTCATGGTCCCCGCCGTGCTGATCTCCCAGCGGGCCAGCAGCAGGTACTGCTCCATTCCGATGACGTATCCCGCCCACCGATCGGGGTTCTCTCTCCGGTCCTTGAGGAACAGCGGCCAGTTGCGGGCCAGGGCTTTCTCTTGCCGCACGCGGCTGGTCAGGATTCCTAGATGGTCGAGGTAGACGTCTGGACAGATCATGATTCTCCGCGGCGGCTCGTTGAGCCGGTGCTCCACGGATTCGTGCAAGCATCCGAACCATTGCAGGGGACCGTCTTCGGTCTCGGGCCGGTAGCAGCGCACCGGGTAACTGGATTCCAGGTTGGCGTCCAGGCTCAGGTTGCGCTGCTCGATTGCGAAGCCATCGAAGTACTCGTTGAATTCCAGGATGTCGCGCAGCGCCTGAGCGTTGAACAGCACTTCATCAGCATCCTGCCAGAGGATGTAGTCGCCATGGGCATGGCGCGCCAGGGCGTTGCGCGCCTGCGCGAAATCTTCGAAAGGGATTGGAACCCACCGGCGGCGGCCGTGGCCGGGTCCTCCTTCGCCGCGGCGGAAGCCCATGGATTCGAGGACCTCCACCGTCCTGTCGCTGGAGCCGGTGTCGCCGATCACGATCTCGTCGGCGATCGTCTCCAGGCTGGCGACCGCGCGCCGGACGTTGGCTTCCTCGTTCTTGACCAGGAGCGCGGCGGAGATCGTGGGTTTGCGGCGCTCGAAGCCCTCCCGGAAGAGACGATGGAAGAGGCTCTGCCATCTCTTTGCGATCGCGTCCCAGGAGTGCGTCTCGGGAGTGACGTGCCGGAGCCCGGTGTCTCGAGCCCGCTCGGCGAACGATGGATCTTCGACCAGGCGGAGCACCGCCGCGACGAAGCTCCCGACATAAGCAGGCGATTGCCAGGGATCGCTGACGAGGGTCTCGTGAAAGCCGACGGTTTCGCGCAGGCCGAAACGGCCGGTGGTGACGATCGGGATTCCCAGGGCCTGGGCTTCCAGCGCCACCATGCAGCAAACCTCCGGTACGTCGGTGGGGTAGAGGACGGCCGTGCAATCGGCCAGCTCGCGCCAGAAGGCGCGGCGCGTGAGCGGGCCGATCGGGTGCACATCGGGCGAGCGCCGGATCAGCTCGTCGCAGCGGCGAATCGTTTCCCGGTGCCGGTCGTGCAGCGGCAGGTCTTCCATGGAATAGCTGCTCACCAGGAGCTCCGCCTCGGGAAGACGGCTCTTGAGCACGGGCCAGATCTCGCCCAGCAGCACGTCCAGGCCGCGCTCCGGGCGCGAGGCATAGAAGAACCGCGGGCGGGAGCCGCCGAGCGCCGCCGCCTTCTTGCGGATCGGTTCGAGGGCTCCGAAATCGACGCCGTTGGTCGTCAGGTGGGCGAGGCGTGACAGGCCCGGCAGGAATGCCTCGTAACCTTCCTGCTGGAAACGGCTCAGAAAAAGGCAGAAGGAGGCACGGGCGAAGCCCGGCCGGATGAGCCGGACTCTCTCCTCGTTCGCGGCGTCATGGTGCCAGGTGCCGTACATCCGCGCCGCCACCGGCTCGAGCAGGGACGGGACCTCTCGCGCGGCGAGGAAGAGATCGCACCTGGTCCCCTTGCGGTGCTCCACGAGCCGCTCCGCGGGGATGAGCTCGATCCCACCGCTTTCGCGGCGCTCCTCGGTCCGGCACGAAACGCTGACGCGATGCCCCAGACGGCTCAGGGCGTGGGCCATCGAGAGCACGGCGCTCTCCGAGCCTCCCAGGGAGAGGTCCACCGGGTCGTCGCCGCGGATCGGCAGACCGAGTGTGTGGATGAGGATCTCCAGGGGAGCTTCGTCTTCCATGGGCATGGTAACCTCGCGAAAACATGGCGGCCCTCAAGCAAGAGATTCTCACGTTCTATAACCAGCAGGCCGAGCTGTACGGCGCGGACGAGCTGCCGCGCCTGGGCTGGAGCTCGTGGCAGGCGCAGCAGACCCGCTTCGCGGCCCTCATGGACGTCGGTCCTCTCGAGGGCAAGTCGATCCTCGACGTCGGGTGCGGAGTCGGCGATCTCTATGAATACCTGACCCGGCAAGGCTTGAGCATCTCCTATACCGGCTATGACCTGGTGGCGCGCAACTGCCAGGATGGAGCCCGGAGGCATCCGGCAGCCACCTTCCTCACAACCGACGTGCTCGAAACAACCGAGGCCGAAGCTTTCGATTATGTCCTCGCCTCGGGCATCTTCACCTTCACTGGCGACGACTGGCATGACACGGTCGGCTCCACGCTGCGGCGCATGTTCGAGCTCTGCCATGTGGGCTTTGCGGCGAACTTCCTGAGCGCCTACAGCCCAGGCCGGATCGACAAGCTCTTCTACGCCGATCCCGCGGAGGTCGTCGGAATGTGCCAGCAGCTTACAAACGTTTTCAAGCTGCGCCACGATTACATGGAGAACGACTTCACTGTCTTCGGCTATCGCCGTCGAGCGGACGAGGGAAACGGCGGGACCTGAACCTTCGTCATCAGACCGCCAAGCGGCGACACTGGAGTGAGCCAGTGAAGGCTCAGAGCGAGGTCACACGGTCCCGCCGCCGGCAGCTCTGCAAAATGGAAGTCGACTGTCAGGGGGGTGCCGTTGACCAGCTTGTACTTGCCGCCACCATAGGCGAGCGTCGTCTCGCCTCGGGAGAGGCGGGCGTCGATTCCATAGACCGCCGATTCTCGGACGTTCACCGGGATCGTGACCTGAAGGACGCGGTCGGAATCGGTCCCCCCCCATTCGAGGTGGACCTCCGAGGGTTTGCCGAGCTTCGCGGGATTTTTCGGGATATGGATGTCCAGGGGCTCCGGGGAGGGCGTCTCTCCCACGACCGCAACGAGCTTGTCCAAGAGGGTCGCCCCTTGGTTCAGCCGTACGGCCAGCCGGTAGGGACCTGTGTCCTCGCCGGAGAAGGTCAGAGACACCTTTTGAATGCCGCGCTTGCCCGAGACTGTCGTCGTCTGCATGGGCGAGCTGTCATTTCCCTCTCCCGCAAGCTCGAGGAAGCTCGCGGGGAATACACCGGGCGGCGTGTCGCCGTCCGGCAGGTTGAAGGGGGGCGAGCTCTTCCCAAAGAGCTTTCCCGAAACCATGTAGGTCCCCTCGGTCAGGATCTGGACCTCGAACGTCACCTCGATCCGGTTCCCCTGCTGCCCCAGTGCGGGGGGCATCTCGCCGAACCGCGCCGAGCTCTCGCCCTGTTCTACGCTCAAGAGACCGCATTGCGCAGGCGCCCCTTCGGGGACCTTTACGTAGGTCGGGAAACCGCCATAGCCCTGACCCTGCTGACAGGCGGTGCCTTCCTCCAACATCAGGCTGTAGTCGGAGCTGCCGGTGACGCTCTGTGAAAAGAGCTCGGAGATTTGATGATAGATCCCGTCAAACGTCGGGTCGTAGATCAACTCGCCCCATTGCCGGAGGTCATGGTTGTAGAAGGCGTAGGCGCAGGGAGCCTCGGGCTTGCCGCAGAGGAGGTTGCCGGTGAACTTCGGATCGAGGGATCGGGCCGTGTCGTGAGTCACGAAACCCAATTGGTATGATCCAAACGTCTGCTTCGGCACCATTCCCCCGATGCCCATGGTTGCGGCGATGTATTGCAAGGTTTGCGAGAAGATGTAGCAATCGGCAAAGTTCCGGTTCGCATCGCCTGCGGCAAGGTAGGTCCAGGGGCACTTGCACAGGTTGTCGTTAGGAAAGCAGTGCAGCCCCTCGGTCGGCACCGTGGTCGTACCCAGGGTGCAATTCGAGCCTTGTATGGTGCACGTGCCGTAGCGCCACGTGCTCTGGCCGAACCGGTAGAGCTGATGGAGGATCTGGTCTGCGACCTCCCGCTCCGTCGCGTTCCGGCCCAGGCCAGCCCCCCACGAGCAGGCCTTGTCGTACCAGGCCTGCTGCGGGGGGGTGACGATGGGCCGAGGCGGAGCGTAGGTGAGGTAGAGCGTGGATGTGAGCGGATGCATCTCCTGCCCGCCGGCCTCGCACTGGAGCTCGGCAGTATGGATGCCGGTGAGATCCGGAAGGGGCACGGGGATTGTCAGTTGGGCTCCCTCGGCCACGATCCAGGGGGAGAGGTTCTCGCCGATCTCGAGCCGGCAACGGGCCGGCGGCAGCTCCGCGGGTGGGCAGGCGATCAGAACGACTTCGAGCTCGACGTCGTCGTCTCCCAGCGCCGCGGCAAAGGGTTTGACGGAAGAGGCTGGCGCGCAGCCGCGGTCGAGGAGAACGCCGTCCGCGACCTCCCGGACGGCCTGGCCACCGTGGACGGTGATCTTTCCCACGGAAAGGCTTGGCGGTTGAGCATGAGCGGGAGGGGCCCCCGGCAGCAGAACCCCTCCCAGCATGCACAGCAGCGCCAAGCTTGATCGTCTCATCGAGGCTTCAGGTCAGATCGACGAAGCTCCGCGTCTGATCGCCCCAGCCCTTGTTGTCCGGCAGGATCTCCGTCCGCGGCTCCTGCGTGTAGAGTGAGAGGAGCGACGCCATCTCAGGCTCGCTCAGGCTCTCGATCCTCTGCTTCGAAGCCTCGTTCAGCTCGACGCCGGCCTGCATCAATCTCTCCACGTTGCTCATGATTCTCATCCTCCCAGGTTGGTTGGAAGCTGCGCACCCTCGCCGGCATTTCCGCCGAGAGTGCCGTGCACTGCGAGGGCGAGCACGGTGTCGCCCTGGCGCAGCATGAACCCGTCTGCTATCAGCGGCCCCAGTATTTCTTCCACGGCCTCGCGTGGCTCCGCCGCTGTCCGGCAGAGCTGCTCGATGGTGACCGCCCCATCGCATGCGAGATAGATCTCCCTCGCCAGCCCCTCGACGACGGTCAGACGGCGAGCCGCCGCCGGCCGGGTGTCGCAGAGCAGGAGGTGGTCGCCGCGGTCGACCGCGCGGAGCTCGCACTCGGCATATACCTCCCGCCACTCCACGATGCGCCGGGCGAGGGAGCGCGTATAGCTCGAAATGTCGCGCGAATCGCGGTGCCGGTAGCGGAACTGGTAGGCGAGGTCCGCGAGATCCTCCTGCGCGATGGGGTAGACGTGGCCGTAGGCCGGGAGCGGCCGGACGTCGGCGAAGCCGAGTTCGTCACTCGCGAAGAAGTTGGGGCTGAAGCGCTCGAGAAAAATGGGAGACATGCCCAGGGGGGGCGGCAGGTGATAGAGCAACGGCAGCAGCTCCGCCATGCGCTCGTACTCCTCCGGCGGCTCGCCCGGGAATCCCCAGAGCATGTTCCAGTAGGGCCAGACCCCGAGCTCCTTGCACCACTTGAGGAGCTGGAGGTTCTGCAGCGCCTTGACCCCCTTGCGCATGATCCGCAGCACCTCGTCGCTCAGGCTCTCGATCCCGGGCTGGATCGCGGAGACGCCAGCCGCTCGCAACTGGCGCACCTCCTCCTTCTTCAGGTTCGATTTCACCTCATAAAAAAGGTTTAGTTGCAGGCGTTCCTCGACCAGCCGCGGCAGGAGGGTCTTGAGGTAGCGCATGTCCATGATGTTGTCGGCCATGCCGACGAACAGGCCGGGATGGCGCCGGGTCACCTCTTTCAGCTCGGCCAGGGCACGCTCGGGCGACTTGCTGCGAAAGGTCATGGTGGTGCCGTTCAGGCCGCAGAACGTGCAGTGCTGTTTCTCTCCCCACCAGCAGCCGCGAGAGGTCTCGAACAGCAGCCGGGGCTGGTAGCTGCCTTTGAATCCATGCTCTTCGAGCTGGGTGAAGTAGCCGTCGAAATCCGGATAGGGCAGGTCGTCGAGATGGCGGACCGAAGGAGCGTTGGGTGGATGGGCGGACCGCGCCGTCACCTCGGGCGACGTCCGGGTGTAGACGCCGCGGAGGTCGTCGATCGGCTCGCCGGCGAGAAGGCGGTCGACGAGCTGCGGCAGGGCAATCTCCCCCTCGCCGCAGACCACCGCGTCGAGGTCGAAGAGCCGCGCCGTCGTGAGGCCCATGATCCCTTCACAGTTGGCGCCGCCCATGACCACGGCCACCTCGGGAGCGCGCTCCTTGAGCCGGCGGGCGAGCGCGAGAGAGGCCATGTGTTGCTGGAAGACGCTGGTCAGGCCGACGATCCGCGGCCGGAAGGCGAGGATCTCCTCGACGCAGTCGTCCAGGAAGCCGTCGACTTCCTGGCGAACCTGCAGCACCTCCTCGACGACCCCGTCCGGCACCAGGGTGACGAATGAGGGTTCGTCGCCCCGATCGGCCAGCCAGCGGGCGGTGGGCTCGAGCAGCACCTCCTCGAGATACCGCCGGACGGCCGCGGGTGAAGCGGAAGTCATGGCGCCGGAGAAGATCCACTCTCCCAGCAGCGAGCCGACGAACGGCTGGGTGTCGGCGATCCAATCGTAAAAAGGCACGCCGATCCGCCGCGCGAAGGGGAATGTGAGATAGAGGATCTCCGCCGTCCTTGGCGCGAGCACGTTCTTGAGCAGGCTCAGAGCGAGGGATGGCTGGCCGAGGGTCCCGAAAGGCATGCTCACGAGCAGCACATCCGCCGGCTCGCGGGGGACCGCGAGCGTGGCGACAGGCTTCGGATCCCGCTCGCTGGTGACAGCGAGCACCAGGTGACGGCCGCCGCCGTGCGAAGACGGGACCGCCGCGGGATGGGGACCGCCGGCTCCGTCGAGCCGCACCACGGCGGCCGTATCCGGCGGGAGGTCTGGAAGGCCGCGCATCCCGAGCATCGTGGAGAGCCGGGCGGCCGGCAGGGGGGTGCCCTCGCCGGGGGGAGACAGAGCATAGACGAGCGCCATTTTGGTGCCCGCGTCCGGCGGGGTGAGCGGATGCTCCCCGTCAACCAGCATCAGCCGGACCTGCGGCTCCTGGTCATTGCAGAGGCCCGCGAACATCCGCACCATATGGGCGATCTCGGCGGGCAGGGCCTCGAGGGTCCTGCCGCAGCGCAGCCCTCCGGCGCGTAATGCTTTCGCGAGGCTGACCGTCAGAAGCTCGAGACGGCCGTGGTACGCGGCGGAGAAGCCAGGGGAGAGGCCCGCGAGACCGCGTGCCTTCGGATGCGCCAGCAGGCTGGCCTGATGATCGGCCAGCACCAGGCGCGGAGCGGGATCCGAAAGCGCCTTACGTAGAGTCTGTAGACTCAGACGCTGCTCCGCATGCGCTTCTGTGGAAACGGCCTGAGCAGGCATTGCCCTTCCTCCGTTGAACAGACGGACCGGCACGTGTAAGGCGATGATTGATACTGAATGACTGAAAGCTCCCTGTCAAGGCGGCGCGGGAAGCTTGACACCCTCGGCGAGCATGCTGTCCACCGGGGAGAGCGGGTTGAGCCAATGCAGAGAGATGGAGATTTCGAATCCCTTCGTTCGGACGGGCACGGCTGAGAGAGGAAAGTCCACCTCCAGGAAATTCGTATGCCGGCTCATCTCGCGGCGGTAGCCGCCGTAGGCGAGGGTCTTCCCGCCGCGGGCAAGCCGGGCATCGACCGCGAAGGCGCCCGGAGTGCGGACCTTCATGGGCAGAGTCGCCCTCAGGGCCAGACCGGAGCTCTCGCTCACCCAGGCGAGACGGAGGTCGCAGGCCGTTCCGAGCGACGCGTGACCCTCACTCAGAGATGCCAGCACCGCCGGGTCCACCTTGATTTCGGTGTCGAGGTAGTCCAGGTCTTCTCCTTCTGCGATCAGGTTCGCGTGCAACCTGTAGGGAGCGCAGCTTCGCGAGCGTTCGAGATCCTCGCCGGAAAAGGTCAGCCGTACCAAGGAGCCTAGGACCGGGGCGTAGGAGAGCACGTCCTGCAGGCGGCGCTGGGGTCTGAGGGTGACCGGCGTCTTGTCGTCCTGGCAATAGATGGCTCCGTGGACTGAATAGCTCCCCTCCTGCATGATGACGACCTCGATGTCGACGGCGAGCGCCTCGGGCTCCGGCGAGCGGTCGGACGGAAGTAGATGCACCTGGACGCCTCCTCCGAACATTGCCTTGTCGGAGACTTCCACTGTGCAGCTCTGGCTCGCCTCCGGCGCCAGCTCCTGCCATTCGCTGAAGTTGCCATAGCCGAACCCCTTGCGGCAGGCGGTATCCCGCTCGTAGGACAACATGTTGCCGTCCCTCTCCTTGACGACACTCTGAAAGGCCACCTCGCCGGCGCTGCCGTAGATCCCGCCGAACGTGGCATCGTAGAACCTGCCGCCGCGTCGCCGGAGATCATGGTTGTAGAAGGTGAAGGCGCAGGCAAGGTTGCGCGGGCCGCAATCCAAGTTGCCGCCGAAAGCCGGATCGAGGGACCGCGTCGGGGGCCGGGTCATGAATCCAAGTTTCAAGCGGCCGAGCTCCTCCACCTCCACCATGCCCCCGATTCCCATCGTGGCCGCGATGTACTCGAACGCGGAGCTGAACTGATAACAATCGCTGAAGTTCCGATCTCTCTCGGCCCGCACCAGCTCGGTCCAGTCCACCTTGCAGATGCGATAGCCGGGGTTGCGGTTGCAGAGCAGCCCTGCCGTCCGCACCCGGGTATCGCCGAAGACGCAGGAGTTCCCCTCGATGGTGCAAAGCCCGTAGCGCCATCTGCGTTGACCGAAGTAAAAGAGCCCATCGATGAGCCGGTCTGCGACTTCCTGCTCCCCGGCATTTTTGGTGAATCCCTCGCCCCACTCGCAAGCCCTTCTGTACCAGTCCTCAGCCGGAGGATCGACCATCGGCCGGGGAGTGGCATACGTGACATACAGGGTGGTCGCGCGACTTGCTTTGACTTCTCCTTCTCCGATCCTGCACTCCAGCCGGAGGTCATGAATGCCGGTGCGGTTGGGCAGAGGCAGGGGAACGCGGAGTGGAGCTTCCTCGGCCTTGATCCAGGGAGAGGCGGGGCCTTTCTCGATCCGCGAACGGCACTGGATCTCAGGGAGGCTCAGGCTGGGCCGGCAGGAAATGATCTCGACCTCGAGATACACCTCCTGCCCCAGCGAGGCGGCGACAGGCTTCACTGTAGGTGTAGGCAAGGCGTCGATGAGCAGACAATCGTCGCCGGACCGGCGGTCGAGGATCACGCCGTCTTTGATGCCGCGAATCCCGTTTCCTCCCGTTACCGTGACCTTGCCCACGGTGAAGACCGGTGGCCCGCTCTGGCCGGGCGAGGCTCCCGGCAGCAGAGCCAGCGCGAGAGCCGTCAGAAGCACGGGCCGTGACAGAAGAAAAGATATTTGCATATACCTCCCTCAACAGCAGCAAAGTCTTGAAAACAGATCGGGTTTCAGCCAGTGTACCGTAAGCGCCTTCCAGGGTAGAATTGTCGAAAGCTTCCAGCCATGTCAGCGATTCGTGCCACTGCGCTCGTCCACGGACAGGTTCCGATCCTGGCCGGCGGCGGTCCGTCGCTTCCGGCCCTGCGCGGAGTGGAAGGCGGCGTTGCCGTCATCAAGACCCTGCTGCTGCTCGATCTCCTCGACAGCACCGGTCTGCTGGAGCATCTCGGCGACGCCCGGGCACAGGAAGTCTTCGCCGCGCATGACCAGATGGCGCGGTCTCTTCTGCCCGCTTTCGAGGGCAGGGAGATCGACAAGACCGACGGCTTCCTTCTGCTTTTCGATCGCCCGATCCAGGCCGTCCGCTTCACCCTCGCCTATCACCAGGAGCTCGCCGGTCTGGGCGAGCGTCTGGGCGTGCCGTTCTCGGCCCGGGCCGGGATTCACCTGGGGGAGGTTTTCCTGCGCGAGAACCTCCCCGAGGACGTGGCCAAGGGCGCCAAGCTCCTCGAGGTCGACGGCCTGGCCAAGCACACGGTCGCGCGCGTGGCAGGGCTGGCCCAGGGGCGGCAGACCCTCCTGACCCACGCCGCGTTCGACCTCGCGCGGCGGGCGGTGGTGGGATCGGCGCTGGATCAGCGGCCGAGCTGGCTGGCTCATGGCCCCTATCTCTTCCAGGGCATCCAGGAGCCGGTGGACGTGTTCGAGGTCGGCATGGCCGGCTTCGCGCCGCTCGGCGCGCCGCGCGACACCTCAAAGGCCCGCCGCGCCGTGCCCGCCGGCGACGAGGTGACCCTCGGCTGGCGCCCCGCGGCCGGCCAGGAGGTGCCCTGGCGCCATCACTGGGTCCTGGAGCGCAAGCTCGGCGACGGCGGCTTCGGCGAGGTGTGGCTCGCCCGCCACGAGCGGACCGGGGATCACCGCGTCTTCAAGTTCTGCTACGACGCCCAGCGGCTGCGCGCCCTGCGGCGCGAGGTCACGCTCTTCCGCATCCTCAAGGACACCCTCGGCGAGCGCGACGACATCGGGCGGATCCTCGATTGGAACTTCAAGGAGCCTCCCTTCTTTCTGGAGTCGGATTACACGGGGACCGATCTGCAGGGTTGGATCGAGTCGCAGGGGGGAGCCGGGGCCGTGCCGCTCGCGACGCGGCTGGAGATCGTCGCCCAGATCGCGACGGCCCTGGCCGCAGCCCACTCGGTGGGCGTGCTGCACAAGGACATCAAGCCCGGCAACATCCTGATCGCGATCGATTCCGAGGGCCGTCCCAAGGCCCGCCTCTCCGACTTCGGCATCGGCCTGCTCACCGATCCCCAGAAGATCTCGGTCCAAGGGCTGACGTTCAGCGGCTTCACGGAGATGATGCCCGAGGCGGGGAGCACGGCGGCGGGCACCCGCCTTTACCTCGCGCCCGAGCTCCTCGAGGGCAAGACGCCCTCCATCCAGAGCGACCTCTATGCCCTGGGGGTGCTGCTGTTCCAGATGGTGGTGGGGGACCTGTCCCGCGCCCTGGCGCCGGGATGGGAGCGGGAGATCCCGGACGAGCTGCTCGTCGAGGACATCGCCAGCGCGGTCGACGGAGACCCGGCCAAGCGGCCGGCGAGCGCCACCGAGATCGCCGAGCGGCTGCACCGGATCGAGGAACGCCGGCAGGCACGGGCCGAGGCCCTGCGGGCGAGGCTCGAGGCGGAGAAGATGCGCCAGGCCCTGGCGCGCGCCCGTGTGCTGGCGGTCATCACCCTGCTCGTTCTGGTGTTCGCCATCGCCATGGCCCTGCAGATGCGCCGTACCGCGAAGGAGGCGAAGCGCGCCAACAGCGAAGCCGAGGCCGCGCGCCGGATCTCGGATTTCTTGGTCGGTCTTTTCCAGCTGTCCGACCCCGACGCTGCCGTGGGCAGCACTGTGACCGCGCGCGAGCTCCTCGACCAGGGCGCCGCCCGCATCGAGAGCGAGCTGCAGCATCAGCCGGAGGTGCGGGCCAGCCTGATGCACACCATGGGAGAGGCCTACCTCAAGCTGGGGCTGTACGACTCGGCGGTCGGGCTGCTGCGCCAGTCGCTGCAACTGCGGCAGCAGGCCTACGGGACCGAGCACCCGCTCGTGGCGGAGAGCCTGCACGGCCTCGGATATGCCCTGTTCCTGCGCGGCGATTACGCCGCTGCCGAGAGCGAGCTGGAGCAGGCTCTGGCGATGCGCCGCAAGCTCTTTGGCGAGAGCCACATCACCGTCGCCCGGACGCTGAACTTCCTGGCCGCCGCCAAGGCGCACCGGGGGCACTATGCCGAGGCCGAGCATCTCAACCGCCAGGCGCTCGCGATCCTTGCCGCCAGCCGCGAGGACGTGAGCCGGCAGAGAGCGGAAGTGATGAACGACCTGGCGGTCATGATCGAATCCCAGGGCAAGCACCAGGGGGTCGAGCAGATGTACGACGAGGCCCTGAGCCTCTGGCGCAAGCTGGTCGGCAACGAGCACACCGAGGTCGCCCAGGTCCTCGCCAACAAGGGCAACTGGCTGATCACGCAAGGCCGCTATGCCGAAGCCGAAACCTGCCTCCGGCAGTCTCTGGCGATCAAGCGCAAGCGGCTGGGCGACCGGCACCCCAACGTCGCCTTCACCCTGTACAAGCTCGCGGATCTCCTCAATGCGCAGGGGCAGCATGTACGGGCGGAGAAGCTGGCCCTGGAGGCGGTCTCCATCCTGCGGGACAAGCTGCCGTCCGGGCACTGGCGTACCGTCTATACGGAGAGCGTCCTCGGCGCCGCGCTCGCCGGCCAGAGCCGCTTTGCCGAGGCCGAGACGCTCCTGGTCCCGAGCTATCCCGTCCTGCGGGACAGCGTCGGAGCCGGCGCGGAGAAGACGCAGAGGATCCTGCGCAGCCTCGTCGAGCTTTACGACGCCTGGGGCAGGCCGCGCGAGGCGCAGCGGTATCGCGCGCTCCTCCTGGTTCCAGTTAAAGTCAGGGGATGAGCCAGCACGTAGTACTCCTCGGCGATTCCATCTTCGACAACGCGGCCTACACGGACAGGGAGCCGGATGTCATCGAGCACCTGCGCTCGATCCTCCCTGCCGGCTGGAGAGCCAGCCTTCTCGCCGTGGACGGGAGCGTGACTACCGACCTCTCTTCTCAGGTTCAGGAAGTCCCCGCGGACGCCTCCCATCTCGTGGTCTCGATCGGCGGCAACGATGCCCTGATGAACAGCGACCTGCTGGAGATGCCGGTGGATTCCACGGCCGAGGCGCTCGATCTCTTTCATCAAAGGATGGAGGCGTTCGAGTCCAATTACCGGTCGGCGATCGACGAGGTGCTGGAGCTGGGCAGGCCGACGACGCTCTGCACCATCTACAACGGCAACCTGCCCGATCCCGAGCACGCGCGCCACGCCCGGATCGCCCTCGCGCTCTTCAACGACGTCATCCTGCGGGCCGCTTTCGAGCTGCACCTGCCGGCCATCGAGCTGCGGCTCGTCTGCAACGAGCCCGCGGACTACTCCAATCCCATCGAGCCCTCCGGACGCGGCGGGCGCAAGATCGCGCTCGCGATCGCCCGGGCTCTCGAGCCCGCTCCCGTGGGGTCATTGGTGCTGGCCGGCTGACGCCAGCGCTTTCTCCAGGAGTCGCTCGCATCGCAGGAGAAGTCGCTCGCCCCGCGGTGGGAGCCTCTCGCCCCGCGGCAATAGTCATGCGCCCCGTGGGGCAAGCCTCTCGCCCCATGGGGATTGCCTCTCACCCCGCGGGGATCGTCTCTCGCCCCATGGGGATTGCCTCTCACCCCGCGGGGGTCGTCTCTTGCCCCATGGGGATTGCCTCTCACCCCGCGGGGATCGTCTCTTGCCCCATGGGGATTGCCTCTCACCCCGTGGGGATCGTCTCTTGCCCCATGGGGATTGTCACGCGCCCCGTGGGGATTGTCGTGCGCCCCATGGGGATAGTCGCTTGCCCCACGGGGATAGCCACTCGCCCCATGGGGCTCAGGGAGCGAGGCCCACGCGTCGCTGCAGCCGGGCGAAGCCGCGCTCTTCCCGCAGCGCGTCGAAGCCGGGCTCGACGCGCAGGAAGGCCATCCAGGGGGAGCGCCGGGCACGGGCGTCGTCGAGCAGCACGAGCGCCTCCGCGGGCTCCCCCAGGGCGGCATGGATCAGGGCGGGGAAGACCGGGCTCACTCCCGCCGTGCCGAGAGGCACGAGAATGCGCCGCGCCTCCTCAGGCCGGCCGGCCAGCGCGTGAGCCCGGGCGAGCCAGACGCGCGCCCAGGGCACGTCGTCGATCTGCAGCGTGGCCCGGCCCTCCGCGATTGCCTCGTCGGGCCGCCCGGCGCGCTCGAGGGTGCGCGCGTAGTCCACGCGCTTGAGCCCGCAGAACGGATCGAGCTCCAGCGCCCTCCGGTGATGGCTGAGCGAGCCCTCCACCGCGCCCGTGAAGAGGTGATAGAGCCCCAGGTCTCCCTTGGCCGCGATGCGGATGGGGTTGAGGTGCACGGCGCGCTCCAGGATCGGCAGCGCCTCGCGGAAGCGCCCCATGAGCATCAGGAAGAGGCCGTAGTAGTCGTGGCTCCAGGCCTGCTCGGGATCGAGCGCCAGCGCCTGATGGAAGGAGCGCTCGGCGCCGTCCCAGTCCCAGTCCAGCAGACAGCGCACGAGCGCCATGGCAAGGTGCGCCTCCCCGAGCCCGGGATCGATCGCGACCGCCTGGAGCGCCGCGGACCGCGCCCTCTGCCGCACCTCCTCGGAGCTCGTGTAGTAGAGGCAGGCCAGCGCCGAGGAGATCGCGAGGTCCGCGTGGGCGAGGGCGAAGGACGGGTCCTGCGCGATCGCACCCTCGTAGCACTCCAAGCTCTTGCGCCAGGCGGTGGAGGTGTAGCGCAGGACGTGGCAGCGCGCTTCGCGGTAGAGCCGGTAGGCGTGCGTGTCGCGCGTGGCCCGCCGCCGCAGGTCGCGCCGCTCCCCGCGGGCTCCCCCGCCCGCCAGGGCGATTGCGATCCGGCGGGCGATCTCGTCCTCGCCGGGCCGGGGCTGCCCCTCGTCCAGCGTCATTTCCACGGTCACCCGCACGGTGATGGGCCGGACCTGGGGCCCGTTCGCCACGATAGGTGGCATGGGGCCGGGAGCGGGGCGGCGCACCCCGGGCAGGAAGCGGTAGCCGCGCCGGGCGACCGTTTCGATAAAGAGCGGATCCAGCCGCCGGTCCCCCAGCGCCTTGCGCAGCTCGGAGACGCACTTGTTGAGGCTGTTCTCCTCCACGAAGCGGTCCGGCCAGACGCGGTCCATCAGCTCCTGCTTGGTGATCAGCGAGCCGCTGTGCTCGACGAGCGCGCGCAGCGTCTCGACGCTCTGGGGAGCCAGGGGCACCGGCCTGCCGTCGCGCAGCA
Organism: Acidobacteriota bacterium; assembly: GCA_034667225.1. Lineage (GTDB taxonomy): Bacteria > Acidobacteriota > Thermoanaerobaculia > Multivoradales > UBA5704 > DATMER01. The sequence goes on from JAXDKG010000060.1 coordinate 99,660, forward strand.
GCCGGCTCTCCTCCGGCTCGAAGCGGAACGGTCCGAACTCGTAGACCGCCTCCGATCGTCCTCCGACAGGACCTTTGATCATCATTGCAGGCGCCTCCCTTGGACCTTCACTGAGCAATGAGTATGCCCAACCTTCGATGTCTCTACGCCGCGGGCTGTCACGATGTTTCGCAGTCGCGCCGTCCCTTTGGGGTGACGCGCGAGTCCTCGATCGGGCACGGCGGGATCGTTCAGAAAAAGGCCCGGAAAGCTTCAGGTCTTCCGAAGGACGGGCGGCGGAGCGGCTGCGCATACTCGCTCCATTCACCGGCAGCATGTGCCGTCATTCCAGTCAAGGAGGAAACGAGATGAAGAGTCTGCGTCAAGTCCTGGTTCTGATCCTCACCGTCCTGGCCTCGACCTCCGCCGGCGCCCAATCCGAGGAGGCGTCCGCGGCCGACGATCCGCTGGTCCAGGACGCCAGGCAATACGCGGCCACGTACGACGTCGGGTTGGAGGAGGCCGTCCGCCGCCTGCGCCTCCAGTCGGCGATCGGGGCCCTGGCGTCCGAGCTCGCCACCAAGGAGCGCGCCACCTTCGGCGGGCTCTGGATCCGGCACGAGCCGAGCTTCCTGGTGGTCGCGCAGTTCACGCAGAAAGGCGGCCAGAACCTGGAGAGCTACCTGCGGGCCGAGGCGATGGCCGAGCTGGCGCCGGCGGTCGAGCGGCGCACGGTCAGGCTCCCGCTGCGGCGGCTGGAGGCGATCCAGGCCGCAGCGCGCCGCGCCGCCCGCAAGCAGGGCTTGCAGGCGGATTCGCAGATCAACGTGATGGAGAACCGGGTCGAGCTCTTCACCACCGCGCCCGGCGAGGTCATCGACGCCATCACCGCGGAGTCGAGGACGTCCAGGGAGGCGGCCGCGCTCGATCTACCGGCGAACGTCCGGGTCATCGAGGTCGACCACCCGTCGCGCCCGCTGGAGTATGTCTACGGCGGACCCGCGGTGACCGATTGCACCGCCGGCTTCACGGTGGTGAACGGCAGCGGCACGCTGGGCATCTCGACCGCGGGACACTGCCCGGACGTGCAGGCGTTCAATTCGCGCCCGCTGCCGTACCAGGCCGGCGAGTTCTTCGGCGCCATCGATGCCCAGTGGCACACCGCGCCGGACCTCATCCCGACGAACCGGGTGTTCGACGGGCAGAGCGATGCCACGACCCCGAGCTACCGCTTCATCACGTCGTACAAGACCCGCTCGCAGCAGGTCGTGGGCGAGTTCGTCTGCAAGTACGGGGTGGTCACGGGCTATACGTGCGGCACGATCTCCTCGACCACCTTTGCGCCCGACTACATCCCGGGCGTGACGAACACCTATGTCCGCATCGACAACCCCAATCAGGAGCAGGGCATGCCCGGCGACAGCGGCGGTCCCTTCTTTTCCGGCGAGACGGCCTACGGGACCATGAGCGGCGGTGTCGTCGGCAGCGGCGGCTCCGCCAACGGCGTCTTCTACGCGCCGGTCGACGCGCTCATCGCGCTCGGCGTCAACGTCCTGACCACGAACCCGGACCCGGCGCTCGGCCGCTGGAGCTACCGCGACATCGGCAACAACGTGATGCATTACACGGGCATCAATGCATCAGATTACGAGTGCGCCGTCGCCGGCATGGCGGCGCTCGACGGCGACATCAACGAGGACGACTCCGGCGACATCATCCAGACCTACCTGTTCAAGGAGGACAACCACTGGAAGATCCGCGGCGACTTCCGCGCGCACAACAATCAGGAGAGCTGGGATTTCGATCTGCTCTGCCTGAAGAAGGCGTCCTATCCCGTGAGCCGCTTCGAGTGGAAGAACCTCGGCGGCAACGTCAACGCCAGCACGGGCTTGAGCACGACCACGTACGACTGCGGCATCGCGGGCATGGCCGGCCGCGACGGCGACATCAACGAGAACAGTGCCGGCGACATCATCCAGACCTACATGTACAAGAGCGGCGGCACCTGGTGGCTCCGCGCCGACTTCCGCTCGCACAACAACAACGAGGAGTGGGACGTCGACGCTCTGTGCGTGCAGAAGTGGGCGCCGGTGTCCAGGTACGAGTTCCGCAACCTGGGCAACAACGTGAGCTACAACACGAACATCAACGCCAGCACCTATGAGTGCGGCGTGGCGGGCATGGCGGCGCGGGACGGCGACATCGAGGAGCACAACACCGGCACGATCCTCCAGAGCTACCTTTACAAGAGCGGCGGCACCTGGTGGTTCCGCGGCGACTTCCGCACCCACAACAACCACGAGAGCTGGGACCTCGACGTGCTCTGCATCCAGCGCTGATCCTCAGGCTGCCGATCGTCGTAATGCTTTCCCGGCCGGGACGGTCCCCCGGCCGGGTTTTTTCGTTGCTGGAATACTCCGGGGAGAGCAGGAGTTATCGAGCCTGCCTGGCCAGTCGTTTGGCAAGGCTTCTCTCGAAAACCTGCAGCTCTCCTCCGCGACCCTTCTGAAGGGCAATCGGGCGGAGCTGTGTCCAGGAGGTACAACGGGTATGACTCCAAAGCTTCTCAAGCCTGCGCTCCAGGCTCTCCTGCTCTCGTTCGCGGCCCTCGCCGCAGCCCCTGCCATGGCCGACCAGATCGACGACGCCGGCTTCTTCGTGCGGCAGCACTATCTCGACTTCCTGGAGCGTCCCGCGGATGCTTCCGGCGAGGCGTTCTGGACCGGCGAGATCACGCAGTGCAACGGCGAGCCGTCCTGCGTCGCCCGCAAGCGGGTCGACGTGGCGCGGGCGTTCTTCTTCTCGGACGACTTCATCAACCTCGAGCAGAGCCAGGACCCTCAGGGACGGCGCCGTCTGGATGCCAGCGTCCGCAATACCGCCGATTACAACGAGGCCTTCGTGAACGCCGCCTACCGCCGATATTGGAAGGTGCAGCGGCCCGCCACGGATACGCTCCTGACCTATCTGAACAACGGCATCCCGGATGCCGGCTACAACCAGGTGATCGAGGACTTCATCACCGACCCGCGCTACCGCGGGCGGTTCGACAACACCCCCTACAGCAACACGCTGGACGCGAACCGCAACCGCCTCTTCAACGACTGGGCCGCCCGCAACGGCCAGTCCAACGTCTGCCAGGCCTGGGCGAACCTCAACTGCGAGGCCAAGGGCGCCTTCATCACCCTGACCCATCGCCTTCAGGTCTCCTATCTCGCGGACGGCAAGACGCCGCTCGACCACGTGGACGGCCTGTACGCGATCCTCGGGAACGCCGGTCAATGCGGTGGCGACGGCAACCGGATCTTTGCCTCCATGGATGACTACCTGTGGTACGTCATGGCCTACTCGAACGTCGGCTACGTCATGTCCGTCGACCAGAACAGCAACAACTATTGGACGCAGAGCAACGACCTTGCCGGTCCCCACGATCCGTTCGACGCCAGCGACATGACCGTTTACGGCCACCCGCGGGGCCAGACGCACTTCTGGATCTCCGACGAGGGCTTCTGGACGCCTGTCTGGCACTCCGGCGTGCCCGGCATCGTCGACGAGAACATGCTGGAGTTCGACCAGGACTACGACTGGAATCACCCGTCGAGCACCGAGTGCACGTACGACGCCGACGGCTGCGACACCTGCAAGGCGGGGGTGAACAAGGCCGGCTTCTCGGATGGGACGGGGCGGATGATCTACGGCCGCCAGCACCCGCTCATCCCGGGCTGGTTCAGCGGCCCGGACTTCGAGTGGGCTCCCCTCGGCTGCGAGCGGCAGTGGTGCGGCGGCTGCAACACCTGCGAGGCGAAGACCTCCTCGGGCTATCAGCTCGGCTACCCGGCCACCTCGTGCTCCCAGGTGCCCTGCGGTCCGAACACCAGCTACTCCTGCACGCTCGACGGCGGCAAGAAGACCTGCAGCTATCCCAACGGCTGGGTCCCGGCCAACTGAGCTCTCCTGATTGAACAAAGGGCGGCGACGGTTTCCGACCGCCTGCCGCCCTTTGCCGCGATCGGCCCATGTAATTTTAAAACTTTGTCACATTTCTATCGGCGAGGGCACCCTTATCTTTGAGTGTGCCGTTTGGCAGCTCTTCGAAGGAGTGCTTCATGATTGAGAATAAATCAGCCATGCTGATTAAGAAGCAGGAGCAGATGCGCAGGGAGTTAGATCTCCTTCTGACCCAAGAGCGGCCCGACACAGCTTACCTGCCACGAGAGATCGCGGCACTCCTGGATTTCATACACGGTAACCTCTTCGACTCCACTCTCAATGTAAGCTCCGCCAGGAGCAACTGCCGGATCCGGAACAACAACATCTCGGCCCGCTTTCGGACTACGTTAGGCGTGGGGATCCGGGAATACATCGAAGCGTTACGCTTGGAAGGCGCCTTACGGCTGCTCCGGGACCGTCGCTTTGAGGTTTATTTGATTGCTATGGCAGTTGGATACGAGCACCAGGAGACCTTCTGCCGGGCCTTCCAACGTCACTTTGGCTGCCCGCCGTCAAGTTGTCAATAAGACTGATACTTGATCAGTGGACAGTCGCGAAGCCTGCCGAGAGAAAACGTCAAGGCATTCCGTCAAGATCTCCTATCAAGAGGAGGAGTCAAGAGTGGGTATCAATCCAGCTTGGCCAGCTCTCCCTTACTCTGTACTAGCCATGGAGCTACTCTTAGAGCAACCCTCTCAACGGTTTCAGAGTATGGAGAGACGTCTCTCTGGTGGCAGGCACGGCGAAGAGCGGAAGCATGCTCACTGCGTCCAACATTCATGGTGATCGCAAGGGGCGGACTGAACGGACTGTCACGGGCTGACCATGAGGCTTGAAGTTATGGATCTGTTCTACATCACGGCACAACCTGTCGCGGAACGCTAGACGGAAGGAGGTGACAAAAATGAAGCGATTCGTCGTTCGGGAAGTGGAGACGTTGAAGACCACGGCGGCTCTCTACGGTTGCGATTGCTGCTGCCGTTTCGGTTGTGGCCCGATCTGTTGCTAGCGAGATCAGGGGGGCCACCGGCCGCATTGCTGGTGGCCCCCTCACCGAGCTCGTTCACAAGATGGAGAGAGAAACGTGTCCTACGCACAGGAAGAAGTGGTCGAGGTCTTCGAGTTTACTCATCAACCGGATGGCGACGACGTCATCATTGGACGTCCAGAGACGAATACGTTTCTTGCCCTCCCCAGCGATGCCGTCGACATTCTTTCCGAGCTGGCACAAGGCAGGAGCATCGGAGAGGTTCAGGATAACTTTGAAAGAGCTCACGGCGTAAGGCCCGATGTCGCCGACCTCCTCGATATCCTCGAACAGAAGGGTTTTGTCCGGCACAGGGATTCTGCTCAAGGTTCCTGGGACCACGGCGCCAGCGGGATTGCTCCGCAAAACGTGCGCTACCACTTCACGAACATCTCTCCTGAGACGGCGCGGCTGTTCTTCGGATCGGCTGCCTTGTCAGTCTACTCGGCGATCTTCGTTGCGGCGGTGGCTGTCTGCATCGTTCAGCCCGCTCTGATCCCGGGCAGCCACAGCCTTGTCTTTGAGCACCACGGATCGCTGAAGCTGCTCATGTTCGCCTTCCTCGCTTACTCGACGATCTTTGTCCATGAATTCGGGCACCTCCTGGCTGCGAGGGCGGTTGGGGTAAGCTCGAAGATCGGCATCAGCAATCGACTCTGGGTGCTGGTCGCCGAAACAGACCTCACGGGCCTCTGGGCTCTACCCAAAGCCAAGCGCTATCTGCCGATTCTGGCTGGGCCGATCGTCGATCTGGTGTCTGCCTCCCTCATCGTGCTCGTGCTCTTTGCCAGCGGCAGGAACCTGTTCCTGCTCCCGTCAAGCGTGGTCGAGATCGGCCGCGCGGCGGTCTTCATGTACATGATGAGGCTGCTATGGCAGTGCTTCTTCTTCGTTCGCACGGACTTCTACTACGTATTTGCCAATCTCTTCGGCTGCAAGAGCCTGATGAAGGATACCCAGACGTTCCTTCACAACCTTGCTTCCAAGCTGTTCAATTCAACCACGGCCAATGACCAGGGTCACATACCCGCTCGCGAGATGCGTGTCGTCCGAGCCTACTCATTGTTATGGCTGCTCGGGCGAGCCGTGGCCTTTGTCTCATTATTTCTAATTACGCTGCCAGTGATGAGCCGCTATCTGTCGAATGTCGTATCGGCCCTCCAGCGCGGGTATGCCGTGGACCTCTATGGCTTCGTGGACTCGCTGCTGGTAACCGTCCTGAATCTCACGCCCCTCCTGCTGGGCCTTTCCCTCTGGCTGGTGAGCCTGATGAAGAGGAGAACCGCATGAATGACACAACTGCTGCGCTGGCGGAAAAAGTAGGGGCCGTGCTCGTCCCGAACCCGGGAGCGGAGCCGGCGATCGATATCCTTGAATGGCTGAGGCCTCTCTCCTCCGAGGGAGGCCGGTCCTGGATCCTTCGCTGCAGCTTCGACGAAGGTGGTCCCTGGGCCGGCGTACGCGATCTCTTCAGCTCGCTCGTCGGCTCCATTCGCGCAGAAGCCCCGCGGCTCTTCGAGAAGCATGATTACGACCTGGTCCACGTTTTGCCCGAGCTCCTGGGCTTCCTGAACATTCGTAATCCGACGCTGACTGATACATCCGCCAACGAGGAGAGGGTTCGGAACTATCCTGCGGATCGTGCCATGCGTATCGTCCATGGCCTCATCGATCTCTTGATCGAGCTCTGGAGCCAGAAGTCCCCTGATCGAGTGCGGGTGCTGGTCTGCGCTGACTTTGACCGCGCGAGCCACATGGGGCGATGCTTTTTTCGGGAGCTGATGCGGAGGGCCGGATCACAACTCCGCTTGGTGATCGTCGCCTTGCCTTCCGAAGCAGGAGCGGAGCTCGACGTGGACCCGGTCTTGCCATGCCACCCTCTTTCTTGCCTCTTGAGGGTTGAGCCCGGCGACCTTCATCGCCTGGATCAAGACGACGCTCGGCGGGAGGCCGAGGCGATGGAGGAGGACATGGGTGATGATCTACTCCGGAATACCGCCGGGCTTCCTCGACTGATTTTCCTGTGGCAGGTCTGTGGACGGAAGGACAAGGTGCTCCGATGGAAGTACGAGGCATTGCGCTGCTTCAACACCCTTGGTCTCTATCAGGACGCGATCCGCTACGGCGAGGCTGCGCGCGAGATCATCAAGTCCATGCCCGAAGGCCCGTCACGAGGAAACCTCTGTTGGGGGATCTTCTTCAAGCTCTTCATGTGCTATGTCGCGACGGGGGCTGCCCAGGCCGCTTACCGCTTAGCTGAGGAGGACGTTCTCGAGGACAGAGGAGATCCGGCGGAAGCTCCGATGCGGATCCGCCTCTGTTATCTCATGGCCATGCTCCATGCGCGGATTTTTTCTCCGCGCGATTTCCTCGCGGGTGAGTCCTACCTCGATCAAGGTCTGGAGTACATGGACAAGTCGACCCTCGCCGATGACGAGCGCTGCTTCCATTTCGTCTTCAACCGGAACGGCCTTGCCATGATCCGCAGCTTTCAGGGCCGGTTCGAGGAGGCGCTGGACCTTTGCCGCGAGGGCATCGAGCTCCTTGAGAAGAATCTCAGCCCCGATCAGCACCGGCTGCACCGGTCCGTCCTGCTCTACAACATCGCGCAGGTGTATGCCCAGACAGGCGAACCTGGCGAAGCCATCCGCTTCTACTCGGCAGCCATGAAGATGGACCCCAACTATTCCGAGTACTACAACGAACGAGGAAACCTTTTTCTGAAGCTGGGCAGGCTCGAGGAGGCCGAGCTCGACTATCGACAGGCCATCGAGCTCAGCCCGCCCTACTTCGAGGTCTGGTCCAATCTCGGCCACTGCTACCGCTTGCTGGGACGCATGGAGGAGGCCCTCGCCGCCTACTCCCGCTCCCTGGACCTTCAACCTGATCAGGCAACGGCCTATCTCGGACGGTCTCAGGCCTTGGAGGCGCTCGGAAGGCTGTCCGAAGCCATCGAGGGATACAGCACGACCCTCGCTCTGGATACGGCCTGTTGGCAGGCGCACGCTGCGCGGGCGGTCTTGTTCTACGAAGACGGGAACAGGGTCGATTCCCTAGCGGACCTCGACAGCGCGATCTCGCTCGCTCCCGATGAGGCCGACCTGTATCAGAACCGGTCCGCGGCGCTCTCCTCACTGGGCCGGAATCAGGAGGCCCGCCGCGATCTCATGAGATATCTCGAGCTCCGCCCCGACGCGAGTGACCGGGCTGAGATCGAGGTTCTTCTCGGGTCTTGGGAAATGCCCCAAAACTTTCATGGAGTGAATGCAGGGCTCTAGGAGCCAGGAGGCAGAAAATGAAGATCAGAGATATCGCCGCTCTCTTCGTCCTTTGGATCGTGGCTCAGCCACTCCTCGCCCAGCCGGCGAATCTCGCCGGTCATTGGGAGGGAGCGATCGTCGTTTCGCCTGGAGAGTCGGAGGTCGATGTCATTACGGAGATCACCGGCGATCCCGGAAAAGAGACGCAAGGCGAGCTCTGGTTCCCATTGCAGCAGACCCAGCGATATACGATTCAGAGCTTCTCTCGCGAGGGGGCTCATCTCTCGTTTCAGGTCAAGGACGAGAACGGCATCGTCACGTCGTTTGAGGGAGAAATCGCCGCCGACGGACGGAGCATCGCGGGCAAGATGGTCGAGGGCACCAGCAGCGTGCCGTTCACCCTCGAACGCCGCAATCCTCGTCCTGGAACAGAGGTCAAGCTCCAGGATCTCTCGATCGACGGCTCGGAGCTGCGGACTGCATTCAACAGTCATCTCGGTCATCCACGAATCGTGGTAGCTCTCTCGCCTTCCTCTCTGTTCTCGAGGACGACCTTGCGCCTGATCGAGAGGTATGTGCTGAATGCGATCGACGATCCAAACCTTCGCCTGTTCGTGGTGTGGGAGCCGTCCAGATCTGAGGAGAATACGGAGCACGACATCCAGGAGAGCGCATCGCTCATCACGGACCCGCGCGTCACGTATTTCTTGTCCCGCAGCGGCTTTCTCAACGGTACTTACAATGCGCTCAGCAAGTCGACCGATCCTTGCTTGTTGTTTTCCAGCGACGCGCTCTGGGGCGGCACCGCTCCGACTCCCTATCGCTTCAAGCAAAGCCGGAGAGGCGGCTCGAAGGAGAAGATCGCCCAGGAGACAAAGTTCAATGCCATCGAACTGTCTTTCGACGTGCAAGCTCTCCTTCGGGATGCGAAGTAGGACGTTCGATGTCGCAGAGCGCCGCGTTGTGCGACAATGGAAGTTTCTATGTCGCAGCAAAAGTTTTTCTGCGACATGGAAAATCTCTGCGTCGTCCAATGGACGCAGAGCAATGACCCGGCGGGTCCCCACGATCCGGGCGGCGCCGGCCTTCCGAACCGTCGCCGCCTCTTTGTTCAATATTCAATGTCACGCTATAAGCTCGGCCGGCACCAGATTGTATAAAGGGGCTGACGCCCCAGGAGGATCGATGATGAGCAAGGGATTCCTGCTGTTCCTGTTGGCCGCGTTCGTGCTCGCCGGCTCCCCGAGCGTGGCTGAAGACCTCTCCGCTACCGCCCTTCCTCTCTTTCTGACCTCGACATCTGCCTCATCGTGCGCGCCCATGACCTCGGCGGCTACGCCGACCTTGCCGGAGCTCACGCCAAAGCCGGAGTCGAGGATACTCGTCTGCGGTGACTGCAGCGATTTCGCCTGCGCCGGGAAGAAGGCCTATCATGGCTGCTCCGTCGCCGGAGAATTGAGCTCGTGCCAGCCTGACCTCGAATGCGAGAACCAGACGACCGTGCAGTGCTCCTGCGAGCCGCTCACGGGAGTATAGGCCGCACGGACGAGCACGGACGTTCACGGACACGCACGGACGATCCTGCTTGTCCGTGGTGGTCCGTGGTGGTCCGTGTCGGTCCGTGCTCGTCCGTGTTCTTCTACTTGCGGGAGGCCGCGACGGCCTGCTGAACGTAGGCGAAGATGCCGGGGTCGAGGCCGTTGCGCTGCTGCACGGACGGCTCGCCCTGGTACAGGTTCTTGAGCGACTGGGTGATCCCCGGGTCGCCGCCGGTGAACTCCTGCACCAGCTCCATCCAGCGCTTGGAGAGGCGCTGCATGGTCTCGCTCGCCGGGTCCGTGCCCTTGGCCATCTCCTCGCGGACCTGCGCGATGAGCTGCGGCCATTCCTGCTCGACCTCGCGGATGTGCTCTTCGCCGAGCACCTTCTTGCGCTCCTCCAACTGCTGGAGCTGCTCCTGGGTGTAGTACTTCTCGAACATGTTCATTATCTCCATGGTTTCCAGAAATTCCTCGACGGAGACCACCTCCGACGAGCGCAGCCGCTCCGCCACCGACTCCAACCGGCTGCACAGCTTGCGCTGCAGCACGATTCCGTCCCGGAGACGCCCGATGTGGAGCTCGAGGACGCGTGGGAGCGAGAGATCGGGCTTCGCCAGGCTGTCCCGGATCTCGTCGAGGGAGAACCCGAGCTGCCGCAGGGACAGGATCTGCAGCAGCCGGGCGATGTCCTCCCCGTCGTAGAGCCGGTAACCGGAGGCGCTCCGCTGAGACGGCGTGAGCAGCCCGATCTCGTCGTAGTGGTGCAGCGCGCGGACCGTCAGGCCCGTCTGCTTCGCCAGCTCTCCCACCTTCCACAAGCGCATCGCCTCGGCTCCTTTCTGCGGCCACGATCGTCAAGGTACAGCCTCACGTTGCGTGAGGGTCAACCCCCTTTCGGGAATCTACCTGCAGTTTGGGGCGTTTGCTATACTGAGGCATCTATATGTTGCGAGAGCTGTCCCAAGCCGAGATTCGGCGGTTTTATGACGAAGGCTTCCTCATCGTAGAGAAGCTGTTCTCGCCCGACGAGGTCGTGGCGCTTGGAGAAGCCGCGGAGCGGCTGCGCGCCCTGGGAAGCGAGATTGCCGCGGACCTCTCCGATATCGAGGGAGAGACCAAGATCGAGCACTGCGGCAGCCAGTTTGTTTTTGGAAGCCGCCGTTTGCTGCGGGTGGTCTGGGCGGGCGGATGCGAGCCGGCGTTCATCGCGAACGCCCGGGACCCGCGGCTGACCGCAATCGTCGGCCAGCTCTTCGATTCGGACAAGGCGGTCCACCTCCTCAACCAGCTCCACGCCAAGTATCCGAACGACGGCCTGGAGTTCGAGCCCCACCAGGACAGCGAGCACCGGCGCTACGGCACCCCCGAGTGGCGGGACGTCGACGGCCGCGGCAGCTACATCCAGACGGTGGTCGCGATCGACGACACCACGCCCGAGAACGGCCCCCTCATTTTCTACCCGCGCACCAACCGGAGCGGGCACCTCGATCCCGCCGCGGTGCGGAGCCGCTTCAAGGGCCAGCCTGGAATCCCGGCGCTCCTCGCGGCGGGAAGCGCCGCCTTCTTCGGCCCCTACACCGTGCACCGCAGCGAGGAGAACCGCGGCTCCGCCCCCCGGCGCATCGCGATCAACGGCTTCGCCCTCCCGGGCGCCAACTCCCGCGAATACTTCGGCTCCGGCACCGGTGTACCCGTCCCCCTCGCCGGCTAGATCCTCGCTGCACCGTCCCCTGAGGGAGGCCGTAGAATGGTCTCCATGCAGATCGCATTCGTCACCCTTTTCCTCGGTTTGATCCTGGGCTCCAACCCGGTGGAGCTGGCCGTCGAAGGTCCCGTCGCCGCCGTGGAGCTGGTGCTCGACGGTACGGTCGCCGGGCGGATCGAGAAGCCTCCCTGGAAGGGGCAGATCGATTTCGGGAGCACGCTCGTCCCGCATGAGCTGGTGGCTCGTGCCCTCGACGCCGACGGCCGGGAGGTGGCGCGGACGCGCCAGTGGATCAACCTCCCTCGGCCGCCGGCCGAGGTGGACATCCTGCTCGAAGGGGCGGGCAACCCTTCCAAGGCCTGGCTCACCTGGCAGAGCCGCACCGGCGCGCAGCCGACGTCGATCGACCTCACCCTCGACGGCCGGCCGCTGACCCTGGGACCCGATGGCAAGGCGGCTCTGCCGGCCTACGATCCCGAGAGTGCTCACGTCCTGAGCGCCGAGCTCCAGTTCCCCTCGAACGTGGTGGCGCGCAGGGATGCGGTCTTCGGCGGCAAGTACGGCTCGGAGGTGTCCACCGACCTGACGGCGGTCCCGGTGCGGGCCCGCCGGGGGAAGCTCACGGCAGCCTCGTTGCAGGGCCGGCTTCTCGCTGGCGGAAAGCCATTGACCGTGGCGGCCGTGGAAAAGGCTCCGGCGGAGGTGTTCGTGGTGAGGGAGCTGGGTGTCAGCGCGGCGCTCGGCCGCCTCGGCGAGAGCAAGAAGAAGCGCACGGTGCAGGGGCAGGGAATGAACAGCAGGCTGAGCATCCAGGACGACTACCTGCGCTACGAGATCGGGCTGCGCAAGGAGGACGAGGTCCGCTTCATCTATCCGGTGCCGCGGTCGTACTCCGCGTCGGGCCAGCGGGCGGAGCTGTTCGACTGGTCCCGCCCCTTCACGCTCCAGGATGGAGGCATGCACTGGCTCTTGACCCGCCTGATGGTGCCGGGCGGGCCGCCCGGTAAACAGCGGCTGGCCGATGCCGTGGCGGTGGCCGGCGTCCAGGCCCTGTCAGGCAGCCGGCCCCGGGCCGTGGTGGTGGTCATGGGCGCGGCCCCGGAGGATGTGAGCCTCTGCGATCCGGCCACGGTCCGCCAGTACCTGAGCTCGGTCCGGGTGCCCCTGTTCGTCTGGTCGGTGGTGAAGACGGACGCCGCGGCCTCAGACTGGGGGAAGATCGAGGACGTATCGACCGTCTCCAAGCTCCGCGCCGCGGTGGCCGACCTGCGCGACGAGCTGGAGTCGCAGTGGATCGTCTGGGTGGAGGGCACTCACCTGCCGCAATCGATCACGCTGGGGCCGGGGGCGGAGGGGATAGAGCTGCCGTAGGAAGGCCTGCTGGCGCAAAGCTGGCATAATAAGCGCCCTATGTACGACGACTTGCTCGAAACAGCCCTTGCGGCGGCGCGGGCCGGGGCCGATGTGATCAAGCGGTACTTCCGCTTCGAGGGGCTCACGATCGATCGCAAGGGGACGAACGATTTCGTCACCCAGGCCGACCACGAGAGCGAGGCCGCCGTCCTGGCCGAGATCCGCCGCCGCTTCCCGGACCATCGCATCCTGGCCGAGGAGGGGAGCGGGGCCGGCGAGGGCGAAGGCGACCACCAGTGGCTGATCGATCCGCTGGACGGGACCACCAACTTCCTCCAGGGCCTGCCCGTCTACTGCTGCTCCGTGGCATGCCGCAGGGGCGACGAGGTGCTCGCCGGGGTCATCATCGATCCCGAGGGAGGCAACGTCTTCACGGCCACGCGCGGCGGCGGCGCATTCTGGAACGGCGAGCCCATGAAAGTCTCGGGGCACGAGGGCCTGGGCGGCGCGTTCCTCGCCACCGGCTACCCGTTCCGGGCGCTGCCCACCCTGGACCTCTACCTCGCCGTCTTCCGCGAAGTCTTCCAGCAGGCCAAGGCCATCCGCCGCTGCGGCTCGGCCGCGCTCGACCTGGCCTACACGGCCGCCGGGGTCTACGACGGCTTCTTCGAGTTCCGGCTTTCCCCCTGGGATCTGGGCGCCGGCGTGCTGCTGATCCAGGAGGCCGGCGGCGTTGTCACCGACCTCGACGGCAGCGGCCATTACTTCCGCGGGGGCAACGTGGTGGCCGGCGGGCCCTCGATCCATGAGGCGCTGCAAGGCGCGGTGGCCCACCACGCCAGCGAGGCGGAGATCGACCGGCTGAACCCGATCCACCTTCCCTCTTCCATCCTGGCGCCGGTAAGCTGACCCTCCATGAAGTGGTTCCGGCTCCCGTCCCGGCCCGAAGGCACCCCTGAGGCGTGGAGCCTGGAAGTCCAGATCCATCCGGGCAACATCCGGCGCCGGGTGCGCTACCTGTTCCTCTCGCGGCGGCAGGTGACCCTCTGGTCAATCCCGGTGCTCGCCTACATGGCCTTCCTCGCCCTCGGCCTCTGGTCGGCGCCCGCGGTGATCGGAAGGGTCCTCCATCGCCATGAGTACTCCTCCCTGGTGGCGGAGCGCTCGCAGCAGGGGGAACGGCTGCAGGATCTGGTGAGCCGCCTAGCGCAGGTGGAGCAACGGACGGACGGCCTGCACCTGCGCATGAACAAGATCCTTCTCGCCTACGGCCTGCCGCCGGCAATGGCGCCGCCCCGCCGTTTTCCGTTGCAGGAGGCGCCCGACTCGATCTACTCCGGGACAATCCAGCAGGGCAGCCGTCTCCAGGCGCGCATCGGCCAGCGCCTGGGCACCGTGGATGCTCACTTGCGCGAGGTGCGGGCCTACGAGCAGGCCAACCAGGAGCAGGTGAGGAGCACGCCGTCGGTCTGCCCCCTGCGCGACGGCGACTTCGTCCTGACGAGCACCTTCGGCCGGCGGCGCAGCCCCTTCACCAAGGAATTCGAGCTTCACGCCGGGCTCGACCTGGCGGCGCCGCAGGGACTGCCGATCCGCTCTCCGGCCGACGGCATAGTCGTCTTCGCCGGGGAGTATCAGGTGTCGCGGAGCGTGGGCTGGTGGCGCTTCGGCAAGCTGGTGATCGTGCGCAACGGCGACCGTTTCGTGACCCTGTTCGGGCACTGCGACGAGGTGCGTGTCCGGGCCGGGCAGAAGATCCGCCAGGGGGATGTGCTGGGCACGGTGGGCAACACGGGATGGAGCACGAGCCCGCACGTCCATTACGAGGTCCGGCGCCGGACGGAGGATGGCCGGTGGGTGCCGGCCGATCCGCTGATCTACATCCTGGATCACCGCTGGCCCAACGAGGAGCGCCTGCTGGCCCAGGCGCGGAGCGCGCCCGAGTTGCAAGGTTACGAGCCGCTGCCGGCTGTCGTAGGAAAGTAGGTTTCATGAGCCGAGCCAACGTGGACGAAGCCGCTCCCACTCTGATCATTCCCCGCGGGACCCGCATCGAGGTGGACCCCGACGGTCTGCTTTCGATCCATGCGCCGGGGAACGTCGTGGTCCAGAACTCGGGCAAATACGGCACACTGGAATCGCTCGGCGGCTCCATCCGGATCGACCGCGGGGTCGAGGTGGAGGCGGCGACCGTGCGTTGCGCGCACACCTGCTACGTGCAGGGTCACCTGACCGCCTGGAAGGTGAACGCGCGCTCGCTGCACCTGGAAGACGGCGCCCGGGCGCACGTGGTGTTCCAGGAGACGCAGCGTCTGGAGATCGGCCGGGATGCGCGGCTGGTCGGCAACTTCTCCTCGGAAAAGGAGCTGGTGGGGCTCTTCTCGCGCTTCGCGAACCAGGTGCGCTCGCTGCCGTTCTTCGAAAGGCGGGGCACGCCGACCAGCCTGCCGAAGAATCTGGACGACACGATCGTCCTGGAGGCCAGGCCGGCCCCGGAGCCGGTATCGCCCTCGGAGGCGCCTCCTCCGCCAGAGGCTGCTTTCGCCGAGCTGCCCGAGCCGCTGATCTTCGCCATGGTCCTCTTGGAGCGCGAATCCGAGGCCCGCATCCATCCCGCCGCCTCCCAGCGGGCCCTCGACGGCCTGGTCAAGCTCCTGGAACAGCAGGACCTGGAGACGCTGAGGGCGACCTACCGCACGCTCTTCGGCCGCATCGCCGAACCGAGACAGGATGTGCAGCGAGCAAGGGATCTGGTCGTCGAGTACTTCACCAACCAGGCTTCCTGATACATAGGCGAAGCGGGTTGAGACGCTACGCTCGCGGGTAGAGACGGAAAACCCGCGGCTTCCTCCTTCCACCCCGTGAGCTGCGCGTCCCAACCCAGGAGTTTTGCGTCTCAACCGGCGGGTTTTGTAACGCAACCCGCGGGTTTTGTGACACAACCCGTGGGTACCGTGTCTCAACCGCCGGGTTCAGGGCTTCAACCCGCGGGTGTTGTGTATCAAGCCGCGGGTTGGGAGGCGGAGCCCGCTATAATGGCCCCCATGCAGCCTTCAGATCTGATCGCCTGGGTCGAGTCACGCCGAGCCGCGGAGGACCGGGAGCGCTCCGAGCTCAGGCAGGCCGGCCCGAATCCCTCCGCAGCCATCGAAAGCGCCCTGGCCCTCGTTGCGCTCGCCGGTCACCTCCACGGCTGGCCCGTCCCGAAGAGCGAGGTAGACCTTCGGGAGGAGGAACTCGTCCGGCAGCGGTGGGCCAAGGTGCGGTTGGCGTTCGGCAAGCCGTGACCGTCCCCTCCGACCGGGTTCTCCTCGACGCCGTTGCAGCGCTGGCTGGCGCTCTGCGGCAGCTTCGAGCTCCTGGAATGATCATCGGCGGTATGGCAGTCATTGCTCGCGGGGTTCCTCGCCTGACGGTGGATGTGGATGCCACGATCTGGGGGGCCGACGTCGAGCTTCTGGATCTCTTCGAAATCCTGGCCAAGCAGGGCATCGTGCCTCGGGTACGGGATGCGTTGGAGTTCGCGCGCGAGCGCCAAGTTCTACTCCTCCGGCATGACCCTACAGGGACTCCGATGGAGGTCAGCATCGCATGGCTTCCCTTTGAGAGAGAAGCTCTGGAAAACGCGACTCCGGTGGAGTTCGCAGGAGTCCAGGTTCCTGTCGCATTACCCGAGGATCTGGTGATCTACAAGGCGCTAGCTTGGCGAGACCAGGATCGCTCGGACATCGAACGGCTTTTCGTGCTCCACGGAAAAGGCATGGATCTCGAAAAGATACGGGGGCTCGTCTCCGAGTTTGCCCGAATTCTGGGGGAGCCGCAGCGGGTGGAGGAGTTCGAGGCTTTGCTCCGGCGTGCCCTCAAATAGATCTTGTAAGCTCGCCCCCATGCTGGAGCTCGACGGCTCGGAAGGGGAGGGTGGGGGCCAGATCCTCCGCACTTCCCTTGCTCTTTCCATGGTGACCGGCACGCCGGTCCGGATCCGCAACGTCCGCGCCCGGCGGCCGAAGCCGGGATTGATGCGCCAGCATCTCGTTGCTGTTCAGGCCGCGGCCCGAATCGGCGGAGCCCAGGTCACCGGGGCCGAGATTGGCTCGTCAACGCTCGCCTTTATCCCAGGCGAGGTGAAGCCGGGCGAGCACGAGCTGTCCGTGGGGAGCGCGGGGAGCACCACGCTCGTGCTGCAAACCATTCTGCCCGCGCTCTTATGTGCTTCCCAACCCTCGCTTCTGGTGCTGGAAGGGGGCACGCACAATCCCATGGCCCCGCCTTTCGAGTTCCTGGAGCGCACCTACCTCCCTCTCGTGAACCGCATGGGACCGAGGGTCCACGCGGAGCTCGATCGGGCCGGTTTCTATCCGGCGGGCGGCGGACGGATCGTCGTGAGCATCGAGCCGGCCGAGCGGCTCACCGGCTTCGAACTGCTGCAGCGCGGGGAGATCCGCCGTCGGCAAGCCACGGCGCTGGTGTCGCGGCTGCCTCGCCACATTGGAGAGCGGGAGATCGCCGAGGCGGCCCGGCTGGCAGAGTGGGATTCCCTGGAGGTCCGGGAGGTGGACACTCCCGGTCCAGGCAACGCGGTATTGCTCTCAGTTGAGAGCGATGCGTTGACCGAGGTCTTCGTCGGGTTTGGCCAGCGGGGCGTGCCCGCCGAGCAGGTGGCGAGCCGGGCCGTGCAGGAGATGCAGCATTACCTGGATGCTGGCGTGCCGGTAGGCGAGCACCTGGCTGATCAGCTTTTGCTGCTCTTCGCGCTCGCCGGCTCTGGTGCCTTTGCCACGCTCCCGTTGAGCGGGCATGCCATGACTCAGATTGATCTCATCCCGGGATTCCTGGATGTTGCTATCCGGGTTGAGGGCGAGGTCGTCAGGGTGGGGTCCTTGACGTCCTTTACAGCCCCGTGACCCGCACCACCTCTTCAAAAGTGGTGAGGCCTTCGGCCAGCTTGCGGAGAGCCGACTGCCGCAGGGTGCGCATGCCGTTCTTCGTGGCCTCGCGCTTGATCTCGCCGGCGCCGGCTCCCGTAATGATCAGGTTTTTGATCGCGTCATCGACGGGCAGCATCTCGAAGATTCCCGTGCGGCCGAGGTAGCCCGTGCCGCGGCATTCGAAGCAGCCTTCGCCTTCCTTGACCTTGACCCGCTTCCCCGGCGGCACAGAGAGGCGCAGGGTCGCCACTTCCTCGGCAGTCAGGTAACGCTCGGCCGCGCAGTGCGGACAGATCCTGCGCAGGAGGCGCTGCGCCATGGAGCCTACCAGGGTCGAACTGATCAGGAAGCGCTCGATCCCCAGGTCCGCCAGGCGCGAGATCGAGGAGGCGGCATCGTTCGTGTGCAGGGTGGAGAAGACCAGGTGACCGGTCAGCGCCGCCTGGATCGAGTACTGCGCGGTCTCGCCGTCGCGGATCTCTCCCACCATGATCACATCCGGGTCCTGCCGCAGGATGTGCCGCAGCGCGTTTGCGAAAGTCACGCCGATCTTGGTCTGGACCGCCGTCTGATTGAAATCCTCGTAAACCATTTCGATCGGGTCTTCGATCGTGGTCACGTTGATCTCGCGGGTGGCGATCACCCGGAGCGCCGAGTAGAGCGTGGTCGTCTTGCCCGAGCCGGTGGGGCCGGTCACCAGGACGATGCCGTGCGGACGGCTGATGTAGTCGTTGAAGACCTGCATCTCGTCCGGGTAGAAGCCGAGCGAGGTGAGGTCCTGCATCAGAACCTGCGGGTCGAAGATACGCATGACCACCTTCTCCCCGAACGCCACGGGCAGGGTGGCGACGCGCAGCTCGACCTCGCGGCCGCCGCGCGTGGTCTTGACCCGGCCATCCTGCGGACGCCGCTTCTCGGCGATGTCCAGGCGCGCCATGGTCTTGATCCGCGACACCACCGCGGCGTGCACGATCTTCGGCATGCTCTGGATGTCGTGCAGCACGCCGTCGATGCGGAAGCGGATCAGGCTGCGGTCGCGCTTGGGCTCGACATGGATGTCGCTCGCCCGGCTATCGAAGGAGTGCTGGAGCATGAACTCGACGGCGTTGACCACGTGCTGGTCGCTCGACTCGATCTCGTTCTCGCTCTTCATGCGGACGAGCTGCTCGAGGTTGCCGAGGTCGATGCCGGAGGTCAGGTCCCGCTCGGCCTTCTTGACCGAGTGGCGCAGGCCGTAGAACTCGGTGAGGGCCTTCAGGAGCTCGGGCTCGGAGGCCACCACGAGCTCGAGATCGCGGCCGGCGATGCGCTTGAAGGAGTCGATCCCCTCCATGTCGTAGGGGTTGGCGCAGGCCAGCCGCAGCCGGCCGTTGACCATCTCGAGAGGGATCATCCGGTGCCGCTTGGCGAATGGCCGCGACATCTTGGATTCGATCAGGTCCGCGTTCAGGCTCAGGGTGTCGATGCGGACGTGATCCAGCTTGGCGTCCGAGGCGATGGCCTGGGCGATCTCGAGGTCCGCGAGCGGCGCGCCGGAGTCTTTCTGGTTGGGCAGGCGCAGGCGGGTGATGATCTCGTAGGCCAGGGACTTCTGCTCGTAGGCGCTCGCCGAGCGCACCCGGGCAGGGATCAGGCGCGCCTCCTGCTTGATGGTCTCTCCCTGGTCCGCGGTGATGTAGGCCTGGCGCACCAGGATGTCGGCGACGAGCTCGGGAGTAAGACTCATAGGGTCACCAGTCTAGCCCAAGCCCGGGATCGGGGTAGACTTCAAGCGGATGCGAGGAAGGAGGCCCGCCTGATGAAGTCCCGAATCATCCTGTGCACCGCGCTGGCTGTCGCCCTGAGCCTCTCCTGCTCTCCCGCGAGAAGCGAGGAGAAGCTGCCACTCGGAGAGATCCGCCTGCCCCCCGGCTTCGCCATCGAGGTCTACGCCGACAACGTGCCGAACGCCCGCCAGATAGCGCTGTCGCCCAACGGCGTCCTCTACGTGGGCTCGCGCAGCGAGGGCAAGGTCTACGCCGTGAAGGACAAGAAGGTCCATACCATCGCCAGCGGCCTGACCATGCCGAGCGGTCTCGCATTCCACGACGGCTCCCTCTACGTGGCTGCGGTCTCCAGGGTCCTGCGCTACGACGGCATCGACGGCAAGCTGCAGAATCCGCCGAAGCCGGTGGTGGTCTCTGACGATTTCCCGACGGAGAAGCACCACGGCTGGAAGTTCATCGCTTTCGGCCCGGACGGCTGGCTCTACGTGCCGGTCGGGGCACCCTGCAACGTCTGCAACGAGGAGAAGGAGCGCCCGATCTTCGCCACGATCACGCGGATGAAGCCGGACGGCTCCGGCCGGGAGATCTTCGCCAGCGGCATCCGCAATACGGTCGGCTTCGACTGGCACCCGGAGACCAAGGAGCTCTGGTTCACGGAGAACGGCCGCGACATGATGGGCAACGACCGGCCGCCGGACGAGTTGAACCATGCTCCGAAGAAGGGGTTCCACTTCGGGTTTCCCTACTGCCACGGCAAGGACATCCCGGACCCCGAATTCAAGGGCAGGCTATGCAGCGATCTCACGCCGCCTGCGCGCGAGTTGGACCCGCACGTCGCGGCGATCGGCATGCGCTTCTATACCGGGTCGATGTTCCCGGCCGAGTACCGCAACCGCATCCTGTTCGCGGAGCACGGCTCCTGGAACCGCGACACGCCGATCGGCTACCGGGTAATGATGGTGCGGCTGGAGGGCAACAAGGCGGTCTCTTACGAGCCGTTCGCCCAGGGCTGGCTGAGGAAGGACGGGAAGGCCTGGGGACGGCCGGCGGACGTGCTCGTGATGCCGGACGGGTCGCTGCTGGTGTCCGACGACGAGGCGGGCGTGATCTACCGCATCACGTATAAAGGTTGATGCCGAGCCGGGCCGAGCGTCTCCAGCGGTGGCTCTTCCCTCCCGAGGTGGAGCTGCCCGAGCCGGCCCGGCAGATCCTGAGATCGGTCTATCCGACGCTCGACCTGCGCGGGCTGCGCTTCCACCTCGGCATCCCACATTTCTTCAACCTGTTCGCGATCCAGGGGATCACCCTGCCGGGAAGGATCTTTCCGCGCCGCGCCCGGATCTACATCGAGCCCCGCTTCTGGAACCCTGGCTCGGTGGATGGGCTCGGGCTGCTGCTCCACGAGGCATACCACGCCCTGCAGCTCCAGGAGGCCGGCCCCGGGATCGGCCTCCTACGGCCGTTCCTGGTGCTCTACCTGGCTTGCGCGGCGGGCAACCGCTTCCGCTACGCGGGCCATCCCATGGAGGACGACGCCTACCGCCTGGCCGGGGACCGGGAGAGCCTGTTCGAGTCCCTTTTTCATGGCAAGGAGATCTCGCACGAAGGATGCGAGTGCCTCGCCACCCCCGGGTCCGGGCTTCGATTCTGGGAGCGTCTGGCCGCGAGCGCGCCCGGGCGTCTTCCCCGACTCTTCCGCCTTCCCTGGGCGGCGCTCTGGCTGCTATTTTGGACCTCGGCCGTGGCCGTGCTCGCCCTGGCCAAGGGGCTGGTGGAAGGCGCGGGGGCCTTGCTCGTGTTGCTGCTGCGGCCCTTCCGGTAGGTGCCCTCCTCAAACCTCCGCTGTCCGCGTGACCGGAGGCGCGGTGAGGGCGGCGCCGGCGCTGGCGGCGATCACCAGCACCACCGCCAGCCACTGCGTGCCCGTCAGGATCTCCGCCAGGAAGATGAGCCCGGTGAGCGCCGCCACCGCCGGCTCCAGACTCATCAGGATGCCGAAGGTGCGGGCCGGCAAGGCCTTGAGCGCGATCATCTCCAGCGTGTAGGGCACCGCGCTGGAGAGCAGCGCCACGCCCATGCCCGCCGCCAGCAGCCGAGGGGTGAGCCGCCCCAGGTCGCCGCTCGCGACGGCCACGGGGAGCACGGTGACCGCGGCGATCGCCATCCCCACCGCCACTGCCGCGCCGCCGGGCACCACCCGCGACACGTGGCCGCCCAGCAGGATGTAGGCGGCCCAGCAGGCGCCGGCCGCCAGCGCCAGCGCCACGCCCAGCGGGTCGACCCCGCCGCCGCTCCAAGGTGCGATCAGCGCGATGCCGGCCGCGGCCAGCACCACCCACACCACGTCCAGCGCGCGCCGCGAGCCAGCCACGGCCACGCCCAGCGGCCCGATGAACTCCAGCGTGACGCCCAGGCCCAACGGAATCCGCGCGATGGCCAGGTAGAACACCAGGTTCATCACCCCCAGCACCACGCCGTAGGGGATCACCGCCCGCCACTGCGCCGCCGTGAAGCGCGCGAGCCGCGGCCGGAACGCCGCCAGCAGCATCAGCGCCGAGAGGATCACGCGCAGACCCACTGTGCCCGTGGCGCCCAGCACGGGGAACAGGCCCTTGGCGATGGCCGCGCCGCCCTGCACGCTCAGCACCCCGAGCAGCACGGCGGGAATCGGAGGAATCGCCGGGGCTTTCGATCTGTCCATCGAGTTTCGTGGTCAGTCGGGCACGTCCGCCTGGGCGGTGGCGATCTTGCCGCTCAGCGGGTCGTAGGTGGCCAGGACGATTTGCCTGGGCTTGCCCTTGATCGTGACCTTCGTCTCGTACTTCACGTAGCCGCCGGCCTTGGGCTCCTTGTCGGAAGCGAGCTCCAGAGGGAGGGTCTGGATTTCGGAGCGGTTGCCCTGGTCGTCCGTGGCGACGATGCGCAGCTCCAGCTTCGCCCGGTACTTGCCGTCCACGGGGACCGTTGTGAAGGCGCTCACCGGCAGGGCCAGCGTAAGAGGGATCTCGGTGTCCCCCTTTCTTCTCTGGACCGCGCCCAGTTTCACCGGCATCGGAAGAGCGTCCGGCAGGTTGCCGAACAGGAGGGCGCTCTCGAGGGTCATCGAGACCGTGGCCTGCTTGGACAGATCGAGGAAGCTGTTCCGGTACCGGGCCGTCAGGCCGGGACGCAGGATCTCGACGTCGACCTTGTGCGGCTTGTCGTTGCGCTGCCAGGAGGGGCTGAAGCCGAGCCAGTAGTAGGAGCGGGTGTCGGTCTCGGCCACCTCGAAGACCTTGGCGCGCTGCGTGTTCATCAGCGGCCGGCCGCCGGTCTCCTTGGACAGGAACGACAGTACGCCCTCGACTTCCTGTTCGCGGTAGCGGCCGCTGCTCCCGCCGAACCCGAAGCTGGAGGCGCCGGCCGCTTCGCTCTGCACGCCTGGGACGTCCACGGGATAGATGGTGTAGCCGAGGAGGTTGGCGGTCGTGGTGAGCGGCCGGTAGAGCTTCTCGCCGTCCGGCAGCTCCCGCGACATGCTCGTGTCCGTATCGCCCCGGATGAAGCTCTGGATGGAGAACGGCCAGCCGCCGGAGAGGAGCAGGAGGACTTTGCGGCCGGGCACGCCGGCGGTGGCCCGCATGGCGCTGACCACCGCGGAGACCTCGGCCTGGACCTGCCGCACCAGGGTGGAGCCGTATGCCTTCTCCTGCAGGCTGAGGCCGTGGTTCTGGATGCGGGTGTTCAGGCTGGGAGCGCCGTCCTCGAACGGATCTTCTGTCTCCACGGTGAACTGCTCGTTGTTGAGCATCTCCCGCAGCTCCGTGGCGCGCAACGGACCGCGGACCGGGCGGGCCATGGCGTCGCCGAGCGCCCGCGAGAGGTCCCGGGCCGAGTTGCTCCAGGAGGAGAGCATCGCCAGACGGCCGCCGTCGAAGGCGACCACGGCCATCCGGTCCTCGGGGCCGAGCCTTGCAAGGTCGTTCCTGAGCGACTCCAGGACCTGGTTGCGGTGGGTCGACTGGGCGAAGAAGTCGTCGACGAAGACCAGGTACCAGGTCCCGACCGCCTCGCCGGGCCCGACACTCGTCGCGGGTTGCCCCTGGCCGGCGGCCGGAGCGATGGCCTGTCCGCCGAGGACTTCGGTGAAGAAGTCGACGGGCACCTCCTTGCCGTCCACCCGGAGGCGGAAGTCGCCGGGCTTCAGCCCCCGCACCCGGTTGCCGTCCTTATCGGTGACGACCACCTCGACGTTGACGACGCGTACGTCGATCACCTCGCCGAACGGCTCGGGTGCCGGCTGGGATGGCTGCTGAGCGGCGGCGGACAGCGACAGGCCGAGGGTCAGAATGGAGCAAGCAAGAGATTTACAGAGTCGGCTCATGGATGAATCACCTCCCGGAACAGGTGTACGCGCACGGCTTAGTATTTCACCAACCAGCTCTTCCGTCTGTGGCCGTGCTACCCTGATGTCTTGGCGGGATGAGCATTGAAGTTTTATCCAGCTTTCCATCTATTTCTCTGCTGTTCTCCTCTCTGTAACGAATCCCGGCGGGCCACGCCGAACAGGACTGAAGCCGAGCCCAAGGGCTCTGACATCCAATGGGGTTGAGCAAGGAGGATGCGATGAATTCGGATGACATCAGGGGCAAGATCAAGCAGATCATCGGCAATGTAGCGGGGATGGACCCGGGCCGGATCAAGGACGCCGACCATCTCCGCAATGACCTGAACCTCGACTCTCTTTCGCTGCTCGAGATCGGAGTGGACGTGGACCTCGCGTTCCAGCTCGGCCTGCCCGACGAGCGCTACAAGCAGATCGACTCCCTCCCCGGCATGGTGGACCTCGTGCAGGGGAGGATGGTCGAGATGTCCAGCCAGCAGCAGGTGGCTGTGGGATGAACCGCAGGATCGTGGTGACCGGGCTGGGACTGGTCACCCCGATCGGAGCCGGACGGGAAAGGGTGTGGGACGGCCTGCTGGCGGGCCGCTGCGGGTTTTCTTCCGTCGAATCGTTCGACACGAGCCGTCACCCTGCCCACGTCGGGGCCGAGATCAAGGGATTCCAGCCGGAGCCGTACATACGCAAGCAGGACCCTGCGAAGCTGGGGCGGGCCTCCCGCCTGGCCGTCGCCGCCGCGCGCATGGCCATGGAGGACGCCGGGCTCGATCCGGACAGCGTGGATTCCGAGCGCGCCGGGGTCGCCATGGGCACCACCTCGGGCGAGCCGCTGGAGGTGGAGCGCTTCGACGATCTCCTCCTCGGCGGCGACGAAGGACAGATCGGGCCGGAGCTGGCCACGGTCTACCCTTGCCACACCATCGCCACCCACGTCGCCCGGGAGCTGGGCTTCGCGGGCCTGAACGCCATGATCCCCACGGCCTGCGCCGCCGGCAACTACGCGGTGGCCTGGGCCTACGACGCCATCCGCGCCGGCCGCGCCGAGCTGATGCTCGCCGGCGGCGCCGACGCCTTCTCGCGCATCACCTACACCGGCTTCTCGCGCCTCGGCGCCATCGCTCCCGACGTCTGCCGGCCGTTCGACCGCAATCGCAAGGGGA
Source organism: Acidobacteriota bacterium (assembly GCA_034667225.1). Taxonomy (GTDB): domain Bacteria; phylum Acidobacteriota; class Thermoanaerobaculia; order Multivoradales; family UBA5704; genus DATMER01. The sequence goes on from JAXDKG010000060.1 coordinate 124,750, forward strand.
TGATCCCGGGTGAGGGGGCGGGCGTGCTGGTGCTGGAGCGGCTCGACCGGGCGCTGGCGCGGGGAGCGCGGATCTACGCCGAGGTGGCCGGCTACGGCCTCTCCTGCGACGCCCATCACATGACGGCTGCGCACCCCGAGGGGGACGGTCCGGCCCGGGCCATGGAACGCGCTCTCCTGGACGCCAGACTGCGCCCCGAGGACGTCAGCTACGTCAGCGCCCACGGCACCGGCACGCCCACGAACGACAAGCTGGAGACCTTGGCCGTCTGCCGGATCTTCGGCCCTTCGCCGAAGGTTCCGATCAGCTCCATCAAGTCGATGCTCGGGCACACCATGGGCGCGGCTTCCGCCATCGAGGCCGCGGTCTGCTCGCTGGCGATCCACACGGGGCGCATCCCTCCCACCGCCAACTTCCTGGAGGCGGACCCGGAGTGCGCACTCGATTGCGTGCCCAACGAGGCGCGCGAGCTTCGGGTCGAAGTCGCGATGAACAACGCCTACGCCTTCGGCGGAAACAACGCCTCGGTGCTCTTCCGCCGATGCGAGGCCGCTTCATGAGGGTGGTCATCACCGGCGCCGGGGCGATCTGCTCGCTGGCCGACTCGGCCGGGGAGCTCCAGGCCGCGTTGCAGGAGGGGCGCAGCGGGCTCAAGCCCGTCGAGCTGTTCTCGCCCAACGGCCTGGGGCCGCAGCTTGCCGGGGAGATCCGGCCCTTCGAGCCGCGGACCTGGCTGGGGGAGCGCAATCTCCGGCCGGTCGACCGCACGGCGCGGCTGCTCCTGGCCGCGGCCCAGCAGGCCCTCGACGCGAGCGGGTGGACCCCCGAGCGGCGCCAGGAGTCCGAGGTCGGCCTGGTGCTCGGGACGATGTACTGCAGCATCCACACGATCTCGGAGTTCGACCGCCGCAACGTCCAGCTCGGGCCGTCCTACGCCAGCCCCTTCGACTTCGCCAACAGCGTCATCAACGCCGCCGCCGGCCAGGCCGCGATCTGGCACCACCTCTGGGGCGTCAACTCAACGATCGCGGCAGGGGAGGCCTCCGGGCTGGTGGCCCTGACCACGGCGGCCGATCTGATCCGCGGCGGGCGCGGGGCGGCCGTCCTCGCGGGAGGAGCGGAGGAGCTGTGCCACGAGTCCTACCTGGCGTTCCACCGCGCCGGCCGTCTCGCCGGCCGCCGCCCGGTGCCCTTCGACGCCCGCCGGGATGGCATGGCGCTCGGCGAAGGCGCGGCGATCCTGGTGCTGGAGGAGGCGGATTCGGCGGCCGGGCGCGGTGCCGCGGTACTGGCCGAGATCCTCGGCCACGGGGCCGCGTTCGATCCCACGGGCGGGGAGGGCTCCGCCCGGGCCATGGAGCGCGCGGTACGCCTGGCCCTGGAGGACGCCGGCTTGACCCCGGAGGGGATCGACGCGGTGAGCACCGGGGCCAACGGCAGCATCGAGGAGGACCGGCGGGAGGCGCTCGGGATCGCCGCCGCTCTGGGCAGCCGCGCTGCGACCGTGCCGGTCACCGCGGTCAAAGCAATGTTCGGCGAGGCGCTGGGCGCCTCCGGGGCGCTTCAGACGGTCGCGGCGCTCGGGACCTTGCGCGACGGCGTCCTGCCCGGCATCCCGGACCTGGAGTCCACGGGCGAGGGATTCCCCCTGCCCTCCGTTTCCGCGCAGAGCCGTCCGATCGAGGCGCGGCGGATCCTCATCACGGCCAGCGGTGCCGGCGGCCACTGCTGCGCCCTCGTCCTGGGAAGATGAAGGACCACGCTCCCGGACTGGACACGGCTTTTGCGAGCGCGCCCGAGGAGCGGTCGGGACCCGTGCGGCAGGTGGAGGGGAAGATCCCCGACTTCCTGCGCGGCACCTATTATCTGAACGGTCCCGCCCGCTTCGAGCGCGGCGGCTTCCGCTACGGCCACTGGCTGGACGGCGACGGCATGGTCTGCGCCCTGCGCTTCGGACCCGAGGGCGCGGCGCTCACCAACCGGTTCGTGCGCGGCGGCAAGTGGCGCGCGGAGGAAGAGGCCGGCAAGGCGCTGTTCCGGGCCTTCGGCACGGCGTTCGAGGGCGATCGATTGGCACGCGGGGGCTTCACTCTGGAGTCGCCGCTCAACGTGAGCATCTACCCCTACGCCGGCACGCTGCTGGCTTTCGGCGAGCAGGGGCTCCCCTGGGAGCTCGATCCCGAGACGCTGGAGACCCGCGGCGAGTACACCTTCGGCGGCCGGCTAGGTCCCCTGGCGCCGTTCGCCGCCCATCCCAAGATCGATCCGGAGACCGGCGAGCTGTTCAACTTCGGGGTCTCCTTCGCCGCGGGCGCACCGCAGCTCCAGCTCTACCGCTTCGGCCCCGACGGCGACCTCGTCTACCGCAAGCGGCTGCCGCTCGCCGGTCCCTGCTCGGTGCACGACTTCGCCCTGAGTAAACGGCACGCGATCTTCCACCTCGGCCCCTACCATCTGGACATGGAGGCGTTCGCCCGGGGCGGGGCGGTCCTGGATGCCCTGCGCTGGGAGCCCGAGCGCGGGACCCTGCTGCGTATCGTCTCCCGGGAGACGGGCGAGGAGGTCGCGTCCGTGCCCGTGGGGGAGCGCTACTGCCTGCACACCATCAACGCGTTCGAGGTGGGGGACCGCCTGGTCGTCGACCTGCTGGAGCTGGACCGGCCGGTGTACGACCAGTATCGCCTCCCCACGCTCTTCGAGGACGTGGCCGAGGGGCGGCCGGTGCGGCTGGTGGTCGATCTCGACCGCGGAAAGCTGGTGGAGCGGCGGGAGATCGCCTATCGCCGGGCGCCGGACTTCGCGGCCATCGATCCGCGCCGGGCGGGCCGGCCCTACGAGGACTTTTGGATGCTGGGGATCTCGGCCACCGGCCGTCCCGGACGGAAGTTCTTCGACCAGCTCGTCCACGCCCGCTGGAACGGTCCCCTGGACATCTGGCAGTCCCCGCCGGGCGTCTACTTGGCGGGGGAGCCCGCCTTCGCGGCGGACCCAGGCTCGCCGGAAGGGGGCGCGATCGTCTGCCCGCTCTTCGTCTGTGACCGGGGCGAGACCGACTTCGCCATCTTCGAAGCAAGGGCCGTGGCCCGCGGACCCGTGGCGGTCCTCCGCCCGGGCTTCCCGCTCCACCTGGCCTTCCACGGGCTGTTCGAGCCGGGATAGAATCCATTCATGAAGACATACCGACAAATCGCAGGGGCGACCCTGCTGCTGTTCCTTACGGTCTCCGCCGGGACCGGTTTCTGCGGTGGGGCCTGGGTGCCCGCTCCGGGCGATGGGGACGTGCAGCTGGGCTTCAGCCGCAAGACCGCCAGCACCTCCTGGAACGCGAGCGGCGACTCGTTCCAAAACACGACCGTCCGGGACGGGGAGACCAAGCTCCACTACCACGACTTCCGTTACGGCTACCTCTCGGGCGAGGTCGGGCTCCTACCGCGGCTCTCGACCCGCTTCGTCACGACCTATCTCTACGGCCTCGAAGGGCCGCACGACGACCTGGAGAAGAACTCTGGCCTGTCGGACGCCTGGTTCGGCCTCAAGTACGCCCTGGCGCAGGGGGACTGGCCAATGGCCCTGGCCGGCACCGTGCGCACGCCCTACTTCTACGACCTGCCGGGCGCCTACAACCGCTACCTGTTCGATGCGAACGGGCAGCGGCGCGGCGTGAGCCCCGAGTGGCGCGGGGTGCTCAAGCACGACTACACGCTGACCTATCTGCTGAGCCACTCGATGTGGGAGGGACGAGGCTGGATGAACCTGGAGGCGGGCTACACCTGGCGCGAGGGCGCGCCGGCGGACCAGTTGCCGATCAGCGCCGAGCTGGGCTGGCCGCTGCCGTTCGCGGGCGCCGCGGTCAAGGGGAGCCTGGTCTACGTCGGCAGCCTGGGGAACGACTCCCTGCGCGAGCCCGACGACCGCTTCGGAGCGAACGCCACGTTCAACTTCAACGATGCGAGCATGGCCCGCGTGGGCGTTTCGCTGATCCTGCCGGTGCAGCAGGCCACCAACATCGAGCTCGGTTACAACCAGTGGGTGTGGGGGGAGTCGGCCCGCCGCTACGACGAGCCGTTCCTGTCGGTCGGGTATCGGTTCTAGCTAGAAGCTCTCGCTCGTCGAGACGAGCCACTGGAGGCTTTCGATGCCGTCCCGCCGGTCCAGGGGGAAGGCGAGGTCGAGGTGGACCATGGCTCCGCTCGACGAGCGGCTCGAGCCCAGGCGCAGGCCGATCCCCACGTCCTGCAGCACCGGCTGTTCCTCGAAGTAACCCTCCTTGTACCAGGCGCGGCCCACGTCGTAGAACACGGCGCCGCCCAGGTGGAGCACATGGAAGAGCTCGCGGTCGCTGAAGACCCGCTGCTCGGCCTGGAGGAGCCACTTGCGGTCGCCGGCCTGATAGCGCAGCGGATAGCCGCGGAGGCCGGTGTCGCCGCCCAGCAGGATCTGGGTCTCCGGATCGAGCTTCTCGGAGAACGCGCCCTCGGCTGCCAGGTAGAGGAGGCTCTTGCCGAAGTCCCGCAGGTAGTACCGCAGGTGCCCGCCGACCAGGAAGTTCTCCCGCCCGTGGTTGCCCCAGCGCGAGCCGCCCTGGAGAGAGGCCAGGAGGAGCTGCCGCCCGCCCGGACGCCAGCCCGTCGTTATATTGGTGCTGGCGATCAGGTGGTCGCGGTCGGCGCCCAGGCCGGCGGTGGACCAGCCGACCCGCGCCTGGAACTGGGTGCCCAGATTCAGGTCCTCGGTGCGCTGGATCTGGTCGAGCTGGCGCTCCGTGACGAAGCCGTCCTCGACGTACTCGAAGCCGATCCAGGGATAGGTGAAGAGCCGGTTCACGGGCGGCAGCGGGGTGGAGTCGCCGCCGGGCGGGTACTCGAAGACGTCGAGCTCACGGTTGAAGCCGATCAGCCAGCGCCGGCTCGCCCCGTGCGCGAAGCCCGGGGAGAACCCGACGTAGGCTTCCAACTGCTCGCGGGTGTGGGCGATCTTCTGAAAGATCTCGCCGAGATCGTAGAGCGAGTCGATGCGGTCGTAGGTGTAGACCTTGAAGCCGGCCGCCCGCCGCACGTCCAGGGCATAGAACGGGCGCTCGATCTCGAAGCGCTTCGAGCCGCCGTCGCTGTAGTCCGCCGCGGACAGCTCGAGCTGCGTGCGGGTGCCGAACAGGCCCGGATCGCGGTAGCGGAAGAGGGTCGAGGTGCGGTCCACGTTCGAGATCCGCCAGAGGGTCAGGTCCTTGCCGGTGCCGAGGAAGTTCGCGTCCTGGAGCGTGAAGTCGGTGCTGTTCTCGCCGCCCGCGCGGTTGAAGCTGACGCCGGCCCGCAGTGTCCAGACGTCGCGGGTCACCACCTCCAGGTCGATGAGGCCGTTGCCGGCCGGGACCGGCCGGATCTCCGCCTCGTACAGGTAGCGGTTGGCGCGCAGGATGCGCTCGGACTCGGCCACGGCCTCGGGCGAGTAGGGATCGCCCGGCTCCAGCAGGATCTGGCGCCGGATCACGTCGGGACTGGTGGTGCGGTGGAGGCGGTCCGCCATGCGGAAGACCCACTTGTCCTCGCCGGGCTTGTTCGGGTCGAAGATGCTCTTGGCCACCACCCGGATCTCGCCGACCGTGCCTTCCAGGGCCGGGGGCGCTTCCTGTTCAGGTTCGGAGACGTCCCCCGGCTGAGGCACGGCCTCGGGAGGAGCGGGAGACTCCTGCGGATCGGGATAGGCCGTCTGGGCGTACGCCGGAAGACTGACGAGAATAAGAGCGAGAACTGCCAGGGCTTTCAAGTCAGACCTCCAGACCGGCCCAGAGCGCCCGCATTTCGGGCGCGAGACGGGCCAGCTCTTCCAGATGCATCTGGGAGAGCTGCACGAGAATGCCCACTCCCTTGGAAGTCAGGCGCAGGCGGACCACGCGGCGGTCGTCCTGGTCCTCCAGGCGTTCGACCAGGTCCGCGGCCTCCGCCCGGTCCACCAGGCCCACGGCGCTGTGGTGGCGCAGGAAGAGGTAGCCGGCCGCGTCGCCGATGGTCGGCCCGCGCGGGTCCTGGTGGCCGCGGATGGCCAGGAGGAGTTGGTGCTGGGCGGGCGTCAGCCCGGCGGCTTCGGCCTGTTCGGCGCCCCAATGAAGGAACCGCCGGAGGCCCGTCCGGAACAGGAGCAGCCGCTGGTACTCGGAGTCGCCGATTTCTCGTTGCACGGCCGGAAGTTTAGCCCAGGTTCACCCTGGTATGATCCGCACGCTTTCATGGCCATTCCAGTCAGTGCCCTCCTGCTCGTCGTCGGCTCCAGTCTCGCCTGGAGCGCTCACGATGTGACCCGCAAGTTTCTCGTCGGACGGATACGGCCGGTGCCGCTCGCCTTCCTGCTGACCGTGGCCGCGGCGCCGCTCTTCGCCATCTGGACGGCCATCGACGGCATGCCCGCCATCCAGCCGGGATACGCGCTGCCCGCCGTCTCCTCGGTGCTGCTCAACATCGCCGCGAACCTGATGTTTTTCGTCGCCCTGCGCACCTCGGCGCTGAGCGTCACCATCCCTCTGCTCTCGCTCACGCCGGTCTTCACGGCGCTCCTGGGCATCCCGATGCTCGGGGAGGTGCCCACGCCGCTGCAGGGGCTCGGCATCGTCCTCGTGGTCGCCGGAGCGTTCGCGCTGAACCTGCCGGAGGAGAGGCCCTACTTGCGTTGGGAGCGCGGCGCCGCTCTGATGACGACCGTGGCGCTGCTCTGGTCGCTGACGGTGCCGCTCGACAAGATGGCCATGGCGCGGGCGAGCGCGCCATTCCATGCCACGGTCCTATGCGGAGGCGTGGCGGCCGGGGTTTTCGCGGTATTGGTATGGCAGCGGCGGCTCCGCGAGCTGGCCGAACTCCGCCACGTCCGCGGGGTGTTCGCGCTGGCCCTGGTGACGAGCATCCTGGCGCTCGGGCTTCAGCTCCTGGCCATGCAGCAGGTCTGGGTGGGCCTCGTGGAGACGTTGAAGCGGGGGCTCGGCAACGTCTCGGCGGTGGGCTTCGGCCGCGCCGTCTTCGGGGAGCCGGTCACCCTGCGCAAGCTGCTGGCGGTAGGATTGATGGCGGTGGGGGTTGGACTGATCCTGATCTGAGCTAGAATGCATTCACAGTTTTATCTATCTCAGTCTTCTGAAGGGAGGAGCTCGTGGTCAACCTTCAGCAGGTCCGTGGGACGGGGGTCCGCTTTACCCTGCCTTACGTGCTCCGGTTCTCAGGGGTGTGGATCCTCCTCACGACGGTGGTGGTGATCGTGTTCGCCGTCACCTCGTATCTCGTGATGTTCGACCGCCTCAGCGAGGGCGCGCGCGGGGATCTCATCCTGGTGCTCGCGGTGCAGACGACGCTGGCGGTCCTGGCGGTGGTCCTGCTCGCGGTGTTCAGCACCCACCGCCTGGCCGGGCCGCTGGTCGGGATCCGCAGGGCGATGGAGGACGTGAAGGCGGGCGACCTGAACCGCCAGCTCCGCTTCCGCAGCTCGGATCCCCACCTGGAGGAGATCGAGACCGCCTTCAACGAGATGATGGCGTCGATCCGCGCGCGGACCGGTGCCGGTCCTTCAGCATAGAGGCGGGGCTTGCCCCCGCCCGGGAGGGGCAGCCTGGGGTTGAAACCCCAGGCTAGAAGAGTATCTCCCCCTCCGGGGGCGAGCTTCCGGAAGCATCTGTGACAAGGCGCAGCCTGCTGCGCCTCCAGCCCCGGGGAGGGGCCGTACTTTTCTAGCCTGGGGTTTCAACCCCAGGCGGGACGCCGCCGTTTACTCCGGCCAGCGCCGCTGCTGGTCGAGCGTGGACTCCCAGTGGGCTTTCAGCTCGGCCATGGAGTCTCCGCCGAGCTTCTCCAGCACGGCGTCGGCCAGCACCAGGGCGACCATGGCCTCGGCGATGACCCCGGCGGCGGGGAGGGCGGTTACGTCGCTCCGCTCGTACTGCGAGGTCTGCGCCTCCATCGTGTCCAGGTTGACGCTGGGCATCCCCTTGCGCAGGGTGGCGATGGGCTTCTTGTAGGCGGTGATGACCACGTCCTCGCCGTTGGTCACTCCGCCTTCGAGGCCGCCGGCCTTGTTGGTCGGGCGGGTCCAGCGGCCGCTCTCCCTCGCGATCGGGTCGTGGGCTGCGCTGCCGAAGCCGCCGGCCGCCTGCACTCCCGCGCCGATCTCCACCGCCTTGACCGCGTGGACCGACATCACCGCCTGGGCTAGCCGGCCGTCGAGCTTCTCATCCCACTGCACGTAGGAGCCGAGCCCGGCCGGCACGTTGTGGGCGATCACGGTGACCGCGCCGCCGAGGGTATCTCCGTCCTCCTGGGCCTGATCGACGAGGCGGACCATCTCGCCTTCGAGCGAGCGGTCGATGGCGCGCAGGGGGGAGGACTCATCCACTTGCAGCAGGTCTTCCCAGGTGGGGACGGGAAGGCCGGCGCCGACCGGGCCGAGCGAGCGGACGCCGCTGCGGATCTCGACGCCGAGCTCCGCGAGCAGCATGCGGGCGAAGGCGCCGGCCGCCACGCGGGCGGTGGTCTCGCGGGCCGAGGCGCGCTCCAGGACGTCGCGCAGGTCCTGCCGCAGGTACTTGATGCCGCCCGCCAGGTCGACGTGGCCCGGCCGGGGGGAGCGGACCCGCCGCTGCTCCGCCCGGCGGGGATCGACCTCGACGGGGCTCATCATCGGCTCCCAGTTCACGTAGTCGCGGTTGGCGATCCAGAGGACGAGCGGGGAGCCGAGGGTCTCGCCGCCGCGCACGCCGCCGCGGACCTCGGCTGTGTCCTTTTCGATCTTCATGCGGTTGCCGCGGCCGTAGCCGTGCTGGCGGCGGGCGAGGTCGCTGGCCAGGAGGTCGAAGTCGACCCGCAGCCCGGCGGGCAGGCCGGTGAGGATCGCGGTGAGGCCAGGGCCGTGGCTCTCACCGCCGGTCGTGAGATGGAGCCGGCGCATGATCACGAAGGATAGCTGAAATCCACCACGCCCCCCTCCACATCCACCGCCGCCACCCGCACCCACACCCGATCGCCGACATCGAGCCCCTCGGTTGCCAGCCGTCCCGCCACCGGCGGATCGCAGGCCCGGGCGCAGTTCACGCCGATCACCACAGCCTCTAGCTTCTCGCCGATCCGGTCGGCCAGCAGCAGAGCTCCGGCCGAGCCTTCGACCTGGCGCTCCACCCGGCCGGCATCATCCTCGCGGCGGGTGCACCAGCCGGCCAGATCCTCTAGCTCAGGAATGGCGTAGGGAGACGGCCGGCCGGCGAGCGCGGATTTGAGCAGGCGCTGGGTCACGAGGTCGGCATAGCGCCGGTTCGGCGCGGTGGAGTGGGCGTAGTCGTCCACTGCCAGGGAGAAATGGCGTGGGAGCGGACGCCCCGGCAGGTCGGCCACGTACTCGCCCAGCCCCACGAGATGGAGCACTGCCAAGGCCAGGTCGGGATAGCCCTCCGGGTCCGACAGGCGGCGCTCCTCCAGAAAGGCGGCGAGAGCGGCGGAGTCGGGCTCCGCGGGCAGATGGTTTCCTCGTCCGGAGGCCAGCTCCATCAGCCGCGGCCAGCGCTCCGGCGCTCGGACCAGCCGGCGTAGGGAGGGGAGCCCGCGGGCCGCGAGGAACGCGGCCGTGGCCTCGTTGGTCGCGACCATCAGGTCCTCGATCAGCTCCTGGGCGCGGGCGCCCTTGAGCGGCAGCACACGCACGCGCTCCTCGCAGTGGAAGACCGGCTCCAGGCGCCAGCGCTCGATGGGCAGGGCACCGCGCTCGTACCGCCGCCGCCGGAGGTTGCCGGCGGCCTCCTCGTGCAGGCGGAGCTGCTTCTTGAGGACCGACATCTTCATCTGCCGGTTCGTCAGCGGCCCCTTGTCCTCCAGCCAGTCGGCGACCTCTTCATAGGCCAGCCTGGCCTGGTTGCGCACCCATGCGCGCCGGATCTCCGTGGAGGAGATCGAGCCGTCCTCCTCCACCAGCAACTCGACCGCGACGGCCAGGCGGTCCCTGCCTTCGCGGAACGAGCCGAGGCCGGTCGCGATCCTCTCGGGCAGCAGGGGGAAGGTGCCCCCGGGCGTGTACACCGACCGGGTGTTGTAGCGGGCGTGATGGTCGAGCGCCGAGCCCGGCGGCACCAGCGCATCCACGTCGGCGATGGCGATCCGGACCAGAATGGAATGCCCGCGGCGCTCCGCGGTGGTGATCTGGTCCAGCGTGCGGGTGCCCTGGTTGTCGATGGAGAGCCAGGGGAGCTTCCGCAGGTCCTCGACGTCCGGCTCTGTCGTCATCTCCTCCGGGAGCGCCTCGGCCTCGGCGAGCGCCCGGGCGGGGAAGTCGGGCGCGAAGCCGTGCTCGGTCAGGACGCGGCGGGCGATCTCCCTCAGGCCATTCCGGTCCATTAGGTAGAAAAGTCGATGAAGCCGCGCTCGACGTTCACCGAGACCAGCCGGACGCGCACCCGGTCGCCCACGTCCAGGTCCTTGTGCCCGCGGGTCAGCCGGCCCTCGACCGGATGGCGGCAGGTGCGCACCCAGGTCCCCTTCTCGGAGGCTCCGGTGACGATCGCGTCGAAGGTCTCGCCGATCCGGTCGGACAGCAGCAGGGCGGCGGCCGACTTGGTCACCTGGCGTTCGACGCGGCGGGCATCGTCCTCCTTGCGCGTGCACCAGCGGGCGAGCTCTTCGAGAGCGGCCGGCTCGTACGGCGCGGGCCGGCCGGCGAGCGCGGCTTTGACCAGCCTCTGTGTGATCAGGTCGGGATAGCGGCGGTTCGGCGCGGTGGCGTGGGTGTAGTCCTCGGCCGCGAGGCCGAAGTGCCCCGGCGCCGGCTGGCCCGGCAGATCGACGGTGTACTCGCCCGAGCCGAGCAGCTTGAGCACGGAGAGGGACAGCTCAGGAAAACCGTCAGGATCGGCAGCCCGGCGCCGCTCCAGGAAGCGGGAGAGGTCCACGGGCCGGGGCTCCTCCGGCAGCTTGTCCCCGAGCCGCGCGGCGATGTCCATGATCCTCGGCCAGCGGGCGGGGGAGCGGACGAGCCGGCGGATCGAGGGATACCCCCGCCCTTCGAGGAAGCTCGCGGTCGCGGAGTTGGCGGCGAGCATGACATCCTCGATCAGCTCCTTGGCGCGGTTCTTCCGGTCCTCCTCCAGGGCGCGGACCCGGCCGTTCTCCATCACGGGCGTGGACCGCACCGTCTCGAACTGGAGCGCGCCGCGCTCGTGGCGCCGCTGGCGCAGGCGCTCGGCGGCCTGGTCCTGGAGGCGGAGCTGGCCGTCCAGCTTCTTCGCTCCTTCAGGCAGCGGTCCATGCCCTTCGAGCCAGGCGGCCACGGCGTTGTAGGTGAGCCGCGCCTGGTTGTGCACCGCGGCGCGGAAGACCGTGGCCTCGGGCACGGAGCCGTCCTCGTCGACCCGCATCTCGACCACGACGGCGAGCCGGTCCTCTCCCTCGTGGAGCGAGGTGAGGCCGGTCGAGAGCCGCTCCGGCAGCATGGGGAAAATCCGTGCCGGCGTGTAGACCGAGACGGTGTTGTGGCTGGCGTGGCGGTCGGTGTCCGACTCCTGCGGGACGAGCGCGTCCACGTCCGCGATCGCCACGAGCAGCCGGATGTCCCCGCCCTGGGGCTCCGCGAACGTGAGCTGGTCGAGGTCGCGGGTGTCGTCGTTGTCGATCGAGAACCAGGGGAGCTTGCGCAGGTCGCGCACCCCGTCCCCCCCGAAGCTCCGGACCTCCTCCAAACCGGAGGTCTCCTCCAGCACTGCCGGCGGGAAGTCCGGATACAGGTCGCGCTCGATCATGGCGCGGCGGGCGATGTCTTCCAGGTCGATGTGGTCTCTGTCTTTCACCTCGCTAGGCTACTGGAAGTAGCCGAACACGTCGATGGCCACATGCACCGGCACTCCCGTCGTGTTCGAGACCCCGAGCGCGCCCGAGCCGGAGGAGGACAGCATGACCATCGCATTGTTGGCCCGGGTGAGGCCGGCGGTGAAGCTGATGGCGGTCGCCGCCGTGGGCGCCGCATTGCCGGGGAAGATCTTCAGGTGCCCGGTGGTGCCCGGGTTGATGGTCGTGAGGTTGACCGCCAGGGCCTTGGCCGCCGCGGGGATGCCGCACTGGCCCGCGGCCACGAAGACCCGCTGGCCCGGGAGGATGGCCGGCCCGCCGTACGCCCCGGGCGTGACGCGGGTATCCACCAGCCGGCAGGGGGTGAGGGTGTAATAGTCGAGCGCGGGCGTCGCGGTGCCCACGGCCGGCTTCCAGCCGCGCTGGATCACCTCGAAGTCGCTCGCCGTGAGGTCGCCAAAAGCGTCGAGTTCGTCGTTGCCCCAACGCGTGTCATAGGTGCCGGTGATGAACATGTTGGAGCCGTTGTCGGCCACGATTAGGCCGTAAGTCTTCATGGCCTGGAAGATCCTCTGAACCTGCGGCGTGTAGCCCGTGATGTTCTTGCTCGCCTTGAGTCGCAGCCGTGCGCCCATGGGCAGAGCACCAGGAGTGCCGCCCGCCACATGGGAAGCGGGCCAGACATAGCCGTTCGTATTCTGGACGGTCATGCGGAAGGCGTGCTTGATCGGCGCAGTCCCGAAGACCTCGTCGTACCGCACAAGCCCGGGGAGGATGGCGAGGCCGGCGGCGTCGGCGCTGGTCCACCCCTCCTGCCGCCGCTCCAGCGAATCGAGCTTGAAGATGGCGCCCGAGTCCGCCTCCCATTCCTGCGAGGCCGGGTTCCAGACCGTGCGGTACAGCTCGTAGAGGATGCGGTTGTCCTTGTCCACGATCAGCATGTGGCGGTCGTGGCCTTGATCGTCGTTCCCCGCGTAGCCGCTCTCGATCCACTTGACCCCGGTCCGTGCCTCAACCGGAATGGGATAGCCGATCGGCCTGCCGGGCGCGCCGTTGTCGCTCTCGTTCCAGTCGGTCGTCCAGGTAACGACTTCCAGCGGCTGCGTGCCCGGAACGGTCATGTAGACCATGCCATAAATCGCGGGCGGAGGGTCCTCTTGGCTGTCGCCGCCGAAGTCGGGGTGGAGCCCGACGTTCGCGCCGATGAAGTTGATGAAGCTCGTGCTGTTCGTATCGACCGGCGCGGTGCTGACGTCCACGTTCCACCAGTGGTCGGGCGGGTGGATCGGGAGGGGAGCCGGAAGCGCGCCGCCGCGGACGATCTGGGCAGACGCGGGAGACGACAGAAGACAAAGAACCACCAGGGCAGCGCGTGAGCGCATCGTGTTCTCCTTTATCGAGAAACTTCGATGTGGCGATAGGGTAGCGTGGGGACGGCCCGCTGTCAAAGCATTGGGCGCGGAAACGAGTGGGTGGGCGGCTCCAACGGCTGGGTAGGCGGTCCAAACGAGCCGTTTGAGGCGTCTACCCACTGGGTAGCTCGCGCAAACGAGTGGTTGCTGGCTCAAACGAGTGGGTGGGCGGCTCCAACGGCTGGGTAGGCGGTTCAAACGAGCCGTTTGAGGCGTCTACCCACTGGGTAGCTCGCGCAAACGAGCGGTTGGCTGGCTCCAACGAGTGGTTGGAGGGGTCTACCCGCTCGTTTGGGAGAGCCACCCAGTCGTTGGAAGGGTCCACCCACTCGTCCGGTGCTAGACTTCACTCATTGCCGTTGTCTCAGGCCCGCCGGCATGGCTGGGCCTTCTCGCGGGGGCTGCAACAGGAGGTGAGAGATGTCCTCGTGGGTTCGCCGTGTCACGCTGAGTGTCCTCGCAGGGTCCGTACTGCTGGTTGCGGCCGCCGGATCTTCCGAAGAGCCCGTCCCCTTCTCGCGCAGCCGCTGGATCGCGGAGCGCAGCAAGACCGCCCAGTTCTCCTCGGAAGGCATCCTGCCCGCCCGCGGCCCGCTGCCCGCCTCCGTTTTCGAAAAGCCGGCGATGCCTCTGATCACCGCCGAGGCCCGCAAGCGCCAGACCTGGGTGCGGGTGAGCCGCGACATCCTGCCCGCGGACGACGGACCGGGGCAGCCCGAAACCCAGGCCGAGCCCTTCCTCGCGATCGACCCCGAGAAGGACATCCGGCTCCTGGCCGCCTACCAGGAGGGGCGGTTCGCGGAAGGCGGCGCTCGCTCGCTCACCTGGGCCTTCTCCAAGAACAGCGGCCGCACCTGGCGCGAGGGCGCGGTGCCCGGCCTGACGCACGCCTCCGGCGGCGCCTTCGAAAAGGCCTCGGATCCCTGGGTGGCCTATGGCCCCGGCGGCCGGGCCTACTACGCCTCGCTGCTCTTCAACGAGACCAGCCCCGAAAACGGCGTCTACGTCTCGACCTCGGAGGACGGCGGCCGCAACTGGGGCCCGCCCGTGGCCGTCCACAACGGCGACGCCAACAACTTCGACGACAAGGAGGCCATCGTCGTCGACAACTATGCCGACAGCCCCTTCCGCGGCCGGATCTACGTCGCCTGGGACACGGTCGGCCAGACCGCCCAGACCCTCCGCGTGGCACGTTCCGAGGATGGCGGCCAGTCGTTCCGCCCGGCGGTATCGGTCGAAGGGATCGGCGCGAACATCGGCGTGATCCCGCTGGTCGGGCCGGGCGGAGTCGTCCACCTGATCTGGATGCACGCGACCACGACCAACAACCTGGCGGTCGTCACCTCCCGCTCCGAGGATGGAGGAGTCACCTGGAGCCCGCTCACGCCGGTGGCCTCCGTGCTCAACCTGGGAGTGGACGGCCTGCGCACCGGCGAGCTGCCGGCCGCGGCCATCGATCCCCGGACCGGGAGGATCTACGTGGTCTGGCCGGACAGCTTCTTCGGAGGCGGGGACATCATCGGCCCGGACGAGATCGCGCTGGTGCGGTCGGACGACGGCGGCCGCACCTGGACCTCGCCCCAGAAGGTCTCCGACGACCGCAGCTTCGCGAGCTTCACGCCGGCCGTGGCCGTGGACGGCCAGGGGCGGGTGGCGGTCGCCTACTATGCGCAGACCAACGAGTTCTTCAAGAACCCCTACCTGGTCGATCACTACGTCGTGATCTCCAAGGACGGCGAGACCTTCGGCGCCAGCCGCCGCACGAGCGGCACGTCCTTCGACGCGCGCTTCGCAGCGGTCACGGACCGCGGCTTCTTCCTCGGCGACTACCACGGCCTGGTCGGTGCCAAGAACCTCTTCCACGCGCTGTGGGTCGGCACCCTCGAGCCCTCGCGGTTCCACAAGGGGGAGCGGCAACCGGACGCGTTCGTGAGCAAGGTGCAGTAGCCATGTCATCACGATTGCACCGTCTCACGCTGAGTGTCCTCGCCGGGTCCGTGCTGCTGGTTGCCGCCTCCGGCTCTCCGGATGAGCCGCCTTTCTCCCGCAGCCGCTGGCTCCAGGAGCACAAGGGGAGCTTCCTTTCCTCGCGCGGCCTGCTCCCCGCGACCGAGCCGCTGCCGGCCGCGCTCCTGCAGGCGCCGGCGCTCGTCCCGGAGCTGCCCGCGAAAGCCCGTCCGACCTGGACGCGGGTGAGCCGCGACGTCCTGGCCGCGGATGGTGGCGAGGGGCAGCCCGAGACCCAGGCGGAGCCCTACCTCGCCATCGACCCGGCGAAGGAGACGAGGCTGCTCGCCGGCTACCAGGAGGGGCGCTTCACCACGGGTGGCGCCCGCGCCCTGACCTACGCCTGGTCCAGGAACGGCGGGCGCACCTGGACCGAGGCCCTGGTGCCCGGGTTGACGCGCGCCTCGGGCGGTATCTTCGAAAAGGCCTCGGACCCCTGGGTCGCCTTCGGCCCCGGCGGGCGGGCCTACTACTGCTCGCTCCTCTTCAACGAGACTAATCCGGACAACGGCGTCTACGTCTCCGTCTCCCAGAACGGCGGCAGGAGCTGGGGTCCCCCGGTTGCCGTCCATACCGGCGACATCCGGAACTACGACGACAAGCAGGCGATCGTCGTGGACAACTACGCCGACAGCCCGTACCGGGGCCGGATCTACGTGGGCTGGGACACGGTGGTCACGAACGCGGCGGGCACGGAGATCATGCTGCAGATCGAGCGCATGGCCTGGTCCGGGGACGGCGGCGCCTCGTACTCGCTGGCGGTGGACCTGGAGAGGGGTGGGATGAACGTCGGCATCGTCCCGATGGTGGCACCCGGAGGCGTGGTCCATGCCGTCTGGGCGCACCTGGACGACGACCGCAGCCCCTTCGAGCTCCTCGCCTCCCGTTCCGAGGACGGCGGAGTCACGTGGAGCGCGCCGGTCGAGATCGCCCGGACGCAGCCGGCCAATGTGCGCTTCCAGCGCACCGGGGAGATCCTGCCGACCGCGGCCGTCGATCCCCGGACCGGCCGCCTGTACGTGGCCTGGATGGATGACCGCTTCACGTCCGGCGTCCCGCAGGTGGTGCTGTCGCGCTCGGATGACGGCGGGCGCACCTGGAGCGCGCCCCAGCGCGTCTCCGACGGGCCCGGCGACGCGCCGAGCTTCACCCCGGCGCTGGCGGTGAGCGGCGAGGGTCGGGTGGCGGTCTCGTACTACTCGCTGCGCAACGATCCGAGCCGGCAGTTCCTGACCGACCTCTATGCCGCCACGTCCAGGGACGGCGTGAGCTTCGGCGGCAGCCGCCGCGTGAGCTCCACCTCCTTCGACGTGCGCTTCGCCGCCGTCGCGCAGGCCCTCTTCCTCGGCGACTACCAGGGCCTGGTCGGCGGCAACAAGCTCTTCTACGCCCTGTGGATTGGAACCCTGGAGCGCTCGCGGCTCGATTCGTCGGAGAAGCAGCCGGACGCGTTCGTGAGCAAGATCCAATGAGATCTTTGCGGGTGCATGCTATGGTTCTCGCATCAACCGAGAACAAGGGCACCGCAAGGCGTGCCGGGGCGGAGGGATGGCCGATCACGACAAGGGCTACAAGCTGCTGTTCTCCCATGCGGCGATGGTGGCGGACCTCCTCCAGGGGTTCGTGAAGGAGGATTGGGTCCGGGAGGTCGATTTGGAGACCCTCACGAAGGTGGATGGCAGCTACGTGAGCGACGATCTCCGCTCGCGGGAGAACGACGTGGTCTGGCGGGTCGGCTGGAAGGAGAGCTGGCTCTACGTGTACCTGCTGCTGGAGTTCCAGTCCGCGGTCGATCCCTTCATGGCGGTCCGGGTTATGACCTACCTGGGATTGCTCTACCAGGATCTGATCCGCCAGAAGCTCCTGACCCCCTCGGGCCGCCTCCCGCCGGTCTTCCTCCTCGTCCTCTATAATGGAGCCCGGCCCTGGCGGGCCGCCCTGGACATGGCCGACCTGGTCGAGCCGGTACCAGGCGGCCTGGAGAGCTACCGGCCTCAACTTCGGTACGCGCTGATCGATGAATCGCGGATTCCGAAGATGGAGCTGGAAGCGGAGAGAAACCTGGCGGCGGCTCTCTTCCGGCTGGAGACGAGCCGAGGCGCCGAAGACGTGGGCAGGGGCATGGCCGAGATGGCCGCCTGCCTCACCGGATCTTCGGACGAGAGTCTCCGGCGATCCGTGGAGACCTGGCTCAAGCGGGTGCTTCTTCCGACCAGGTTCCCGGGATTGCATGTACCGGAAGTCGCAGATCTACAGGAGATTCAAGCCATGCTGGCAGAACGAGCCCTCGAATGGACCCGGGAGTGGAAAGAGGAGGGGAGGCAGGAGGGCGTCCAAAGCCTCCAACAGGTTGTCCTGTCCCAACTGGAGCAACGGTTTGGGACGATCTCTGAAGAGGTCCGGCAGAGCATTGAGAACCTGCGTGACCTCGACTCTCTGACCCGCTTGGCCAAGCGAATCCTGCTCGTCTCCTCGATCGGGGATCTCGGCCTAGGCTAAACCCGCCAGTCTGCGGAACGGGTCCCGGAGTTGCTCCGGCATGCGACACGGCTTGCCGGTGGTCGTCTCCACCCAGATGTGCTCGGTGGCGCCGGTGACCAGGACCTCATCCCCCTTGCGGACCTCATACGCGAAATGGAGGCCGCGACTCCCCAGGCGGTCGTTCCAGCAGACCACCTGGACCGTGTCGCCATAGCGCGCCGGCCTCCGGTAGGAGGCTTGGACGCCGGTCACCATCAGGAGATAGCCCATCTTCTCGATCTCCGCGTAGTGGAAGCCCGAGGAGGCGCAGAGGCGGGTGCGGGCGAGCTCGAACCAGATCACGTAGTTGGCGTGATGGACCACGCCCATCTGGTCGGTCTCGGCGTAGCGCACCTCGATCTCCGTTTCGATGCGGACGGGCTCGGTCATCTCGTTCTCTTCCCCTCGCTGTAGCGCAGAACGGTCCAGAGGATCTTATAGCCGGCGCGGATCGTCCCCGACACGGTGCCGGTGATCTTCGAGACGCCCACCCGGCGGCGGTAGGAGACCGGCACTTCCGTGCAGCGGAAACCGTGGCGCAGCGCCTTGACCTGCATCTCGGCCGTCCAGCCGAAGTTCGGGTCGGACATCTGCAGCCGCTCCAAAGCTTCCCAGCGGATCGCCCGGAAGGGTCCCAGGTCGGTGAAGCGGTGGCCGTAGAGGAGACGGATCATCGCGCAGGCGACCAGGTTGCCGGCCCGCGCCTGGGGGAGCAGGGCGCCGGGTTCGCGCCGGCCCAGGATGCGCGAGCCGATTACCAGGTCGGCGTCGCCGGCCAGGATCGGGGCGATCAGGCCGGGCAGCTCCTCGGGGTGGTCCGACCAGTCCGCATCCAGGAAGACCACGATGTCCGGCGGACCTGTGCGCCGTAGGTGATCGAGCCCGGCCAGGCAAGCGCTGCCGTATCCCCGCCGGGGCGCAGGGATGACCTCGGCTCCGCCCTCCCGCGCCACCCGAGCGGTGCCGTCCTTGGAGCCGTTGTCCGCCACCACGATCCTCCGCACCAGCGGCCGGGGGATGTCGGCGAGGACGCTGGGAAGCGAGCGCTCTTCGTTGAGGGCGGGGATGACTACGTCGATAGCTTTGGACACCGGCGGATTTTATGCCATGCTTCGGCGGCCGGCCCCCGAGGGCCGGCGCTCTGTTTCCATGCCGATCCATCCGTATCAAGGCGTCCTGCCCAGACTCGGCGCTCGGGTCTTCATCGCTCCGGGGGCCTATGTCGTGGGCGACGTGGAGCTCGGTGACGACGTGTCCTTCTGGTTCCATACCGTGGCGCGGGGCGACGTCAACTCCATCCGCATCGGGGCGCGGACGAACATCCAGGACGGCACGGTGCTGCACGTCGCCCATCTCCATCACCGGCTCGTGATCGGCGAGGGGGTGGTGGTGGGGCACAGCGCGGTCGTCCACGGCTGCACGGTGGAGGATGGCGCGCTGATCGGCATCGGCGCGCGGGTGCTGGACGGAGCCGTGATCGAGCGCGGCGCCATGGTGGGCGCCGGGGCCGTGGTGGCGCCGGGGCACCGCATCCCGGCCGGGCATCTCGCCCTGGGCATCCCGGCGCGTCCCGTCCGACCGCTGACCGAGGAAGAAACACGGCGGATCTCGGACACCGCCGAGCGCTATGCCGAGTTGAAGGAGCATTACCGCGGGATGTTCTCGCAGGGATAGAAGAGGATATGGCTGAGACTCTGAAGAGGCGAGGAGCGGGGACGATCACGGGCGAGGACGTCGGCAACCGGGTGCGCCTGCAGGCGTGGGTGCAGCGGCGGCGCGACCATGGAGGCGTCATCTTCTTGAACCTGCGCGACCGCAGCGGCATCGTGCAGGTCGTGGTGACGCCCGAGTACGAGCCCGAGGCGGCGCGGGTCCTCGATCCCGTGCGCAATGAATGGGTCGTCGAGGTCGAGGGGGATGTGGTCCGCCGCTCGCCTGAGAACGTGAACCGCGACCTGCCCACGGGCGAGGTCGAGGTGATCGCCCGCAATGCCCAGGTGCTGTCGCGCTCCGAGCCGCTTCCCTTTGCGCTGGACGGAAAGGCCGAGGTCTCCGAGGAGGTCCGCCTGCGCTACCGCTACCTCGACCTCCGCCGGCAGGAGCTGCAGCGCAACTTGCTGCTCCGCGACAAGGTGACGATGGAGGTCCGCCGGTACTTCCACGAGCATGAGTTCGTCGACGTCGAGACGCCGATCCTCACCCGCTCCACGCCCGAGGGGGCGCGCGATTTCCTGGTGCCCTCGCGAGCACATCGGGGCAGCTTCTACGCTCTTCCACAATCGCCGCAGCTCTTCAAGCAGATCCTCATGGTCTCCGGGTTCGAGCGTTACGTCCAGATCGCGCGCTGCTTCCGCGACGAGGCCTTGCGAGCCGACCGTCAGCTCGAGTTCACCCAGATCGACGTGGAGATGTCCTTCCCCACGGAGGAGGACGTCTACGAGCTGATCGAGGGGCTCTTCCACCGCATCTTCCCGCTCGGAGGCATTCAGCCGCCGTCGCCCTTTCCGCGCATGACCTACGCCGAGGCCATGGCGCGCTACGGCAGCGACCGGCCGGACCTGCGTTTCGGGCTGGAGATCGCAGACCTCGCCGATCTCCTGCGCGGCAGTGCCTTCCGGGGCTTCCAGGAGGCTCCCGTCATCCGCGGCTTTGCCGTGCCGGGAGCCGCCGAGGCAAGCCGCAAGGAGGTGGACGGCTGGGTCGAAATCGCCCGCCGAAACGGCGCCGCGGGCGTCCTGACTTTGCGGCGCAAGGGCGGCGAGATCGTCTTCCAGGTGAAGAACGCCCTGACCCAGGCGGAGCTGGAAGGCGCCGCCGAGGCCCTCGGCCTGGAGGAGGGCGGGCTCGCGCTGATCGTCGCCGGTCCCCAATCCGTGGCGGCCAACGCACTGGGCACCCTCCGCCTGGAGCTGGCGAAGCACTACAAGCTGATCCCGCAGGGCAGGCACGAGTTCCTCTGGGTGACCGAGTTCCCCCTGCTCGAATGGAACGAGGAGGAGGGCCGCTGGTACTCGACCCACCACCCATTCACGAGCCCGGACCCGCGCGACCTGGACAAGCTGGACAGCGATCCCGGCGCGGTCCGCTCGCGGGCCTACGACGTGGTGCTCAACGGCATCGAGCTGGGCGGCGGCTCGATCCGCATCCACGACACGGAGGTGCAGAGCCGGATGTTCCGGCTGCTCGGCATAGGCGCCGAGGAGGCCGAGGCCCGCTTCGGCTTCTTCCTGGAAGCGCTGCGCTACGGCGCGCCGCCCCACGGCGGCCTCGCCCTGGGCCTCGATCGCCTCGTGATGCTCCTCGCTGGCCTGGGCACCATCCGCGACGTCATCGCCTTCCCCAAGACCGCCTCGGCCACCGACCTCATGACCGATGCGCCGTCCGAGGTAGATCCCAAACAGCTCGACGAGCTGGGGATCGCCATAGTTAAGGACAAGGAGTGATCCTCCGCCACCCGTCCGGCTCCACCCCCGTGCTGGTGGGGGAGGACGCCCTGGCCTCCGCCCACGATCAGCTCGCCGGGTGGCTCTCCGGGCGTACGGTCTTCCTCGTCAGCACGCCGCGGGTGCTCGGGCTGCATGGGGCACGGCTCGAGCCGCTGCGGCGGGAGGCCGGTCGTTGGGTGGTGTTGGAGGTGGAGGAGGGGGAGCCGGCGAAGACGGTGTCCTCCGCCGGGGGGGTCTGGAATGCCATGCTGGAGGCCGGCGGCAAGCGCGACAGCCGGGTGATCGCGTTCGGCGGCGGCAGCGTGGGCGACCTGGCCGGCTTCGCCGCCGGGTGCTTCCTGCGCGGTATCTCCTTTACGCAGATCCCAACCACCCTCCTCGCCCAGGTGGATGCCGCGATCGGCGGCAAGACCGGGGTGGACCTCCCCGGTGGCAAGAACACGGTCGGCCTCTTCCATCACCCCGCGTTCGTGGTCTGCGACACCTCGGTCCTCCCTACTCTCCCCCGGGAGGAGCTGCGCTCCGGGCTCGTCGAGGTGATCAAGATGGCGGCGCTCCTCGATCCCGATCTCCTCGGCCGGGTGGAAGAGCGGCTCGACCTTCTCCTCTCTGGCGATGCGGCCGAGCTCGGGCCCGTGGTCGCCGCGGCAGCCGCGGCCAAGATCGGAGTGGTCGAGCGCGATCCCACCGAGCAGGGGGACCGGCGGCTGCTCAACTTCGGCCACACCCTCGGCCATGCCATCGAGTCCGCCTGCGGCTACTCCGGGCTCCGCCACGGCGAGGCGGTGGGCTATGGCATCCTCTTCGCCCTGCGCCTCGCCGTGCGCGAGGGCCTCGATCCGGCCGTCGCGCGCCGTCTCTCTGAGCTGCTCGGCCGCTTCGGCCTGCCCCCGCTCCCGCCGCTCGATCCCGACGAGCTGATTTCCCTGATGGCGCGCGACAAGAAGGCGCGGGAGTCCGGGCTGACCTGGGTCCTCCCCGCCGCGCTCGGCGAGGGGAGGATGGTGGACGGGATCGGGATGGACGTGGTGGCCGCCGAGCTTCGAGGTTTCATCGCCGATCAGGTATAATCCGACGAGTTGTACGGAACCTGACAAGCGAATGACGACGCCCAGCCGAAGCTTTCTTCGCAGAATGAAGGTGCGGCACGCCCTTCTTCTGGTGCTCCTACTCTCCGGCATCATCCCGCTGCTGGTCAGCAGCTTCCTGCTCATCCAGAAGAACGAGGAGGTTCTGCGCAACTCCGAGCGCGACTTCCTGATCCGCAAAGCCGGCGTGCTCGCCAAGGAGGTCTCCGCCTACCTGGAGACAGTGCAGCGTCCGCTCCGCGAGTTGGGCAACGGGCTCCTGGTCGCGCCGGGGGCCCCCCGCATGGCGGACCGTCTGCGCGAGCCCTGGGTGAGCGGCCACCTGAAGCGTTTCGTGCTCGAGAGCGAAGGCCTCATAGCGCTGCGCATCGTCGACGAGAGCGGCGGCGGTCCTCTGCTCGCCCCCGGCAACCTGGGAGCGCCTGCCCGCGTGGCAATGGACGAGGCGTTCCAGCAGGCCAGTCAGCAGAAGTCGTCCGACCCGATCTACCGCTTCGTGGACATGGGCAAGACCGCCGAGCCGCTCGCGGCTCTGGCGATCCCGTTCCGGAGCGCCGACGGCCAGCTCCTCGTCACCATGGCCCTGATCCGCTTCAAGCCGCTGGAGGAGGTCCTCGGCGCCGAGGTGAGCGCGGGCGTGGCTCTCTTCCTCGTGGATCGCAAGGGCCAGATCCTGTGGTCCGACGGCAGCGATCCGGCCAAGGAGGAGGTCCTCAAGAAGACGGTCCTGCCGCAGTTCGTGGAGCGGCCGGTGAGCCTGACTCGCGAGTACGTGGCGGTCACCGAGGACGGCCCGCAGGAAGTCCTGGCGCAGGTGAGCGCGGTCGAGGCGAGCGGCTGGGGCGTCGTGGTGCAGAAGCCGCTCTCGACCGCCTTTGCCGCGGTCGACCGGATGATCTTCCAGACCATGCTCTCGACCCTGCTCCTGGTGGCGCTCGCGCTCTCGTTCGCCTACGTGGCGGCGCGCTGGGTCTCCCGTCCCATCCAGCGGCTCGCCGAGACCACGCACGAGATCGCGGCCGGCAAGTTCGGCGGCCAGATCGAGATGCAGGGTCTGACCTTCGAGTTCGCGGACCTGGCCGAAGACTTCAACCAGATGAGCGGCCACGTCGAGCGCTACATCCAGCAGCTCCGGCAGGCGGCGCAGCAGAACCGCGAGCTCTTCATCGGCTCCATGCGCGCCTTCGTGGCCGCGATCGACGCCAAGGACCCCTACACCCGCGGCCATTCCGAGCGCGTCGCGGCCTTCAGCCGCACGATCGCGCGCTACCTGCAGCTCCCCGAAGAGGTCCAGCACAAGGTCTGGATCAGCGGGCTCCTCCATGACGTCGGCAAGATCGGCGTCGAGGACCAGGTCCTCCTCAAGGAGGGCAAGCTCACTCCGGAAGAGTTCGAGAAGATGAAGCTGCACACCGTGATCGGCGCCGAGATCATGACGCCGATCGAGCAGCTCCGGGAGATGGTGCCCGGCATCCGCTCGCACCACGAGGCCTGGAACGGCCGCGGCTATCCGGACGGGCTCAAGGGCGAGCAGATCCCGCTCTACGGCCGCATCATCGGCGTGGCGGACACGTTCGACGCCATTACCACGAACCGGCCGTACCAGCAGGCGTTCAGCCTGGACTATGCGGTAGAGACGATCAAGAAGCTCACCGGCAGCCGCTTCGACGCCAAGATCGTCACCGCCTTCCTGCGCGCGTTCGAGGCCGGGGAGATCCGGCCGCGGCCGAGCCGCTCGGATTCGCAGGTCATCCAAGCGAAAGCGGCGGCTTCGAGGTAGAATCCCGCCTCGATGTTCCACTACGTCCTCGCCAACCTGCTGGCCAACAACAAAGACGCCCTTGGCGCCATCTTCCTCGACGGCACCGGCGAGACGGTGGACCTTGCCTGCGCGGACTTCAGCCCGCACGAGATGAAGGTGGTCGGCGCCTACCTGGGCATCTACATCCGCCACTTCGAGAGGCTCCTCGCGAGCAACGGCCTCGGCGGCCTGAAGGTGCTGCACATCGAGAAGCGCGGCATCCACATCTACGTCGTCCCCCTGCCGGACGGCTACTCCCTGGCCCTGGTGCAGAAGCACCCCGCCCTCGTGGCCCAGGCCCGCGCCAGTCTCGGCGAAGCGGTCAAGCAGCTCACCGACGAGCTCTTTAGTTGACCTTAGCCCTTGGGGAAGGGCTGATATCATCTCCCCGCCATGGCTGACGAACCCAAGAAAAACGACATTCTGGAGCTGGCGCCGGAGACCCAGGCGCCACAGGAAGAGGAGCAGAAGAATTTCTGGGGGAAGCTCAAGCGCGGCCTCTTCATGACGCATAACGAGATCATCGAGAAGGTGTCTGCCGCCGTGAAGAACGAGACGGCTCTCGATGAATCGACCCTCGAATACCTGGAGGAGATCCTGATCGGCGCGGATATGGGCGTCGAGACCTCCCTCGACCTCGTGGCCCTCGTGCGCAAGAACGCCCTCAAGGAGCAGACTACCAGCGCCACCCGCCTGCGCAAGATCCTCTCCGACGAGATCGCCGACCTTCTCTTTCAGGCGCCCAAGCCGCGGCTCCTGGGCAGAGGCCCGGTCCTCACCCTGGTGGTGGGGGTCAACGGCGTGGGCAAGACCACATCGATCGCCAAGCTCGCCAAGCGCGCCCAGCAGCAGGGACAGCGGGTCATGCTCGCCGCGGGCGACACCTTCCGCGCCGCGGCCATCGAGCAGCTTGCGCTCTGGGGTGAACGCTTAGGTGTCGAGGTCATCCGCCAGGCCCAGGGCGCCGATCCCGGAGCCGTGATCTACGACGCCATCCACGCGGCCAATGCGCGCCGGATCGACAACCTGATCGTGGACACCGCGGGCCGCCTCCACACCAAGGACCACCTGATGGCCGAGCTGAGCAAGGTCCGCCGGGTGATCGACCGCGAGGCCGCGAACTGGCAGAAGCAGACGATCCTGGTGCTCGACGCCACCACGGGCCAGAACGCCCTGGCCCAGGCGAAGACTTTCAGTCAGGTCGTGCCCATCGACGGCGTGCTCCTCGCCAAGCTGGACGGTACGGCCAAGGGCGGCATGGTGGTGGCCATCGCCAAGGAACTGCGCCTGCCCGTGCTCTACCTGGGAGTGGGGGAGAAGGCCGACGACTTGGTGGATTTCCGTCCGCGGGAGTTCGCCTCTGCCCTCCTCGGCTGATTTCCTCCGGAAGGCCCTCCTCCTCGCTACCCGGGGGCGCTACCGCACGTCACCCAACCCCATGGTGGGCGCCCTCGTGGTCCAAGGGGAAGAGATCGTGGGACGCGGCTGGCACCGGCAGGTCGGAGGGCCTCACGCCGAGGTCGAAGCCCTCCGCGCCGCTGGCTCCCGTGCCCGGGGCGCTACCCTCTACGTCACCCTGGAGCCCTGCAACCATCAGGGCCGCACTCCCCCCTGCGTCGATGCGGTGCTCGCAGCCGGGATTTCCCGGCTCGTGGCCTGCCACCGTGACCCCCATCGAGTCGCCGCCGGAGGCTTCGAGCGTCTCCAGGCTTCCGGAGTGGAAGTGGAGCACGGCATCCTGGCCGACGAAGCGGTCCGCCTCAATCTGCGCTTTCTGATCTCCGCCGTGCTCGGCCGTCCCGCGGTCACCCTCAAATGGGCCATGAGCCTGGACGGCCGCATCGCCACCGCGGCCGGCGAGAGCCAGTGGATCTCGTCTCCGGCCGGCCGCCGCTGGGGGCTGACGTTGCGCGAGGAGCACGACGCCATCCTCGTCGGGTCCGGGACCGTCCTGGCCGACAACCCGCGGCTCGACCGGCGGCTCGGGCTCGCCGATCGGCCCAACGTGCGGGTGGTCCTCGACCGCCGGTTGCGGACCGCGCCGGAGTCGCGGCTCTTCCAAGTGGAGGGGACGGTGCTGATCTACACTGAATCGACCGATCGGGAGCGCTGCCAGGCTCTGGAGGAGCGCTGGGCCCGGGTCATCGGGCTGCCCGCCGTCGAGCCCGGCACCGTGCTCGCCGACCTCCACAAGCGCGGCATCCGGAGTGTCCTCGTGGAAGGGGGAGCCGAGGTCCACGCGAGCTTCGTCCGCGCCGGCCTCTACGATCGAATCGGAATCGACTGCGCGCCCCTCCTGATCGGCGGACGGACGGCGCCGGGGCCGCTGGGGGGCGAAGGCTTCCCCTCGCTCGCCGGAGCGGCCCGGCTGGAGCGGATCGAGACCCGGCAACGCGGCGGTGACATCATTCTCATGGGGTACCGCAAAGGATGTCTACAGGAATTGTTGTCGAGCGTGGGCGACGGGCGGATCGGCCGCCGGGCCGATCTGAGGGGCTTGGACTCGATCCAGGAAGCTTAGACCGGATTCAAGGAGCCTGGATCCGTCCTGAGAAGCTCCGGCCCGATTTAAGAGGCTTAAACCGGATTTAAGAGGCTCAGATCCGATCTGAGAAGCTTCGCGCCCGATTTAAGGAGCTTAGATCCGATCTAAGAGGCTTAGACCGGATTTAAGAGGCTCGGATCCGGTCTAAGAAGCTTCGCGCCCGATTTAAGGAGCTTAGATCCGATCTAAGAAGCTTAGACCGGATTTAAGAGGCTTGGATCCGATCTGAGAAGCTTCGGGCCGATCCACGGATCTTGGGACGGTTCCAAGGAACGCGGGGCCGGTCCAAGCGGCTTACATCCCCCCGGGAGCGTATAGACTCACCCGGTGTTTACAGGGATCGTCATCGAGCGTGGGCGCCTGATCGAAGGCCCGGCGCCATCCGGCCAGGGTGGCGTCCGCTTGGTGATCGGCCACAGCGAGGAAATGGGCCGGCGCCTGGAGATCGGCGCGAGCCTCGCCGTCTCCGGTGTTTGTCTGACCATCACGGAGCTGAATGGAACACGTTCCACCGTCGAGCTCTCCCCCGAGACCCTGTCGCGCACCAATCTCGGAAGCCTCAAGCAGGGGAGCGTAGTGAACCTGGAGCCCGCGCTGCGCATGGGCGATGCCTTAGGTGGCCACATGGTCCAGGGGCACGTGGACAGCACCGCCGATGTTGTGGACCGGCGCGATCTGGAGGACCACCGGGTGCTCGCCTTCTCGATCCCGCCCGAGCTCGCCCCCTTTCTTGTGGAGAAGGGCTCGGTCACCGTCGACGGCGTCAGCCTGACCATCTCCGCCCTCCTTCCCGACCGCTTCGAAGTGGCTCTGATCCCGCACACTTTGGAAGTCACGACCCTTTCCTTCCTCCAGCCCGGAGACCGGGTGAACCTGGAGGTGGACGTGATCGCCAAGTACGTCCAGCGCATGCTCGCCGCCCGAGGGCTCGCTTGAGCACCGAGGCAGCTGCCCGCGCCAAGCCGGCGTCGCAGCTCCCCGAGCCGGGCCGCTTCTGGATACGGTACGTTCCCCGCAACTGGGAGACCCCCGACCGGCCGTGGATTCATCTTGCCGCCGCCCGGCTGGGCGATTGGAGCCGCAAGGGAAGCCGAGGGCCTGCCATCGAGTCCCTGGCGGATATCCCCCTCGATGACGTCCTCTATCTGCCGCCGGTGCCGCCGAAGCGGGCCGGAGTGAGGGACGACCTCGCGACCGCCCGGCTCGTGGACGGCACGCCGGTGCTGGTCCATCTCTTTCCCGGGGAAGAGTCGCGAATCCCGCCGGTCCAGGGGGTGACCTTCGTCTTCGATCTTCTTGCGGTCCTGCTGGAAGGGGAGATGGGGAAGCTCGACCGGCTGCCGACCGGGGCCTCGGTCGCATGGCCACTGGTGCCCGGGCTGACCGACGACCCCTCGCTCTGGGACGAAGGCTGCCGCCGTCTCGCCTCCTCGGGAGCGCGCTGCGCCCAGGCTGTCACCCCGCTGCTCGTGCCGGCCGACCGGCGCCGTCTCCTCGACGAGCTCGAAAAGCCGGACGAGGTCTTCGAAGCCGTGTTCCACCGCGAGCCCCCCTCCGAGAGGGATTTCGCCCGCGTGGCGCACCGCCACGGGCTCGACCCCTTCCTGCCGCGTCCGCTGCCCCGTGCCCCGATCGTCGGGAGGGAGAACCGGCGCATCGGCGAGGTCCTCGCCCTGATCGCGGAGATCTGGCTGCGCCTGGGCCGGTCCGTGGAGCAGGGGCAGGCCTTCTATCGCGCCGCCCGCTGGGTGGACGAGACCACCTACGACCTCGACGCGCTGGCCCGAGAAGGGAACCTTGCCGTGATTCCGGCCCTCGACGAGCGCAGCCGCGAGGCCATGACCGCGGTTGTCGAGGCCGGCGAGTCGGAGCTGCTGGACGAGCTGCTGAGGGAGTACCTGACATGAGCGATTGGATCGACCTGCGCTCCGACACGGTCACGCGCCCCGACGCCGAGATGCGCCGGGCCATGGCGGAGGCCGAGGTCGGAGACGACGTCTACGGCGAGGACCCCACGGTCAACCTCCTCGAAGACGAATCCGCCGCCCTGCTGGGCTTCGAGGCCGCGCTCTTCGTCCCCACGGGGACCATGGGCAACCAGATCGCCCTCCGCCTGCTCGCGAGGCCGGGCGAAGAGGTGATCTGCGACGCGATGAGCCACATCCTGCAGTTCGAGATGGGGGCCCTCGCCGCGCTCTCCGGCCTGGTCCCGCGCGTGCTCTATTCTCACCACGGCTTGCTCGATCCCGCGGAGGTCGAGGCCATCATCCGGGACAACCCTTCCCTTCAGTCGCGCACCGGTATCCTGGAAGTCGAGAACTCCGCCAACCTCGCGGGAGGATACGTCTACGACCGTCCCTGGCTGGACCGTCTTCTGGACGTGGCGCGGCGGCACAGCCTGCCGGTCCACTTGGACGGCGCCCGCATCTTCAACGCGGCAGTGACCCTGGGCACGACGGCTGCGGCTCTCGCGAGTGGTTTCGACACGCTGATGTTCTGCCTGTCCAAGGGGTTGGGCGCGCCGGTCGGTTCGATCCTGTGCGGCCGAAAGGACTTCATCCGTGAGGCCCGCAGGGTGAGGAAGATGTTCGGAGGCGGCATGCGCCAGGTGGGAGGCATCGCCGCTGCCGGCCTGGTCGCGCTCCGCAAAGGGCCTGCTCGCTTACCTGAAGACCACGAGAACGCGGCCCGGCTGGCCCACGCCCTGGCCGAGCTGCCCGGTGTCGAGATCGATCCTGCCGCGGTGCAGACCAACATCGTGGTCTGCCGGGTGGCTGAAGGCGCCGCGGGCTTCCTCGCCCGTCTCAAGGAAGGTGGCGTTCTGGGTAGCCAGGTCTCCCGCGACTTCGCCCGCTTCGTGACCCACCGGGATGTGAGCGCGGCGCAGCTCGACGAGGCGGTCGAGCGCATCCGGCGGGTGCGGGTGGCGGGGGCGCTGGTCTAGACGGCAGGAATCTTCGCTACCAGATCAATCTCCACCATACCCCCCTTGGGCAACGCCGCCACCTGCACGGTCGAACGCGCCGGCCGGTGTTCTCCCATGATTTCGGCATAAATGGCGTTCAGCTTCGGGAAGTCGCCGAGGTCGATCACGTAGACCGTTGCCTTGACCACATCCTGGAAATTACAGCCGGCGCTCGCCAGGACTTGACGGAGGTTCTCGAACACCCTGCGGGCCTGGGCTTCGAAGCCGCCCTCCACCAGCTCGGCGGTGGCGGGGTCGATGGCGACCTGGCCGGAGGTATAGAGCCAGCCGTCGAGGGCCACGGCCTGGGAGTAGGGGCCGATAGCCTTGGGGGCGCTGTCGGTGTGAAGGAATCGCATCGGTCTAGATTCTCCTCAGGAAGGGGAAGGCGGGGCCGGTTCCAGCTCCAGCACGCCGATGTAGGGGAGATTGCGGTAGCGCTCATCGAAATCGAGCCCGTAGCCCACCACGAACAGATCCTCGATCGGGAAGCCGCAGTAGTCGATCGGCACATCCACCTCCCGCCGCTCGACCTTGTCGAGCAGGGCGCAGAGGCGGACGCTCTTCGCACCGCGGAAGCGCAACAGGCCGAGGACCGTGCGGATTGTGTGGCCGGTGTCCACGATGTCCTCGATCAGCAGCACGTCCTTGCCGCGGATGGGGAGGTCCACATCCTTGCGGATGCGGACCTCGCCGGCGACCGTGCTGCTGCCATAGCTGGCGGTCTGGAAGAAATCGACCTTGACCGGGAACGTCAGCTGCTTGAGCAGGTCCACGAGGAAGAAGACCGACCCCTTGAGCACGCCGATGCAGACCAGGCTGTCGCCGTCTTCACCGCTGACGCTCTTCGCGAAGTCGCGGTTGATCTCCTCGGCCATCTCCGCGACCCGGCGCTCCAGGTCCTCCTGCGGGATCAGGATCCGGACGTTTTCCTTTCCCATCGGCATGTCGTAATATCCTCAGAGCCTCTCGCGATTGGAAAACCACATGGCGACCGTTCAAGAGCTCAGCGCTCTCCACCGCCGTTACGCCGACGTCTCGCACCGTTTCCGGGCGGGATGGACGTTCCACCAGTTCCTACAGAGCATCAACAAGAGCCTCCTCCAGCGGATGGAAGATCCGTACTCCACCGACTTCCAGGACCTCTACGCCGGACTGAAGGAGATCTCTCAGAGCCTGCACGCCTCCGAAAGCGACCGGATCCGGAACCGACTTGAAGGGATCGAGCGGCGGCTGGCCGACCTGATGGAGGCGCTCGACGCGGAGGATAACAGAGTCACCCCCGACTTGCTGCGCCAGTTCTTCCGCCGCGTGCGCTCCTATGACGAGAAGATCCTCACGCAGCTCGTAAAGTTCTACCTCTACGTCCAGCGCGGCGAAGGCTGGGACCCCAACCGCCTCGACAAGGTGGACTTCCTCCTCGCCCGCCTGAGCGAAGAAGAGGACGACCGCGGCGGCGAGCCCAGGCTCAGCGACTACCGCCACCTCTCCGAGATTTTCCAGGGCCTCTGGGCCCAGGTCGACGTCCCCCATCCCGGCGGCGAAGTGATTCGCGAGAGGCGCACCGCCATCGACGGCATCCGGGCCGAGGCCGCGCGTATCGAGGGCTTGGAAGACCTCAACTCGAATGGCCTCATCCGGCGCTACCGCGAAATCAAGCACGGGCTGGGCAGCCTCTACTTCGAGCCCGAGCTGCTCCTCGCGATCCAGGACACGAACCTCGCCCTCAAGAACCGGATCCAGCGGCTCTACGGGCAGGAAGAGCAGCGCATCGTAGCCGAATACCAGCGGGTCTTCGAGCTGGAGCGCGAGGTGTCCGTCGACCGCGAGCTGGATCAGGAGCTGGGGGAGTTCCGCGAGGCCATCGAACGCTTCGAGCGCCAGCTCCAGCGCGAAGAGTTCAAGCTGGAGGACATCGCCTTGATCCGCCAGCGTGTGCGCGAGCTGCTGCCCCGCCTGACCGCCGGCCGGCCCGAGCCCATCGAGAAGATCACCGGAGCGGTACGCATCACGCCCCCCGAGTTCCTGGGCACCGCCGAGCACGTCCTGAGCGGCTCCTCCGACGTCTCGAAGATGACCCTCGGCAATGTCGGCGGCCAGGGCGGCCAGGGCGACCAGGGCGACAAGGAAGACATCCTCGGCGATGCCTTCCGGCGGCTGGTCAAGGCGCTCCATGACACCAGCCAGGAGCTGCAGCCCGAGAAGACCGTGCTGCTGCCCGACATCTTTCCCCTGCGCCTGGAGCCGCGCGAGGTAGTCGCCTTCCGGCGCGTTTTCGGGAAACGGGAGCATGACCTCCGCCTGGAGCAGTTCCTGCTGGAAGCCGCGGCGCTCCGGATGCTGGTCAACGAGGAGGCCCAGGAGGTCATGGGCATCATGGACGAGACCTCCATCACGGGCGACTCGCCGATCTATGCCCGCGCGCGCAAGATCGCCCGCTTGGCCGACGAGTACCTCTGGCGCTTCAGCCACATGATGAACGGGATCGTCCTCTCCGGCGACGGCGCCGAGGCGCGCCTGGTGGAGGTTCTCCGCATGCGCCTGATGCGCGACTACTCGGGCCTCTGGCTCCTCGCCTTCAAGCCCTTCTTCTCCCGCCGTCCCGGCGCGACGCTGATGTAGAGGCGCGTGCCCCGCGTGCCGGTACTATCGCTCGACATCACCGCCGACCGCAACCTGGAGACCTTTCTCGGTCTCTCGTCCGAGGTCTATTGTCGCAAGGACGTGCTCGCCAGCCTGTTCCGTCCCGAATTCGCCGAAGCCCAGAGAGCCTGGGTGGCGCTCGAAGGCGGCCGCCCCTTGGCAAGGATCGTGGCCCGCCGCTCGCCCACGCTCCGGGACGAGAACGGCCTCCCCTTCGGCATGCTCGGATTCTTCGAGGCTCTGCCCGCGAGTGAGGAAGCGGTGTCACGGCTCTTCGAGACCTCCATCGCTTGGCTGCGAGAGACGGGAGCCGGCGCCATCATCGGCCCCATGGACGGCGACACCTGGCACAAGCATCGGCTGAACGTCGGCCCTTGGGACGATCCGCCCTTTCTGCTGGAGCCCTGGAACCCGCCGTACTATCCGGAGCTCTGGGAGGCGCAAGGTTTCCAGGTGCTGGAGCGCTATCTTTCCAAGCGGGTGGAGGCCGGGCCCGTGGCCGACTTCCTGGAGCCCAAACGGCAGGCGGCGCTCGCCGCGGGATACCGTCTGCGCCGGCTCGATCCGGGTAGATTTCGCGAAGAGCTGCGGACGATCTACTCGATCTCGGTCCGCATCTTCGCCCGCAACTTCCTCTACACGGACATCCCCCAGGAGGAGTTTTTCGCCCTCTACGCCGGAGCGCGCAGCCTGCTCGATCCCGACCTCGTCTGGTTCGCGCAATCCCCAGCGGGAGAGGACGTCGGCTTCCTCTTCGCCTTCCCTGACCGTTTCCGCGCCGTGGCCGCGATGCGCGGCCGGCGGAACCCTCTCGCCCTGCTGCGCTTCTTTCTTCATCGCAACGAAGCCGACGCGGTGAACATGAAGACCGTCGGCGTCCTGCCCGAGCACCGCCGCGCCGGCCTGGGAGCCGCCCTCATGGGCCAGGGGCACCGGATTGCGCACGAGAAAGGCTACCGCTTCGCCAACCACTGCCTGTTCCGCGAAGGCAACCCCTCGGGCGAGATGGACGGCGGTACGGGGCGGGTGATGCGGAAATATCATCTGTACCGGCTCGCATGAACGTCCTCTCCATCCTCGCCGACGTGGCCCGACGCCATCCCGACCGCCCAGCTCTGATCCTGGACAAGGAATCGATCACGTTTTCCGCCGTGCGCGAGCGCATCGACCGCGCGTCGGCCGGACTCCAAAGAGAAGGATTGCAGTCGGGAGACCGGGCGATCGTCATGATCCCCATGTCGATCGACCTCTACGTGGCCATGCTGGCGCTGCTCGACCTTGGAGCGATCGCGGTCTTCGTGGACCCCTGGATCGGCTGGAAACAGATCGCATCTTTCGCGGCATACGCGGAGCCGCGGGCCTGGCTGGGCATCCCCAAGAGCCACATGCTCCGCCTGCTCTTGGGAAGGATTCCGATCACCGTGACAACTGGCAAGCGCCTCGGCCCCGTTCCCGCCCGCCGTACGCTGTCCGAGATCGAAGAGCCCGCTGGGGACGGCGCGGTCCACCCCTCGCAGCCGGACGATCCGGCATTGATCACTTTCACCAGCGGATCGAGCGGCGAGCCCAAGGGTGCGAACCGCACCCATCGTTTCCTCCTGGCGCAGCATCGGGCCCTCGCCGCCGAGTTTCCCGCCAAGGAAGGGGACGTGGACATGCCCATGTTCCCTGTCTTCGCGCTGAACAACCTGGCGGTCGGAGTGCCCTCGGTGGTGCCAGCCATGGACTTCCGCCGGGTGGACCGAGTCGATGCCGCCGTGATCCTTCGCCAGATGCGGGAGCACGGCGTGACCACCTGCACGGCTTCGCCCCCGTTCTTCGACCGTCTGGCCGCGACGGGTCAGGATCCCGGTCTCCGGCGCATCCTGACCGGAGGAGCCCCGGTTTCCGACGCACAGCTCGCGGTTTGGCGCCGCGCCTTTCCCGGCACCGAGATTCTCATTGCCTACGGCTCCACGGAAGCCGAGCCCGTGGCCCACATCTCCGCCGAGGAGCGCTTGGAGCTGAAGGGTCCGGGCTTCTGCGCCGGGAAGCCGATCGAGCGCATCCGTACCCGGTTGATCCCTATCGGAGACGCGCCGCAAGGCGAGATCGGCGAGCTCGTGGTGACGGGGGACCACGTCTGCCGCGACTACTATCGCAATCCCAGGGCCGTGAAGGAGAACAAGATCATTGATCCGGATGGGACCATCTGGCATCGCATGGGAGACACCGGCTACTTCGACGGCCAGGGCCGCTTCTGGATCGTCGGGCGGGTCCACTCGACGATTCGCCGAGGAGGGGAGTTGATTCATCCCCAGCTTGTCGAGCAGGCAGCCCAGGGGGAAGATCCCCAAATCCGAAGAGCCGCGGCCGTAGGACTGGAGGAGAAGGTGGTGCTGGTGATTGAAACCGAAGCGGGGGAGGAGCTGAAGAAGGACATCCATGCCCGGCTCGCCGCGGCCAGTCAGGTTGTGGATGAGATCCGGCTCACTCGGGAGCCGCTGCCGGTCGATCCCCGGCACAACAGCAAGATCGATTACGGGCGGCTGCGGGAGCGGCTATGAAGCCCTCCCTCGCCGCCCCTTTCCCCCGGAGGCTCTCCGCCTATCTCACGGAGCGCTTCCCCCTGCTCAGCCACGGGGTGCTGATCTTCGCGTACTACTCGTCGAGCCAGTTCCTCGCCCGCACGCTCACCGAGCCGGGCCGGCCGATGCACTACGACATCACGTCGCTGCTCGGGGGCTTGACCCTGTTCCTGTTCTTCTTCCACCTGCGGGTATTCGACGAGCACAAGGATTACGCCGAAGACCTCCAGCACTACCCTCATCGAATCCTGCAGAGCGGCATCATCACCCTGCGCGATCTCAAGATCCTGGGCGGGATCGCCATCGCCCTGCAAGTCGCGCTGTGCGCCTGGCGCGGACCGGCCACCCTCGCTGCCTGGGCCGTGGCGTTCCTCTTCTCGCTGCTGATGCTCAAGGAGTTCTTCGTCGGGGACTGGCTCAATCGGCACTTCCTGCTCTATGCCACGAGCCACATGCTGATCATGCCGCTGCTGTCGCTGCTGGTCTTCAGCTTCGCGACCGGCCGCTGGCCCTGGGAAGCGCCGCCCTGGTACTGGATGTACGCCTGCGTGGGTTTCTTCGTGACTTTGAACTGGGAAGTCTCGCGCAAGATCCGCGCGCCCGAGGACGAGATCGAAGGAGTGGAGACTTACACGCGCATCTTCGGCACTTATGGCGCGGCGTACGTGGTGCTCCTGATCCGCGTGATCGATACCGGGCTCGTTTCCCTCGTGGGCTGGCATCTGGACCTGTCGCCCTGGTTCTACGCCGCCCTGGTCCTGCTCTTCCTCGTCTCCCTGACCGGCTTCTTCCAATACCGCCGTCACACCAACCGCAAGACCGCCAAGCGAATGGAGATCTACGCCGGCATGTACATCATCGCCTTCGACCTTATCCTCGCAGTAGAAATAGCGAGGAAGCTCGGTGTTGATCTATGACCCTCGTCATCGCCGACCCTCGCGAAGCGCTGGAAAACCTTTCCATCCTCGGAGGCAAGGGGGGCAACCTCGCCCGGCTCGAAGCCATGGGAATGCCGGTCCCTCCCTGGTACGCGGTCACCACCCTGGCTTCCAGCCTCATGTCGGCCGAGTTGGAGCAGGAGGTGAAGCGCGCGCATGCGATCCGCATCGGTGAGGATGCCTACGTCGCCGTCCGTTCCTCGGCAGCGGGGGAGGATGCCGCGGGCGAATCCTTCGCGGGACTCCACGACAGCTTCCTCTATGTAAAAGGTTGGGGCCAGCTCTTCGATGCCATCCGCCGAGTCTGGGCCTCGGCCTACAACGAGCGGGCTCTCGCCTACCGCCGCGCCAAGGGCCTTCCTCTCGACAAGATCGCGATCGCCGTCGTGGTCCAGCGCATGGTGGACCCTCACGCGGCCGGTGTGCTCTTCACCGCGAACCCCAACGACGGCAACGTCTACGAAGCCGTCGTTTCCTCGCTCTGGGGAGCGGGCGAAGGGCTGGTGAGTGTCGGCCTCGACGCCGACACGTTCACCGTGGACAAGGAAACCCTCGAGATCCGCGAGCAGATCGCCGTGAAGACCGAGCGCATGGTCCTCAACGAAGCGGCGGGAGGCGGGCTGCTGCGCACCGAAGTCCCGCCCGAGATGCGGGAAGCTCCGAGCCTCACGCCCGACCAGGTGAGGGAGTTGGTCAAGGCCGGGCTCGATCTGGAGATCCGCTTCCGCCGGCCGCAGGACATCGAGTTCGCCGTGGACCGCGCCGGCAAGCTTTTCCTGCTCCAGGCACGGCCCGTGACAACGGTGCAGGAGCTGGGCCCCGCCGCGGGCCACCGCCTGCTCTGGGACAACTCCAACATCATCGAAAGCTACTCGGGCGTCACCTCGCCCATGACCTTCAGCTTCATCCGCCGGGCGTACTCGATCGTCTATCACTGCTTCGCCGAGGTCATGGGCATCGACGCCCCAACCGTGCGAGCCAACCGCGACGTCTTCGACAATATGCTCGGCCTGTTCCGCGGACAGGTCTATTACAACCTTTTCAACTGGTACCGGCTCGTGCACCTCTTCCCGGGCTTCAACTACAACAAGGCCTTCATGGAATCCATGATGGGCGTCCGCGAAGGGCTTCAGGAAGAACCCGCCGCGGTCACCGGAGTCCAGCGCTACACCCGCGAGCTGCCGGCGCTGCTCCGGCTCGTGGGCCGTTCGACGCTCAACTTCCTGAACATCCGCCGCATCGTGAGCGATTTTCAGGCGCACTTCCGGGAGCATTACGAGCGCTGGTCCGCCCTCGACTTCCGTACCATGGCCCCGCACGAGCTGGGCGCCCTCTACCGCGAGATGGAAGACAAGCTCCTGTGGCAATGGAAGGCGCCGATCATCAACGACTTTTTCGTGATGGTCTTCTACGGCACCCTCAAGAAGCTCTGCGCCAACTGGTGCGGGGACGAAGCGGGCTCGCTCCAGAACGATCTGATCGTGGGGGAGGGCGGC
The DNA here is from genome assembly GCA_034667225.1 of Acidobacteriota bacterium. Lineage (GTDB taxonomy): Bacteria > Acidobacteriota > Thermoanaerobaculia > Multivoradales > UBA5704 > DATMER01. Next base: position 161,973 of record JAXDKG010000060.1, read on the forward strand.
ATCGAGAGCACCGAGCCCACGCGCATGCTCCTCCGCCTCGCCGCCCAGGCGAGAGAGATGCCCGAGCTGCGGCAGCTTCTCCTGGAGCGCTCCCCCGAGGACCTGGTCGCTGAAGTGCCTTCGCGTTTCCCCGACTTTGGAGTGGAGATCCGCCGCTACCTGGACCTCTACGGCTTCCGCGGCGTCAACGAGCTGAAGCTGGAAGAGCCCTCGGTCAAGGACCGTCCCGCCTTCGTCTATCAGATCCTCCGCAACTACATCACGGGCGATCCCTCGGCCCTGGACCTCTCGGTGATCGGCGAACGCGAGCAGCGCATCCGGAGAGAGGCCGAGGCCCGCGCCTTCGAAGCGATCCGCAAGAAGGGCGGTCTCCTCCCCCGCGCCGCCATCTTCCGCCGCGTGCTCAACAACGCCCGCCTGGGAGTGAAGAACCGCGAGAACATGCGTTTCGCCCGCACCCGCATCTACGGCGTGCTCCGCGAGATACTCCGGGCGGTAGGGGAGCACTTCACGGAGGAAGGCATTCTCGATGCGCCTCAGGATATCTTCCATTTGACGTTGGACGAGGTCTGGGACTACACCCGAGGCCGCGCCGTCACGACCAACCTCAAAGCCCTGGCCGCCCTCCGTCGGGAGGAGTTCGAGGCCTACCGCCGCGAAGCTGACCGTATGCCCGCCGACCGTTTCGAGACCTTTGGTCTCCCCTACCACCGTAACCGTTTCCAAGGCCGTCCGCGCCCCGCGATCGTGAGCGAAGACGGCCTCCTGCGCGGCATCGGCTGCTCGCCCGGAGTGGTGACGAAGCCGGTCAAGGTGATCCGCACCCCCTCCGAAGACGCCCGCCTCGAAGGCGAGATCCTGGTGGCCGAGCGCACCGATCCCGGCTGGGTGCCGCTCTATCCGTCCGTCTCGGGGCTCCTGATCGAAAGAGGCAGCATCCTCTCGCACTCGGCGATCGTGGCGCGGGAGATGGGCATCCCCACGATCGTGGGGATTCTCGGCCTCACCTCGACCCTCCAGACAGGACAGGTAGTGACGATGGATGGGGCGGCGGGGACGGTCACCCTTCTGAATCAAGCCCCCACGGGAGCATCCCCGAAACCTTCCGATACAAAGGGCGGCGCTCGCCCCTCATAGGGCAGCTTCCGCCCTATAAGAGGCAGTGTCCTCGTGTTAGAATCGGGCCATCATGGAAGCCATAAACGATCTTTGGTCTGTGGTCGGCTCGATAGTGGCAATCCTGCTGTTAGGGTACTTCTTCAGAGCCTGGGCCAAGCGCGGCGGCTGGTTTCCCCGCTATTTTCATGTCCTGGCTTTCGCCCTCTACGGTCTGGGTTTTCTGGCGCTCCGCTCCCTGGGCAACGCGAGAGGCTTGACCCTCCTTGCTGCCTCCCTCCTGTTTCCTGCCATTGCTTACTTCCTCTTCATTGCGCTCGGTGGCGTGGAAGCGGCGGCGGAAGCAAGAGAGCGGAAGAGGATTCTTTAGCAAGGCTGCTCTTCGCTAGAGGTTCCAGGCACTTAGCTTAAGTGGCGAAACAAAAGCGCGGGGGCCGATCGCAGGGTCAGCAGCCCCGAGTCAGCGAGCCTCGCAGGCAGGAGGCGCCGAATCGGCCACGCTGGGTGGGCATCCTCGCCGCTGCCGTGGCGGTCGTCGGGTACTTCACCCTGCTGCGCCTCCTCGCTCCCAACCCCTGGGACTACGACGAGTACTTCCACGTCGGGCTCGCCCGCGAGCTTCACAACGGAATGCCGGAGTCCTTCCGGTGGACCCCCTTCTCCGTGGCTTACGAGCACTTCGCCGACAAGGAGCTGCTGTTCCACATCCTGCTCATGCCGTTCACCGGCCTTCCCATCGAACAGGCGACGCTGGCCGGAGCGGTGCTTGGACAGCTCCTCGTGGTGGGGGCCTTCGCCTGGGTGCTCTGGCGCCTTCGGGTGGCCTACGCGCCGATGTACCTGCTCGCGCTCACCGCCATGGGGACGATCTTCGCCTTGCGCATGGCCATGTGCCGTCCGCACCACGGCGAGATCGGGTTCACCGTCCTCTTCCTCGGCCTGCTCCTCCTGGAAGCCCCGCCTCTCGCGCTCGGCGCGGTGGCGGCCGTCTTCGGCTTGTTCCACGCCAGCGGCTGGCTGCCGATCGCCTTCGCCGTGATCTGGCTCCTGGTCGCGCGCTTCGACCCCGGCGCGGCGCCGCGCCGGAGATGGCTGGATGTCGCCGCCACCGCCCTGGGCTGGGCCGTGGGCCAATGTCTGCATCCGGCTTTCCCTCACAACCTGCGCCTACTGTGGATTCAGAATGTCACCGTGCTCAGCAAGGCGACTGCAGGCGGGCAGGCGCTGCGCTCGCAGATCGGGTCGGAGCTGCAGCCTATGGAGGCCCGCCTGATCCCTGATCAATGGCCGGCCCTGCTGGCCGCCGCCGTGCTCGTCGTCCTCGTCGCAACCCGGCCAGGATGGCGGCGGCCTCCGGTGCTGATCATTGCGGGGCTCGCCATGCTCGCGCTGTTCTCCGGGCTCTTCCTGTGGCTGCGCTTCTTCGAGCTCGCCGCGCCGCTGACGCTGCTCGCCATCGCCGTGGGCAGCCAACTGCCGGAGGGCCAGGCGCGGCCAAGAGCGGCAAGGGCCAACCTGGTGGCGATCACCGTGCTGATTCTCGTGGGCACTGTGTTCACCTTCAGCCGTCTGCGCCAGAACCAGACCGGCCAGGTCGCCCTGCCGCGCGGGATGGCGGAGTGGTTCGCCGAGAACGGCCGGCCGGGAGACCGCGTCTTCACCGCGAACTGGGCGGACTCGGCGCCGCTCCTCTATTACGCGCCGCAGGTGGAGTCGCTCGTGGCCCTCGACCCCACCTTCTTCCTGATCGCCGACCCGGAGCGCTTCCGGCTGTACGCGGACATCGTGCAGGGACGCGAGGCCGATCCGGTGCGCGCCATTCGGGAGCGCTTCGGCGCTCGCTGGGTGACGGTCTGGAGGTTTCCCGTCCACAAGGCGATCGCCACCCGTCTCCTCAGGTCCGGTCAGGTCTCGGTAGCCTTCGCCGACCCGTATTACCTCGTGATCGACCTCGGCGAGCCTGAGGGTAGTCGCTCTCCCTGAGCCGGTAAGGGCCTTTCCGCGGTTCCGGCTAGTGGAGCGGGTCCCCCTCCCAGGGAAGGCCCCACCCAGCCGAATAGCTTCCGCCAAGGAGGCGTCCGAATGCCGGCTACGGCAGCCAGACGAAGCCGAGGACAACGCACAGGACCGCGAGCAGGTACTGAACCCAGCGGGCATAGGCGCGATGTGAGCCACCGTCCCCGCCGATCAGGCGCGACATCTCGATGTACGGAGTCAGTCCGCGCCGGTACCAGCCTTCGATCTCGACCCGCCGGCCGATGTAGCTCTCGGCCTCACCAATGGCGAACAGGAACCGTGCGAACGGGATCGGTTGGTTGTAGAGGACGAAAAGGAGCCCTGTGGGGTCGCGCACTACCAGGTCGGGGCTCCAGAAGGCGCCGGGCACTCCGCGCCCGACGATCTCTCCCTTCAGCCGCACCGCGCGGGGGCGCATCTCCGAGACCTCCACATCCTCGAGGAGTGTTCCGATGGATGCGTCCTCGAAGGTCCCGCGATACCGGTAGGAAACCCGCAGGAACCAGGAGACGCCGAGAACGAGAAGCCACAGCGGCTTGGCAAGGCTCAACGGCACCCCGTTGCTGGACGCGGGCAACCACTCGGGATACCAGAAGAGCGTCGCCAGAGCCGCCGCGCTCAACCAGGGTGTTGCCCAGAGCAGGACTTCGATCGGAAAGCGTCCCCACTGGATGCGCCGGTCCTCGGGCAGCGGATATTGCACGGCCAGATTCATCGCCGTGGCGTCCTGATTCAGGGCGCGGACGCGCAGCGCGGTCATCGGATGAGTCGAGCTGAGCTCGTAGAGCCGGGCCCATGGGTTCACCAGATCCCAGCGCATGACTTTCGCGGCAGCCGTGGCGTCGGCGCCGGCCAGGGCGAGCGCGGAGCCCGAGCGCAGGTTGGAGATGCCCATGACAGCCACCGTGCCCGCGATCCGTTGGGCCCGCCGTCCCTCGGCCTTCCGCTCGTCGCTCTGCATGGCCTCCTTGGCTTCACCCTCGGCCCTGACCATGCCATAGGCGATCTTCACAAGAGCCGAGGAGAGCGCATCCGGCGTCCGGGTCACCATGGCCGAGTAGTGATCGGCGAAGTACTCGCGCGTGCGATTCAGGGACAGGACGATGTACTGGCTCACCAGGTACCAGAGATAGGCCGTGTAGGCGATCGCCCGGGTGTTGTTGTTGGACCGGGTGAAGACGTAGACCTGGTAGAGCAGGAGAGGCGCCAGGGCCGCGATGGTCATGACCACGAAGTCCCAGTGCTCGACGTGTCCCATCTCATGGGCCAGGACCGCGTTCACCTCCTCGGGAGTGAGCACCTCCAGCAGCCCGGTGGTGACCACGACTCGTGAATTCCCCGGTACGTGTCCAAAGGCGAACGCGTTGGGAGTCCCGCTCTGGATCATGCCGATTCGCGGGACTTTGAGGCCTCGCTCGCGGCAAAGCCGTTCGATGAACTCCCGGTTTCGCGCCGGCAGTTGGCTTCCATCGTCGTCCCAGCAGATATCCAGGAGCCACTGGATGAGCCAGGGGCCGACCAGATATTGAATCCCGAGCATGACTACGGGGAAAACGACCGCCGCCCAGAGCGGGGCACCAGATTTCGCCAGGAAAGCGTTGCCCACCGCAAACACCAGGCCGTACAGCGCGAACAGGATCAGGAGGGAACGGCTAAGGAATTTCATCGCGCTCTCCAAAGTGTAGGAATCGTGACGCTCCTTGATTCTAGCCTCCAAACAGGGTGCTGGTGAACAGGGAAGTATTTCGTGGAGGCCTACGCCGGCGCCGCCTTCCTCCGTACCATCCTCCAAGCCGCGAAGAGCAACAGGAACAGCCCCAGCGAGCAGACGATCGCGGGGCCGCTGGGGAAATCCACCTTGTAGGAGGCGATCAGGCCCACGGCGCTGGCCAGGAAGCCGACGGCCCAGGCGAGGCCGATGCGCGACCCCCAGTGGTCGCTCGTTCCGAGCGCGATGATCGCCGGCGCCACCAGGTAGGAGAAGACCATCAGCACGCCCGCGATTTCCACGGAGAGCGTGATGATCACGCCGAAGGAGACATAGAAGAGGAAGTCCCAGAACCAGACCTTCCAGCCCGAGGCATAGGCCCGATCAGGGTTCTCCGTAATGGTGATGAACCGCTTTCGGAAGATGTAATGGAAGAGCCCGACGGCGGCGTAGATGATCAGATCCTTGACCACCGTGGGCCAGGTGACCCAGAGGATCGTGCCGGCGAGCAGCTCCTTGATGTGCTCGGCCCCTTCCGGAGCCCGGTCCGCCACCAGGATCGCCGTCGCCGAGGCGATCACGTACGTGATGCCGATGATCGCCTCCTGCGGCACGCGGCTGTCATGGTGGCGGGTGCGCGTGAAGCTGAAGACCAGGGCTCCCAAGACTGCCGCTCCCAGCGAGTATGCGAAGGACGCCGCGGATCCGGGCTGATGGCCCTGGATGAAGGCCACCACCGTGCCAAGCGCGGCGATCTGTGCCAGGGCGAGGTCCACGAAGATCACCTGGCGCAGCAGCACGTGCAACCCCAGGTAGCCGTGGATTCCCACCAGAATCAGGCAGGCCGCGAACGGCGCAGCCATGAACTGCAGCATTTCGAGCATCCCGCGCTCCTCTTTCTAGCCCTGGTACGCCTGGGCGAGCTGGTTGACCCACGAATCGATCAGGTTGAAGTAGGCGTCGGCCGTGGTGCTGCTGGGGCCGAGCGGCACGATGACGGCATCGGAGCCGGTGCGTTGCGCGATGGCTTTCGCTTCGCCCGGCGGGTAGTAGCTGGGCGCCATCACGACCTTTACGTTCTTGCTCTTCATGTCCTCGATCAGCTCATGCACGTGCTTGGCCGATGGCGGGATGCCCGGCTTCGGCTCCACGTCGCCCACCACGTCGAGCCCGAAGAGCCGCGTGAAATAGGCCCAGTTCTGGTGATAGGTCACCACATCCTGGCCGCGGAAGGCCATGCCTTTGCCCAGCCAGCCGCCCAGATAGGTGATCAGCTTTTTCCCCTTGTAGTCCTTGGACTGGAGAAACGGGATCAGCTTGCCCTGGCGCGCCAGGGTATCGAGTGTCTGGGAGCCGAGGATCGTGGGGAGCTGATCGCCGTAGAGCGCCCGGTCGACGCGTGTGTTGAACTCCGCCAGGTTTTTGTCGTAAACGGCGGCGCCCTGCGGATCGACCCGCTTCAGGCCGGCGGCGATGTTGCGCGCGATGACCTTGGCATTGAGCGGGCTCGTGTGGATGTGCGGGTTGCCGTAGATGTGGAGGTCACCCGCCTCGCGGCTCGGGTTCTTCGGCACGTCCACCAGGGGCACACCTTGGCTGGCGTTGACGTAGCCGGGCTGGCCGTCCCGGATCTTGCGGTTGCCGGACTTGTCCACCAGCACCGGCGCCCAGAGCTCCAGGTCGAGCCCGGTGGTGACGAAGAGGTCGGCGCTCTTGAGCATCAGGGCGTACGAAGGCTTCGGCTTGACGAAGTGGGCATCCTCGTCGCCGCGCGAGATAGATTGGGCCTGCACCCGGTCGCCGCCCACGGACTGGGCGATCGAGGCGTAGGCCGGAAGGGTGGTTACGACCTTGATTGGAGCTGCCCAAGCGGTAGTGCTGAGAGCCAGAAGCCAGAGGGTCGATATGGATAGCATGCGTCGCATGATCAGTTTCTCCTAGTAAATCTCGTGCTTGTGCGGGCCGGCGGCCCAGGTGAGCTGCAGACTGAAACGGTTTTCGTCGCCGCCGGTCAGGTCGTCTTTGATGAAGCCGTACTCGCCGCGCAGGCGGACGTACTCGCTCTGCCACCAAGTCAGGTTGGGGAACACGCCCCAGGTCACGTGATCGGGGTCGAGCGGGTCTTCGACGCGGTCGTAGCGCACTCCGGCGTAAAGATTCTGGGCGAGCAGGCTCTCGATGTAGGAGTAGCCGCCCCAGGCTTGATGGCCGATCCCCTCCTCGTCGTCGCGGTCGGAGCGCAGAACCTCGGTGCGCCAGGTGATTTCCTTGTACTTGGCCTGGGACGGCGGCTGCCAGTGGAAAGTGAAGTCGCCGCCGAAGACTCGGCTGTCTCCTCCAAAGCCGTTTCCTCCTGCAATGCCGGAGAGGCCGAGCTCGGCGTACACCGCCTCGCCGATGTCCCAGTAGTTCTTGAGATGGGCGAGGCCGACAAGTCTCTTGAACGACTCGCCGCCGAAGGCGTCGCTCTCGCCGTCCGTGAGCTCCAGGCTCACTTCGTTGGCGCTCGCCCAAGGCCGGGGGAGCAGCCAGTCGGCGCGGATGCCGGTCTGGGCGAGGCCCTCTTCGCCGAAGTACCTCTGGATGGCGAGCGGGTAGTCGATCTGCGGCAGCGCGTGGAGGTGCCACCGGTTGAGGGCGCCGAAGTTCTGGCGGAACTTGCCGGCCGTGAGGCCGAGCCCGCCCGGCAGGTTCGTGTAGGAGATGTAGCCCTCTTCGATGTCGACACCCTCGTCCGGCGAGAAGGCCAGGGTCCACTTGGTGATGGAGAAGGGGTCGAGGGCCGACTGGAAGTTCAGCTCGAACTCGCGGGCGTCGAAGTCCTCACGGCCCTGGTCGGTGTAGAACCCGACCATGTCGCCGGTGACCGAGATCTCGGGGTTGAGCTGGCTCAGGTTGCGCTCGCTGCCGGCGATGGAGGTTTCCATGCTCTCCGGCGTGATGATGTCCGGAGCCTCCGCGGAGCTTCCGGTGGTCTCCTGGGCCGCGGCGCGCAGGGCCGCGAGCTCGTCGTCTTCCTGTCCGGAAGCCGGAGCCTCCGGGGTCTCCACGGCAGCCTGTCCTTCCCCGGTCGCTTCAAGCCGGGTCAGGCGGGCCTCCAGATCCGCCAGCCGCTCTCCGTACTCCTGGCGAAGGGCGTCAATCTCCTGGCGCAGGGCCGTTACGGGATCTGTTTCTGTCTGTGCTGGCGCCGCAGCCGGCGCGAGCAGGCAAAAGGCGGCAGCAACCCCAAGCATCCGCTTGCGGGCGCCGCCGAGCCAACGATGGATCGACATGCTTGATCTCCTCTCACATCCAAGGGCTCCGGCAGGCCGGAGTCCAGTTCTCGTTCTGGAGCTACAGGACGAGGGAGGATGCGGGCGGGGCCCGGGCGGGACCCAGGAGAGAAGAGGGGGTGGAGACGGTGACCGTCTCCAAAATCGGCACTGTCTCCCCGCGGACCAGACCAGGCAGGGGGACCGGGGGGGCAACCAGGCGCGAGCCCGTCTGGAGATGCAGCAGGCAGGTCTGGCAGCCGGGGACGTAGGTGGCGTTCGACGCCTCGAAGTGGGGCGGCGCCTCCGGATGGCTCGCCGCCTGATCGATGAACGCTCCCCGCCCCTCACGGTCGTGCTCCGCGGAGCCGTCATGCGGAGCGAAGGCCCCGAAAGTCAGGGCAAGCCCCACCGCCAGCGCGATCAGGGATCGGCGCCAGAGGCTCAGGTCGGGGAAGTGGTCGCGTCTCATCGCTACAGGTGCATCCTAGCAGGAACCGTCCTGCTTGATACGTCCAACAGGGCACAGGGGTTGCGGATTCCGTGCTCAGGTCAGCTCCGTGGCCATCCGCTCATCCCGCCGGTTCTTCCTCATGGACGCCACCACGGCCAACGCCAGTATCGAGAGCACCACGAGCAGCGAGACCATCGCCGGGATCTTGTAGACCTCGGTCAGGAGCATCTTGGCACCCACGAAGACCAGGATCGCGGACAGGCCCAGCTTCAGATAGACGAACTTGTCCATGACCCCGGCGAGCACGAAGTAGAGCGAGCGCAGGCCCAGGATTGCGAAGATGTTCGAGGTGTAGACGAGAAACGGGTCCTCGGTCACGGCGAAGATGGCCGGGATCGAGTCCACCGCGAAGATCAGGTCCGTGGTCTCCACCAGCACCAGCACGAGGAAGAGCGGCGTGGCCATGAGCTTGCCGGCATGTCGGACGAAGAAGTGGCCCTCGTGGTAGTCATTCGTCACCGGCATGAGCCGACGTATCAGCTTGAGGACGGGATTGTGCTCGGGGTGGATCTCCTCGTGGCGGTGCAGGGCCATCTTGATGCCGGTGAAGAGCAGGAAGGCGCCGAAGATGTAGATGATCCAATGGAAGCGGGCGAGGAGCGCCGCGCCGGCCAGGATGAAGATCGCCCTCATCACCAGCGCGCCCAGGATGCCCCAGAAGAGCACCCGGTGCTGGTAAGCCTTGGGCACCGCGAAGAAGCCGAAGATCAGCGCGATGACGAAGATGTTGTCCACGCTGAGCGACTTTTCGATCAGGTAGCCGGTGAAGAACTGGATGCCCGCCTCGCCGCCGCGGAAGTACCAGATGCCGGCGTTGAAGATCATGGCGAGCGCGATCCAGACGCCGCTCCAGATCGTGGCTTCCTTGACCGAGACTTCGTGGGATTTGCGGTGGAAGACGCCCAGGTCGAGGGCGAGCATCGCCAGGATGAAGGCGTTGAAGCCGACCCACAGCCAGAGGGAAGTTTCCTGCATTGGAGCCTATCTCCTTTCGAGATAGGCCGTGGGGTGCGAGACCCACGGCACGGTTTTCGTGTCGTGGTGGTCTCGCCGTCGGTCCGATTCACCGATCGAAAGGCCGGGAGGTATCGCCTCGGCAGCGCACCTCCGTCTTGACGGCCTCCCGACCCAGGAGAGATCCTGGGTGGCTACTCCCCACCGGGGAAGTGGCATTAGATCCAACAAGACGGAAGGGGTCAAGGATTCCGGCGGAAGGAGGGGACGATGAGGATTGCTTGGATCGGGACCGGGCTGATGGGGCGGATTACTCGGCGCTCTACGAGGTGATGTCACGCCGCGACTTTCGGCACCGACCCCGGATACAATCCCCCGCATGGATCAGGGTCATCCCGAGCCGGAGTTGCTGGCGCGCTACGCCCGCGGCGAGATGAGACGCGAGGAGAGCCGCGCCCTGGAGGAGCACCTCGCCGACTGCCTCCTCTGCCAGGAGGCGGTCGATGAGCTGCCCGCCCGGTCCGGCGGCGTGGTGCGCTGGCAGGGTCATCGCTTCACGCGCAAGGAAGAAGAGCCGGTTCCAGAGGGTCCGGACCGCAGGGAGACGGTGCGCGGCGTCCTGCGTGCCCTGGGAGACGTCCTGGCTGCCACGAGCGAGACCGCGGCCGCCCGTCTCCTGAGCCAGCCCGAGCATCGCCGCCGAGCGATGATCCGCGAGGATCCTCAGCTCCACACCCTGGGCCTTTGCGAGCTGCTGGAGGCGCGCTGCCGGGCGTCGTGGCTCGAAGACCCGGACGAGGCTGTCGAAAACGCCAAGCTGGCCGTGCTCATCGCCCAGAAGCTGAGCCCCGAGGCATACGGCTCCCGGCGGGTCGAGGACGTGCGCGCCCTGGCGTGGGTCCACCTGGGGACCTCTTTTCGACTGGCTTCCGAAAGCATAGTGGCGGAAGGCACGGAGCCTGCCGACCCGGAGGCCTATCCGACCGGCACCATCGGAGCCTCGGTGCTGAGGGATGGGCAAGGCGCCGTGGAAGCCGCCCTCCGTGAGACCCGGGATGCCTGTCTCGAGCGCGGTCTCGAATACGACGCGGCGCTGGTCACGCTCGATCTGGCCTCGGCCCTCCTGAGGGGGGATCGCTCCGACGAGATCGCGCCCCTCGCCGGGGAGGCGGCAGGGCTCTTCTCGGAGCCCTACCTCTCGGAGGCCATGCGTTTCCTCCAGAGCTCTGCCGAAGGGGAGGAGATCACACCCGAGCTCATGGGCCGCATGACCCTACTGCTCCAGCGGCGGCGGAGCGGGGCGGCGGAGCGGTTTGAGTAGAGTCGAGCGGGGGCGGTATGCCCCCTCTCCCACGGGGCTGATCCATGCCGGCAATGCCCGCACGGCGCTGGCCGCGTGGCTCTCCGTGCGCTCGCAGTCGGGCACCTTCGTCTGGCGCCTGGAGGATCTGGACGGGCCGCGGGTCATCCCCGGCATGGCCGAGGCCGCGATGGAGGATCTCGCCTGGCTTGGGCTGGATTGGGACGAGGGTCCCTATGTCCAATCGGAACGGTCTGCTTTCTACGAGGAGGCGCTCGCCCGCCTGGCCGCGGCCGGGCGCCTCTTCCCCTGCCGCCGCTCGCGCAAGGACCTGCAATCGATCGCCTCGGCGCCACATGGTCCGCAGGCAGGTGCTCCCTATCCCGTGGCCTTCCGGCCCGAGCGTCTCGACCCCGACTGGTTCGGGCATCTCTCGGACGCGGCGATCCGCTTCCAGGTTCACGACCGGCCGGTCGAGTGGATCGATCGGATTTATGGTCATCAGACCGAGCGCGTCGATCAGACTGTCGGGGACTTCGTCCTCAAGCGGAGGGATGGCCTCTACGCCTATCAGCTCGCCGTGGTGGTGGACGACCTCCTGATGGGGATCAACGAGGTCGTCCGCGGCGCCGACCTGCTGGATTCCACCGCCCGGCAGATCCAGCTCATCGAAGCTTTGGGGAGAACGCCGCCGGCCTACGCTCACGTTCCCCTGGTCGTGAACGCGCAGGGGGAAAAGCTTTCGAAGAGAGATGCGGGGCTGACTCTGCGCTCGTTGCGGGAGGCGGGAGTGAGGCCTGAGGCGCTGGCGGGCTATTTGGGCTGGTCGCTGGGGATTCTGGACAGGTCCGAGCCGTGCCCGGCGGCAGAGCTGGTGCCGCTGTTTTCCTGGGAGAAGGTCAGGCGGGAGACCTGGGTGCTTGCTCCAAACGACCTCTAAGGCGCGATCCGGAAAGAATACCCGCTCAGCTCGGAAGCACCGCCGCCGGCCTTGACACCTTCGAGCGTCAGTCGATACTCGCCCGGCTTGAAAAAACCCGCGGGGAAGGTGAGCAGCAGCGCTTCGAGCGCGTTCGGCTTCAGGCCAGCCTCCCGGAACATCCGCTTGCCGCGGGCATCCGTGACCGTCACCCGGTAGCTTTCAAAGCGCGGATCGGCCCCAGCATCGACGGCCAGGGAGAAGTAGCCGCTGTTCACATCAACAGACGCGGCCTCTTTCTCTCCGCGGACCGCGGTAAGCAGAAAAACCGGGGTGTTGACGAGAGGCGAAGGGGCGGCCGTGGGCGCCGGGGTTGCTTCTACCTGGGCGAGCCGCTGGCGCTCGCTCTTTTCAAGACGCTGGCGGAGGTCGTCCGCGCTCCGCCGTTCCTTTTCGAAGAGCTGGCGCCAGCTCGCCTCGGTGTTCATGGGTGTATCACCCCGGCTCCCCGCGAGATACCCCAGCACGGGCAGGACCGCGGCGACTACCAGAGCGGCCACGGCGATCCACCTCCGCCGGACGAGCCATGCGAGGAGACCGGCTTTCGCCACGTCCTCGGCCACGACCGTCTTCAGGCCGCGCTGGAAGCCGCGGGCCATCTGCAGCCGTTCCTGGCAATCGGGGCAGCCCACGAAGTGCTCCTCGAACCCGGCCTCTTCCTCCGGCGGCAACTGCCCCCGATGGTAGAGGTCGATGAGCCCGTGCTCCTCGATGTATGCGTGGTCAATTTCGTTCACCCGGCTCTCCTCCCTCCTAGAGAGAGTGTGACGAAGAGCAGGATTATCCCAAGCGCGCGGCGGCCGACGCGCTCCAGGTAGAGCTCCCGGTAACGCTCGCGGGCGCGGTGCAGCACGCGGTTGAACTGCAGGCTGGAGAGGCCGAAGTCGGCCGAGATGCGCTCCTTGTCCTCCTCGGCGATGTAGAAACGGAGGAGGATGTCGCGGTCGCGCTCGGTGCCCAGCTCCCGGATCACCTGGCGCACGAGCCCCGCATCCTCCCGGGTCAGCAGCTCGGAGAGGGGGCCGGAGCCGGACGCTTTAACCTCGGCGATGGCGTCGCTGTCGGGCTCGGTCTTGCGCCTCTGGATCTTGCGGTAGTGCTCGATGGTGAGGCTGCGGGCGATCTGCGCGAGAAAGCCGGGGAGCTTCGCGGGCTCGCGCAGCTCCCCCCGGCGGAGCTTTTCGATCACCAGCCGGAACGTCTCCTGGAAGATGTCCTCGGCCTCGGGCCGGCCGTTGGTCTGGCGGTCCAGGAGGATCGCGATACCGCGGCCGTAGGTCTCGATCAGACGTTCCTCGGCCCGCCGGTCGCCCGCATGAATCTGCGCGACGAGGTCCTCCGGCCGTTCGCTGGTTGCGTCTAGGGTGTTCCCTTGGCTGGCCAGAAGCGCTCTTCCCCTGCTTTCGAAGTGCGCGGGGATTCTACCTCAGCCGCCCGGCGGCCGGTCATTCGCGCCCCAGACGCCCACCTGGTCGGGATCGCCCAGGACGGTGGAGCCGTAGAGCGAGATCGTGGATTGGCTGGCGGTCGTGTTCGCCTCGCAGGCGGAGATGTAGATGCGCAGCGGCTGACCTTGGTAGTAGCCGATCCAGCGCAGGCTGCCGTCGGCGAACATGAGCTCCAGCGGCTGCTGCTCCTGGTCCAGGCTGGAAAAGACCGGGGTCCAGCTCCCATCGGGGTTGGGGCTGAGGACCGAGAATCCCATCAAGGTCTGGAATTCATCGTTGAGGAATGGCTCCTTCGCGCCACTCTCTCCCGTGCCCAGCACGAGCTGCCATCCCCTCTGCAGGAAGGGCCGCTCGCCGTCCCCCCACCACAAATACCAGGTGCCCGTGAAATCCTTGACGCTGATGCCCATGACGTTTCCTCCTTGTCTTGGTCCAATCCCGGAGTGGGACGGGCCTGCCCGAAATCGCACTTCAATTCCATGCCCCCTGCAGGACGAATCCGGCCCAGAAGTATGGATCCCGCCAGCGCCGCTCGCGCCGCAGCGAGAGCTGGGCCGAGCGCAGGGCCGCGGCGGGCGCCAGCCCCTCCTCCCAAAGGGCGCGATAGAAACGTGTCATCAGCTCCGACGTGGCGCGGTCCTCCACCTTCCACAGGCTTGCCACCACGCGCGGAGCGCCGGCATAGAGGAAGCCTCGGGTCAGCCCCACCAACCCCTCGCCGCGCAGCTCCCGGCCCAGCGCCGTGCGGCAGCCGCTCAGCACGACCAGGTCCGCGTCCAGGCGGAGGCCGTAGACGTCACGGAGATGGAGGAAGCCTTCCTGCGCGCTCCCGTCCGGGCCGACCATGGAGAGCGCCAGCCCCGAGAGCGCCGGCCGCTCCGTATCGAGCACGCCATGCGTGGCGAAGTGGATCACCCGGTAGCCGCTCAGCCGGTCGTCCAGGACACGCGAGCGCGAGGCCTCGAAGTCGAGGGCCACGGCGGCCTTGCCAGGGGGAGCCAGCGCGGCGATGGCAGCCGCCTCGCTCCTGGAGGCCGGGAGCCGCTCGAATACAACGTCCCGCCGCGCTTGACTCGAAGCCGCCGGCGCCTCCTTGCCCGTCACCCGCGGGTCCGCGGCCTCGAAGACCGGGTCTGCCAGTACCGTGATCCAGCCGGATTCCGGGGACGGCCTGGAGAGCCGCTTCCGCTGCGCTGCGAGTGCCGACGCCGAAGGGAGGTAGACGATCTCATGCCGCTCGAGCAGGGGGACAGGCGCAGCATCCGAGTCATTCGAGTCAAAGACCGGCAGCGCTCCGAAGGGCACGTAGTGGAGGGCGCCGTCCGCGATCACCGCGAGCCGCTTGCCGTCCAGCCTCGCCGCCACGGGTCCGAGGAGCAGCTTCGCCAACTCGGCCGCCTCGCCCGATTCCCGGGCGCGATCCTCCACGTCGAACCCGCTCAGCCCTTCGTGGACCCGGCGCGCGGCCGCCTCGATCGCGGCGCGGCCGGGCAGCTCGTGCGACTCGACGGAGCCCGGCGTCACCCTCCAGAGGAAGCTGCGGACCTCGCCCAGCGAGTAGACGAGGAGGACCGTGTCCGCATCGAGCAGCGCCTGGACTTCGGACACGCGGAGCGGCTCCGGGCGGGTCAGGGCCGCGTAGGCCGGACTGCCGCGGCGAATCTCGGCCTCCGCGAGGTCGAGCTCGCGGAGGATCACCTGCTGCTCCTGCTCCAGCGCGGTTCGCGCCGGGCCTTCCTTCTCGCTCAGGGCGCGGGCGGCTTTCGCGCTCAGGCGTCGCCGGAGGAGGGTGCGGCGCTCCAGGAGGGCGGGTTCGATCCCCTTTCCCGGATCGACGCCTGCCTCGCCGAGCAGCTCCAGGAGCGTGCGGGCGCGGGCGCGCTCCGCGACCTCCAGGGCGGCGCGGTCGTGCCCCGCGGCCGGCGCGGACCGGTGGGCTTCCATGAGAAGGTCGATCAGCAGCTCATAGGTGCCGTGCTGGGTGGCGGAGAAAGAGGCCCGCAGGTCGGGGTTTCCGATGTGGGAACGCAGCGATTCGCCCACGGCGAGCGCCGCTTCGGCATGGGCCCGGGCCTCGGCGGAGCGGCCGAGGCGGCGCTCGGTCCGGGCCAGCGCGAAGAGCGTCTGAGCCTCGCCCGCAGGTTGGCGGGCGGCCCGTGCGATCCCGAGCGCCCGCTCCAGCATGGCGAGCGCCTCCTCCCCATCTCCCAGGCCCGCGCGGGCCTCGCCCAGAGCACGCAGGGCCTCGGCCTCGCCCGCCAGGTCGCCCACCTCGTGGAGGAGCGCGACGGCCTTCTCCAGAGAGGCCATCCCGGCCGCCGGGTCGCCCAGGGCACCGGAGGTCCTCCCGGCGTCGAGCAGCGCGTTGCCCTCGCCGCGGCGGTCGCCGAGCGCCCGGCACAGCTCCAGCGCCTGGCGGTGAAGCTCCAGCGCCGCTCGCGGATCGCCGAGGCGGAGCTGGACCAGGCTGAGGTTGGCCAGCGTGGCCGCCTCGCCTTCTCGGTCCCCGATCTCCCGCCGGAGGCGCAGCGCCGGCTCGTAGCTCGCCAGCGCTTGACGCGGCTCGCCCAGGGCGTGGTAGACCGTGCCCAGGTTGTGGAGCACCTGCGCCTGCCAGCGCCGGTCATCCAGCTCGCGGAAGACCTCCAGCGCCTGGGCGTAGCGCACCAGCGCCTCCTGGAGCTCGCCCATCTCGCGGTAGAGCACGGCCATCTGGTTTAGGGTCCGCGCCATGCCGTTGCGGTCGCCCAGAGATTGCAGCCGGGTCAACGCCTCCTCGTACCGCGCGAGCGCCTCGTCCGGCTCCCCGAGCACGTCGTGGACGCGGCCCACATTCGTGAGCGCCGCGCCTTCGAGCGCTCCCGCCTGGACCTCGCGCAGCAGGGGCAGCGCGCGCTCGTAGCAGGTCAGCCCGGCCCGCAGCTCTCCGGCCGAGAGGTCCATCAAGCAGAGATTGCTGAGCGACGCGCCCTCGCCGTACCGGTCGCCGATCGCCTGCTGGAGGCTCCGCGCCGCCTCGAAGGACGCCCGCGCTTCGTCCATCCGGCCCAGCATCCAGAGGCCGAGCCCAAGCTCGTTGCGGGTAGCGGCCTCCCAGAGCCGGTCGCCGAGCGACTGCCAGAGCGGCAGCACCCGTTCGCCGAGCTCCAGCGCCTGGCGAGTATCTCCTGTGAGACGAGCGAGCACCGCCGCCGCATACAGCGCTCGTGCCTGGTTTGGGGGCTCGCGATAGAGGGCGGACGCCTCCAGGTACCTGGCCAGGGCTTTTTTCCGACCGTCCGCCGAGCCTTGCCGGTATGCCTCGCCCGCCCGGCTCATCGCCGTTTCGGCTTCGAGGCGCCCGGGGTCGTCCAGCGGCTCGACGCGGATCGAGTAGCGTCCCGAAGGCGCTCCGGCCTCCAGCGCCCGCACCTCCACCTCGTGCGCAGGCCCGGCCACCACCAGCGTTTCGATCCCCTGACGGTCGAAGGGAGCGTCCACGGCGATGCCACCGGGAACCCCGACGGCGACGTCGATCCCGAGCTGCTCGACCGTCACCAGCCAGGAGCCGCTGCCGTTCAGGGCAAGCTCATGGATGTGCGATTCGCCCGCGGACAGCGAGCGCTCCACGGGAGCCGGTGGCGAGGTCAGGAGCGCCGCGGCGAGAACAGCCCCGGCCGGCAGTCGAACGGCGGGTCGGATCATGGATCTCCTGGAATCGGGTCGATGATACACCGCCAAAAGGCGCCGATCTTGCAATTCTCAGGGAGAGAGCGCGTGGGAGGTGCATCATGCCTGACTTTGAAAACAGCCGCCGTGACATGGTCCAGCGCCAGATTGCCGGCCGCGGCGTCCGCGACCGCCGGGTTCTGGATGCCCTGCTCGCCGTGCCGCGCGAAGTCTTCGTGCCCGAGCGGCTCCACGAGTTCGCCTACGACGACACCGCTCTCCCCATCGAGGAAGAGCAGACCATCTCCCAGCCCTACATCGTGGCTCTGATGGCCGAGGCCCTGGAAATCGGCCCGGACGACCGCGTCCTGGAAGTGGGCGCCGGCTCCGGCTATGCCGCGGCCGTGCTCTCCCGGATTGCCCGGGAGGTCTACGCCATCGAGCGCCACGGCGCCCTCGCCGAGCTGGCGCGTGAGCGCATGAGGCGGCTCGGCTACACCAACGTCCACATCATCCATGGGGACGGCACGCTCGGCTGGCCCGAGCACGCGCCCTACGACGCCATTGCCGTGGCCGCTGGTGGTCCCGATGTCCCGCCTGCCCTCCAGAGCCAGCTCGCGCCCGGGGGCCGGCTGGTCATTCCTATCGGGACTGACCCCCGCCTCCAGGAATTGGTGCGCCTGCGCCGCACCGGCCCCGACGAATTCAAGCGCGAGAGCCTCGGCGCCGTCCGCTTCGTCCCCTTGGTGGGAGCCCAGGGCTGGCAAACCAAGGAAGGAGACCGCGGCGACCTCCTCCCTTTTGATCCGTCCGCCGATCCGACGCCGCCTCAACCGCCGCAGGAAGTTCCTCCCCCTGGCGAGTCGCCTCTCGTCGCCCATGAGCCGGAACCTGTCTTCACCCATCCGCGCTCGCCGAGCCCGCCCGCAACGGTGGCCCGACTGATCCGGGAAGCCGCCGAACCGTTCGATGACATCGACACCGCGGATCTCGGCCCGTTGCTCGACCGCATTGGAAACTCCAGCGTGGTCCTCCTGGGAGAGGCGACCCACGGCACCTCCGAGTTCTACCGGATGCGCGCCCGGATCACACGGGAGCTGATCGAAAAGAAAGGTTTCAACATCGTGGCCGTCGAGGCGGACTGGCCGGACGCGGCGCAGATCGACCGCTATGTCCGTCACTTGCCCGCGCCCAATGGCAGCCGGCAATCCACCTTCTCCCGCTTCCCGACCTGGATGTGGCGCAACCGCGAAGTCGCTGATTTCGTGGAATGGCTGCGCGGGCATAATGACCTGCAGCGGGACAGGCAGGTGAGCTTCCACGGGCTCGACCTCTACAGCCTTTACGCGTCGATCGGAGAGGTCCTCCGCTATCTCCAGGACAAGGACCCTGACGCCGCCCAGGTGGCGCGCCTGCGCTACGGCTGTCTGAGTCCTTGGGAGCGGGACCCGGCGCTCTACGGCCATGCCGCTCTGGTGCGGCAATTTGCCATCTGCGAGTCCGACGTGCTCGCGACGCTCGTGGACATCCTCAAGAAAAGGTTGGAGTACGAGGGGAGCGACGGCGACAGCTTCCTGGACGCCGTGCAGAACGCCCGCATCGTGGCCAACGCCGAGCGCTACTACCGGATCATGTACTACGGCTCCGCCGAATCCTGGAACCGGCGTGACCAGCACATGTTCGACACGCTGGAGACGCTTCTCACCTTCCGCGGCGGCGAAACGAAGGCCGTGGTCTGGGAGCACAACTCGCACATCGGCAACGCCGCCGCAACCGAGATGTCCGCCCGGGGCGAGCTCAACATCGGCCAGCTCGTGAGGGAAGAGCACGGCAACGACGCCTACCTCCTGGGCTTCGGAACCGATCACGGCACCGTGGCCGCCGCGACCGACTGGGATGGCGAGATGGAGATCAAGCGCGTCCGGCCCTCACACCCGGAGAGCTACGAGCGCCTCTGCCACGACTCCGGAGTGCCCGCCTTCCTCCTGCCGTTGCGCGAGCCGAAGCGACCCGAAGTCCGCGAAGAGCTGGAGCCGCCGCGCCTCGAGCGCGCCATCGGCGTGATCTACCGTCCCGAGACCGAGCTGCAGAGCCACTACTTCCAGGCCGTCCTCCCCTGGCAATTCGACGAGTACTGCTGGTTCGACGAAACCCGCGCCGTGACCCCGCTCGGAGGCCAGGAGGTCCATGGCATGCCGGAAACGTATCCGTTCGGGCTGTAGCTCATCCGGCAAGAGCGACAGCGCCGCGCGGCCGGCGCTTCCCCGTGTGTCTCTGCGCGTACGAGCTTCCGGAACAACGGTTGGAGCCGCGAATCGGCAGATTTTCCCGCGCAACCCCGGGGGGTTGAGACAGAAAGCCCGTAGGTTGGAGGCCTCAACCCGGCGGTTGAAACATTCAACCCGGGGGTTGAGACGCTGAACCAGCGGGTTGAGACGCGAACCTGTGGGTTGCGACGCAAAACCCGCCGGTTGCAACGCAAAACCCGCGGGTTCGGGAGTAGTGCCCGTGGGTGCGGAGGTAGTGCCCGTGAATTCCGAGACGGAATTGGCGGGTTTGGAGGCAACCCCCGGGGGTTGAATCGATCCACCCGCGGGTTTGGAGGCTCGAGCGGCGGGTCGGCCGGGCCAACCCGCTTCCCTACGCGAAGTCGCGCGCGTCCAGCGTCTCCCCGTTCCGGTTCCCCTCGACGCTCTCCACGTACGCCCTGGCCACCTTCTCGGCGGGCAAGCCCTTGGAGCCGTCCCGTCCCATAGCTTCCAGGGTCTCGCTGACCCACGGCGGGCTCACGACATTGATGCGCGCACCTCGCGGCATCTCCAACGCGGCCCCTTTGGCGAAGGCTTCGAGCCCTGCGTTGACGAGCGTGATCGCGGAGCCTCCCACCACGGGATAGCGAGCCAGCAACCCGCTCGTCAGCGTGAACGATCCCCCCTCGCGGACGTGCTTCAGGCCCACCCTGACGAGATTCACCTGTCCCATGAGCTTGTCCGAGAGGCAGAAGTCCCAGTCCTCGTCCGAAAGCTCCGCGAGCGGCCCGAACTTCACCTGCCCCGCCGTGGATACGAGGGCGTCGAAGGACCCGAGCGTCTCCAGCAGGCGCTCGATCGACCCCTTGTCCGTGATGTCCACCTTGTGCTCGCCCCGGCTGTGCCCGACCGGTACCACCTCGTGCCGGCCCTTGAAAATCCGGACGACGGCTTGCCCGATGGTTCCTGTTGCTCCAATCACGATGATTCGCACGAAAATCCCTCTCTTGCATCAAAGCTGCAGATAACGTCTCACTGGTGAGGCACCCTTCTTGGGATCTGTCTCAAGCGCTCCAATGATCTCCTGCATGCGCTTCCTGAATTGCTCACGTCCCGATGCTAGCTTCCACTCATATGTTTGGATTGCGTAGTGCCTTAAGTCGAACGGGATATCGTCAATACGTTGAGCAATCAAGATTGTGGCATCTCGTAGAGAGTGTCGAACGCCAAGTTCGTAAAAAACGTTGGGATTGCGGTCTGTAAGATCCGCAACAACGAGATCTGCCCGGTTTAAATTGTCGAGTATGTCTTCGATAATAGAGCCCTGAATGGGGTTCGACCTTATGCACGAGAAGCGTTGGCGGCAATCCTCTACTGACGGCCGGATAATTTGCTCAAAGATCTCCGTCCACTCTTCTCGCTTACAGCTTAAGGTATCCGAAAAGGGCATGATGACAAAGCAGGTCCGGGCCGGTTCTTCTCCCCCGAGCTGCTCCAGCAGAGCAAGAACCGACTCGATGTAGTTTTCTCTGCCCTTCTTGGAGACAAATCCATCTACATCCTCCCCGAGTCTGAGGCCTGCATATGAAAGGTCATATCCGGACAAAACAATGGTCTTGGATCGGGGTTGGTGCCGTCTTATAAAATTCAGAACATCTAGTCCGCCAAACTCGGATTGATAGTCGACCTTGAGATCGACGATAGCAAAATCGATTGGCTCCGAAAGGACGAGCTTTTTCGCCTCTTCGAGAGTTTCGGCTTTATGAACAGCGAATCCTTGTCTAGTAAGCCACTCCCCAAGGTCCTTCCGGATGCTAGGTTCGTCGTCGAGAAGCAGGATGACCTTAGGCATGATTTCACCTCGCAACTGGAATCTCTATCTCTATGCAGGCTCCTCCCAACTCAGTACTTTTCAGGGCTTTGATTTTTCCCTTGTGTGCCTCCACAAGCTCTTTGACGGTAGCAAGCCCGAGGCCCGTAGAATTGGGGTTCATAGTCTGGAAGGGTTCAAAAATTGGAAAATCAGGTGGGAAGCCGGGGCCGTTGTCCTCTATGCGGATAATAATTCCTTCAGTACCCGATGTCCCTGTAGTGACGTAGATAAGGCCTTCTGTTGGGTTCGTATGAGAGGACACCCCCTCATTGTGCATGGTTTTCAGAGCGTTCCGGAAAAGTTCTTTAATAGCTTCAGCAAATCTGCCTGGGTCTATCAATGCCTTCGGTAGGCCAGGCGCGAGACTCTGTAAAATCTGTATTTCGGCTGGGGGGCGTGCCAACCAAGCTTCGTTAGTGATGATCTCATTGATGTCCGCTGCACGTATCTCCAAGTGCAATGGCTTCCCGTAGTTTTGGAACTCCTCTATCATGCGCTTCAGGTTTTTGGTCGTAGTCGCGATACGCTCCCGAATTCCATCAAGAGCTTGCTTATCAGGCACGGGTCGTCTGATCTCATCTTTGAGGTAGAGCTCGACGCCATCATAGTTCGTTACTTGATTGCCAATGCGATGCGATGCTTTGGCTGCGATTGCCTTGAGTTGGGTCTCCACTCGCAGATGAAGTCGCACATTCTCGATTGCGAGTGCCACCACGTTCGCGATTGTCTCAAAATAGCGTTGGTCTTCATCTGTAAAATATGGGCCGGCGTTCTCATTCTTATTTTCGATTTTGATGACGCCGAGTATTTGATCTTTAATCCGTAATGGTACAGCAACGAGGCTGCGAAACTCACTTTGGCCGCTTGGCCATTGAGAGGAGTCGTACCGACCCTGCCAGATCTTCATGCCATCAATTTCCAGAGACTCTAGTTGTCCGCGTGTGCGAATGTTGAATACTTGGCCGGACTTTGCGACGTACCCTGTAAATCCTTCGCCTATTTTGTATTTGGCCTTGCCGACGAGAGATCTGGCAAATCCCGAGCCGGCCATCATTGTAATGAAACCTGGTTCTTTCTCTCGGTCCTCAAGAAAAATTGAGCATACTTCCGCATTCAACGTCCGCATGGAGGTGTTGACCACCTGATCCAGCAGGCTGTTCATCTCGAAATGACCCACAAGAGCGCTAGTGATGTCGGAGAGAACCTTATTAATATCGGGGTGATTCAAAGATTGTTTATTCATTACGGCTCCAGTCTTCTCGTTACGCAGGCGCGTCACTCGCGATCATGCAGATGTTTAGTTTCCGAGAGTATAGGATTCAGCTTGACTACTGTCAAGCCGTGAGTCCGAGTAACGGACTCCCCACGAACCGTGATCCAGAGTGCCACAACCGCAAGGGTGGTTCCCACTGCCTTGATGACAAATACCCAGAACGACGGGACCGGCGCCGGGTCTGGGATGCCAAGCTGATAGTTCCTCAACTGCATGAAGACGCTGAAGTAGCCCATGCCGCAGGTGAAGCCCCAGGCCGCGGCGAGGAGGCGGTCGCCATAAGGCTTGTGGTGCCCGCTGGCCCAGGCGCCGGCGATCAGGAGAGCTCCCAGCAGGTAGTCGTCGAGCGTGGCAGGGGGATAGTCCAGCCATGTGCCCCACCGGCGGATCGTCTCGACGATGGGAATCCCGATTCCGAAGATCCAGGCGAGCCTACGGCTGAAGCGCATGCCCCGATTGTACCGGGAAGGTCCCAATCTTGCAGCCTTTCAGCAATCTAACCCTGCGGGCGGCTGTGACGGGGTGTCTGCAGTACGTCCCCATCCAAAGGAGGTTGCCATGAACGGAGCGAGGATCAAGACGTCGTTGATCGCCGCGCTGCTGGCGCTGGGGCTGACCCAGGCCGGCGCCGCTTTCGCCGCCGAGCGCATCACCGGAACCGTAGTGGACCCGGGCGCGACGACCGGGCGGTCGACCACGGTACCGTTCTCAATCTACATCTACGACTACTCGACGGACCAGGAGGTCGAGCGGCTCGCGGGCATCCTTTCTCAAAAAGGGTCCGAGGCCTTGCGGCAGGAGCTCTGGGACCTGGAGAAGGGATGGATCCGCATCGGCAACAGCCTTGGCTATCCGGTGGCGGTCGCCCGCTCGCAGCCGTCGGAAAACGGCGGCCGGCACATCGTGCTCTTTGCGGACCGGCCCATCCAGTTCTTCGAAGTTTGGAACAGCCTGCGGTCCCAGGACTACCCGTTCTCGTACTTCGAGATGAACCTCGGCAAAGACGGCACCGGCACGGGGCAGATGTACGGCGCGGCCAAGATCCGGATGGCGACCGGGGTCTTGAGCGTCGAGAGCTTCGGCGCCACGCCGGCCAAGCTGCTGGGCGTGCGTGTGCGTTGAAGTTTACTGGCGCCCATGCAGACGCGGAAGCTGCGCAACTCGGACCTTCACATCATTACCCTATCGGCTTCGGCTCGTGGGCGTCCTGGGCGGGACATCGACTGGGGACCGCACCTTTTCAACCCAACCCAAGGTGCCCGAGTGCGAGTAGATGTCACCTGGAGTCGGGTGGAGGGGCCACAAGAGTAGGCGCTGTTGGTCGTCCGTGATCGATGAGCAGCCTATCATCGCTGCTTTACCTGGTGGAGCGGGCCCCTGGGCTGCAGAGCCAGGAATACGACAGGCCCAGTCCAAGCAGAAGGCTCCCCAACCCTGCGAACGCGGGTAGGAGGTGCATGAGGCTCATGTAGCCGACGCTGTAGTGCACGCCAAGGGCGGCCGCGTAGGCGGAGCAGCCCGCGGTCAGCAGGGTCCACCAGAGCCACGCCGAGCCGTTCCGGAAGCCCCAGAGGACCGGGAGCAGAAAGACCCAGCCGCTCGCCAGGAGCATGCCGCCCAGCGTGGCCCGGTCGTGGGCCACCAGTGGCACCAGGCGCGCGTGGGCGCCTGCCAGCGCCTCCGCAGTCGTGTGCATGAACTCCAGGTCCTGTGGGACAAAAACCTTTGTAATACCGACCACCGAGATCATGATGCCGGCGCCGAGCAGACCGCATCCGTGGAGGATCAGCAGGAGCTGCCCCCAGAGAGCGCGGCGCCAGGCACGGTCCTCCCGCAGCCGGGGAGCGACATCCGGATGGTGAGTCCCGAGCCGGGAGTGCAGCGCCAGCAGCAGGAGCTGGAGCATGACCGCCGTGACGAAGGCGTGGAAGGTGTCGAGATAGCCGAAACCCAGGAAGAGGAAAAAGCTTGCAAAGCCAGTGAAGGCCGAGATGAAGACGGATTGTTGCGCCCAATGCAGGCCGCGGCGGATGCCGCACAGCGAGAGAGAGAGATACATGGCCCCGATGGCGATCATGGTTCCCGCCAGGCTCACCCGGTCGTGGGCCATGAAGTCGAGCAGGTGCGGATTGATCGCTTGCATTTCGTGCGCGTAGAGCCCGACGAACGCCTCGTCATAGGGCAGCACCACGCGGGTCAGGGCGATGCCCAGGGCGAGGATGCTGCCGAAGAGCATGCCGGCCCCGAGTAGCGCAGCCCAGAACCAGGTCATCTCCGGAGCGCGCTCCGGAGTGGGGGTGGGCTCCGTCCGGGTCGTCTCATAGAGCAGAGCATCGTTGATCCGTTTCGGCAGACCGGGGCCGGAGTAGACCACTCCGCTGTCCACCTCGACGAGGTCGGCTCCGGCTGCGCGCAGGGCCAGCGCGTCCGCGGGCTCGTGAATGCCTCCGGAGGCGATCAGAAGAAAATCCTTTCCGTGCCGTGCCCGCCAGTGGCGCACGTGGGCCAGGGCCGGCTCGCGGGCGGGCGATCCGATCAACCGTCCGCCGTCCTTTGCGGCGACGCTGCCGTCGACGAGAAGGCCGGCCACTCCGGCCTCCGCCGCGGCGTCCACGTACGAATCGGCACTGGCGCCAGTATCGAAATCCGCTGGAATGCAAAGCAGTACAGGTTTGGGCGACGCTTTGAGGACCTTCGCGAGATGGGCGGACCACGCCTCCGTGGTCCAAGCCCGCGCGAGCGTGTCCAGCGCGAAGAGATGGACATGAGGCGCGAGCTCACGGATGACTTCCGAAGCCCCGTCGCCAAGGCGGACGATCAGGGGAAGTCCGGTACGGGCCGCCTCCGCGACGCGAGGCGTCGCCTCGGCCAAGCCCAGGCTTGCCGGGGGATCGGGAGACCAGATGGCTTGCTGTGCCTCCTGCCGGGCTACCGGGGATCGTCCGGCCACCGGCTTGACCGTGACCGGCCCGACCTCCAGGAATCCGAAGCCGAACCGGGCGAGGGCCGGCAGTGCCCTGGCTTCGGCATCGAGCCCGGGGCCGAGCCCGACGCCGGTGGGGAAGTCGATGCCCAGGAAAGACTTCCGCAGCCGGGGATCGGCGCGCATGTGGCCGAGGAAGTCGATGGCGGCCGGGCCGAGCGGCAGGCGCACGAGCCGGCCCATGAATCCCAGCGCAAAGTCGCGGGCCTGGACGGCCGGCAGCTTGAAGAACAGAGGGCGCGTCACGGTCCTGTAGAACCAGTCCGGCATGCTGAGTTTCCTCGCAGGAAGTCTGGAGCCATCTTCTCATGGTCTCGTGTACCGGTCGACGCCGCCGCTCCGGGAAAACATGGGGGCCATCCGTCTAGCTCCAGTGAGATAGAGCCCGCTTGCGAAGGAGAATACGGATGAGCACCAGGTTCCTGCTGTCAACCGCTCTCGGTTTTACCCTCTCTGCCCTCGCCGGAGGCGCGGCGGCCCAAACGTCCGAGCCCTCCAAGGAGGTCGTCCTGTATCCCGGAATGTGTGAGGCCTCGGCCGCCCTGATGCTCGAGCCCGGCGTGTTCGTCGTGGGTGACGACGACGAGAGAGATCTGCGGGTCTACCGCAAGGACGAGCCCGCCATGCCGGCGATTCTCAAGATTCCCGACCTTCCCGGTCTCAAGGGGAAGGCAGACTTGGAGGGAGCAGCCCGAATCGGAGACGAGATCTATTGGATCGGCTCGCACAGCAGGAAAAACAGCGGCAAGGAAGACCTCGAGCGCCACCGCCTGTTTGCCATCAAGGTCAAGAGCGCGGGCGGTCAGTTTTCCGCCGAAGCTGTCGGCAATCCGTACGATAGACTGCTCGCGGACCTCCAGAAGGACAGTCGATTCGACAGGTTCAAACTCGGGGCTGCCGCGCAACTGGCGCCGGTGGAGTGCGGTGGGCTGAACATCGAGGGACTGGCTGCCACACCGGACGGCAAGCTGCTGCTTGGCTTTCGCGGCCCGGTCCGTGGTGGGAAGGCATTGATCGTTTCGTTGAACAATCCGCGTGAGGTCCTGATGGGCGGGAATCCATCCTTCGGCGACCCGATCGAGCTCGATCTCGGGGGGCTTGGGATCCGCAGCATGGATCACTGGCCTGCTGCCAATGCCTACCTGATCATTGCCGGCTCGTTCGAGGACGGAGGTCGCTTTCAGGCCTACCGCTGGTCTGGTCGACCGAGCGACAATCCGCAGCCGATCGCCAACGCCGGCCTCTCACTGCTCGTTCCTGAAGCGGCCTTCTTCGATCCCGATGCGCCCGATGAGCTGTTCATCCTCAGCGATGATGGAGACGCCTGCCCCAAGCCTCAGAAGGCATTCCGCAGCCGCCGGGTCAAGCTTCCCATCCAGTGAGGGTCGCACAGGAGATCTAAGTCCCCCCCATCCTCCGCGCCTCGGCCAGAGCCCTGCGGAGGGACTCGGAATCCTTCACGGCCCGCATCACGCGGGCCGGCTTCTCGTCGTAGGTGCGGCCCCGAAGCTCGCGTCCGTTCTTTGACTTCAACCTGCCGCCCCACTGCTTGAAGAAGAAGGGGACGTTCGCGTCGCGGCACTGCTCCTGGATCTCCACGACCCACGACTCTTCGAGCGGCCTCGCGCCGTGGCCGCTCTCGCCGCCGACGATCACCCAGTCGATCCCGGTCAGGTCGATCGGACCCAGCGACTCCAGCAACGGCTCCACTGAGAGGAAGCGCACGGCCGCCGGCGCGGCGCGGAGATGCTCGATGCGCGGCAATCCCTGCTTGCGGTTCTCGACGCTCACTCCCCACCAGATGTGCGGCTCGCCGGCAACGTGCGCGAGGCGGGAGCTCAGGAGGTCCCGCATCCTCTCGGAGCGCTTGGTCAGCACCTGGTAGGTGTGCCAGTTCGCGAGCTGCATCACGCGGGAAACCTTCTGGATGTAATCCTCCGGGACGTCCTCGTGAAACAGGTCGCTCATCGAGTTCACGAAGATCATCCGCGAGGTTCGCCACTCCAGGGGTTGGCTCAGCTTCTCGGGGACGAACCGGATGTCGAAGCCCTGCTCGTAGGGATGGCCGGGCACGCCGCGGAAGCGCTCCGCGAACGTCTCCGCGTAGCAGTGGGCACATCCTGCCGTGATCTTGGTGCAACCGCGGATCGGGTTCCAGGTCGCGTCTGTCCACTCAATGCTCGAATGGTCGCTCATGGTCGGCCGAACCTAGACGGAAGGGAAGCGGAAGTCAAGCTTTCCTGAACCGGTTATGCTTCTCTTGGGACTTACGCTGGGAGGAGACAACCGCCATGATCCGGACCCGCACAGCCGCAATCATTCTATTGGCCGCCCTCGCGGCCGTTTCCGCTCGAGCCGAGCAGCATGTGCTCGTCCTCGACCCGCAGGCGTCCAAGGTCAGCTTCACCCTCAAGGCGACAGGGCACACGGTCGAGGGCGGGCTCGCCCTGAAGTCCGGGCGCATCGAGCTCGATCCTGCCACCGGTGCCGCCTCCGGCGAGATCGCCATCGATCTCAAGAGTGCCCAGACCGGCAACAAGACCCGGGACCAGAAGATGCACGACGAGGTCCTGGAGACGAAGAAGCACCCGCTGGCCGTGTTCCGGGTCGAGAGGTTCCGGGGAACCCTGCCTTCGTCCGGCACGGGGCAGGGGACCCTGGACGGCACGCTCTCCCTCCACGGCTCCGACCACAAGATGAGCCTGCCCGCGAAGCTCGAGGTCCAGGGCAGCCGGGTCAAGGCGGTCACGCAGTTCGAGATCCCCTACGTCGAGTGGGGCCTCGACGATCCCAGCGTCGCCATGCTCCGCGTCGCCAAGGTGGTCAAGGTGACGGTGCGCGCCGAGGGGACGCTGGAATGATGTCCGCGGCGCGCGCGCGCCGTCAGCCTGGACTGCCCTGCTCTCCCCTGCGGCGATGACGTTCTCCCCAGTGTGCGCAGGCCGTTTTCGTCGGGGAGGAGGCCGCTCCCCAACGGGGATGACGTGCTCCCCGACGAATCCAGGCCATCCGCGCAGGGGAGAGCCACGCTCCCCAACGGGGACGGCTTGCTCCCCGCTGGGGACGGGCTGCTCCCCGCCGGGGACCGGCTGCTCCCCGCTGGGGATCGGCTGCTCCCCGCTGGGGACGGGCTGCTCCCGGCCGGGGGACCGGCTGCTCCCCGCCGGGGAGGATGCCCTCCCCCAACGCGCGCAAGCCGCCAACGCGGGGGCTGAGCCGCTCCCCGACGGAGGCGTCTCGCTCCCTACACAGGGCAAGCCGTCAACGTCGCGGACGGGATGCTCCCCGGCTGGGAGAGCCTGGCGCGGGTCCCTGGTCCGCCGACGTCTCGCCGGCTCTCACGCTTGTGCCAGAGTAGAGGGAGAATAAGCCGACTGAGCCCGCCTGCATGCCCCTTCTCTTACCTGCCAAAGACTTGCGTCCCAAAGTGGCACGGAGGTCTTGAGCAGTGGGTCATCACTACTTTGACCGTAAAAGCAGCCGTCCGGGTTGGCGCAACCGAAACGAGGGGATGATCATCATCCTTCTCGTCTGAAGTTAGCAAGAGTCCGTTTGAATCGTAGAGCCGGAGGTCCAAATCGTTGCAATCCTGGTCACATGCGCCGATGATTATGTAGGTTTTGCCTGCTTGCAAGGTCATAGTGACGTTTTGAGTTCCACCAGCATTTAGTGTGCTCGTGTAAACGTCATGAGTCTCCTCGAGTCCCTGAGACCCAAACTCAGTACGCACTTTTTCAAATTGAGCAGAAAGTACCTGGCTCGGAGAGGAGTCACTTCGAGTACCATTTCTACTTGAGGATGTGGGACTAGATTGATACTCATTGTTTAGATCTGCCAAGACTTGGCCCAAGGCCTTCATCGTCTCTCCGGGTTGAGCCAGAATGGCATTGTTTTCTCCCCATCGGAGGTCCCTGATATTACCGTCGGAGATTTCAATGGTGACGTCTGTCCACAGCGGGCCCCCTCCAAAGGAGCTGCGCCCATGCACTCGGAAGGTAAGCTCCGTGCCTGACGAAGTTTCGCGCACACTTCCAAAGCTAACCCGCTCGTACTCCGCGGTAGGCCAGGCGACGCCATAGATCATGGCACCAATGCTGTCTACAAAGCTTCTCTCCTCGGAGTCGGATGAGTCCGCGTAAGAAGCTCTCGAGCTCAACGAGAGTGAAAGGAGGAGCAGGAGCAGAATGCTCATTCCAGGTATGACTTGTCGGTGCGGGTGAGAGGAGTAGTGGACCATAAGGATTCTCCTTTCTGCGTGCAAGTAAAGAAGCACTCCTGCGTCGCAGATAGACAACGGCTTACCGGTTGCGCCCGTGAACCAGCGCTCTGTGTGTACTCACTCTTCAGACACGGAGTTGCTAGCGATGTTTAGGAGAGGCGCTGGCCGCCCCATTTTGGCAGTGGCGGTAGGGCCGTGCCCGAAGCATGCCGTCTCGGCTCTCGCCACCTCTTACCGTGATTCACAGCCCTGGCAGCGGCTGAGCCTCGATCTGCCGGCAGGTCTCTCCCTTGCATGTGGCCAGGGCTTTCGCCCGCTGCGAGAGCTGGGCGAGCCAGGCCAGGGGCGCTCGGTCCTGCAGGTTGAGCAGCTCGTCCGGGTCGTTTCTCAAGTCGTAGACCTCGCGCTCGCCGGTTCCGTACTCCACGTATTTGATGCTGTCGGTCCGCAGGCCACGATGGGCCGGATTGTCGGAGACCGCGTCGTCGTCGGGTGGAGAAACCGGATATTTGAACTGTTCCAGCAGGACGGCCTGCCGCCAAGTCGTCGGCGCCTGTCCCTGGAGGAATTGCATGAGGGAACGGCCATCAGGCTCGCTCGGGAGCGGCGCTCCCGCCAACTCGGCGAAGGTGGGCACCAGGTCAACGCTGGATATCAGCGCGGTCACTTCGACGCCCTTGGGGACGCCGGGGCCGCGCACCAGCAGAGGCACGTGGACGTCGGGCTCGTAGGCCGTGTACTTGCCCGGCTCCAGGCGGTGTTGACCCAGGTGGAAGCCGTTGTCCGAGGTGAAGACGATGAACGTGTTGTCGAGCTGTCCGGTCTCCCGGAGTGTCTCGATCAGAGCCGCCACGGCCTCATCAATCGCTTGCAGGGAGAGCACCTGCTTGCGGTAGAGGGCGTCGATGACGGCGATCCGTTCCGGCTTGAGCCGCTTCAGCTTGCGGATGCGTGCCGGCTTGTCGCTCACGGTGACCTCGTTGAACGACGGCGTGCGCGGCGCCTGGAGGCCGGGGAAGAGGGCGAAGTGGCGCCGGGCCGGGGTCGCCGGCTTGTGCGGCCCATAGGTCGCGAGATAGAGGAAGAACGGCTGGCCCCCGGTGCGCCGCACGAAGTCCACCGCTTTCTTCGACAGCATGTCCGTCATGTAGTCCTCGGTCTTGTTGCCGTGCTTGACGAGCTTGCCGTTGTCGTTCACCGTGTAGTGATAGGACCCGTAGGGGCTGCCCTTGACCGGGCTGACCCACTCGTCCCATCCCGGCGGAATGTGCGTCGGGTCATCCTTCTTCGGATAGCCGTTCAGGTACTTGCCAATCAGGGCGGTGCGATAGCCCGCATCGTGCAGCGCCGTGGCAAGGGTCTTCTCCTCGTGCCCCTGCGCTGCAAAGCGCTCGAAGCCGCCATCCGGCGGGAAGTTCGTATAAACCTTGTGATTGTGCGCGTAGAGGCCGGTCAGGAGCGTGGCGCGCGACGGGCAGCAGAGCGACAGCGGGACGAAATAGTTGCGAAACGTCATCCCCTGCGCGCCGAGCAGCTCCAGGGTCTTCGGCATGTACGCAAGGGAGCTGAGGTCCTGGTCGTCGGTGAGGATGATGATCAGGTTCGGCCGAGCCGCCGCCGAGATGTTCGAGGCGAGAACAGTGGCCACGAGCGTAAGGATCAGGACGACGGGAACGATACGGCGCATGTCACCTCTCAACGAGCCGGAATGATCGGAAGCACGATGTGCGAGGCTTGCCCAGCCTCGCGGTAGAGGACGAGGCGCGGTGGCGGCGTCTGCTCCGGCGTCGTCGAGTTCGCCCGGTCCGCTCCGGTCACGGTAACACGGATGCGGTGCCCGGCATCGAACAGGTTCGAGGTGGGGAAGAGATCGAAGGCCAGCTCCACTGGCTTCCCCTTCGGAAGGGGAGAGGCATCTGCCGCGAAGCTGCGGTGCCAGGGCATCCCCAGGTAGTCGTAGCCGGGATCGGACGTGGCCCGGTTTGAGGCGCGGAGAGCGCCTTCCGTCACATAGTGTGAGGCCCCCTTGGCATCGATCTCTTCCAGATATACGAAGAGGTCGGCGTCCGGCACCTCGGCGGAGATCCAGAGGCGCACGACCGGGTGGCCCGTGACCTCGACGGCCGCGGTCAGGAGCGGCGTGGTGTAGGTGATCCCCTTGGCGTCGTTGGCGGAAAGATCCTCGGGCCAGGTCGCCTCAATGGACCAGCGTGGGGCTGGCTCGACGCTGGTCGAGTAATCTACCGTCCAAGTGTCGCGGCCTTCTGACGGAACCTCCGGCGTGAGCCGTCCGTCCGCCGCGAAGTAATAAGGCGTCCGTTTCTCCTCCGGCAACGGCCACTGGCGGGCGGAGCGCCAGCCATCTCCCATCACATAATATTGGACGGGATCCTCTTTCGTGATGCCGTTGTCGATCCCTTTCAGCCAGTAGTCATAGAAGCGCAGGTGCTCGGCGGCGAAGTCGAGCCCGTGGTCCTGCACGTGCGACCAGGGTCCGATCGTGATCCGTTGCGGGTTGCGCAGGTTGCGATAGATCACGAGCTGGTCGCGCACGTAGCGGTCGAACCAGCCGCCCAGGTGATAGATGGCCACGCCCGAACGCTCGATCTCCTTGTAATAGGTGATCGGGCTCCGTTCGAGCCAGGGAC
This sequence comes from Acidobacteriota bacterium, assembly GCA_034667225.1. Classification (GTDB taxonomy): domain Bacteria; phylum Acidobacteriota; class Thermoanaerobaculia; order Multivoradales; family UBA5704; genus DATMER01. Next base: position 194,155 of record JAXDKG010000060.1, read on the forward strand.
GGATGCCCGTTTTCGGATCGGCGCTGTCGCGGAAGGGGAGGCTGGCGGCAAAGGCCGCCATGTCGATGTTGTCGCGGTGGTCGGCGAGAGCGGCGCGCAGGAGCGCCTCGCCTTCGGGTCCGTCCACCGGCGGGCCCGGCCTTTCGAGCTCGTTTTTCTTGGCGCGCTCTGCCCAGCCTTTCATGAGGTGGTGGAAGATGCCGCCGTGCCAGTTCAGCGCGTACTGATCGGTCAGGCCGACCTCGGGAAAGATTGCCACGAGGTGAGGAGGGGCGAGGCTGGCCACCATGTATTGAGTGATCGCAAGGTAGGAGCGGCCGTACATCCCCACCTTGCCGCTCGACCAGGGCTGGGTGCCCAGCCACTCCGTGATGTCGTAGGAGTCCTCGGTTTCCTGTCGATGGAATTGTCCCTGGAACCTGCCGAACGAGGCGCCGAAGCCGCGCACGTCCACGACCGCCGCGACATAGCCGTGCCGTATCAGCTCGCCGAGCCACGGCTCCATATCCGCCATCGTGTAGAGCTTGCCTTCGTCGACGACCGCCCGGGGGTAGGGGCTGGCGGTCCAGACCACCGGCAGGCGCTCGGTCTCGACCTTGCCGGCGCGGGTGGGCCGGAAGAGATCCATGGCAAGCCGCGTGCCGTCGCGTGCCGGGATGTAAAACGAGGTCCGCTCCCAGCCGTCGTAGACGGGCTCCGAATATCCTTTATATTCGCCGAAGCGGGAGACGGGCGGCACCCGGCTGAACCCGAGATTGCGGGCGCGGGCGTTGCCCATCGAGAAGCCGGTGGCCTCCTTGCCGGTGCGCGTGAAGCGGAGGAGTGGGCCGCCGCCGGGAAAGCGGAAGGCATTGGCGAAAACCGGCTCGAGCGGTACCGGCTCGTGCTGCCGCCGAGTCCGCAGCACCAGTTGGTCCTTTTCGACCGAGAGCTTGAAGGTCATGTCCAGCTCTTCGCTGTAGAAGGTCCCGGCGTAGGCGGCGAGCTCGGCCGGAGCCGGGGCGAAGGGCTCGACCTTCTGGAACACGGCCGGTTTGTCCCCGGGGACCAGGACGTGCATCTCCCGGGCGGTACCCGGCGAGGAAGGGGCGGGGAAGAGCACCTCGGCAGGGCCCCCGGTCAACGCGAAGCGGTCTCCGCCGAGCGGCGCCAGCTCCGATTCGTTGCCCTGTCCGCGCTCATAGAACAACTTGCCGTCCTTGCCGTAGATGCGGCGGACGATGCCGTTCGCCGGGTTCCAGAACAACCCGGCGTAGCGGGCTGCGTCCACGGTTGCCACGGTTGCCGAAGCCGGGGCGGTCGCCGCGGCGACCGTCGGCTCCGGCTCGGCCGGCTTCATCCGGTCGGCGAGATAGAGCTCCGCCACCTGCATCGCCATGCCGGTGGGATTGGCGTCGCCTCGATTGCAGAGCGTGATCACGGACAGGCGCTCGTCGGGGAAGCGGATCATCTCCGCCCGGTAGCCAGCCCAGCCGCCGCCGTGCTGGACAATGCGCAGCCCCCGGTGCTCGTCCACGATGAGGCCTCGGGCATAGGGGATCGTGCTGCCGTCGTTGAGCACGCCTTTCACTTGGAGCTGCTCGACGAGCGCGGGGCCGCCGACCTTGGGGTCGTAGAAGTTCCGGTCCCACTTCGCGAGGTCTTCGACCGTGGTCTGCACCGCGCCGTCCCCGGTCTGCTCCCAGTTGGCGATCTCGAGGCGAAAGCCGCCGTCGCGGCGCGGGGCGTAGGAGGCTGCGCGCCGGGGGATGACCAGTGTGTGATCGTCGAGGATCTGGGTGCTGGTCATGCCGAGCGGCGTGAAGATGCGCTCCTGGGCGAACTCGCGCAGCGTCTTGCCGCTCGTCCGCTTCACGACCAGCGACAGCAGGAAGTATCCCGAGTTGCTGTAGCTGTGCTCGTCGCCGGGCTTGAAGTCGAGGGCTTTCTGGCGCGAGAGGGCGGCCAGCGCGTCGTCGTCCGTGGCCACGTCCTCGAAGCTGATCTCGCCGAGCTGGAGCAGCTCGATGTAGTCGCGGACCCCGCTCGTGTGATGGAGGAGATGGCGCAGGGTGACCGGCGTCCCCAGATCCGGCATCTCCGGGATGTACTTGCGCACGTCGTCGTCCAGCGAGAGCTTGCCGTCCTGGGCCAGGAGGAGGATGGCCGTGGCCGTGATCTGCTTGGAGGTCGAGCCGATGTCGAACACCGTCTGCGGCGTGATCGGCACGCCGTGCTCCACGTTCGCCAGGCCATAGCCCTTGGAATAGACGATCGCGCTGTCCCGCACGACGGCCAGGGCGCAGCCGGGCCCGTCCTTGCCATAGTCGGAAAAGACTTGGTCGACGCTCTCTGGTGTAGGAGTCGCGGCCAGGGCCGGAGCGGCCGAGAGGAGCAGGCACGAGACTAGGGCGCGGAACGACAAGCTCATCGAGGCTACCTCCTGAATAGAGTCATTCTACGCAAGAACGCAGGAGGGGTTTCGTCAGGGCAAGCGCGTGAATCCCGGCTCCCGAGCGAGCGCCCGCTCGAACGTATAGGTCGCTCGCGCTCCTCTGGAACGCGCTTTGGCTCCGATGAGGCAGTCGGAAAAATCGGCTTTGCTTTCCTGGTACTTCACGATCGCCTGGCGAAGGACCTCTCGATCCTCGAAGACGAAGAGATCTCCCCCGAGCAACTCCTGCATTGCCGCCAGGACATCCCTTCTCTTGGCCCGATAGCTGGATTCCAGCAACCACTCCACCTCGCAAAGCACCGGATCGCTGATGAAGCATGACTCCTCAGCATCCGCCGCCTTCTGGAGGAGCTCTTCCGCCAGTGCCGTTTGATCCGGATCGTCCTTCGTAAGGAGGCGGATCAGGATGTTTGTATCGAGGGCGATCACCGCCGGCCAGGCTCCCGGAACCGCTTTGCGGCCCGCCGCTTGACGGCCTCGTTCATCTCCTCGACGGTGACCGGCCGCTCTCCAGCAAGATGGTGCAGAAGACCGGGGAGTCGACCCAGAGGGCTTCGGGCCTCCGGCCGAACAGAAGGTTGCCCTCATCGTCGAATCGGAATACCAGACGGTCGCCCTCCTTCAAGCCGAGGCGCTCGCGGACTTCCTTGGGGATCGTGACTTGCCCTTTCGAGGTCAGGGTGCTTGCCGACATGCCTTCTCCTTACGAAGCGGCAGTATATACCCTTCTGGGTAAGGACGGCAGAGTCCTTCTACGAGCGCCAGATCGGCCGCGTCAGACAGGTGGGGCCGCCCTCGGCCTTGAGAGAGATCCCGGCCGTGTTAGGTGAGGACCTCGCAGCCCGCCCGCTCCAGGCGATCCCGGGTCACGGGATTGCCCTCCAGCATCAGGCACTTGCGAGGAGCGAGGGCCAGGACGTTGGGGGCCATCAGATACGCTGGGTTAGCCGTTGCCGCTGGACCAAACCACAACGATGAATCCGGTCCCGGCCAAGACAGCAAACCAGTAAGTCCATCCTAACCATTTGCCGGCCCTCTCGAATGTTCGAAATCCGTCAGGATACAACTGCGAATCCCCCAGGTAGACTCCTGGCTCAAACAGCCCTAGGGCTTCATCGCATTGCAGCAGCGCGTGGCGAACTGCCTCGCGAGCGTGGTTGCGATGATACGTGTATACACCTGCTATCGCCAAGAGCGCCAATACCAGAACTGTTAGACCTAGACGCGGCCAGAGCGCTTGGAGAGGCCGCGTCTTTTCGGATGCGAGGAAGGATGCTCCCGCGCCGAACACCCCGAGCAGTAGCAACACGAGCTTCTGCTGGGCTTCTTCGATAGCCAGCAGTTCGGCAGCGTGCTTCCGATATACCTCTCTAATGATCTCACTCCGATGTTCCGGCGCAAGTTGAGAAGCGAAGGCCGAAGTAGCGAGAGTCATGTCCTCCTCCACTTTCGATACTTGATGTCTCGTCGAGTGACGCAAGACGGCAGTAACGGGGATGTGCTTCACCGGCGGCCGGCGAAGCCGACCGCCCGAGTGCAAGCGCCGGGTTGGGCGCCCGACACCCTAGTTACTCCTCTCCAACAACAATGGGCGGAAACTTTACCGTAAACTCCTTACCAAGCTGCCCTTTGTCAGCCTCCACAACCAAGGTAGCACTGCCCAGCTTCCGAGTTATCCCGGAGAATATCAGGTCAACAGCGATAGCAACACCGGGCACAAACTTCGGAGAACGCTCAAAAGCAGCTGCCACGGCACTGCGGTTGCTTGTGGCTCGATACTGAGTTCCATCCTCGGTAACCAGAAAAGATATACGACCGCCAGTGGCGTACGTTGGATTGAACACCAGAGGCTGCTTCGAACTCGAGAGGTTTTCGACTAACAGCCTACATCGAACGCGCTGTGCCCTAACCGCATGGATACATTCGTTGAGAGTAAAGCGAAAAGGATCGCGAACAACAACGTGTGGCCCGGGTATTGCCGCGTGGGTGGCACTAGGCGCAATGCTCGGAGAAGACCCTGCGTTTACCATCGTTGCTGACTGACTCGGATTAGCAGTCTGTTTCTCCACAGGTGCGATTTCCGTCTCAACTCCGCTCGGTGAAGACAGATCGCTAGGCGATTCTCTTGTTTCGATCCGAGGAGCCTCCATAGCCTCCGTCGGTTGGACTTCTGAGGAATTGGTCGACCTCAACTCTGGTACATGAGAGCGACCTTTTTCGTTCGCCTCCAACTCTTCCAGTCGACGTTGCAGACGTGCAAACTCCTCGTCGCGGGGGCGCACAAGCAACTCGTTGAGGGCACTCCACGTCCCGCCAGCAACGAGCACGGTTACAATCAGGATTGACCCTAGCCAGTTTCGCTCAAGCTTATCTTGGAGGCCCATGCTATTCACTTCCTGTTCTGCTTGTTGCTTGGCGCCCAACCGGCTTGCCGATGAGTGGCGACTTGCCGTCCGCTCGATCGGCTTGTTCGGCGACACACCAGCTCACCCCTCTGAATTATCAAGGCATCGCTCATGCTTGTCTCTCAAGACACATTGTCAGAAGGACTATTTTGACAAGCTGATATCCCGAAAAGTAAACTCCCCCTTATTGGTTGCTATGAGGAGAGTTGTAATTGTCTCTAGGTCTGAGGGAACACCCTCAAAAACCAACTCGACTCGCGTCGGGGTATTTGCAGGTATTTTACCAATAACAGCTCGGTACCTTCCCTCCTGGGCACCTAACCTAACTCTTGAGACTTGATACTGATTACCCTGCATATCCCACATGTAACTACCATCGCTACCTTGGCCGAGCACGTGATTGTAACCCTCTCTGGCTTGTGTCAGTGTTGCTCTACACGTAACTTTCCCCGCTGAGACTCGACAATCTAGAAGATCGATGCGTACACCCTTTATTGTTTCAGACTTTGGCGAACCTTCTGCAGTAGGGGTAGCTGTCGGAGGGGGAGTCTCGCTCGGAGGCGGGGTCACAGTTGGAGTCTCGGTCACGGTTGGATTGGACGCTTGAGCGAATGGTGTAGGAGTTGGTTCTGAGCCGGTGTCTTTCTCACGGTCCCGAAGGTAGCTAAATAGCGCAATCGCAGCAGCAACAATCAGCGCACTGATGATTCCCATGAGCCATTTCTTCTTGTCAGACCAATTTGACTCGGAAGTCATTTCGTCCTCCCTCCAAACTATGTCTTTGACGCAGAACGGCTACGCTGCTCAGCGGCGCGGACCGGAGCGAAGCGGAGGTTCGCGTCCGTCTGCAGACGCTTGGTTAGGTGGCAAGTCACGAGTGCAGGCGCCAGCCATCGTCGTATCGCTCGAAACGGAACGATCCGGTTTGCGGATCCGGCAGTGAGTAGATCTCGCTGCATTGCTTATCTGGCCCACCCTGCGCGAAGCTGGTCTCCGTCTTCACGAGCGTCTCGAATACCGGTGTCGGCTCAAAATCTATTAACGCCTCTACAATCGCGGTGCTACCTTCCTGCTTGATCCCAGTGACTTCAGCGATCCGAGGCTTCCCCATAGTGAGAATCACGAACGTGTACTGATCGGATGGTAGTGATGCGTATGCGGGGTTAGCAACCTGGAACCTATACTCCGTTCCTGCACGGCGTTTGCCCCAGTGGAAGGTTTCTTCAGGTAAATCTCGAACGCTCTTGGTGAGCACGCCTTCGCTGACGAGCTGCTCCGCGAGCGCCAGCCTCTTCTGTGTCTCGCATTGCACATTCTTACCACGTTCAATGGTGAATCTTGCGGAGACTAGGTTGTCTGAGGTTGCGTCGCCAAGCATGCCCGGTGGCGCGGCCCGCAATAGCTCAAGAGCCTTGTCGCGACTCAACTCTTTTGGTGGGCCGCACGCCAGCGCCAGAAAGCATAGGAGCACCGTCAGGGTCAGAAAGGGCGGCTTCAGCTTCATACGGGAACCTCCTTAGTAGACGAGTGGGACGAGAAATCTCCTGCCGCTTGTGTTATGCGCCCACATCACCACTTCACGATTCAACCGCCTGCCAATGACTCAAGCAGGGCGAGGTCGTCTTTTGTAGAGAGGAGAATCCCTGAATGGACAAGAAACGCTCTAACTACTGGAGCGACCTCGCTCAAGACGACTAGCCAGACCTTTGGTTCACGGCCCGTGCGCTTTTTGTACAGTTCTCGATACCTTTCAAGTTGCTCGCGTAGTTGTTCCCCTGACCGGGCTTGAACCCTGAGCTTCACCTCGATTAGCCAGTCCTCTGCGTTACTCTTGGCTTCGAGATCTGCCCCTACGGCACCTCGGGTAGTACCTGTTATCTCCGCGAAAGAAGGGATCTGGACCTCACCAACAGCACCAAGCAACTCTCCTGGCACAGCAGTATCCTTCAAATGTGCAAGCAATCGGCGGATTCTGTTCTCGCTTTCAGCCTCTAGCTCGAAGCCGTAACTGCTTACCTGGGCCACGCGGCGCCGAACCTCGGGAATACATACTTCCTTGAACTTCTGATCGTTTACCTCCCTGTCGAGCAACTGCAGAAGCGGCTCAAGAATATCTGAAAGGAGACTGGTAACCTCAGCTATGTTCATCGTGACAGAGAAGTGCACAATCTTGTTTCGATAAATGGTGAGGTCGTCGATGTCCTGACGTAAAGGTTGTCCCGGGGTTAACTCTTTAATCCCAAGCATGACCGCCACACGGTCTACTAGCTTAGCGAAGCCGACTGTATAAGCACCTTGTCCATATTCGAACAGATCGAGAACAGTTGCCTGCATCATGCCTGGTTGCCGTCGAAGAGTACCAAGCCTTTGGATGGCTTCGTCCACCTTGTCAAAGACTAAATACTCGTTTGTTTGAACTAGGAGCTGTTTAAAGACTAGTTCGATGCCATGATGCACCCAAATGATAGCTTCTTTGAGCAGCATGCCATCGCCGAGTTGCTGACCACGACTCCATAGCTCGTACCCTCTCTGGAGAGAATGGGCAGCATTCTCAAGTAGGCCGACTTTGAGACTAGGCTTAATGGATGCCATGGCTATGGCTACTCATCGCATAACAGCCTATTTTGAACGTCACCTCAAGCATCCCCTCAAGCATCAAAGTTGCCAAGCCCGGCTGCCGTGGGAGGGGGTGCCATCTCTCTGAGTCTCCTCTATCTTGGAACTATCCTACGCCGCTTCCTTAAACACGTCAAAGTCATCGAGGATGACGCATAAGCGATCCTTGAGATGGGTGGCTTCGCGAGTCGGCCGGCGCGCCGAAGCCACCTCTTCCCAGGGGAAGCTTCGGGAGTTATGCGACAAGCCAGATGTCAGATGAGCCTACCCGGGCGAGGAGGCTTCCATGGCGGATCGGTGACGCGTAAGCGACCGTGGGGAGGGCTTCCCCTTCCCGGGAGGGGACAAGCCCCTCGCCTACATAGAACACCTTGGAGGCGGGCAGGGCCGGAGCCCCTTCAGCGATCGTCGTCTCTTTTTGCGGTGGGCGGTTGCGGCACCTTGGTGTAGAGGGCTTCGTGGTTCGGCTTTCCCTCCCGGACTTGATGGATGCGCCGGGCGGTGCTCATGCGGCGGAGGACGATGGAAACGGCGGGGGGATCCACCGGCCTGCGCAGCGCCTTCGGGAAGCGCCGTCTGATTTCGTGAGCCACGAGCTTCGGCCCGAACCGCTCTCCTTCCGGACGGTTGGCCACTACCCACGCCACCAGCCGGCCCAGAGTCGGATTGGACACGAGGTCCTCGTCCAGCGGAGGCGAAGCCGGCGCCGTGTCGGGAAGGTCGAGCTCCGCCGCCGTGCCCGCCACCGCCTGGAAGGATTCGAGGTGAACCAGCGTTTTCCGGAGCTCGGCCTCGAGCAACGCCCGCTGGTCGCGATGGTGCTCCTCCTGGCGGGCGTGCAAATCCACCTGCTCCCGCAGAGAATCGATTTGCTGCTGCAACTTGGCCAGGATCTCAGACAGTGAAAGGGTCAGGGCCATCGTCCATCCTCATTGTCGCGGCAGCCGGAACACAGCCCGCCAGAGAAGGCCGCAAGTCGCGGCATCCTTCCCGAATTGCTCCACTGCCAAGGTTTTGTCTGCCGCAACTTTATCACACCGCCTCGCGGCACAGGCTTCCGGAGCCAGCCGGATCAGGCCGGTGCCGCGACGAAGGGCCTCGACGTGAGGCGACAACCTGTCGTCCTGCGGCGAATCGCTTTCTTGCCGCGACTCAGGCTCAAGTCGCGGCAAGAAAGTCCATTGCTGCCGCGGCTTAACCGAAAGTCGCGGCAGCGAGACCTATCGGCGCCGCGACGAAGACCGTTATCGCGGCGGGAAGTCTTGAGTCGCGGCAGAAAAGCAGATCGCTGCCGCGACGATAGGTTTCGTCGCGACGGCAAGACTCGTAGTCGCGGCAACAGAGCTCATCGTCGCGGCAGAGAAACCTGGGGTCGCGGCATGAAGTCTATCGTCGCGGCAACGAAGCTTATGGTCGCGGCGGCAAACCTTATCGTTGCGGCATCGAAGTCCAAAGTCGCGGCAAAATGCCTTGAGTCGCGGCAGGAAAGCCTGTTGCCGCCGCGACTATGGGTTGAGTCGCGGCGGCAATACCTTGCGTCGCGGCAAAATGGTCCCGGTCGCGGCAGGAAAGCTCGTCAGCAGGACGGCACAGCGCCTCGGCAAGAGGCGAAGGCTTGCGTCGCGGCAGAAAAGCCCCTCTGTCAGCCCATGATCCAGATTATGCAGCCGTCAAGCGATGTGGCCGCGTCGCGGTCAGGTGCGCCAGATCGGCCGCGTCAGACAGGTGGGGCCGCCCTCGGCCTTGAGCGAGATCTCCCGGCCGCGGTAGGTGAGGACCTCGCAGCCCGCCTCCTCCAAACGGCGGCGGGTGACGGGATTGCCCTCGATCATCAGGCATTTCCGGGGAGAGAGGGCCAGGACGTTGGGGCCCATGGTCGGAAACTCCTCCTCAGGGACTTCGACCAGCCGGAAGCCGCGGTCTTGCAGCGTTCTCCAGAAGGTCACGGGCATGAGGGGAGGGTAGATCACGGCGAGGTCGCGGTCCACGATGCTGATCAGCGAGAGGAGATGAAGGCAGGCTTCGGGACCGGTGAAGTAGGGGAGGTCGACCGGCAGCACTTCGACGCCGGTCAGGATCTCCCGGAGCTGGCGCAGCCCCTCGGCGTTCGTGCGGAAGCCCTGGCCCACCGCGAGCGTCTGCGAGTCGAGCCAGAGCAGGTCGCCGCCCTCCGCGGTCGCCTCGCCGTCGAGCTCGGCGAGGATGGGTACGCCGATCTCCCGGAAACGGCGGGCCATCGCCGCCTCCTCGCCGCGCCGCAGCTCCTTGCCCATGCGCAGGATCACGGCGCCGCGGTCGGTGACCAGAGCCGGATCGAAGACGAAGATGGCGTCGGCGCGGTCCGGCTGGGGCTCTGGGTGATCGATCACCTCGGCGCCCGCACCTGTCAGAATTTCCACCAGCGCGTCGTGCTCGCGCCGAGCTTCGTTCAAATCCGGGCGCGAGGTGTAATGCCAGCGCGCCGGGTCTTCGACCGCGAACGCCTCGTCTGGCCGCTTCACCAGGACCCGCCGCAGCGGCTCGAATACGTTTTGACCACCGAAATCATGAGAGCTCAGAGAACACCTCCGTTATGCGGAGCCGGGCTCCGCGAAGGATCTGCGGCCTGGGGCGATCCTCGTCGTCCGGCCATCGGATCAGACGGATTTCACCGTCCGCGATCTCGATGCCGGTGATGTCGCCATCGACGAAGCAGCAGCATCCCGTGTTGAAGTAGCTGGGGGATTCTAGCGGAACCACGGCGCCCTCGGGGCCGGACTCCTTCTGGTCCTGCGCCCGCACCCATTCGAGCTCCGCGCTCAGCTCCGCGATGCGCTGGATCTCTTCAGGCGGGACTTTCTTGATCTCTTCCTCGATCTGGGCGGCCAGCGTCTTGGCCCGGAACACGGGCCGGTGCGTGTGGCCGGCGATCAAAACCAGGTTCGGTTTGGATACCGCCCAGGAATACAGGGCGATGTTGTGCTTTTCCCGCAGGACCCAATCCTTGGCCGGCGAGTTGAGGGAAAACTTGAAAAGGCGCTGGAGCGGGCGCCAGAAAAGCCGCGTGGGAATCCGCGAGAGGCGGCTGAAGCGATCGCTGTTCATCGTTCCCTGATGCCCATGGGTGAGCCATAGGGTTCCGCGCTCGCGATCCACCAGGCGGATGCTCTCATAAACCTTGAGATCGTCACCGTACAGGGGCCGCAGTAACCGGGCGACCTGATCGTCGAAGCTCCAATCGTCGTCGTGGTTGCCATACACGCGCAGGTAACGCCCGGCGTGGTGGAATTTCGCGGAGAGCTCGAGAGTGTGCTTGTATTTGTCGAGGACCGCCCCCGGCCGCTCCTCCCAGAGCTCCTCGACGTCGCCGAGCTCGATCAGGGTATGGCCGGCGGCGAAGTAGTAGGCGAGCGCGGCGTTGTAGGCGCGCTCGCAGCCAAGGAAGTCGTCCGCGCGGTTCCGGACGCCCTTGTGCTGGTCGGAAAAGATCACGAAGCGCGCCGAGGCCAGATCGGTCTCGAGGGTGATGCTCTTCTCCCCGTCGACGGCCCGTTGCCAGGCCCGGTCGAGGGCCTCGGCCACGCGGCGCCGATGCCCCGAGTCCTGCAAGCCCTTGTTCAGCTCGGAGCGGGAGGATGGGATCATGGCGTGCCTCTGATGGTATGCCGGCTCCCCATGTACGTCAACGAGGTGGTCCTGCCCCCACCGGTGACGGAAAGGCCCGGCCGCGTCCGTCTATCCGTCCATCCGGTACGAGCCGGTCCAAGCCATGGGAGGCTTTATGAACAGAGGTCGAGGTGCAGCTGTGCCATTCCTTCTTGCGATCCTGTGGCTGTTCTGGGCTCCCGGCTGCGCTCCGGCATCTGAAGGGTTTCGCACGAACATCATCATGGTTGACAAGGAAGGGCGGGCCGTCGATCCGGTGAAGCCGTTCAAGACGCTTGGGGACCAGTATGGTGATTACGTCGAGAATATTTTCAGTGACATCGTCTGCTTCTGCAACATGCAGAGGGCAGACGAGGAACGGCAGGGCCAGGAGCACAAACCTTGCAAGCTTCTTTTCTACTTTCACGGCGGGCTCAACTCTCGGGGCTCCTCGGTAGGGCGCGCTGCCAAACTGGTGGATACGATCAAGAAGGAAGGCGTATACCCGATCTTCGTGAACTGGAGATCGTCCTTGTTTTCGAGCTGGTGGGATCACGTTGCGCACGTCCGCAGCGGCTTCTGGATGAATGGGACGCAGGTGCTGGCTCCCTACTACGCCGCGGTGGACGAGGTCAAGGCCATTTCCGAAGCGCCGAAAGCCTGGGTGGCGGAGGCGCGCCACGCCTTCCCTCGACAACAGGCGGCGGGGAATCTGGCGCTCGCGACCTATCAGACCATGGTCACAGAGTACAAGGAGCACAAGGACCGCAGCATGCCGGTCAACGACCTCCTCGTAAAAGATTCGGTCCCACCCCGTCTCCTGGACGAACGGACCCAGGGGGAGAAGTGGCTGCCTCGGGGGACTGTTGTCCTGACCGCAGGAACGAAATTGATCGGGGGCCCTCTCGTGGTCCAGGCTGGGGGCACGGGTGGTTGGGACATCATGCAGCGCCGGACGCTGATGCTCTTCCGGACCGAGGCGGAGCTACGTGATGTTCCCCCCGAGGCGATCAAGCAGGAGCGGAGAACCCGGGACGGCTTCGAACAGGAGTACGACACGCGCGGAGGCGCGTTCGCTTACTTCATCACGCGGTTCCAGGAGGAGTTCCTGCCACAGTTTTGCGAGAAGGGGACGTACAATCCCGCGCCGACCGAGGAGCAGGCGCAGCCCAAGTCGCACGAAGAGGGAGCTGGACGTCGAGCCTCATGTCCGGATCGCCTGGAGCTCTCCCTGGTCGGGCACAGCATGGGGACCATCATCATCGACCGCCTCCTCCGCTTCGCGCCGAATCTGGAAGTCAGGAACATCGTCTTCATGGGGGCGGCGACCTCGGTGGAGGATTACCGGGACACGGTCGATGCCTACCTGGACAGGCATAAGGGGGACGGAAAGCCAAACCATGGCCCGCGGATGTACCACCTGGTGCTGCACCCGATGGCCGAATCGACGGAGCGCAACTTCCTCGACCTGGCGCCGCGCGGATCTCTGCTGGTCTGGATCGACAACTACTTCACAGAGCCGATCACACCCCTAGGGCGGCGTGTCGGCCGCTTCTCGAACGTGGTGCCGGAGCTGCGCTTCGCGGAGAAGGGGATCCGAAACCGGATCCACCTCAAAGTCTTCCGTTTCGAGCGGAAGTACAGCAAATGGAATCCCCGCAAACACACCGAATTCGGGAGCTTCCCCTTCTGGGACGAGCGCTTCTGGGATCCGGCGACCCCGACCAATGAGACTTCACCCGTCCAGCGTATCGATGGATAGAAGTGTCCGTAACAGCTCTACCTGCAGTCCAACCTGTAACGTCCGGGCCTCACTCTCCGCCTGTTGTCGCAGACAAACGGGGGAGATGCCCATGAAACGTCCTTTCAGAACCGCGATTCCTTGCGCGCTCTTCCTGGCCAGCGCGGCCGCAACCGCCCAGATCGAGGTGGTGGCGATCGTGAACCAGGACCATTACACGGTGACGCAGCAGGAGATCGCCCAGACCGTCGCGCTGGCGAGCCAGTCGCTGTCGGCCGCGACCGGCAAGACCTACTCGCTCAAGCAGGTCGTCTTCGGCCACTTCGGCGCGCAGGACGCGACCAAGACCATGCACGATTATGTGAAAGGTCATTTCAACGATCCGCCCGATTATGTGATCGTCTTTCACAAGGACGGGAACAGTGTGACTGCGGGCGGGTACATGCTCACCCCGTTCGGCACCACCCGGGAGCAGCTCGCGCTGCAGCTCCAGAAGAGCCCGAAATATTGCAATCCGGCGGGCTCGCCCTACATGCCGCCCGGAGTGATCTATGGCGCCGCGCTCGACTGGCACCCTCTCATCGGAAAGTGCGGATACGAGCTCCAAGGACTGAAGTGGGTGCATGTCAACGCCAAGTCGTTCGGCGGCCAGTGCGTCAACCAGAGCGGCCTCACGTGCGTCTTCCAGTTCGGCGAGTGGCAGTGCCCGAACCTGATCGATGACCCCGTGTTCGGTCCCCAGATCGCGGACCGGAAGCTCCTCACCGCCTTCTCGATCAATCACGAGCTTCTGCACCCCTTCGGCTTCAAGGGAAATGCCGACCACGCGTGCGCCGCCTCCGTTCCCCAGTCCGTGAAGGACAAGAGCGCGTTCAACATGTGCGGCACCAACGTGATCGCCCTCAAGAACGCAAAGGCGCGCTGCGTGGCCGACAAGCGTCCGCTGGGAACAGTCTGCACACACAAGAACCAGTGCAACAATTCCTTCTGTTACGAGTTCGGACCGCCGATCGCCAACGCCTGCTCGCATACCTGCAACACGGCCGCCGACTGCGCCGCCGTACCGGGCAAGGTAGCCACATGCCGCAAGCGGCGGCTGGACATCCCGACGACCGACAATTCCTGCTTCTACGTCCCTGGACCTTTGTGAGGACGCAACGACAGGAGGACGAGGACGCAGATTGCCGCATAAACGGCGGCTGAGGCGAGATTCCACAGCCGCATGGCGAAGAAGCGGTCGGCGACCGACGCCAGGCTCGACCATGCGAACAACTGGAATATCACGCCGAGCGCGCAACGGGCCGCAACGAGCCATCGCGCCCAGAGATAGCCCCGGCCCAGGAAGAACGCGAGGCCGAGATTGATCACGAACGGGGCGGCTCTGGATTCGAGCCCCGCCTTGTCTCCGCTCATGCTCCAGAAGAGGCAGTCGAGGATTGAGAGGACGCCCAGGGCGACCGCGGCCCCGAGGACGAGCCGACGGTTCTCGACGCCCGCCAGCCGTTCCGTCTTCGATGGAACGTGGCCGCCGCGAAGCGCTCTCTCGAAGCGGACTCCGCTCCAGACTGCGGCAAGGCTGGCCAGATAGAGCACCGGGGCCGCGAGCACCAGGTCGACGCGGATGGGGGCGCCGGCAACGCTCCTCGACCATGTCTGCATCCTGAATTCGTAGAGCGTGTAGGCCAGCCAGACGAGCCCGGCGGCGAGGCTCCAGCGCACGAAGCTGGAGAGGTCCAACTTTCCAGCGGCGCGGCGCCTCGCGGCGAAGTAGAGGAGGAAACAGGCTGCCGGGACGAGAGCCAACTGCGGATAGCTGACAAAGAAGCCGACAGGAGCGAGGAACAGGGACAGGCACCCACCCATGGTCAGGTCACTTCCGGGCGCCGGCGAGGATCCGGCATTTTATCGATTGCATGAGGCGGATTCTAAACCACCCGGGTAAGAACGGGGTGAGAGCCGCCAGGAGTCAACCGAGCTCGCGCACGAACACCCCGGAGCCGTTCCTCATCGCCTCGCCCATCTCCTTCAGGCGCTCGTGATGGGTGAAGAGGATCACCTGGGTCTTCTTCGAGAGCTCGGCCAGGACGTGCAGGGTCGCCTGGCTCCTGCGGTCGTCGAAATTGATCAGGATGTCGTCCACGACGAAGGGGAGGGGTTCGGCCTGGGGGTTGTCGAGGTACTTCTCCAGGGTGGCGAGTCGAAGGGAAAGATAGAGCTGGTCCCGCGTTCCCTCGCTCATGCCTTCGACCCGCACCCGCTGGCTCCCTGAGCGGATGCCCACGAGCACGGGCTCGTCGTCGTCGCCGAAGTCGGTCTGCAGACCGGTGAAGCTTCCCAGAGTCAGAGTGGTAAATAGCTCCGCGGCACGGCGCAGCAGGGGAGCCTGGTTCTCCAGGCGGTAGCGCTCGATCTCCCGGCGCAGAAGAGTGCCCGCGAGGCGCAGCCGGACGTGGCTCTCCACGCCGTCGCGCAGGCGGGCCAGGATCTCCTGGGCGCGTTCGGCTGCCCGGGCCGCGGCGTCTCCTCCTGTCCGGCGCTCCAGCTCCAGGTCCCGCCGGCCCAGCTCCTCGCGCAGATCGCCCATCCGGCCCTTCTTTTCTTCCACCTCGCCTGCGAGCTGCTCGATGAGGCCCGGGAGGGCGTCCGCGTCCACGGCTTCGGCCTCGCGCTCCAGATCGTCCAGCGCCGCTCCTTCCTTGAGGAGCTGCTTCTCGCGGTAGTCGAGCTCACGCCGAAGGTCCCGCACCTCGGCGGACTTGCGCTCCGCCTCTTCGAGGCCGGCGTCGTCGCCGCAGCCGGCTTCCGCTCGGAGACCGGCAAGGCGCTCCTCCATGGCCCGCCGGATGGCTTCGGCATCACGGACCTCGCTCTCGAGCTTCTCGATCCTGCGCTCCAGGAGCTGGCGGCTTTCGTCCTGCCGGCGGGCCTCCTTGAGGAGGGCGTGCAGATGATCGGCAGTCTGGTCCGGGTGCTGGTCGTTTCGGTTGATCGACAGATCGGCAGCCAGCCCGCGGACGGCTGAGCGGAAGGCCTCCAGATCACGATCCAGTCCGGCGACGCGGCGGCTGAGCTTTTCGGCTTCCCTGCGGCGTTCGGAGATCTTGTTCAACCTGTCGACGAGCAGGCTCACCTCGGAAGGGAGAGCGTCGCCGCCGAGCCCCAGGCCACTGATCGTGCCGGACCAGGACCGCTTCCAGGCTTCCAGGTCGGCGAGAGCCGTCTCCTCGTCCTGGCGGGCTTCGGCGGCGCGGGACGAGGCGCTGCGAAGCTCCTCTTCGACACGGGCGCGCTTCCTCTCTTCACCTTCCAGGCGGAGGACGATTTCCTCGCTGCGAGCGAGGACGGGCTCCAGGCCCTTCGGTCTGGGCACGGCCTCTCCCAACTCGCCGAGCACGGCGGCGAGGTCGGCTCTCTGCTGGCGGACAGCCTCCTCCAGGCCTTCGAGGCGATGGCGCTGTTGCCGGAGGGCTGCAGCCCGGGCGCGCAGCTTTTCGTAGCGCGAGGTCCAGGAGGGGTGCATCTCCCGGGGCGGGAGGGGAGCGATGCCGCAGGGTTGCCAGAGATCTTTCCAGGCGGTCTCGATGCGGGCGGCTTCCTCCATCATCCGGGCGAGGTCGGCGTCGAGCGCCTTGGCCGTGTCTGCCAACTCGTCGCGCCGGGCGGAGAGCTGGGCCTGGAGCTGGACCCGGTCGGCTTCGCGGCGGAGGCGGTCTGCCACGTCATCTGCCTCCCTGACCATCCGCTCGTAGGCTTCCTCTCGGTCCTGAGCCCGGTCCTGCCTCAGGAGACTCCAGGCATGATCGCGCCGCGAGCGCGCTTCCAGGAGATCCTGTTCGGTGGGAACGGCGCCGGCCTTCTGCATCTCCTCCAACTGGCGGGCGGCCTCGCCCATCGATTCCTGAACGGTCCGGCGTTTCTCCGCCAGGCTCCGGCGGCGCTCGGCCAGGGCATCGAAGTCCCGGCCGAACCGCTCCAGGGTCTCGGCCGGAGGGACGGGGAGGGCCTCCAGCTCCTCGGGAAAACCTTTCCAAAGCCCGAGCCGGCCGATGTCGAGCCGGAGCTGCTCGCTTTCGGTGCGGACGGCGGCGGCGGCTTCGGCCCGCTGCTCGTCCAGGCGTCCGGCACGGCGGGCGGTCTCGGCCTGGCGGCGGAGGGGAGCGGGGTTCCTGGGCTCGGGCAGACCGGCGAGCGTCTCCCGTGCACTGGCCAGGGTTCTCTCGGCCTCTCCGGCCGCGCGGCGGGCTTGCTCCAGGTCCTTGAACAGGGTCTGCCTCTGGTTGCCCAATTCCTGGATCCGCATCCATCGGTCCCCGGTCGGGCGCAGGGATTCGGCCTCCTCGAGAGTCATTCCGGGACGGATCTCTTCCAGCAGCTCCACGGCCTGCGCCTGCTGCTCATCTCTCTCCAACCGAAGCCGGGAGTGGTCCCTGGCGTTCTTCGTGTACAGCCCCACATCGGTATGAAGGCGCTCGATCGACTCGGCCTGCGCCAGCACGGGCGCGGCCACGGTGAGCCCGGCAGCCTCCTCTTTGAGGCCTGTCAGCTCGGTGGCGGCCCGCTCCCGGTCTTCCCGGGCTTTGCGCATGGCCTCCTGTGCCTCGCGCCGCCGGTCGGGGAAGTCCGCCGGGAGGATGGCCGCGGGCTCCATCTCCGTGAGCTGCGTCCGGAAGTGGCGCCGCTCGGCGAGGAGGGGCAGGGTCCGGCGCAGGCGCTGGAGGCGGTTGCTCTCCTTCTCGAGCCCGGCGATCTCCCGGCTGAGCGCCTCCGCCTCGCCCCGCAGGCGCTCCAGCTCCTTGCGGTCGCCCTCGAACTCCCGGCCGGAGAGGGAGGCGGCGGCCAGCTCGCGCTTGGTCTCCCTGTAGTCGGAGAGAGCCTGGTTGATCAGGGGCTTGGAGCCGCGGGGGAGGAATAGGTCGTCGGCCTCCTTCTCCAGCGATTCGAGCACCCGGCGGAGATTGCGCGAGCCGAGACCGGCGGCGAAGAGGGCCTGGCCGACTTGGCCATGCTGCTCCAGCAGCTCGCGCCCTCCGGCCACGAGAGCGTCATGATCGATCCCGAAGAGGCTGGAGAAGAGCTTCTCTTCCATGCCCTGCAGGCAGCGGTCGAGGAGCCCGTCGCTCAGGGGGGACTCGTCGTCCGGAGAGAGGAGGGTGCTCTTCATGCCCTTGCGGCGGAGGAAGGAGATCTCGGAGCCGTCCCCGAGGAGCAGGCGGCCGCCGACCCGAAGCTGATCGTAGGGATGGAGGAAGTCGTCGGAGCTGCGCGGGTGGAAGCCGAAGAGGAGAACCTTCAAGGCGCGGAGGGCCGAGCTCTTTCCCGCTTCGTTGGCGCCGAAGATCACATGCAGCCCCGGTTCCGAAAGATCGAGCCGGCGGTCTGTGAACGGCCCGAACGCCTTCAGGTGGAGATCGAGGAGCCTCACGAACCCTCCGGCGACGTCAGGAGACGGGCGAGGAGAAGATCCTCGACGTCTCCGAGCAGGCTCCGCAGCCGCTCAGGATCGGTGGGGTCGAGGGCCTCAGTATCTTCAAACAGCTCCGGCGGCAGCTTCCGCCGAAGCTCTACGAAACCTTCGGCCAGCTCCGCGAGCCCGCCGCCGGCCTGCAAATCCTCGATGGACCGGAGCAGACCGCCGAGAGCATCCTCCGCCACCCGGCCCGCGTCAGACTGCCGGGTGCGGAGCTGGACCTTCTCGATCCACAGCGATCCTCTTCCCAAGCCGAAGGCCTGGGCGCGGCATTCCGAGATCCAGCGCTCGGGGGAGGCGAGCAGCTCGCCGTGAGCCGGGCAGGCGCCCTCGACGATCAGGCGCACCGCCACGGTTCGCCCATCCGCCGCGGCTACCTCCCGCTCGAGCGCCTTGCCGATCCGGTCGAGGATCTCGCCGGAGTCGCCGGCTCCCGTCGCATCCACCGGGCAGAGAGCCCAGCGGAAGACGTCCAGGTCGCGGTGCTCCACGTCCACGACCTCGCGCTCCCGGACGGTGACCAGCGTCGCCCCCTTGGCTCCGGTCTCCCGGATGTGGCGGCCCTGGAGGGCGCCCGGAAAGACGATCCATGGATCGCGGCAGGCCACCTCCCGCTGATGGACGTGGCCGAGGGCCCAGTATTGATAGCCGCGGGAGCGCAGGCCTTCGATGGTGCAGGGGGCGTAGGGCTCGTGACCCGGCCGGCCGTTCAGGCTGGTGTGGAGCAGGCCGATGTTGAAGACATGTGGCATCGCCGGCGGATAGGCCAGCGAGAGGTCGTCGCTCACCGCGGCCGAGGCGAACCCCTGGCCGTGGATGGCCACTTCCAACTCCTCGATCACGTGGGTTTCCGGCTTTTTCGTGGAGAGCACCGTGACGTTGAACGGAGGGCGGAGCGAGCGGGTGATCTGGCTCGCGGCGTCGTGATTGCCGGCGATGAGGAAGACGGGGATGCCCGCTTCGTCCAGTCTCCGCATCCGGGCGGCGAAAAAGAGGCCGGTGTTGTAATCCTTCCAGTCGCCGTCGTAGAGATCGCCGGCCAGAAGGAGGAAAGCCACTTTCTCGGAGATCGCCAGATCCACCAGGTTCTCGAAAGCCCGGCGGGTCGCGCCGCGGATCTCCTCCACCGGCGCGCCCTCGTAGCGCTCCAGGCCCCGGAGGGGGCTGTCCAGATGGATGTCCGCGGCGTGGATGAATCTGAACAATCGAGGGAAGCATACAGCAGGCTCTGCTACCATCCTGCCCTCAGGAGCCCTTTTCATGCCCCTTCGCCCACTGCGCTTCGCCGCCCTCGCGTTCCTCGTCCTCGCGTTCCTCGTCCTCGCTGATAGGGCGAGCGCCAGGCGTCCCATGATTCCCGAAGACCTCTGGGCCATGGAACGCGCCGGTTCCCCTGCGCTCTCTCCCGACGGCAGGCAGGTGGTTTTCACCGTCACTCGCTATTCGATGGAAGAGAACAAGGGGGACAGCGACCTCTGGCTCGTCCCCGCGGACGGCAGCGCTCCCCCCCGCCGCCTGACCTGGAATCCGGACGCGGACAACAGGCCGGTCTGGAGCCCCGACGGCCGGCGCATCGCCTTCCTATCCAAGCGCGGCGACGCTCCGCCCCAGCTTTACGTGCTGAGCCTGGAAGGCGGCGAGGCGCAGCCGGTCACGAAGCTGCCCGTCGCGGTGCAGGGTCCCAAGTGGTTCCCCGACGGCAAGCGCATCGGCTTCGTGGCGAGCACCTGGCCCGACCTGAACGGCGACTGGACCGCGGTGCAGAAGCGGCTCGACGAGCGCAAGGCCGACAAGGTCCAGGGCAGGATCTCGGACACCCGCCTCCTGCGCTTCTGGAGCGATTACCGCACCGACGGCCGTTTCCATCACATTTTTTCTGCGGATCTCTCGACGGGCGAGGTCAAGGATCTAACCCCGGGGCTGGCGCGCACCCTGGACTTCCT
Source organism: Acidobacteriota bacterium (assembly GCA_034667225.1). Taxonomy (GTDB): domain Bacteria; phylum Acidobacteriota; class Thermoanaerobaculia; order Multivoradales; family UBA5704; genus DATMER01. The sequence goes on from JAXDKG010000060.1 coordinate 214,385, forward strand.
CTCTCCCGAGTCCGCCTGGGACCTTGCGCCTGAAGGCGACGAGATCGCCTACAGCGCCAACTCGACCGAGCCGCCGTACCGGACGCTCAACTTCGACGTCTTCGTTCAGAAAGCGGGGGCCGAGCCGCGGAACGTGACCACGGCCAACCCCGCCGCCGACCTCACCCCGCGATATTCGCCGGACGGTCGCTGGCTCGTCTATCGGCGCGCCCGCCGGCCCGAGGTCGATGCCGAATTTCTGCGCCTCGCGCGCTACGACCGCCGCGGCGGCGAGGTCCGCGGCCTTGCCGAGGAGTGGGACGGCTCCCCGGACGGAGCGGCCTTCACGCCGGACGGCAGGACCCTGATCTTCAGCGCCCAGGAGAGAGGGCGCATCCACCTCTTCTCCCTCGATATGGAAGGAAGTACTGTGGACGGGGGCGCTCCGAAGCTTCTCGCCCGGGGCGGCACCGCGGGAGGAGCGCATGCGTCCGGCACGAGGATCGTCTTCGTCCGCCAGTCGATGCTGGCGCCGCCCGACCTCTTCACCCTGACCCTGGAAGAGGCCGCCGCCGGCAAGGAGCCGCGCCGGCTGACCTCCTTCAACGATGGCCGCCTCGCAGATCTCGACCTGGGAACGGTGGGGGAAGCCACGATCGAGGGCACCGGAGGCGACCCGATCCGCATGCACCTGGTCTTTCCGCCCGGGTTCGATCCTGAGCGCAAATACCCGCTGGTGCACGTGTTCCATGGCGGGCCGCACGCCATGTCCCTCGACGATTTCCCCTTCCACTGGAACGGTCCGCTGCTCGCCGCGCAGGGATACGTCGTGGCCATGCTCGACTTCCACGGCTCCACCGGCTACGGCCAGGCGTTCGCCGATTCGGTGCTCGGCAACCACGGGGAAAAACCTTTCGAAGACGTGATGAAGGCGACGGACTGGCTGATCGCCCAGGGGTACGTGGACGAAACGCGGATGGCCGCGGGAGGCGGCTCCTACGGCGGCTACCTCGCGGCCTGGATCCTCGGCCATACCGATCGCTTCGCGACCCTGATCACCTTCGCCGGCGTCTACGACCTGATGGCGCAGTTCGCGTCCGATACCAACTACGTCCGGCTGAACAGCTACGGCGCGGCGCCATGGACCGATCCGGAACGGATCGATCTCTACTCCCCGAGCCGCTTTGCCGGGAGCTTCAAGACGCCCACGCTGATCCTGCACGGGGAGAAGGACTACCGCGTCCCCGTGACGCAGGGGATCAATCTCCACGGGGTCCTGCAGGGCAAGGGCGTGCCCTCGCGGATCGTGATCTTCCCCGACGAAGGCCACGGGGAGTTCAAGCCCCAGGCCGCGATTCTCTGGTGGAAGGAGATCTTCTCGTGGCTGGACCGCTACCTGTCATGAAACTTTCAGGAGGTCTCCGCATGCTCGTTCGCCCTGTCCGTTTTGCCGCCATCGCCTTCCTCTGTTTCGCAGCCATGGCTTCGGCGAAACGCCCCATGACTCCCGAGGACCTGTGGGCTATGGAGCGCGCCGGCGCGCCCGCGCTCTCCCCCGACGGCAAGCAGGTGGTCTTCACGATCAACCGCATCTCGGTCGAGGAGAACAAGGGGGACAGCGACCTCTGGCTCGTCCCGTCGGACGGCAGCGCGCCGCCCCGGCGCCTGACCTGGAATCCGGGCGCGGACGGCGGGCCGGTCTGGAGCCCCGACGGCCAGCGCATCGCCTTCGTCTCGAAGCGCGGAGAGGCTCTGCCTCAGCTTTATGTGATGACCCTGGATGGCGGCGAGGCGCAGCCGGTCACGAAGCTGCCCGTTGCGGTACAGGGCCCCAAGTGGTTCCCCGACGGCCAGCGCATCGGCTTCGTGGCGAGCACCTGGCCCGACCTGAACGGCGACTGGCCCGCGATCCAGAAGCGCCTCGACGAGAACAAGGCCGACAAAGTCCAGGCCAAAGTCGCGGACACCCGCCTCCTGCGTTTCTGGGACGAGTACCGCACCGACGGCCGTTTCCATCACATTTTCTCGGTGGACCTGGCCACGAGCGAGGTGAAGGATCTGACCCCCGGCCTCGCGCGCACCATGGACTTCCTCTCTCCCGAGGAGGGCTGGGATCTCTCGCCCGATGGCAACGAGATCGCCTACAGCGTCAACAACACCAAGCCGCCGTACCAGACGATCAACTTCGACGTCTTCATTCAGAAGATCGGCTCCGAGCCGCGAAACGTGACCGAGGACAACTCCGCTCACGATCTGGCTCCGCGCTACTCGCCTGATGGCCGCTGGATCGTCTACGGCCGCAATCGCCGGCCCGACATCGATCCTGACTTCGCCCGGCTCGCCCGCTACGACCGCCGAAGCGGCGAGACCCGCGTCCTCGCCGAAGACTGGGACGTGCAGGCGGACGGCTCGACCTTCACACCGGACGGCAAGACCCTGGTCTTCCATGTCCAGGAGAAGGGGAGGGTCCATGTCTATTCGATGCCGATCGAAGGAGGGGCTCCGAAGCTCCTGGCGAAGGGCGGCACCACGGGCGGAGTGGATGTAGCCGGCAACAGGATCGTCTTCACCCGCCAGTCGCTCCTCGCGCCAGCCGACGCCTTCACGATGACCCTGGATGCAGCGGGGGAGCCGCGGCGCCTGACCACCTTGAACGCCGAACGGCTCGCGGAGATCGATTTCGGAACGGTGGGCGAGGCCACCTTCCAAGGAGCCGGCGGCGACCCGGTCCACATGCATCTCGTTTTTCCGCCCGGCTTCGATCCGAAGCGCAAGTGGCCCCTGGTGCACGTGATCCATGGAGGACCGCACGGCGCCTCGCTGGACGACTTCCACTATCGCTGGAACGGAGCGCTGTTCGCCTCGCGCGGTTACGTGGTCTCCATGGTCAACTTCCACGGCTCGACCGGCTACGGCCAGGCCTTCGCGGAATCGATCCTCGGCAACCACGCGGATAAACCTTTCGAAGACATGATGAAGGCGACCGACTGGCTGGTCGCCCAAGGCTACGTGGACGAAAAGCGGATGGCCGCGGCCGGAGGCTCCTACGGCGGCTATCTGGTGGCATGGCTCCTGGGCCACACCGACCGTTTCGCCGCCCTGGTGGACCACGCCGGCGTCTACGACCTGATGGGGCAGTTCGCCTCGGACGACGCCTACGGCCGGCCGAACAACTACGGCGCGGCGCCATGGACCGACCCGGCGCGGGTCGATCTCTATTCGCCCAGCCGCTACGCAAAGAGCTTCGAAACGCCGACGCTGATCCTCCATGGCGAGAGGGATTACCGCGTACCCGTGACGCAGGGGATCAACCTCTACGGCGTGCTGCAAGGCAAGGGAGTCCCCGCCCGCATCGTGATCTTTCCCGAAGAGAACCACTGGGTGCTCAAGCCCCAGGCGGCCCTCCTCTGGTGGAAAGAGGTGTTCGGGTGGTTGGGGAAGTATCTGGGAGAGCCGAGATGAGCGACGTTTTCGTAGTCATCGGAGCTGGGTCGATTGGTCAGGCGATCACCAGGCGGGTGAGCGCGGGAAAGCATGTTCTGCTCGCTGATCTAAGAGAGGAGAACGCCAACGCTGCCGCGAAAACCCTCAGCGATGCCGGTTTCGAGGTAAGCACCGCCCGGGTCGATGTCTCTTCACGCGAATCGGTCCATGCCCTCGTCGAAGTAACAAGATCTCTTGGCCCTGTAACGGGCATGATCCATGCTGCCGGTGTGTCCCCAACGCAGGCATCGCCGGCCACAATCCTGAAAGTCGACTTGTATGGCACAGCGCTCGTGCTCGAGGAATTTGGCGACGTGATTGCGCGCGGCGGAGCCGGCGTAGTTATCGCATCGCAGTCCGGACACCGCCTGCCCGCCTTGACCGCGGAGCAGAACAAGGCCTTGGCGACCACGCCGGCTGACGAGCTGCTCGCACTCCCAATGCTTCAGCCCGACCAGGTGACGGACCCGCTTCACGCCTACCAGATCTCCAAGCGAGCCAACTCGCTGCGTGTCATGGCCGAGGCAGTGCGCTGGGGGAAGCGCGGCGCACGGATCAACACGATCAGTCCAGGCATCATCATCACGCCTCTGGCCAAGGACGAGCTTTCCGGCCCGCGCGGGCCCGGATACCGGCGCATGATTGAGCTATCTGCGGCCGGGCGCGCTGGAACTCCGGATGAGGTCGGAAACGTTGGTGCCTTGCTTATGGGGCCGGACGGCGCGTTTATTACTGGTAGCGACTTTCTTATGGACGGCGGGGTCACAGCTGCCTATTGGTACGGCGATCTTGCACCAGCGTGAGCGAAGTCCGGGGGAGTCCCCGCCCGCATCGTGATCCTGCCGGAGAGCGCGGAAGAGCGTCGCCCGGCATGCGAACTCGGGCGGACCGCCGTCAAGCCGTCCACAGCCTGCCGGAGCGCGCAGCGGACGGCTCCACCCGCGCTGTGAGCCATTCCGACCGCGATCCGGACGGTTTCAACCGCGATGTGAACGGCTCCGATCGCGATGTGAAACGTCCGGATCGCGGCGTAAGCCGTCCGCAACGGGATGTGAAACGTCCAGATCGGGATGTGAAATGTCCAGACCGCGGTCCGAGCCGTCCAGTCCCGGTGTGAAACGTCCCGACCTGGATGTGAGCCGTTCCCATCGCGGTCTGAGCCGTCCGCAACACGATCGGAGCCTTCCACATCGTGGTCGAAGCCGTTCCCATCGTGGTCTGAAGCGTTCACAACGCGATCGGAGGCGTCCAGACCGTGGTCGGAGCTGTCCGCATCGGGGTAGCAACCGTCCGGATCGCGGCCGGAGGCGTCCGCATCGCAGTCCAGGTCGTCTGGAAGGCAGTCGGAGGTGTCCACATCACGGTTGGAGGCTTCTCGACGGGGAAGGCGGCGTTCGTTCCGCGGCCGAAGGCGTCCGGATGGTAGTTGGAGACATTCCCGTCGTAATCCAAGGCATCCATTTCGCGGTCGAGCCGTCCGCTTCGCGTCCGGATCGGTCCGCGCCGCGTCCGGGAGAGTCCGAGAGAGGCCGCGGACTGTTCTCTTCGGAAGCTTTCCAGCCCGTTGCACGAACGGGTCTCGCTCCTTTGCCCGGAAAGCATCCGCGACCGTCCGGAAGGGTTGCCGGATCAATGGGGCGGGTCTCCCGGCGGTCCGGAAGCTTTCCCGGTCTCACGGAAGGTTGCAGGATGGTCCGGCAAGCTCCCTGGCTCAGCTCGGCGTGACACCCCGCGGACCTTCCTCGTTCGCCGGGAAGCTTAGCTGGACCGGGCCGTCGTGCTCAGGGCCCAGCGGACGCCCTCTGAAGTTGGTTGCTTATGCGTCACGCTGCTGACACATAAGTCCCCGTGCTTCCCTGCTCCATGAGAGGGATCTCGCGTTGCTGCAAAAAGATGGCCCGATCCAGGCATTCTCTTATACGGTCGCATAAGCGCCCGGCGGAAGGCTTATGCGATACTCTACGTGTGTTGACCTATCGGCGGCAGAGGCGTACCATCAGCTAAAGCGCAGAAACCACGAGTCTATCGTTATGTTGCTATCAGTCAACGGGGTTGCTAGTTGTTGTGGAAAGTCGTTGAGTATTGGGTAAGAGGTTATAGCACCGGGGTAGCACTGGATGAGTCGAGAGAGAATTCAGCTATTTCGCCTTCACTCGCTTCTCGCCAACTGTGCTTCGCCCAGAAGAATCCCGGCCTCTTGAATGCGTTTGCAGCGGACACCTGAGCTTGCGTTCAGAAGCCGCTGATCTCCCAAGCCGTTATACGTCTTGACCATGAGCTTGTAATGGAGCTGGCATGAAACTATTCATTAGTTGGAGCGGCGAGCGTAGTCAAGCGCTAGCAAAGGCACTACATGAATGGTTACCTCTCGTGCTTCATTATGTGGAGCCTTGGCTCTCCGAGGCGGATGTCTCTGCTGGAGACCGATGGGCGCAAGCCGTAGCGAAGGAGCTTGAAGCATCTAACTTTGGAATAATATGTGTAACTCCCGAGAACGTTGGTTCGCCTTGGGTGCTGTTTGAGGCCGGGGCGCTGGCAAAATCGATGCAGGGGGCAAAGGTTATCCCCTTTCTCTTAGACCTGGAATTTAGCGATATTACAGGTCCTCTGGCACAGTTCCAAGCCAAGAAAGTTGAGAGAAGCGGTCTAGGCGAGATAGTCCAGTCGATCAACCATGCAACAGATCATGCGATCCCCGACGATCGGGTTCGCCAGTTATTCGTAGCTTTGTGGCCGGAGTTTGAAAAGCGGATAGGAGAAATTCCTAAGGAAGTCCCAACAGAGAGGCACATGCGGCCGCATCATGAGATTCTTGAAGAACTCGTTACCAGTGTGAGGGGCTTTGACTCGCGCTTCCGCGATCTTGAAGGTAGAGTGGCTCAGCGCCTTAACACGTCCGATCTAGACCCGGCACAGGTTTATGCTACCGAGCCGGGGGAGGCGAAGAGCGCAATTCTTGCCCAGTTCTACACAGCTGAGTATGCAGCACTCATGGGGCGGGTGTCGTCTTGGGAGAGCTTCCAGTACGCGGCTTGGCCCATTCTGATAGCGGCCTTGTTCTTCCTGTTTCAAATAGAGAATATTCCTTTGAATTATCGCTGGTGGGCGGCGTTGATAAGCTTTCTACTGATGTACGTGGCGCATCAGGGCACAATGGTTAATATGCTCTATTCTGTCCTTTTCATTGAGCAAGACCTCCGGCCGCTCGCAGGCGCACTCATTGGCACCCAGAACTTCTGGATCTATGAACGCATCCGAGAGAGGGACTTTCCCTCTAATCCGGCATGGTCGCCGGAATGGCCAGTAGTTATATCCTTTGCAGTAATCGGGTTGGTTACGGGAGGTCTTGCTTTTAAGTATGGTCTCAACTGGCAGGACGCCGCATGCTTTTCGATAGCTATAGTTCTCGGCATGTTTATGGTGATCTTAACCCAAAGTGCTAAGCGGGTGAAGAGGAAAATAAGGCACGAACTCCTGAAGTGGGCTATCCTCTAGAGCCGGGCGATAAGGATCCGCAGTGAAAGAAATCAATGTGAAAACGTATAACCTCCGCTTGGGGCGGGGTGGCGGACGACGATTCGGTACTTTAGGCGTCCGTGACCGCCGGCCGCTCATGCGCCAAGCGTTACTGCCCGTGGCAAAAGTAGTTTTGGCGAAAACGACCCATTGATTCCAAAGGTTTACGAGCGCAAAATCGGCCTTGAGAGCACTTCTGCCACGGGCTGTTAGGCGCACCCTGGAGACCATCAGAGGAGTGTAAGTATGGCAAGGAAAACAGTGCCGGATCTCAAAGAACTCTTCAAGCAGGCGGCTGAGATCGCAAAGCAGGTTCCGGAGAGCATGCAAGATGCGGCTTTTAACCGAGCGCTCGAGATGCTGGCGGGCGATGCGCCGGAGCAGCCCGAAGCTCGCCGATCAACGCCACGACGGACAGCAGGTCCATCAAAGGGCAAGCAGGACCGGTCCAGCTCCGCCGACCAGCAAACATCCGCTGGGATGTTGGTCGAATCAATCGAATCGACACAGCACCCTGGAGTTACATCCAGTGCGAAGGTTCTCGACCGGTCACTGATGATTCTCCAGATTGCGCGTGAATACCACGGTGTAGATGGTCTGAGCCCGAGCGAGATTTCCAGCATACTGACTGACAAGTTCCGGATCAGCACATCAGCTGCCGCCGTTAGCACGGCTCTAGGGAAGGCCACGCACCTGGTGAACCGTGTTCCGAGAGGGAAGGGTTTTCAGTACCGTATCATGGCACCGGGAGAGAAATACTTATCCAGCCGCGATGGTAAAGCATCGCCCTCGCCGAAGCGACCTTCGAAGAAGAGGGCGAAGTCGAGAACAGAGAAAAAAGCTAGCGTCCCAGAGAAAGAGCCAGCACCAAAGGCCACCACGTCCAAGAAGCGGAAGTCGAAATCGTCAAAGAAGAGCACTACGAGAGCGGCGCGCCCTGGTCCGGGAGCAATGCTGCGAGAATTGATCGCGGCTGGCTTTTTCTCGAAGGCAAAGACCATCAGCGAGATTCAGGAGCACGCGGAACACAACCTAGCTCACACGTACGGAGTTAATGAACTCTCGACGCCCTTGCGTCGAGCGATTCACAGCAAACTTTTAGTGAGGGCGAAGAACTCTGATGGCCAGTACGAGTACACCAGCAATTAAGGTTGGGCTAGATGCTGCTCTCGCGAACGCGCCCGCAAAGTTTCGTGGCAGAATCATCAGTTCCTACGTCGAAGTTAAACGCCGGCACCGCGAGGCTGCATTCGGAATGTCTCTCGACTCTGCAGGTCTCAGCGCTGGCAAGTTTTGCGAGTCGGTGATCCGGCTCCTCCAACACAAGCTCACCGGTGTAAGTGTGCCTTTCGGAACACACATCACCAACTATCCTGACGCATGCCGCCAGTTGATCACTGTTGATGCCTCGATGGGACCAGAGTCTTTGCGCGTTATAATCCCTCGCGCCCTCGTCTTCCTGAACACCATGCGTGGCAAAAGGGGGATCGGGCATGTGGGTGGGGACATAGAAGCGAACGCCATCGATCTTGAGACAGTTGTAAGGATGTGCGATTGGGTGATGTGCGAGCTTATTCGGGTGTTCCACAACTTGCCGATTGAGGATGCGCAAGCCGTCGTGGATTCCCTGGCGACAAAGCAGGTCCAAGATATCTGGGAGGTGGCCGGGAAGAAGCGGGTCCTCCGCCGAGGTATGAACTACAAGCAGAAGGTCATGCTTCTGCTCTACTCTCAGCCGGAATCTGCCGCCCTCTCCGAGGAGCTGTTCGAATGGAGCGAACACTCACACATGGCGCATTTTCGGCGTGATGTACTCAAGGCACTTCATAAGTCTAAGTTTGTTGAGTATGACCGCACAGAGGAGATTGTATATCTCTCACCTCTAGGTGTCTCCGAAGTTGAAAGCATCCTCAATGGCCAGACCACCAAATGCTAGCGAGGCCTTTAAGAAGCGGCTGGCACTTTGGGAAGGGCACGTAGTACCGCGGACTTCACCATAGAAGAGATCGCCAGGGAAATCGTCGATGCCGTCAGAATGCGCTGATAGGCCATCAAGCAGGCGACCGGATACGGATACGTGCGGCTAGGATAGGCTAGGATAGGTTCCTGCCGAGTGTAGAAAAAAACTAGCAGACCTTCCCCATCCTTCTCTCGGAGATCGGTGTTACAGCGTCTTGCGCGTGGCTTTTGCCCCATCTGCCGTGCTGAATCGGCCTTGATGTAGCCTCCTGCCAGGCAGTCCGGGGGCTCTTTTTCGGCATCTGGACGCACCTCTCCCGCCCCGGAGTTGTCCAGGCCTGAAAATTCCTTGCTGGGTGTCGCTGACTGACGCCGATCACCACCTGCGGTGGTGCCGGCGCTCACGCACGGACGAAAGGCAGGCCCGGTGGAAAGCAGCCGTTGGGGAACCTCGCCGTGCGGTCTCCACCCTTGAGCCTCTCTGCCGCTTCTCGGAAAGCCGCAAGGAAGAAGCCATATGCCTGCCGCAGAGCCTCCCGGGCGGCCTTGGTCGCGGCGTGGAAACGCGGCGCCGGCGACTTTTTCGACCTGTTCGGACAGGTGTGCGGATGCTGGCGTAGGATGGCCGCCGGGCCGAGGGGTTCGCGGTTGGTGCGCTTGCGCTCTACCGAGGCGTCGGACTCGATCTCCTCGATCAGCCCTGCCACCGCCTCCCGATACATCTCCGGGCTGAGGTGGCGCCAGCAGGGGACCTGAGAGAGCTCGACCGTCTCTTCCGTCGCATGGCGCCGGGGCTCGAAGGCCTCTCCCCGCAGCTTGGCCCGGTGCTCCGCGGTCCGGTCGAACCAGGTGCCCCGCACAGGCGCGCCGCTGAGCACGTTCTTGACTAGACTGATGCCCGGCCAGTCCTCGACCCGAGCCACCAATCCCTCCTTGACCCCGTTGCTCAAGACGTAGCGCAGCCGATCGACCTGTGCCGCGGGCTCGTCGCTGATGACAATCGCCTCGTAGCGGCGAGACCAGATTTTGTTTCGCCACTTCCTCAAGCGGCCGACCTCGCGGGCCACATTGGTCTGGAAGTAGCCCATGAAGTCGGCCATGCGCTCGGCGTCCGGCATCCGGGCCAGGAGGTGGTAGTGGTTCGAGGCGACGAAAAAAGCTGAGATCTCGACCGGGTGGAGCCGCTGGGCGCGGCCGAGGACGCCCAGCACGATCTCAGTCAGAGCTGGATCGGGCCGGAGAAGATACCGGCTGTGGATGGTGCGGCAGGTGATGTCGA
>JAXDKG010000061.1:0-23240 GCA_034667225.1 Acidobacteriota bacterium
CCGGGTCGGGTTCGAGGCTGTCCACGAGCTTTTTGGTGATCTTCCCCTTCATCACAACCCCCTTTCTGCGTAACCTGTACGTAACCCAGAAGCGTTAAAATCAGCTTGGTTGGATAGTAGCAGATAGGGGGGAAAAGTCAATAGAATCAATGACTAACGAGGTAGGTTAAGCTGAGTAAAACCACGTTGTGCTAATTGACAATCGATGTACCTAGTTCAAACCCGGGGACGGGCCATGGCCGAGGCCCGTCCCTCCTGCCTTGGGCTTGCTCATCCCTTCCCGAGAGCCCCTCTCTTCTTGAGGACCAGGATCACGAGGTAGGCTGCCGTGACCGGCAGCCACAGCATGAGGATCCCTCTCGCGTGGACGGTCCCGAGCACCTGGTAATCGTCCCAGAGCAGCACGAGGCAGATCGCGGTCAAGCCGGTGAACGTGGTGCCGTACTCCTTGCGCAGCAGGCGCCGCCAGTCGAACCGCATGCTGCCCAGGGTGGTCCGGAGACCCTTCAAGGTGGGGAAGAAGCGGGGAACCCTGCGGCAGTACTCCACGTACTCCTGCCCGAAGTGGCGCCTCAGGAAGTCTTCCTCGGCGCAGACGATCGCCCAATAGGCGAGCAGGTAGAAGGGGACGCCGATCACATACCCGGCCGGCGAGTTGTGGATGATCAGGAGCCCGATCAGCCCGAGCAGGTTGCCGAGGTACAGCGGGTTGCGTGAATGGGCAAAGATGCCGTCCTGAACCAGGCTTTCCGCGTAGACCTGGCGATCCTTGCCGCCGCGGCGGATGTAGGCGAGGCCGATCACGAGGGCGCGCCACACCTGGCCCGACAGGGCGACCGCGATGCCCACCGCGTTGAGGACCCAGTCCCAGGCGCGGTCGTGGAACGGCCAGCGGGCCCGGGAGGTGAGAAGGATCGCCAGGAACACCAGGGGGAACAGGGCGTCGCGGTAGCGGAAGAAGAAGCGGCCGGCCGCCACCCATGCCGGGTGGGTACCAGGACCCACGGCGGAAATGCTGTCCTCGACCGTCACTTCATGGCCACCATGGCGCAGAAGTTGTACCACTTGAAGAAGACGTCCACCTGGCCGAAGCCGTGCCGGGTCAGCAGCTCCCGGTTCTCCTCGAGCCGGTAGGGCACGAGCACGTTCTCGAGCGCTTCGCGCTTCTGGGCGATCTCGAGCTCGGAATAGCCGTGCCGCTTCTTCAGCTCGTAATAGTGCTTGATGAACAGGCGGTTGAACGTGCTGCTCTCGCCGAGGACCTTCTCGACCAGGATCAGGCAGCCTTCGTCGGAGAGGCCGCGGCGGATCCTTTCGATGAGCCGGTCCCGGTACAGGGGACGGATGAACTGGAGCGTCAGCACCAGCAGCACCGCCGAGGCATTCTCGATCTCCACTCCGCGGTTCAGGTCGCCCTCGACCAGGTCGTACCGGAAGGGGAACCGGCTCTCGGTCAGCTTCTGGCGGGCGCGCTCCAGCATCTCCGCCGACGAGTCCACGCCGACGAAGCGGACATCGGAGTCCGGCGGCAGGAGCTCGCCGATGCGCAGGATGGTGGTGGCCGTGGAGCAGCCGAGGTCGTAGACCGCCGTGCCCGGGGCCGCGAAGTCCACGGCGGTCTCCGCGACCATCCGCTCGACCTCGCTGTAGAACGGCACCGAGCGGTGCAGCATGTCGTCGAAGACCTTGGCGGTCTCGGATCCGAAATCGAAATCCGTGGCCTCCTTGGGTTTGGCGAAGATCCGGTCCTCTGCCGCTTCGTTTTCGGCCAGCTCACGGTGGGTCGGCTTGCTTTTCATCATCCCTTGGGTTCCTCTTCGAAGGATGTGGGTCCTGGAGACGGAGGCTGACGCTGAAGATGGCCTGGAAAACCTGCCGGACTTCCTCGGCGGAGAACGGGCTCGGAGGGACCCGGGTGAGAGCGTTCAGCACCTCTTCCTCCCGGTTCGGGTCGCGGGTGCGCACGCCGTGGCGCTGCTTGAGCTGTGCGATCTCCATCACGACCTCGCCTCGCGCCCGGAGCAGGGCGAGGATCCAGCCATCGAACCGGTCGATCTCGGATCGCAGCTGGCTGAGCTCCACCTCGGTGTCCGGTCTCTCAAAACGCTTCGCCATGGGCACTTCGCACGAGCGGGAGCGCTATACTCCATCGCGTTAGAGGCGGGAAAGCCCGAGATCCTTCGAGCGTGTATGAGCTCAGCCCGGAGAACAGTGATTTGTGCCCTGGCCGCCTGGCTCCTTCTGGCGGCGGCAGCCGCTGCCGCAGCGGGCCGGCAGCAGGAAAAGCCGGCTTTCCTGGGCCTGAGCCTGACCGCCGCTCTCCAGCTCCTTCAGGCCCGCGGCCTGCCGGTGTTCTTCTCGAGCAGCGTCGTCCGCGACTCCATGCGGGTCGAGACCGAGCCGCGCGGAAGCTCGCCTCGGGAGGTCCTCGACGAGATCCTTCAGCCTCACGGCCTGCGCGCGGAAGAGGTGCGCGCAGGGCGGCTGATCGTGGTCGCCGCTCCCCCCGCGCCCGCGCAGGGACGACGGGCCACCGTCCAGGACCGGCCGCCGGCCGTCGAGCGCGAGCCCCTCCCGGTCATGACCGAGGAGATCTTCGTCACCCCGGGCCGCAACGGGCAGGAGGGTCTGATCGGGTCGCTATCCATCGGCTCCGCGGAGGCCGGGATGCTGCCCCATCTGGGCGACGACCCGTTCCGCGCCGCCGGTCTGCTGTCCGGGGCCGCAAGCTCCGAGGCGTCGTCGCGGATCCACGTCCACGGCGGGCGGGACGACGAGGTCCTGATCGTCCTCGACGGTCTCGAGCTGCTGGCCCCCTACCACCTGCAGGATTACGACAGCGCCCTGAGCATCGTCGCGTCGACGGTCGTCGACCGGATCGAGCTGAGCACCGGCGGCTATCCCGCGGAGTACGGCGACCGCATGAGCGGGGTTCTCGACATGACGACGCTGACGCCGCCCCGCGCGCGCCGTTTCGCGCTCGGTCTCGGCATCCTCTATGGCGACGCCTCGGCCTCGGGAGCCCTGTCCGGGGATCGGGGGCGCTGGTATTTCGGCGGCCGCAGCGGCACCTACCACCTTGCGCTGGAGGTCAATGGGCGCGAGGAGAGCCCGCGCTACTGGGACACCTTCGGCAAGCTGGAGCTGTCTCTGCGCCCCGATCAGACGTTGCAGCTCAACGCTCTCGCCGCGGAGGACGAGCTCTACGTAGCCGCCTCGGAGCCTGGAGGGGAGAGGTACCAGAGCTACTGGGGCAACCGGTACCTGTGGCTGACCCACGGCGCCGTGCCGACCCCCGATCTCTTCATCGAGACGATCGCTTCCGCGGGCCGGATCGACCGCGCCCGCTCGGGGTCGGCGGCGGACAGCGAGGCGCGCTTCGAGCTCCGCGACCACCGTCTCCTCGACCTCTTCGGCCTCAAGCACGCATGGCGCTTTCAGCCCGGGGAGCGCCGCTCCCTTGAGGGGGGCGTCGAGCTGCGGCGGCTCCGCTCGACCTTCGACTACCGCAGCGACCACGATCTGGCGGACCCGCTCGCCACGCTGCGCCCGCAGCCGCCGAAGGGCTCCACGTCGCTCCAGGAGCGCCTCGATTACGATCAGGCCGCCGCCTTCGTCAGCTCCCGGCTGCGGCCCGTCGAAGCCCTGACCGCCGAGCTCGGCGCCCGCCTCGACCACAACGGCTTCACCGGCGAAAGCCATGTCAGCCCGCGGCTGAATCTCGCCTGGAAGCCCAGCGAAGGCAACGTGTTCCGCCTGGCCTGGGGGTGGTTCTACCAGAGCCAGAGGCCGAACGAGCTGCAGATTGGAGATGGCGAGACCGAACTGGCGCGCGCCGAGCGGGCCGAGCACCGGATCCTCGGCTTCGAGCACCGCCGCGGGAGCGGAGCGGCCTTCCGGGTGGAAACCTATCAGCGCCGGCTGATCCGTCCGCGGACGCGCTTCGAAAACCTCTTCGACCCGGTCACCCTGTTCCCGGAGCTGAGCGGCGCCCGGGTGCGCATCGCGCCGGACGGCGGGCTGACCCAGGGAATCGACCTGTTCGTGCGCGGCGCGGACCGCGGCCCGCTGAGCTGGTGGCTGGCCTATTCCTACAGCTCAATCGAAGACCGTCTCGGCGGACGCCTGGTGCCGCGCGGCGTCGACCAGCCGCACGCCCTCCGCGCCGACCTCGACTACCGGACGCAGGGCGGCTGGAGCTTCAACGCTGCCTGGCTGTATCACACGGGCTGGCCGACCACGGAAGTGACGGCGCGAGTCGTGCCGGCCAGCGACGGGTCCTCGAGAATCGAGCCCGTTCTCGGCCCGCTCCACGGCGAGCGCCTCCCCGCATATCACCGGCTGGACTTCCGGGTGAGCCGCGCCTGGAAGGTGCCGCTCGGCGAGCTGAGCACCTATCTCGACCTGCAGAACCTTTACGACCGCGAGAACGTCCGAGGCTTCGACAACTTCGCCTTCGAGATCGGGCAGACCGGTGAGCCCCGCGTCCATTCCGAAGCGGTGAGCTGGGGGGAGTTCCTCCCCTCGTTTGGCATCCGCTGGCAGCTCTGACCTCAGCCTCCGGCTCTCTCGATCAACAACTGACCCCCAACGCGGCGATGGCGGTAGCCGGATGCCGGCAGGACGACGGAGAGGGCGTCCTCTGCCGTCAGGCCCTCGATCGAGCCGTGCAGGATGACCTCCTCCGGGAGCCGCTCGCGCCGGTATTCGCGCGGGCCGGCGAGCCGCCACGGCAATCCGGTCTCGCGCGACACCCAGCCCAGGAAGTCCGCGAGGCTGGCGCCTTCGATCTCGAACGGTGGGGCCGCGCGCTGGACCCAGTCCCAGGCCGGTCCATGGACCTGGATCCCCGCCCGCCGGAAGCTGCCGTCCTGCGCCAGGACGAGCTCGCCGCCGGCGCGGGCCTGGTGAACCTCCCCTGCGCGGTCCACGAGCACCCGCCCCTCGCGCACCCGGACCCGGAGAGTCGAACGCTGCAACAGGCGGACCTCGAACTGCGTCCCGATGTCGCGGATGGATCCCAGCGCGGTGGAGACCTCGATCCCGTCGTCGAGCGCGGCAGCCGGCCCCGAGTCGACGTAGAGGGCGCCGCGCTCGAGCGTTACGCGGCGGGCGGAGTCGATCCGCACCGAGGAGCCGCCGTCGATCCGCACCGAGGCTCCCGACGGGAGGCGCATCGCGGCGGCCCCGCCTTGCTCCGTCGTAAGGACGGCGCCGGCCAGCAGGTCCCGAGGGCCGGCAGCTCTGCTGACGGCCACGGCGCCGGTCCGCATCTCGAGCGTCGCGACCGGCTTGCGCGCGACCGGGCCGCGCGAGGTCAACGCGATGAAAAGCAGCAGACTGGCGGCGAGGCCGGCCGCGGCCGTCCAGCCCAGACACCGCCGTCTCGCCGCCCGGCGAGCCTGTTGCCGGAAGACCTCGCGGGCCGCCGCACGGGCGGGCGCAACCTCGTCTTCCGGGAGCTGGGGCCTCCGTCCCGCGATGCGGAGCAGCATGGTGATCTCTTCCTCGGTTTCTTCTTCGGTCTCGTCCATGGTTACTTCCCCGATTCGAAGGCAAGGCTCGCGAACCCATCGCGAAACGCCTGGCGGGCGCGGGTCAGGAGCGACTCCGCGGCTTTCGGGCTGATCCCGAGCTGCCCGGCTATCTGCTTGACCGAAAGACCGTCCGAGTACTTCCACTCCAGGATACGGCTGTACTGGGAGGGAAGGTGATCGATCGTCATGTGGACCAGCCGGGCGACCTCGCGGCGGAGCAGCTCGCTTTCGGGATCGTCGAGACCGGCCGGGAGCGACTCGAGGGCCCCGCGCAGAGTGCGGCCCTCCTCGGCGAGGTCGGCTTGCGGCGGCGAACGCCGCTCGCGCCGGAAATGACCGGTGATCTCGAAGCGGCAGATCGAGCACAGCCAGGAGAAGAGCGCGGCTTCACCGCGATAGGTGTCGAGCTTCTCGATCGCCTTGCAGACGGTAGCCTGGGCGATCTCCCTGGCCAGCTCCGCCTCCTGGCCGACGCGGGCGAGGGCGAAGCGGTACAGGGGATGGAAGTAGGCATCGAAAAATTGCTCGAAGGCCTCTTCGTCTCCCATCCGCATGCGCTTGACCAGCAGGCGGTCGCCGGTCCCCAAGCTGAAATCGTCAGGTTTCCTGGGCCACATCGCTCATAAGAGGACCGGCGTTGGAGAATCCTTCGCTCAGGGCGGCGATACAGGCTTCCCGAGCAGCACGTATCCCTCTTGGATGTCCTCGTCCGCGGCGACCGGCTCGAGCGGCAGCGGCTCTTTCAGCTTCGCGAGATCGTCGCGCTGGGCCAGGACCCAGACGCGCCCGGGCCGGCGGGCGTACTCCAGGAGCTTCTGCTCGCTGTCCAGGTCCACGGCGAAACGGCCCGTGTAGAAGAGGAAGGTGGAGTCGAGGCGCGGGTAGATGCCGTAGGTCTCCCCCGGACGCATCCTGGCGAGCAACTCCTTCGACATTCCCCGGGCCGACTTGACCACGTCGAACTTCGGGATCAGGAACAGGGCCGCGAGGAGCATGACCAACCCCATGCCCGTTGCGAGCCCCGCGGCGGCGCGGGAGAGGCGCCCTCCCCGGGCCTGCCACCAGGCGTAGAGCGCTCCGGCGAGGAGCGGCAGGAAGGCGAGCGTCACCTGCCAGACGAAACGGTCCCCTCCCAGCGGCGCGGCCTCCTCTCTCCCCCGGCCGGCGATCGGCAGGGCGACGATGATGAGAAGGGCGAGGACGGAGAGGATCCCGAACGGCCAGACCGCCCATCTCCTTCCCCGGGGCCATTCGGAGGCGAGCCGGTCTAGCGCCGCTCCCACCAGCAGCGCCATGGCCGGATACATCGTCAGGATGTAGACGTCCCGCTTGGCGGGCGAGAGGCTGAAGAAGACTACGGTCACCGCCATCCAGCAGAGGGCGAAGAGCCAGTGCTTGCGCTCTCCTCGGACCATGAAGGCCGTGGGCAGCAGGAACGACCAGGGGAAGAACTCGGCCGGAATCACGGTCAGGTAGTAGTACCAGGGCTGGAAGTGGTGCCAGGGATCGGCGTACCGCGTGACGTTCTGCCTGAAGACGATCTGGTCCAGGTACTCGCGGCCACCGGAGATACCGGCAGGGATCAGCCAGGCGAGCACCACCGCGGCCCAGACCAGGAAGCCGATCCCGATCCGCATCCGCCGGAGCTCCGTCCAATCTTTCCTGATCATCAGGAAGGCGACGATCGCGAGGAGCGGCGGCAAGAAGCCGGCCGGGCCTTTCGCCAGCGTCGCGAGCCCGGTCGCCACGAAGAAGAGCGGATAGAGGCCGGGGCGGTTTTCCGTGTAGCCGCGCACCCAGAACCAGACCCCCAGGGCCACCAGGAAGGTCAGGAGCATGTCGATCTGCCCGAACCGCCCCTGCCAGAGGATCTTGAAGCAGGTGGCAAAGGCGCCGGCGGCGATCCAGCCGGCGCGGCGGTTGAACAGGCGCTCGCCCAGGCGGAAGACGAGGATCACGGTGCCGATCGCCGCCAGCGCCGAGGGGATGCGGGCGGAGACCTCGCCGACTCCGCCGGTCAGGAAGGAGGAGGCGATGATCAGCCAGAAGAGCAGCGGCGGCTTCTGGGTGTAGACCTCGCCGTTCAGGCGCGGGATGGCCCAGGAGCCTTCCTGGCGCATCTCGCGGGCGACCTCGGCGTAGCGCGCCTCGTCCGGATTCCACAGGTCGCGCGAGCCGAGCCCGGGGAGGAAGAGCAGGGCCCCCAGGAGCGCCAGCAGGGCCAGATCACGCTTCAAGGTTGTTCCGCGCCCGGGGGCTGAGCGCCGGCGAGCTGCTTGCCGCGGTGGATGAACCAGAGGTTCCGGGTGTAGATGAGGAACCCGGGGAGCTGGCCGATGATGATGACCAGATCCTTGCGGTGGAACCCGTAGGCGAGGAGGACGAGGCTGCCGCCCAGGCTGAAGAACCAGAAGGCCGTCGGGATTACGCTGGCCCCTTTGCGCTCGGAGGCGAGCCACTGGACGAAAAAGCGGGCGAAGAAGAAGGCCTGTCCGAGGAGGCCGATGGCGGTCCAGAGGTTCCAGGCGAATTGGTGTTGCAAACGTCGATCTCCTCGGAGAGGCCGCGATCGACCCGGCGCGTCTGCAGCCAGCGGACGCCATAGAGATCGACGAGACCCCGCCACAGGCGGTTGTGGATGCCGTACTTGGGCTGCCCATGCAGCCTTGGCCGGTGGTTGACTGGAACCTCGGTCACCCGCGCCCCTTCCATCCGGAGCAGGGTGGGGAGGAAGCGGTGCATGCCGTTGAACAGCGGGATGTGCCGCAGGTATTCGATCCGCATCGCCCTGAGCGTGCAGCCGACGTCGGTCACCGACTCGCGGGTGACCCGGTTGCGGACTCCATTGGCGAGCTTCGAGGAGACCCGCCGCACCCAGTTGTCCCGGCGCTTGGCGCGGACGCCGTTGACGACGTCGAAGCCGTCCATGCGCTCGAGCAGGCGCGGAATGTCCGCCGGATCGTTCTGGAGGTCGGCGTCCAGGGTGACGACGATGCCGCCGCGGGCATGGCGGAAGCCGGCGTCGAACGCCGCCGACTGGCCGCTGTTGCGGCGCTGGCGCACGATGCGGGTCCGCGGGTCTTCCCGGGCGAGGCCGGCGAGCACCCGGGGGCTCGCGTCGGTGCTGCCGTCGTCGACGTAGATCACCTCGTAAGGACGCCCGAGCGGCTCCATCGCCGCGCGGATTTCCGCGGCGAGGACCGGCAGGTTCTCCTCTTCGTTGTAGACCGGTATGACCAGCGAGATCTCCGGCCTTGGCCCCTCGTGCATGCGGGTATCTTAATCGAGCCCCCGGTTTTAAGATGCGCTGGAATGAGGTCCGCCGTTCTTCCTCGACCCATCCTGTTGGCGCTGGCCTGGATCTTCCTGGTCGGCGCCGCGCTCGCGCTGCGGCCGATCCTGCCGATCGACGAGACCCGCTACGTCTCCGTGGCCTGGGAGATGTGGGTGCGCGGCGACTTCCTGGTGCCGCACCTCAACGGCGTGCCATACAGCGACAAGCCGCCGTTGCTGTTCTGGCTGTTCCACCTGGGATGGTGGTTCTTCGGCGTCAACGACTGGTGGCCGCGGGTGGTGCCGGCCCTCTTCGCCTTGGCGAACCTGGGCCTGACCGCGCGGCTCGCCCGCCGCCTCTGGCCGGACCGGCCGCAGCTCGCCCTCTCCGCCCCCGCCGTGCTGCTCGGATTCCTGCTCTGGAGCGTGTTCACCACCATGGTGATGTTCGACATGCTGGTGGCATTCTGCGTGCTGCTGGCCCTGCTCGGCCTGGAGGAGGCCTGGCGGCGCGGCGGCGTGCGGCCTTGGCTCCAAGTGGGAGGCGCCCTGGGGCTCGGCATCCTGGCGAAGGGACCGGTGGTGCTGGTCCTGCCGCTCGCGGTGGCGTTCCTCGCCCCGTGGTGGGGGAGGGAGGAGCATGCTGCCAGGCTTTGGTGGCTACGGCTGGCGGGGGCCGTCGGTTTGACCGCGGTCATCGCCCTGGCCTGGGCCCTGCCCGCCGCCGCGGCCGGGGGCTCCGACTACGCCAACGCGATCCTCGTCCGCCAAACAGGGGAGCGGATGGTCCACTCCTACGCCCACAACCATCCCTGGTGGTGGTATCTCGCCCTGCTGCCCGGGCTGCTGTACCCGTACTCCTTCTGGCCGCCGCTCTGGAGGGAGGCGTTCCGGCGCCGCGCCGCCGATCCCGGGCTGCGGTTCTGCCTGGCCTGGCTGGTTCCGGGGCTGGTGATCTTCTCGCTGATCAGCGGCAAGCAGCCGCACTACCTGCTGCCTCTGATGCCGGCCTTCGCGCTGGTCGCTTCCCGGCTCCTGACGGAGGCCGGCGATATCGGCGGCATCGTCCGGCGCTGGCACCTGCTGCCCGCGCTCAGCCTGCTCGTCCTGGTCGGAGCGGCGCTCGTGGTTGCCCCTCTCCTGGGCTCCCGGCGCGGTCTCCCCTCGTGGACCCCCGACATCTCGCCAGGGGTGGGCGTGGCCATGATCGCGCTGGCGCTGTCATCCTTCTACTTCTTCGACCGGGTCTTCGCCCGGCGGGCCGCGGCGCCCACCCTGATCACCATGGCTCTCGTGATCGGAGCGCACCTCGGTCTTTCGGAGGCGGCCCGGGAGGCGTACGACGTGGAGCCCATCGCGCGCTACCTGAGCTTTGCGGAGAAGCAGGGGCGGCCGATCGCCTACGTGGGGGACTACCACGGGCAGTTCCATTTCCTCGGCCGTCTCGAGCGCCCTTTCCAGGAGATCCCGGAGGGGTCCGAGTCGCTCTGGATCCGGCAGAACCCGCGGGGCAAGGTGATCCAGGACCTGAAGTACATGCCGCCGGACGTGAGCCGGGCCGAGTTCACCCAGCCTTACCGCGACGACGTGCTGGCAGTCTGGGGACGGGAGGGGATACCGGGGACTTGAGTTTGTGATTCATCCAATGCTATATCCTTCCGCGTATCCGACCTGGAGTGGTATGACCGGTCGCGGGCCAGGTCGCCGGATACCTACAACCCGATGCAAAGGATGCTTGCCTGGACGCTCGGATGGGCGTTCTTCTTCCTTCTGTCGTCTCACCCGGTCACGGGGCAGCTCCTGCCCCTGGGCTCTCCGGAGTACGTGTCCGCGAGCACCGGGACGTTCGAGGTCCGCAAGACGATAGACGAGTACGAGACCGGCTGGGAGCTGCGCTTTGCGCCGCGGCGTTTCTGGCCGCTTCCCGACTGGGCGCCGGACGTGATCCCGGTGACGGGCGCGATGGCGACCTCGCGGGGCATCCTCTACACCTATGGCGGGTTGCGCATGGAGATCCCCCTCGGGGACCGCTGGGTGGGCAGCGGCGGCTGGGCGACGGGTCTCTACTACCGTGGCATCGGCGCCGGCAAGGACCTGGGGGGTGCGCTCGAGTTCCGCACTCATCTCGAGCTGGCCTACCGGCTTCCGGACGAGTCGCGCGTCGGACTCTGCCTGTATCACCTCTCCAACGCCCATATCTTCAGCCTCAACCCCGGCAGCGAGTCGCTGGTGCTCACCTATAGCGCACGGCTGCGGCACTAGTGATATTCTCGCCCCATGGCCGTCGATCCTGAGCTGTTGGAGATCCTTGTGTGTCCGAAATCGAAGGGCGAGCTGGAGCTGATCGACCTGCCCCAGGAGATCAGGGCCGGCCTGGTGGAGAAGTACCGCGAGCACTTCCGTGACGAGGAGCCCGTGGTCGAACAGGGGCTCTACTGCGCGGCGTCCGGCCTGGTCTACCCGATCGTCTCGGACATCCCGATCATGCTGATCGAGGAGGCGCTGCCGGCCTCCGCCGTGGGCCGCCCGGGCGAACCCGTCGCCAGCGCCTAGGCCGCCGGTGTCCGTCTCCGACGTACGGGACCAGCCGACCCGTCTCCAGAGGGCGGGCTCGTGGCTCTTCTCGGGCCACCTGCTGGCCGTCTTCAGCATCGCGGCGTCGAACATCCTCCTCGGCTTCACGTTCCTTGCCGCTCCCTTCAGCCTGCGGTTCCGCCGCGCCGACTGGCCGCGGGTGGCGCCGCTGTTCGTGCCGCTCGGCATCTATGCGCTGTGGCTCGTGGGCTCGACCTTCGCCTCGTTCGATCCGTGGACCAGCCTGGGCGGCCTGCGCGAGCTGTTCACCCTCGCCGCCGTGCTGCTCGCGCCGGGGCTGGTGCGCGGCGAGGCCCAGGTGCGGCGGCTGGTGGACGGGCTCACCGTGGCCGCCGCCCTCCTCGCCGCCTTCGGCCTGGCGAGCTACCTCTGGGGCTACGGCGACATCGACCGCCGCATCCGGGGGCCGTTCTCCCACTACATGACCTTTTCCGGCTTCCTGCTGATCTGCGACCTCCTCCTGATGGTGCGGCTGCTGGGCGACCCGCAAAGGGCCGGAGCCGAAGGTTCCGGTGTGGGCGGCAGGCGGGGATGGCGATGGGCGGCCCTGGTGGTGATCAACGTGGCCCTGCTCGGCAGCTACACGCGCGGCGCCTGGGTGGCGCTGGTGGTGGCCGGGACCGTGCTGCTGGTGGTGAGGGCGCCCAGGCTCCTGCTCGCCTATCTGCCGCTCGGCGTGCTGCTGGTGGTGCTCGCGCCGGTGCCCCTGGTGAGCCGCATGATCTCCATCACCGATTTGCAGGACCCTTCGAACTACGACCGGCTGTGCATGCTGGAGGCGGGGTTGACCATGGTCAAGGAGCGCCCGCTGTTCGGGCTCGGTCCCGAGATGGTGGAGCGGCGCTATCCCATCTACCGCAGCCCGAGCGCGCCGCGCTTCGACGTCCCCCATCTGCACAACACCTTCCTGCAGCTCGCGGCGGAGCGCGGTATTCCGGCGCTGCTCGCCTACCTGGCGATGAGCTGGGCGAGCCTGCGCGCCATGTACCGCGGCTACCTCCGGGATGGGCGAAGCCGCGGCCTGCGGGCCGACCTCTTCCTCGGCGGCATGCTCGCCCTGCTCGCCTTCAACGTGGCCGGCCTGTTCGAGGACAACTGGGGCGATACCGAGGTCCAGAGGGCGGCGCTCTTTCTGCTCGTGCTGCCGTTCTGCCTGATGATGGAGGAGGAGCCGGAGGAGGCGCCTGATATGCTGCCCGACCGGCCGGACGGGGATCCGGAAAGGACCTGAAGGACTTTTTGGTCCTTTTCTTGCACGCGCCGCCGGCAGAGGACAGGGACCCGACTTGCGTCTCGATCACCTTTTGGTCCAGCGGGGGCTTTTCGCCAGCCGGGAACAGGCCCGGCGCGCCGTCATGGCCGGAACCGTCCAGGTGGATGGCCGCCGCGTGGACAAGCCGGGCACGCCCGTTGGAGAGGACGCCGCTGTCTCCCTGCTCGGTACGAAAGAGCCGTTCGTCTCCCGCGCCGGGCGCAAGCTGGCCGATGGCCTGGACCACTTCGGAATCGATCCCGCCGGCCTCGTCTGCCTCGACGTGGGCGCCTCGACCGGCGGCTTCACCGACTGCCTGCTCCAGCGCGGCGCCGTCCGGGTCTACGCCCTCGACGTGGGCTATGGCCAGCTCGACCACAAGCTGCGCTACGACGAGCGGGTGGTGGTGATGGAGCGGATCAACGCCCGCCACCTCGAGCCGGACGCCCTGCCGGAGCCCGCCAGCCTGATCACGATCGACGTCTCGTTCATCTCGCTCGCCAAGGTGGTGCCGGCCCTGCTGCCGCACCTGTCGCCCGGCGGGCTGATCCTGGCGCTGATCAAGCCCCAGTTCGAAGCGGGGCGCGGAGTCGTGGGCAAGGGGGGAATCCTGCGCGACGAGGAGGTGCGGCGCAAGATAGTCGAGGGCTGCGCCGCGGAGCTGGCCGGCCTGAGTCCCATGGAAATGCTCGGGGTCCACGACTCGGCGGTGCCCGGCATGGGCGGCAACCGGGAGGCGTTCGTCCTGCTGAGGAAGGGCCCCCTCGGGAGGGGAGAGCCGTGAGCCGCCGGCGCAAGTTCCAGCGCATCGGGATCGTGGCCAAGGCGGCGAGCCGCGAGGCGGTCCACACGGCCCACGAGCTGGCCGAGTGGCTGCGCCGCCGCGATATCGAAGTGGCGCTGGACGAGGCCATTCTCCGCAGCCGAGCCAGCGCCCCGGACCTCCCCTTCCGGCCGGACGAGGCCTACGACCTGGTGGTGGTCCTGGGCGGCGACGGCACCCTGCTGTCCGTGGCGCGCACCCTGGCCGGCTCGGTGCCGATCCTCGGGGTCAACCTGGGGAACCTCGGATTCCTCACCGAGATCAACCGCGGCGAGCTCTATCCCACGATGGTGCAGGTGCTCGCGGGCAAGTTCCGGACGGAGAAGCGCTCGCTCTTCGACGTCGAGCTGCGGCGCGAGGGGAACGGCACACCTCTCCAGTACCGGGTGCTCAACGACGCGGTGATCAACAAGAGCGCCCTGGCGCGCATCATCCAGCTCACCCTAAGGATCGACGGCCACCTCGTGGCCCGCTTCCGCGCCGACGGCCTGATCCTCTCGACCCCGACCGGCTCCACCGCGTACAACCTGTCGGCTGGCGGTCCGATCCTCGGCGCTCTGCTCGGCGTGGCCGTGCTCACCCCGATCTGCCCCCACGCGCTGTCGCTGCGGCCCATGGTAGTCCCCGACACCAGCCGCATCGAAGTGACGCTGGAGACCCAGCGCGAGGAGGTCTACCTCACCCTCGACGGCCAGGAAGGCACCTCCATGGGCTACCGGGACACGGTCGCGATCACCCGCAGCCGCGCCACCGTGAAGCTGATCAAGGTCTCCGAGCGGACGTTCTACGACAACCTGCGCGGCAAGCTCCGCTGGGGCGGGCTCGACGCCGGCGGCGAGGAGCCGCGGTGAGCAACAAGCCCGTCCGGCTTCGTGTCCTGCGCCGGTACTTCCGAAGGCATGGCCGGATGCGACGCTGGGTGGTGCGCCCGTTCATCTGGGGGCTCTTCTTCCTCATCCTGGTGGTCGCCGCGGCCTGGATTTTCCTGGAGAGCGGCTACGCGCACGAGCGCGCCGCGAAGATGGTCATCGCCCGCACCTCCGAGCTGCTGGGGCGCAAGATCCAGGTCCGCCGCATCGACTACAGCCTGATCGACCTCTCGTTCGAGCTCTACGACGTGGTCATCCCCGGCCCGAATCCGGGAGATCCCAACTTCGCCGTCATTCCGCTGGCCCGGGTCGAGTTCTCCTGGCGCGACCTGCAACAGAGGGTGCTCCGCCTGGAGCAGATCGAGGTGGTCCGCCCCCAGGTCTACCTCCGCTTCAACCCCGACGGCACCAGCAACCTGCCGGAGCTGCGCACGCGCCCGGGGGCGAAGCGGCGCTTCGAGGTGCAGATCGGCCGCGTGCTCGTGGAGAACGGCACGCTCGATCTGGACGAGATGCGGTTCCCCCTGAACCTCGACGCCAAGGCTGTCTTCGGCCGCGCCATCGGCTCGGCCGAGCGCGGCGGGGAGGGCGGCGCGCGCATCGATGCCATGGTCGCGGCCCAGGACGTGGTGACCACGCTGCCGCGGGCGAAGCCCTACTCCTCCACGGTTTCGGCCAAGGGGAGCTTCGTGCCCGGCCGGCTCCGCTTCACGACCATCCGCCTGGCCGGTCCCGATCTCAAGGCCACGGCCCAGGGCTCCTACGATTGGGGGAAAAATAAAGAGCAACGGCTCGCCCTGGAGATCGCTGCCGACGGTTGGGCGCAGCTCTTCAACCGCCTCGGCTACGTCGAGGAGCCGATCCAGGGGCCGTTCGACTTCCGCGGGCGCATCGACCGCGTGGGCGCCAACCTGAGCTACTCCGGCACCATCCACTCGCCGCGCCTCACCGCGCTCAACCGGGACTTCGAAGAGATCGAGGGCGAGCTCGTGGGCGGGCGCGACGGCATGGAGATCGACCTCGCGCGTGCGCTCTATGCCGGCGGCAACGTCGAGGGGGTGATCGGAGTCGACTACAAGGGCGAGAAATCGGAGGAGCCCGGAACGCCCGTGGATCTCGACCTCTCCTTCGCCCGGTTGGACCTGGGGACCGTGGCCGCCGACCAGTTCGGCGAGGACGTGCCCGTGGTGCAGGACCTCGCGGGACGGGCCACGGGCGACCTGGTCTACCGCTTCCGCACGGGGGCTCCCATCGCCGGCAGCGGCCTCGTGGACGTGCATCTCGACGCCGTCCACGAGAAGGGGGTGCCGATCGCGGGCGACGCCTCGATCAGCATCGAGCGCGGAGTGCTGACGAGCGAGAAAATCCGGCTCACGGCGCCGTCCCAGACCGTGATCGGCTCGAACTTCCGCTTCGACATGGAGAGCGGCGCCGGCCGCTTCGACTTCCGGCTCGCCTCGCAGGACGTGGGCGTGCTCGCCCCGCTGCTGCGCGGCGACGTGAGGCCGGGCGAGGAGCCGCCGTTCTGGGTGCCCAGCGAGGGGAGTGGGGAGGCCCAGGGGACCGTTGAGATCGCGAACAAGCGCTATGTTGCGGACATCCGCCTCGATCTTCAGAACGTGGTGAGCCCGGTGCTGGCGGCGGACGACGTCGACGGCTCCTTCCGCTTCACCCCGTCGGCCGTGGATGACCTGCGGCTGGAGGCCACGGCCAACGGCGGAGCGCTGATGGTGACCGGCCGCGTGCCCCTGGAAGAGGAGGGGAGGCCGCGGCGCGCGCCGGAGCCGCTCGCCCTGGCGATCGACGCCCAGCAGTGGGCCGCCCCGGGGATCATCGCCTTCCTGGCCCCGGGCCTCACCGAGGCCGGGATCGATGGAACGGTCTCCGGACGGCTGGACCTGACCGGCACCGCCGAGAACTTGAACGGCCGCTCCGAGATCGACGTGACCCGCTTCCGGATGGCGGGCACGGACGTGGGCGAGGTCCAGGCGGGCATCGCCTTCCAGGGCAAGCAGGTGCGGATCGAGCGCGCCGTGGTCGAGACTCCGGCCGGCCTCGTGCTGGTGTCGGGCACGTTCGACACCGAGACCAAGGCCATGGACCTGACAGTCGACGCGCCCGATCTCTCCCTGGCGGCCAATCCATTCCGCGATCTCCTCGGTGGTGAGGTAGTTGGCCGGGCTGCGCTGACCGCGGTGATCGGCGGCACGCTGGACCGGCCCGAGGCGACGGCGAGCCTGCATGGGACAGGCCTTGCGATCGCCGGCCGGCCGCTGGGCCAGGCGGGCGAAGCCCAGGCCGTCGCGACCTGGACCGGCGACACCCTGAGCGCCACGGGATCGCTCCTCGGCCTCGCCTCCTTCGAAGGCGGCGGCGCGCTGACCCTGGAGCGGGCCGACCTGCGCTTCAACCTGGAGAGCGCGGATCTGGGCACCCTGATCCGCATCGCCTCTCCCCGTCCCATCCCGGAGCTGACCGGTTCGTTCTCCGGCTCGATCGGCTTCGCCTCCCAGTTCGACCAGGGCACCTGGCGGGCCGAGCTCCTCCTGCCCGACCTGCGCGCCCAGTATCAGGGTCATTCGATCGTCAACAGAGAGCCCGTCGTGGTCGAGATGGGGCCCGAGCGCGTGGACATCCGCTCCTTCTACGTGGGCGAGCCGCAGACCGACAACGAGCTCTTCGTCTCCGGCACGGTCGGTCTGGCAGAGGCGGGAAATCTCGACCTGCGCGTCCAGAGTACGCTCTCCGCGGTCTGGGCCGAGGTCTTCCTGCCGGCCGGCTTCGAGGTCGAGGGCTATCTGGACGTCCTGGCCGTGGTGCGCGGCACCATGAGCGATCCGCGGCTGGACGGCCAGGGGGTGATCCGCGACGCCCGGGTCCTGATCCCCGATTTCCCGCAGGCGTTGGAAGATATCGAGGGAGTCATCCTCTTCAACCGCGACGCCCTGGTCCTGGACCACCTGGAGGCGCGGCTGGGGGACGGCACCCTCCAGGCCGCCGGCCGGATGGATATCCCCAGTCTCGAAACCCGCCTGCAAGTCGAAGCGCAAGACGTGAGCGTGCGCTTCCCCGAGCCCTTCCTGCTGCGCGGCGACGCCAACCTCTCGCTCGTGGCGACCGGCTCGTCGCGCCAGATCCGCGGCCGGGTGGTGCTCGAGCGGGCCTTCTTCGTCGAAGACATCCAGACCGACGCCCTGCCGCTCCTGCTTCAGGCTTTGGAGCGCCAGCGGCTGGAGGTACAGGAGACCGACGAGCTCCTCGCGGGCACGCAGCTCGACATCCTGGTGGACGGCCCGAACGCCCTGCGGGTGCGCAACAACGTCGCCAACCTGCGCGGCGACATCGAGCTGCGCGTGCAGGGCACGCTGGCGGCCCCGGTGGTCTTCGGCAGGGTGGAGGCCGATCCCGGCGGCACGCTGGTCTACTCCGACAACGAGTACGAGGTGGAGCGCTTCCTCCTCACCTTCAACAACCCCAACCGGATCGATCCGATCATCGACCTCGTGGCGCGCACCGAGGTGCGGAGCTACGACATCACCCTCAATCTCTCGGGCACGCTGGACCGCCTGGACACCCAGTTCACCTCGGACGAGGGGCTCGCCGAGCTGGAAGTGCTGACGCTCCTCTTCAGCGGCGAGGTCGACTACGAGCGCGGCCGTCCCCGAGCTCCGGGCGAAGAGGGCCCGGAGCAGGCCATAGGCGCCCAGAGCTTCCTCGCCGGGCAGGCCGCGTCCCTCGTCAGCCGGCGGGTGAACTCGCTGTTCGGCTTCGACCGCTTCCGGATCGATCCGCAGGCCACGGAGACCGGCGGCGCCGTGGGCGGAGTCCGGCTGACCGTGGGCAAGCGGATCTCCCGCGACCTCTTCGTGACCTACACGACCAACCCGGCCTCCTCGGAGGAGTACCTCCTGCGCATCGAATGGCAGGTGGCCCGCAACGTCGTCCTGGTCTTCACCCGCAACGGCCGGGACGACACCTACGCGGTCGATGCCGAGTGGGAGAAACGGTATTGAGAGCCCTCGCCCTGGTTCTCATGATGGTTCTGCCGTGCGCCGGGTGGGCGCAAGAGGAAGAAGATCTGGGTCCCGTTTACCCGATCGTCACCGAGATCGAGATCCGCAGCGCGGCCCAGCCCGAAGATCCGGACGAGCTGGAACGGCTGCTCAGCTTCAGCGTGGGCCAGCCGCTCTCGGACGAGGCCGTGAGCAGCACCCTCCGGCACTTCCTCGCGAGCGGCCTCGCCTCCTCGGTCGAGCTCTACACCCGTCCCGATGACACCGGACAGGGCGTCGTGGCTATGGTCGTCCTCCGCCCGATCGTGCGGGTGCGGGAGGTCCGGCTGAACGGCGACCTGGGGCTCGACCGCAACGAGCTGAGGCGCGTCCTGCCCCAGAACGAAGCCGAGCCGCTGGCCGAGGAGAAGGTCCTTCAGGGCCGGTTCGCCATGGAAGACCTCTACGCCGAGCGCGGCTTCTTCCAGCCCGAGATCGGGGTCCGCGTCGAGACCAACGAAGAGAGCCTGCAGGCCACGGTGATCTACGACGTGCGCAGCGGTCCGCGGTCGCGGGTCGAGGAGATCCGGTTCGACGGGGACCTGGGCCCGTTCAAGCCGGCAGCGCTGCTGGAGCCGCTGAGCGATCGGCCAGGCGAGCCCTTCTCCCGGCCCGAGGTCCGCGAGGATGCCGAGGACCTGGAAAGGTGGCTCATCAATCAAGGCCACCGCTCCGCCCGCGTGAGCGCGCCGGCTGAGGAGATCCTGCCGGAGAGCCGGGGCGTGCGCCTCACCTACCCGATCGTGGTCGGTCCCAAGGTCGAGGTGCAGGTGATCGGCGCCGATCTCGACAGCCTGCGCCGGCGCGGCCTGCTGCCGTTCCTGGGCCGCGAGGGCTATGACGAGGCGCTGGTCCTCCAGGCGGTGGAGCGCATCAAGAGCGAGTACCAGCGCGACGGCCACTACAAGGTCCAGGTGGACTGGGAAGAGCAGGAACCGAGCGCAGATCTCCTGCGCGTGATCCTCCGCATCGTGCCCGGGCCGGAGTACACGCTGCAGGAGGTCCATTTCTCCGGCAACGAGACCTTCGAGGAAAAAGCCCTGGACGAGCTGGTGACGACCACCGGACGCACCCTGCTGGCGCGCGGCAGCGGCCGGCTGGTGGATGCCGTGCTCCAGGAGGACCTGAAGAACGTCCGCCGCTACTATCAGGTCCAGGGCTTCGCTCAGGCCGAGGTCGGTCCGCCGCAGATCGAGGAGCGGGGGAACGACCTCTTCCTCACCATCCCCATCCAGGAAGGGCCGCAGATGCGGGTGGTCAACCTGGCGGTGCAGGGGAACGAGTCGCTGCCCGACGATGCGGCCCGCAGCGCTCTTCAGATCAAGGAAGGCGGGCCGTTCCACCCCCTGCTCCTGGAGAGGAGCCTGAACAACCTGCGCGCGGTCTACCAGGACCGCGGCTACAGCGCGGCCCAGGTCTCGGCGCGGGAGGACTGGAACCCCGACCACACGCGGGTGGACGTGGCCATCGACGTGCTGGAAGGGCCGCAGACCGTGCTCGACCGGGTGATCGTCCGCGGCAACCGCCGCACGGAGAGCGAGGTCGTCCGCCGCACCCTCGGCGTCGACGAAGGGGACCCGATCAGCGAGAGCCGGGCTCTGGAGATCGAGCGCGACCTCTACCGCCTGGGGATCTTCTCCAGCGTGGACGTGGAGGTGGCCCGGTCCGGGATGGAGGAGGCCACGCGCGACCTGATCGTGCGCCTGGAAGAGGGCCGGCCGCGGCGCCTCAGCTACGGCCTGGGGTTCGAGTACGGGACCGACAAGAGCCAGGACCAGGAGTGGAATCCGCGTGGCACCTTCAGCTTCAGCCACAACAACGTGGCCGGCCGTGCCTACACCCTGCGCACCGATCTGCGGGTGAGCCAGTTGGACCAGGTCTTCCGCATCCGTTTCGACCAGCCGTACTCCTTCCGCTGGGCGCTGCCGGTCAACTACTCCCTCTTCTATTTCAACGAGACCAAGGAAGACTGGGACGTGGTCCGCTGGGGCGGCAGGATCGAGGCGGAGAAGAACTATACCGACCGCCGCGTGGCCGTGGCCTACGACTACCGGATCGTGGAGACCGACCTGGACACGGGCTTCCCGTTGCGCGGGGTGGATCGGGAGGACCGTCCGTACCAGCTGTCGAGCCTGATCCCGAGCTTCCTCTGGGACCGGCGCAACGATCCGATCCTGGCCACGCGCGGCTGGAGCTCGCTCGCCCAGCTCCAGTACGCCTTCCCGGCCTTCGGCACGGACGGCGACTTCCTCAAGCTCTTTCTACAACAGACTCAATATCTCGACCTGCGCAACTATGGGACCGTGGCCGCGAGCCTGCGCGTCGGCGGCATCGAGCCCTTCAGCCGCCTGGAGCCGGACGACGACCCCGAGCTGCCGGAGGACCTGCCCAACGCGAACGTCTTCATCGACGAGCGCTTCTTCGCGGGAGGCGCCAACACCCACCGGGCCTACGGCCGCGACGACCTGGGCATCCGCGGACAGACGCTGATCCTCCGCCCGGACCGCGTCGGCGACCAGGAAGACGACTTCGCCGCCGTGGGTGGCACGGGCCTCCTCCTCTTCAACCTGGAGTACCGCTTCCCGCTCTTCGGAGCCGTGGGCGGCACGGTCTTCTACGACGCCGGCAACGTCTGGGCCGACTGGCGGGACATGGACCCCGCCGACCTCAAGGGCGGGGCGGGCTTGGGTCTCCGCTACCTCTCGCCCATCGGCCCACTGCGCCTCGACATCGGCTGGAAGCTCGACCGCGAGCCCGGCGAGCAGGACTTCGCGGTGTCGGTGTCGTTCGGTAATCCCTTCTAGGCCCCGGTTGACCGGCCCGGGGGGGAACCGCTAAACTCCTCCGGGAACTCGGGTTCCTGTCCTTTCTCTATTATTTGAGCCGCCCATCCGGCCTCTACGAGAAGCCATGCATACAACGACTCCCTTCGCCCCCATCGAGGAGGCGATCGAACAGTTCCGCCAGGGCCGCATGGTCATCATCGTCGACGATGAGGACCGCGAGAACGAAGGCGACCTGGCGATCGCAGCCGAGAAGGTCACACCGGTGGCCATCAACTTCATGGCCAGGTTCGGCCGCGGCCTCATCTGCCTCGCCATGACCGAGGAGCGCTGCCGCCAGCTCGAGCTGCCGCTCATGGTCGAGGACAACACCTCGCCCTTCGGCACCGCCTTCACCATCTCGATCGAGGCGCGCGGCAAGATCACGACCGGTATTTCGGCCGCCGACCGCTCGGCCACGATCCAGACCGCCATCGATCCGGCCACCCGGCCGGAGGACCTGCTGCGGCCGGGGCACGTGTTTCCGCTCCGCGCCCGCCGCGGCGGCGTGCTCAAGCGCGCCGGGCAGACCGAGGCGTCGGTCGACCTCGCCAGTCTCGCGGGCCTGCGGCCGGCTGGCGTCATCTGCGAGATCATGAACGACGACGGCACCATGGCGCGGTTGCCCGACCTCGTCGCTTTCGCGCAGCGGCATGGGCTGAAGATCGGCGCCATCGAGGATCTCATCGCTTATCGGCTGCGCAACGACCATCTCGTGCGCGCCATCGCCAAGACGACGATCAAGACCGCCGCCGCCGGCGAATTCGATCTGCATGTCTACGAGACGACGGTCGAGCCGGGTGAGCATCTGGCGCTCGTCAAAGGCGACGTTTCCGCTCCCGGCCCGGTGCTGGTGCGTGTCCACGCCGTCAATTTGCTCAGCGATTTGCTGGGTGTCGGCGAGGTGGGCGAAGGGCCGATCGCCAACTCGCTGCGCATGATCGAGAAGGAAGGGCGCGGTGTCGTCGTGCTGATCCGCGATCTCCGGCCGAAGTCCGTGTCGGAGTGGATCGCCGGACGCGTGCAGCCCGCCAAGCCCGCCGAGGGCTCGCGCGAGCGGCGCCGGGTCGAGATCGGTGTCGGCTCGCAAATCCTCACCGACCTCGGCGTGCGCGACATGGTGCTGCTGACCAACTCGCCGGCGCAGGTCTACGTCGGCCTCGAAGGCTTCGGATTGCGTATCGTCGGCACACGCGGGTTCGAGTGATGATCGTGAGACCCGACAGACCAACGCGGAGTGCGGCCAAGCCGCCGCGAGGCGAGATGCGCGCGCGCGTGCTCATCGTCGAGGGCCGTTTCTACGACGAGATTTCCGACGAGCTCGCCAACGGAGCCATCGCGGTGCTCGACGCGCAAGGGGTTGCGCACGACCGCATCACGGTGCCGGGTGCACTGGAAATTCCTCAGGTGTTGGCGCATGCGGTCGCTTCCGGGTTGCTTCCGCGGCGTGCCGACAACGGCAAGTGGGACGGCGCCATCGTGCTCGGTTGCGTCATTCGTGGCGAAACCTTGCACTACGACATCGTCTGCAACAACGCCAATCACTGGCTAATGCAGGTGGCAATCAAGCATGCGGTGCCCGTCGGCAACGGTATACTGACGGTGGATACCGAGCAGCAGGCGTTGGCGCGTGCGCGCGGCGGCATTGACGGAAAAGGCGGAGATGCGGCGCGCGCCTGCTTGCGCGTGATCGAGCTGCAGCGCGCCTTCGAGGGACAAAGCGCATGACGACGACCAGCAACGCCACGCCGACGCCAGGCAAGATCGCGCTGCCGCCGCGGACGGCGGCCCGCGTTGCCACGGTGCAGGGCCTCTACCAGATGGACCTTGCCGGAACCGACCTCAACGACGTCATAGACGAGTTCGTTCGCCTGCGCTTTCCGCGCGCGCCGGGCGACGAGGCTGCCGCAGGCGCCGACGCAGTCTTCTTCGCCGAGCTCATCCGCGGCGTCGTTCGCCGCCAACGCGACATCGATCCGCTCGTCGACCATCAGCTCGCCGAGGGCTGGCGGCTCGT
>JAXDKG010000062.1:0-74538 GCA_034667225.1 Acidobacteriota bacterium
GCCTACTGGAAGGAGGCTCTCGCGGGTTTGCCGGCGCTGGAGCTTCCCACCGACCGGCCGCGGCCGGCCGTCCAGACCTACCGCGGCGACTGCCACCGCCTGCGGCTCTCCGGCGAGCTCGCGGCGGACCTGCGCGCGCGCAGCCGGGAGGGGCACGGCACCCTGTTCATGACCCTGATCGCGGGGTTCCAGGCGCTCCTCGCCCGCCACAGCGGCCAGGAGGACCTGGCGGTCGGCGCGCCGCGGGCCGGGCGCACGAGCTCGAAGCTCGCCGGCACGGTGGGCTACTTCGTCAACCCGGTCGTCCTGCGCGGCGACTTGGCGGGGGATCCCACGTTCGCGGAGCTCCTGGAGCGCACGAAGGAGAGGGTGCTCGCGGCCTTCGACCATGGCGACGTTCCGCTGCCGGTTCT
The DNA here is from genome assembly GCA_034667225.1 of Acidobacteriota bacterium. GTDB lineage: Bacteria > Acidobacteriota > Thermoanaerobaculia > Multivoradales > UBA5704 > DATMER01. The sequence goes on from JAXDKG010000062.1 coordinate 414, forward strand.
CGCCGAGCACCTGCAGCCGGTGCGCGACATCAGCCGGACGCCGCTGTTCCAGGTCTCGTTCGTGATGCAGAAGGAGACGCGCGGCGCCGAGGGGCTCACCGCCTTCGCCCTGGGCGAGGAGGGGGTCGCGATCGGACCGGAGGACTTCCGGCTGGAGACGCTGTCGGTCGACCGGCCGCCGTCGCCCTTCGACCTGATGCTCCACGTGGTGGAGAGGCAAGGCGGGCTGAGCTTCGCGCTGCAGTACAACGCCGACTTGTTCGATGCCGCGACCGCGGAGCGCCTGATGGAGCGCTTCGAGCTGCTGCTGCGCTCGGTCGCCGGGCGCGCGGACCTGGCGCTCTCCGAGCTGCCGGTCCTCACCGGGGCGGAGATCCTGCAGCTCCGCGCCTGGAACGACACGGCCGGCCCGGTCAGCGAGTCGAACCTCTGGGAGCTGTTCGCGGTGCAGGCGGAGCGGTCGGCGGGCGAGGTGGCGGTGGTGTTCGAGGAGGAGCAGGTCACCTACCGCGAGCTGTCGCGGCGGGCCGCGGCCCTCGCCCGGCACCTGGAGGGGCTGGGGGTCGGACCCGAGGTGGTGGTGGGGGTGGCCGCGGAGCGCTCGGTCGACCTGGTGGTCGCGCTCCTGGGCGTGCTCGGCGCCGGCGGCGCCTACCTGCCGCTCGAGCCGAGCCTGCCGGCGCAGCGCCTGGCCATGATCCTGGAGGACGCCCGGCCGGCGGTCCTGCTGACCTGTCGATGTCATGCCGGCGCGCTGCTGCTTGAGGCCCTGCCCACCGGAACACGCCTCGCCTGGCTCGACGACCTCGCAAACCTCCTCTCCCTCTCCGACGACGGCTGGCAACCTGCCAGGCCTTCTGCAGACAATGCGGCCTACGTCATCTACACGTCGGGCTCGACCGGCCGGCCGAAGGGGGTGGTCAACACCCACCGCGGCATCCTGAACCGCCTGCTCTGGTTCCAGGACGCCTACGGTATTGACGCCTCCGAGGTGTTCCTCCAGAAGACCCCATTCGGCTTCGACGTCTCGGTTCCGGAATTCTTCGCTCCGCTGATCCTGGGCGCCCGCTTGGTGGTGGCCCGGCCGGAGGGGCACCGGGACAGCGCCTATCTCGTCGAGCTGGTGCAGCGGGAGGGGATCACGACGATCCACTTCGTCCCCTCCATGCTGCCCTTCTTCCTGGCCGAGGAGGGCGTGTCCGGCTGCCGGTCGCTGCGCCGCGTGCTGGTGAGCGGCGAGGCCGTGCCCTGGGAGGCGGAGCAGCGCTGCCTGGAGGTGCTGCCGGTCCCGCTTTTGAACCTGTACGGTCCGACCGAGGCCGCGGTCGAGGTGACGGCTTGGTCCTGCCAGCCGGCGGAGCATCCGCGGCCGGTGCCGATCGGCCGGCCGGTGCGCAACACGCAGATCCACGTGGTGGGCCGGCGGCTGGAGCCGGCTCCCGCGGGAGCGGTGGGGGAGCTCGCCATCGGCGGCGTGCAGGTGGCTCGCGGCTATCTCAACCGCCCGGACCTGACCGCCGAGCGGTTCGTGCCCGATCCGTTCAGCCCGGAGCCGGGTGCCCGCATGTACCGCACGGGCGACCTCTGCCGGCACCTGCCGGGGGGCGAGATCGAGTACCTGGGGCGGCTCGACGATCAAGTGAAGATCCGCGGCTTCCGCATCGAGCCGCGCGAGATCGAGATCGCGCTGGGGACCCATCCCGACGTCCGGGAAACCGCGGTCGTGGTACGCCAGGAGGGACCGGAGAAGTCGCTCCTCGCCTGCGTGGTGGTGTCCTCCACGGGCGCCACGGCCGACCGGCTGCGCGACTACCTGGCTGCCCGCCTGCCGTCCTACATGGTGCCGTCGTTCGCGTTCGGCGAGGCGCTCGACCGCCTGCCCAACGGCAAGCTCGACCGCCGGGCGCTCTCCCGCTGGACTCCCGCGGCCGAGACCGCCCGCCGGATCACGGCGCCGCGCACGCCTCTCGAAGAGCTGCTCGCGGGCCTCTTCGCCGAGGTGCTCCAGGTGGAGCGCATCGGCGTCGAGGATGACTTCTTCGAGCACGGCGGCCACTCGCTCGCGGTCATGAGACTGGCCGCGCGGGTCCGCGAGGCCCTCCGGGTCGAGCTGCCGCTCCATCGCGTCTTCGAGACGCCGACCGTGGCGGCGCTCGCCCGGCTGATCGAGGGCACGGATCGCAGCGCGGCCCCTCCTCTCGTCCCAGTGCCGAGAGACCTGCCGCTGCCGCTCTCCTTCGCGCAACAGCGGCTCTGGTTCCTGCACCAGATGGAGCCGGAGAGCGCGGTCTACAACATGCCGGCCGCGATCCGCCTGCGGGGTCCCCTGGAGCCCGCGGTGCTCGCCGCCGCGCTGGGCGAGGTGGTGCGCCGCCACGAGTCGCTGCGCACCCGCTTTGCGGACGGTCCGGTCCAGGTCGTCGATGCGCCGGCGCCCTTCGTCCTGGCGGAGATCGACCTCGCGGGCCTGGCCTCCGAGGCCCTGCGCCCGTTCGATCTCTCCCGCGGGCCGCTGCTGCGGGCGAGCCTGGCGAGGCTGGGAGAGGAGGAGCACCTCCTCCTCCTGAACATGCACCACATCGTCAGCGACGGCTGGTCGCTGCGCATCCTGGCCCGCGAGCTGGGTGAGGCCTACGAGGCTCTCTCCCAGGGCCTCCCACCCGAGCTGCCGGTTCTCGAAGTCCAGTACGGCGACTACGCGGTCTGGCAGCGGAGCTGGCTCCAGGGCGAGCTGCTGGAGTCCGAGATCGCGCATTGGCGTGAACGGCTGGCGGGCACTCCCGCCGTGCTCGACCTGCCGCTCGATCGTCCGCGGCCGGCGGTGATGGGCGACCGTGGCGCGAGCCGCGCGGTGGTCCTGCCACCCGGCCTGCTGGCCGCCGCGAGCTCGATGGCGCGGCGCCAGGGGGTCACCCTGTTCATGGCGGTCCTGGCCGCGTACCAGGCGCTTCTCTCCCGCGTGAGCCGCTCCGAGGACGTGAGCGTCGGCACGCCGGTGGCCGGGCGGCGCGACCTGCACACCGAGGGGCTGATCGGGTTTTTCGTCAACACGCTGGTGATGCGCACCGACCTCTCGGGCGAGCCGTCGTTCGCGGCCCTGCTCGCCCGGGTGCGGGCGATCGCGCTCGACGCCTATGGCCACCAGGACGTGCCGTTCGAGAAGCTCGTCGAGGAGCTGCACCCGCGGCGCGACTTGAGCTACTCGCCGCTGTTCCAGGTCTCGTTCGTCCTGGAGGCCGAGCCGCCGCCGGCGCTGCGCCTCGGCGATGTCGAAGCGGCCCTCTGGCCGCTGGAGGCGGAGACCGAGAAGTTCGACCTGATCCTCACCCTCGGGGTGAACGCGGCGGACACCGAGGGCCTCCTCTCCGGGACGTTCGGCTATCGCACGGACCTGTTCGACGGCGCCACGGTCGACCGCCTTGCCGGCGCTTTCACCCGCCTGCTGGCCGCGGCCGTGGAAGATCCGCGGCGGCCCGTCTCCGAGCTGCCGTTGCTGTCCGCGGCGGAGCGCGAGCAGCTCCTGGCCCTCTGGAGCGGCAAGGCCACAACCTACCCGCGGGAGGCCACGATCCATGGCCTCTTCGCCGAGCAGGCGGCGCTCCGGCCAGACGCCGTGGCCGTCGAGGGCATGGACGAATCCCTCACCTACGGCGAGCTGAAGCGCCGGGCCGGCCTCTGGGCGCGCCGCCTGCGCGCCCTGGGCGTTGGGCCCGAGGTGCGGGTGGGTATCTGCCTGGACCGCTCGCCGGCGCGGATCGTCGCGACGCTCGCGGTTCTCGAAGCCGGCGGCGCCTTCGTGCCTCTCGACCCCTCCTATCCGCAGGAGCGCCTGGCCTACCTGTTGCGCGACAGCGCCGCTTCCGTGCTGGTAACGGAGGAGCGCTGGCTCGCCTCCCTGCCGGAGACCGGCGCAGCCGTGCTCTGCCTGGACCGCGACGAGCCGTTCGAGGCCCCGGCCGGAGCGCCGGAAGACATCCCGGCGTCGGGCCTCGCCTACGTGATGTACACGTCGGGCTCGACGGGCGAGCCCAAAGGCGTCGCCGTGCCGCACCGGGCGGTCGTGCGCCTGGTGCGCGGGACGGGCTACGCCCGCTTCGGCCCGGACGAGGTGTTCCTGCAGCTCGCGCCCTACGCCTTCGACGCCTCGACCCTGGAGATCTGGGGCGCGCTCTTGAACGGCGGGCGGGTGGTGATGCCGCCGCCTGGGCTGCTGTCGCCGGCCGAGCTCGGAGACCTGCTGGGCCGCCACGGCGTGACCACGCTCTGGCTCACCGCCGGCCTGTTCCACCAGATGGTGGAGGAGAACCTGGCGGGGCTCGCCGGGGTGCGCCAGCTCCTGGCCGGCGGCGACGTGCTGTCCGTGCCGCACGTCCGCCGGGTGCTGGAGGAGCTTCCCGGCACCCTCCTGATCAACGGCTACGGCCCGACCGAGAACACCACGTTCACCTGCTGCCATCCGGTTACGAAGGGGGGCCTGGAGCCCTCAACCCCCTCAACCCCCTCAGTACCGTTGGGGCGCCCGATCGCCAACACGTCGGTGTACGTGCTGGACCGCAACCTCCAGCCGGTGCCGGCCGGAGTGGCCGGCGAGCTGTTCACGGGCGGAGACGGGCTCGCGCGCGGCTACCTGGGCTGGCCGGAGCGCACGGCCGAGCGCTTCGTGCCCGACCCGTTCGGCAGCGAGCCGGGCGGGCGCCTGTACCGCACCGGCGACCTGGTGCGGTGGCGGGCGAGCGGAGACCTCGAGTTCCTGGGCCGGATCGACAGCCAGGTCAAGGTGCGCGGCTTCCGGGTCGAGCCCGGCGAGATCGAGGCCGCGCTCTCGGCCCACCCCTGGGTGCGGGACGCTGTGGTGCTGGCGCGCAAGGAGGGGACGGTAACGCTCCTGGTGGCCTGCGTGGCCGGGCCGCAGACCGGGACGCCAGAACCCGCGGAGCTGCGCGACTTCCTGCGCGAGCGGCTGCCCGACTACATGCTGCCGTCCGGCTACGTGTTCCTCCCTTCGCTGCCGCTGACCGCGAACGGCAAGGTGGACAGGAAGGCGCTCGCGGAGCTGCGCCCGGAGAGAGTGGCCGCGAGCGCCGGAGCGGTGCCGCGCACTCCCACGGAGGAGCTGGTCGCCGGCATCTTCGCCGCGCTCTTGAAGGTGGAGCGGGTGGGGGTCGCGGACGACTTCTTCGCGCTCGGCGGACATTCGCTCCTGGCGACGCAGGTCGTATCGCGGGTGCGCTCCGTCTTCGGCGTGGACCTGCCGGTGCGAACGATCTTCGAGTCGTCGACGGTCGAGAGTCTGGCCGAGTGGATCGAGCGCTTGGCGCGCCCCGGGGAGAGCCCCGGGGAGCCGGACCTCGTGCGGTCCTTGGGTGAGCGGAGCCGGGTCCTGTCCTTCGCGCAGCAGCGGCTCTGGTTCCTGGACCAGCTCGAGCCGGGCAGCCCGCTTTACAACATCGCGCTGGCAGTCGAGCTGAAGGGCGGGCTCGACCGGATGGCGCTGGCCGCGGCGCTCGGCGAGGTGGTGCGCCGGCACGAGTCGCTGCGGACGGCGTTCCCCGTCGTGGCGGGCGCGCCGGTCCAGGTCATCGCCGATCCTGAGCCCTCCGGCTTCGCCCTGCCTCTGATCGACCTCCAGGGATTGGCCGGGCCCGCGCGGGGAGCGGAGGAGAGCCGCCTGGCAGCCGCCGAGGCGCGGCGGCCGTTCGACCTCGGGCGCGGGCCGCTGCTGCACGCCGCGCTGCTCCGGTCGGAGCCCGGGCGGCACGTGCTCCTCCTGGCCATGCACCACATCGTGAGCGATGGCTGGTCCATGGGAGTGCTGGTCCGGGAGCTCGGGGCGCTTTACAGGGCCTTCCTCGACGGCCGGCCGAGCCCGCTGCCAGAGCTCGAGCTGCAGTACGGGGACTTCGCCGCCTGGCAGCGCCGGCACCTGTCGGGCGAGCTCCTGGACGCGGAGCTCGCCTGGTGGCGGGAGCGGCTCGCGGGGATGCCGCCGGCGCTCGATTTGCCGGCGGATCGCCCGCGGCCGGCTCACCGCAGCCTGCGCGGGGAGGTCCACGAGTTCGCCGTCGGCAGGGAGGGCCTCGCCGGCCTGACGGAGCTCTCGCGGCGGCAGGGGACGACGCTCTTCATGACGCTCCTCGCCGGGTTCGCCGGGCTCCTGCAGCGCTACACAGGCCAGGATGACCTGGTGGTGGGCGCGCCGATCGCGGGGCGCACCCGGACTGAAACCGAGGCGCTGATCGGCTTATTCGTCAACACCCTGCCCCTGCGCGTCGACCTCTCGGGCTCCCCGGCCTTCCCGGAGCTGCTGGGCCGGGTGCGGGAGACGACGCTCGCGGCCTACGCCCACCAGGAGGTGCCGTTCGAGCGGCTGGTCGAGGAGCTGGCGCCGGCGCGCGACCTGGGCCGGCCGCCGCTGGTGCAGGTGCTGTTCGCCCTCCAGAACGCCCCGTCGGACCCTCCGGAGCTGCCGGGGCTCGCGCTCGCCGTCTCCCCGGTGATGACGGGGACGGCAAAGTTCGAGCTGGCCTGCACCTTCACCGAGAGGGAGCGCGGCCTCGAGGGGATGCTCGAATACAGCCGCGACCACTTCGACCGCACCACGGCGCTGCGTCTCGCGGCCGGCCTCGTGCGCCTTCTCGAAGAGGCCGTGGCGGCACCGGAGACCCGTGTCGGCGAGCTGCCGGTCCTTTCCCCTGCCGAGCGGGCCGCGCTCGTCTTCGAGTGGAACGACACGGCGGCGGAGTCGGGAGCGCCCCTGGTCCACGAGCTTGTCGCCGCCTGGGCGCGGCGGCAGCCGGACGCCCTGGCGGTCGCCGCGCCAGGAGACCGCCTCGGTTACGGCGAGCTCGTGGAGCGCGCCGGGCGGATCGCGCGGCGACTGGTCCGGCACGGAGTCGGTCCCGAGGCGCGGGTGGCGGTGTGCGCCGGAGCCACGGTCCACCGGGTGGTGGCGAGCCTCGCCGTCCTCATGGCGGGCGGGGCCTACGTTCTCCTGGACCCCGAGGCTCCGCCCGACCGTCTGGCCCTCCTGGTGGCCGACTCCAGGGCGGCGCTCGTGCTCGCCGAGCTGGCGCTGGCCGGGCTCTTCCAGGGTGTCGTCATCGGGATCGAGGAAGCGGGCGCCAGGGAGGAAGCGGGCTCGTTCCGGCCTCCCGCGGTGGATCCGGGCGGTCTCGCCTATGTGGTCTATACCTCCGGCTCGACCGGCCTCCCCAAGGGGGTCGCGGTCTCGCACGCGGGCCTCTCGAACCTGGTGAGCTGGCATTGCGCCGCCTACGGCCTGGACCCGGCCGACCGCGGGACCCTGATCGCCAATCCCTCGTTCGACGCCGCGGTCTGGGAGCTCTGGCCCTACCTGGCGGCCGGCGCCAGCGTCCACATCCCCGAGGAGGAGACGCGCCTCTCGCCCGCGGCGGTCGTGCGCTTCTGGCGGGAGGAGGGGATCACCTGGAGCTTCCTCCCCACGGCGCTGGCCGAAGAGGTCCTGCTGGAGGAGGAGATCCTCGACGGGGGGCTCGCCCTCAAGGGCCTGCTGTGCGGCGGCGACCGCCTGCACCGGGCGCCGCGGCCCGGTCTGCCGTTCGCCCTGATCAACCACTACGGCCCGACCGAGGTGAGCGTGGTCTCCACGGCCGCGGCCGTGCCGCCGGAGATCCCCGGGGCGCCCCCGATCGGGCGGCCGATCCGCAACGTCCGTTCCTGGGTGGTGGACTCCCGGGGGGGCTTGGCGCCCCGCGGCGTCACGGGCGAGCTGTGGATCGGCGGCGCGAGCCTCGCGCGCGGCTACCTCGACCGGCCGGCGCTCACCGCCGAGCGCTTCCTGCCGGACCCCTGGAGCGGCGAGGCCGGGGAGCGCCTCTACCGCACGGGGGACCTGGTGCGCCAGCGGCCCGACGGCGGGCTCGAGTTCCTCGGCCGGATCGACTACCAGATCAAGCTGCGCGGGTTCCGCATCGAGCCCGGCGAGATCGAGGCCGCGCTGCACCGGCATCCGGCGGTGAGGGAGGCGGCGGTCGTGGTCCTGGGCCGCCGGCTGGTCGCCTACGTTGTCGTCGACGGGCAGACTCCCGACGGCCGGGAGCTGCGCGGGTTCCTGGGCGAGCGGCTGCCGGGCTACATGGTGCCGGCCGCCTACGTGACCCTGCCCGCGCTGCCGCTCACGCCGAGCGGCAAGCTGGATCGTAAGGCTCTGCCCGAGCCCGGAGGGGCCGAAGAGTCGACCGCCCCGCGGACCGGGACCGAGGAGCGGGTGGCGGCGATCTTCGCCGAGGTCCTGGGGATGGAGAGGGTCGGGGTGGAGGACGATTTCTTCGCGCTCGGCGGCCATTCGCTGCTGGCGATCCAGGTGTCCATGCGGGTCCGCTCCATCCTCGGGATCGAGCTGCCGTTGCGGGCGCTGTTCGAGGCGCCGACCGTCGAGCTCCTGGCCGCCCGGATTGAGCGCGAGGCGCCGGCCGGCGACGAGGCTCTCGCGCGGGTCTCGCGCGACCAGCCGCTGGAGCTGTCGTTCTCGCAGCAGCGGCTCTGGTTCCTGGACCAGCTCGATCCCGGGAGCCCGCTCTACAACATCCCGGCGGCGGTCGAGCTGACGGGCAGGCTCGACGTGGCGGCGATGGCCGCGGCCCTGGGCGAGGTGGTGCGGCGTCACGAGGCGCTGCGGACATCATTCCCAGCGGTGTCGGGTGAGCCGATTCAGGTGATCGCGGAGCCCGCCGCCTTCGACCTGCCGCTGGTGGACCTCCAGGGCCTGCCCGCGATCGAGCGCGAGCGGGAGGCGGGCCGCCTCGCCGCGGCCGAGGCGCGGTGGTCGTTTGACCTCGGCCGCGGACCGCTGCTGCGGCTGACGCTGCTCAGGAAGGCGGCAGGGGAGCATGTCGCGCTGGTCACGATGCACCACATCGTGAGCGACGGCTGGTCCATGGGGATCCTCGTGCGGGAGCTCGGGACGCTCTACGCGGCCTTCGTTTCGGGCGCCGCGGGCGCCGCGGGCCGGCCGAGCCCGCTGCCGGAGCTCGCGCTCCAGTACGCGGACTTCGCCGCCTGGCAGCGCTCCCGCCTGGCCGGCAGGCTGCTCGAATCGGAGGTCGCCTGGTGGCGGGAGCAGCTCGCGGGGCTGCCGCCCGTGCTGGAGCTGCCCACGGACCACCCGCGGCCGGCCGACCGCAGCGTGCTCGGGGCGGTCCATGACTTCACGGTCGGAGGCGAGACCCTCGCCGGGCTGAACGCCCTGTCCCAGCGGCGCGGGGCGACGCTCTTCATGACACTGCTCGCCGGGTTCGCCGCGCTCCTGGAGCGCTCCTCGGGCGAGAGCGACCTGGCGGTGGGCACGCCGATCGCGGGCCGCACCCGGATGGAGACGGAGCCGCTGATCGGCTTCTTCATCAACACGCTGGCTCTGCGCGTCGACCTCTCGGGCTCCCCTTCCTTCGAGGATCTCCTGGGCCGGGTGCGGGAGACGACGCTCGCGGCCTACGCCCACCAGGAGCTGCCGTTCGACCGGCTGATCGAGGAGCTGGCGCCGGAGCGCGACCGCAGCCGCCCGCCGATCTTCCAGGTCGTGCTCGCCCTCCAGAACGCCTCGTCGGACAAGCTGGCGCTGCCGGGGCTCGAGGTCGAGGTGGCCCCGCTCTCGACCGGCACGGCGAAGTTCGAGATGGCCGTCGTCCTCAACGAGGCCGCCGAGGGTCTCGCGGGACTGATCGAGTACAGCCAGGCGCTGTTCGAGGCGGCGACCATCGGGCGCCTGGCCGGCCAGCTCACCCGGTTGCTTTCGGAGGCCGTGGCCGATCCCTTCCGGCCGCTCCTGGAGCTGCCCCTCCTGTCCCGCGAAGAGCGCCACCAGCTCCTCTCCGAGTGGAACGACACGGTCGCTCCCTTCCCGGAGACAACCCTGCTGCACCAGTTCTTCGAGGCGTCGGTGGAGCGGGCTCCGGAGGCGGTTGCGGCGGTCTGCGCGGGCCGCGGGCTGAGCTACGCCGAGCTGGACGTGCGGAGCAACCGCCTGGCCTGGCTGCTGCGCAACCTGGGCCACGGGCACGGCGCGCCGATCGGGGTCTGGGTCGAGCGCTCCCTGGACATGCTTGTCGCCGTCCTCGGCGTGCTCAAGGCGGGCGGCCACTACGTGGCTCTGGACGAGGCCTGGCCGGCCGACCGGGTCGAGTCGATCCTGGGCTCGACCGGCGCGCCCGCGATCGTCGCCGGTACCGGTCTGCTGCCCGCGGTCGAGGAGATGCGCTGGCGGCTGCCGGCCCTGAACGACGTGGTCTGCTTGGCCGTCGCCGAGCCGGAGCCGCCGGCCGAGACGATCGATCCGGAGAGCGTGCGCGAGCTGTGGGACTTCGTGGCCGAGCGGGCGGTCGACCGCGAGACGGCGGGCGGCTTCGTCAGCGCCTTCACGGGCGAGCCGATGAGCGCGGCCGAGGTCGACGAGTACCGCGACCGCGTCCTCTCCCTGGCCGGGCCCTGGCTGCGCCCCGGCGCGCGGGTGCTGGAGATCGGCAGCGGCTCGGGCCTGCTCCTCTGGGAGATGGCCTCCCGGGTGGCTCATGTCACCGGCGTCGACCCCTCTCCCCTCACCCAGGAGAGCAACCGCGAGCACGCGGTCAGGGAAGGAATCGCGAACGTCGAGCTGCGGACCGCTTTCGCCCACGAGCTGGACGATCTCCTGGGCTCGGGCGAACGTTTTGACTTGGTGCTCCTCGCCAGCACGGTGCAGTTCTTCCCCGGTCCTCGCTACCTGGAACATGTGCTCCGGTGGGCGCTCGGCCATCTCGCTCCGGGCGGAGCGGTCCTCATCGCCGACGTGCTCGACGCCCGGCGGCGCGAGGAGCTGCGGCGGGCGATCGAGGAGCACCGGGGAGCTGCCATCACTGGACGCCGCCAGGAGCTCTACCTCGATGAGGGCTTGTTCCAGGACCTGGGCGCTTCCGTCCACTACCGGACCGAGGGTTTCCCCAACGAGCTGCGCTTCCGCTATGACGTGCTCCTCACCCAGGCCGGGGAGCGCCGCAAGCGTCTGTGGACCGGCTGGCACGTGGATCGCTGCCCGGTCGGCCGGCTGCCCCAGGTGGCTGCGCCGGACGATATCGCCTACGTCATCCACACCTCGGGCTCCACGGGCGAGCCCAAGGGCATCGTCGTCCAGCACCGGCCGGCGGCGAACCTGGTCGACTGGATCAACAGCGCGTTCGAGATCGGCCCGGAGGACCGGGGGCTGTTCGTCACCTCGCTGTGCTTCGACCTGTCGGTCTACGACATCTTCGGCGTGCTGGGCGCGGGCGGTACGGTGCACGTGGCCACGCGCGAGGAGCTGGCGGACCCCGACCACATGGTGGGCCTGCTGCGGACCGGCGGGATCACTCTCTGGGATTCGGCGCCCGCGGCGCTCGTGCAGCTCGCGCCGCTCTTCCCCGCGGAGCCGGACCGCTCCAGCCGGCTGCGGCGGGTGCTGCTCTCGGGCGACTGGATCCCGGTGACCCTGCCGGACCGGGTGCGGCACTCCTTCCCCGGAGCGCGGGTCATGGCGCTGGGCGGCGCAACCGAGGCTACGGTGTGGTCCAACTGGTTCCCGGTGGGGGTGGTCGATCCCGACTGGCCGAGCATCCCGTACGGCCGGCCGATCTCGAACGCCCGCTATCACGTGCTGGATGCCGGCTTCTCCCCCTCTCCGATCGGCGTTCCGGGCGACCTCTACATCGGCGGCGACTGCCTCTGCGCGGGCTACCGCCGGCCGGAGCTGACCGCGAACGCGTTCCTGCCGGATCCCTTCTCCGGCGTGCCGGGAGCCCGCCTCTATCGGACCGGCGACCGGGCGCGCTATCTCGTCGACGGCAACATCGAGTTCCTGGGGCGCCTGGACCAGCAGGTGAAAGTGCGGGGCTACCGCATCGAGCTCGGCGAGATCGAGGTCGCGCTGGCCCACCAGCCTGGCCTGCGCGAGGCCGTGGTGCTTGTGCGGGAGGACGAGCCGGGAGACCGGCGCCTGGTGGCCTATGTGGTTCCGTCCGTGGAGCCCTGCCCCTCGGCCGCGGAACTGCGCGACGCCCTGCGCCAGACGCTGCCCGAGTACATGATCCCCTCCGCGTTCGTGACCCTGGAGGCGTTGCCGGTCACGCCCAACGGCAAGCTCGACCGCCAGGCCCTGCCCGCTCCCCAGTGGAGCAGCGGCGCCGGGCTCGTGGCGCCGCGCACGCCGGTCGAGAAACGGCTCGCGGCCATCTGGTCGGCCGTGCTCGGCGTGCCCCAGGTAGGGCTGGAGGACAACTTCTTCGACCTGGGTGGGCACTCGCTGCTCGCCACCCAGATGGTCTCCCGGGTGCGCGAGTCCTTCGGCGTGGAGCTGGCGTTGCGCACGCTCTTCGAGCGGCCGAGGCTGGACGAGCTGGCCGCCTGGTTGGAGGGCGAGGAGCGGTCCTGGGGCGCGGCCATCGTGCGGGTCCCTCGCGAGGAGCCGCACGTCCTGTCCTTCGCCCAGCAGCGGCTCTGGTTCCTGGACCAGCTCGAGCCGGGCAGCCCGGTCTACAACGTGCCGGCCGCGGTCGAGCTGAGAGGACGGCTCGACGTGGCGGCGCTCGCCTGGGCGTTCGGCGAGATGGTGCGGCGGCACAAGGTGCTGCGGACGACGTTCCGGTCGATCGCGGGCCAGCCGATGCAGGTCGTCGCGGAGCCCGCCGCCTTCGATCTGCCGGTGGTGGACTTGCAGTGGCACGGTGAGGAGGCGGACCGCCTGGCAGCCGCCGAGGCGCGGCGCCCGTTCGACCTCGTCCGGGGGCCGCTGCTGCGGGTGGTGCTGCTGCGGCTGGGAGGCGAAGAGCACGTCGCCCTGATCACGATGCACCACATCGTGAGCGACGCCTGGTCCATGGGCGTCCTGGTGCGGGAGCTCGGGGCGCTGTACGCGGCCTTCCTCAGCAACCGGCCGAGCCCGCTGCCCGATCTCGACGTCCAGTACGCGGACTTCGCCGCCTGGCAGCGCCGGCATCTCTCGGGCGAGCTCCTGGAGTCCGAGCTCGCTTGGTGGCGCGGGCAGCTCGCGGGCATGCCGCTGGTGCTGGACCTGCCCACGGATCACCCGCGGCCGGCCGTGCGCAGCGTGCGCGGGGCGGAGCACGGCTTCACGGTCGGATCGGAGACCCTCGCCGAGCTCGCGGGCCTGCACCAGCGCCAGGGCGGGACGCTCTTCATGGCGCTGCTCGCCGGCTTCATGGGCCTCCTGCAGCGCTACGCCAGCCAGGACGAGCTGGGGGTGGGGACGCCGATCGCAGGGCGGAACCGGGTCGAGACCGAGCCGCTGATCGGGCTGTTCGTCAACACGCTGGTGCTGCGCGGCGACCTCTCGGAGGACCCGGGCTTCGCAGAGCTCCTGGATCAGGTTCGCGAGACGACGCTCTCGGCCTACGCCCACCAGGACCTGCCGTTCGAGCGTCTGGTCGAGGTGCTGGCGCCCGAGCGGGACCTGAGCCGCCCGGCCGTGGTGCAGGTGCTGTTCTCGCTCCAGAACGCGCCATCGGGCACCCTGGAGCTGCCCGGGCTGGCGCTCTCGGTCTCCGTGGCGACGACCGGGACTGCCAAGTTCGACCTCGCCTGCATGCTGGTGGAGACGGCGCGGGGTCTCGAAGGCACGTTCGAATACAGCCGGGACCTGTTCGAGGCCGCGACCATCGAGAGGCTGGCCGGCCACTTCGCGAGCCTGCTCGGCAGAGCCGCGGAGGCGCCGGGGCGGCGCCTGTCGGAGCTGCCGCTGCTGTCGGCGCGGGAGCGGGAGCAGCTCCTGGCCGAGTGGAGCTCCGGGGGAGTGCTGCCGCCCTCGGAGGTCTCTATCCACGCGCTCTTCGAAGCGCAGGCCGCCCGCGCGCCCGGGGCAACCGCCCTGGTCCGCGGCGCGACGGGGGAGCGCTGGACCTACGCCGAGCTCGACCGCTGGGCCGATTTCCTGGCGCAGCGCCTGGCCGGGCTCGGCGTCGGTCCGGAGGTGCGGGTCGGGGTCTGCCTCTCGCGCACGCCCATGCTCGTCGCCTCGCTCCTGGCGGTCCTCAAGGCCGGCGGCGCCTACGTGCCTCTCGACCCGCGCTACCCGCAGGAGCGGCTGGCCTTCCTGCTGGAGGACACCGCGGCGGCGGTCCTGCTCACCGAGCCGGACCTCGTGGACCGGCTCCCCGGGCACCGGGCGGAGGTGCTGCTCGTGGAAGGCTCCTGGCGCGGCACGGAGACGGTCCCGAGAGTCGCGAGCGGCGTCCTGCCCGGGAACCTGGCCTACCTGATCTACACCTCGGGCTCGACCGGGCGCCCCAAGGGCGTGGCGATCGAGCACCGGAGTGCCGTGGCCTTCGCCCGCTGGGCGCGCACGGTCTTCCCGCCGGAGGACCTGGAGGGCGTCCTCGCCGCGACCTCGATCGCCTTCGATCTCTCGGTTTTCGAGCTGTTCGTGACCCTCGCCTGGGGCGGCAAGGTGGTGCTCGCCGAAAACGCGCTGGAGCTGCCGCAACTGGTAGCGAGCGGGGTGGCCGGCGAGGTGACACTCATCAACACCGTGCCCTCGGCCATGGCCGAGCTGGTGCGCCAGCGGGTCCTGCCGGAGTCGGTGCGTACCGTCAACCTCGCCGGCGAGCCGCTCAAGAGATCCCTGGTCGATGCGATCCACGAAGTCTCCCCCTCCTGCCGGGTGCTCGACCTCTACGGCCCCTCGGAGACCACGACCTACTCGACCTGGGCCCTGGCGCCCCGGGAGGAGCGGCGCGAGCCGACGATCGGCAGGCCGCTCGCCGGCACCCGGCTGCTCGTCCTCGGCCGTGGCGGCCAGCCGGTGCCGGTGGGAGTCCCGGGCGAGCTCCTCATCGGCGGCGCGGGCCTGGCACGCGGCTATCTCGACCGGCCGGACCTCACGGCCGACCGTTTCGTCCCCGATCCCCTCCCGCCGGTCCTGCCGCAGGAGGGGGTCGAGCCGGGCGGGCGCGTCTACCGCACGGGCGACCTGGTGCGCTGGCTGCCCGACGGGCGGCTCGAGTACCTGGGTCGGATCGATCATCAGGTCAAAGTACGGGGGTTCCGGGTCGAGCCCGGCGAGATCGCGGCCGTCCTGTCGGCCCACCCCTGGGTGAGGGACGCGGTGGTGATGGCGCAGAAGGAGAGCGCCGGGGGACAGCGCCTGGTGGCCTACGTGGTGGGGACGCCGGGAGAGGAGCCCGAGCTGTCCGAGCTGCGCGACTTCCTGCGCGAGCGGCTGCCGGACTTCATGCTGCCGGCCGCCTATGCGTTCCTGCCCGAGCTGCCGCTCACCGCCAACGGCAAGGTCGACCGGCAGGCCCTCGTCAAGCTCTGTCCGGAGCGGGCGGCCGCGAGCGCGGCCGTGGCTCCGCGGACGCGCGCCGAGGAGCTGATCGCGGGAATCTTCTCCGAGGTGCTGGGGGTGGAGCGGGTGGGCGTCACCGAAGATTTCTTCGCGCTGGGCGGCCACTCGCTGCTCGCCACCCGGGTGGCCTCGCGGGTGCGCTCTGTCTTCGGGCTGGAGCTGCCGTTGCGCGCGGTCTTCGAGGCGCCGACGGTCGAGGGCCTGGCACGCCGGCTCGAGCGCCTGACGTCCACGGGGGAGAGGTTCCGGATCCCGGCCCTTGCCCGGATCGCCGGCAAGGAGCCGCCGCTGGCCCTGTCCTTCGCACAGCAGCGGCTCTGGTTCCTGGACCGGCTCGAGCCCGGAAGCCCGCTCTACAACATGCCGGTGAAGGTCGAGCTCCGGGGACGCCTCGATCCCGGGGTGCTGAGCGCCGCGCTTCGCGAGGTGACGCGGCGGCACGAGGTGCTGCGGACGACGTTCGCGGAGGTCGCCGGCTCGCCGGTCCAAGTGGTCGCGGCGCGCGCCCGCATTCCGCTGCCGCTGATCGATCTCCGGGGCCTCCCCCGGGGAGAGCGCGAGCGGGAGGCGGGCCGGTTGGAGGCCGCGGAGGCCCGGCGGCCGTTCGACCTCGCGAACGGCCCGCTGCTGCGGGCCGCGCTGCTCGCCTCGGAGCCCGAGCGGCACGCGCTCCTCCTGACCCTGCATCACGTCGTGAGCGACGGCTGGTCCATGGACGTGCTGGTGCGGGAGGTCGGGCTGCTGTACGCGGCCTTCCTCGACGGCCTCGACGGCCTCGACGGTCAACCGAGCCCGTTGCCGGAGCTCTCGATCCAGTACGCGGAATTTGCGGCCTGGCAGCGGCAGCACCTGTCGGGCGAGCTCCTGGAGACCGAGGTCTCCTGGTGGCGACGGCGGCTCGCGGGCATGCCGCCGGCGCTGGAGCTGCCGACCGACCACCCGCGGCCGCCCGTCCGCAGCGGGAGAGGAGAGGTCCATGCCTTCGACCTCGGAGGCGAGGCGCTCGCCGGGCTCGGCAGGTTCTCCCGCTGGCATGGAGCGACGCTCTTCGTGACGCTGCTCGCCGGGGTCGCGGCGCTCCTGCAGCGCTACACGGGAGAGGACGACCTGGTGATCGGAACGCCGGTCGCGGGGCGCACGCGGACCGAGACCGAGCCCCTGATCGGCGTCTTCGTCAACAGCCTTGCCCTGCGCATCGACCTCTCGGGCGCGCCGAGCTTCCTCGACCTCCTGAGCCGGGTGGGGGAGACGACGCTCTCCGCCTCCGCTCACCAGGAGGTGCCGTTCGAGCGCCTGGTCGAGGAGCTGGCGCCGGAGCGCGACCGCAGCCGTCCGCCGCTCTTCCAGGTGCTGCTCGCCTACCAGAGCGCCTCCGCGGAACGGCTGTCGCTCCCGGGCCTGGAGGTCGAGTCCCATTCGATCCACTCCGGCACGGCGAAGTTCGATCTGACCTTCTTCCTCGGGGAAGCTCCCCAGGGACTCGACGGGGCGATCGAGTACGACTGCGACCTCTTCGACCGCACGACGGCGATGCGCCTCGCGGGGAGCCTCGCCCGCCTGCTCGAAGGAGCCGTGGCCGCGCCGCAGGCTCCCGTGACCGAGCTGCCGGTCCTCTCGCCCGCCGAGCGGGCGGCGCTCGTCTTCGAGTGGAACGACACGGCGGAGGTCTCGCGGAAGGCGCCGCCGGTCCACGAGCTCGTCGCGGAGGCGAGCATCGTCGCCACCTGCATGGCCATTTCTCCGCTACCCCCGGAGAGCCCAGGCGTTCGGCCGACCGGACGCCCGATTCACGGTACCCGCGCCTATGCCGTGGATACTTGGGGCTGCCTGACGCCCCGCGGCGTCGCGGGCGAGCTGTGGCTGGGCGGCGCCCCTGTGGCCCACGGCTACCTCGAACGGCCGGAGCTCACGGCCGAGCGCTTCGTGCCCGACCCCTGGAGCGGCGAGGCCGG
The DNA here is from genome assembly GCA_034667225.1 of Acidobacteriota bacterium. Taxonomy (GTDB): domain Bacteria; phylum Acidobacteriota; class Thermoanaerobaculia; order Multivoradales; family UBA5704; genus DATMER01. Next base: position 17,712 of record JAXDKG010000062.1, read on the forward strand.
GTCTCGCCTCTACCGGACGGGAGAACGGGTGCGCCACCGGCCCGATGGCAGCCTGGAGCTCCTGGGACGGCTGGACCATCAGGTCAAGGTGCGGGGATACCGCGTCGAGCTGGGAGAGATCGAGGCGGCTCTGGCCCGCCACCCCGGGGTGCGGGAGGCCGCGGTGCTGGCGCGCGAGGACGAGCCGCGGAACAAGCGCCTGGTCGCCTATGTCGTCCCGGCCGCGGAACCGGCTCCCGCACCCGAGGATCTGCGCGACGCCCTCCGCTTGTCGCTCCCCGAGTACATGATCCCCGCCGCCTTCGTGATGCTCCGGGAGCTGCCGAGGACCCCCGGCGGCGAGCTCGACCTCCAGGCGCTGCCGGTTCCGCCGTGGAGCGCCGTCTTCCGGTTCGCGCCGCCGCAGACGCCCACCGAGCAGATCCTCGCGGAGATCTGGTCGGCCGTCCTCGGCGTGACCCGGGTGGGCCGGGAGGACAGCTTCTTCGACCTCGGAGGGCACTCCCTGCTGGCCACGCAGATGATCTCCCGGCTGCGCGACGCCCGCGGGCTGGAGCTGTCCCTGCGCACCCTGTTCGAAAAGCCGAAGCTGATCGACCTGGCCAGGGCGGTGGATACGGCCGTTCTGACGGGAGAGCAGCCGAGGTCCATGCCGGCGCTCCGGCCGCTGGCCGCGCCAGGGCCGGGCCTGGTGCTCTCCTTCGCCCAAGAGCGGCTCTGGTTCCTTCAGCAGCTCGATCCCGGCTCGGACACCTACAACATCCCGGTCGCGGTGGAGCTCTCCGGCGCGCTGCGGGCGGGTGCCCTGGCGGCAGCGCTGGCCGAGGTCGTGCGCCGCCACGAAGCGCTGCGCACGACCTTCACCGTCGTCGACGGCCACCCCCGGCAGCGGATCTCCCCGTCCGCCCGGGTCACCCTGCCGCTCGTCGACCTCTCGGCCCTGCCCGCTCCACAAGGCCTCGCCGAGGCGGAGCGGCTGGAGCGCGAGCAGGCCGGCACGGGGTTCGATCTGGAGAACGGGCCGCTGGCCGCGGCGCTCCTCGTGCGTCTCGCCGGAGACCGGCACCGGTTCCTGCTGACCCTCCATCACATCGTCTCGGACGGCTGGTCGATCGGCGTGCTGGTCCGCGAGCTGGGGACCCTCTACGCAGCCTCGGTAGAGGGACGGCGCTCGCCGTTGCCGGAGCTCCCGATCCAGTACGCCGACTTCGCGGTCTGGCAGCGCGAGCAGCTCGCCGGGAAATGGGATGCCGAGCTCGCCTACTGGGAATCCCGCCTGGGCGGAGAGGTCGCCATCGCCGAGCTCCCCGCCGACCGGCCGCGGCCGGCCGTGCAGACTTTCAGCGGAAAGACCCGGCAGCTCGTGCTGTCCCCGGAGCTGACCTCGCGGCTGAGGAGCTTCGGGCGCGACCGGGGCGTGACGCTTTTCATGACGCTCCTGGCGGCCACCCAGGCGCTGCTCTCCCGGCACAGCGGCGAGCACGACGTGCCGGTCGGCGCTCCGGTCGCCGGCCGCCAGTGGGGCGAGACGGAAGATCTGATCGGCTGCTTCCTCAACACCCTCGTGCTGCGCACCGACCTCTCCGGATCTCCGAGCTTCCGCGAGCTGGCGGCGCGGGTGCGCACGGTGACCCTCGAAGCCTACTCGCACCAGGAGGTGCCTTTTGAGGCCGTCCTCGCGCGGCTGCGCCTCGACCGCGACCTCTCTCGCACGCCGCTCTTCCAGGTGCTATTCAACATGCTGAACTTGCCGCGACCCGCTCTCTCCCTGCCGGGGCTGGACCTGCGGGTGCTGACGCCGTCCGAGGTCCCGTCGAAGTTCGACATGACCTTCTATGTCTCCCAGTCCGAGGCGGCCATCGGGATCAACCTGGTCTACAACGCCGGCATCTTCGACGAGTCGCGTATGACGGACCTGCTCGCGCAGCTGGAACTGCTGCTGGGCCAGGCCCTGGACCGGCCGGACGAGCCGGTGGACCGGCTCTCGCTGGTGACTGATCAGGCGCGCGGGTTGCTGCCCGACCCCACAGTGCCCCTGGACGGAAGCTGGATCGGGGGAGTCCACGAGCTCTTCGCGGCGCAGGTCGAACGCGCTCCGGATCGTGCGGCGGTGATCGGCGGGAGGGACGGAGATGTCGTCTGGAGCTACGGCGACCTCCTGGCAGGGAGCCGGCGGCTGGCGGGCTGGCTCGCGGCCCACGGGGTGTGTCCGGGCGATCCGGTCGCGATCCTGGCCCATCGCAGCGCGCCGCTCGTGCAGGCGGTCATGGGGGTCCTCACCGCCGGGGCGGCCTTCACGCTCCTGGACCCCGCCTACCCGGCGCCGCGGCTGGTCGAGATGCTGCGTCTAGCCGCTCCCCGCGCCTGGGTCGCCCTGCAGGCCGCCGGTCCGGTTCCCGACGAGGTTCGGGCTTGGCTGGAAGAGGTGGGCTGCCCCTGCCTGGAGCTGCCCACCGGCGGCTTTGCCTCTCTGGAGTGCCTAGCGGCCTTCTCCGGAAACGCGCCGCAGGTGACCGTCGGTCCCCAGGACCTCGCCTGCATCGGCTTCACCTCGGGCTCGACCGGCGGGCCCAAGGGCATACTGGGACTCCACGGGTCTCTCTCTCACTTCCTGCCGATGTATTGCAAGGAATTCGAGGTCGGTCCGGAGGATCGCTTCTCCCTGCTCTCTGGCCTGTCCCACGACCCGCTCCAGCGGGACATCTTCACGCCGCTCTACCTGGGCGCCGCGATCGTCGTCCCGGACCCGGCCGACATCGGGATCGCCGGACGCCTGGCGGAATGGATGAACCGCCATTGCGTGACCGTGGCGAACCTGACCCCCGCCCTCGGCCAGCTTCTCGCCGAGCGTCCGCCGGGCGGCGAGCCGGTGGTGGTCCCCAGCCTGCGGGTGGTGCCCCTGATCGGCGAGGCGCTGACGCGCCAGGACGTGGTCCGGCTCCGCGCCATGGCTCCCGGAGTGACCTGCATCAACCTCTACGGCTCGACGGAGACGCAGCGCGCGCTGTCGTTCCACCGGGTCATGCCGGAGGAGGCCGAGGCCAGGCAGGTGCTGCCCCTCGGGCGCGGCATGCAGGACGTGCAGCTCCTGGTGGTCCAGCGCGCCGGCATTGCAGGCATTGCCGGCATCGGTGAGATCGGCGAGATCGTCGTACGCAGCCCGCACCTGGCCCGCGGCTACATCGGCGACGAGGAGCTGACCGTCGAGCGGTTCCAGCTCAATCCGTTCACCGGGGCGGCGGGGGACCGGATCTACCGCACCGGTGACCTGGGGCGCTATCTCCCGGACGGCGAGGTGTCGTTCGCCGGCCGTGCGGACTTCCAGGTCAAGCTGCGGGGCTTCCGGATCGAGTTGGGGGAGATCGAAGCGCTGCTGGCAAGCCATCCGGCCGTGCAGGCGGCGGCGGTGCTGCTGCGCGAAGACCTGCCGGGCGGCCGCGGGCTGGTCGCATATGCCGTGCTCGCTGTGCCCGCCGCGGGCGGCTCGGCCCGCACCGAGGAGCTGCACGACTATCTCTGGCAGCGGCTCCCGGCCTACATGGTGCCTTCGGCCTTCGCCTTCCTCGACGCCATGCCGCTGACGCCGAACGGCAAGGTCGACCGCCGGGCGCTGGCCAAGATTGAGCTGGAGATCCCGTTGTCCGACGGCGAGACGAGATCCCTGCGCAATCCCGTCGAGGAGATCGTTGCCGGCATCTGTGCCGAGGTCCTCAGGGTCCCGCAGGTCGGCCCGGGCGACAACTTCTTCCAGCTCGGCGGGCATTCGCTGACCGGGGTCCAGGTGGTCTCCCGCCTGTGCCAAGTCTTCCAGGTCGACCTGCCTCTCCGGATCCTCTTCGAAGCGCCGACCGTGGCCGGCATGGCCGCGGAGATCGAGCGCCTGCGCCGGCGCGGCGGGGCTCTGGAACGGCCGGCGATCTCATCGTTCCGCGAGGACCGGAGCGCGCCGCCGCCCCTCTCCTTCGCGCAGGAGCGTTTCTGGGTGGGACGGCAGCTCGAGGCCCGCACCGTGGCTTCCACGATCCCGATCATGGTGGCCTTCGAAGGCCGTCTCGACCTCGCCTGCCTGCAGCGGGCGATGCAGGAAATCGTCGACCGTCACGAGGTGCTGAGGACGAGCTTCCAGGACGGCATCGAAGGGCCGATCCAGGTTGTCCATTCCGCGGTGCCCGTTCGGTTCCCCGTCGTGGACCTGGAAAGGATCGCTCCAAGCCGCCAGCGGGCGGAAATCCAGCGCTGGAGCGCCCTCGACGGGCGGTCGCATTTCGACTACGAGCGCGGACCTTTGTTCCGGACGACCGTCTTCCGGTGCTCGGAGCGGGAGAACGTGGTGCTCTTCACCATCCACCATGTCGCCTTTGACGGGTGGTCGACCTCGGTCCTGCTCGGCGAGCTGTCCGCCCTCTACAACGCCTTCCGGGAGGACCGCCCCTCTCCCCTGCGCCCGCTTCCCGCCCAGTACCAGGACTTCGCGCGCTGGCAGCGGCAGACCCTGGCGGGGGAGGCCCTGGCGGAGCAGGTGAGCTTCTGGCGGGAGCATCTCCGCGGGGCGCTCCCCCTCGATCTCGCCAACGGCCGGCGGTCCGCCCGCCGCACCTTCGAGGCCGGCATCGAGATGTTCACGATCCCGGAGGAGCTCGAGAGGAAGCTCGACACGTTCGCGGCGGAACACTGCGTGACCCTGTTCATGACGCTGCTCGCGGCCTTCAAGGCGCTGCTCCATTACGAGACGGGGCAGGAGGACATCGTCGTCACCAGCCTGTTCGCCAACCGCAATCAGGTCGAGACCGAAAACCTGATCGGCAACTTCTTCGCCGGGCTGCCGCTGCGCACGCGGCTCTCCGGCGCCCGCACGTTTCGCGATCTCGTGGGGCGGGTGCGCGACGTGACGCTCGCGGCGCACGAGCATCCGGACATCCTCTACGAGCCGGTGATGGAAGGCATGAGCTTCCTCGAAAAGGGGGACCGGGGCGGGCTCGCGACGTTCCGCATCTTGTTCCAGCTCGCCAAGCTGCCGCCCGCAGAGCAGGAGCTGTCAGACCTCAAGGTCACCCGTCTGCCTTTCGACACGGGCAAGATCCGCCAGGACCTGACGCTCTTCCTCTCCCAGTCGGGCCGGCTCGTGGGGCGCTTCAAGTACAACCGCGACGTGCTCGATCCAGAGAGGGTAGTGCGGCTGCGCGACCGCTATCTGCGGATCCTGGAGGCCGCCGTCGCCACCCCGGATTGCCTGCTTGCGGACTGCGGGGTGGAGCTGTCTCCGCCAGCGCTGCGGCACATCGCCCCGGCCGGCCCGGGCCTCCCGCTCTCTTTCGCTCAGGAGCGGCTCTGGCTCCTCGAGCAGCTCGATCCCGGCTCGAGCACCTACAACATGCCGGTCGCGGCGGAGCTCTCCGGCGCTCTCGATCCCCGCGCCCTGTCGGCGGCGCTGACCCGGGTCGCGCGCCGGCAGGAATCCCTCCGCACCACCTTCGTGGAGGTCGCGGGCTCCCCCCGCCAGCGGATCGCGCCGCCGCTTTCCGCCCTCCCCCTGCCGCTCGTGGATCTCTCGGCCCTGCCTGCTCCGGCAGGTCTCTCCGAGGCGGAGCGCCTGGAGCGGGAGCAGGCGGGGAGGGGGTTCGATCTGGAGAAGGGGCCCCTCGCCGTGGCGCTCCTCCTGCGCCTGAGCGGAGACCGGCACCGGTTCCTGCTGAACCTTCACCACATCATCTCGGACGGCTGGTCGATCGGCGTGCTCGTCGCCGAGGTGGGGGCCTTCTATGCGGCGGCGGTCGAAGGGCGTCCCTCGCCGCTGCCGGAGCTGCCGATCCAATACGCCGACTTCGCGGCGTGGCAGCGCGAGCAGGTCGCCGCGACAGGGGAGGCCGAGCTCGCCTATTGGGAGCGCCGCCTGGGCGGCGAGATCGTTCCCGCCGAGCTGCCGACCGACCGGCCGCGCCCGGCCGTCCAGACCTTCCGCGGCGGGGCGCGGCAGCTCGTGCTGTCCCCGGATCTGACCGCGCGGCTCAAGAGGTTCGGCCGCGAGGAGGGCGCGACGCTGTTCATGACGCTCCTCGCGGCGACGCAGGCGCTGCTCTCCCGGCACAGCGGCGAGCAGGACGTGGCGGTGGGAGCCCCGATCGCCGGCCGCCAGCGGGTCGAGACGGAAGGTCTGATCGGCTGCTTCCTCAACACGCTCGTGCTGCGCACCGATCTCTCCGGCCTCCCGAGCTTCCGGGAGTTGGTGTCGCGGGTCCGCGAGGTCACTCTGGAGGCCTATGCGAACCAGGAAGTGCCTTTCGAGGCGGTCCTCTCCCGCCTGCGCCTCGACCGCGACCTGTCCCGGAGCTCGCTGTTCCATGTCCTGTTCAACATGCTCAACCTGCCCCGGTACGAGCTCTCCCTGCCGGGTCTCTCCCTGCAGGTCCTAACGCCGGCCGAGATCCCGTCGAAGCTGGACCTGACCTTCTATCTCTCCGAGGTCCGTTCGAGCGTGTCGATCAACCTGGCCTACAACGCCGACCTGTTCGACGAGGCCCGCATCGTCGACCTGCTCGCCCAGCTCGAGCTGTTGCTCGCGCAGGCCATCGAACGCCGGGGTGAGCCGATGGATGGAATCCCGCTGGTGACCGCCGCTGCGCAGGCGCTGCTGCCGGACCCCACCGCGACGCTTGCGGAGCCGTCCTTCCTTCCGGTCGGGAGCCTGTTCCTCGGCCGCGAGCGGGACCTGCCGCAGGGGGAGGCCCTGAGCTGGAGCGAGGGGGCCTGGACCTACTCTCAGCTGGGGACCCGGGCGCGTGAGATCGCCCGGGCCATCCTGGCCGCCGGCGGAGGGCCTGAAGAAGTGGTCGCGGTCAGCGGATCCAGGTCGCCCGAGCTGATCGCCAGCCTGCTGGGGGTCTTCCTCTCGGGCGGGGTCCTGCTGATGCTGGACCGCAAGATCCCGGCCGCACGGCTGCGCCTCATGGTCGACGAGGCGAAGCCCGTCTGCCTGGTCTATGCCGGAGAGGAGCGGCCCGAGGACGCATGGCTGCTGGAATCGGTCCCGATCGTGCCGCCCGAAGCTCCGGCCGTGGAATTTCCCCTGCCCGCGCCCGACGACCCGGCGTACGTCTTCTTCACCTCGGGGACGACCGGCAGGCCGAAGGCGGTCCTCGGCCGCCAGAAGGGGCTCAGCCACTTCCTCACCTGGCAGCGCGAAGCCTTCGGGATCGGGCCCGGCGACCGGGCCGCTCAGCTCACGGGCCTCTCGTTCGACGTGGTCCTGCGGGACATCCTCCTACCGCTTACGAGCGGCGCCACGCTCTGCCTTCCGGACGAGGACGACCTGAGCCCGGACCGGATCCTCCCGTGGCTCGCGGAGCGGGAGATCACCGTGGTCCACGCGGTCCCCTCGCTCGCCAGCGCGTGGCTCGGCGCCGCGCCGGCGGGGTTCGGCTCAGACGCGCTGCGCTGGACGTTCTTCGCCGGCGAGCCGCTCCTGGACCAGGTCGTCGAGCGCTGGCGTGCCGCATTCCCTCGCACCGGCGCCGTCAACCTCTACGGCCCCACGGAAACGACTCTCGCCAAGTGCTGGTACCTGGTCCCTGACCCGCCCGTGGGAGGCGTCCAGCCGGTCGGCTCGCCGCTCCCACAGACCCAGGCTCTGGTTCTTGCCGGCGGCAGCCGGCGGTGCGGGATCGGCGAGACCGGCGAGATCGTGCTGCGGACACCCTTCCGCAGCCTCGGCTATCTCAACAATCCCGAGGAGACCCGGCTCCGGTTCCGGCTCAACCCCTTCAGTGCCGATGCCGGCGACCTCCTCTACTTCACGGGCGACCGCGGCCGCTGCCGCTTGGACGGCACCCTGGAGATCCTCGGCCGGCTCGACGAGCAGGTGAAGATCCGGGGGGTGCGCGTCGAGCCGGCCGAGATCCGCATGGCCCTGGGGCGCCAGGCCGGGGTTTGGGAGAGCGCCGTCCTGGTCCGCGAGGTCCGGCCCGGCGACCAGCTCCTGGTCGCCTATGTCGTGCCTCGGCCGGGCGCCGCCCCCGATCCTGAAGACCTGCGCCGGCACCTGCGCCAGGAGCTGCCCGAAGCGATGGTGCCGTCGGCGTTCGTGATCCTGGATGCGCTCCCGCTCACGCCGAACGGCAAGCTCGACCAGCGGGCGCTCGCGCGCTACGAGGTCGAGATCCCGGCCTCCGGCGGGAGGACCTTGCTCACCCCGGCCGAGGAGATCGTCGCCGGGCTCTGGTCGGAGGTCCTCGGGCGGCGCGAGATCGGACCGGGCGAAAACTTCTTCCAGCTCGGCGGGCACTCGCTGACCGGGGCCCAGGTGATGTCGCGCTTGCGCGAGGTGTTCGCGGTCGAGCTGCCGCTGCGGGTCCTCTTCGAGGCGCCGACGGTGGCCACCCTCGCCGCCGAGGTCGAGCGCCGCCGGCGGCCGGACGACGCCCCGGAGCTCCCCTCCGTCGCCTCCTTCCGGCAGGACCGGAGCGCGCCGTCTCCCCTCTCCTTCGCCCAGGAGAGGTTCTGGACCGGGCGCGAGCTCGAGGCCCGGACCGTGGCCTCCACGATCCCGGTGATGGTGCTCTTCCGCGGGCCGCTCGATTTCGATTGCCTGCGGCGGGCCATGCAGGAGGTCGCTGACCGCCACGAGGTGCTGCGGACGAGCTTCCAGGAGGGGGAAGACGGCCGGCCGATCCAGGTCATCCATCCCACGATCCCCGTCCGGTTCCCCATCGTCGACCTGGAACGGCTCTCTCCTGCCAAGCGGACGGCGGAGGTCCAGCACTGGAGCGTCCTCGACGGGCGCTCGCATTTCGACTTCGCGCGCGGCCCGCTGTTTCGGCTGACCGTCTTCAGGACCGCGGAGACGGAGCACGTGCTGCTTTTTACCGTCCACCACAGCGCCTTCGACGGCTGGTCGCAATCCGTCCTGCTCCGGGAGCTGGGGATGCTCTACAACGCCTTCCGCGAGGGGCGTCCGTCGCCTCTGCCGCCGCTCGCGGCGCAATATCAGGATTTTGCGCGCTGGCAGCGGCACACCATCTCCGGCGAGGCCTTGGAGCGGCAGGTGGCCTTCTGGCGCGAGCACCTCCGGGGTGCCCGGCCGCTCGATCTCTCTGCTGGCCCGCGCCCTGCCCGCTGGACCTATGAGGCGGGCATGGAGACGTTCACGGTTCCGGAGGACCTCGAAAAGAAGCTCGATGCGTTCGCCGCGCAGCACGGTGTCACCCTGTTCATGACACTGCTCGCGGCCTTCAAGGTGCTGCTCCACGGGGAGACCGGGCGGGAGGACGTCGTCGTCACCTGCCTGTTCGCCAATCGCAACCATTTCGAGATCGAAAACCTGATCGGTAATTTCTTCGCCGGGCTGCCCCTGCGCACGCGTTTCTCCAGAACCGGCACCTTCCGCGATCTCCTAGCGCGGGTGCGCGACGAGACGCTCGCAGCGCACGAGCATCCGGACATCCTCTACGAGCCGGTGATGGAAGGCCAGGGCTTCCTGGAGAAGGGGGATCGCGGTGGGCTGACCACGTTCCGCGTCATGTTCCAGCTTGCCAAGCTGCCGCCGGCCCAGCAGACCTTGTCCGATCTCGATGTGATCCGTCTGCCGTTCGACACCGGCAAGATCCGCCAGGACCTGACCCTATTCCTCTATCAGTCGGGCCGACTCGCCGGGCGCTTCAAGTACAACCGCGACGTGCTCGATCCGGAGAGGGTCGCGCGGCTGCGCGACTGCTATCTCCGGATTCTCGAGACCGCCGTCGCCGATCCGGATTGCCCGCTCGCGGAGCTGTCACAGGAGAGCTCCGTGCTGCTGAGCGTGGGGGAGGCCCGATGAAGAGAGTGGCGTTGGTCACCGGAGCGAACCGGGGGATCGGGTTGGAGATCTGCACCCAGCTCGGCCGTGCCGGCTACGCGGTCGTGCTCACCGCCCGCGATCCGCAGAAGGGCGCGAGGGCAGCCGAGTCCCTCTGCCGGGACGGTATCGACGCGCATTTCCATGCGCTGGACGTGACGGTTGCCGGCGCGGCCCGGGAGGCCGCCGCCTTCGTGGCCGGCGAGCTCGGCCAGCTGGATGCCCTGGTCAACAATGCCGCCGTCTCGCTCGATCCCGAGGCTTCCCTGGAGACGGTGGACCTGGACGTGATGCGGCAGACGCTCGAGGCCAACTTCCTGGGCGCGCTCGCCTGCTGCCAGGCGTTCCTGCCGATGATGCGCCAGCAGGAGTACGGCCGGATCGTCAACGTCTCGAGCGGGCGGGGGTCGTTCTCCAAGCTGGCCGCGGGAGGGCCTTGCTACCGCATCTCGAAGACCGCACTGAACGCTCTCACGGTGATCCTCGCCGACGAGGTCAAGGAAGCCAACATCCTGGTCAATGCCATGACGCCCGGCTGGGTGCGCACCCGCCTGGGGGGGATCAAGGCTCCGCGCTCGACCTCCGAGGGCGCGGAGGCCGCCGTCTGGCTGGCGATGCTGCCGGACGACGGCCCGCGCGGAAAGTTCTTCAAGGACCGGGAGGAGTTCCCGTGGTAGACGCAAAAATGGGCGCGCTGGCGCGCGCCGCGCGGCTGACCCGGGAGCTCGAGAGGTCCTGCCATGATCCGCGCGAGCCGATCGCGAGCAAGGTCCGGCGCATGCAGCGCGTGAAGTCCCCCGATTTGCCGCCGCGGGTCCGCGACCTGCGTTCCTACGACCCGACCTGGCCGTCCCTCTTCGCGGAAGAGGAGCGGAGGATCCGCGGCGCCCTGGGGGACGCTGTCGCGCGGGTCGAACACTTCGGGAGCACCTCGATCCCCGCGGAGGCACTCTCCTCGAAAAATGTGATCGATTTCCTGGTGGCGGTCCGGGAGCCGTCTCTCGCGCCGCAGGCTCACGCCGTCCTGGCTGCGCTCGGCTACACCTCCTATGGCAACGGGCCGTGCGACCCGGAGACCGTGTGGTGGTGGCGGATCGAGGAGGAGGCGGCCTTCGTCGCGCATCTCTGCGCGGCCGCGAACCCCTGGATCGACACCGTGGTCAACTACCGCGACTACATGCGCGCCCATCCCGAGGAGTGCGTCCGCTACGAAGAGGTGAAGCGGCGCCTGGCGGCGGAGCCGGACCGCAGCCTGTTCGAGTACAGCCTCGGCAAGCTCCGCCTGTTCTACGAGATCAGCGGCAAGGCCGACGCCTGGAAGGGAGCCGGACAGGTCCCATGAACGAGCCACGATCGACAACCGGTCGCCTCACCGTCGTCAAGGTCGGCGGCAGCCTCCTCCAGAGCGCCGCCGCCCTCCAGCGGGTCGCCGCCGCCCTCGCTCAAAAACAGCGCGAGGGCGGAGCACTCCTGGTAGTCGCCTCGGCTTTGAAGGGTGTGACCGATCTGCTGGATCTGGCGGCTTCCCAGGCTTGGAACCGGCGACAGTCCAACGGCCATCTCGACGAGACCCTGGGCGCTCTGGCGGAGCGCCACCTGGAGATCACGCGCGACCTCGCCGCCGACGGCTCCGTCCTGGACCGGGTCCGGGGAGCGCTCGCCCAGGTGGAGGAGCTGGTCGGCTCGATCAGCGCGACCGGAGAGCTCTCCGATGCGACCTACGCCCGGCTCCTCTCCTACGGGGAGAGGCTGAGCGTGCTCCTCCTCGCGGCCGCCCTTCGCGAGGCCGGGCCCGAGGCACGGCCGATCGCCGCCGAAGAGGCGGGCCTCAAGGCAGAGGGCTTCCCCCGCGCCGGGTCGTGCGACATCCCGGCGAGCGCTCCGGGCTTGCGCAGGATGCGCGGCGAGTTGCAGAGCCGGGTCCTGGTGCTGACCGGCTTCTACGGCATCGGCGGCGACGGCGGCGTCGTGCTCTTCGGGCGCGGCGGCAGCGACGATACAGCCTGCGCCGTGGCCGCGGGGCTCGACGCCGACCGCCTGGAGCTGTGGAAGGACGTGCCCGGCTTCATGTCCGCCGACCCGCGGGAGGTCCGCGGCGCGCGCGTCATCCGCGAGGTGTCGTTCGATGAGGTCGCCCAACTGGGGGCCTACGGCTCCCGCATCGTCCATCACGGCTGTCTCGCACCGCTGCGCGGGCGCGCCATCAAGGTGTTTATCTCCACGGTCACGGAATCCGGCGCCACCCCCGGGACGAGGCTGGTGGAGAGGCTGGAACGGGGCGCGACTCGGGTCGTGGCCCTCGCCTCCCGCCGGCTCCTGCCGGCTCTGGTCGGAGTGGTCGGCGAAGGCGTCGCCAGCGATGCGGGGATCCGCTCGCGCATGCTCTCCTGCCTCTCGGCGGCGGGAGTCCGCGGCGACCTGGTGGCCCACCCGTCCGGGCGCTCCGGCTTGAGCTGTACCGTGCATCCAGACGATCTGGCCCCCGCCCTGGGCGGCCTGCACGAAAGCTTCTTCACCTCCTCGGAGGAAATCCAATGATACCGGTCGTACGAACGAGCGCTCCCGCGAAAAACCTTGTCAACTATTGGAACCAGTCGCGCCTGCACGCGGATCTCGCGAAGTCCGCATCCGTCAGGCCGGCCCCGGGGTTCGTGCCCTGGCATGCCGCTCTGGAGGACATCCTCAAGGTGGGCTACGGGGTCCAGGCCCAGCCCCGCTTCGTGTCCGGCGCCTGGGAGCAGATCCGCTGGCGCACCACGCCATCGGCGGGAGCGCTCTATCCGTTCGAGGTGATCGCGACCGTCGTCGGCGAGGGGAGCTACCTGTGGACGATCGAGAGAGGGCACCTCGTTCCTTACGACGCGCCGCCGTTGACGCGCGGCGAGTTGGCGGAAGCCGGCTTCGTCACCCGGCCCGGGCACAACGTGGAGGCCCTGCTCACCTTCGTCGCCCGACCCTGGTTGAGCATGAAGAAGTACCAGCTGCGCGGCTACGCCTACTCCCACCTCGACGTGGGTCACACGGCTACCAACCTGGCTCTCTACACGACCGCCCTGGGCCATTCCCCGGTCCTTCACCTGCGGTTCTCCCGCTCCTTCCTGAGCGAGCACCTGAAGCTCGACGGGTTGTGCCGCGAGCCTCTCGCGGTCCTCTCGTTCTCGAGCGCCGGACCCGCCGCCGGCCCGCAGCGGGACCCTGCCCTCGACGCCGATCCCTGCGTCCAGCCGGTCAACCTGGAGCTGCCCGCGGAGCAGGAGCGCTCGAGCTGGGAGTCGCTCCAGGGGATCCTCTCTTTCGACTTCTCGCTCCAGCCTCCCTGCGAGCCCGCCGGAGCGGCGCTCGTGCTGGAGCCGGAGGCGGTCCCCGACGTCCCTGCCTTGAGGCTTCCCGAAGGCCGCCCGCCGCTGTCGGCGACGGCGGAGTGGCGCTCGGCGATCCTGGGCCGGCGCTCGGCGAAGGGTTTTCGCAAGGAGCCCTTGAGCGTGGCGCAGATCGGCGAGCTGCTCGGCGCGCTCCGGGCCAAGGGGCTCCCGGCGGACTGCTCGCTCGACGGCTCCGCGCGATTCGGCGTGCGCCTGGTCGCGAGGAACGTCGACGGCCTCTCCGGCGTCTTCGCCTACAGCCCGGAGAGCCACACCCTGCAACTGATCGACTCCAAGGTGGACGACCCCCGGCCTGCCTGCATGCGCCAGGAGCTCGCCGGAGATGCCGCGGCCCTGGTGATCCTGCATGCGCCGCTCTCCCGCCTGCTCGGAGAGCACGGATACTCGGCCTTCGCCGAGCTCCAGTTCCGTGCCGCGGAGCTGGGCCAGCGCCTTCACCTGGCGGCCGCGCGCCTGGGGCCGCTCTTCGGGATGACCTGCATCGGCGGGTTCGACGGGGAGCAGTGCGGCGCCCTGGCCCGGCTCGGCGAGGACGAGGAGACCCTCTACGTCATTCTGCTCGGCATCCGCGACGAGTCCGCGTTCAAGCACGACCGCCTGAGCGTGGCGTACAGCCACGGCTATGGCACGGTGGAGAGCTGATGGATCGGTCCATCCTCGATCATCCTGCCCTCGCAGGGCGCTTCACGCCCGGGCACCGGGAGCTGCGGGAGCGCGCCCGGAGCTATTTCGACCCTGCGCGGCTCGGCGAATGGGTGCGCGAGCCCGGCGGCTATCTCCGCAAGGAGCAGTGGGAAGAGCTTGGCAGACAGGGCTTCCTGGGTGTCTCGCTGCCCCGCGAGCTGGGCGGCCAGGGCCTGGGCCTGCTGGGCGCGCTGATCCTGACCGAGGCGGCGTCGCGGCTCGGGGACCTGGGCGTCTCCCTGGGCCTCCACTGCCAGACCGAGATCACCGCGCAATGGCTGGCGACCGCCCATGACCAGGAGGTCCGCGACCGCTACCTCCCCGGGATGCTCTCCGGCCGGCTCGTCGGCTGCGCCTGCGACACCGAGCCCGGGCGGCAGATGGAATCGACCGCGGTGCGCGACGGCGACGAGCTGGTGGTCCACGCCCGCAAGCTCTACGTCGTCAACGGTGCCAACGCGGACCTGTGCTTCGTCACGCTCAAGGCCGACGGCGAGTCGGCGACCGTCCTGGTGGAGAAGGACCGCCCCGGCGTCCGCGTGCTCAAGGTGTTCGACAAGCTCGGGACCCGGTCGATCGATCAGGCGATGCTCGACTTCGACGGAGTGCGGGTGCCGGCCGCGAACCTTTCCACGAAGCGCGGCGTCCGGCAGCTCATGCACTGGAACAAGGTGATGACGGTCGCCCGCTACCTGATGTGCGCCGACGCCTGCTTCCTCCATCGCCGCCTGCTCGACCGCATCCTGGAATACGGCGGCCGGAGGATCGTCGAGGGGCGCCCGCTGGCGAGCTGGCCGGTCAACCGGCACGCCCTCGCCCGGGCCGCCGCGGACCAGGAGCTGATGGAGGCCGGCCTCCTGGACGGCTTCGAGCTTCTGGAGAGCCCGAAGAACGCCGTCGCCGAGATCGCCGCGCTCAAGTGGTTCTGCGTCGATCGGACGTCCCGGTTCGCGGCGTTCTGCGCCGAGCTCCACGGCGGCGCGGGGTACATGTGGGACAGCGAGTTCCTGTTCGCCCAGGCGCAGATCGCGGGCCTCAAGATGTCGGGTGGGAGCCTGACCACGATGAAGGCGATCGCCGGCCAGGCACTAGCCTACCGCGAGGAGCTGGAGGCTCTGGCATGAACATTCGGGACGCGATGGCCGAGAGCCTCGACCGGCACCGCGGCCGGACCGCGGTGGTCGGCGCCGAGGCCCTCTCCTACGAGGAGCTCGGGAGCCGGATTCATGCCGCGGTCGATCTATTCGGTGACGTGCGGCATGTGGGCTTCTGCCTCGGCAATCGCCCCGAATACGTCATTCTCTACTTCGCGACGCTCTTCGCCGGCCGCCTCCCGCTCCTGCTCGACGCCAACTTCAACACCGGCGAGATCGAGGCGATCCGGAGCGACTGCGGCCTCGACGCCCTGGTGATCGAGCCGTCGAAGGCGCAGGCGCTCGATATCCCGGGCAAGGGGGAGTCGGTCCCCTTCGGAGACGCCGTCGTCCTGCCGCTCTCGCGGTTCGAGCCGCGCTTCGCACCCCGGCCGGACACCGAGGTCTGCCGCTTCACCTCCGGCACCACGGGCCGGCCGAAGTGCCTGGAGTTCAGCGGGCACGCCGTGGTCTCGGCGGCGCGCAACTGGGTCCTTGGAACGGGAATGACGCACGAGGACCGGACGCTCTGCCTGGCTGCCCTCTCGAACGGCCTGGCGTTCAATACCTCGCTGCTCTCGACCTTCGTGGCCGGCGGCGAGCTCCACTTCCTGAAGGGGGCTCCGCTGACCCGTCCGGTCGCGCGCCGGATCGAGGAGATCGGGATCACCCGGCTGGTCGCCTTTCCGACCCTCTACCGCAACTTCGTGGCTCCCGGCGGACCGGACCGGTCGGCGATGGCGAGCCTGGAGCACGCGATCTCCGCCGGCGCGCCGCTCTGGCCCGACGTGCGGGAGGAGTTCCGCTCCAAGTACGGACTCGATATTTCCGATTATTACGGGATTGCCGAGACCGGCCCGGTCACGTTCGAGCGCGACGCGAGCCACCACACCGGGCTGGGCCAGCCGCTGCCGGGCGCGGAGATCCGGATCACCGAAGAAGACGGGGAGGCGGGGGAGGTGCTGGTGCGCACCGCGTCCATGGCCAGCGGATATCTGAACCATCCGGGCCTGTTCGAGGAGCGCGTGGATTCGCAAGGTTTTTATCATTCGGGAGATCGGGGGCGGCTCGTCGACGGACGCCTGCACCTAGTCGGCCGTACCCAGGACCACATCAACGTCGCTGGGCGCAAGATCGATCCCACGGAGATCGTCGCCGTCGTCCTGGCGCTCGACGGAGTGGCGGATGCCGTCGCCTTCCCCGACGAGGACCTGAACCGCGAGGCGCTGGTGCACCTCGTGGTCGTCGCTTCGAACGGCGGCGTCACCAAGGCGGCCGTGGCGGAGGCCTGCCGCTCGCGGCTCGCTCCCTACAAGGTCCCGGGCCGGATCAGCTTCGTCCAGGAGATCCCGCGCACCGGGATCGGCAAGCCGCGGATCGCCGTGCTCCGCGAACAGCTCAACACGAAAGGATCGGTGGAATGAACGACGATCAGAACGCGATGAAGAAGCGGGTCCAACGCCTGGTCTACATCGCCGCGGGAGGCAAGATCAACGAGGATGAGCTCGGCCGCTGGGACGTCGACCTGCGGACGATCGGGCTCGACTCGCTCGGATACCTGAACCTGCTGGAAGGCCTGGAGAGGACGTTCGGCGTCGCCATCGACCTCGACCACGAGGAGGACCACAGCTTCCTCCACACGATCGACAACATCGTGCGCTATCTCGTGGTCCAGCAGGGTGCGGCGGCGTGATCGATCCGGCGTTCGCAGCGCTCGAGCACGAGCTCGGCGTGCTGCCGCTCCTGGACGCCTTCTTCGCGGTCGGGGAGGCGGACAGGAAGCGCGCGTCGCTCGGCCTCTTCACGCCGCGCCCCGAGCCCGGCCTGGAAGCGGCGGCGATCGCGGGCGAGCCCTCGGGCAGCGGTCTGCGGCTGACGGGCAAGGTCCGCCTCTCGAGCCCGGATTCCGAGGCCTCGATCGTGCTGGTCAAGACGGGTGACGAGCACCGGCTGGCCTGGCTGGACCATGGAATGCCCGGAGTCCAGCGGCACGGGACCTGGCTCGTGATCGATGGAGCCGTTGTCGATCTCGTCTCCCGGCCGGTCCGGATCTCCGAGCTCGCCGGCTGGCTGGAGACCTACGCGGGCGCCTGGGCCCTGGCCGCGGCGATGGCCGCCCGCGAAGGGGTCCGCGACCTGCGGCGCGCCGCCCGGACCACGGGTTTCAATGCCTCGCAGTGGGTGGCCATGGGGATCACCGAGGTGGAGATCGAGGCGGATCTGACCCTGGCCGCGGCCAGGAGGCGTCCCGGTATTGCCGTGGCCGCCGCGGCTGCCCGGACGCTCTCGATGGTCGCGGCCAAGACGGAGGAGCTCCGCGACGCGACGGGATTGGAGCTGGAAGGTCCGCTGAAGGTCCTGGCCTCGTATCTGGGCGGCGCATTGTTCCTCGAAAACGAGCTCGCCCGCGCCCTGCATATCGGGGAGGCGCGCGGATGAAGGTGGCCCTCGTCGGGTACGGCAAGATGGGACGCGTCGTCGAAGAGATCGCGGCGGCCAAGGGGATGGAGGTCGTCGACCGCTTCACCCGCAGTCGGCCCCTGTCCGCGGATGCGGCCACGCGCCGGGCGCTCTCGGACGTGGCGGTTCTCGTCGACTTCTCCGTTCCCGAGGCCGTGGCCGACACCGCGCGTGCGGCGGCGGAGCTGTCGCTCCCCCTGGTGATCGGGACCACCGGCTGGCAAGACCGGCTCGACGAGGTCCGGGAGGTGGTCGAGAGCTCCGGCATCGGCGCCGTGCGGGCGGCGAACTTCTCGGTGGGCGTCAATGTCTTCTACCGTCTCGTCGAGCAGGCTGCGAAGATGCTCTCGGCTCTGGACGGCTACGACCCGTTCATCCACGACTGGCACCACCGCTTCAAGCTCGACAGCCCGTCGGGCACGGCGCTCGAGATCCGGCGGCGGATGGCGCGCTACTACGGGGAGCGGGAGGTGCCGATCACCTGCCAGCGCTCCGGCTACGTCCCGTCCGTGCACTGGGTCGGCTTCGACTCGGCGGCCGACACGATCCATCTCGAGCACCGGGCACGCAACCGCCAGGGGCTCGCCGAGGGGGCGTTGCTGGCCGCGCGGTGGATCGCCGGCCGCTCGGGGTTCCACGACTTCAGGGAGGTGCTGGACGACCTTCTTCCCCTGGAGCTCGAATCATGACGCCGTCCTCGATCTTCTTAGGAGCTTTCCTGTCCATGACGACTCCCGACCCTTCCCAGGCGGTTCCGTTCGACTCCGGGCGCTGGCAATGGAACGCGGCGGAGCACCGGGTGGAGGACCACCTGGGCCGCAAGAGCCTCTACCTGAAGGACGGGATCGCCACCGTCTCCGATGCGCGCTTCACCAACGGGTCGATCGAATTCGACATCGCGTTCACCCGCCAGCGGGGGTTCATGGGCGGGATCTGGCGCGTGCAGGACGCCTCGAACTACGAGGATTTCTACCTGCGGCCGCATCAATCGGGGAACCCGGACGCCAACCAGTACACACCTGTCTTCAACGGCGTCTCGGGCTGGCAGCTCTACCACGGCAAGCGGTTCTCGGTCCCGGTCGAATTCCGCTTCAATGAATGGATCCCAGTCAAGATCCTCTTCGCCGGCGCTCAGGCGGAGTTCTACATCGGCGACATGGAAAAGCCCGTGCTCTTCGTCGACGAGCTCAAGCGCAGCGTCGAGCCCGGCAGCGTGGGCCTCAGGGTCCTGAACTTCGCCCCCGCCCACTTCTCCAATTTTTCGTTCACGGTGACCGACTCTCCTCCCATCCAGGGCCGCCCCGGCAAGCCCGACCGCGTCCCGGAACACGCCATCTCCTCCTGGTCGGTCTCGGATGCGTTCCGGGAGAGCGCTCTGCCCGAACAGCCCGCGATCGCTCAGGCCGACCTCGCCGCCCGGAGCTGGACCCGTCTCGAGACGGAGCGCTCGGGGCTCGCCAATCTTGCCCGGGTGCAGGGGGTTCACCTCCGCAAGGACACGGTCTTCGCCCGGAAGGTCATCCACTCGAGCAGCGAGCAGGTCAAGCGGCTCGACTTCGGCTTCAGCAACCGGGTCCGGGTCTATCTGAACGGACGGCTTCTCTTCCGCGGCAACGACCCCGCCCAGTCGCGGGATTACCGGTTCCTGGGAAGCATCGGCTATTTCGACTCGCTCTACCTTCCGCTCCGCGAAGGGGACAACGAGCTCCTGATGGCGGTCTCCGAGGAGCCCGAGGATCTGGGGGGTTGGGGTATCCAGGCCAAACTCGAAAATTTTACGGAAATCACACTCAAGGATTAGATCGTAGAAATCTTTTCAGACGAAAGGAAGAATCATGCTAGAGATCGTACCAGACAAGCCGCAAGCTCCTCTCCCGGACACCGAGCACGATGTGACGGCCGGCTTGCCCGAGCTGTCGAGAAGGGGCGTCATCCTCACCTACCCGATGTTCCGCTACTGGACCAAGGACGGGGTCGAAGAGGGACTGAAGCCGCCGCCGCTCAACATCTACGTCCACATGCCGTATTGCATCCAGCGCTGCGCCTACTGTTATTTCAAGACGACGACCCTGAAGGAGAACCGGCTCCAGGAGATCGACCGCTACGTGAGCTCCGTCGCTCTCGAGATGGGGCTCGGCTCGAAGCGGTTCAACCTGCAGGAACGGCCGGTCGAAACCGTGTATTTCGGCGGCGGGACCCCGACCCTCATGTCGGAGGAGAACATCGACAAGCTGTTCGCCTCCCTGCACGAGAACTTCACGATCACCGATCCGCAGATCACCTTCGAAGGGGAGCCGGTCACCCTGACGGAGCGCAAGGCGGACATCCTCGAGCGCCACAAGGTCAACCGCATCAGCCTCGGCATCCAGTCGTTCAAGGAGGAGATCGTCCGCAACACCGGGCGCGCGGACACCGAAGAGCAGACCGTCCGGGCGATCGAGCTGGCGAAGAAGACCGGCGCCGACGTCAACATCGACCTGATCAGCGGCTTGGCCGGCGAGACCCCGGAGACCTGGGCCTACTCGGTCCAGCGGGCGCTCGAGGTCGACGTGCCCAGCATCACCATCTACAAGCTCGAGCTCTACGCCAATACTCCCTATTACACCGCCGAGAAGCACGAGGAGATCGCCCTGCCCAACGACGAGCAGGAGCTGGAATTGATCAAGTATGCTTTGGGCGAGCTCAAGAAGCACGACTACCGCCCGGTCAACGCGTTCACGTTCACCAAGGGCGGCAAGCACGATCAGTTGAACACCCGCAGCCGCTGGTTGGGCAACGACAGCTACGCCTGCGGCGTCTCGGCATATGGCACGCTGGGCCACTGGAACTATCAGAATACGAGCGACATCAAGGCTTACAGCGAGATCGTCGAGCGGGGCGAGCTTCCCGCCTACCGGGGCTACACCTGCACCAGCCTCGACCTGATGGTGCGCGACGCGGTCATGGGCATCAAGCTCATCGATCTCAACCACGTCTGGTTCCGCGAGAAGCACGGCCTCGACCTGCTCAAGGTCTGCGAAAGCGAGCTGTCCCAGCTCGAAGCGGGCGGGTTCGTCACGATCGATCACCAGAACATCTCCCTGACCGAGCTCGGGGTGATCTACGGCGACCACGTGAGCCGGACCTTCGAAAGCTCTTTGAAAAAGCTCAGCGGGACGAGCTCCGGCAGCCGCGCGCGGGTCCTCTTCTAGGACCAGAAAGGATCGGATCGAATGTCGGACCAAGTGCTAGAGCAAGTCAAACGCATTGTCGCGGAGGACCTGGACATCAATCTCTCCTACGAGGAGATCGACGACACGGTGCCGCTCTTCGAGGAAGGGCTCGCCCTCGATTCCGTCATTCTCGTCGAGCTGATCAGCTTCATCGAGAAGCGCTTCGGCATCGAGCTGCGCGACGACGTGCTGAACATGGAGGCGTTCCACAACCTGCAGTCCGTCGCGCGGATCATCCGCGAGCACCTGGCGGAGCAGCAGGCTTGAAGCCAGTCCCATGAGGAAGCCCAACTTCTTCATCGTCGGCGCTCCGAGGTGCGGCACCACGTCGATGTACGCCTATCTCCGGCAGCATCCGGAGATCTACGTCTCGGCCCACAAGGAGCCGCACTTTTTCGGCAGCGACCTGACGCCTCTGCCCGGGGCCGTCCGCGAGCCGGAGCTCTATGGGGAGCTCTTCGCCGGGGCGGCCGGCCGGCCGCGCGTGGGCGAAGCCTCGGTCTGGTACCTGTCGTCCACGAAGGCGGCCTCGGAGATCCGCTCGTTCGCGCCGGATGCGCGGATTCTCATCCTGCTGCGCGCTCCGCACCGGATGCTCGAATCGCTCCACGGGCTCTTCTTGCGCACCGGCAACGAGGATCTCCCCACTCTCGAGGAGGCCCTCGCAGCGGAGCCGGAGCGCCGTCTGGGGCGCCGCATTCCGCCCGGCTCCTATCTCCCGGAAGCGCTGCTGTACACCGGCGTCGCGCGGTATGCCGCGCAGGTGGAGCGGTATCTCGACGCCTTCGGCCGCGAGAACGTCCACTGCATCGTCTTCGACGACATGGTGCGCGACACCGCCGCGGTCTATCGGCAGGCTCTGGAGTTCCTGGGCGTCGATCCGGGGTTCGAGGCCGAGCTCGATCCGCGGCGGGCGAACGAGCGGGTCCGCATGATGGCGATCCGCCAACTGGCCCGCACTCCGCCGGAGGTGAGGCGCCGGATGCAGTTCAAGGACATGCGGCTGCACGAGAGCGCCCCCGGGATCCCGCTCCCGGCGGAGCTTTCGGCGCGGCTGCGGGAGCTCTTCGCCGAGGACGTCGCGCGCCTCGGCTCCCTCCTGGACCGCGATCTCAGCGCGTGGACACGGGGGGAGGCGGTGGAGCCCCGGGCCGCATGAAATGCGACCGCTCGAGAACGAGACGCTGATGGGTGCCGGCGCTGATCGTGCCGCCCGGCGCCTCGACTTCCACCTCGAAGGTGAGCAGGCGGCGTTGCGTCACCTTCGTCAGCCGCACGCGGATCTTCACCTCTTCGCCTGCCCAGGCCGTGCCGACGTGGGTGACGTCGACGCGGGTGCCCACGGTGGTCTGTCCCTCGTCGAGGAGCGGCTGCACGAGGTCGAGGCAGGTGTCTTCGATCAGGCCGATCATCCGGGAGGTCGCCAGGATTCCGTCCACGTGAGGGGGGCGCATGTCGGGAGTGACCCGGAACGCCGCCTCGCTGGTCAAACCGGCACTGAGCTCGTTGGAGGGCATGATGCCTAATCTATCTCACCGGCCTCCGCCCGAGGCTCCCTCCGGCCCTGATCTGGTCCGCTGGCTGTCGGAGGACGCCGGGGTCCGCGACCGGGTGCTGACGGACGGCCGGCAGAGCGTTTCGTACGCTGAGGCGGTCCGCCGGCTCGACGAGCTCGACCGCTCCTTCGCCGGCTTCCCCTTGCTGCCTCCCGTGGCGGTGGAGTGCTCGCAGAGCGTCCCCGGGGCCCTGGCGCTCCTGCACCTGCTCTCCCGGGAGTACGACGTGGTGCTCCTTCCCGAGCTGGCGGACTCGGCGAAGGAGGCCGGCACGCCGCGCTTCATCCCCAGCTTCTGTTCGCATATCGTCACCGCCTCAGCGAATGGGATCCGGGTCGCAGCTAATGAGAACTTCGTCGAAGAGCCTGCCGTCGCAGACTTCCAGGGGCCGGACCTCTATCTGCGGACGTCGGGCAGCACCGGCATCCCGAAGCTCACCCGGATGTCGCACCAGAAGTGGCTGAACAACGCGCTGGCCTGCGTCGAGCGCTGGCAGCTCACGGCCGGCGACCGCCTCGCCGTGCCGGTGCCGATCTTCCACAGCTACGGCTTCGGCGCCGCCTTCCTGCCAGGCCTCCTGGCCGGCGCGGCCATGGACTTCGGATCGGGCGGCAACCTGCTGCGCTATCTCGAACGGGAAGAGCGCTTCGGTCCGAACGTCGCGTTCCTGACGCCGGCTCTGTGCGACATGTTCGTCTCGGTTCGCAAGTCGCCCCGGCACTACCGGCTGGCCGTGACCGCCGGCGACAAGATCAAGCGCGAGACGGTGGCGGCCTTCGAGCCACGCTTCGGGCCGCTGCTCAACCTCTACGGCAGCGCGGAGATGGGCGCGGTCTCCTCCTCCTCGCCGGACGATCCGCCGGATGAGCGCCTGGGGACCGCCGGCTACCCGCTCGCGGGCATCGAGCTGCGCACCGAAGAGACCGGAGACGATTTCGAGGCGGCCGCAGGGGAGCAGGCCGGGCGGCTGCAATGCCGGCAGAAGAACGGCTCCGGCGGCTACCTGATCCAGGAGGACCGGTGGCGCTTCGAGCCGCGCGGGGACGGCGAATGGTTCGCGACCGGCGACCTGGCGAAGATCCGTGCCGACGGCTACGTCGAGATCCTCGGCCGCTCCGGGCTGAGCGTCAAGCGGGACGGCCTGCTGGTGGTCTTTGCGGATGTCGAGGCGGCGGCGGAGAAGGCCGGCGGGGTCCGGCGGGCTGTCGTGGTCGCCGCCGGCGAGAGCCGCCGTGGGCCCCGGCTGGTCGCGGTCTGCCTGGGCGAGAGCGGCGTCCTTGCCGAGGCCGTGCGCCAGCGGTGCTTCGAGCTGCTGCCACGCTACGCGGTCCCCGACGAGGTGGTGATGGTCGAATCCCTGCCCCACCTGCCGAGCGGCAAGGTCGACCGCCGCGCGGTCCGCGATCTGGTCTCGAAATAGGGGCCACCCCGAGAGGCTCGGGGTGGCGGTTCCGGTGGGCTACTTGTTGGTCTTGCCCTTGACCTCGGCGAAGAAGAGGTCGGTCACGCCGTTGCGGCTGCCATCGGGCCAGAGCACGTACGTCCGGTTTCCGACCGAGGCGGTCCCGAGGTAATCCCCATAGTTGGAGAACACCCCGCTGCTGAAGGTGTAGAACGTCGTGCACCAGTTGCTCGTCTGCTCGGAGATCCGCAGCGGCAGGCTGAACGTGTCCCCGCCGTCGCGCGACTGGATCCAGTAGGTGTCGACCAGCGAGCTGACCAGGCCGATGCGGCGCCCGGCGCCCGTGGGCATGTTGCACTCGATGTCCGTTGGATTCGGCGTGGCCTGCGCCTCCTGGCTCTCCAGGAAGACCACGTCCACGTCGCCGCCAGGGCGGACGGTGACCGTCGGCCAGAAGCGCTTCACCCCGGTGGCGGGCACCGGCGGCGCGAGCTCCGCCGGGGCGCTCCAGGTTGCACCCTGGTCATCCGAGTGGGTGATGAAGATCTGGGAGGAGGTGAGCGACTGCACGACCGTCGGCGTCTGGACCGGCTGCACCGGCTGGTAGAAGGTGACGTAGGCCCGCCCGTGATTCTTGCCGGTGAGCGCCGTCGCGATCCGCGGCTGGTCGTTCTGCCGGCTCTTGCCGTGGCCCACCGGGGTGTTCAGGTAGTTGGCGTTGATCGTGACGAGGGTCTGGGGAGGAGAGAAGGACACTCCGCCGTTCAACGAGCGCGAGAAGGCGATCGAAGAGCCGGACTCCGTGTTCCCGATCGCATCGGTGAGGCGCGGACCCTTCTGCCAGACGACGTACACCTCGCCGCCGTGCCCGACAGAGATTGCCGGGGCCACCTGGAGCGGTCCGAGCGCGCCGCAGAGCGGATCGTTGGGATCCGAGCTCTCCGCCGTATCCGGTCCCGCGATGACCGGGCCCTGCCAGGTCACGCCGGCGTCATGCGATCTGAAGACCTCGATCTGGCCGAAGCCGAACGAGGGGATCCCGCACATCTCCAGGACGTTGGAGTAGACCACGTAGACCGCGCCGCTGCCGTCCTTCGCGGCGGCGATGGCCGCCCGGCTGTACTGGTCGTTGGGGTTTGCCGAGTTGACGATCTGGGCGCTTTCCCAGACGAAGGTGCCGTTGGAGAAGTGCCCGCGGTAGAGGCCGAGCCCCGCCAGGCCGAGTCCGGACGGACCGCCCCGCATGCGGCTCACGGCGTGGAAGTACTCGTTCCCGCTTTCGCCGCCCCGTTCGATCCAGGGGTGGCCCGTCGTGGTCGCGCCGGCGATCGTGGGCAGGGTGCCGGCGTCGGTCCAGGTCTGGCCGCCGTCGGTCGACCAGGCGAAGCCGGTGAGCCCGGGGGGGATCGGCGCGGGGCAGGGCCGGTTGTTCGGGAAGCCGCAGAAGCCCTGGAAGTCTTCGAACACGGCGACGAGCCTCTGGCCGTCCTCGCTGGCGGCGAGCGACGGCGTGTTGCGGTTCGGCCAGTCATTGGGAGGGAGCTGCTGCGCGTCGTTCACCTGGATGTTGGGCCCCACCTCGGGGCCGCTGGCCGCCCGGGCACCGGCGGCCAGCCCGAAGGTCAGGACGCAAGCGGCGAGAAGAATCCTGCAGCGGAAAACACTGATCTGAGACATTTGTTCCTCCTGTGGCCGCGGTCCGATTGAGCGGGCAGCGGGCCACTATTTGACAGATTCGCCTACAAATCCCCTCGGCGACCCGATGCGCCAGAGGAACGGTATTAACGTAGTGTCCTCCAAAGGGAGTAAAGGGACAGCCAGGCCTCGGCGCAGAGGGGCCACCCGAGCTTCCCTCGGAGTGGCCCCGATGCCGGTGCCGCTGCTAGTCGTCCTCGTTTTCACCGCGCGCGTGGGCCGGCCTCTTCACCTTGCCCTTGACCTCGGCGAAGAAGAGGTCGGTAACGCCGTTCCTGCCGTCAGGCCAGAGCACGAAGGTCCGATCGCCGGCCGAGGCGGTGCCCAGGTAGTCGCCGTAGTTCGAGAAGACGCCGCTGCTGAAGGTGTAGAACGACGTGCACCAGTTGGACGTCTCTTCCGAGACCAGGAGGGGCGCCGAGAACGTGAGCCCACCGTCGCGCGACTGCACCCAGTAGGTGTCGACGAGCGAGCTGACCAGGCCCATCCGGCGCCCGGCGCCCGTGGGCATGTTGCACTCGATGTCGGTGGGGTCCGGCGTGGCCTGCGTTTCCCGGCTCTCGACGAATACCACGTCGACATCACCGCTTTCCCGCACGCTGACCGTCGGCCAGAAGCGTTTCACCCCGGTCGGGGGTACCGGCGTCTTCGCGATGCGGGCCGGGGTGCTCCAGGTCAGGCCCTGGTTGTCCGAGTAGGTGATGTAGGCCTCGGAGGAGACGAGCGACTGCGTGGTGACCGCGGCCTGCACCGGGCTGACCGGCTGATAGAAGGTGACGTAGACCCGCCCGCGATAGCGGCCCCTGGTGTCCACGGCAATCCGCGGCTGGTCGTTCTGCCGGCCCTTGCCGTGGCCCACGGGAGTGTTCTGGTAGTTGGCGTTGATCGAGACGAGGGTCCGGGGGGAATCGAAGGTCCGGCCGCCGTCGAGCGAGCGCGAGAAGGCGATCGTGGAGCCGGGCTCCGTGCCTCCCGCCAGGTCGAT
The DNA here is from genome assembly GCA_034667225.1 of Acidobacteriota bacterium. Classification (GTDB taxonomy): domain Bacteria; phylum Acidobacteriota; class Thermoanaerobaculia; order Multivoradales; family UBA5704; genus DATMER01. Next base: position 44,048 of record JAXDKG010000062.1, read on the forward strand.
GAGGCGCGGGCCCTTCTGCCAGACGACGTACACCTCGCCGCGCGGCCCGATCGAGATGGCTGGAGCGACTTGCAGAGGTCCGAACACGCCGCAGTCGGGGTCGGCGGGATTCGAGTTTTCCGCCGTGTCAGGGCTGACCACGACCGGGCCTCTCCAGGTCTCGCCGTTGTCGTGAGTCCTCCAGACCTCGATCTGGCCGAAGCCGAAGGAGCGGATCCCGCACAGCTCGATCACGTTCGACAAGACCACATAGGCGGCAGACTTCTCGTCCTTGGAGGCGGCCAGGGCTGGCCGGCTGTACTGGTCGTTGGGGTTCGTAGAATTGATGATCCGGGAATCTTCCCAGGCAAATCTGCCGTTGACAAAACGCCCGCGGTAGATGCCGAGGCCGGCCAGGCCCGTGGCACCTTCACGCATGCGAGTGACGGCGTAGTAGACCTCCTTGTCGCCCTTGCCTCCGCGATCGGCCCAAGGGTGACCCGCTGAGGTGGCGTTGCCGATCGGCTCCAGGACGCCGCCATCCGTCCAGGTCACACCGCCGTTGCTCGAGTAGGCAAAGCCGGTGAGCCCGTTGGGATCCGGAGCGGGGCAGACCTGGTTGCTGGGAGGACCACAGAAGCCCTGGAAGTCCTCGAACACGGCGGTCAGCCGCTGGCCGTCTTCGCTGACGGCCAGAGACGGCGTGTTGCGGTTCGGCCAGTCGTTCGGGGGCAGTTGCTGTTGATCGTTGACCTGGATGTTGGGCCCCACCTTGGGGCCGCTGGCCGCGTCGGCGCCGACGGCCGCCCCGATGGCCAGGACCAAAGCGAAGAGCAGGACCCTGCGCGAAACATGACTATGAAGCATTCAAATCCTCCTTGAGCTACTGGGACAGACGTGCCTCGGCGACGGCCTGCCGTTGTGGGGGAGAGATGCCCAGCCAGGCCGCCACCCTGGGGGCGACCTCGGTGGCGCGGATCGTCCGCCCGGCGCCTGGCGTGACGCCCGCGCCGAGCGCCATGTAGATGCCATGCATCTCCGGGCGGCTGCTGAGATGGCCATGCGCGCCGTAGACCGGCGCCGGGGCCGCGGACTTGCCGTTGGGAAGCTGGCGGAAGACGTAGCCTTCGCGGGCGAAGAGGATCAGGTCTCCGCTGTTGGGATGATCGAGGCCCATCCGTGCCGCCTCTTGCCGGCTGACGACCTTTTCGATCGGAGCCTCTCCCTCGATCCGCCAAGCGGCGAACCGGCTGGCGAGGTCGGCCAGGATGCCCGCGCCGGCGGCGGTATCTGCGCCGGCTTCGAGATAGATGTGGGCCGCGCCGCCGTCGCCGACCGCGTAGGCGACGGGCCCGGGCGCAGGCGCGGCGTCCTTCTTGGCGAGCAGCCCGGCCTCGGCGAGCAGCGCGTTGGGATCGACGGCGGTGTGGACCGGCATCATCCCATGGTCGCTCACCACCACCAGAGTGGTGCGGGAGAGATCGAGCCCGGCGATCAGCTTCTCCAGCTCCTCGTCGACCGCCTGCCAGACCCGGGTGCGCGCCCGGGCGAGCTCGTCCTGGCGCTGCGGGGAGAAGTCCGGCTGGCGTTTGTCGACCAGCAGGAGGCGGTGACCCGCCGTGTCGATGACCGGGAAGTAGCCCATGAGGAGGTCCCAGTCCGTGCGCGCCGAGGCCGTGCGCAGGGATTCGCCCAGGAAGGCGGCCAGGTGCTCGGCCTGCTCGATCCAGGTCCCGATGTCGATCCCGGGCTTGCCCTGCCAGCCCGCGGACAGGCTGACGTTGTCGGGGGGACCGGGCCGGTCGAGCCCGCGGCGGGTCAGCATCGAGGCGAACTCCTCGGGGTAGGCGGTCGTGAGGTAGATGCCGTCCACGAAGAGGCTGGCGCTCGACAGGTCCGGCGCGAGCGCGAGGAGCTTGAGCCGGGAGGCGCCCGTTCCGTTCGGCAGCGTCCAGGTCACGTGCCCCCACTTGCCCACCTCTAGGGGGCCGCCCGGCCGCCCGGGTTCTTCAGGCAGGGTCACGCCGTCGTAGTTGACCTGGCCGTCGTCCGTGCTGTCGAAGGCCACGAGATCGAGGGTCTGGGTAGGCCCGTCCTTCTCGTTCCCGACCGTCACCCGGGCGGAGGTTTTCGCGTCCGGGCCTGGGTGCCAGTCGGCGCGGGAGAGGGTGATGACCTGGGGAAGGTGCTCCGCGGTGTTGGGGACGACCAGCCCCCAGTCGGCGGTGCGCCGCTCTCCGTTGGCATCGGCCCCGGGCCAGGCGAGGACTCCCGCTTTGCGCCCCTGGCGGCGGGCCGCTTCCCAGAGCGTCTCCGTGCCGATCAGGGCGTCGAAGCCGCTGGCCCTTTCCGAGGAGGGTGCGCCGCCCGCGTGGAACTGGTTGCCCACGATGCCCGTCGCGGTCGGCGGGAAGCCGGTCGCCAGGCTGATATGGTTGGTCGAGGTGAGCGTGGGATCGACGGGGATCAGCCCGTCGGCGACCTGACCGTCGCGGAAGAAGCGCTCGAAGCCGCCTTTGCGGAGCGCGCCCTGCTTGTACAGGTCCTGGAGCACGCTGTTGCCGGCGCCGTCGAGGCTGATCAGGATGACCCGGTGCGGCTGCGCGCCTGCAACGGATGCCGGATCAGGCGCTTGCGAGCAGGCGGCAAGGCCTACAGCCAGCAAAAGCACCGAAAATCTGCCGGCTCCGGATTGCACAGGGGACATAGAAAATGGACTCCTACAGACATGCACGGGCGCGGCAATACACACTCGCACTACACAGTACAAGGTGAGGGCGGAGCCTCAAACGTGACAAAACGCGCGAGAATTTTTAGAGATCCGGGCGGGGAGGAGGGAGCCAACCACTGGGTAGCTCGCGCAAACGAGCGGTTGCTGGCTCAAACGAGTGGTTGGCAGCTCCAACGGCTGGGTAGGCGGTTCAAACGAGCCGTTTGAGGCGTCTACCCACTGGGTAGACAGGTCAAACGACTGGGTAGAGGGCGCCACTCAGTCATCGCCGGACACAATCCAGTGAATGCCGGCACCTGCCTCGTCATTTCCGGACCGCGCCCAGCAGGTAGAGGGCTCCAACGAGTGAGTGGAGAGGTCTACCCAGTCGTTTCTCGTGTCTACCCGCTGTCCAGGCTACCGGCGCCCGGCGAAGGGACCGTAGGACACCCAGGAGAGCCACTGCCTCCGGGTTTCGGGCGTCACGCCCCAGCCCGGGCCGGCGCTCAGGAGCCCGGTGAGGACCCGCACCAGCGAAGTGTCCGCCTCGTCGAGAGGAGCCCACGGCCCGTCCTCGGGCCGGCGGGCGCTCACCACGACGGCCCGGCGCGGCACGTAGACCAGGTCCTCCCCACCTTCCCCGAGATGCGGCTCGTTGCCGATCTCCGGATAGGAGAGGACCTCGTGCAGGAGCTCCCCGAAGCGGTCGAGCCGGCCGCCGAAGCTCTCGGTCATGCCATACATCCCCAGCAGGTAGGTGAACGCCACGTGGCGGGCGGTCGCGGTGCTCTCCTCGGGCACCGAGAAGACGAAGGGGTCCTCCATCTCGTACAGCTCCACGTTGCGGAATCCCGCCAGGTACAGGGACACCGCGAGCTGCACCGGTCCCAGATGCGGGAAGTCGTGGCCCGTCCGGCTGTGCCGGTCCACGACCTCGTGGAACCAGCGGCCCACCCGTCCCTCGTCGAGGAAGTCGTGCACCACGATCCGGCCGTCCGGCCGCAGCACGTCGATCGAGGCGCGGAAGGCCTCGTCCAGGCTGGTGACGTGGTGCGTGCCGTAGGCGAAGAGCACGCCGTCGAGCGAGCCTTCGCGGAAGGTCCGCGGCAGGAGCCGCGCGTCCTCGCGGGTGGGGAAGCCCCACAGCCCCGCCGAGCGGAACATGTGCGAGGAGATGTCGTTGGTGATCATCAACGGCGGATGGCCAGCCCCGGCGCTGGCGGTCAGCTCGTCGGCGACCCGGCGCAGGATCGCGGCGAGGCCGGTCGCGACCGGCTTGCCCCCCAGCCAGGCGACGGAGCGCTCGGCCAGGAGCCAGTCCAACTCGCGCTCCGGCAGCTCGAACGGATCTCCCACCGCCATCCCGGCGCCGTGCATGCCGATCAGGCGCGCGCTTCGGGTGCCCTCTGAAGGCGGCGTGACCAGCAGCACGAGCACGCCCTCGGCCATCTCCAGCACGCGCTGGAGCAGGAGCTCCAGCGGCGAGGTCTCGATGCGATCCCCGGGCGCGAGCTGCGTGTGGGCTGCGGGCAGGACGAGCAGCCGCTTCTCGCGCATGGCGCGCGTCGCCTCGAGGATCCGCATGATGTAGCCGTCGCCGCCGAGGACATCGAGGTAGAGGCCGCCGCGGTTGGCGTGGAGCCCGAGGAGCTCGAGGAGGCATTCGACTCCGAAGGCCCGCGCCGCCTGGAAGTACTGCATGCCGGCCGTGTAGTCCTTGCCCCGGCCGCTGACGTCGAAGTCGCCCGCCTCGAGCGACCGCCAGACCTCGGAGAACTCGCGGTCCTGGCGGATGGCGCGGAAGGCCGGGGACCAGCGCGCCATCCGGCTCGCGCGGCGGCGCCACTCGTGGTGAAGCTCCTGCTCGTCCAGGCTGTTCAACTCGTCCTGGGTCCAGAGCGGGTGGAAGTGCGCCTTGAACAGCGGCTCGAATTCGGCAGCCCGATCCGCGGGCAGATGGTGCTGGACGAACGACCAGACCCGCGGGTGCGAGGCCTGTCCGGCGATGATCTGGTTGAGGCTGAGCGTGTACTCCCGCAGCGCGGCGCGCGTCCCTTCACGGGGCATCGGCAGCAGCCGGATAGGCAGGCCGACGTCGCGCAGGCGGCTCGCCTCGGCGGAGAGGACGGTGCGCGTCAGCTCCTCGCCCGGCTCCTGCGCGGAGGAAGACCCCTCCGACCCCTCTGGATACTCCTGGAACAGCGCGTCGATGAGGTGCGGTGCCAAAACCTTCATGCCTGTGAAAGTGTATGCCACCGCCATTTGCGAGCCCGCCCGGCGCGCCGTCGCACCGGGCGGGATTCTGGAAGGAACGCTTACGGCAGGTAGGTCACCACGAGCTGCGGGTGGTTCGCCGCCGTGGCATTGTTGCCCGAGTAGTAGCCGATGTAATCGTCGCCGTTGTCGTCGTTGTCGTCGAGCGTGAAGGCGACGCGGACCTGGGTCTTGCCGGCCTTGTTGATGGCCGTGATGCCCGCCGCGTTGAACGTGCACTCCGACCAGTCGCCGTTGGCCGCGGCGTTGGTGAGCGTGCAGACCGCGGTCGCGGTCGCCGCGGCCTGGAAGTCGGCAGTCTCCAGGGCCACGTTGCCGTTGAAGCCGCCGTTGCGCACGTCCGCGCTCAGGCTGCCGTGGGTGGTGAAGGGGCTGGTGCCCACCACCGTGCCGCGCCGCAGGCGCAGGGTGACCTGCGTGACCGTGGCGGTATCCGGAATCGCGGCCGTGTCGAAGGAGGCCACGCTGCGGTACTGCTTGTCCTTCTTCGCGTCGCCGGCGCGCAGGGCGCTGGTCGTCGAATCCGTGCTGTTGGCGCTGCCGCCGGTGTTGGAGGTCTCGCTCGTCTCGAGGATGTGGCCGTCATCGGCCGCCACGGAGGTGAAGGTCGTCGTCGTGGACGGCGGAGAGGTGCAGGCGGTGGTGTTGTAGGTGCAGTTGCCATTGCAGGCCAGCACGCCGCCGCCGAAGCCCAGGCCCGTGCAGGTCTGGCCGCCGAGATCGGCGCCGTCGCAGGACTCGCCGGACTCCTTGGTGCCGTTGCCGCAGACGCTGCCGCCGGAAGCGAAGTCCACGACCGCGAAGCCCAGGTTGTCCTTCTGGGCATTGGTGGTGGAGCCGGGGAAGTAGTGCCGGGTGTCGGACCACGCCAGGTAGGCCTTGCCAGCGAGGACGTCGAGGCCCATGTACTCGCCATACTGGTTCGGGTTGTAGTTCGGGTTGTCCGCGGAGTTCATGTCCGAGGACGAGACGCCGCTGTTGTTGAACTCGCCCGAGGCCGAGCTCGCCTGAACGTTGGCCTCGAAGGCCAGGCCGCAGTTGGTGGACCGCGCGGTATAGAAATCGACCGCGTCGTTGCCCGGATCGTTGCGCGCGTCATGCCATGCCACGATCACGTGGCCGTTCCCCTGGTCGACCTGCAGGAAGGGATGGAACTGCGCGCGGCCCGCGAGGCCGTCGTCGTTGATCTTGACCGCCGCGGACCAGGAGACGCCGTTGTTGGTCGAGCGGGTCAGCCAAACGTCGGTTTCGTTCACGTTCTGGCCGGCCCCATAGTCCGAGAACGTGGCGTAGAGGGTGCCGTCGCAGGCGCCGCCGCTGTTGTCCACCGCGATGGCTCCGAACGGATTGATGCAGCGGTCGTTCTGGGCATCCGCGCAGTTGGCGTTCGAGAAGCCCACCAGGCTGAAGTCGCGCACCAGCACCGGCGCGCTCCAGGTGACGCCGCCGTCGGTCGACCTCGTATAGACCATGTCCTCGTCCGAGCAGGTCTGGGCGCCGCAGGTCAGGGAGTCGAAGACCACGTGCACCGTGCCGTTGTCCTGGACGGCGATCTCGCAGGCGAGGTCGACGCCGCCGAAGGGCGAGGTGGGGAGGTCGGCTTCGGTCCAGGTCACGCCGGAGTTGGTGGAGCGGGCGATCTTTTCGTTGTTGTTGCGGTCCCAGCAGGCGTAGTGGCGGCCGAAGAAGGGGCTGGCCGGGTTGGTGTCGATCGCGTAGAAGTTCTTGTCCTCGAGGTCGGTGTCGCCCCAGCTCGTGACGATGATGCCCTGGCCGTTCCAGGTGGCGCCGCCGTCGGTCGAGCGCGCCACCACCATGGAGTACTTGGTGGAGACGATGCTGGCGCAGAGGAGCATGTAATTGATGTAGACGTTGTTGTTGCTGTCCCAGGCCAGGGCCGGGTCGGAGCCGAACACGGTGGCGGTGCAGGTGCCGATGCCCGGGAAGACGCTGGCGCCCGGCGCGCAGGTGTAGTTCCACACCGCGCCGCCGTCGCTGCTCCAGAAGATCGCCTGGGTTTCGCCGCAGCCCGCCGGCGCATCCCAGGTGTTCGCGGCGGCCACGAGCTGGTTCGCGTTGTTGGGGTTGACCACCACCTGGATCTCACCCTGGTAATCGTTCGGCGCCGGCACGTCCGTGGCCGCCACGTTGCGGTTGGTGCCCACCGCGGCGGCTTCTGTGATCTTGCGGATGGCTTCGGAGACCCGCACCCGTTGCGGGACCTCGGCCGGCCATTCGTTCTTGATGCTGTCGACGGCCGCATCGCCGTACAGGCTGCGCGCCTGCAACTCGTGCAGCGTCACCCAGACCTTGTGCGCCTCGTGGACAAACCTCGGGATCGCGAACTCATAGTGGCGGTGCTCCATGTCGAGCTCGAGGTAGTCGAGCGGCGACAGGGGCAGGAAGCGAAGGACGGCATCCAGCAGCGCGGCGTCGTTCGGCCGCTCCGTGAGCTGCTGCTTGAAGCTCAGGAACTGCGGATCGCTCTGCAGGGCTAGGTAGACGGACTTGAGCCCTTCGCGGCGTTCTTTCGGCTCGGGCGCGGCGGATTGCGCGGCCAGCGGCGATGCCGCCACGGCCAGGGCCAGGACTAGAAGACAACGGCTCAGGATCTCTCTCATTGCGAAAACCTCCAGAAGAAGGAAGAGGCGGGAACGACCTCTCGGGGCAGGGTTTGCTCTGCAATAGAATTGGTGCTTCTGCGGAAGGAAACGTGACAAAGGGCCATCTTGCCCTCGAGGTCAGAGAAGCAGTTCAGACAACTACGAGATGCTCGGGTGTAGCCCCCGGAGCCGCCGACAGCGGGATGGAGCGATCGAAGGTGACAAACCTTCCTCTATGTTCCACGGCGAGCGCGAGAAGATAGACATCGGTCACCTGGCGTGGCCCGTGAACGTGGCCGGAGTTTATACGGCGGTCTTCAAGAAGACTTATGGAGCAGGGCCAGAATTCGTGGTACTCGGTGTTGGTCGCTCGGCGCAGCCGCTCGACGGCCTCTGAAGGCGAAACCGGGCTCGGGTACCTGGGCTGGCTGAGGATGCGGACGAACCCGTTCTGCGTCAAGGCGCAGGATGCCCAACCGTGCTGGATCTCCCCTGAGATCCACTCCTGGGCTCGCTGATGGTCGACGTGGTCTGCATCCAGCAGCGCGAGGAGCACATTGATGTCGAGGAGCGCTCGCATCAGCCGAGGTCTTCCTCGCGGAGCTTATCAATCAGCTCGTTCGAGACCGCCTCCCCACGGGGGGGCAGCGGGTCGAAACCATAGAAGCTCTTCGGCTTTCTAGTCTCGGAGTCCTCCCGATACCGATGGGTCAGAGCCTCCCTGGCGAGCTCGGAGAGGAGATCTCCGGCACTGCGCTTCTGCCGTCGTGCCCTTTCCTTGACCGCGATCAGAACGTCGTCCGCAATGTCGAGGGTGGTGCGCATGCATCAGATGCTAGCACGGCAGGCCGGTGTCGGGGAGCGGATAGACTGCGGCCCGATGCGCCGACCTCTCCTGTTGATGGCCACGTCGTCCGTGTGCTTCGCGCTGATGGCGTTCGCGGCCAAGCTGGCGGCGGCACGGCTGTCGGGCGGGGAGATCGCGTTCTGCCGCTTCGCGTTCATGCTGATCCCGTTGCTGGCCGTGCCCCGGATCGGGCGCAAGGCGGTCGAGTTCCAGCGCCTCGACCTTCTCGCCTACCGCGGCATCTTCGGCGGGGTAGCGGTGCTGCTCTACTTCCTGGCGATCGCTCACATCCCGGTGGGCATCGCGACGCTGCTCAACTACTCCTCGCCCGTGTTCAGCGTCGTCTTCGCCGCGCTCTTCCTCGGCGAGCGCGCGGACCGCAGGCTCCTGATCCCGCTCGCCGCCGCGCTGCTCGGGCTCACGCTCACCGTTACCGGCAACCCGGGCGACGCGTCCTTCCACTTCGGACGCTGGGAGATGGTCGGCATGGCTTCCGGGGTCCTGTCCGGCGCGGCCGTGACCGCGATCCGCGCCGCGCGCCGCACCGAGGGCTCCTGGGCGGTCTACGGCAGCTTCTCCCTCTGCGGCCTGCTCGCGACGGCGCCGTTCGCCCTGCCGGGGTTTTCCGCCCCGACTCCCCGCGAGTGGCTCCTGCTCGCCGCCGTGGGCGGCGCCTCCGTGGTGGCCCAGCTCCTCATGACCTGGGCCTACCGCTGGGTGACGAACCTCCAGGCCGGCGTCATCTCGCAGCTCACGGTGGTGATCTCGATGCTCCTCGGCGTGGTCTTCCTGGACGACCGGCTGACGCCCGTCCAGGTACTCGGGTGCGCGCTGACCCTCGGCGGCGTCATCGGCGTGGCCTGGACGCACTCCCCTCCCCGGGCTGTCGAGTGATCGTGATAAAGTAGCCCCAGGCATATGACTCAGCAGTTGTGGTCTTCAGCGGCTCCGCCTTGCGCGCCCTGCGAGGAGGACACCGGCCTCCCGGCTCCCGCCTGGGCCTTCGGCCTCGGCGAGGGGTTCTGCCTGGCGAGCGTCACGATCCAGGACGCCCGTTCTCTCGGGCGTGCCGAGCTGCAGGAGGCCACCTCCCATGCCTACCGGCACATCGAGGCCGAGCTGCGCGCCCGCGGCACGATCCATCCCGTCCGGCTCTGGAATTACATCCCTGGCATCCATGAGCCCATGGGGGACGGACTCGACCGCTACAAGGTCTTCAACGCCGGCCGCTACGAGGCGCTGTCGGCCTGGTTCGGCGGTAAGGAGACGTTTGACCTTTGCGTCGCATCGGCTTCCGGCGTCGGCCATCGCGGCCGGGACCTGGTGATCCACTGTCTGGCCTCGGACCGTCCCGGCCGCGCAGTCGACAACCCGCGGCAGATCGCGCCGTACCTCTACTCCCGCAAGTACGGCCCGCTGCCGCCCTGCTTCGCCCGCGCCACGGTGATCGACTCTCTCGTCCTGGTCGGCGGCACCGCGAGCATCGTGGGCGAGGCCTCGGTCCATCTCGATGACCTGCCCAGGCAGACAGAAGAGACGCTGCGCAATCTGGCCGTCTTTGTCCCTCTCGAATGCTACCGGGACCTGCGCGTCTACTACCCCGACCCGGCGAGGCTGGACGAGCTGCGGAGCCTCCTGACGGACGCGTTCCCCGGCGCTGGCGAGATCGAGTGGGTCCGCGCCGATCTCTGCCGGGCGGAGCTGCTGGTGGAGATCGAAGGGATCGCCGAGCCGCTGTAACTTCCCGCGTCCTCACATCACCTTTCCCAGTGGATGGGCACCTTGCCCTTTCTCCCTGAAAGGTCTAACCTCCAGGGGTTCCTTCAAACCATATGTAGAACAGCAGGACCGCGGGTCAAGCCGCGGAACCGATGGAGGGGATCTTATGAGGCAAGCTGCCTGGAAATGGGTGTTGACCGTCGCCTTCGCGTTCTGTCTGCCCTGGATGGCCGCCGGCCAGACCTGCGGGACTGTCAAGGAGGCCGAGGAGCTCAAGAATCCGTTCGAGATCGCGGCCAAGGGTGGAAACCTGGGCACGACCCTGGACGTGCAGCTCCAGCGTTTCTGCATCCCCTCGAAGGACAACAAGGACGGCACCTGGGCGACGACGCCGATGACGCTCCGGACGTACATGTATCCCGGGCGCAGCACGCCGCTGGTCTTCGGCCCCGGACCCACCCTGCGCCTGCGCAAGGAGCGCGACTCTCTCGGTATCCTGCTCAAGAACAGCCTGCCGTACCCGGCCAACAACCAGTGCGACTCCGCCTGCAGCGCCGGTACGAAATGCGACTGCTCCGCCACGGCCGTCGAGGCCCTGATCAAGCAGTGCGCGGCAGCCTCGACGGCGGCCTGCTGCTGCATCGTCAACTGCACGCAGAAGCCGCCGAACTGCCTGCACGACTCCAACGTCACCAACCTGCACTTCCACGGCAGCCATGTGTCCCCCCAGAGCCCGCAGGACTATGTGCTCCTGGACCTGTACCCCCCGAAGCCGATAAATGCGCCCGCGGTCGAGCACAGCGCGCACGGTCCTCGCGGCGAGGTCGTCTACGGTCAGTTCCCGTACGCGATCAGGAGGTTCCCTTTCAATCAGCCCGAGGGCAGCCACTGGTACCACCCGCACAAGCACGGCTCGGCGAGCATCCAGATTGCCAACGGCCTGGCGGGCGCCCTGCTGATCGAAGGGCCGTTCGACGACGAGCTGCAGAAGTATTACGACCCGAAGACCGGCGACAAGGTCATGGTGATCCAGTCGGTCGCCGAGGACGCCCCCCTTTTCACTCCGGGCGCGGGGTCCGGCCAGATCCTGGTCAACGGCCAGATCAAGCCCAAGATCACTGTCAAGCCCGGCGAGATCCAGCGCTGGCGGTTCATCAACGCCACCATGAGCTCGCGCACCCTGATCAACGTCACCATTCCCGCCGGCCTGGTCTTCCGGCAGGTGGCGATGGACGGAATCCGCTTCTCGCCCATCAACTACGATTGCCAGCCGCTGCTCAACTTCAATCCGAGCAAGCCTGTCTTCCCCTGCAATCCCACTCCGGGCGGCAATCCCACGATCCGGCTGGCGCCCGGCAACCGCGCCGACTTCCTGGTGCAGATGCCGCTCACCGAGACCAGGAAGGGCATCGAGGGCCTGCGGGTGGAGCGCAAGCTGATCAACATCCAGAACGAGGAACAGGGCCAGCGGAAGATGCTTCTGCAGCGCGATGAGGAGATGGCGCCGGGCCCCGCGGAGCCGGCGCTCTTCACCGTGGTCGTCGACGACGGCATCGAGGGCAACGACGACCAGCCCAAGATGCTCAAGGCGGGGGCTCCGGAGGCACTGCCGGCGACCCTCTCCCCGATGCCTCCCTACCTGCGCAACATCACGGCCCAGGAGGTCCAGGGCAACCCGATCGCCATGACCTTCCAGCAGTTCGTCACCGGGCGGAATCAGCCCTGGCCCTATGCGACGAGCTCGTTCACGCAGTTCAAGCTCAGCGGCACGCAGTTCTGCCCGACCTGCGCCAACATCACGACCGATCTCAACAAGGCCTACGAGTGGACGGTCACCAACGATACGACCATTCCGCACCCGTTCCACATCCACACCAACCCCTTCCAGCTCATCAGCGTCAAGGGAGTGCCCGTGCAGCCGCAGGGGCAGACCAAGCCGGAGCCGGTCTGGATGGATACGCTGACCTTGCCGGTGGCGACGGTGGTCCCGGACCAGGCGCCGAAGGAGCTGACGACGCCGGTGACGATCACCCCGGCTTCGTTCACGATGCGGCAGCGCTACGAGGACTTCACCGGCCTGTATGTCCTGCACTGCCACTTCCTGGGCCATGAGGACCGCGGCATGATGTTCGCCGTGCAGACCGTTTGCAACGGTCCCAGGATCAACCCGGCGTCGAAGGGGAAGTACGGCCGTCCCACCACGGACCCGAACGGCGAGTGCATCGCCCCGCCCTTCGCGGATCCGCTTCCGGCCTGCAAGGCCGGGGAGGCATGCCCTCATTAGCCCGGCTCATCCCGGGTCTCTGACCCGGTTCGACCCCCAGGCAGCGGAGTTCGATCGCCGCGTGGGCCTGCCCGAGAAAGACTGCCGCGGCATCGCCGCGGCAGTCCTGTCTCTGGCCGGTGCCGGTATCGGCGAGGGTGAAGACCGGGTTCTCGAGATCGGCGCCGGGACGGGTATGATGGGCCGCTGGTTCCTGGAGCACCCTGTGCGGTACGCGGGCCTCGACCTCTCGCGGGGCATGCTGGAGGTCTTCCGGCGGCGAGCGCCCGGGGCTCCCCTCGTCCAAGCCGACGGCTCGCGGACCTGGCCACTCCCTGACGGCTCGGTCCGCGCCATCTTCAGCTCGCGGGCGATCCACCTTCTCCCGCGCGAGCACGTGATCGGCGAGGCGTTGCGCGTGGCGCCGCGCGGCACCCTGGTGATCGGCCGGGTGGAGCGCCAGCCGGAGAGCGTCAAGGCACGCCTGGCGCGGGAGATGCGGGGCCGGCTTCGCGATCTCGGGTTCTCTCCCCGCGACGCGGGCAGCCGCCGGCTGCTCCAAGCCCTGCTCGACGAAGGCGCGCGGAACCTCGAGCGCACCGAGGTCGTGCGCTGGCCGGCCCGGCAGACGCCGCGCGAGGCCCTGGACCAGTGGCGCGGCAAGGAAGGCCTCGGCGGTATCGTGCTGCCGCCGGGCGTCCAGGAGGATGTGCTGCGCGGGCTCGAAGCCTGGGCGTTGGAAACCTTCGGCGGCCTCGACCTCCTCCAGAACACGGAAGAGGCCTACGTGCTCGACAGCGTGCGCCTGCCCGGATAGAAAGATAGAAAGGATAAAGCTGCATGGATGACCTTCTGACCGATCTGGGCCAGGCGCTCGTCGAGGGCTCGCTCAGCGACCAGGACCTGCTCGCGCGCACCAGCGGGCCCGCGCTCGTCCAGATCCTCCCCGAGGCAAATGTGATCAAAGTCGGGGGCCAGAGCTTCATCGACCGCGGACGCGTCGCGGTCTTTCCCCTGATCGACGAGGTCGTGGCCAATCTCGGACGGCACAAGATGATCCTCGGCACGGGCGCGGGCACCCGCGCCCGCCATGCCTACAGCGTCGGCCTCGATTTAGGCATGCCCACGGGAGTTCTCTCCGTGCTTGGCACCTTCGTCAGCATGCAGAACGCCCGCATGCTCAACTACCTGCTTGCCAAGCACGGCATCCCGTTCATCGAGCCGGCGCAGTTCGCGCAGCTCCCGCTCTACCTCGCCGAGCGCGGCGCCGTGATCTTCTTCGGCATGCCGCCCTATGTGTACTGGCAGCAGAACCCGGCCGTGGGCCGCATCCCGCCACACCGCACCGACACCGGCAGCTACCTGGTGAGCGAGGTGCTCGGCGCGCGCTCCATGATCTATGTCAAAGACGTGGACGGCCTCTACACCGCCGACCCCAAGAAGGACCGCGGCGCACGCTTCATCCCGCGCATCACCGTGTCCGAGCTGCGCGAGATGGATCTCCAGGACGTGGTTGTGGAGCGGGCCGTCCTCGACATGATGGAGAACGCCCAGCACCGCCGCTCGATCCAGGTCATCAACGGCCTGGTGCCGGGCAATCTCACCCGCGCGCTGGACGGAGAGCCCGTTGGCACAATCATCACTGCCGATTGAGGAACGCCTGTGACTGAAACCGATTCCAAGGCCCATCACGTCCGCTCCCTGCTGATGCGCGAGAGCCTCCTCGACCGCGAGGTGGAGCGCTCCACCGAGGGCGCGGTCTTTCGCATGCTGCCGGACGCGCGCGTCCTCAAGATCGGCGGCCGGTCGATCATGGATGCCGGGCGCGGCGTGGTCTACCCCGTGGTCGACGTCCTCGCCGACTGCCTGAAAACGTGGAAGTTGATCCTGGGCACCGGCGGCGGCGTGCGCACCCGCCACGTCTTCTCGATCGGCATCGACCTCGGGCTGCCCACCGGCGTGCTGGCCCAGGTCGCCGCGGCCGATGCCCTGGGCAACGCCCACATGCTCGGCACGCTGCTGTCGCCCTATGGCGTGGTGGCGATTCCGCCTGAGATCTTCGGCCACCTGCTGCCCCTGTTCATCCATAGCGCTCCCGGGGTCGTGTTCAGCGGCGTGCCGCCGTACTCGCTGTGGGAGCACCCGCCCGGCGTGGGGCGCATCCCGCCGCACCGCACGGACGCGGGTGCGTTCCTCCTGGCGGAGTGTTTCGGTTGCCGCAGCCTGACGCTGGTCAAGGACGTGGACGGGCTCTATACCGCCGACCCGAAGCTCGACCCGTCGGCTTCGTTCATTCCGGAGATCAGCCTTTCCGACCTGCGGAAGCGGGCCTTCCAGACGCTGCCGTTCGAGCCGGTGCTGCTCGACCTGCTGGAGAACGCGCGCCTGCTGGACCGCTTCCAGATCGTCAACGGGCACGAGCCCGGACGCATCCGGGAGGCGCTCGAGGGCCGGCACGTGGGCACGATCGTTCACCGCTGATGTAAGGTGATGCCATGATCGGAAAGGCGACTGCTCTCCTGCTCCTTGCCGCCGCTTCCGCCCAGGCGCAGAGCCAGTTCTGCATCCCTTGTACGCTGGGCCAGGACCTGGTCGAGCCGCCGGTGATCTCCGCTGTCAACGGCGTGCTCGACACCACGCTGCGCATCGAGATGAAGCCGCACTCCGTGCCCGTCTGGACCCAGAGCGGCAGCCAATGGTCGTGCTGCCAGCGGAGTCTCTCGCTGCGCACCTACGGCTTTCCCGCGCCTGATGGCGGCTACCAGTGGGATTTCCCAGGCCCGACCTTGAAGCTGCGCAAGCCGACCGCCCCGGGAGGCCAGGGGGACCGTCTGCGCATCAAGCTGGTCAACGCCCTGCCCGTGAATTCGGCGGTGGCCCACGAGTGCAACGCCTGCACAGGCTGCGACGGCGCCAACCCACCCAAATGCTGCGACGCGCTCGACGCCTTTCCCAACTGCTTCCATGGCAGCAACGACACCAACCTCCATTTGCACGGCAGCCACGTCTCGCCCCAGGCGCCGCAGGACTACGTGCTCCTGGAGCTGCGGCCGCAGGGCTCTTCGAGCGCCGGGAGCGGGACTCACGGCCGCGGGCTCGTGGCCACGGGCGAGTACCAGTACAGCGTCGATCCATTGCGCTGGACGCAGCCCGAGGGCACTCACTGGTATCACCCGCACAAGCACGGAGCGGTGGCGCTCCAGGTCGCCAACGGCATGGCCGGCGCCCTGCTGATCGAAGGCCCGTTCGACGATTGGCTGCGCGGGTTCTACCAGGCCCGGGGCTTCACATTGAAGGAGAAGCTCCTGGTCGTCCAGCAGGTCAGCGATCACCTCAACTTCTTTCAGGGGGGCAGCGCGCCCACGCCGCTGGTCAACGGCCAGGCCAACCCGAAGGTCCGGATGTACCCCGGCGAGATCCAGCGCTGGCGGTTTCTCGGCGCCACCATGCAGGGGAGCGCGCAGCTCGAGCTGGACTTCAACGGGCCCCAGGGCACGCCCACCACGGCGCGGCAGATCGCCATGG
This sequence comes from Acidobacteriota bacterium, assembly GCA_034667225.1. Taxonomy (GTDB): domain Bacteria; phylum Acidobacteriota; class Thermoanaerobaculia; order Multivoradales; family UBA5704; genus DATMER01. The sequence continues at coordinate 59,968 of JAXDKG010000062.1, forward strand.
ACGGCATCCAATTCGCGCCCAAGAACTACGAGCGCCAGCCGCTGCTGCCGCTCTCCCTGGAGTTCCGGCTGTCGCCGGGCAACCGGGCCGACTTTCTGGTCCAGGCGCCGCAGACTCCGGGGACCTACGCAGTTACCTACGACGTCTTCGGCCAGGCGGAGTCGTCCGAACAGTCCGAGCGCCTGAGAAGCCTGCTGGAGTTCCTCGCCCCCGGGTCGGCCAAGCCCGAGATCGTGACGATCGAGGTCGCGCCCTGTTCCTCGGAGTCTCTTTCCTCCGAGCCGTGCGATCCCATGCCGTATCCCACGCCCGGCCAGTGGCCCGCCGTACCTTCCTATCTCCAGGACATCACACAGGTGGCCGGCACCCGGACCCTGCGCTTCGAATTGAAAGATCCGACGAACGGTCATGACGTCAGCCCGCCGTTCCAGCCCAGCAAGTTCTACATCAATCTTCAGGCGGGCGAGCTGCGGCAATACAACCCGGCCTGCGTCGACGTCACGGCCAGGCTGGGCACGGCCGAGGAATGGACGATCGTCAACACCACGGACGCCGATCCGTTCCACGTCTTCCACATCCACACCAACTCGTTCCAGGTGATCCAGAACGGGACCGCGCCCCTGGATCCGCCCTGGGTCTGGCGCGACAGCATCACTCTGCCGGCGAACGGCAACTCCTCCGACCAGCCGAAGGTGGTGAAGATGCGGACGCGTTTCGAAGAGTTCACCGGCGAGTACGTGCTGCACTGCCACTTCCTGGGCCACGAGGACCGCGGCATGATGCTCGGAGTCCAGACCGTCTGCCCGGCTCCGACCCCGACGCCGAGCCTGTACTTCGGCAAGCCGAACCCGACCGGGCCGGAGTGCGTGGCGGGCAACTACATCCCCGCGGCGCCGCAATGCCCGGTGATCACAAATCAATGAGAGATCGTGCCGGTTCCGGCTGAAGCTGCGAGCGCCGCATCTGTCCGCGGCGTGAGCGTGCGCTTCGGCTCCGTCGAAGCGCTGGCGGATATTGCCCTCGATCTCCCCCGCGGCAGTCTCACCGTCCTGGTGGGTCCCAACGGCGCGGGCAAGACCACGCTCCTGCGCGTCCTGGCCGGGCTCCTCGTTCCGGACGCGGGGACCGTCGAGATCCCCGGCAACAAACGCCTTCGCGGTTACATCCCGCAAGACCTCGCGCTCGATCCAGAGATGACCGGCCGCGAGACGCTCTGGCTGCTCGCGGCGCTTCACGGCGTGCCGAAGCGGGAACGGTCCGAGCGCATCGCCGGTCTCGCCGCGGCGTTCGGCATCGCGGAGCACCTGCCGCGGCCCGTGGCCGTCTGGTCGGGAGGGCTGAAGCGGCGGCTCCACCTGGCCGCGGGGATGATCCACGATCCCGATCTGCTGCTGCTCGACGAGCCGACAGCGGGGCTCGACGTCGAGAGGTCCGGCTTCCTCTGGGAGGAGCTGAAGCGACGGGCCGCCGCGGGACGTGCCGTGGTGGTCGTGACGCACGACCTCGCCGCGGCCGAGCGCCACGCCGACCGCGCCGTGGTCCTGCACGGTGGCCGTATCGCAGCCTCCGGGCCGCCGCGCGGTCTGGAGGAGCTCTTGTGATCGACGCGCTGCGCGCGGTCGCCTGGCGCACCTGGGTAATCACTTGGCGCCGGCCGGTGCTCCTGACCTTCTCCCTGGGCCAGCCGCTGGTTTGGATGCTCTTCTTCGGTTTCCTTTTCGAAAGGTTTACATTGGCGGGGGGGCGCTACCTGGACTTCCTCGCCCCGGGCGTGAGCGTGATGACCGTGCTCTTCGGGGCCTCGCAGTCGGGGATCGGCTGGATTCGCGACCTCAACACCGGCTTCCTGCCGCGCATGCTGAGCACGCCGGCCCCGCCGTTCGCGATCCTGGCGGGAAAGGTGCTGGCAGATGCGGCGAGGCTCCTGGTCCAGGCCGCGGCCGTGCTGCTGCTGGCGCTGCTTCTGGGAACGCGTCTGCATCCCCGTCCCGCGGTGCTGCTTACAGGCCTGATCTGTCTGTCCCTGTTCGCCGTAGCGTTCTCCTGCCTCTCGGCGGCTTTCGCCCTTCAGGTGCGGGCGCAGGAAGCCATGGCCACTTTCGTCCACCTGGTCAACATGCCGCTGCTCTTCACGAGCACGGCGCTCGTGCCGCGGGGCCAGATGCCCGGCTGGCTCGCCACCGTCTCCCGCTTCAACCCCTTGACGCTGACGGTGGACGCCTGGCGGGGAGCGCTGCTCCATGGTGAGATGCCCGCGCTCCGGAGCCTGCTGCTCCTCGCTGCGCTGGCCGCCGTGCTCTTCCTGCTGGCGCTGAGCCGGATGCGGGCGGCGGCGCGGCGGTACTGAGCGAGAGAGTAAATCTACGAGCCAGTCCCAAGTTTTTTCGGACTACGCCGTCGAGTTTTCGGACAAAACACCAAAGTTTTCGGACTGAGCCGCGAACAAATCGGACAAAGGGCCGAAGTAATCGGACCAACTAGCGAAGTTTCGGACAGAATTCTGAATTCGTCGGACAGTAGAGCGAAGTTATCGGACAAGGACAAAGAGTTTTCGGACTAAGCCCAAGAGGTATCGGACAGACTCCAAGAGTTTTCGGACAACTCCAAGAAGGTATCGGACAGTCACGAGAAGGTATCGGACCATGACCGTCCGGTTTCGGACTACGCCCAAGAGTTTTCGGACTGCACCCGGGAGTTTCCGGACAAAAACCGAGAGTTTTCGGACTGCGACCAAGAGTTATCGGACAGCCGTCGGGAGTTATCGGACAGCCCGCGCCTCCTGCATGGAGGCGAACTATCCCCGGTTTCAATGAAATCGATTGCTGATAGAAGAAAACGGCATGGAGATTGCGGAATGTGCCGCAGTCATGGACGAATTTCCAGAGCCGTTTACGCCCATGCTGGCCGACGAGGTCAAGCGTCCATTCCACAAGCCGGGCTGGGTCTATGAGGAGAAGTACGACGGCTACCGCATGCTCGCCTTCAAGGAAGGACAGCGGGTCCAGCTCATCAGCCGCAACCGCAAGGACTTCACGCGCCCGTTTCCGGAGATCGTCCAGGCTCTCGCATCGCTCAAGGTCAAGACCCTGATTCTGGACGGTGAGGTCGCGGTGTTCGACGAGCGCCTGGTCTCCCATCTCGGCTATCTGAGGGGCGCGCCCGCGGACCAGCTCTTCACGCCGGCCATGTACGTGGCCTTCGACTGCCTCTACGCTCGCGGGAAGAATCTGATGGCACAACCTCTACAGCGGCGTCGTGTCGCATTGGAGCGGGAGGTGCGTGGCGCGGCGGGGCCGATCATCCTGGCCCGCAGGCTCGCGGAGGACGGTCTGGAGGCGTGGAAGGAAGTCGTCTCCCATGGCTGGGAGGGGCTGATCGCCAAGGACCCCGCCTCCCTCTACGAGCCGGGCGCCCGCACCCGAAGCTGGGTCAAGGTCAAGCACAAGGTACGAATCGGCTGGCCCGGGGAAGGGACCGAGTACACGCGGGGGTGAGTCGCTCAGTTTCCCCCGAAGCTCACATCGGCGCGCACGACCGTGTCCCCCGGCAGGATGCGGACCTGGGTGGAGGCCTTGCGCCCGTCGAGCATGGCCGTGAGGGTCCAGGTTCCCGGCCAGAGGTCGGGGATTTGGAAGCTGAGGTCCTGTCCTGCCTGGGTTCCCCGTGTCCATAGCCCGTCCTCGCTCGTGGCCTGGACTAGCGGGATCTCTCCGGGAGCGAGGCCGCGGACGTAGCCGGAGGCCGCCACGGTCCGGGCGAGCCGGAGGTCCGGGACAACTACCGGAGAGCCGGCCACGGTCACCGTCGCGGCAGTCGAGCCGAGGCCCTTCTGCTCCGCCTTGGCCGTCCAGGCCCCATCTACCAGGTAAGCGGTGAACCTGCCCTCGGCATCGGTGACGGCGTGAATCCTGAGCTCCCCCTGCTCGAAGAACACGCTCGCGTGCCGGATGCCTCGCCCCTCGGGATCGAGAACGCGCCCGCGGACGGGGGGCAGCGGCGGGAAGGAGAAATCCTCGACCGTGATCTCCTTGCCCTCCTCCACCTGGATCCGGCGCTTCAAGGTCCGTCCGTTGTTGTCGCGAGCCACAAGCGTCCAGGCCCCTGGAGCGACGAGGTAGAGGTCGAACCGGCCGTCCTCGCCGGCACCCTTCCCGCCGTACCTCGTTTGAGGTCCCTCTAGCAGCTCGAGGGTTGCGAACCCTCCGGGCGCGAGCCCGGTAACCCGGCCGGAGAGGGTCGCGGGCCGGCTCACCTCGATGCTCAGCTCGATCGGATCGCCCGTGGCCGTCACCGGTCTCTGCGCCGTGATCCAACCCACGGCCTCGAGCCTGACCTCGTGCTCTCCCGGTGAGACGTGGAACCGGAAATGCCCCTCCGGGTCGAGCTCGACGTCTCTGAAGTCCACCGACAATCGAGGCTTGGCGATGGGGGAGCCGTCGCGTGTGAAGATCCGCCCTTCGACCACGGTGGCAGCCGGCATCCGGATGTCGGCGCGGGACGGGGATTCTCCGATCAGGATCTCCTGCTGGATCCAGCCGAAATCGGGATGGATCACATGGAGCCGGCTGGAGCCTGAGAACGCGTGGGAGAACCGGTAGACGCCGTCCTCATCCGTCTGCGTCTGGGAGTCGGGCCGTGCGGCCGCGGTGCTCACCTGTGCTCCGGAGACGGGCTTGCCGTCCGCGTCCACCACCCGGCCTTCCAGGGGCACGAGCTTCCCGGGCAGGGCGACCTCCACCTGGCGGCCGCTTTTTCCGGGCAGCGCCTGCCAGCGCACCACCTGGGAACCAGTGCCGTCCGAGGCCCTGATCGTGAACCACCCGGGCTCCAAGCCCTCGAAGACGAAGCGGCCGTCCGCGTCGGTGGGCCCGGAGCGGTATTGCGGGTGGCTGCAAGGTTCCGAAGGACCGAGGATCAGGCAGCCGCCGGAGCTCCAGCCGGCGAGCTGGGCCGTGACGTCGAGGCCCGGCACGGGCTCGCCCCGGCCGTCCACCACGCGGCCGACCAGGCGGGCGGCGGGCTGCAGCCGGATCTCCAGCGGTTTGTCCGCGGCGGCCTCGGGCCGGACCTCGGCGGGAAGCCACTCCGCCGGACATGCGGTCAGAGCCTCCTGGGGACGGAGATTCGAGACCGTGAATCGGCCGTCGGGTCCGCTCACCGCCGCGGGACGGCGCTGGGCGCGCCCGATCTTCTCCTGGAGGGTGTGAGGCCGCCAGACCTCCACGCCTGACAGCGGGCGTCCCTGGGCATCCACCACGCGTCCGGTCACGGTCTGTCCTCCGGCAGGGACGCTGGTGTCCTGTTGCGCACGGGCAATCCCCACGGCCAGAAAGACCGGAACGGCCAGGCAAGCGAGACAGCGGCGGGCTTTCACGGGCATCGGATCTCCTCTTTGCCTTCCAGGAGGCAAGATCCGGACCGGGGTGAGGAAAAGGCTTGGCGGTTCCGTCCTACCTTTTGCGTATACATGGTAGGGGCAGTACCCCGTATCGCGAAGGAGGCGATCCGATGAAGACTCAACCCCAACTCCCGACCCATCCCGCGCCGCAGCAGATCGAGCGCTTCGTAAAAGGGGAGTGCACCCGGGGCGAGACTCGGGACGTGGTGCGCCACCTGCTGCTCGGCTGCCCGACGTGCAGCCAGGCGGTCCGGCCCCTGTGGGGGCTGCGCTGAGGCGCGAGGTCTTCCGCGAGCGGCACCTCTGAAGGTAGGGCGGGCTGATCCCGTCCTGCCTTCAAGGAGAGACGCTCATGAGGAAGACCTTCCCGCTCTGCCTGCTCCTGCTCGCCCTCACTCTCAGTGCCCCCGCCGCCTTCGCGGCCCCGGAGCCCGCTCCGGCACCCCTTGACTTCTTCGGGACGGCAACCGGCTCCTGTCCCGCGGCCACCCTCACTACTCCCGCACTCTCACCCGCGGCGCTGGATCTCTTCGGAGCCCTGAGCTGCTGCCGTCCCGAGTGCTCCTCGAACAGCGGATGCGACAACAAGTGTGGAGTGGGCTTGGGTACGTGCGTGCAGGTGAACTCCTGCTGCAAGCAGTGCATCTGCTCTCAGACGTAGACGTTCCTGCCTTGTGAGCCCGCGCCCGGGAGGGCGTGGGCTCCGTCCAGATCGGATAGATTTATGAACGGCTGACGACATGAAGCTATCTGACGAAGATTCCGGGAGGCCACTGATCGTAGTCCGTTGGGGCATACCCTCCGGCAGTCGGAGCGAGGCGGACGAAGATGCGGCCGAGGATCTGGCCGAAAAGCTGGCTCCGCTGATCCCTCCGGTGGCGAACGCCGAGATTGCCGGCTTCGAAGACGAGAACGATCACATTGACATGCTGATCTGGGGCGAGGGCACGGACGAGGAGATCGATCAGATCTACCGCGCTGTCGCGCCCTTGTTCCGGCGTTATGGCTGTCCTCCAGGTTCCTGCCTCATCCGCTACTACAGCGGCGGCGGGTGGGAACTGGTTTCCGACGAGGTATAGGCGCTCGGGTACAATCCGGCCCCATGAAAGCCATTCGCGTCCACACTCCCGGCGGTCCTGAGGTCCTCCGGTTCGAGGACATCCCGGATCCAATCCCCGCCGAAGGGCAGGCGGTGGTGCGGATCGAGGCCGTCGGTGTCAATTTCATTGACGTCTACCACCGGACGGGCCTCTACAAGGTCCCGCTGCCGTTCACTCTCGGCCAGGAGGCGGCGGGCACGGTCGAGGCCGTGGGACCCGGCGTGACCGGGATCACCGCTGGCGACCGGGTGGCCTATACGGGCGTGATGGGCGCTTATGCCGAGAAGGCGGCTGTGCCGGCCGATCGGCTGGTGAAGCTCCCCGAAGGGCTGAGCACTCGGGATGGCGCCGCGGCCATGCTGCAGGGGATGACGGCCCACTATCTCGCCTGCTCGACCTACCCTCTGCAGCCTGGCGATGCCTGCCTGGTCCATGCCGCGGCGGGCGGGGTCGGGCTGCTCCTGTGCCAGATCGCAAAGCTGCGGGGTGCCCGAGTCTTCGCTACCACTTCGACGGAGGATAAGGCCCGGCTCGCCCGCGAGGCCGGGGCCGACGAGGTCATCCTCTACGAGGAGCAGGATTTCGCGGCCGAGGTCCGGCGCCTGACGGCCGGCCGGGGTGTCCAGGTGGTTTATGACGGGGTGGGCCGGACGACGTTCGAGCGGAGCCTCGACTCCCTGGCCCGCCGCGGCATGATGGTGCTCTTCGGCCAGGCGAGCGGACCGGTCCCTCCTTTCGATCCGGCAATCCTGAACGCCAAGGGCTCGATCTATCTCACCCGCCCCTCCTTGGTCCACTACATGGCGGCGAGGGAGGAACTCGCGTCCCGGGCGGGAGATGTCCTCGGCTGGATTCGGGAGGGCCGGCTGAAGCTGCGGATCGGCCTCGAGCTGCCGCTCGGCGAAGCCGCCGCGGCCCATCGCGCCCTCGAAGGCCGGACCACGACGGGGAAGGTGCTGCTCCTTCCCTAGAGTCCCGGACGTGGCGGGTTCTTCCCTCTTTTGCGTACACTCTGTACGGAAGTCCGAACCAGCAAAGGAGAAGAAGACATGAGATTCCGTCCGTTTGCCATGCTGTGCATGCTGGCTGTCGTTCTGTTCCCGTCCGGCGCCCGGGCTGTGGAGGGCGGGTTCCGGTGCGAGGAGCTGTCGTTCGACGTGAACCTCTCGCCGAGCGACCCCGCCGTCTACAGCGTATTCGGCGTCCTCTGCTCTCGCGGCAGCATTCATCAAAGGACGATCCAGATCACGCTCCATGGTGCCACCTACGGCCACCTGTACTGGGACTGGCCTTACCAGCCCGAGACCTATTCGTATGTGCGCCGGGCCACGGCGGAAGGCTATGCGGTCCTCAACCTCGACCGGATCGGCATCGGCCAGAGCGATCGGCCTGCGGCGGCTGGGGTCGACATCCCGGCCAACGGCTACGTCGTCCATCAGATCGTGCAGGCGCTGCGCGGGGGAGATCTGGTCGTCCACTCCTTCGGCCGCATCAGGGCCGAGAAGGTGGTGCTCGTGGGCCACTCGCTCGGGTCGGTGATCTCGATCCAGGAGGCGGCGACCTACGGTGACGTGGACGGCTTGGTGCTGACCGGCGTGTCTCACACCATTACCCCGGCGCTGAACGAGATCTTTGCGGTCCTGTATCCGGCCAATCTGGATGCGCGTTTCGCGGGCCAGAACGTCCCGGGCGGCTATCTCACCACTTTGCCGGGCACTCGCGACGTCTTCTACTATCCGCCGTCCCGAGACCCTCTGGTCCTCGCGATCGACGAGGAGACCAAGGAGACCGTTACTGTTGCCGAGCTCGACACGGCCGTGCCCGCGCTGTTCCTGTCGCCGGGGATTCACGTCCCGGTGCTCGTGGTCGTCGGCGATCACGACAGGGCATTCTGCGGCGAGCCGACGTGCTCGGCTTCCGGCAGCCTGGCCGCCGAGGCGGGCTTCTTCTCGCCGGATGCCTGTGTGGAGACGGCGGCCATCGCCGGTGCGGGGCACGACCTGAACCTGCATTTCCAGGCGCCAACCGCGTACGACGTCGTGCTGGAGTGGATGGACCGGCGCGTGGGCAGCGATCCGGACGAGCCGGCGCCGTCCCCTTGCCAGCCGTAGAGGAGAGCGCCAACAGCCGGCTGCGCTACAATCGGGCGATGCAGTTGCCGGAGCGGCACTGGTGGTTGCCAGTCGCCGCACTCTTGCTGGGTGGTCTTGTGGCGGGTTCGGCTGCGGCGGCGACCTTCACGGTCGGCAATCTCTCCGACTCCGGGCCTGGGAGCCTCCGCCAGGCGGTGCTCGACGCCAACGCGACGGCCGGCGCGGACATCATCGCCTTCCAGGCCGGCCTGACCGGCACCCTCACGCTGACCTTGGGCGAGATCCTGATCACCGACAGCGTCGACGTGAGGGGCCCCGGAGCCGGCGTTCTCGCGGTCCACGGCAACGATGCGTCCCGTATCTTCCGCGTGCAGAATGCTTTATCGGCGGTCGATGCGATCGTGTCCGGCCTTACCCTCACCCACGGCTCCGGCAGGTTCGGAGGGGCCGTGGCCGTGTTCGGGGAGAATCTCACCCTCCGCAACGTGGTGGTCTCCGACAGTCTGGCCCTGTTCTCCGGTGGCAATCTGTACATAGAGAGCGGGTTCCTTACCGTCCAGGAGAGCACGATCACCGGTGGGGCCGCGGACGACGGGGGCGGGATTGCCGTCGAGGATGGCTCTCTGGCGATCGATCGAAGCACGGTGATGGCAAACCAGGCAGACAGGGGCGGAGCGATCTACGCGGCCGGCGCGCTGGCGCAGATCGTGAGCTCCACGATTTCGGGCAACAGCGCCTCCTCCAACGGTGGCGGCGTCTTCGGGGAGTTCCTTTCCACTTTCGAGGTCCGGTTCACGACCGTGAGCGACAACTCGGCAGGCCTGGCAGGCGGAAGCTTTTATCTCCAGTCCCAGAGCACTCTCGAGCTCGATCATGCCATCGTGGCCAACGGCACGCCTCAGGATCTGGTCCAGACAGGCAGCACCATCAACTCCGTCTGGAGCCTGATCGAGGCGCCGGCGGGTGCGATCAACGGCCTGAACGCCAATAACATCCTGGGAGTCGACCCGGGCCTCGCTCCGCTGGCGGACAACGGCGGTCCCACACAGACCCACGCGTTGCTGCCGGACAGCCCGGCTCTCAATGCGGGTGACCCGGCGGCCATCACGGGCGAGCCGCCAGCCACGGACCAGCGGGGCTTCGCGCGGATCGTCGGCGGGCGGGTGGATCTCGGTTCGTATGAAGCGCAGGTTGCGGCCGGGGCGGTCGAGGTCCCGGTCCTGTCGAAGGCCGGCCTGTTGGCGCTGGCAACGCTTCTGGCGGGAATCGGCGTGCTGCTGATGCGGCGTTAGCGGCGCGTGCGAAGCGCGCGGGTGAGCACCCGGTCGAGCGTGGCCGCGAAAGCCTGCCGGTCCTTGGGACTATAGGGGCGCGGTCCGCCTGGCTCCAGCATGCCCGCGCCTCTCAGGCCGTCAATGAGGTCGCGCACGGCGAGCCGCTCGCCGACGTTCTCTTCGGTGTATTCGTCGCCACGCGGATCGATTGCCTTGACGTTCTTTTCCACGAGGCGCGCGGCCAGGGGAATGTCGGCAGTCACGGCGACATCCCCCGGTTCCGCGTGCTCGGCGATGTGGAGGTCGGCGACATCCGCACCCCCGTCCACCCGCACGGCGGAGACGAAGGGGTTGCCCGGCGGGCCGGTCAACCACTGGTTGGCCACGAGCACCGCGTGCACTTCCAGGCGTTTTGCGGCCCGGAAGACGATGTCTTTCACTTCACGGGGCGCGGCGTCGGCATCGATCCAGACTCTCATCAGGGTTGCACGATAGCATCAGGAAAGGACATAAAGGACTTACAGGACGTAAAGGACAAAAGAATTGGGGACCCGAGCGGGTCCCCTTTTTCAGGCTGGTGGAGAGGTGAGGTTTACTCCGGCTTCCAGGTCGGGATGCGGCTCGGCGTCCAGGGGGCGCCGGCGGCTTCGAGCCGGTTTTCCAGGTTGACCAGGTCGTCACCGAGAGCCTTGCGGATTTCGGCGAGCAGCGGGGCGAAATCCGCGGCGGCCTGGGTGTAGTTGTTCTGGTGCGTCTGGGTAGGCGCAGAGGTAGAGCCCCAGGCGCCGCCGATGATCTGGAAGACGCGATCGGCGATGGAGGGGGAGGTCGGCTCATTGCGCGCGCCCTTCACGGGATCGCCGGTGAGTTGCTCGTTGAGGTCGCGGAGATGGTCTTCGATCTTGCGCGCCTCGTCCAGCATCTTCGGATCGGCGGCGGGCGTGTCGAGGAGGGCCTTCTGGATGAGCTCGATCCGGGTCAGGCCCTCTTCGAGGGCGCTGGCGGCTCCGGCCACGGCGCGCTGCAGGTTGGCGACCTTGCGCTGGAAGTCCAGCGTGGCCTTCCGGTCGGTAGCCGGCAGTGAAGCGTTGGCCAGGGGCTCGGTCTCGAAGGTCTGCGCCTCGCCCAGGGGCGTGGTCACGTCGCCGATCCGTTTGGCCAAGGTCACGGTGTACTTGCCGGGCGCGGCCAGCGGGCCTTGCGGCGGCGTGAAGAACGGATTGTCGGTCGGTCCGCCGCCGAGGCTGGCAGGCATGGTGCTGGGGTAGCGCAGGTCCCAGGAGACCCGGTGCATGCCGGCGTTGGCCGGGCCCGTGATGCGGCGCACGACCTGGCCTTCCGCATCCGTGATGGTGAGGATGATCACGGGATCCTTCTCCCGTTCCTCGGCGCGGAGATCCTCCCACGCCGGGTACTCGGAGTTGCCGCCTTCCTTCTCGACTGCGGCCTCGGCCTCCCAGCGCAGCGCCTTGCGGGTCTTCAGATCTTCCTTGAGATAGTAGGTGAAGACCGTGCCGTACGGCGGGTTGGGAGCGGTGAAGTGGCTCTCGCCCTGGAACGCCTTGCCGGGCAGCCCGAGGGGCGAGGCCTCGATGAACATCCAGGTTTTCTTGACCGGGTAGAGGATCGCGTCCTTTTCCAGGTCGGCCTCGGTGCGGACCTGCCGCAGCGGGGTGTAGTCGTCGAGGATGTAGAAGCCGCGGCCGAAGGTGGCCAGCACGAGGTCGTTCTCCCGCTGGTGGATGGCGATGTCGCGGATGGCGATGGTGGGCATGCCGCCGTTGAGCTGGATCCACTTCTTGCCGCCGTCGACGGTGAAGAAGATGCCGAACTCGGTGCCGGCGAAGAGCAGGTCGCGGTTGACGAAGTCCTCGGCCAGGGCGTAGACCGTGCCGCGCTCGGGCAGGTCGCCGGCGATGGAGGTCCAGGTCTTGCCGCGGTCGGTGCTCTTGAGCACGTAGGGCTTGAAGTCGCCCAACTTGTGGTTGTCGAACGAGGCGTAGACGGTCGAGTCGTCGAACTGCGAGGCCTCCAGGTCGGAGACGTAGGTGTTCTCCGGGATGCCCGGGAACTTCTCGGTCTTGCGCCAGTTGGCGCCGCCGTCGTCGGTGATCTGGATCAGGCCGTCGTCGGTGCCGACGTAGAGCAGGTCTTCCTTCTTCGGCGATTCGGAGAGGGAGACGATGTTGCCGTAGAACGACGTGGAGGCATTCTTGGCCACGGCGTCGACGTTCCAGACCCTGCCCATGACCTTGAGCTTGTTGCGGTCGATGCGGCGGGTGAGGTCGGGGCTCACCGCGCGCCAGGAGTTGCCGCGGTCGTCGCTGCGGAACAGGCGCTGGGCGGCCAGGTAGAGACGGGTGTGGGAGTGCGGGCTGATCATCAGCGGCGAGTCCCAGTTGAAGCGCATCGGGTCTTCGCCCGGAGCCGGCTGCGGCTGGATGTCGACCGCCTCGCCGCTCTTGCGGTCGAAGCGCACGATGCCGGCGTGCTGCGCCTCGGCGTAGATGATGTTCGAATCGGTCGGATCGACCACGGTCTCGAAGCCGTCGCCGCCGTTGGTGATGAACCAGTCGGCGTTGGTGATGCCGTGGTTGGTGATGGTCCGGGACGGTCCGCCGAGGCTGAAGTTGTCCTGGGTGCCGCCGTAGACGTTGTAGAACGGCGCGGCGTTGTCCAGGCTCACCCGGTAGAACTGGGTGACGGGAATGTTCTCCTTGAACATCCAGGTGGCGCCGCGGTCGTAGGACTCGTAGAGGCCGCCGTCGCAGCCGACCAGCAGGTGATCGGTGTTCGAGGGATCGATCCACAGCGCGTGGTTGTCGACGTGCTTGGAACGCTCGCCGAGATTGCGCCAGTTCTTGCCGCCGTCCTCGGTCACCTGGACGAAGACATCCATGGAGTAGACGCGGTCGGCGTCGTAGGGATCGACGAAGATCTCCTGGTAGTACTGAGCGCTGCCGGCGAAGTACTTGCCGCGGCGCTCCCAGTTGGCGCCGCCATCGGTGGAGCGGAAGAAGCCGCCGGCATCGCGCGCGGCTTCGACGATGGCATAGACGGTGTCGGGCTCGGACGGAGCGATGGCGAGGCCGATGCGGCCCTTCTCCTCGCGGGGCAGGCCGGCCTCGAGCTTCTTCCAGTTGGCGCCGCCGTCCACGGACTTGTAGATCGCCGCCTCGGGACCGCCGTTGATCAGGGTCCAGACGTGGCGCCGGCGCTGGTAGGCGGAGGCGTAGAGCACGTCGGAGTCGCGCGGGTCCATGACGATGTCGGAGACGCCGGTGTTCTCGCTGATGGTGAGGACGGCCTTCCAGGTCTTGCCGCCGTCGATGGTCTTGTAGAGGCCGCGTTCGCCGCCGGCATTCCAGAGCGGGCCCTGGGCGGCCACGTAGACCGTGTCGGAGTTGCCCGGATCAACCACGATCTTGCCGATGTGCTCGGAGGTCTTGAGACCCACGTTCGCCCACGTCTTGCCGCCGTCGATCGACTTGTAGACGCCGTCGCCGTAGGCGACGCTGCGCTGGCTGTTGTTCTCGCCGGAGCCGACCCAGACCACGAGCGGGTTGTTCGGGTCGAGCGTGATGCAGCCGATGGAGTAGACAGGCTGGCCGTCGAAGATGGGCTGGAAGGTGGTGCCGCCATTGGTGGTCTTCCAGACGCCGCCGGAGGCCACCGCGACGTAATAGGTGCTGGGCTTCTTGGGATCGACGGCGAGGTCGATGATCCGGCCCGAGGTGAGGGCGGGCCCGATGCCGCGGAGCTGGAGTCCGGAGAAGGTGCCCGCGGAGAGCTTTTCCTTCTTGTCGTCCTTCTTGGCTTCCTCGGCCTTGCCCTTCTTGTCGACCTTCTGCGTCTTCGCGGCGTGGATGGGGTCTCCCGCCAGCAGGAGCGACAGCAGAGCGATCGCAGCAGAGATTCGTTTCACAGGAAATCCTCCAAATGATTCAGGTGTAGGCGCAGAGCGCTCATCGCTATGGGGAGAACAGCGGATAAAGCCAGACAGACCTCACCCCCGTTCGGCCGCCCGATTGTAGACGGATACGCAGGGGGAGGGGGAAGGTTGCGGGCTCAGGCCGTCTGGTCCATCAACCGGACCGCAATCCTTTTCCCAACGCGGCGAGCGCCTTCTGGATGAGACGCCTGTCCCGGCGGCAGCTCCTCAGCAGCAGGAGGAGCCCTCGGGCGACGAGGAGAGGATCACGACCGAGGAGGAGATCCTGGGTTGGAACATCGTCCGCGCAATTCTGGCGGAGGTGGCCGATCTCCGGCGCCTCGCTCTGCGTGATCAGCAGAGCTACTGCGCGATCCTTTTCGACAACAACAACCGGCGGCCGATCTGCCGTCTTCACTTCAACTCGGCGAAGCGCAAGTACCTTGGTCTCTTCGACGAGAGTCGAGTCGAGACGCGGGTTCCCCTGGAGGAAATTTCAGATATCTACAAGCACGCTGGTCACTTGAAAGCAACGGTCGCTCGGTATCTTGGAGCCCACCGCTGCCGCCAGATGGGCCACAGACGCAGGCGGCTGAAGGGGTGAGCTAAGGGCTCGTCACGGAATAACTGTGCCACAGTCGGATCCTCACCCTCCGGCCCCCTCTCCCGCGTAGCGGGGGAGGGCTGGGGAGGGGGTCTTCTTCAGGGGGAACCCCGCTCGCGGGCGGCGGGCTTTCCCTGGGAGCGCTGGCGTCTCGCCGGCATCCTCAAGACA
>JAXDKG010000063.1:0-142852 GCA_034667225.1 Acidobacteriota bacterium
GGGTCTCGGTCATCTCGGCGCTGCGCTGGCTGTCGACGATGCCGACGACCGGCAGGCAGAGGACGCCGGCCCAGACCTCGATGATCGGCGTCGAAAGCTCGCGGATGGCGGCCTGCTGGCGCTCGATCGTCTCCAGCTTGGCCTCCAGCTCCCGGTTGGCGGCCTCGTGCTTGGCGAGCGCCTCGGTGAGCGCCCCCTTGGCGGCCCGCAGCTCCTTGACGAAGATCATGAACGCCACCTCGAGCTCGTTGAACTCGTCCTCCTGCATGTTGCTCTCGAGGAGCGTTATGCAGGCGTCGAACTCGTCGACCGAAGCGTACGAGAGCGCCTCGATCACGTTCTGGAGGCGGTCGTGCGTGATCTGAATGGGAACCTCTTCTTCCCTGATAGCCATCCTTGGTCTCTCCTAGCGGCGCCCCGGGCGCCGCACAAGCGTCTGCTGGATACTCACTGGCTCGCCTGCTCGCCCCCGAGCAGCGAGTCCGCCTGGTAACCCATGATCAACGCCGTGGCGTCGTCGTGGTCCCGCCCCCATTGCTCGACGATCCGCCGGGCCACGTCCGTGGGCGCGCCCGGCAGGCACGTCTTGAAATTGCCGCGGCTCGACACGCCATCGCTCATCACACAGTAGACGTCGCCCGGCTTCATCTGGAACGACATCACCTTGGACGTCCGCAGGTTGTGCCCCACGATCCCCGCGATGCAGAACAGGCTCGGCGCGCTGCCGTTGAGGGCCTGCACCTCGATGTTGCCCACGCCGCAAAACTGGCCCGCGCCGTCCTCCTCGACCTTCAGGATGCCCACCGCGGCGCCGCGCGTGGCGCGCAGCTCCTTGTGGCAGCGCATCAGGATCGGCTCCACTGCAAGATCAAGATTGCCGCGGATCACCTCCACCGCCTTTTCGGCGGCGACCCAGGACTCGAACCCGTGGCCGAGACCGTCGATCACCGCGGCAAGGAAGGTGCCGTTGTTCTCTACAATAACAAAACTGTCCCCGCAGACCGTAAGGCCCTTGAAAGGACGGCTGAATGCTCCCGACTTCATCTTTCTCCTCGGAAGAGGCAGGTGACCGTGGTGCCGCGGCCCGGGCCGGTGTCGAGGTGGAAGTCGTCCACCAGCTTCTTGACGGCGACGAGACCCTTGCCCATGCCTCTCTGCGACTTGTACGTTCCGGCCCAGATCTCATCCAGCTTGCGCGGCTCGATGCCGGGGCCCTTGTCCGATGCCACGATCTGCAATGTGGGGCCGCGGTCGTCCTTGGTGGACTTCAGCTCCACGAACCCCTTGCCGCCGTAGAAGATGATGTTGCGCGCCAGCTCCGAGACCGCGGTCGCAACTTTGACCGACGTGAACTTCGAGAGCCCGATCCGCACGGCTTCCGACCAAGCCTCCAGGCGGGCGGTGGCGATGTCCTTCTCCTGATCGATAGCGAGGCGCTTCGTGTTGCCGACGGCATCCGCGGCGGCGGCTGCCGCCTGGCTGGCCGCCGAGCCGGCCCCGATTCCGGCGGTCACGCCGGCGAGCGCCTGCGCGCACGACGCGATCAGCTCCGCACTGTTGCGCCGCGCGAACAGGCGGACCGAGCTCTCGAGCTCGGCCATGATCGCCAGCCGGTCCTGCGGCGTGAGCTGCTGGATGGGACGCGCCGCCAATCCGCCCAGGCGGTTGAAAATGCTGCGCTGCGTGATCGCCGAGATGGTCCCGGCGAGGACCGCCCCGACCTCCGTCTCGACTGTCTTCATGATTGCAGTAGCTCGAGCTTCTCCAGCGCCAGGTCCAGGTTGAGGGCGGTGTGCACCGAGTCGAGCTCGACCCCCATCTCGATGAGGGTCATGGCCACGGCCGGGCGGATGCCCACGATGTAGCACTCGGCGCCCATGAAGCGCACCGATTTGCCGATGTCGTTGAGGATGCGGGTGATGTAGCTGTCGATGACCTCGACCGCCGATACGTCGAGGATGACTCCCTTGGCGTCGGCGCTGCGGACGCGCTCCATGAGCGACTCCTGGAGGCCGAGGGCGAGACGGTCGTGCAGCTCCGTCTGGATGCTCACCAGAAGGCAGTTGCGGATCTGGATGATCGGCAGGCTCTCGTCTTTCACGCGATCCCTCCGCCGGGAACGCGAAGCCCGGCCCCTGCGGGACCGCACCGCGCTCCGGCCATTCCATGCCTATCTGGGGGTATTCGGGCTAGGTGCCCCGACCCTTACCGGCGATGGGCGTCAGAGTTTTGCACCCGCACTTGTAACACATTGGAAGGGAGAACGCGAGTAGGGTGCCCTTTCCGTGCGCACCCTGCACCCGGAGTGGGCGAAGACCCTCAGGAAGGATCAACTGCCGGGAGGCCTGCAACCTCCTGGCTGCGGAGCGAATCGAGGAAGACGCGCTCGTCTCCCTCGCCCATTCGGACCTGGGAAGCGGGGATGCGGACGAGCCGTCCGACCTGTTGATCCACGTCCTGGTCACGCGGGCTGTCCCGGCGCTGGTCCCGGGGAGCTGCGGCGGGGATGGCCCCGGCGTGCTTCGACGCCCCGGGGTTCTGATGGCCGTAGATCTCCGTCTCGGCCACGGTCGGGTCGGGGTCGGTGAGCCGGGTGGTTTCGGGTAGCGGGGGCTCGCCGGGCAGGATCTCGCCGAGCCGTGGCCGGCCGGGCTGTTCCGCCGCGCCGCGCAGGGTGGGGACGAGCTCCACGATCAGGAAGTCTTCCCGGGCCTCGCGGACCTGGCCGACGCGGACGGCGTCGGCCGAGACCACATCCCAGCCCTCGACATTGGGGAGTGTCCCCGTCCTGCTAGGCGGCATCCGCCAGGACCTCGGCCGTGAGCACGGCGTACTGCCGCAGGGCGGGAGGCTGCTGCTGGATGGTCACGCCCACCGCAGAAGCGCCCGTATCCTCGACCGTATCGTCGTCGCGGCCCATCATCTCGGAAATGCCCCAGAGCACCAGCGCCAGCAGCAGGAGCCCGAGGATCCAGGGCAGCATGCTGCGCTTCTCTTTCCGTTCGACTCTGATCTCGGCCACAAGCGCCTCCTTCTCGTCAGTTGCCGATGCGGATTAACCGCCCCGCGCGAAGGGCTCACTGCAAAGAGAATGCCCGGAGGGTGAGGGTCTCCGGGTATAAACTCCCCCCTGAAAGGGGAACCCATGAAAAGGACCGTCCTTCTCCTGTTGCTGGCGCTGGCACTGCCTGCAGTACCGCACCTCGGCCTGGCTCAGGCACCGCCCCCGCCGCCGGCTACCGCGTCCGTTCAGGACCCGGTCGCGGCGACCGAAGCGTACCTGGCGCGCCTGAGCCCCGAGCAGCGGGAGAAGTCCGACTCCTACTTCGAGGGGGGCTACTGGCTGCTCCTCTGGGACTTCCTCTATGGGCTCGGAGTCGCGGCGCTGCTCCTGGGCAGGGGCCTCTCGGCGCGGATGCGCAGCCTGGCCGAGCGGGCGGTCCGCTTCCGGCCGCTCCAGGTCTTCCTCTACTGGCTGCAATACCTGGTGCTGACGACACTTCTCACGTTTCCCCTGGTCCTCTATGTGGGCTTCTTCCGCGAGCACAAGTACGGGCTCTCGAACCAGACCTTCGGCGAATGGATGATCGACCTGCTCAAGGGTATGGCCGTGGGCGCGCTGCTGGGCGGCCTCGCCGTAATGGGGATCTACGCGATCTTCCGCAGGTTCCCCCGCACCTGGTGGATCTGGGGGACGGTCGCCGCGGTCGCCTTCCTCGTAGTCGTCATGCTGATCGCGCCGGTCTTCATCGCGCCGCTCTTCAACACTTACACCGAGCTCCAGGACCCGAACCTGCGCGGCCCGATCCTCTCCCTGGCGCGGGCGAACGGCATCCCGGCGGAGCACGTCTACGTCTTCGACGCCTCCAAGCAGACCAAGCGCGTGAGCGCGAATGTGAGCGGAGCGCTGGGGACGATGCGGATCTCGCTCAACGACAACCTCCTCAACCGGGTCTCGCCGGGCGGCGTCAAGTCGGTGATGGGCCACGAGATGGGTCATTACGTGCTGAACCACGTCTACGAATCGGTGCTCTGGTTCGCGCTCGTGCTGCTGGCGGGCTTCTCCTTCCTGCGCTGGGGCTACGACCGGGCGGTGGCGCGCTGGGGCGGGCGCTGGGGAGTGAGGGGGATCGACGATCCGGCCGGCCTGCCGCTCCTGGCGGTCCTCTTCTCGATCTTTTTCTTCGTGATGACCCCGCTCAACAACACCTACATCCGGGTCAACGAAGCCGAGGCGGACATGTTCGGCCTCAACGCCGCCCGCGAGCCCGACGGCTTCGCGGAGACCGCGCTCCTGCTGGGCGAGTACCGCAAGCTCCACCCCGGCCCGGTCGAAGAGTGGATCTTCTTCGACCATCCGAGCGGGTACCAGCGCATCCTGATGGCGATGAATTGGAAGAAGGAGAACCGGCTGAACAGGTGAGCGCAGTTCGGTACTCCGTAGGTCTACTCTGTGGTCGCCTGGTACCCGATGCTCAGTTTGTAGAGCCCTCTGTATAGAGGCGACCACAGTCGTTCACGAGGTCATGGGCAAATCGTGTCGGATCCACATACGTTCGTGCCCATCTGGAGCCCGCCCGAGACCTGCGGACCTGAAATGATCTTGTTGTCTGAGACAACGTTCTGGGCATAACCGGTGCGGGACCCCAAAAGCAGTCCAAAGTCTGCATTGCCAGTAACGGTGTTTTGAAGGACGGTACTAGAGCCGCCTAGCGAGATTCCATAACGGCCGTTTCCATGCACGGTGTTGCCCTGAATAAGGCAGTCATCCCCAGCGAGGATTCCATCCTCTCCGTTTTGGGAGACAACGCTGTTGAGAATTGTCGATTTACCAAAAATGTAGACGCCGGTGATCCGGTTGTCCAGCGCTGTCACGTCCTTTATCAGCGAATCAACGCCGACTTGGACCCCTTCCGAGTTTGAGATGAGTTGGAGACCCTGTGCGCGCCCCTTGTTGCCCAGGAACACTCCTCGTGAACCCATACCCCGAACCGTGCCGTTCAGCACCGAGATGTTGGTGCGGGAACCCGCGGATATCCCTTCTCCGAGTCCGTTGGCGAGATTGGGTCCGAGGATGGAAAAGCCGTTCAGGTCAATCGTGACATTGTCCGTCGTCACCTGAATCGCCGTTGTGTTCTGATCCGGCACTGTGAGGTTTCCGGATAACCGATAGCTGCCCGGCTGGCTCAGCGTGACCGGGAAACCCGGTGCATCACCGGGCGTGACGCTTCCGGTCTGAGCTTTCTGTTGAGTAATTAGGATCATCCCGTCTACTGCATGGGCGACACCGGTGGCCCCCCAATGCAAGGCTGCTCCCATTGAGAGGCAAATCAGCATTCCTCTTACGTGAAGTCCCTGTGTGAACATGTCTGTTCCTCCTTCCAACCAATCTGGCCTACGAGAGGCCCGGCGACGCGCCGTGCCCTTCCAATCAAGCTCTATCGAGAATCGAAGGCAAAGGTGCTCAGGCGCCATGAAGCAGCAGCTTGTCTGGTAAAGTAGCGCGTTGTGGGACATGAGCTGACGCAACTCCTGGTAGCTTGGAGTTCCGGGGACCGACAGGCCTTAGAAGAACTGATGTCGCTTGTTTTCAATGAGCTACGGCAGTTGGCCAGGAAGCATTTAAGACGCGAGCGGGATGGCCATACCCTTCAACCCACGGCTCTGGTCAACGAACTCTACCTTCGGCTAGTGGGTCAGGAAGGGTTGCAATGGGACAGTCGTGTCCAATTCTTCGCCTTTGCGTCCGGGCTGATGCGGGGAATCCTCGTCGATTACTACCGGGCGCGCCAGACCGCTAAGCGTGGCGGGGGCACGTTGATACTTTCCTTGGACGAGGCCATTGCCATACCGGAACGTCGGGATATCGATCTATTCGCGATCGATGACGCCCTGACCACCCTCGCATCCTTGGATTCCCGCCAGAGCCGGATCGTTGAACTGCGTTTCTTCGGGGGGCTAACCCTTGAGGAGACAGCCCAGGCTCTAGGCGTCTCGGTAGCTACGGTCAGGCGTGAATGGGCCGTCGCCAAGGCCTGGCTCTCTCGGGAAATTCGCCGGAGGTAAGGGGGGGACGTAATGACACCCGAACGCTATCGGCAGGTCAAGACAATTCTGGCGGTCGCTTTAGAAAAGGCGGCCGGCGAGCGGTTGCAGTTCCTCGACGAAGTCTGCCAGGGTGATGGGGCACTTCGGCAGGAGGTCGAATCGCTCATTGCCTACGGAGAGGATGGAAGCTTTCTGGAGCACCCGGTTGTTCACCTGCTCGGCGAGGAAACAAAAAGCTTCCAAGAAGGGGATGTCCTAGATCGCTATCGCCTCATTCGCCGGCTTGGCTACGGCGGAATGGGCACTGTCTATCTGGCCATACGAGCCGACGACGAATTTCAGCAGAAAGTAGCCGTCAAGTTGCTTCGTTGGCAAGTTGACGAGGACCTCGTGCGGCGGTTCCGTGCCGAGCGGCAGATACTTGCGCGGCTTGCCCATCCAAACATCGCCAGGCTATACGACGGCGGCACGGTCGAGGGACAGCCGTACTTCGCAATGGAGTATGTAGAGGGAGAGCCGATCACCCGCTATTGCGACTCCAGGAGACTTTCTGTCCGCGATCGATTGGATCTCTTTCGCCTCGTATGTTCGGCGGTCCACTATGCGCACCAGAATCTTGTAGTCCATCGCGATCTCAAGCCAAGCAACATCCTTGTCACTTCACAAGGCGTACCGAAGCTCCTCGACTTTGGGATAGCCAAAATAATGGAAGAGGATGGTGCTATCGGGGCTGGTTTAACTGTCACCGGCCTGCGGCCAATGACGCCGGACTACGCCAGTCCCGAGCAAATTCGCGGGAGCGCTATTGCTACAACGAGTGACATCTACTCGCTCGGGGTCGTCCTCTATGAACTCTTGACTGGCCGTCGCCCCCACCTACTGAAGAGCCGTCTGCCTGAGGAGATCGTCCGTGTAATCCTCCGGGAAGAACCTGAAAAGCCCAGTGTCGTCGTCACCCGTGAGATTGAGATTCGGGAGGATAATGGAGTTCAGGTGACTCTTAGCCCGTTGGCAGTGAGCAAGGTCCGTGAGGGTGAGCCCGCGAAACTCAGGCGCCGGCTCACGGGTGATGTCGACAATATCGTGCTCACGGCCCTGCGCAAAGAGCCCGACCGCCGTTACTCCTCGGCGGCACAACTCTCAGAGGATATTCGCCGTCACCTCGAAGGCCTACCTGTCTTAGCTCGGAAAGACACATTCGCTTATCGAGCTGGAAAGTTCATTCGACGAAATAAGGTAGCAGTCGGGAGCACTTTTCTGGTCCTCCTCGTTCTCTTGGGTTCCTTAGTGAGCCTACTTGTGCAGCATCAGCGCACTCTCCGTGAGCGTGACAGGGCAGAGCGCACTGCCGCATTCCTGGTGGAGATCTTCAGGTTCTCCGACCCTGCCGAGTCGCGGGGAGATGTAGTCACGGCGCGCCAGATTCTCGATCAAGGAGCAAAGAACGTGGAGCGGCAACTTGCAGGCCAGCCTGAGAGCCAAGCGGCAATTATGAATACACTCGGCGAAGTATACGTGAGCCTTGGGCTTTACCCTCAGGCGGAGGAGTTACTGGGGAAGGCTCTAAAGATTAGACTGCAGCATTTAGGTCCAGATCATATGGATATTGCGGACAGTTTGGAAAACTTGGGGACTCTTAATACTTTTCAGGGAAAGTACGAGGCCGCTGAGTCGCAGTATCGTGAGTCACTCGCAATGTTCCAGAAGATTTTGGGTGCCGAGGACCCTAGAGTCACGGAAACGTTGAGCAACTATGGGGCGTTTCTGATCCACAAAGGAGATTATGCGGCAGCCGAGTCTAAACTTCGCGAGGCACTGGAGAGGCGACGTCGGAGTCAGGCGCAGAAAGACGAGAATTTTGCTGCGAACTTGAGCAATCTCGCGAGTCTGCTTAAAATCAAGGGCGATTATCAGGAAGCAAGATCACTTTTTGAGGAAGCCCTGCAGATACGCCGCCAGCTGTATGGTGAAGAGCACCCCAGTGTGGCATTAACTCTTAATAACCTAGGCTGGCTTCTAAGCGCCACTGGAGACGACGTACTAGCCAAAGATCACTATGCTGAAGCTCTGAGGTTGCGGCGGAAGCTTCTGGGCCCCGACCATCCTCAAGTAGCGACGACCCTCTACAATATGGCAGCTGTGCTCGAGGATATGGGCGACTTTGAAGCCGCCGAACGAGCGACTCGAGAAGCCTTGGATATCTGGCGCACAAGGCTGGGGCCTGAACACCCCTCGGTTGCGAGCGGACTGAGTCAATTGGCGATTCGTTTGCGACGCCGGGGAGATCTTGAGGGAGCCGAACAAACGTTCCGTGAGTCCTTAGCGATGAGGCGTAGGCTGCTCCCCGCTAAGCACCGCGACATCATAATAAGCCTGAACAACCTTGCGATCATTCTTCAAGACAAAGGTGAGTATTCCGAGGCCGAGTTAATTTACCGCGAGTCACTACGTTTGCGTAGGGAACTTTGGGGAAATGAGCATCGGGATGTGGCCTCGGCCTTGAACAACCTTGCTACTCTCCTTGAGGATAGGGGAGAGTGGCGGGAGGCCGAGCGACTCCACCGGCAAGCTTTAGCAAGCCGACGTCGGCTGCTCGGAAGAGCGCATCCTGACGTGCTCGCTTCAATGGGTAATCTAGCTTCGGTGCTCAATGCCTCCGGGAGTTATGATGAAGCTGAGGCGTTGGCTCGCCAAGCCCTGCAGGCTGCGCGGAAATATCGGCCTGAGAGCCGCATACTGTCAGCCCAATTGGAGAATGTATTGGGAGAATCACTTCTAAGATCAGGACGCTATGCGGAAGCGGAGTCACTCCTGGTAGCCAGTTATTCTGCAATCCGAGCTGGCTTCGATGTAAGGGCAAGACCTACTCAGAAGGCGCTGAAGCGCATCGTAGAACTATATCGAGTTCTGGGCCTTCCGGAGAAGGCTGATAAGTACGAGAAACTTCTGAGGAGGTAGGCACTTCGCATGGGTTCGCTCTGCCGAATGTCCGCACCCATGAGTACAGTCGTGCCGATCTCGATTCGGGCGTGAAGGATCTTGTCCTTCCAGTCGGCCGCCACGTTGGGATTGGGCCGTTCTGCATGCCGGACCACCCCCGTGATTCTGCCGCCAAGGTGCTGCTCATAGAACGGAATACCTGCTCGCAGTTTTCCCGGTAATTCAGTAGATATCGAGTTTCATGGAGTCACTCCTGTTTAGAGCTTGCTACGCTCCTCCCTGATCCAGCCCTCAAGCCTGTCTACATGTTCCCTAATACTCCTATTTGTTCCGGCCACGAGACGTTGAACTTTTTATGGCGGGCGCTTAGAATAAAGTCCGCATGGAAACGACAAACGGAAAGAAACTTTCGACCGCGGTGCTCAACGATCGACGACGGCAGGCGGTAAGGCTTCGGCTGAGCGGCATGAAACTGGCGGCGGTGGCAGCGGCCGTGGGCCTGACGCGAGGGACGATCATCTCTGCGATGAAGGCGTACGAGGGGGGAGGCTGGGAGGCTGTGGCGGTGAAGGCGCGGGGTCGCTCGAAGGGCGACGGCCGTACCTTGAATCCGGAGCAGGAAAAGACCATCCGCTCGATGATCTGCGACCGCACCCCGGATCAACTGAAGTTGCCTTATGCGCTGTGGACGCGTTCGGCGGTTGGCGACATCATCCAGCAGCAGTTTGGAATCAAGCTTCCGGTGCGCACGATCGGTCACTATCTCAAACGTTGGGGGTTTACGCCTCAAAAGCCGATCCGCAAAGCCTACGAGCAGAGGCCAGCGGCGGTGAAGAAGTGGCTGGAGGAGGAGTACCCAGCGATCGCGCAGCGCGCCAAAGCCGAAGGAGCCGAGATTCACTGGGGGGACGAAACAGGACTGCGCTCCGATGACGTGCGCGGTCGCAGCTATGCGCCCAAGGGACAGACTCCCGTGGTCAAGGTGTGCAGCAACCGAGAGAGTCTGTCTCTGATCTCGACTGTGACCAACCAGGGCAGGGTCCGCTGGATGGTGTTTGGTGGCGCGTTGAATGCCAAGATCTTGATTCGGTTCCTCAAACGACTCATCAAGGCCGCCCATCGCAAGGTGTTCCTGATCTTGGACAACCTCAGAGTGCACCATGCCAAGGTGGTGAGTGCATGGCTGGCAAAGCAGGTGGAGCATTTGGAGGTGTTCTATCTGCCTTCCTACAGCCCAGAACTCAACCCCGACGAGTGCCTGAACGCCGATCTGAAGAAGGCCGTCACTTCCAAGGCACCCGCCAGAAGCAAGGGGCAGATGAAGAAGGCTGCGGTTGCTCATCTGCGTAAGCTTTCTAAATCACCCGAGCGAATCAAAAGCTACTTTGGACATCAACCCGTGCGCTATGCCGCCTGAGTCCAACATCTCATGGCCGGATCAATAAGCCCGAACAGTTGCGACAGGATGGCTTCCGCCATCTTGATTGGGAAAAGCAGGATATCTCCAAGGCCACGTTCAAAGTCGGTTAATGGTCGTGAGCCCGCAGCCTTGGCCTGAATCTTGTCCCGTAATGACTCACTATTGTCCTGTTTTTGCTTCCACTCGCGCTCGTTCCATTCAAGCCGCTTCTTGTTCTCCTCGCTACGTGCCCGTGCCCTCTCAACTAGATCTTGGTAGCGGCTCCATGCTATCTCTCTGTCTTCACGAGTAGGGTAGCGCGTCTCCTTGAAACCAGATCCTGTCTGACGAACGAGGGACCAAAGCTCTCCCCAGTAACCTTTCCGAGGGTTCGATTCCTCCACAAGTCGCTCAAGCTGACTCACAAGCCGATCTAACTCACTGTAATCCATGTAACTCTTCTACTTTTCTTGCTGGCCGAGATTGCCCGTCCTCTCCGATCTCTCGCCGTAACCTGATCTCGCTGCTGCACTTAAAAGGGTACGCCCACCCCTACCGAGCCGTCAATCCACTGCTAGGTGGATAACAACAGGTCGGCTCTTCAACACTTGCCAAGCACCTAGTGGGGGCGGCACTCACGAGCGCCAACGCTTGCCAGGCACCTGGTGGAGGATCTGGCATCTACCATCCAAACGGCCGATCGACCGCGGACGACTGATACTCGATGAGCGGGAGTGACCCGAAATCGCGGACGAGCCGCCAGTACGGCGCACTCTCGTCGTGGATACTGGAGTACGGCGCGCGCTGGGTGACGCTCAGTGCATCCAGGAGCCATTCACCGTCGCGCAACTCCAAGGCCACCAGATCGCTGGTCTCCAGGGTACGCGCGTCTCGCGTATAACCGGACGTCGCAATGTAGATTCCGCGAGTGACTCCTTCGAACGCCATCGCGCCTACGAAGGAGCGAACCAGTTCGACGCCGACACGGTCTTTGTACCGCTTGACTTGAACGGCGATGCGCTCACCGCTGCGAGGTTCCGTCAGGAAGAGGTCGATTCCTCCATCTTTCGAGTAGGCGGTCAGCTCGGGCGAGTAACCAAGGTTTTTGAAAACGTCGGCGACGGTTTCTTCCACCAGCCGTGGCGGCACCTCGCCCAGGGCGCTGCGGCGTACCAGAAGGTACCGTTCGAGGTCGCTCAGTGGTCCTGACCAATCCTTGACTGAGAAGTTTTGCAGCGTCGCGTGCGCGTAGCGCGTTTCCAGGGTGATGGCGTCGACGTTGGGGATGAACGTGGGCCCGCTGCTGTCACGTTCCGCTTCAATCTTCCACCAGCCGCAGGCGGGGCAGGCCCAGACGCGAGTGCTGCTCATCGCCGGTTTGAAGTCGATCGCGCCAAGGAATTGCAGGGAGGTCTTGCAATGTGGGCAGTCCCGAGTTTGAAAGCCAATCCGGGATGCTACTCCGGGGAGATGATCGCTGTAACTCCAAATGCCGCTCATCGCAGGTCCCCTTCCCCGAACCTCTCGTCGCAACCTGATCTCGCTACTGCATTTAAGGGTACGCCCGCCCCCAGCCAGCCGTCAATCGACTACACCCTTCGCCCTCCTACTCGCGGGCTGGACAACAACAGGCCGGCTCCGGGCTCGCACCTCGCTGTGGGAAGGGGATGCCGTTATCTCGCGCGAGGTGGGAGGGGGTGCTTCGAGGGCAGGCGCCCTCGGCCCGGCTTCCTCCCGGAGCCGGCACACGGCTTCCCTGGAAACCAGGTCCCCTTCACTTGGGCGGACGGCGGCGTCCTTGGACACGGAGGCCGGCCGTCCTTCTTCAATTGTCAATGAACCTGCCTGTCTCATCGATCCTGACTGCGACATGGGAGAAGAGTGCCACAAGATTCCTGTTGAGTCAATAAGGGAGTCGATGTTGACTTATGCGGGAAGAAGATGCACCCTATATCTAATTGCCGTGGGCGAGATGGACGGCGACGTCCCAGATCCCCCGGCAAGGGGTCAGCCAGGCAAAAGTTGGCTCAGCCAGGTTTACGGCGAGCCACCGTAAGGTGACGGCGGGCCGCCGGAGTTGACGACGGGCCATCGCCAGCGGCGCTGAGGCATTTTTCGTGGAGATGACCCGCCTCCGTCGACGACGGGTCGCCGCTGTTGGAGATGAGGCAACTTCAGTTGACGGCGAGCGGCCGCCGGTGGAGATGAGCCAACTTCTCCTGACGGCGAGGCAACTTCAGTCGAGACGGGCCGCCGCCGCTGGAGATGGCACAGCTTGAAGTCAGCTGAGACGTTTTTGCGGGAGATGAGGCAACTCGAGATGACGGCGAGCCGTCGTCAACTCATGTTGGCCCATCGCAAGTTGACGGCGAGCCGTCGCCAGCTTGTTTCGGGCGCGTTCTTTGACATCCGATGGACCCATGGGGTTCGGCGGGCCCGAGGGGCCGGGTCCGCCGCTCATGGGGTTCGTGTGTCCAGGGTGTGCAGGTTACAATTTGCCCACTGGAGGGTCACGGATGCGCGCGATCGTCGTGAACGAGTTGGGAGGTCCCGAGGTCCTGAGGCTCGGAGAGGCTCCCAGGCCGGAGCCGGGGCCGGGGCAAGTGTTGATCCGGGTGCACAGGGCGGGCGTCAACTTTTCCGATACCGAGCGGCGGCGCGGCGTCTACCGGCGCCCTGACCTGCCCTGGATTCCCGGCACCGAGGGGGCGGGCATCGTAGTGGAGACCGGCGAGCGCGTGGCGTTCTGGGCCATGCCCCCGGCCGTCAGCGGCAGCTATGCCGAGTACGCGGTCGCCCCGACAGAGTCGCTCTTCCGGCTGGGTTCCGTCAGTTTCGAGGAGGGCGCGGCGCTGCCGCAGCAGGGGCTGACCGCTTACGGCGTGGTCCATCTCGGGGCCAAGATCGAAGCGGGGCAGACGGTGCTGATCCACGCGGCCGGCGGGGGAGTCGGGCTGCTCGCCGTGCAGATGGCGAAGCGGGCCGGCGCGCGGGTGCTCGGAACTGTTTCGAATGAGGCCAAGGCGGAGGCGGTCCGCGCCGTAGGCGGCGAGCCTCTGGAGTACGGCGAAGACCTCGCCCGGCGCGTGCTCGATGCAACTGATGGGCGCGGCGTGGACGTGGTCCTCGACTCCGTAGGCCGCGCCACCCAGGACGTGAGCCTCGAAGTGCTGGCCCGCTTCGGCCTCCTGCTCTTCTATGGCGACGCGAGCGGCCCGCCGCTGCCGATCGATCCCGACCGGCTTTACGAACGGTCATTGAAGATCGGCTCCTACACGCTCGACGTGAACTATCGGCCCGAGATCTGGAGGGCAGCCCGTCAGGAGCTGCTGCGATGGGTCGAGGAAGGATCGCTCCGTCTCACCATCTCGGCGGTCCTTCCGTTGGAGGATGCCACCGAGGCCCATCGGCGGCTGGAGTCCCGGCAGTCGTTCGGGAAGATCGTGCTCGACGTGCTTGCGATACCCGGGGAGGTACGATGAGCTCTTCCAAAGACTCAGGCGAGCCGCCGACGTGGACGGCTCTGCTCGCTGCGGCACGGGCCGGTGACCCCGCCGTGGCCGACGATCTCTTCAACCGCCTTTACGATCAGCTCCACCGCCTGGCCCATGCGCAGCTCGCCGCGCACGGGAAGGCGGGAGCGACGCTCAACACGACGGTGCTGGTCCATGAGGCCTACATGCGCCTGGCCGGTCCCGCGGGGATCGACGCCGCGGACCGCGCCCACTTCTTCAATCTGGCGGCCCGGGTGATGCGCCATGTCATCGTGGATTTCGCCCGCCGGCGCGACGCCGAAAAGCGCGGTGGCGGGGCGATCAAGGTGGATCTCGATCAGATCAGCGAGCTGGCGGAGCCGGAGGCGGCGCTGCCGGCCGAGCTGCTGGCTCTCGACGTTGCCCTCGCCGAGCTGGAGAAGGAGAGCCCCGATCTCGGCCGGCTGGTCGAGCTGCGCTTCTTCGCCGGTCTCGGCCTGGAGGAGATCGCCGCCCTCCTCGGTCGCAGCGAACGGTCCCTCAAGCGCGACTGGCGCCGCGCCCGGGCTTTCCTCCTCGCCCGCCTGAACGCCTGAAGACGGGGTTGGCCCCGTCCTCCAGCCTCCTGCGCATCTCCTCATGAAGCCGTACCGCCTGCCAAAGGGCGGCGGCCTCATCGGCCCCGAGGGGCAAGGAGATGAAAATGCGTACGAAGAAGGAGATCTCTCGCCGGATCGGCCGCGTGGTTTGCGGGCTGGCTCTGGCTTGTCTGACCACCCTGGCCAGCACTGCTTTCGCGGCCGGCTCACCGCGGCACGAGATTCATCTGCTGGGGAGGTCTTGGACCCCGGCGGCGGGCGTGCCGCAGGAGACGGACCGCGCCCTCGCGGCGCAGGCCCAAGCAGCGCGCGAGAAGGGCCAGACGCGCATCCACGCCCTGGTCCAGCTGCACGAGATCCCGGACGAGAGCCAGCGCAACGAGCTTTCGCGCGACGGCATCGAGCTGGGCGCGTATGTTCCGGGCACTGCCTGGATCGCCGCCATCCCGGTGGGCCGGGCCGCCGCGGTCGGGCGCCTGCCCGGGGTGCGCTCGATCGAGCCGTGGACCGCGAGCCACAAGCTGCACCCCCGCCTGGCCGCGGGAGAGTTTCCATCCTGGTCACTCGATCCCGGGCAGCCCGGGTGGATCGCAGTCATGGTCCTGCTGCACGGGGACGTCGACCTCGGCCGCGGCCCCGCTCTGGCGGAGCTCGCCGGCGGCTCGGCCGGCGCCCCGGTCGAAGGGCTGCACGGGATACCGATGTGGATTCCCGCGGCGAGCCTCGCCACCCTGGCTGCCGAGGAGGAGGTGCTGTGGATCGAGCAGGGCCCGCCGCCGCTGTCGGAGACCAACGAGGGCATCCGTACCCAGATGAAGGTCAATGCGGTGAACAGCTCGCCGTACGGCCTGGACGGCCAGGGGGCGCGGCTGCTCATCTTCGACACGGGTACCGTGAGCGCCAGCCACGAGTCGTTCAATGCCGGACCGGCCGGCCGGGTGACCGTGATCGACGGCAGCGGCAGCACTCCGAACCCTCATTCCACCCACGTCGCAGGCACGGCGGCCGGCGACGGCAGCGGCTCGCCGGCCGGGAACGGGCGTGGCGTGGCGCCTGCGGCGAAAATCCTTTCGGCTGCTTACGCTCCATACATGTCGATCCCCTTCTACGACGAATACGGCGACCTCGAAACCGACTATGGCACGGCCCGCAACAGTTACGCGGCCGATCTCGCCAGCAACTCGATCGGTTTCAACCTCGCGGAAAAATTCACGAGCGAACCGTGCTGGCGGGAAGGTGACTATGGCTTGGGTTCGGCGCTCATCGACCAGATCGTGCACGGCACCAACCCGGTGGTCACCGGCCCCATGATCACCGTCTGGTCGGCCGGCAACGAGCGGGACGGCGCAGAAAATCATGGCCGCTGCGGTGCCAGCTTCCGTACGACCAGCGCGCCGGCCTGCGCCAAGAATCCGATTCACGTGGGGGCGATCAACTCGGATGGCTCGTCGATGACCCGTTTTTCGAGCTGGGGCCCTTGCGACGATGGCCGTCTGAAGCCCACGGTCGTGGCGCCGGGTTGCGAGACCGGCCGGGTCACCGGCGAGGACTTCATCCTTTCCGCCACCTGCAGCAGCGCCGAGGTTTTCTTGCCTGGCTCGTCCTGCGCAGAGATCAGTTTCTACGCCGGCTATTGCGGCACCTCCATGGCGGCGCCCGCGGTCTCGGGCACCATCGCCCTGCTGCTCCAGGACTGGCGTGAGCACTTGACCTTCTGGTTCCCCAACATTCCGAACGCGCGGCTCCTGCCGGCCCTCGTCAAGGCAGCTCTCATCCAGACTTCCCGCGACCTCGGTCCCGACGGTCCGGACTACCGCTACGGCTACGGCGCCGTGGATGCCCAGGCCCTGATCGACTTCGAGCGCGCCGCCGGCTCCGGCGGCCCTGGCGGACTCGGCGGGCCGGGGCTCAAGGTATGGGGGACGGAATACATCGACAACGGCGAGACCGACAGCTTCAACCTGACGGTGCCCACGGGCATCGCCGAGCTCAAAGCGTCGCTGGCCTGGGACGATCCCGCGGGGCAGTCTTTTGCCGGCGTGGAGCTGGTCAACGATCTCGACCTCGAGCTGGTAGCGCCCAACGGCATGGTCTACCGTCCCTTCATCCTCGACCCGGCCAATCCCCATCTTGCGGCGGTGGCCGGAGCCAACCACCTGGACAACCAGGAGCAGGTGCTGGTGAAGAACCCGCAGGCCGGCATCTGGAAGGTGCGTGTCCTCGGCACCGGCGTGCCGGAGGGCCCGCAATCGTACGGCCTGGCCTATGGCGCCACGCCGGTCCTTTACTCCTCCTCGTGCGGCGAGACCTTCACCAGTTTCGAATCCGTGATCGACTACTGGACCATGACTGGCGCCGCCGCCCGGGTGGCTGCGCCCGCGCCGGGTCATGGCGCCTGGTCAGCCCGGCTCGGTGGCATCAATGACGACGTGTCCGAGGTGAAACGGCAGATCGCCCTGCCGGCCCATCAGAAGTCCACCTTGAGCTTCGATCTCTACATGACGACGGACGAAGGAGCGGACAACTGGGGATACGACGAATTCTCCGTCGAGGTCCGCGCCACCAACGGCAACGTTCTGTCGGTCCTGAGCTTCCACAACGACGGCGATGCGGAGGGCGCCTGGCTGCCGGAGCGCAACATCGACCTCACCCCCTGGGGAGGACAGACGGTCTACCTCGTGTTCCGCGTTGTCACGACGCCGTCCTATTTCACGGCTTTCTGGGTCGACGACGTCCGGGTGACGAGCTGCCCGAGCGCTTCTCCCGCGATCGTGAAGCTGGCTACCTTCAATTCCAACGGCGCCCAGGACGGGCATGTGATCGAATCCAGCCAGACCGGCAATGCCGGAGGCACCGCCGTGTCCAACAACTTCACGTCGTTTGGAGCGTCCACCTTCCTGGTTGGCGACAACAGCTCCAACCAGCAGATCAAGGGTTTCGTCTCGTTCGACACCTCGGGGCTGCCGGACAACGCGATCCTGGTGTCGGCGCGGCTCGTCCTCTACCGCTCCTATCTCCTGGGCACCAATCCCTTCACGACGCACGGCGCCTGCCGGGTCGACGTCAAGACGGGCGGCTTCAGCAACAACCTCGCCCTGGAGCTGACCGACTTCCAGAACACGCCGACCGGCGAGCTCGTGTCGATCCTCAGCAACCCCGCGGACAACGGCACTTCCTCCTACGCCACGCTCAACGGGAAGGGCCTGGCCGGCATCAACAGGACGGGCACTACCCAACTCCGTCTTTACTTCGAGAAGGGGGATGACAACGACTCCACCGGCGATGCCATCCTTTTCATCGCCGGGGAAGACGCGAACGCCTCCCTGCAGCCGCGGCTGGAGGTGAAGTACATGGTGCCGTAGCGCGGGTGTGCGAGAATCAATCTATTAATACCGATGGACGAGGAGCTCGCGTGAGCCTCACCTGGGAAGAGCGCTTCGACGAGCTCGCCGAGGCCGATGCCGGCGAACGGGACCGCCGCCTGGCGGCTCTGGACGGGGAAGACCCCGGCCTGGCCCGCCTGCTGCGGGAGCTGCTCGCCGCGGATGCCGGCGGCGGCGAGCTCCTTTCCATTCCTCTGGCTGACCGGGCGCCCGGCTTCCTCGCCGCGGCGCTCGCCGGGCACCGCGCCTCGCCGGCCGGCCGCGACCGTTCCGGCGAGCGTATCGGGCCCTATCGTCTGCTCTCCCTCCTCGGCCGCGGCGGCATGGCCGAAGTCTGGCTCGCCGAGCGCTCCGATGGCGAGATCGAATACCGGGCGGCCCTCAAGCTGATACGGCCGGAGCTCGGAACCGAGGCCATCCTCGCCCGCTTTCTGCGCGAACGGCGGATCCTGGCCCGCCTGGAGCATCCGGCGATCGCCCGCCTCCTCGACGGCGGGCGCAGCGAGTCCGGAGAGCCCTACTTCGTCCTCGAGCTGGTGGACGGCACGCCGATCACGGATTGGTGCGCGGCGCGCGGCGCCAGCCTGGAAGAGCGCCTGCGCCTGGTGATCGAAGTCTGCGAGGCCGTCGACTACGCGCACCGCAACCTGATCGTCCATCGCGACCTCAAACCGGCCAACATCCTGGTGGACCAGGCCGGGAGGCCCAAGCTCCTCGACTTCGGGATCGCCAAGCTCATCGCTCCGGAGCCCACCGGGGAACGGGCAGTAGAAGACGCCACCCGGCTGTTCACCCCTTCCTACGCCGCGCCGGAGCAGATCCTCGGCCAGCCCGTGACCACGGCGACGGACATCTATGCCCTCGGCGTCCTGCTTTTCGAGCTGTTGACCGGAGAAAAACCCCACCTGCGCGCCGCAGCGCTCCTGCCTGATCTGGCGCGCGAGATCGGCGGCGAGATCCTCGAACGGCCTTCCGAACGGCTGCGGCGCTCCGCCCCGTCCGAGGCCAGGCGGCTGGCCGGAGACCTCGACACCATCGTCGCCAAGGCCCTGCACCGCGAGCCCGAGCGCCGCTACGCCTCGGCCTCCGCGCTGGCGGACGACCTCCGGCGCCACCTGTCCGGCCATCCCGTCGCGGCGCGCCCGGACAGCTTCGCCTATCGCGGCGGCCGTTTCATGCGCCGGCATCGCTGGGCGGCGGCGGCCGCTCTGCTCGTCGTCGCATCGCTGGTCACCGGGATGGCAACGGCGCTCTGGCAGGCGCGGATCGCGCGCGCCGAAGCCCGCCGGGCCGACCGGGTGCGGGGCTTCCTCGTCGAGATCTTCCGTGAAGCCGACCCGAGCCGCACGCAGGGAGCGACGATCACCGCGCGGGAGATCCTGGAGACCGGCGCCGCGCGGGTCGAGCGCGAGCTTGCCGGCGAGCCCGCGGTATCGGCCGAGCTCCTCGACGCCATCTCCCAGGTCCAGTTCAGCCTCGGCCTCTTCGAAGCCGCGGAAAAGCGCGCCGCGGCATCCCTCGCTTTGCGCAGCAAGCTCTACGGTCCGGACGCCCTGGAGACGGCGGCGAGCCGCATAACCCTGGCGAGGGCGATCTTCGAGCGCGGCGATCCCGCGGCCGCGCGGCGCGAGATGGAGGCCGGACGCCCGGCGATCGCGGGTGCGGAAGAGAGCGAGCAGGCCGACCGCTGGAACGAAGCGTATTCGACCCTCCTCGCGGCGGAAGGCAAGACCAACGCCGCCATTGCCGTAACGCGACGGCGGCTGGAGATGGCCGAAGCCGGGGAAGGACCGGAGAGCCTGCGGGCGGCGCGCTGGCGAATGATTCTCATGGGGCAGCTCGGCGACAGCTCCCGCATCCCCGCCGCAACGGCCCTGGCGCGCCCGGCCCTCGACGCGCTCGAACGGACGCCCGGCGCGAGCCCGGTGGAGATCGCGGAGGCCAGGGTCGAGGTCGCCGAGGTGCTGGGCCTCGCGGGCCGCAAGGAGGAAAGCGTCCGTCTCCTGGCCTCGGGCGTTGCTCTGGCAAGCCAGACTCTGGGGCCGCGCCATCCCGTGGTGGCCTTCGACGAGATCAAATACGGCTACGGCCTGCTCGATCTCCGGCGTTACGACGAGGCCGAGCGCGTGCTGCGCGACTCCATCTCCATCCTCGCGCCCCTGAAGCACTACGAGGCCGCCGCGGCCCTCCGCTACCTGGGAATCATCGATATGGAACGCGGGCGGTTCGTCGAGGCGGAGCACCGCTTCGCCGCCGCGGAAGAGGTGTTCCGGTCTCACTTCGGCCCCGATCACCCGTATCCGATCGCAGCGCGAGTGAGCCGCGGCGAGGCGCTGCTGCGCCAGGGGCGGCTCGCCGCGGCCGAAGACCTGCTGCGCGAGCTGCTCCCTCGACTCGAGGCCGGCGAAGGGCCGTGGCAGAGATTGCTGCGCAGCCTGCTGCGCCATCTCGGCGAAGTGCGTCGCCTGCGGGGTGATGCGGCCGAGGCGCTCGCCCTCCACCGGCGTGCCCGCGAGGTCACCCTCTCGATCTACGGTACCGCCGAGCACTCCGCGGTTGCGGTCATCGACTACCAGATCGTCCTCGACCACCTGGCGCGGCCGACGCCCCAGGGGCTTGCAGAAGCCCGAATCCTGGCCGATGGCGGGATCGCCACTCTGCGCAAGCTCGATCCCGGGAGCCCGCGCCTCGGCGAGCTCCTCGCCGCCCGCGAGCGGCTCGTCTATAGCCAGTAAGCTCGCGCCAGAGCCCGATACTCTTCAATCTGCCGACGCTCCCACTCCGCATCCCTCCCGAGCTCGGCGGCCATCAGCCGCGCCACGATCGGCGCGGCTTCGGCGCTCGCCCGGGCATCTAGGAGCAAGGCGCGGGTGCGGCGGGCAAGGACGTCCTCGACGGTGCGGGCCATCTCGTGGCGGGCGGCCCAGACCACTTCGCAGAGACGGTAGGGGAGGCGCGGGTGGAGCGGCTCCCGCCACTCGGGCCGCTCTTCGGCGAGGCGCGAGAGGGCAGCCGCGTCCGAGCCGTAGACTGCCCAATCCGCCGTGGGCTCCACCTCGGCGGACCAGCCGTGGAGACGCAACTCCGCAGTGCCGGAGGGGAACTCCGGCAATCCCGCGAGGAGGGCGGCCTGGGTCACCGTGTCCTCTCCCATACGGCGGTAGGTCGTCCATTTACCGCCGGTGATCGTCACCAATCCCGAAGGGGAGATGAGGAGCGTATGGTCCCGCGAAAGGGCAGCGGTCTTCAGCCCCTCGCCGCCGCGCACCAGGGGACGGAGCCCCGCGAAGCAGGAGAGCACGTCCGAGGGCGCCGGGTCGCGGGTCAGATAGCGGGCGATGTGGGTGAGGAGAAATTCGATCTCTTCCGGCAGGGCGCGCGGCTCCAGAGAGCGCTCGGAGAGCGGCGTGTCCGTCGTCCCCACGATCACCCGGCCATGCCAGGGGACCGCGAAGAGGACGCGGCCGTCGTCCGTGTGCGGGACCAGAATGGCGCTGTCCCCGGGCTGGAACGAGCGGTCGAGCACCAGGTGAATCCCCTGGCTCATCGCGAGGACCGGCTCGCTTGCCGGCTCGTCCATGCGTCTTAGATCATCCGCGAAGATCCCGGTCGCATTGATTACCACCCGGGCGTGGATCTTACGCTCGGTCCCGGTCTCCGCGTCCCGCACCACGGCGCCGCGCACCAGCCCGTTCTCCTTGAGGAGGGAGACCACGGGCATGTAGTTCAGGGCGACTCCACCGAGGCCGAGGAGCGTGCGCAGGAGGGTGATGGCGAGCCGGGCGTCGTCGAACTGGCCGTCGTGATACATGACGCCGCCGCGCAGGCCCTCGGGCTCCAGGGTGGGGATGATCTCCAACGTCTGCTCGCGGGAAAGGAAGCGGGAAGGCCCCAGTCCCATGCGGCCGGCGAGCACGTCGTAGAGCTTGAGCCCCACGCCGTAGAACGGACCCTCCCACCAGTCATAGGTGGGGACAACGAAAGAAAGGTTATGTACCAGGTGCGGAGCGTTCCGCAGCAGGAGCCCGCGCTCGTGCAGCGCTTCCAGCACCAGAGAGAGGTTGCCCTGCTGGAGATAACGCACGCCGCCATGGATCAGCTTCGTGCTGCGGCTCGAGGTCCCTTTGGCGAAGTCGTGCTGCTCGACGAGGAGCGTCCGGTATCCCCGGGATGCCGCTTCGACCGCCGTGCCCAGCCCGGTCGCGCCGCCGCCAATCACCAGGAAATCCCAGGGCTCCGGGTCGTCCAGGCGGGCGAGGAGCGCCCCTCTCATGCCCAGCCCTTTGCCCGCTCCACCGCCTTCGTCCACAGAGCCCGCATCTCCGCGGTTTTCTCTACATCCTTCGTGGGTTCGAAAACCTTTTCCATCTGCCAGTGGCTGCCCACGTCCTCAGGGCTCTTCCAGACTCCGACGGCCAGACCGGCGAGGTAGGCGGCTCCGAGAGCGGTGGTCTCGCGCACGGTGGGACGGGCGACGGGCACGCCTCCGAGGTCGGCCTGCATCTGCATCAGGAGGTCGTTGTCCGCGGCGCCGCCATCGACCCTCAGCTCCGAGACCGCGACTCCCGCATCGCCCTCCATGGCGGCGAGGACGTCGGCCACCTGGTGGGCGATGCCTTCGAGTGTGGCGCGGGCGAGATGGGCAGCCGTCGTGCCGCGGGTGATCCCCACGAGCGCGCCGCGGGCGTAAGGGTCCCAGTGCGGCGCGCCGAGACCGGTGAAGGCCGGGACGAGCACGATCCCGCCCGAGTCCGGAACGCTCGCCGCCAGCCCTTCGATCTCCCCCGACGTGCGGACGATCCCGAGCCCGTCGCGCAGCCACTGCACGGCGGCGCCGCCGACGAACACGCTGCCCTCCAGGCAGTAATCGGTCTGGCCGCGGAGCCGCCACGCGGGCGAGGTCAGGAGCTCGTGCTGCGAGTGGATCGGGCTGCGCCCCGTGTTCATGAGGAGGAAGCAGCCGGTGCCGTAGGTGCACTTCGCCATGCCGGTGCGCAGGCAGGCCTGTCCGAACAGCGCGGCCTGCTGGTCGCCGGCCACTCCGGCGATCGGCACGGATCCGCCAAGGAGGTCCGGCACCGTCTCGGCGTAGACCTCGCTCGAAGAGCGGACCTCGGGAAGGATCGACCGCGGCACGCCAAGAGCGGCGAGCAGATCGTCGTCCCAGGTCTCTTCGTGGATGTTGAAGAGGAGCGTTCGGGACGCGTTGGTGACGTCGGTCGCATGGAGCACGCCGCCGGTGAGGTTCCAGATCAGCCAGGAGTCGATGGTGCCGAAGGCGAGCCTTCCGGCGTCGGCAACCGCGCGCACCTCGGGGACGTTCCTGAGAAGCCAGGCGATCTTGGTGCCGGAGAAGTAGGGGTCGAGGACGAGCCCGGTCTTCTTCCGGAAGGAGGGGAGATGGCCATCGTGCCGGAGGCGCTCGCAATCATCGGCGGTGCGGCGGTCCTGCCAAACCACGGCATTGTGCACGGGCTGCCCGGTCGTCCGGTCCCAGAGCACCACGGTCTCGCGCTGATTGGTAATGCCGAGCGCGGCGATGTCCTGAGCGGTGAGCCCGGCTTCGGCGAGCGCCTCGCGGGCCACGGCGAGCTGCGACTCCCAGATCTCTAAAGGATCGTGCTCCACCCACCCGGAGCGGGGGAAGATCTGGCGGAATTCCCTCTGAGCCACGGCCCGGATCGAGCCGTGCTCGTCAAAGAGGATGGCGCGCGAGCTGGTGGTCCCCTGGTCGAGCGCGAGGATATGGGCCAAGGCGAGTTCCTCCCGCGCGCCACTCTACAACGCAGCTCAGCAGCAGGTGATGCCGCCGGAGCAGATACCGCCAGGGCCGCAGTCCGCGTCCTTCTTGCAGGGGAATCCGCAACTGCAGCGGCAGGTGCGGCCTAGGAACAGGGGCTCCGGAACCGGGTTCGTGGCCAGGGTGGCCGAACAGAGTCCGGCCTGCGTCGCGGCCGGGGGTAGCTCGAAGCTCAGCCCGCAGCCGTGGGCGGGGGCCGGAGCAACCGCCGGAGCTTCCTCCGCATGGACCGGAATGCTCAGGCCGGACAACAGAACGAAGACGAGCATGAGGATCGCTTTCCTGGACATCGTGCACCTCCTGGGTTGAATGGAAGATATGCCTTCCATCAAGAAAGGGTGCCTGGGCCGGCCGGAAGCGGGCAGGCACGGTGTAAGCTTCCGCGGGTGAACACCACGAATTCGACCAATGTCTCCGGGCTTCCGGACTCCGGACCCCTGCCTCCCCACCCACTGCTGACCCGGTACTACTCGGACGAGGCGCAGCGCCGGAAGCGGGTCGGCTCGTGGTTCGACAAGGCCGCCGCCGACTATGACTGGATCAACCAGGCCTTGAGCTTCGGCTCCGGCGCCCGGTACCGCAAGCAGGCCCTTGTGCGGGCCGGGCTCGCCGCGGGGATGTCCTCCCTCGACGCCGGCTCGGGCACCGGTGTTGTCGCGGCCCAGGCGCAGGGCATCGTCGGTCCCGGCGGCAGAGTCACCGCGCTCGATCCGAGCCTCGGGATGCTGGGCCAGGCGGCGCGGCGGGGCGTGCGCGTCCGGGTGCGCAGCGTGGCCGAGGCCCTCCCCTTTGCGAGCAGCCGGTTCGATTTTCTTTCCATGGGATATGCGCTGCGGCACGTGCCCGACCTCCACGCCACGTTCCGGGAGTATCGCCGGGTGCTCAAGCCGGGCGGCCGTCTCCTGATCCTGGAGGTCACGCCTCCGAGCTCGCGGCTGGCGTTCCGGCTGCTCAAGATCTATCTCCGCACCCTGGTTCCACTCATGGCCGGCTTCGGCCGCGGGGGAAAGGCCTCCCGGGAGCTGATGGAGTATTACTGGGACACGATTGAGATGTGCGTGCCGCCGCAGGTCATCGTGGACGGCCTCGAAGCTGCCGGCTTCTCCCGAGTGGAACGATATGTCGCCAACGGGATCTTTTCGGAGTACACGGCGGTCGGCTGACCGGTTACCCTCTTCAGGCTAGTGGAAGGGAACGGATTCGGATTCGGGTTGTCTCGAAGATAACGATAGCGCCCCCGAGAAGATCTTCCTCAAGGACCGGCAGGTTGGCCAGCAGCAAAGCGATCTGCTCCTCAGGCCGCCGTTCCGTGCCGCCGCGAAAGAGGATCACGGATGGCTTGCTCGCCCGGCGGACCGCCAGGAGCGTGCCGAAGTCGGTGTCGGCCGAGACGACGATGCGATCTTCCTCTTGCGCCCGGTCGAAGATGACAGGATCCTCGGCGGCCTGGAGGCCGTAATCGCGCACGTGGACGGCGTCGAAGCCGCTCCTGCGAAGATCGTCGGCCACCAGGGGTGACAGCGCGTTATCAATGAGGAATCTCACGAAGCCCGGACGAGAGGGATCTCGCGCTCACGCACTGCCTCGGAGGCGAACAGGAGCGCTTCTCGAATGTCGTCGGACTCGAGGTCCGGGTAGGCGTGGAGGATCTCTTCTTCGGTCATCCGGTCAGCCACCATGGCCACCACAGTGGCGACAGGAATCCGGAGCCCCCGCAGGCAGGGGACGCCCCCCATCTGGCTCGGAGAAACGGTGATTCGGGTGAGATTCATCGGTCGTACCTCCCAGGTCACCCTGGATTCTACCCCCTAATCCTCTTCCACCATGTCCTCGAACCTCGCCTTGCTGCTCGCTTTCATATAGGCCTCGCGCGGGGTGATCCGCTTCTGGTCCACGAGCGCCATCAGGGCGTCGTCCATCATCTGCATGCCGGCGGCTCTGCCGCTCTGGATGATGGTCTGGATCATCGGTGTGTTGCCTTCGCGGATGATGTTCGCCAGGCCCGGAGTCTTGAGCAGGATCTCGTTGACCGCGCAGCGGCCCTGGCCGTCGGCGGTGCGCAGCAGGAGCTGCGAGACGATGCCGGCGACCGATTCGGCGAGCGTCGTGCGCACCTGCGCCTGCTCTTCGGCGGGGAAGGCGTCGATCAGGCGATCGATGGTGTTCGCCGCGTTGTTCGTGTGCAGCGTGCCGAAGACCAGGGCGCCCATCTCGGCCGCGGTGATCGCGAGGGAGATCGTCTCCAGATCGCGCATCTCGCCCACCAGGATGACGTCCGCGTCCTGCCGGATGGCGGCCCGCAGCGCCGCTCCGAAGCTCTCCGTGTCGGTCCCCACTTCGCGCTGGGAGAAGACCGACTTCTTGTTCTTGTGCACGAACTCGACCGGGTCTTCGATCGTCACGATGTGCTTGGCGTAAGTGGTGTTGATCTTGTCGATGATTGCGGCGAGCGTCGTGGATTTGCCCGAGCCCGTGGGACCGGTCACCAGCACGAGACCCTGCTGCGAATGGGCCAGGCCTTCGATGGCCTTGGGCAGGTTCAGCTGCTCCAGCGGGACGATCTCTTCCGGGATGATGCGG
Source organism: Acidobacteriota bacterium (assembly GCA_034667225.1). Lineage (GTDB taxonomy): Bacteria > Acidobacteriota > Thermoanaerobaculia > Multivoradales > UBA5704 > DATMER01. The sequence continues at coordinate 26,223 of JAXDKG010000063.1, forward strand.
AAGACCGCGCCCGCGCCGTTCTCCTGCCGCAGGAAGTTGGCGCGGAAGCGCGCCACCCCTTCGAAGCCATAGGCGAAATCGAGGTCGCCGCAGCCGTCGTAATCCGTCCACTGCTCCTCGGTTGTGATCTCGCGCAGGAGGCCGCAAAGGTCGTCGTGGGAAAGCACGGGCCAGCCCGCTACCGGCTCCAGCGCTCCATGGACGCGGGTGCGCGGCTCCAGGCCCGCGGCCAGATGGAGGTCCGATCCCTTGTTGTCCTTCAGGTATTGGAAGAGCTCGTGCAGCCGGGGTGCCATCGATTGTTCCTAATGACTTCCTAATTGGCAAACTTCGCCGGGTCTTCGGCGTTGCGCATGGCCTCTTCGCGGGTGATGACCTTGTTCTTGACGAGGTCGGCGAGCGAGGCGTCGAGCAGGCACATGCCCTGCGAGCTGCCGGTCTGCAGCACCGATTTGATTTGAAAGGTTTTGTTGTCCCGGATCAGGTTGCCCACCGCCTTGTTGCAGACCAGCACTTCGAGCGCCGGCACGCGGCCGCTGCCATCAGCTTTGACCACCAGCCGCTGCGAGATCACGGCGCGCAGCGACTCGGAGACCATGGTGCGGATCTGCTCCTGCTGCGACGGCGGGAACACGCCCAGGATGCGGTTGATGGTGCGGATGGCATCGTTCGTGTGCAGGGTGGCGAGCACGAGGTGGCCGGTCTCGGCCGCGGTGAGGGCGAGCGAGATCGTCTCCAGGTCGCGCAGCTCGCCGATGGCGATGATGTCGGGGTCTTCGCGCAGGGCGGCGCGCAGGGCGCGGGCGAAGGAATTCGTGTGGCGCAGGACCTGGCGCTGGTTGACCACGCACTTCTGGGAGCGGTGGATGTACTCGATCGGGTCCTCGATGGTGATGATGTGGTCCTGCCGCTCCCGGTTGATGATGTCGACCATGGCGGCCAGCGTCGAGGACTTGCCGCAGCCGGCCGGCCCGGTGAGGAGCACCATGCCCTGGTGGAAGTTGGCGAAGCGCGCGAGCGTCGAGGGGAGGCCCAGCTCTTCCAGCGTCGGCGGGTTCGGCGGGATGGCCCGGAATACGGCGTCGAGGCCGCGCTGCTGGCGGTAGGCGTTGCCGCGGAAGCGGCCGACGCCGGAGATCGTATAGGCGAAGTCGATCTGCCCGTGCTCGTCGAGATCGCGCTGCTGCTCGGGCGTCATGATCTCGCGGATCAGGGAGTCGGACAGGCCGGACTCCAGGAACTCGGAGTCCACGTCGAGGAGCTCGCCGTTGCGCCGCAGCTTGATCGGCGCGCCGCAGTGCAGGTGGAGGTCGCTCGCCCCCTGACCCACGGCGATCGTGAGCAGGGCGTCGAGACGGCGCGCGGCCTGGCGCCAGCCGGTCTGGGGCGCGGGAGCGGCCGGTGTTGGGGCCGGCTCGGGAGCCGGCTCGGGAGCCGGAACGGGGGAGACCGCCGCCTGCCCGGGCTGCGGCGCCTTCTGCTTGGCCAGATAATCGCGCTGAACCGTGCGGAGCTGCTCGAGCTGGCGCACGTTGAGCACGCCGCGCTCGAGCAGGATCTCGCCCAGGCCGCGCAGCCCGCCCTCCTGGCTCCAGGCCGAGTTGGCCTCGGCGAGCTGGTCCTGGGACACGAGCTTGTAGTGGAGCGCAATGCGCCCGAAGAGGACTTCGTCCTGACCCATCGGCATGTTGCCACGAGAGTAGAGGAGGAGACGCTGCGGCGTCAACGGTGGGCTAGAATCCAGCTCTGTCCAAAGGAGAAGGTCATGGCGATGAGCGCGAAGCCGGTGCGGGAGGAGATACGGGAGGAGAGAGGTTCGTGGGGCCTGGTCCTAGGCTTGGTGCTGTTTGCGCTGGCGCTGCTGATGGTCCGGGCGCGGCTCGAGCCGCCGGCTCCCAAGGGGGCGGACGCGCCGGCCGCGGAGTTCTCCGGCGCGCGGGCCGTCGCCCTCCTCCGCGCCCTGGCCGGGGACGGGAGCCCGCACCCCTCGGGGAGCCCGGCCAACGACCGCATCCGCGAGACGATCGTGGCGGAGCTGCGGCGCGTGGGCTACGAGCCCACGGTCCAGGAGGGGGTGGCCTGCAGCCCGGGAGGCAACTGCGCGCTCGTGCGCAACGTGGTCGCCCGCCAGGGAGTACCCCTCAAGGGCAAGGGCTTGTTTCAGCACCTCGATGGGCAGGACCGCGCCGTCCTCCTCATGGCGCACTACGACTCGGTGCAGGCGGGGCCGGGCGTCGGGGACGACCTGTCGGGCGTGGCCACGGTCCTGGAGACCGCCCGCGCCCTGAAGGCGGGGCCGCCGCCGGAACGCCCCGTAATCCTGCTGCTCACCGACGGCGAGGAGATCGGGCTGCTCGGCGCCGAGCTCTTCGTCAACCGGCATCCGTGGGCCGAGGAGGTCGAGGCCGTGGTCAACCTGGAGGCCCGCGGTACTTCGGGCCCGAGCCTGATGTTCGAGACCATCGGCGACGACGCCCTGCTGGTCCACCGCTATGCCGGCGCCGCGCCGCACCCGATCACCAGCTCGCTCTATGCCACGATCTACGAGGCCCTGCCGAACGACACGGACCTGACCGTGTTCAAGAACCGCAAGGACCGGAAGTACCACGGGCTGAACTTCGCCTTCATCCGCTCGCCGTCGCGCTACCACACCTCGGAGGACACGGTCGAAAACCTTTCGCCCGCCAGCCTTCAGCATCACGGGGACAACGCCCTGGCCGCGATGCGCGCGCTGTCCACGGGGAGCTGGTTCATGGTCTCCGGGTCGGACGCTGTGTTCTTCGACGTCCTCGGCTTCGGCGTGGTGCGCTGGCCCAAGGGCTGGACGCTCGCCATCGCCATCCTCGCCCTGATCCTTGTGGTGTTGGCGTCTTGGCGCCGCCGCGATGGGATGGGGAAGGGAGTGCTCTTCGGCCTGCTCGGCTTTCTCGGGGCAGTGGTGTTGGCGGCGCTGCTCGCCTTGGGGCTTTCAAAGGCGATCGGCGGTGCTACGCCCGGGCTCTGGGTGGATGGGCCGCAGCCCGAGATCGCGGCTTTCTGGCTGCTGGCGCTCGCCGTGGTAGTCGCTCTGGCCGCGGCGGTCTCGCGCCGGGCCGGGTCGGCCGGGCTCTGGTCCGGGGTCTGGATCGGCTGGTCGGTCCTCGGGGTGGTGCTGGCGATCGTCGCGCCGGGGATCTCCTACCTGTTCCTGGTGCCTGCCCTGGTCGCCGGGATCGTGGGCCTGATCTCCAGGAAACCGGCGGCTTCTCTGATACCAGCCGTGGTCGCCGCCCTGCTCTGGATGCCGATCCTGCTGCCGCTCTACGACGGCCTCGGCAAGCCGGCGCTCGTCGTGATCGGCGCGCTCGCCGCGGCGCTGTTCACGTCGCTGGCCCCCCTGGTGCCGGGCTCCGGCCGGCTGGGCCGCCGTCTGCTGCCGGCGGCCGCCTTGGTCCTGGCGCTGGTCAGCGCGGGCGTGGCGTTCGCCACGGCTCCCTACAGCGAGGAGACGCCGCAGTCGGCGTCGATCCAGCACTATCAGGAAGCCGGCTCCACGGAGGCGCGCTGGCTGGTGCGCACCAACCGTCCATTCCCGGCGGCTATGCGGAAGGTGGCGAAGTTCGGAGAGGCGCCCGTCATGGCCTACCCCTGGGGGCCGCCGTACTTTCGTGCCTTCCAGGCGCCGGCGCCTCGGCTGGACCTGAACGCGCCGCAGGTGTCGGTGCTGGAGGACTCGGCCGCCGGGGGCAAGCGCCGGCTCCGCCTGCTCCTGACCTCCAACCGCCAGTCGCCGACGGCGGGGATCCTGATTCCGGAGGAGGCGAAGCTCGAGTCGGCGAAGGTGGAAGGCCAGGAGGTCCCGCTATGGGGTTCCCACAAGACCGGCCCGATGAAGGGGAGCTGGACCGAGCTCGCCATGTTGACGATGCCGCCGGAGGGGGTCGAGATGGAGGTCGTCCTCGGCGCGGCCCAGCCCCTGGACTGGTACGTGTACGACATGTCCCCCGGCCTGCCTCCCGCGGGGGAGGCGCTCGTCAAGGCTCGATTGCCGCGCGCGGTGACCGTCCAGGACGGAGATACGACGGTGGTCGCCCGCAAGATGCGGATCTGAGCTCTTACTGTGCCGGGGCAGCTTCGATGGACTCCACCTTGATGGAGCTGCCCTCGGCCGTACCCTTGACGACGACCTGGTGGCCGATGTGCTCCTCGGCGAGCTTCTGGTTGTCGAGGTTGTAGATCTTCTCGTCGGCGGAGTTGTAGAAGACCAGCTTGCCGCCGCCGTCCAGGCACTTCTTGGCGCAGGAGGCGTGCTCGGCGTTGGCGCCCTTGGCGGCGCAGCTGTCGTCGGTGACCCAGCCGGTCCAGGAGGCAGCGGTGTGGTCGTGGGCGGCGGCGAAGGCCGGAATGAGCAAGGCGATGCCTGCGACGATGGCGATGGCGATCAGGACTCTCTTCATGGTGTTGTCTCCCTGTACGTGATTGCGCCTGGAGTGTACTACGTTGCCGGGACGGGGGCGGATCGGTCCTCAGCCATCTACCCGGTGGTTGGGCGCAGCTACCCAGTGGGTAGACGCCTCAAACGGCTCGTTTGAGCCAGCAACCGCTCGTTTGCGCGAGCTACCCAGTGGGTATGGGCCGGCATCGACTGGATAGAGTCCGGAAATGACTGAGCGCAGTCCGGAAACCACTGGGTTGGTTCCTCCAACGAGCGGGTAGACGCCTCAAACGGCTCGTTTGAGCCGCCTACCCAGCCGTTGGAGCCGCCAAACCACTCGTTTGGAGCAGCTACCCGTTCGTTTGCCCCATCTCCCTATAATCCCCCCATGCCGACATACCGCCTGAACATCGAATACGAGGGGACGCGCTACCACGGGTGGCAGGAGCAGAAGAATGCGCGGTCGGTGACGGGGGAGCTGCGCCGGGCGATCGAGGAGGCCGGCGGGGCGGTCAAGGAGATCGGCGGGTCGGGGCGGACCGATGCCGGCGTCCATGCCCTCGCCCAGGTCGCCCACCTGCGCCTGGCCAAGCCGGTCGAGCCCGGAACGTTCCGGCGCGCGGTCAACGACCTCCTGCCTCCGGACATCCACGTGCTCGGCATGGCGGCGGTGCCGGACAAGTTCCACGCCCGGCATTCCGCGGTCACCCGCTCCTACCTCTACCAAATCTCACGGCGCCGTACCGCCTTCGCCAAGCGCTGGGTCTGGTGGGTCAAGCGGCCCCTCGACGTAGCCCGCATGGCCGAGGCCGCCGCTGCCCTCCCAGGCCGGCACGACTTTCGCCTGTTCTGCGAGAGCCCCGCCGAGCAGCCGAGCACGATCGTGGTCGTCGAAGGGGTCGAGGTGGTCGCCGATGGCGCCCTGATCCTCGTGCGCCTCGCCGCCTCCCACTTCCTCTGGAAGATGGTCCGGCGGGTGGTGGGCACGCTGGTCCAGGTGGGCGCGGGCGAGCTCGACCGCGCCTCGTTCCTCTCCTTGGTGGCCGCCGAGCCGCCGCGCGGCAAGAAGGGGCTTCCCGCCGAATGGACTGCGCCGCCTTCCGGGCTCTTCCTGGAGCGCGTTCTCTACCCCGGCGATGCCCCGCTCGGACCGGTCCAGCCCGTCACTCCGGTGCCTTCGGAATGGTAAGTTAGGGGCGGGGAGGGAATCATCATGAGCGCGCACGACACGACCCACACCAACCGCCTGTCCGGCGAGAGCAGCCCGTACCTTCTTCTTCATCAGCACAACCCGGTCGACTGGTACCCCTGGGGTCCCGAGGCCCTCGAAAAAGCCCGCCGCGAGGACAAGCCGATCTTCGTCTCCGTCGGGTACTCCACCTGCTACTGGTGCCACGTCATGGAGCGGGAGTCCTTCTCCTCGCCCGCGGTGGCCGAGCAGATGAACCGCGATTTCGTCAACATCAAGGTGGACCGCGAGGAGCGGCCGGACATCGACGAGATCTACATGGCCGCCACCCAGATCCTCACCGGCCAGGGAGGCTGGCCGAATTCGGTGTTCCTCACCACCGATCTGAAGCCGTTCTACGCCGGCACCTACTTCCCGCCCGACGAGCGCCACGGCCGGCCGAGCTTCGGCCGCGTGCTCCAAGGGCTCTCGGAAGCCTGGCAGAAGCGCCGCGACGAGGTGGTGATGCAGGCCGAGGAGATGGCGAGCGCCATGGGGCGCTACCTGGAGCAGCGCGTCCAGCCCGCCGCGGCCCCGCCGGGTGCCGAGATCGCCGTCCGCTCCCTGGAGGCCCTGACCCGCCGCTTCGACTCCCGCAACGGCGGCTTCGGCGGCGCGCCCAAGTTCCCGACGCCCTCCAACCTCTATCTCTGCCTGGAGATGGCCGGGGAGCACGAGCAGGCGGGAGAGATGCTCTCGGCGACGCTCGACCAGATGGCTCGCGGCGGCATCTACGACCAACTCGGCGGCGGCTTCCACCGCTATGCCACGGATGCCGAGTGGAAGGTGCCCCACTTCGAGAAGATGCTGTACGACAACGGCCTGCTCCTGGAGATCTACGCCCGCGAGCACGCCCGCACCGGCGACGCTCAGTCGGCGCGCATCGTCCGCGAGACCGCGCAGTGGATCGAGCGCGAGATGACCTCGCCCGAGGGGGCTTTCTGGAGCGCCATCGACGCCGAGACCCACGGGCACGAGGGGGCCTTCTACGTCTGGACCCGGGACGAGCTGTTCGAGGTCCTGGGGCGCGAGGACGCCGCCTTCGTGGCCCCGGTCCTCGGCTTCGACGGTCCTCCCTTCTTCGAGGAGAACGAGTACGTCCTCCACCTGCCGGAGCGGCTCGAGCAGGCCGCGGGCCGCCGGCGCATGGACGCGGACGAGCTGCTGCGGGAGCTCAAGGCCGTGGAGGAGAGGCTCTTCATCGTCCGCGCCCGCCGCGATCGGCCCCTGACCGACGACAAGATCCTGGCCGACTGGAACGGCATGGTCATCGCCGGCCTCGCCGTGGCCGGCCGGGTGCTGGGCGATGCCTCCCTGGTCGAGCGCGCAGCCGCGGCGGCGCGCTTCGTGCTCGACCGGATGCGCTCGCCCGAGGGCGTGCTCCTCCATTCGTGGCGCCAGGGCCAGGGGCGGATCCCCGCCTACCTGGACGACTACGCCTTCCTGGTGCGCGGCCTGCTGGCGCTGCACGAGGCGCAGGGTGACGGGGCCTGGCTGAACGCCGCCGTGGAGCTGACCAAGGAGCAGATCCGCCGGCTGCGCGACCCCGAGGGAGGCGGCTTCTTCGTGGCCGCGCAGAGCCCGGACCTGCTGTTCCGCAGCAAGGACGTGTTCGACGGCGCCACTCCCGCGGGCAACGCGGTGGCGGTCCTGAACCTCCTGGAGCTGGCCGAGCGCACTGGTGAAAGAGCGTGGCGGCGCGAGGCGCGCGCTTCGCTCCAGGCCTTCGCGGCCATGATGCAGGGATCGCCCGAGGGTGCGCGCATGATGTCCATCGCGGCGCGGCGCTACCACCGGGCCGAGATGGGGACAGGCGATGCTCCCGTGGAGGAGGTCGCCGCGTTCGAGCGCACCGCCGAGGCCAGCGGGGTGGAGAAGCTCGCCCGCGCCGCGGCAGGGCTGGTGACGGTGAGGCTGGCGGATCGGCAAGAGGGGGATGGCTGGCAGCCGTTCCGGCTGGTCGTGGAAGTCGCGCCGGGCTGGCACATCCAGGCGAACCCGGCCTCGGAGGAGTTCCTGCTGGCGACCGAAGTCTCCGCCGAGGGCGGGGCGAAGGTGCGCAACCTTCAGTACCCCCAGGGGGAGGAGGTCGCGGCGGGCTTCGCCGATGGGCGTCCGCTCGCGGTCTACACCGGCCGGGTGGAAGTGGCGGGCGAGGTGAGCGGCCACGGGCGGCTGGCGGTGCGCTTCCAGCTCTGTGACGACGCACGGTGCCTGCCGCCTGCCGAGCAGACGGTCGAGGTGTAGGACCGACCTTCCCGGGGGCCGGAACCCGGCGGCCCCCTCTGATACACTCTCTCCTCACGGGCAACTAACTACCTGCGTTCACCGTATTTTGTAGCGCTATGGGCGGGGCCAGTCAGGACACTCACCGTTGATCGGCAGCGTCGTCTCTCACTATCGGGTCCTCGAGCGCCTTGGCGGCGTGGAAGACCTGTACAAGGCTCAGGACCTCCAGCGCGAGCGACTCGTCGCGCTGCAGCTCCTGCCGGAGGGCGGCGGCGTGGACCACGAGGCCGGCCGGAAGCGCTTTGCCCGCGAGGCGTCCCGCGCCTCCTCGATCGGCGATCCGAACATCGGCTCGGTCTACGAGGTGGGGGAGACCGACGACGGCCGCGTCTTTCTGGCCATGGCCCTGGACGAGGGGGAGCCCCTGTCCGACCGCTTGGCGCACGGGCCGCTCGCTCTGGAGCAGGTCCTGGAGATCGGCACCCAGATCGCCGCGGGCCTCGCCAGCGCCCATACCGAGGGGATCGTCCATGGCGCGCTCGATCCGACGCAGGTGCTGGTCGACCCGAAGGGCCGGGTCAAGGTCGTGGGTTTCGGCGCGGGCTCCCTGCCCGGCGCGGCCGAGCGCGCCCGCTCCTATCTCGCTCCCGAGCGCCTGGAGGGCGGCCCGGCCGACGTGCGGGCCGACCTGTGGTCCCTCGGCGTCCTCCTCTACGAGATGATCGCCGGCCGCCACCCGTTTCCGGGCGCGGATGCGGCCCGGAGCAGCGATCCGGCGCCGCTGAGCCGGTGGCGCACGGGCCTGCCTTCCGGGCTGGAGCGCGCCGTGGGCCGCGCCCTGGCGAAGCAGCCTCAGGACCGCTACGGGGACGCGGGCGAGATGCGCGCCGACCTGCAGGCGGTGGAGGAGACCGGCCAGCTCGCGAAGCAGGGCGGGACCGTGCTGGCCATGCCCATGCCGAGCCGGGTTGATCCCCCTCTCCCCCCTCGGCAGGGAGAGGGGGCCAAGCCTGGCAAATCCGGCGGGATGGTGGGCCGGGCGATCGGGCATTACGTAGTCAAGGAGCACATCGGCGGCGGCGGCATGGGCGTCGTCTACAAGGCCGAGGACCTCCGCCTGGAACGGACCGTCGCCCTCAAGTTCCTGCCGCCCGAGCTAACGCGGGACCCGGTGGCCAAGGCCCGCTTCCTTCAGGAAGCCCGCGCCGCCTCGGCGCTGGAGCATCCCAACATCTGCACGATCCACGAGGTGGACGAGACCGAGGACGGCCAGCTCTACCTTGCCATGCCGGCCTACGACGGCGAGACCCTGAAGAGGAAGGTCGAGGGCGGACCGCTCCCCCTCGAAGAGGCCATCGACTTCGCCATCCAGGTCGGCCAGGGGCTCGCCAAGGCGCACCGCCAGGGGATCGTCCACCGCGACATCAAGCCGGCCAACCTGATCGTCACCGGGGACGCCATCGTCAAGATCCTGGACTTCGGCCTGGCCAAGCTCGCGGGCGCCGCCGGCCTGACCCGCGCCGGCTTCTGCCTGGGCACGCCGTCCTACATGTCTCCCGAGCAGGCGCGCGGCGAGGTCGACCAGAGGACCGACCTCTGGTCGCTCGGCGTGGTCCTCTACGAGATGGTCACCGGCCGGCCGCCGTTCCGCGCCGACACGGACCAGGGGATCATCTACGCCCTGCTCACCGAGGAGCCCGAGCCGGTGCGCAAGCTCCGCCCCGAGGCGCCGCCCGAGCTCGAGCGCATCCTCAAGAAGATGCTCGCCAAGGACCCCGCCGACCGCTACCCGAACCTGGACGCGGTGATCGCCGACCTGCGCGCGCTCTCCGGCGTCACGAGCACGCTCACCCGCGTCCCGTTCGGCGGCCTGCCGGGGCGGCGGCCCTGGTGGCGGATGCCCGCGCTGGCTGCTGCTGCGGCGGTGATCCTCATCGGGCTGATCCTGCTCCTGCGCGCGGGCGGCTGGCTCGGCGAGCGCCGAGGCGGGCAGCTGCAGGTGCAGTTCGCCGCGCTCACCGATCAGGAGGGGAGCGAGTCGTTCCCGAGCCTCAAGCCAGGGGGCGACGAGTTCGTCTACGCCAAGTCGACCCTCGAGGGCACGGACATCTACCTGCAGCGCCTCGGAGGGGAGAACCCGCTCAACCTCACCCCGGGCTCGCCCGAGGCCGATACGCAGCCCGCGTTCTCGCCCGATGGCAGCCAGATCGCCTTCCGCTCGGAGCGCGACGGCGGCGGCATCTTCCTGATGGGAGCGACAGGGGAGTCGGTGCGCCGCCTCACCGACTTCGGCTTCAATCCCACCTGGTCTCCCGATGGCAAGGAGATCGCCGTTGCGAGCGAGAGCATCTCCGAGCCGTTCCAGCGCACGTCGCGGAGCCAGCTCTGGGGGATCCGGGTCGCCGACGGCGAGAAGCGGCTCCTCTCGAACGGCGACGCGGTGCAGCCGAGCTGGTCCCCGCACGGCTACCGGATCGCCTACTGGGGGCTGGGCAACAATGCGGAGAGGATCATCTGGACGATCCCGGTCGAGGGCGGCGAGCCCGTGCGCGCGGTCGCGGGGGGGCCGCTCAACTGGAGCCCGGCCTGGTCGCCGGACGGGCGCTATCTCTACTTCGTCAGCGACCGCGGCGGCATCATGAACCTCTGGCGGGTGGCGATCGACGAACGGTCAGGCGCGCCGCGGGAAGAGCCGGAGGCGATCACCACGCCCTCCCGCTGGAGCGGCCTGCCGAGCATCGCCGGGGACGGGCGGAGGATCGCCTACGAGGTTCGCGACCGCAGGTTCGCCGTGGACGCCGTGCCGTTCGATCCGGCCCACGGGGAGGTCGCGGGGCCGCCAGAGCCGCTGGGGACGCGCTCGAAGGCCGTGCGCTTCGCCGACGTGTCGCCGGATGGCCAGTGGATCGCCTTCGACACCGCCGTGCCGCAGGAGGACCTGTATGTCATCCGCAGGGACGGCAGCGGCCTGCTGCAGCTCACCAATGACCCCCACCGCGACCGGGCGCCGCAATGGTCGCCGGATGGCACGCGGATCCTCTTCTACTCGAACCGCAGCGGGCTCTATCAGGCCTGGACGATCCAGGCGGATGGCAGCGGCCTGCAGCAGCTCACGGACAACCAGCCGCAGATCCTGGCCCCCCTCTGGTCGCCCGACGGCAAGCGCCTGGCTGCCGGCATGGACTACGGCGCCGCGGTGCTGATCGACCTCGACAAGCCGCTCGCCGAGCGGGCTCCCGTGCGGCTGCCGCCTGTGGGTCCCGGCGGAGAAACCCTGGCGGCCGAGTCCTGGTCCGCGGACGGCCGCCGGCTGGCCGGCACCATCCAGGGGAGCGACGGGTCCGACATGCCAGGACTCTTCGCCTACTCGTTCGACTCCGGCCGCTTCGAGAAGCTGGCCGACCGGGGACGGGTCCCCGCCTGGCTGCCCGACGGCCGCCGGCTGATCTATGTCGACGAGGGGAAGGTCATCCTCTTCGACGTCCAGACGCGGCAGCGGAAAGAGCTGATGACCCCGGCGCCGAACTCCAGCTTCGTCCGGGTGCGCGTGAGCCCGGACGGCCGCACCCTGTACACGACGCGGTCGATCGACGAGGCGGACATCTGGATGCTCTCGATGCAGGACGAGAACGCCGGTGGCGGGCCGGGTTGATCTCCTGCGTATCCCACTATGTTCGGGTACTACAAACGATTGATCTTGGAGGAGGTGACATATGGCATTCAGATTCAAGGATTTGATGGTTGAAGTTGTCGGCGCCGGCGAGCGGGCGAATGTGACCTGCCCGACCCTTTCGATCGAGCCGGCGAACATAACCTGCCCGACCCTTTCGATTCCCGCAGCCCAGTTTGCCGGGACCGGCGACACGACGGGAGTCTGCCCGACCCTTTCGCTCACCCCGACCCCCATCTACGCGGCCATGATCGCGACGACGGGCACGATCTGCGGGACTCTGACCATGCCGGCGGCGGCGCGGGGCTCGGAGAATCTGAGTGCCCTGAAGCAGCAGCTCCAGCAGGCCCTGCAACAGGTCGAGGCGCAGGAGCGCGCGGCGGCGGCGGGGGCGGCCGGACTGCCCACGACCGCGGAGGAGGCCGACGATCTCGAGCGGCGCCTCCGGGAGGCCCTCGAAGAGCTGCAGCAGCACAAGAAGACTCTGCAGAAGCCTGCGAAGCAGGCGACGAAGGCCGCCAAAGGCAGGAAGTAGCGGCGTTCAAGGTTCGGGGAGCTTCTGGTAGACTGAGGTCGAAAGAAGCCCCCACGAGCCGTCATGGAAAAGCCGTCCGATCGCGAGCCGGGAGCGACCGAGCCGGCGATCCCGGCTCCGGCCCGCCAGTGGCCCGTCCCGCGCGAGGAAGCGAGCGCAGACCCCGCCGATCCAATGATCGGCCGCACGGTCGATCACTACCGGATCGACGGCCATCTCGGCGGCGGCGGCATGGGGGTCGTCTACAAGGCCGAGGACAGCCGCCTCCAGCGCACCGTCGCCCTCAAGTTCCTGCCGCCGACGCTGACCCGCGACCCGGTCTCCAAGTCCCGCTTCCTGCAGGAGGCGCGCGCCGCTTCTGCCCTCGACCATCCCAACGTCTGCACGATCTATGATGTAGGTGAGATCGAAGACGATCGGCTCTACCTGGCCATGCCGGCCTACGACGGCGAGACGGTCAAGCAGAAGATTCAGCGCGGGCCGCTGCCGGTCGAGGAGGCGGTGGACATTGCCAAGCAGGCGGCCCAGGGGCTCGCCAAGGCGCACCGCCAAGGGATCGTCCACCGCGACGTCAAGCCCGCGAACCTGATGGTGACCGGCGACGGCATCGTCAAGATCCTCGACTTCGGGCTCGCCAAGCTGGCCGGCGCCATGGGGCTGACGCGCAGCGGCTTCTGCGTCGGCACTCCCACCTACATGTCGCCCGAGCAGGCACGGGGCGAGGTCGATCACCGCACCGACCTCTGGTCGCTCGGCGTGGTCCTCTACGAGATGCTGGCCGGCCAGGCGCCGTTCCAGGCGGAGAGCGACCCGCGGATCGTCCACGCCGTGCTCCACGAGGAGCCGGCGCCGCTGCGCCGCTGGCGGCCCGACGCGCCGGCCGGGCTGGAGCGCATCATCGCCGGGCTGCTCAAGAAGAACCTCGCCGACCGCTACCCGTCGGCCGAGCACCTGCTGGCCGACCTGCGCGCCCTCGGCGGCCCGCCCACGACCGGCCGGCCCCCGGCGGAGCTGCCGCGCCGGCGCCTCTCCGTCCTCCTGGTCCTTAGTGTCCTTGGAGTCCTTGCCGTCCTTGCAGTCCTCTGGTTTTTCCGCGGGGAGCCTGCGCCCGCCCGGGCTGCCGCGCCGGTCCGGCTCACCCGCGAGCCGGGCAGCGAGCGGCAACCCTCGCTTTCCCCAAGGGGTGATGTCTTCGTCTACGTCAAGCAGGACGGCGGCGACACCGGCGACACGGACATCTTCTGGGCGCGGGTGGGCGGCGACAACCCCCGGAACCTGACGGAGGGGCACCCGCAGGACGACTCCGAGCCCGCGATCTCCCCGGACGGCACCCGGATCGTCTTCCGCTCCGAGAAGGATGGCGGCGGCCTGTTCGTGATGGGCTCCACGGGCGAATCCCCGCGCCGGCTCACCCACGCAGGCTACAGCCCGGCCTGGTCCCCGGACGGGACCGAGATCGCCTATGCCGCCCAGCGCGCCGATCCTGGCAGGTCGGAAAGCAGCCTGTGGAGGGTGAGCGCCGCGGGCGGGGAGCCGGTGCTCGTGACCCGGGCGGATGCGGTCCAGCCGAGCTGGTCTCCGCAAGGGCGGCGGATCGCCTGGTGGGGCATCGCGGCGAGTAGCGGCGAGCGCGCCATCTGGACCGCCCGCAAGGAGGGCGGCGATCCGCTGCGGCTCTCCGGCGGCGAGGGCAACACCTCGAACCCCGTCTGGTCGCCCGACGGCCATCTCTATTTCATCCGCGACAACGGAGACAGCATGAGCCTGTGGCGGGTCCGGGTCGACGAGGAGACAGGCAGGGCGCTGGACGAGCCCGAGCCGCTCTGGGCGCCGACGGAGTCGATCGCCGGCCTGAGCCTGGCCGGCGGTCGGCTCGTCTATGCGACCGACAACCGGAGCGCCAACGCCGAGCTGGTGGCGTTCGATCCCGAGCGCGGCGAGATCGCCGGCGGGCCGGCGCCGGTAACCCAGGGCTCCTGGGCCGTCCGTTCGGCCGACCTCTCTCCGGATGGGGAGTGGATCGTCTTCGACACCAAGGCACCCCAGGAGGACCTGTTCGTCGTCCGCGCCGACGGCAGCGGGCGGCTCCAGCTCTCCGACGACGTCCACAAGGACCGCATGCCGCGCTGGTCGCCCGACGGCGCGTCGATCCTGTTCTACTCCAACCGCAGCGGCAAGTACGAGGCCTGGCGCATCCGCCCGGACGGCTCCGGGCTGGAGCAGCTCACCCGTCTCCCCGTGCCGGTCTTCAACCCGATCTGGTCTCCCGACGGCCGGCGGCTGGCGTTCAGCCGCGGGTTTCTGGGCACGTCCATCGTCGACCTGCTGCAGCCGGTCGGGCGCCGCGTGTCCAGGCCCCTGCCGTTCGCCGGATCGGAGCCCACCTTTCTCGCGGCCTCCTGGTCTGCCGACGGGCGGCGGCTGGCCGGCTACACGGACGTGGGCGGCATCTTCGTCTACTCCCTGGGCTCCCGGCGGTTGGCAAGGCTCGCCGATCGCGGCAAGTACGTGGCCTGGCTCCACGGCAGTCCGAGGCTCGTCTACCTCGACGGAGGGAGCCTGTTCCTGCTGGATACGGCCGCGCGCTCCTCCCGCAAGCTGCTGGCGTCCCCGCCCAACTCCGACTACCAGTGGGTGAGCGTGAGCCGCGACGATCGGCGGCTGCTCCTCGTCCGCCACGAGGATGAGGGAGACATCTGGATGATGTCGCCCCCGAGATGAGCTATCCTTTTCTTGATTACCTTGAAACGCTCAGATTGGAGGAGATGAGATGGCTTTCCGCATCCACGAGATCACCATCCACCTGATGGCAGGAGCGCCGGGCCCGTGCATGCCTGCCTCGCCCGATGTCCTGTGCCCCGGCGGTAGCTGCAGGCCCACCCAGGCGAACCCGGGGTGCAAGGGCAAGTCCCACAAGCCGGCGAATCCCCAGGACGACGTTCCAGGCGGCAAGAAGCGGAGCCTGGACCTCCTCCAGGCCCAGCTCCGCGAGGCGCTCGCCCCATTGCCGCTGTAGTAGACTTCGGCCCGAAGTGAGCCTTCGAGCCCTGTCATGGACGCGCAGCCGGGCGATGCTTGGAATTCCCGGTTGATCGGCACGACCGTATCCCACTACCGCCTCCTCGAGCGCCTCGCCGCAGGCGTGAGGGGGGGTGCCGTGTTCAAGGCCCAGGACCTGGAGCTCGAGCGCCTCGTCGCGCTCAAGCTCCTGCCCGCCGTCGGCCGCGAAGAGGACCGCCTGCACCTCGCCAGCGAGGCCGCTGCCGCCTCCGCCCTGGAGCACCCCAACATCTGCCCGACGTACGAGGTCGGCGAGACCGAGGACGGCCGCCTGTTCGTGGCCATGGCTTTCCTCGAAGGAGAGACCCTGGCCGCGAAGATCGCCCGCGGCCCTCTCAAAACCGAGGTGGCCGTCGACCTCGCCAGCCAGGTCGCGTCGGGGCTCTCCCGCGCCCACGAGCACGGCCTCGTCCACCGCAATCTCAAACCGTCCAACGTCCTCGTGACCTCGGACGGCCAGGCCCGCATCCTCGACTTCGGCATCGCCTCCCTGGACGACCGCACCCGCATTACCGGCGAGGACACGCCGGCCGGCCTCCTCGCCTACCGCGCGCCCGAGCAACTCCGCGGGGAACCGGCCGATCTCCGCGCGGACGTCTGGTCGCTCGGCGTGATCTTTTACGAGATGCTGACGGGCCAGCGGCCCTTCCCGGGCGGGGCGCTGGCCAATGTCGCAAATACTGCCGAGCTGATCCCGCCTTCGGCCCTGCGCGAGGGCGTGCCCGCGGAGCTCGACCGGATCACGGCCCGCGCCCTGGCGCGGAAGCGGGGCGAGCGCTACCCGCGGGCCGACGACCTGCGTGCCGACCTCCGGGGCTTTCTCCGCGGCAGCAGCAGCAAGGTCTCGGTGCCGACCTTCTCGCACTGGCCCGACCAACTGCCGCCCGTGACCATGTTCAACGTGGTGCCGCGGGAGGTCGGTCCCTACCGCGTGGGCGAGATCCTGGGCGGCGGCGGCATGGGCATCGTCTACCGCGCCGAAGACACGCGGCTCGGCCGCACCGTGGCGCTCAAGTTCCTGCCCCCCGAGCTGACCCGGGACCCGGTGGCCAAGGCCCGCTTTCTTCAGGAGGCGCGCACCGCCTCGGCGCTCGATCATCCCAACATCTGCACGGTCTACGACGTGGGCGAGACCGAGAACCACCAGCTCTATCTCGCCATGCCCTGCTATGACGGCGAGACCCTGCGGCGCAAGGTGGAGCGCGGACCGTTGCCGCTGGCCGAGGCGGTCGACTATGCCCTGCAGGTGAGCAAGGGTCTGGCCAAGGCCCACCGCCAGGGGATCATCCATCGCGACGTCAAGCCGGCGAACCTGATGGTCACCGGCGACGGCGTAGTCAAGATCCTGGACTTCGGCATCGCCAAGCTGGCCGGCGAGGCCGGGCTGACCCGCACCGGCAGCACCCTGGGCACGCCGGCCTACATGTCGCCCGAGCAGATGCGCGGCACCGAGGTGGACGGCCGCACAGACCTCTGGGCCCTGGGTGTGGTGATGTACGAGATGGTCACGGGCCGGCGCCCATTTCTTGGCGACCATGAGTCGGGGTTGCGGCAGGCGATCCTGGAGCAGGAGCCCGAGCCGCTGATCCGCCTGCGGCCGGATGCGCCGCCCGAGTTGGTGAGCGTCATCCAGCGGCTGCTCGCCAAGGACGTGGCGAGCCGCTATCCCACCGCGGACGCGGCCGTCGCCGACCTGCGGCCCCTGGCGGGGGTCTCGTCGGGCTCCCTGCACACGCAGGCGACCGTGGCGGTCCAGCCCCCTCGGCGCACGCCATGGCCCTGGTACGCCGCGGCGGCTGCCCTGTTGGTGCTCGCCGCTCTCGGCGGCTACCTGTTGCGCTCCGGCCGTAGCGAGCACGCGGCGCCGGTCCAGGCGACCTTCACCCGGCTGACGGAGCAGGACGGGAGCGAGACCTATCCGAGCCTCTCGCCGGATGGCAACTACTTCGTGTACGTGAAGGCGGCCGAAAGCGGCTCGGACATCTACCTCCAGCGCGTCGGCGGCGGCAATCCCATCAACCTGACGCCCGACACACCCTGGGCCGACACGCAGCCGGCGTTCTCCGCGGACGGGCAGCAGATCGCCTTCCGCTCGGAGCGCGAGGGCGGCGGCATCTTCGTCATGGGGGCGACCGGCGAGTCCGTGCGCCGCCTCGCCGACTTCGGCTACAACCCCGCCTGGTCGCCGGACG
Organism: Acidobacteriota bacterium; assembly: GCA_034667225.1. GTDB lineage: Bacteria > Acidobacteriota > Thermoanaerobaculia > Multivoradales > UBA5704 > DATMER01. Next base: position 43,551 of record JAXDKG010000063.1, read on the forward strand.
GCAAGCAGCTCGCGGTGGCGACCGAGGGGATCGTGGAGCCGGGCATCCGGACCTCGGAGAGCCAACTCTGGCGCATCAGCCTCGACACCGGCGAGCGGCACCTGCTCGTGCGCGGGGACGGGGTCCAGCCGAGCTGGTCCCCGAACGGCCGCCGCATCGTCTACTGGGGGCTGTCCTCGGAAGCCGCGGAGCGGAGCTTCTGGACCGTGCCGGCCGAGGGCGGCACGGCAGTTCAGGTCCTGTCGGACAGGTTCCTGAACTGGAACCCGATCTGGTCTCCCGACGGCGGCCGGCTCTACTTCCTCAGCGATCGCAACGGCAGCCTGAACGTCTGGCGGATCCGGATCGACCAGGACTCCGGCCGGATTGCCGGAGATCCGGAGCCCGTGACCTCCTCGTCCCAGTCGATCCGGTTCCTGAGCATGTCCCGGGACGGCAAGCGGGTCTCCTATGCCACGGACGAGCGCCGGGACTCCCTGGAAACCGTTGCCTTCGACCCCGGGCGGCTCGCGCCCGGGGAGGCGATCCCGATCCCGTTGGGCGCCAAGGCCGTCCGCACCGTCGATCCATCGCCCGACGGCCAGTGGCTCGTCTTCGACACCCTGGCCCCCCGGGAGGACCTCTTCCTCGTTCATCCGGACGGCTCCGGCCTGCGGCAGCTCACCCGTGACGAGCACCGCGACCGTATCCCGCGCTGGTCGCCGGACGGCCGGCTCATCCTCTTCTACTCCAGCCGCAGCGGGCGATACGACGCCTGGACCATTGCGCCCGATGGCAGCCGGACCGAGCAGATCACGCAGACCTCCGACCAGCAGCCGGGCTATTTCATCTGGTCGCCCGACGGCCGGCAAGTGGCGTGCAGCCGCGCGGGCACGAAGCTCGTCGACCTGTCCCGGCCGCTGGCCGAGAGGGTGCTCCAGCCCCTCCCGGGCTCCAACCGGCTCGATGGTGATTTCGGGGCGACCTCCTGGTCGCCGCACGGCCTGGCCGGGGTCCTCACGCGCAAGGACGGCGACCCTCTCCCCGGGATCGTCCTCTACTCGCCCGGGACCCGCCGGTTCGACCGCCTGACAGATCGCGGAGAGAGCCCGATGTGGCTTCCAGGCTTCCCCGTGCTGCTCTACCCGGCGAGCGGCGCCATCCGTGCCTTCGACCTGCGCACCCGGCAGGACCGCGAGATCCTGACGGCGCCTGCCGGCTCCGCCTACCTGTTCGCGAACGCCAGCCGCGACGCCCGCCACCTCTACCTCGTGCGGCGCAGCGACGAGGGGGACGTCTGGTTGATCGATCTGGATTGAAACGGGTATAGTCGTGGCGAACTCTCACAGCGAATCCAATCGCAAGGAGGTGAACGTGGCCTTCAGGTATTCGGATCTCCTCGTCGACGTGCTGGCCAGCAACGGCTGTCCCGCTCCCTCGCAGCCGAATTGCCCCGCTCCTTCGAAGCCCCAGTGCCCGAACCCGTCGTTGACGAACCCGACGGGTGTGCGCGTGGCCATGCCGTGGGAAGGATTGACCCTCCTCCAGGCGCAGCTCCGGCAGTCGGTCAACACCTGATCCGAGGAGGCTGACCGGCCGGCGCCGCCCCTCAGGACGCCGGCCCGAACGCATGCAATCCTTCGACATCCTCCGGCGCGGCTTCCGCGCCAACCCGGCCTTCGAGCTGGTGCTGTTCGACCGTCTTGATCCCAAGGAGCGGGAGGCGCTCGCCGAGCTGCGCAAGGACCCGGATTTCTACGGCATCCTGCGGCCTCGCGAGCTCTCCGCGGCTCTCGGCGTCAAGTCGGTGGACCGCGAGACCGCGCTGCTCTTCCTCACCCTGCGCGAGCCCGGGCCGCTGCCGTCCTACATGCGGACGATGCTCGGCGATGGCACGCTCCGGGTCGTGGCACGCCTGGTGGCCGACGCCATCCTGGAGGTCGAGCAGGAAGGCCGCTTCGTCTCGGGAGCGCCGGCCCTGGCGCTGTTCGCGCTGGCCGGAGACCGTCGGTCCGGATCGAAAGGCGCGGGAGGCCGGCTCGCCGAGATCTCTCTCGCAGCCCTGCGCTACGCCCAGGACCTCGCCGAGGACGACCCGCTCGCCCTCTCCTTCCGTCTCTACGGGTACAACCGCCGGCCCCTGACGCCGGCCTGGAAGCGGCTCCTCCCCAAGGGGGATCAGGTGCTCGCCTGGCTCGGTATTGGATCCGGAGGGCCCGGAGGACCAAGGCGTTCTCTCCTCGACCGGAGCTGGGAACGGACCGGCGGCCCCGCCGATTGGTGGCTGAGCTGGCGCTCGCGTCAACATAGCGACCTCTCCGGGGGCGGCGCGACCTGGAAGCTCTACATCAGTCCGATGCCGGAGGCGCTTCCCGAGAGCTTCGGCGACATCCTGGAGGCGCTGGCGGCGGCGAAGGCGGCCCAGTTCAAGGTGGGGGCCGATGCCCTGGGCATCCTGCGCGCCGACAAGATCGTCTCCTACTTCCCGAGCTTCGAGCGTCTGGCAGCCGCGGCCGAGGCCCTGGAGACCCGCCTGTCCGGCATCCCCGCGCAAGGGGTCCCGTTCACCTCCGAGATCGGCGGCAACGGCCTCCTCTCCTGGGGGGTCGATCCGCCGCGGGACGAGACCTCCTTCGGCGGCGGCGAGAGCTGGCGCCTCTGGCTGACTCACCGGCTGTCTCGCGCCCTGCTCTCGGCACGCTCCGAGCCTGAACCGTGGCGCTTCGCCCTGGAGCGCGTGCGCCTCGAAGGCGTGGACACCGACACCTGGACCCCCGGCGCCCTGCTCTGGAAGAGGAGCTGACGCAATGCCGATCACCGACCCCCTGGTCCTCCCTCCGGACGTGATGCTGCTGCCCGTGGCGGAGCTGCCGGAGGACGTGCGGCGCCAGCTCACCTGGGAAGAGGGGGACTACGCCGTCACCCGGCCGCGGTCGCGCACGCCGTCGCGCATCGTGGACGCGGGAGCCGCCGACTTGCTCGGCCAGTTCCGCGAGCCGGTCACGATCGTCGAGGCCGTGATCCGGTTCAGCCGCGAGCGCTCGCTCGATCCGGAGACCACGCTGGAGGAGGCGTACCCGCTGCTGGAACGCCTGCTGGCCTCGGGCTTCCTGGTCTCCGAGGGCTCGGACGACGCCGGGGCCATCCAGGAGTCGCTCAAGCCCGGTGAGGAGATCGCCGGCTTCGAGGTCCTGGAGTGCGTGCAGGGCCTGGAGGACACGGAGCTGTATCAGGTGAAGTCCTCTGACGGTACGGCTGCCCTCAAGATCGAGCGGCCCCAGGCGGCCGGCCGCGTCGCCAACGACTTTGCCCGGGAAGCCGCGATCCTGGAGCATCTGGCGGGAGAAATAGCTCCACGTCTCCTCGCGCAGGGTGAGGTCCACGGCCGGCATTACCTCGCAATCGAATGGTGCCCTGGGGTCGACGGCTACGCTGCCGCCGCGGAGCTGCGGCGAGGGCAGGACCGTGCCGGGCTGCTCGCCCTGGCCCGCTCGGTCCTCGACGCCTACGTGCGCCTGCAGGACAGGGGAGTGGTGCATGGCGACGTCCATCCGCGCAACATCCTGGTCTCCGCGGCCGGCGAGGCCCGCCTGATCGACTTCGGCATCGCCCGCTGGGAGGCGAGCCCCGCCAGCATCCCCCGCCCGTGGCGCGGCGGCGTGGCCTTCTTCTTCGAGCCCGAGTACGCGGTGCCGGTCCGGGCCGGCCAGACCCCTCCCGAAGCCTCGACCGCGGCGGAGCAGTACGCGGTTGCGGCGCTCCTCTACTACTCCCTGACCGGCGCCCACTACCGCGACTTCTCCCTGGAGAAGGACAAGATGCTGCGCCAGATCGCGGAAGAGCCGCCGCTCCCCTTCGTGGAGCGCGGCGCGGCGTCGTGGCCCGAGGTCGAGGCGATCCTGGCGCGAGCCCTCTCCAAAGCCCCGGAGGAGCGCTTCCTCTCCATGGCCGCGCTGGCTGAAGCCTTCGCCGGAGTGGAGCCCCCCGCGCCGGCAGCGCCGCGCAAGGCGAGCTCGGAGTCCAACGCCCTGTTCGGCCGCGTGCTCGACCGCCTGCGGCCGGACGGAGCGCTGTTCCGCGAGGGCTTCCCCGAGGCGCCGAAGCTGTCGATCAACTATGGCGCGGCGGGCGCGGCGTGCACCCTGTACCGCATCGCGATGACCCAGGAAGATGCCGAGCTGCTCTCCCGGGCCGACCTGTGGGCGGTCAAAGCTACATCGACGAGCCCGGATGAGGGCTTCTACAACGCGGGCAAACAGCTTGACCGCGAGACCCTGGGACTCGTCACCCCCTACCACACGCCGAGCGGGCCGCGGGCCATGCAGGCGCTGGTGGCCCATGCCCAGGGCGACCTCGGCGTCCAGCGCCGGGCAGTCGCGGGCTTCCTGGAGGCCGTGGCCCAGCCCTGCCCGAACCCCGACCTGACCCTGGGACGCTCCGGCGTGCTGCTCGCGGCCTCGATGCTGCTCGATACCCTGGGCACTGCGGAGGAGGAGCTAGCCAGGCGCCTGCGGGAGCTGGGGGACGGTCTGGTGCGCGACCTCTGGACCGAGATCGCCGAGCAGCCGCCGATCGCCCGCGCCGCCCCCACCGATATCAGCTGGGTCAATCTCGGGATGGCCCACGGCTGGGCCGGCTATCTCTATGCCACGCTGCGCTGGTGCCGGTCCGCCGGCTCGCCTCGGCCTGAGGGGCTGGAAGAGCGCCTGGCGGAGCTGGCGGGCTGCGCCCGGAGCTGGGGTAGGGGCCTCCGCTGGCCGTGGCGTGACAACGGTACGGGCCCGGGCGCCCACATGCCCGGCTGGTGCAACGGCAGCGCCGGCTTCGTCCACCTCTGGACGCTGGCTTCAAAGGAACTGAACGATCCCGCCTGGATGGCCTTCGCGGAAGGCGCGGCCTGGAACTCGTGGGAAGCTTCGGACCGCAACGCGAGCCTCTGCTGCGGCCTGGCCGGCCGCGCTTACGCGTTGCTCGACTTCTGGCGCTGTGGCGGGGGAGACATCTGGCTGGAGCGGGCGAGAGACCTTGCCGAGTCCGCGGCCGTGGAGGTTGTCCGTTTCTCGGAAGCGGCCGACAGTCTTTATAAGGGGGAGCCCGGCGTGGCCGCGCTCATTGCCGACCTCGCCCGGCCGGAGATGGCGGCGCAGCCGTTCTTCGGCGACGAAGGCTGGGGCTGAGCCCTCACCCCTACCCCAGGAACCCCAGATCCGGATTATCAAACCGCCCCAGGTTGGGGAACACCAGCCCCAGATTTCCCGAGGACACCCCGAACCACTTCGCCAGCGTCGCGGAATACTCGTCCACCGAGATCGTGGGGATCCAGCGCCCCTCCCCGGAGTCGTCGGGGCCGTCGACGGCGAGCGTCGGCACTTGGCCGTAGAAGCGGCCTCCCGCGACCGCGCCTCCCATAACGAAGTGGTGAGAGCCCCAGCCGTGGTCCGAGCCCTCGCCGTTGCTGATGTAGGTGCGGCCGAAGTCCGAGGCGGTGAAGGCCGTGACTTCATTCGCCACGCCCAGCTCGACCGTCGAGCCGTAGAAGGCCGAGAGCGCGCCGTCGAGCTCGGTGAGCAGATCGGCGTGCGCACCCACCTGCGCCGTGGCCCCCACCTGGCTGTCGTGCAGATCGTAACCACCAGCGGCACAGAAGAAGACCTGGCGGCGCAGCCCGAGCGCCTCGCGCACCGAGATCAGGCGCGCGATCATGCGGAGCTGGTCGCCCAGGTCCGTGTTCGGGAAGACGGTGGCGATCGGCGGCGCCGCGTCGAGGGCGCCGGCCAGCACGCGGTCCTGGTCGATCGCGCGCTGGAACACGTTGCGGTAGCCCTGCTGGAAAAGGTTTCCATAGCTCCGTGCCATCAGCTTGCGGATGGCGATGGACGGCGGATGGTTCCACTCGTTGCCATCGTAATACCAGCCCAATCCGATGCTGCCGCCCGGCGAGACCTGGTACTGGGTCACGGTGTTTCCGATCTGGAACGTGTTGTTGCCCGCGAGCGACATCGACATCGCGACCTGCGCGTTGGTATTGAGCGCGTCCAACAGATCGGCGGTGCGTCCGCCCCAGCCGCTGCGGCCCGGCTGGTCGGGGATCGCGGTCTGCCAGTGCATGGTCTGATCGCTGTGCGAGAAGAGCTGCGGCGGCAGCGCGGCCGAACCCGCGAGGTACTCGGCGCGAGTGACCGGCGCGACCAGGGGGCCGACGTTGGCGACCAGCGCGAGCCGCTGCTGCGCGAACAGGCTCTGAAGCCCGCTCAGGTTCGGGTGCAACCCCCACTGCCGGCCGTCGCCGCCCGAGATCGGGGTGATCGTCCGGAGCGAAGCCTGGGGCAGAGCCAGGCCGCCCCGCGCCGCGGCGTAGCCCGCGTAGCCGGTGCCGCGCGGCACGAGGACGTTGTTGCTGTCGTTGCCGCCGTAGAGGAACACGCAGATCAGCGCTTTGAAATCGCCGTCGAGCGGGGCGGCGGCGGCGATGCGCCGCATGTCGAAAGCCGTGGCCGCGAGCGATGTCATGCCCACGGCGGCGCAGACGGAGCCGCGCAGGAACTGGCGGCGGGAAAGGTCGCGGGGCTGCTCTCGATCGCTCATAGATTGATTCCTATCGCTGCCCCATGAACTCGGGTGAGAGGCTCACCAGCCAGAGCAGGGTGCTGACCCGCTCCTGCGGATCGTCGGGGAAGTCGGAATCGGCCAGGGCTTCAGCAAAGATGGCGCGCGTCTCCGCTGACAACTGGCCGGCGTAGAAGATCAGGTTCACCCGGTCGAGGAGCACCGAGTCGCTGCCGGCGCCCGTGAAATATGAGTAGTTCAGGACGACGTTCGAGTCGTCGTCGGTATAGCCCTCGAAGATCACCGGGTGCAGGAAGTTCGTGGAGCCGAACACCGACGTCTCGTTGATGATCTGCAGCTCCGGCGAGACCAGGCCGCCCTCGGCGATGGGACCGGGCTGGGCGTAGGCCGGATCGAAGAAGTTGAACACCGTGGGCGCCTGAAGCGGGCTCTGGTTCAGCCCCCACTCGGCGCTCGACTGCCAGTAATAGCGGATCCGGCCGTCCGCCGGCGCCTGGGCTTTCAAAGCGCGCAGCATGGCCACGAAGCGCAGCACCGGCTCGCGCACCTTGCCGTAGCCGGGCTGGCCGAGCACGTCTGGGCTCCGCGCCTCCCAATCCAGGAGGATCGACCGCACCACCGCCTTGAGATCGCCGCGTACCCCCTGGCCGTTGTTGGCGAACGCCTGCCCGCAGCGATAGACGTACGCCGGGCTCGGGTTGCTCGTGACCAGGCGCTGGATGAGCTGCCGGCAGAGGAACGGCCCGACGTTGGGATGCTGGAAAATGTTGTCCAGCGCCATCGCGATGTCGGTCTGGGCGGTCTGCCCGGCGGGCAGGGTCACGCCGTTCAGGAGGAGCTTGCTGCTCGACGAGTGGTGCTCCGGCCAGACCTGCATGGCATTGCGCCAGTCCTGCTCCGGCCAGTAGAAGCGCCACTCCTCGGAATGGTCCTGGTTGGCGTGCGTCCAGCCGGTGAAGACCTGGGCGAACCCCTTGATCACGTTCTGGTCGTAGGTCTCGATGGGCAAGCCCCACTCGCCGAGCTGCAGAGTGCCGTCCGGGTGGAGCTTGTAGAGCCCGATCGAGAAGAGCTGGAGGACCTCCCGCGCGTAGTTCTCGTTCGGGTTCTGCCCGGTCTCCGGGTCTTCCTTGTCGTTGCTCAGCATATCCAGGTAGACGCCCATGGACGGCGAGAGCGTGACGCCCTGCAGGAGCAGGCGGAAGTTGCCGAAGGCGTTCTGGTTGAGCAGGTCCATGTAGGCGGAGATCGGCTCGGCCTCGAACAGGTCGCTGTCCTCGGAGGAGACCACGACAATCTCGCTCAGCGCGAAGGCGACGCGCTGGCGGAGCTGGTCCGGCCCCTGGATGGCCTGCTTCCAGATCGATTCGCGCGCGATCCAGTTCGGATACTCGTCGCCGTCATCGGGCGGCGGCAGCGCGTCCAGGTACCCGAGGTGGGAGACCACCGGCTGCGCGAATTGCGCGGTGATCCAGGCGTCGTAGCCCTGCGCCTGGACGGCTGCGATCGCCTCCTGCGTCGGCCCGAAGGTGGCCTGCGCGAGGAAGCGGGAGGCCGCGGCGGCGGTGGGCAGTCCGGGCGGCAGCGGCGGCGGGGGAGGCGGCGGCGTGAACGTCGTGCTGCCGTTGGCGCGCCGGAAGAATCCCTTGATCTCGCCGCTCGGGTAGTTGGCGGTGTGCAGATTGATGTAACACTGCCCGGCCCGCAGCGCGTCGAGGATCTGCTGCTTCGTCCAGGCCCCGGCCGGAGCGAGGACCCACACCCGGGAGCCGTCCGCTTCCGGCACCTCGTCGTCGATGTCGAAGATGATCGAGCCGTCCGGCGCGTGGATGTGGGAGCCGGTGAGATTGGCGCTCAGGTTCGACCAGGTGAAGCGCAGCACCGCGGTCTGCTCGTCCGCCGCGAGCAGCAGCGTGGCATTGCCCGAGCCCAGGCTGAGGGTGCCGGACTGCGGCGTCATGGTCGCGATGTAAAGGGCATCCTGCCGGACGATCGTGTAATTGCCCTGAGTGACGGTGCTGTCCGCGAGGCCGTCCTTGTAGGCGATCGCCCGCAGGTTCGTATTGGCCGCGAGCGCGAGCGGTCCGGCGTAGACCGTGCCATGGGTCCGCGACGGCGCGGAGCCGTCGGTCGTGTAGCGGATCTGCGCGCCGGGGGTGCTCGTGACGATGTCGACCGTCCGCCCGCCGTTGTAGGTCCCCGGCGGCGGGCCGAACGCCGGGCGCGCGGTGGTCGTGGCCGCGAGGGCTCCGTCCGCGAAGTAGCCGGTGACATCGACGATCACGGCGACCTCGGCGGGCGAGAAAGCGAAGACCGTCAGCCCGCCCCCGGCGCCGAGCGGCAGGACGGCGTTGTTCGCGCGCGTCTTGCCCGCCTGGAAGTTGATCGTGGACGTCGTCGGTGTGGGGGAGCCGGTGCCGGTGAAGGCGAGATGCCCCGCGGCCAGGGGAACGACCGTGACGTTGACCGCCACGGCCTCGGCCATGGTCGAGACGCCGCACCGGCCGGCAGCCCCGAAGCCGCGGGCTTCCTGAGTCGCCAGGTTCGGACCCCCGAACGGCCCGGCCACGCCGCGCGTGTCGACGAGCCGGCAGGGAGTCAAGCTGTAGAAATCCGTGCCCGCCGCCTCCAGGGGAGCATTCCCCAGAAAGCCTCCCAGCCCCAGCAGCAGCAGCCATCCGGCTGCACGACAGCCCGTCACGGTCATCTCCGGTCTCCTCGATCTGGTACGGCTACTAGTCTTCCATCCTGCCGCTTGCGCCGCGGAATGTCTGTGACTCCCTTCACGGGCGGGGTGTGACCTGCTTCACAGCGGTATTAAGGTCCCGGCATCATGGAGCGGCTCGAAGATCGGGGACCTAGGAGGTAGCGGCGCTTCCCTGGGACCGCTGGCGTCCCGCCGGCATGTCCGGAGGAATCGGCCGGAACGGCCGGCAATTGTTGCCGCCTTACAAGAAGGACGGGCCTTCGGCCCAATGTCTAAGGATGCCGGCGAGACGCCAGCGGTCCCAGGGAAAGCGTACGCCGGACGGCTGTCTCGATCACACGCGTTCGCGCTCGTTCCGGATGGTCTGCTGTGTGCGGCGGACGGTCTCAGCGGTCAACGGCTCGGAGGGTTCCACAGGGACCGCGACGGCCAGCCTGCCCTTGCGGACGATCCGCACTTCGCGCGTCTTCTCACCCGCTGCGGGCTCTCCGGAATCTTCGATGGAGACGTGGGCTGGTCGCTTCATGGCAAGAAGTCTAGCGCGTATACGTACCGAGCGACAGGGAAGGCTCCTATCCACGCCGCGCCCCCCGATTGATCGCAACCCCGGTCTCCAATAGAGTTCCGGGTCGGCATGAAGACAAAAATCCTCGTCACCGGAGCCCTCGGTCAGATCGGCTCGGAGCTGGTCCCTGCCCTGCGTGCGCGTTATGGCGAGGACCAGGTCGTCGCCTCCGACATCCGTATGCCCCCGCGCGGCACGGATGGTCCCTTCGAGTTCGTCGACACCACCAACCCGCGGCAGGTCACGGAGGTGGTGCGGCGCAACCAGATCGGCACGATCTACCACCTGGCCGCGCTGCTCTCCGCCACGGCCGAGAGCAAGCCCCAGGTCGCCTGGGAAGTGAACATCGGCAGCCTCTACGACATCCTGGAAGTGGCCCGCGAGAACCGCTGCGCCGTGTTCCACCCCAGCTCCATCGGCGCCTTCGGCCCCGACACCCCCAAGGAGCTGACGCCGCAGGACACGGTCCAACGCCCCATCACCATGTACGGCGTCACCAAGGTGGCCGGCGAGCTGCTCTGCGACTACTACTCCCACCGCTTCGGCCTGGACACCCGCGGCGTGCGCTTCCCCGGCCTCATCTCCTACGGCGCGCCTGCGGGCGGCGGCACCACCGACTACGCGGTCGAGATCTTCTACGAGGCCATCCGCCACCGGCACTACACCTGCTTCCTGGAGCACGACACCCGGCTCGACATGATGTACATGCCCGATGCCATCAAGGCGGCCGTGGACGTCATGGAGGCCGATCCGGCGAAGCTCGTCCACCGCAACGCCTTCAACGTGACCGCCATGAACTTCACCCCGGAAGAGCTGGCGGCCGAGATCCGCAAGCACATCCCGGACTTCACCCTCGACTACAACGTCGATCCCATCCGGCAGGCGATCGCCGACTCCTGGCCCGACTCTCTCGATGACAGCGCCGCCCGCCAGGAGTGGGGGTGGTCCCCCGACTACGACCTCGGCGCCATGGTGGCCGACATGCTCGAGAACCTGGGCAGGAAGATCAAGCGGGCCGGCTGAGCCTGGTCCACGGAGGCACCCTTCAATGCCGCACGACCGATTCCACAAAGCCCTCGCCACCGAGCTCGACGCCCTGCGTGAGCGGGGCACCCTCAAGGGGGCCGAGACCGTCATCACGAAAGTCGTCCCCGCCGCGGACGGCAACGGACCGCGCTATCTGCTGGAAGGCGAGGCCGATCGGCCCTTCCTCAAGATGAATTCCAACAACTACCTGGGGATGTCGCTGCGCCGGGAGGTCATCGAGGCGGAGGAGCGCACCACCGCGGAATACGGCACCGGTCCCGGGGCCGTGCGTTTCATCAGCGGCACCTACCGCCAGCACCTGGAGCTGGAAGCGAAGCTCGCCGCCTTCCATGGCCGCGAGTCCGCGATGATCTTCAGCTCGGCCTATGCCACGACGCTCGGCGTGCTCGTCCCTCTGAGCAATGCCGACACGGTCCTGATCAGCGACGAGCTGAACCACAACTGCATCATCAACGCCATGCGCCTGGCCCGTCCGCAGGACAAGCAGATCTACCGCCACCTCGACTACTCCGACCTGGAGGCGAAGCTCGCCGCCTCGGCCGGCAAGGCCCGCCGCGCCGTCGTGGTCACCGACGGCATCTTCAGCATGCGCGGCGATCACGCGGAGTTGCCGAAGATCCTGGAGATCGCGGAGCGCTTCGACAAGGAGTATCCCGAGAACGTGGTGGTCGTGGTGGACGACTCGCACGGCGTCGGCGCCTTCGGCAACACCGGCCGGGGCACGGAAGAGTTCACGGGCTCGCGGCCGGTGGACATCCTGATCGGCACCCTGGGCAAAGCCTTGGGCGTTAACGGCGGCTACGTCACCGGCAGCCGCACGCTCACCGAGTACCTGAGAGAAACGGCGCCCCTTTACATCTACTCGAACCCGATCACCCAGGGAGAGGCCGCGGCCGCGGCCAAGGCGCTGGAGATCCTGGACAGCGGCCGGGGCCGCGAGCTCCTGACCCACCTGCGCGAGATGACGAAGCGCTTCAAGGACGGCATCGTGGCCCTGGGCTACGAGACCCTGCCCGGCGAGCACCCGGTGGTGCCGCTCATGGTGCGCGACACGCCGAAGACCAACGCCCTGGTCAAGCACCTGCGGCAGAACGGCATCCTCGCCACCGGCCTCAAGTTCCCCGTCGTACCCAAGGGGGATGAAGAGATCCGCTTCCAGATCTCCGCCGAACACACGCCGCAGGACGTGGACGTGACGCTCGCGGCTCTGGCGTCGTTTCCGGGACGTTAAGGGGCCGCAGAGCGGCCCCTTTTCCATTCAGCAGAGACCGCGGTATGGCTCAGCAGGCGTACTGGCCGCACATCGGCTCTTGCTCGACCGTGACATCGTGGTAGTCCTGGGCGGTGGCGCCGGTGCTGTCGGTCACCACAACCTTGAGCTGGAAGCTGTAATTTGTTGCGCAGACCGATCGTGTGTACGTGCTCCCGGTACCCACCGCCGAGCCGTTGTAATACCACTGATAGGTATAGGCCGAAGAGCCGCCGGAGGCTCCCGCGCTCCAGGTTCGCGAACGGCACCCACCTCCGTAGAAGTACTCGTAGTCGGTGCCCGAGATCGACGCCGAGAGAGGCGTCGCCGCCGCGGGGCAGGAGTAGTTGGTTTCGGTGGTCGAGTAGGAAATGCCCAGCGCGCTGCTCTCCGTGGAGGAGTAGGCTTCCGAGTAGCAGTCGGCCGATCCATTCACGGTGGCTGCGGCATGGCTGGTCGCGTTGGATCCCGAGCGCGGATCTTCCTGCGTCTTGGTGGTGGTCGTTCCGTTCAGGGTCGCGCGGGCGTAGGCGAAGGCGTAGGTATTCCCCGAATTGCCGCAGCCGCTGCTGAACGAGGCATCGGCGACCGCGCCGACCCCCTGAGTGCTGGTGAGGGGGTAGGCGTCCACGGTTGCGCTGTAGCACCGGCTGCAGCCGACGGTCGACGCCTCGGTCATGCTGGACATGCTGGAAGTGCCTTCGGTGATACCTCTCAGCTCCTCGCGGGCGTTCTCGATCCTGGTGGTCAGGCCGTCGATGAGCTTCGCGAGGTCCTCCGAGGGATGGCTCTGATGCTCCTCCTGCAGGGACTTGAGCCTGCCCTTGAGCTCGCTGATCGTCCAGACGAGGCCCTCGCGGCCATAGGCGAGACGCTCGACCTGGGTATCGGTCCGCTGGCGTTCGAACACACTGTCGGAGACCTGCTTCCAACCCTCCGCCGCCAACCTGGCCTTGGTCTGCTTCCAGGTTTCCTTCTCCGGGGCGGCCTCGGAGAGGTGCTGCACCCCCAGGATGCTGATGAGACAGAGGATGGGGGTCCAAAACTTCTTCATGCGAACTCCTTGTACAACATGGTTAACGTACAACCGGCCACCACGGCCGGATTCAAGCCAATCTCAGGAGCATCGTTGCCCATGCAGAGCCGGGGGAGACTAGGAAAACCTATTCAAGCTGTCAAGAGAGAAATATATGCAAGCAGAAAGTGAAAGAAAGGATCGAGATACGAGAGGGGGCCAGGCAGGAGATCAGGTCCGGTGTGTAGAAAACCTACAACACCTAACTCGACTGGCGCTCTTCAGTCGGGCGTTGGACCGACACAAATCCCATGAGCGGCGGGCCCCGTCGAACCTCACGCCGCAGGACGTGGACGTGACGCTCGCAGTGTTGGAGTCCTTTCCGGATCACTGACTGTCCGAAAACTCTCCGCGGCTGTCCGAAAACTCTCGGCTGCTGTCCGATACCGTCCAGGTATGGTCCGATACCTTCTGGGCGCAGTCCGAAAACTCTCTGCGGCTGTCCGATACCCTCCGGTTGTAGTCCGATACCTCCTCGGTCCAGTCCGAAAACTCTCCGCGGCTGTCCGGTTTTGCTGCGGGGCTGTCCGAAAACTTCGCGGAGTTGTCCGATAACTCTGCGCGGCTGTCCGATAACTTCAGGTATTAGTCCGATTTCTCTCGTACTTAGTCCGAAACTTATTGGCTTGGTCCGATAAATTCAGGAAAATGTCCGATGAATTGGCGCCGTGGTCCGATTTCTCTGGCTTTTGTCCGATAAATTCGGGCTGTGGTCCGAAAACTTCAGAGCGGCTGGCGAGGCTTCGGGTGGGAATGTGTTCCCCGCCGCTGCCTGGACAGGTGTGCGGATGCTGGCGCAAAATGGCCGGTGCGCAGAAGCGCCCCGCCTGAAGTCCGCTTCCCGTTCAACGTAGAATGAGAGCCAAAGCGCTCCTCCGGCATCCTGTACCGCTGTTTCCCTGGAGAGATCTAAATGACCGAGCGGATTCCCTGTAAAACGCCCGGCTGCACCGGCACGATTCTTCCTGCGACAGCGCAGCGGACGGGCGGGTTCTGCATGCCCTGCGTCCGAACTGCGGCGCGCAAGGAGCGCGAGGAGTACATCCGGCAGAACCGGCGCGAGGTGAACGAATTCGAGGGCGTCACGGATCCTGTGGAAGTGCTGAAGATCATCCATCGACCCCGCACAATCGATCCCCTCGTCCACTGGATTCCGTATCCGACCCCCGAGGACCAGCTCTATACCGGCCTGGACGAGCGGGAGCAACGTCAGCTCGCAGAATACGCGGAATCCCTGGTCGGCGACGATCGGAACGGGGAGGCCGAGCAGATCGTGCTGTGCCTGGCTGCGTTCACGCAAGCACCCTTGGCGAAGTGCCTGGAGGCTCTTGTCGCTCAGGGTTCCTTCATTCCGAGCCTGGCTTTCCGGCGGGCAACGTCGGAACTGCGCGACCGGCTCATCGAACGGGTTGAGTTGGATGAGGGGAACCGGGACCACATCCTGCTGGCGCTGGCCTGGATCGGCGACCAGGCCGTCGTGGACCTGTTCGCCCGCTGGAGGCAGCGGCCTCCGGACTGGCGCACATCGCTGTATCTCCCTCCGCAGGACTACTCGCGCGAAGCCGGCTGGGAGCTCGACGAGGACGGGTACCGGCGGGATCTGTATTTCCAGAGCTGCACGAGACTGCTCAGGGGGCCTTCGGACGCACCCGAGCTGTTCCAGGCCGTGATTCCTTCGCAAGACTCCTGTCCCTGGTGCCGGCAGCAGCTCACTCATCTTGTCCAGCTCGTTCCCGCGGGGCTCGGTCTGAATGGCCCGTTCGCGGAGCGGGAACGGGTCCAGGTGACGACCTGCGAGGTATGCAGCGTCTTCGCCTTTGTGTTCGGTGAATTCGACCGAGCGGGCCACGGCAAGTGGTCTCCGTTGAACCAGCGCCCCGAGCAACTGCCCGACGACGCCGACGACTGGCGCCGGCTTCCGGAGGATTCCCTCCAACTCGCGGGCCAGCGGCCGGCGCTCTTCGCCGCGAGCCAGTTTCTCCCCACGACCTTCTCGCAAGTGGGTGGGCACCCGACCTGGATTCAGGATGCCACCTACCCCACGTGTCCGAAGTGTGGAAGGACGATGATGTTCCTGGCTCAGGTGAGCAGGGACGATGTCGAGGACTCCGCTGAAGGCGTGTACTACCTCTTCGTCTGCCCGGGTTGCCGGATGACGGCGACCACCTATCAGCAGACATAGGAGACACCCATGATGAAGTACAGGTTTCTGCTGACAGTGCTCGTCGTGTTCTGTCTCGTGCCCGTGCCCGCTGATGCGGCCGACGAGTTCTTTGACTCGAACGGCGTGAAGATCCGGTATGTCACTGAAGGGAAGGGCGACCCCGTCGTTCTCATCCACGGCTGGATGGGCGATTCCAGCATGTGGGGCAGTGATCAGTCCGGCAACACCAAGCTCGACACCACCGGCGCGGATGGATTCCAGTTGATTGCCATGGATTGCCGGGGGCACGGCAAGAGCGACAAGCCGCACGACCCGGAGAAGTACGGCCCCGAAATGGCGGCCGACGTGGTGCGCCTGCTCGACCACCTCAAGATCGAGAAGGCACACTTGATCGGCTATTCGAGTGGAGCGTTCATCGCCGGCAAGGTGGCCGCAACCCATCCCGAGCGCGTCCTCAGTGTCGTCTACGCCGGGCAAGCACCCGTCATCGTGGGATGGAAAGCGTCAGATTTCTCCGAAGTCGATGTCTTTGCCAAGGCGGTGGACGAGGGCAAAGGCCTGGGGGCCTACATCATCGAGGTGACACCGCGCGACATGGGGAAGCCGACCGAGGACTTTGCGAACGCGATTGCCAACTCTTTGTATGGGGACAAGGACGTCAAAGCGTTTGCGGCGGCCGGCCGCGGCTTCAAGAACCTGGAGGTGACCGGGGAGCAATTGGCGAAGTGCAAGGCTCCGATCCTGTTCATCCACGGTGGGAACGAATCCGATCATGTGAAGAACAGGGTTGCGACTGTACGAGCGCTGCTCGGCCGTGGCGAGCTCAAGATCGTCGAGGGCGGGGACCACATCACCACCCTCATCAAACCGGAGTTCGGCTCCGCGATCCTCGAGTTCCTGCGCTCCGTCAAACCAAAGTAGGCCGGCGGCCGAACCCGGCACCCGGGTGTAAGATCTCCCCCATGACCGCGCCATCCACCTCCCCGGCCAGGGAGCCGCTCTCCAGCGTCGACTTCGCCTGGCTGCGGATGGACGACCCCACGAACCTCATGCACATCAACGGGGTTCTCGTCCTCGACCAGCCGGTGACGTACGAGAGCATCCGGGACATCATCGCGCAGCGCCTGCTTGCCATCCCGCGCTTCCGCAACCGGGTCGTGGTCCCCAAGAGTGGGAAGCCCTACTGGGAGCGCGATCCCGCCTTCGACATCGCCAACCACGTCGGCAGCATTACGCTTCCGGACCCCGGCGGCGACGCCGAGCTGCGCGCGGTGGTCGAGGAGCTGATCTCCCAGCAGTTCGACCCCTTACACCCGATGTGGAGCTTCCAGGTCATCCAGAACTTCCGCGGCGGCACCGTCGTCATGGCCAAGCTCCACCACTGCATGGGCGACGGCGTGGCCCTCATGCTCGTGCTGCTCTCGATGACCGACCGCACGTCCCAGGCCGAGTCGGGGGCCCGCAACCCGTTCCTCAGCCTGTACACGCGGCATGAGCAGGAGCGGCTCCACGAGGAGCACCTGGACCTGGATACCATCCGGTGCCTCGCGGAAGAGATCATGCCCGAGGGTATGAAGCTGATGCTTCACCCTGCGGAGGCGTTCCGCAAAGTGAAGGGCTGGGTCAAGGGGCCGGCGGCCACGGGCGCGCTGGGCAGGCTGGTGTTCCGCAAGTCGGACCCCCGCACGATGTTCAAGGGTCCGCTGGGAGTGGCCAAGTCCGTGTCCTGGTCCGAGGCCCTCTCTCTGGCCGAGGTCAAGGCCGTGAGCAAGGCCCTGGGCGCTACCATCAACGACGTGCTCCTTGCCGCCATGACCGGCGGCCTGCGGCGCTACCTGACGAAGAACGGGGTCGAGCCGCCGCACGACCTCAACTTCCGGGCGGCCATGCCGGTCAACCTCCGCACCATGGAGCGGATGGACCAGCTCGGCAACCAGTTCGGGCTCATCTTCCTGTCGCTGCCGGTAGGGATTGCCGATCCCGCGAAGCGGCTGGCGGAGCTGAAGCGCCGCTCGAGCTCGCTCAAACGTTCCATGGAGCCGGTCGTGGTCTTCCGCATCCTCGACACTCTGGGGATCGTGCCGCGCAAGGTTCAGGACCTGGTGGTCAGCATCTTCGCGACCAAGGCCACGGCGGTGATGACCAACGTGCCGGGTCCGAAGGACGTGCTCTATCTGGCGGGCAAGCCGATCCAGGATCTCTATTTCTGGGTGCCGCAGGCGGGGAGGGTGGGGATCGGCATCAGCATCTGCAGCTACGCGGGCCGGGTGAGGATCGGCGTCGGCACGGATACCGGCCTCGTCCCGGACCCCGAGAACATCGTGGCCGGCTTCCACGAAGAGCTCGAAGCCATGCGCCGGCTGGCCGGCCACACAGGGGAGTTGACAAGCGAACCGCCTCTTGCTAGAGTTGCCGTGCCCTAGAGGGGGCTGTGTGGCAGCACACCTTCTCGCAAGACGGGCTACTTCGCAGTGTCAGGAGCAAAAGTCCCGGGGGAGCCGCGAAAGCAGCTCCCCCGTTGACTTTTTGGGCGCACGGTAAATCCTCACATCCCTGGGATAGAATCGGCCTCTAAATCCGTTAAGGAGAGAGGAGGCTGTCATGCCTTTCGGAAGCTTGTGGCTGCCCGTCGTCGTCTCGGCTGTCGCGGTCTGGCTGGTGAGTGCCGTCCTCCACATGGTCCTGAAGTACCACCGGGCCGATCACAGGCCGCTCGCTGAAGAGGAGGGGGTCGGCCATACTCTGCGCAAGGCGGCCTCTGCGCCCGGCGTCTACATCATCCCCCATTGCGCCGACATGTCCCAGATGAAGGACCCCGCCGTCCAAAAGCGTTATGAGGACGGCCCGGTCGCGCTGATCACGGTGATGCCCAACGGCATGCCCAACATGGGAAAGTACCTGGGGCTGTGGTTCGCCTTCTGCCTGCTGGTCAGCTTCGTCACCTCGTACATCGCGCGCCATTCCCTCGATCCCGGCGCGGTGGGGATGGAAGTCCTGCGTCTCACGGGGACGGTCGCCTTCATCGCCTATGCGTTCGGTTACCTCCAGGATTCGATCTGGAAGGCGATTCCCTGGTCGAACTCGCTGCGTGGCATCCTCGACGCGGCGGTCTACGCCTTGGTGACCGGGCTCGTGTTCCGCTTCTTTTGGCCGGCCGCCTGATGCGGATGCGAGCTTGTTCTTGAAGTTGTACATTTCTCTCTGAAACATAATCCGGATCCGCGCCGCCATAGTGAGAGAGGTGGGGAGGCGGGGCGTCCGCGCAGGGAAAACCAAGCCGAGCTCCGTCTTCCTGAGAGAAGGATGACGCACGGGGTACATCCCCAGGAGGAACTCGCTATGGACCCTTGCAAGTACGACGACGACTACCAGTGCCGGCCGCTCACGGACCCTTACGGGCCTTGGCCACCCCCTTCGCTGGACAACGACCCGCTGCACAACCCGCCTCCCCCGGCCGAATACTGTCTGCGGGGGCCGCAGGTCGAGCCCGCCGCGAGCTACTGGCTGCTCTGTCCTGCGCCCTGCGCCGTTCCCATCCAGCAGATCACCGAGATCACCGACAATCCAGATAGTGAGTGTTACTTCCCCCCATACCCTGACGAGAACGTGACGAAGGGGGAGGTCGCCGAGCTCAAGGACCTTGCCTGCCTGCGGGATGAGCCGGAGGCGCTCTTCAGCGATCGCAAGGGACGGGAGAGGAAGGGGCTCAGCCTGTTCCTCCGGCTGCGTCCGCAACCGTTGGGGGCCGTGATCAATACGCTGCGGCGGGGCGATTCGCTCCTCATCAACGGCGGGCCGGAGCTGCGGCGGGCCGCGATCGACGTCTGCGCTCAGCCGCGGCCTGACATGGGGCCGATCCCTTGTGCCACGGACTGCGTCGATGACTTCTACCCGGTGGTCCGGACTGGCCGTGAGCTGGCCCGCTATTTCGAAAGCGAGACGCCGGGGCTGGCGCACCGCCTGGCCTTGAACTATCTGCTGCGCCAGTCGAACTACTCGCCGCCGTACCAGGCTTTCATCTGGGCGGCCCTGGACGTGGCGATCTACAGCGCGCTCGGTGCGGCCTGGTACTACAAGTGGATCGCCGATGCGAACTGCGAGCTTTACCGTCCCTGCAAGCCGATGAGCCAGTACAAGCGGGAGAGGACCTCGCGGCGGCCGCGGCCTTACGAGGTCGATTATGAGGTGGATGTCCTCTTCAACCGCGCCGTCAACTGCACGGGCTCGGGAGATGGCGAGCGCCGCCTGTTGCCTGATCCGTCCCCGGGCACGCCGCGGCACCCCTCTTATCCGTCCGGCCACAGCACTTATTCCGGGGCCGCCAGCGAGATCCTGTCCTACTTCTTCCCCGACTACTCGGGAGAATTCACCAAGCTGGCCGACAACACCGGCTTGGCGCGGCTGTGGGCAGGCATTCACTACCGTTCCGATCACATCGAGGGGATGAAGCTCGGCCGGTGCGTGGCTCGATTGGTCATCCGGCAGATCGAGGATTCATGCATCGTCCGGCCCGACCCTTGCGAAAGCGCGGCCTCTTCCGTCGCCGACTGCAAGAAGGGTCCGCCTTCCAGGGAACGCTTGTGCAAGTGTGCCCAGGAGTTCTGCGAGTGCTGCCATGGAGGGCACGACCATATGACCGCCGCGGCTCAGGAGGGATCTGCCGAAGACAGCGGCGGCAGCGGCTCCTCGTCCGCGGACGTTAGCGAGCAGGCGCGCGGCCCCCAGGAGGGCGCCGGCGTCGCCGGCTCGAGCGCCGAGCAGCGGGAGCAGGCCCAGGGTCCTCAGGAGGGCGCGGGCAGCCCGGGCTCGTCCGGACGAGCCAAGGAGCAGGCCCAGGGTCCTCAGGAAGGGGCCAAATAGAAGTAGTGAGAGGTTCTGCGAGGTGGTAGATTGGTGTCAGCCCGATGCGACGCCAATCTCGCCACCTCGCCGTCCTCGCGTTTTTGCTCTCGGCCCAGGCTGCGAGCGCCCAGCCCACGCTCACCAAACTGATTGAAGCGGTGCGCGAGAAGGCGAAGGCTCTCGAAAGCACGTCAGGCATGCAGCTCGGTTTCAAGACGTTTACTGTCACGAACAAGCTGAAGCCCGATCAGGTGAGCCAGTCTGACTTCGCTGTCGTGCGGCTGCTTTTCGAAAGCACGCGCGATGCAGGGCTGTGGAACCTCCACTGGAGGATCACGGACCTGGAGCCGAACTCCGACAATGTCTGGAAACAGTGGGGGAGCGTTCGAAACACGGCGGCCTGGGCTCCGACGGCGATCGCCGAGTGCGACGAGCTTTCGGCGCTGTTCGCTTTTCTTGCCCGGCGCGCGGGAGTCCGAGGAGTCGGGCTCTTCTGGCCTTATTCGAATCACACGGTGGCGGTGTGGACCGTGCAGCCCAAGGTCCGGGTGGTGGTGCCCACGACGCAGATCTTCCTGGAGGAGGGCGACCTTTTCGGCACGCGCAGGTTCGACCCGTGGACGCAGAAGAACATCTACGAGTACACGCGGCGCGACGCTCCGGATAACCTTGTCATCCCGGCACCTTTATTCGATTTTTTACTGTTGCAGATGGACAAGTACGGCGGAGCGAGCGACTCCACCCTGCAGCGGCTGCGCTATCTGCGGGATGCCGTGTTCCGCAAGCAGCTCACCCGCGCGCAGGCCGTGGCGGCTGCGCTCGCGATCCTCCCCGGCTCGCCCGAAGACGGGGCCGCGCTCCGGCATTTCGCAAGGGACATGAAATGAGCCAGCAGAGCGTTGATCGGGTTCTGAAGCACTGCCGAAGCCTGCCCGGTGTGACGGAGGACGTGAAGTGGGGCAAGGACCTCGTCTTTTCCGTGGGTGGAAAGATGTTCGCGGTCTTCGGCCTGCCGGAGCACGAGCCGGTCGGCTTCAAGGTCGATCCCGCTCTGTTCGGAATCATCACGCAGAAGGAAGGCATCCGGCCGGCGCCATACATGGCGCATCACTCCTGGGTCAACGTCGCCTCTCTGGGCGTGCTGCCAGTCGAGGAGCTGATCTCGCTGATCAGCCAGTCCTACGAACTGGTCGCCGAAAAGCTCTCGAAGAAGCTGCGGGCTCAGCTCGGGTTACTCTGAGCCGGCGATGACACCCTCCCACCGCTTTGTCGATCACACCTCCGAGATCGGGCTCCAGGTCCAGGCCGCGAGCTTCGGCGAGCTTCTGGCCGAGGCAGCCCGGGGGTTGGCAAGGCTCATGCTTCGTGAAGTCCCCGCGGAAGCGGAAGGGGAGACCCGCGATTTCGAGGTCTCGGCCCACGACCGCGAGTCCCTGCTCGTGGACTGGCTCAACGAGATCCTCTTCGTCGCCGAGACGGGGCTCTGGATTCCCTTGGAGATCGAGGTGCTGGAGGCCTCCGACACCCGGATCCGGGCGCGGGCGCGCGGCGTGACCGTCGAGCTCTCCCCTTCGATGGTCAAGGCCGCGACCTTCCACGGGCTGGAGGTGGTGGAGACGGCGGACGGTCTGTCCGCGGAGGTGATCCTGGACGTATGAAGAGTGTGACCAAGTATCCGTGGGAGCGGATCAACCCCTGGCTGGTCGAGATCCCGGCCTCGGCGCGGGAGGACATGCTCGTCCCGGCCCGGATCTACGTGGACGACGTGCTCTGGGAGCGTGCCATCGGCGACCGCACGCTGGATCAGCTCGTGAACGTGGCCACCATGCCCGGCATTACTGGATTCGCCTATGCCATGCCCGATGCCCACGAGGGCTACGGCTTCCCGGTGGGCGGCGTGGCCGCGTTCCGCGCCGAGGACGGTGTGATCTCGCCGGGCGGCGTGGGCTATGACATCAACTGCGGTGTCAGGCTGCTGGCCTCGGATATCAATTTCGGCGAGGTGCGTCACCACCTGGAGCCGCTGATGACCGATCTCGCGCGGGCGGTCCCCTCGGGAGCAGGCAAGGGCGGCCGGCTGAAGTTCGGAGGCGAGGACATGAACCGCGTCCTCGGCGAGGGCTGCCGCTATCTCGCGGAGATCGGCATGGCGCTTCCCGAAGACTTGGAGAGGACGGAGGCCGAGGGCTCCTTCCAGCGTGCCGATCCCGGGAAGGTCTCGGACAAGGCACGGGACCGGGGCAGGGGGCAGCTCGGCACGATCGGCTCGGGCAATCACTTCCTGGAGATCCAGAGGGTGGAGCGGGTCTTCGACGCGGCGGCGGCCGAGGCCCTGGGCCTGTACAAGGGGCAGATCGTCATCCTGATCCACACGGGGTCCCGCGGCCTGGGCCATCAGGTGTGCACGGACTACGTCCGCGCCATGGACGAGGTCATGGCCCGCCACGGCATCAAGCTGCCGGACCGGGAGCTGGCCTGCGCGCCGTTCCAATCGAAGGAGGGGCAGGCCTACTTCGGCGCCATGTGCGCCGCGGCCAACTACGCCTTCGCGAACCGCCAGGCCATCACCCACGCGACCCGTGAGGTGTTCAAGGAAACCTTCGGGGACGAGGGCGGGCTCCGCCTGGTCTACGACGTGGCGCACAACATGGCCAAGCTCGAAGATCACGGCGATGGCGGGCAGATCGTGGTCCATCGCAAGGGCGCGACCCGCGCCTTCGGACCCACGAACCCGGAGACTCCGGTCGCCTATCGCGACTTCGGGCAGCCTGTGCTGATCCCCGGCAGCATGGGCACGGCCTCCTACGTGCTGGTGGGAACGGACGACGCTCTGCAGCGCTCCTTCGGCAGCACCTGCCACGGCGCCGGCCGTGCCATGAGCCGCACCGCGGCCAAGAAGGTCAAGCACGGCAGCGAGGTGCGCAAGGAGCTCGAGGAGCAGGGCATCGTGGTGCGCTGCGCCGGCCTGGGAGAGCTGGCCGAAGAGGCCCCCCATGCCTACAAGGATGTCGATCGGGTGGTGGACGTGGTCCACAACGCTGGCCTCGCCCGCAAGGTGGCGAGGCTGGTGCCGCTGGGTGTGATCAAGGGGTGACTCCACCAGCCCCGGGAGGGGCTGTACTTTTCTAGCCTGGGGTTTCAACCCCAGGCGCTGGTGGCGACGCTGTAGCGGGCCCGCCTGGGGTTGAAACCCCAGGCTAGAAGGGTTCCGCCCTTCCCAGGGCGGCTCCACCGCCCCGTCGGTCGGGGTATGCTCCCCCCAATGGCAACCCAGGCCTCAACCGGGACCGCCGAGGAGACCCTGGGCCTGGTCCGCACGCTCGCGCGGGAGCTGCATCCCGGGCGGCGGGGTCTTGATGGGACCACCCTCGATTCCTCCCTTGAGAAAGACTTCGGGCTCGACAGCCTAGCCCGTGCCGAGTTGCTCCTCCGGTTGGAGCGCTCCTTCGGCGTTCGCCTCTCGGAATCGCTGCTGACCTCGGCGGAAACTCCTCGGGACCTTCTCCGCGCCCTGCTCGCCGGCCCTTCCGGCATCGTGGGCCTCTCTTCAGCCGTTCTTGATGAGCCTTCCGCTCCGGCCGAGCCCGCTCCCGAGCGCACGCGGACGCTTCTGGAGGTGCTCGACTGGCACGTCCAGCGCCATCCGGAACGGCGGCACATCCTTTACTACCCCGGGGATGGCGAGCCCGAGGAGCTGAGCTTCGGCGAGCTGGCGCGGCGCGCCGGGGCCGTTGCCGCGGGTCTGAAGAACCTGGGCGTCGGCTCCGGGCAGGCCGTGGGTCTCATGCTGCCCACCTCGCTCGATTACTTCGCCGCCTTCTTCGGCACGCAGCTCGCGAGTGCCATCCCGGTCCCCCTCTATCCGCCGGCCCGTTTGAGCCAGATCGAAGACCATCTCCGCCGCCAGGCGGGCATCCTGGAGACCTCGCAGGCCAGCGTGCTCGTCACTTTCCCGGAGGTCCTGCCTCTGGCCCGGCTGCTGCGCGCCCAGCTCCCGGGGCTGAAGAGGGTGGTGACCGTCTCCGAGGTTTCGGCTCCGGGCGAAGTTTTGGCCGCCGTCCGGGAGGAGGACATCGCCTTCCTTCAGTTCACCTCCGGCAGCACCGGCAATCCCAAGGGGGTGACGCTCACCCACGGGAACCTGCTCGCCAACCTGCGGTCGATCGGCAAGGCGGTCGATATCGGCGGGGAGGACGTGGTGGTGAGCTGGCTGCCGCTCTACCATGACATGGGCCTCATCGGCTCGTGGATGGGGAGCCTCTACTTCGGGATGCCGCTCGTCCTGATGTCGCCGCTGAGCTTCCTCGCCCGGCCGTCGCGCTGGCTCTGGGCGATCCACCGCCATCGTGGGACGCTGTCGCCGGCCCCCAACTTCGCCTATGAGCTGTGCGTGGGCAAGGTCGAGGACGCCGAGATCGACGGCCTCGATCTCTCCTCCTGGCGCTACGCCCTCAACGGCGCGGAGCCGGTGAGCCCCGAGGCCATGCGCCGCTTCACCGAGCGCTACACACGCTACGGCTTCAATCCAAAAGCCATGGCGCCGGTCTACGGCCTCGCCGAGTGCTCTCTGGCCGTGGCCTTCACGCCGGTGGGACGGGGGCCGGTCCTCGATACCGTGGACCGCGAGACCTTTCAGAAGACAGGGGAGGCCGTGCCGCTCGCCGAAGGGCTGGAGGGGCTGCGCTTCGTCTCCTGCGGCTTCCCGGTGCCGGACCACGAGATCCGGATCGTGGATGGGGCCGGCAAGGAGATGGGCGAGCGCCGGGAGGGGCGGCTGGAGCTTCGGGGACCGTCGGCCACCAGCGGCTACTACCGCAACCCCGAGGCCACGAAGAAACTGATCCGCAACGGCTGGCTCGACTCGGGCGACCGCGCCTACATCGCTGGCGGCGAGGTCTACATCACGGGCCGCGTCAAGGACATCATCATCCGCGCCGGCCGGAACCTCTACCCGCACGAGTTGGAGGAAGCGGTGGGGGAGATCTCCGGCATCCGCAAGGGGTGCGTGGCCGTGTTCGGCTCCCCTGATCCTCAATCGGGGACCGAGCGGGTGGTGGTCCTGGCCGAGACTCGTGAAGGAAGAGAATTGGAGCTCGACCGGCTGCGGCAGGAAATTCAGAACGTGGCGGTCGCGCTCCTCGGCACCCCCGCGGACGACGTCGTCCTCGCGCCTCCCCAGACCGTCCCCAAAACCTCCAGCGGCAAGATCCGAAGGGCGGCGAGCCGGGATCTCTACGAGCGCGGGCAGCTCGCCCAGGGCCGCACGGCCGTCTGGCTGCAGCTCGTCCACCTCGCCGCATCGGGAGCCCGGTCGCGGCTGGGAGACCTCCTCTATGCCGGCTGGTTCTGGCTCGTCTTCGCCCTGGCCACGCCCCCGGTCTGGATCGCCCTGGCGATCACTCCGGGGCTTCCGCTACGCCGGCGGTTCGCCCGCTTCGTGGCACGATCACTGGCCGCTCTGACCGGGACACCGATCAAGGCCGAGGGGCTGGAAAACCTGGCCGGGCCGGGTCCGCGGATCGTGGCGGCCAACCATTCCAGCTACCTGGATTCGTTCCTGCTCACCGCTCTCCTCCCGCCGGATCTGGGCTACGTAATCAAGCGGGAGCTGAGCAGGACGGTGTTCTCCCGCCTTCCGCTGGAGCGCTTGGGGGCGGTCTTCGTCGAGCGATTCGACGCCGGCCAGGGCGCGGAGGAGACGCGCAAGGTGGCCGAGGCCGTGCGCTCCGGCGAGTCGCTCGTCATCTTCCCGGAGGGGACCTTCACCCGCATCCCCGGGCTCCGGCCCTTCCGCATGGGCACCTTCGTGGTGGCCGCCCAGACCGGCGCGCCTGTGGTTCCCGTGGCGATCCGCGGCGCCCGCTCGAAATTGCGCGGGAGCGAATGGTTTCCGCGCACTGGCGGTGTGGAGCTGTCCGTCCTTCCGCCGGTTTATCCCGACGGCGACGACTGGGCCGCGGCCGTCCGGCTGCGGGATGCCGTGCGCGGGCAGGTGCTCGCGGCCTGCGGCGAGCCCGACCTCTCCTGAGTTATACTGGTTCTGCAGTCCCGAGAGGTTTTCTCATGTATGACCAGAAGTGTGTTGCACTGCGGGTGTGGATGAGGTGTTTCTTCGCGTTCGTCGCCATTCTGGCGGCCGCAGGCGCCGCGCAGGCCCAGGCAGGCTCTCGCGCCACCTGGACCTTCAGCACGGACGGCGCCAACAACCTGGTGATCCAGGACCTCGAGGCTTTCACGACGGCCACGGGCCGGGTCGGGGATGCGCTCTGCCTGCAGTATTACCCCTCCTGCCCCTCCGGTTCCGATCGCAGAGCGAATGACTTGCGGCTCGCCCGTCCCCGTTATGTGCTCCGGGGTACTGGCGCCAATGGCGGCGGCAAGGGCTCCGAGTGGCGTGTCGAGCCCGGTCAGCCGACGGTGCGCGACACGGGCGCGATCCTGCCGTTCCTGGTAGGCGGCGTGGAGCAGGGTATGGTCCAGATCGTCAGCACACCGGGGCCTTGGGCGATCGAGTTGCAGAGGATTCCCGCCGCCGAGCTGCGGGTTGGAGACGGCAAGCGCTGGAACGTCTTCCTGCGCTGGTCGGAGGCGCCCCCGGACACGAGCGCCGCTGCCTGCTGGATCGAAGTCGGCTGTCCCTGAGTCCCCTGTCACGGTCGCCTACAGAGGTTCGAACGGTCGGTGCCGAGGGACGGATGGCTCGGATCCCGGTACGGAGGTCCGTACGTCGGGGAGAGTCTTCGGTACAGAGGTACGGACGGTTGGTACTGCGGTACGGACGGCTCGGCTCCCGGTACGGACGGTTGGTACGCAGGTGGGAGCCTCTCGTAGATCGGTACGAACCGTCCGTACGCAGCGGGGAACCGTCCGTACGGCTGTACGAACCGTCCGTACACGGTGGGGAACCGTCCGTACGCCCGTGCGAACCGTCCGTACACAGGTACCAACCGTCCATATCGCGGTCCCAACCGTCCGTACGGAGAGGGGAACCGTCCGTACTCGCGTGCGAGTCACTCGTACAGTCTTACCGACCATCCGTATGCAGGGGGGAATCGTTCGTACGCCGGCCGGAGCCATCCATACCTGAGTTGGGACCGTCCACACGCCCGCCGGAGCCATTCAACCGCGCGTTGGAGCCCCTCCCTTGATTCTCCGGGCGAGGGGGGTATGATCTTCTACAGTGACAAGTCTCATCGGAGCCTCGAGCCGGCGCAGCCGGTGGCGGGGCCGCCCGGCGGCCGTTGGACGGTTGCGGGGAACTGCTGTCGTCGCAAACCGACGAAGGAGACCGATATGGAGCTTCCGCTGACCATCACCGCGCAGGAAATCACGCTGCCCGCCTCGATCGAGGCCATCATCCGCGAGAAGGCGATCAAGCTGGAGCGTTTCTATGATCGTCTCATCGGCTGCCATGTCCGGGTCGCGGGACCCGGCAAGCATCATCGCAACGGCGGTCTCTTCGAGGTGCGGATCGATTTGAGCGTCCCTGGGAGTGAGTTGGTCGTCAACCATCAACGGCACGAGGAGTTGTCCGTGGCCATCCGCGAGGCGTTCGCAGCAGCGAAGCGCCGGCTGGACGAGCATGCCCGGCTGCAGCGCGAAGAGCGCCGCGTAGCGGAAGCCTGACCTTCTGGTACGTTTATTGAAAAGTCCTCCTTTCAGGCTGGCTGGAAACGTTCCAGCCAGCTCCTGAGGAGGTTTCAAGATGTCCAGAGTGAAGTGGGTGTTGGTGGTGGCTCTGGTTCTCTGCAGCTCGCCGGTCTGGGCGTCCGAAGATGTCTTTCCGGTATTGAGCCCGTTTGAAACGCAGATCGTTCCTGCCGTCCTGCACCTCCCCGGTCCGGGCGAGGAACCGCTTTACAGCGTGATCCAGTTCGTCAAGGCTCCGCCGATCATTCCTGGCAACCGTTGCGAGGCGCAGTGCCTCGCCGAGTTCCGCAAGCACGAGGGCGACTTTCTGCTCGACCTCTGCACGGCGGACTGCACCGACGGCGTTTAGCTAGCGCTCCAGGTAGCCTTCCTGGGTTCGCACCTGGAGACCATCGCCGCGCACCCGCAGCTCGAGGTCGTGCCAGGTGCCGCGGCCCTTGGACTGGCTGGGGTAGTAGCCAAGGACGTACTGCTCGCGCAGCTCCCGCAGCAATGCCTGGAGCGCCGTCTGGATCTGCTCCAGGTTGTCGAGCGTCTCGATGCGGCCGCCGCTCTCCAGCACGGCGCTCTTCAGCAGCTCCAGCTGCCGGCGGTGGCCTTCGCCATCGCGCCAGGCGCTGAAGATCTCGGTTTGCGGCAGGGCCTCGTCCAGGCGCCGCAGGCGAAGCCAGTAGAGGACGGCCTGGTTCTGGCGCGCGATCTTCTGCACTTGCTCCATGGTGAGGATGCTCTCGATGTCCACGCCATCCGAGACCAGCACGACCACCTTGCGCCCCTGCCGGCCTTCCAGCCGCTTCAGGCCCAGGTAGAGCGCGTCGTTGAGCGCGGTCCCCCCCTGTGCCTCGACTCCCGAGAGGCCCAGGGTGAGAATCGAGGGGACGCTGGTGAACGGCGTCTCCAGGAGGATGCGGTCGGAAAACAGGATCATCTTCGCCTCGTCGAGGCGCTTCATCCCGCCCACGAAGGTCTTGGTCCCGTCCACGGCGGTACGCAGGCGGGAGCCCGACATGCTGGTGCTGGAGTCCACGAGCAGCACGGCGGTGAAGGGGATCTCCCCGCGCTCGAACGTAATGATTTCGTGCGGCACGCCGTCGTCGAGGATGGTGAAGTCCTCGCGCTTCAGGTCGTTGGCCCGCTGGCCGCCGCGGTCGATGACCACGTAGAGCTGCTGCAGGCCGACCTCGATCTCGTCGTCGATCTGGAGCGGCAGGGCCCTCAGGCTGGCGCTGCCGATCGGTCCGGAGGGACCGTACGCCACGACTTCGACGGAGTGGTCGGCGTTCTGCTGGCCCACGTCGACCACGATCCGCCAGGGAGGAGCTTCCGCAACTCCGACCCGCAAGCTGTCGAGGTAGAACTCGACCCGGCTGACGGCAGCGCGCCCGACGCCAAGAACCTCGGCGCGGATCTCCACCTCGCCGAAGAGCGGCTGGTTCGGAGGCGGGCTCACGATCCGGACGGACGGGGCAGCCGCCGACGGCGAGGCCCAGAGGAGCAGCGAGAGGAGAAGAAGAAGACGTTTCATGGCGGCGTAGCCAAGCATCTTATGGGGTATTCCGTGGTGCCTCGGCGACGGCAGGGACGCCGAGGACCGCGGCCAGGGCCGGGATCTGCCCCACGCCCTGCTCCTGGAGCTCGGCCCAGGCTTGATCGAGGCTCTCGAGAGGGAGTTGGTTGTAGCGGTGCCGCGCCGCGCCGCCCGCGCCCGGGGTCTTGCCCAGGCCGGAGACCGCATCCCGAGCGCCCCGCGGGTCTTTGCGCAGGTCGCGCACCAGGGCGAGCTGAAGCGCGAGCTTGTCGTCCTCGGGCAGACGCTGGAGCCCTTCCCGCAGGGTCTTCTCGGCGCCGTCGAGGTCGCCCGCGGCGAGCTGGAGCCGGGCCATTTCCTGCCAGGCCACGGCGAGGTGCCACGGCTCGGTATTTTCGGGGTTGGTTGCCGGTTCCGAGAGCTCGCGCAGGAGCTTGCGAGCCTCCTGCATCTTGCCGAGCCGCGACAGGTTGACGGCGAGCCGCAGGCGGGCTTCAGTATGGGCGGGGCTCAAGCGTTCCAGGTAGCCGACTGCGTCTGCGTACCGTCCCTGCCGTTCGGCGTCAACCGCCAGGCAGAGGATGGCGGCCTCCTGCCGGTTGTCGTAAGCGAGGATCTGCTGGAAGACCCGCGCCCGGAGGGAGGGCGGCGCGGTCCAGACCATTTCGGCGGCGAGGCCCATCAGGAACCGGGCGGCCCGAAGCTTCCCCTCGGCGGAGCCGCTGCGTTCGGCGTAGAGGGCCACCAGCCGGAAGATCAGCTCACGGTTGTGGGTCGAGAGCAGGTAGCCCCCCTTGCGCACGGCCTCGCGGTAGAGCACCTGGTGAAGGGTGAGGACCGGCACCAGGCTCTCCAGATCCTGACGGGCCAGCTCGGCCGCCACGTCCAGCTCCACATCCACGAGGTCGTCGCTGAGGGCCGGCTTCTCGCCGGTGAGCACTTTGGTCTGCAGCTCCACCATGGCATCGCGGCTGCCGTTGCGGTCGCCCTCGGCCAGGCGCCGGAGCGCCGCCCGGTAGCCATCGCGCACCGGCCCGGCATCGATCTTCCGGGTCCTCTTGCTCTTGGGCGCGGCGGCTTTGGGCGTCTGCGCAGGAGCCCCGGCAGTGGCCGCGGTCCGGCTTCTCCGGGGCGCAGTGAGCGCGGCCCAGACCTGGCCGCCGCCGCCCTGCTCCAGAAGGACGAAGGGAGTGGCGAGAGCGTCCTCGCTGGAGGCTTGCGAGACGCTCACGATTCCGAGCTCGTAGACCCCATCCTCGATGCCTTTGAGCTGGACGGTGGCCGCGAGGAGCTCGAGCCCTTCCGCGCCGGATGTTTCCCGGGAGGCGATCGTCAGGGGGAACGTGGCCACCCGCGCTCCGCCCGGGCGCCGGACTTCGGCCTGGAGGTCTCCCCCTCCCAGCTTCCAGGCCGGGACTTTCAGCGAGATCTTTGCGGATGGCGAGAAGACCGGACGGGCAGCCGGCAGCGCCTCGAAGGAGAGGCCGGGCGGAGGGGACGCGATGCCCGCGCCGCGCGCCTGCAGCCAGGCCCCCGCGGGCTCGGCCACGAGCGGAGGCAGCAGGACGCCCTGGCTCTGCGCGAAGTCGGGGACGGAGAGCGGCAGCATCCGCAGTCCGACCTCGCTCGTGGCGGCGTTGCGCACCAGGGTCCTGAGGGCGTATTCGCCCGGGGCGAGTTGCAGCTCGCCCACGTACTTGAGGCCGCTCTTCTCCAGATCGGCGCCGAGCCGCGCCAGGTCGATCTCGACCGTGTCCATGCGCGATCCGACGACCCGGCCCGCGCCGTCGGGACCGCTGGTCACCGCGTACAGGCAGATCTCCAGGCGGAGGAGATCGCCGTTCTGACCTTCCATGGCCTCGGCGCCGTCCACTTCGAGAACGACGGCAACCCGCGCCTTGCCGGCGCTCCCAGGAAGGGGAATGGCGAGAGCGGCCACCGGGATGGTGCCCCCCTCCTGGCCGCTCATGAGCAGCGCGGCGGTCTCCACGCGCAGCCCGCCGGTGCGCAGCACGCGCAGCGGCGGCTTCCCGGGGGCGGGCTCCTGGGCGAGGGCGGGGAGGGCGGCAAGAAGGAGGAGGAGCAGAACACGGACGGACACGGACGGCCACAGACGACCACGGACAATCCGGAATGTCTGTGTTCGTCCGTGTTGGTCCGTGTTCGTCCGTGTCTTTCTCATGACCCCGGCGCCGCCTCGGCTGCGGCCGGCTGCTCCTGCTGGCCCGGGATGTAGTCGGCCTTGGCGGTGGAGTCGGCGTTGCCCAACTCGTCGCGGACCGCTACCGCGACCGTGTGCGGCTCCGGCCGCAGCAGCATGGTCATGCGATAGGCGCCGACCTGGCCCAGGGCGGTCAGGAGCTGGTCGTTGGGGACGCGGATGGGCACCGCGATCTGCTGGATCGGCGAGCTGCGGCCGTGGCTGTCGCGCGCGCCGATGAAGAGCAGGAGCTTGCCTTCGTGGAACTTGTCCTGCGGGAGGAGGACCAGGTTGGCGAGCGGGAACTTCACCAGCACCTCCAGCTCGTACTGGCCCTTGTCGTTCTTCTTCTCCTTGCCGAACTCCAGCGTCACCTCCAGCGGGTTGTCCTCTTCGCCGAGGAGGAGGGCCGACATGGCCCGGCTCGTCATGCGCTCGGGCATGGTGCGCTCGCGGTGGGCCTCGCGGTGGCGGACGGCGAGCGCGCGGTCGCGCACCTTCACTTCCACCTTGCGCTTGCTGCCGTCGCGCCCCTTCTGGGGGACGTAGCCCAGGGAGTAGTAGGTCTCGAAGTCCTGGCGCATGCGGTCGAGCATCGGCGTCGCCGCGGCGTCCACGCTGGCCAGGCCGCCGGTGCCGCCCGCGATCATCAGCAGCGAAGCCTGCATCGTCGTCCGGTCCATGGCCTCCATGTTCGAATCCATCATGTCGCTGCCGCCGTACTCGGCCGAGACCCCGATGGTTTCCGGGGTGGAGCCCAGGCTGTAGAAGGTGATCCGGTTCGAGTTGGCATGCTCGATCAGCTCCTGGAGCTGGGGCGTCGCATCGTCGCGGGAACCGTCGAAGGGGGAGTACCCGACCCGGTCGCCCAGGACCGCGAACTTCTGCTCCCAGGCCTGCATGAAGGACTGGATCGGGCGCAGGGCGAAGCCGCCGCTCACGTAGAGCAGGGCCTTGCGCCCCGGCAGGCCGGCGAGCGAGTCGACGAACTCCCGGAGGTGCGCCATGGCGGTGCGGTTCTCGTCGGACACCTGCATTCCATACTGGCGGATGTTGTTGTAGAGCTGCTCGGCGAGCAGGATCGCCGCCTGCTCGCGCTGGTTCTCCCCGGGCCCGCCTACCGGGTAGGCCGCGTCGATCTCCGCGAGCAGGCGCCGGCGCTCGGAGTTGCGGTTCACGCCGCCGGGCGCCACCTTCGCCATCTCCTCCAGCGCGGCGGACAGGGTGACCGGATCGTTGGTCAGCCCCTGGCGGACCTGCACCGAGCCGTCGTAGGCGGCGATCAGGATGCGGTCCTCGGGACGGAGCCGGGTCACGAACTCCTTGATCGATTTCAGGATGTAGTTGCGGCTGGCCGGGAGCAGGCTGCGGTTGTCGAGGAAGATGGCCAGGTAGAGGCGCTGGTCTTCAGGAGCTGCTGCGGCGGGAACGGGTGCCTCGGCAGCCAGTTCCGTCTCCGCAGGAACTGCCTGGGAAACCTGGCCGCCGGTGTCCGCCGACATCGCGTAGAAGTTGGTGATCTCCACCGGCTTGCCTTCTTCGAGGACCTGGAAGTCGTCCCGGGTAAGACCCTGGACGCGCTTTCCTTCCCGGTCGGTCACGTAGACCTCGACGTTCACGACGTTGACGTCGATGCTTTCGAAGAAGGAGGGCTCTGAGTCTTCCGCCGGCGCCTGGGCCAGGGCCAAGCCCGGCAGGAGCAGGGCCGCCAAGGAGATACTCAGCCGGAGGGAGGCTGAAGACGAGGTCACTGGTACTGGCATGCTGAGCCTCCTGTTTCTGCGCGGTCGGTACCACCCATCGTAGCATTCCCCCCCATGAACCTCCACGACCTCTTCGCCATCCCCCTTCGCCGCTCGCCGGATCGGCCGGCCCTGCGGTTCTCCGCTCCGGACGGGACCCGCACCGACCTCACCTACGCCGAGCTCCATGCGGAGTCGCTATGGCTCGCGGCCGGTCTGCACGCCCGCGGGCTGCGCCGCGGCGACCGGATCGCGTTCTTCCTCGGCAACCGGCCGGAATTCGTCACCGCCTACCTGGCCGTCGTGCGCCTCGGCGCGGTGATGGTGCCCCTGAACCTGGCTTACCGCCGCCGGGAGATCGCGCACATCCTCGGGGATGCCGGGCCGCGCCTGCTGCTGACCGAGAGAAGCCAGCTCCCCGTGCTGGAGGAGCTTGATCCGGCCGAGCGCGCCGCGGAGGTGATCCTGGCCGAGGAGCTGGAAACCCTTGGGGGAGGGGACGTTCCATCCGAGGCCGTCGACTCGGACGACCTGGCGATGATCCTCTATACCTCGGGGACGACCGGGCGCAGCAAGGGAGCGATGATCACGCACGGCAACGTCCTCGCGACCGTGACCGGCCTGCTCGCCGCCTGGGCCTGGGAGCCGTCGGACGTGCTCCTCCTCACCCTGCCGCTCTTCCACACGCACGGCCTCGTCGTCGGCCTGCACTGCGCTCTGGCCGCCGGAGCCACGGTCCTGCTGCGCCGGCGCTTCGACG
Source organism: Acidobacteriota bacterium (assembly GCA_034667225.1). GTDB lineage: Bacteria > Acidobacteriota > Thermoanaerobaculia > Multivoradales > UBA5704 > DATMER01. The sequence goes on from JAXDKG010000063.1 coordinate 77,626, forward strand.
CGGCCGAGGCGGCGCGCGAGCTCCTCAGTGGACAACCGACCCTGTTCTTCGGCGTCCCCACCATGTACGTCCGGCTGGTGGAGGAGCTGAGGAAGGGCGGCGCCAGGCCCGATCTTCGCCTGTTCTGCTGCGGCAGCGCGCCGCTCTCTCCCGAGACCTTCGCCGCCTTCCGCGAGCTCACCGGGCAGGACATCCTGGAGCGCTACGGCATGACCGAGACCGGCATGAGCCTCAGCAATCCCTACGCGGGGCCGCGCATCCCCGGCACCGTCGGCACCCCCATGCCCGGGGTCTCGGCCCGGATCGTCGATTCCGACGGAAAGGATGTCGAGCCCGGCGGCGAGGGCGAGCTGCTCGTGCGCGGCAGCCATGTCTTCCCCGGCTACTGGAACGATCCCGAAAAGACTGCCGCCAGCTTCCTTCACGACGACCTGGGCCGGCGCTGGTTCCGCACCGGCGACCTCGCGCGACGCGACCCTGCGACCGGCTCCTACACCCTCCTCGGCAGGAGCCACGAGCTGATCCTGCGCGGTGGCTTCAACATCTACCCCCGGGAGATCGAGGAGGTGCTGGCCTCGTTCCCCGGCGTGCGCGAGGCCGCCGTGGTCGGCCGGCCGCACCCGGAATGGGGGGAAGTCCCGGTCGCTTTCCTCGTCGTGGACTCTCCCCTGGACGAGGCCGTTCTCATCTCCTGGTGCCGGGAGCAGATGGCTGGATTTAAAATTCCGCACGAAATCCGTTATCTTGATGCTCTACCCCGAAACGCGTTGGGCAAAGTGCAGAAGCATCTGCTCACAGAATAGGTACGGTAATTGCTACAAATTTTGTCAGGTTTTTGGTGTCAGCAGGGCGGTTCCTCCTCGGCTCGAAGATCCAGGTTGCTTTCCCGGCACGCATCTGGCTCCCGGCGACACCTAGGAGTAGAGATCCTGAACAGCGAGGAGGGCCATGAGCTCACCCTGGAGACCCGCGGGTGATCGGTGAGACGATCTCCCATTACGACGTGATCGAGCTGCTCGACCGCGGGGAGGCGGGGCCCGTCTACAAGGCCCGCGACCGCCGGGACGACAGCCTGGTCGCGCTCGAGCTTCTGCCCGTGCCGCCGGACGCGGCTTCCGGAGACCGGCTCCGCCGGGAGGCGCAGATCGCGTCGGCTCTCGGCCATCCGCACATCTGCCCCGTGCTGGAGGTGGGCGAGGTCCTGGGCCGGGGGCTCTTCGTGGCGCGCCGGCTGGACGGGGAGACCCTGCGCAGCCGGCTCGAGCGTTGCCCGCTGGCGCCGGAGCAGGCCCTCGGCCTGGCATCGCAGATCGCCGCGGCGCTCGGCCGGGCGCACGAGCAAGGGCTCGTCCACCGCGACCTCCGCCCCTCCAACGTCCTCGTGACCGCCGAGGGCCATGCCCGGGTGGCGGGCTTCGGCCTCTCCTGGGCCAGGGCCAACGGATCTGCCCCGGGCCAGCTCTACCAGTCCCCCGAGCAGCTCCGCGGCACTTCCGCGGACGCTGTGGACGCCCGCTCCGACATCTGGTCGCTGGGGGTGCTGCTTTACGAGATGACCACCGGGCGCCTGCCCTTCCAGAATGCCCAGTCCATCCTGGAGCGGGAGCCCGAGTCGATGGAGGCGATCCACCCGGGACTGCCGTCGGAGCTGGATGAGGTCGTGGCGCGGGCGCTCTCGAAGGAGCCGTCGGACCGGCCGGCGCGGATGGACGACCTCCTGGTGTCCCTGCGCGGCCTCCTGGCGGGCGGCGGTCTCCTGGAGACGGATGCGACGCTGGTGCAGGTCCCCGGCCTGCGCTCCGACCGCCCCGCGCCCGAGCCCGGCTCCCTGGATCGAGAGGGAGGAGCCGCCGGGCCGGCGGCTCCCCCTCAGCGGGCCTCCCTGCAAGGCACCACGATCGCCCAGTACCGCATCCTCGAGCCCCTCGGCGGGGGCGCCATGGGCACCGTCTACGAAGCCGAGGACACGCGCCTGCGGCGCCGGGTCGCCCTCAAGTTCCTGCCCGACGAGCTGACCCGCGACCCGGTGGCCAAGGCCCGCTTCCTTCAGGAGGCGCAGGCCGCGTCGGCCCTGGACCATCCCAACATCTGCACGGTGCACGAGGTGGGAGAGACCGAGGACGGCCACCTCTACCTGGCCATGGCCGCCTACGACGGCGAGACCGTGAAGGATCGGATCGCGCGCAGCCCGCTCTCCGTGAACGAGGCGTTGGACCTCGCCTGCCAGGCCGCCCAGGGCCTCGCCAAGGCCCATCGCGAAGGGATCGTCCATTGCGACGTGAAGCCGGCCAACCTCATGGTCACCCGCGACGGGATGGTGAAGATCCTGGACTTCGGCGTGGCCAAGCTGCGCGGCGCGGCAGGGATCAACGTGGTCGGCTCCTTCCTCGGCACTCCGGCCTACATGTCCCCCGAGCAGGCGCGCGGCGAGGAGGTCGACCCCCGCTCGGACGTGTTCTCCCTGGGCGTCGTGCTCTACGAGATGCTCGCGGGCACGCGGCCCTTCCGCAGCGGCGAAGGGGTGACCTCCGCTCTCCGCTCCCTGCTGGAGGACAAGCCGGCGCCGCTGCGCAGCGTTCGCCCTGAAATACCGACGGAGCTCGAGCGCGTGGTCGCCCGGATGCTCGCCAAGCCGCCGGCCGACCGTTTTCCCACGGGCGCAGAGGTCGCCGCCGAGCTGACCGACATCCAGAAATCGCTCGCCGCCGAGCCGGCTCCGGTTCAGGCGACAAGCCGGCGGACCTGGTTCGCCGCCGCGGCGATCCTGGGCGTGGTCCTCGTCCTCGCGGCCGTGGCGCTGCTCCGGCGTCCCGAGCCGGCCCCGGTCCAGCCCGTCTTCAGCCGCGTCACCGAGGAGGAGGGGCGCGAGATGTACCCGAGCCTGGCCCCGGACGGCAAATCCTTCGTTTACGCCAAGGCCGATCCGTCGGGCCAGAAGGACATCTTCCTGCAGAGGATCGACGACGACGACGCCGGCACCGAAGCCGAGCCGCTCAACCTCACCGCGGACTCGGAGTCCGACGACACCCAGCCGACCGTCTCTCCCGACGGCCGCTGGATCGCCTTCCGCTCCGAGCGTGAGGGGGGAGGGATCTACATCGCCTCGGTCGAAGGCGGGCCGGTGCGGCGCATCGCCGACGTGGGCTACAACCCGGCCTGGTCGCCGGATGGCCGCGAGCTCGCCGTGGCCACCGAAGGGATCGTCGATCCGGCCATGCGCAAGGACGTGAGCAAGATCCTCCGGATCGACGTGGCCACGGGCCGGAGCCGCACCCTGGTCGGGGACGACGGCGTGCAGCCGAGCTGGTCGCCGCATGGCTGGCGGATCGCCTACTGGGGAGTGCCCATCGGCAGCGCGCGGCGAATCCTCTGGACGGTCCCCGCCGACGGTGGCACGCCCAGCAAGGTGCTCGACGACGGCGCCCAGAACTGGAACCCCGTCTGGTCGCCGGACGGCGCCTGGCTCTACTTCGGCAGCGACCGCAGCGGCAGCCTGAACCTCTGGCGGCTGCCGATCGACGAGCAGAGCGGGGAAGTGCAGGGCGATCCACAGCCGGTGACGACGCCCTCGACCGCGAGCGGCTTCTGGAGCCTGTCGCGGGACGGCAACCACATCCTCTACGCGGCCAACGAGAGCAAGTCGAACGTCGAGCGCTTCCCGTTCGATCCCGTGGGCCTTCAGGTGACGGGCGGCGCTGAGGCGGTCACCCGCGGCTCCCACAGCATCCGCTCCTGCGCCGTCTCGCCGGACGGCAGCCGGATCGCCTTCCACGCGGCTCTCCCGGCAGAAGAGCTGTTCGTTGCTGGGATCGACGGCAGCGGCCTCAAACAGCTCACCGACGACGGGTTCAAGAACCGCCAGCCGGTCTGGTCGCCGGACGGCCGGCGGCTGCTCTTCTACTCCAACCGCGGCGGCGGCTATGAAGCCTGGATCATGAATGCCGACGGCGGCGTGCCGGAACCGGTCCTCCCCTCCGGCCAGGAGCCGGTCATGGCCCCGCTCTGGTCGCCGGACGGCCGGCGGGTGGCCTGCACCTACGGCGGCAAGGCGGCAGTGATCGACCTGACGTTGCCGCTGGAGTCCCGCCGGGCGAAGCCGCTCCCCGCGGCGGCGGGGGAGACCTTCTATCCGAACTCCTGGTCCGCCGACGGCAAGGGGCTGGCCGGCAACATGGCGCGGCTCGACGGCTCGACCGCCGAGGGGATCGGCTTGCATTTGCTGGGCTCGCGCACCTATCTAAGATGGACGAGCCGCGGAATCGACCCGGAATGGCTGCACGACGGCCGCCGGCTCCTTTACATCGAGGCCGGAAAGATCCTGGCCTTCGACACCCAGACGAACGAGGCGCGGGACGTTCTCGTGCCTCCACCGCACTCCGCCTATGGATTGGTCACCACCAGCCCTGACGACCGCAGCCTGTTCACCGTCCGGGCCGTCGATGAAGGCGATATCTGGCTGCTTAAGCTGCGCAACCAACGGGGCGATGCCCCGAAACAGGAGGAGAAGAGATGAGCTTCAAAGTGAAGGACCTCATGATCAACGTAGGACCCCTGCAAAACGAAGATCTCAGCACGTGCACCCACTGGACCCGGACCACGGGAGGAGCCGGTTGCATCGACTCGCTCTTCGACAATGCCCAGAGGGCGAGGCATGAGCTCTCCCTGCTCAAGGCGCAGCTCCGACAGTCGGCCACACGGGCCTGAAAGGGATGAGAGGGCCGGATCGAAGAGTCCGGCCGGTCCCAGATGGGTGGCCGGCGTAGGAACGCAGTACCGGCCGCCCGGGTCCGGCGAGAGGGAAATGAAAGGGCCTTACGAAGACCAGCCTGAAGCGCTGGCGCGGGTGGCGGGCCGATCAGCCGCGTAGAAGTAGCGCACGAAGTCCGACTCGGTGAGGATTCCGACCAGCTTCGAGCTCTCCAGCACCGGCAGACAACCGAACTTGTTCTCGAACATGACCTGGGCGGCCTCGCTCAGGGGGAGGTCCGGCTCGGCCGTCTCGACCTCCGACGTCATCACCTCCGCAACCCGCGTCCGGCGCAGGATTTCACGCACCAGGAAGATCGGCACCTCGGCGCGCTCGATGGCAGAGTGCCGCAGCAGGTCGCGATGGGACACCAGCCCGACCAGGTCGCCGTCCGCATCGACCACGGTGAGATGGCGGATGCCGCGTTCGTTCATCAGGTCGTAGACCTTCTCGACCGTATCGTCCGGATGAACGCTCAGGACCACCTCCGTCATCAGGTCCTTTACCTTGAGGTCCTTCATAAGAGCACTTTGCCAGAGCCGCGCGACCGTGTAACCACCCGTTGGGGCGGTTTTTCGGTGGTGTGGAGGTAAACTATGAGGTCTGACTGTCTCAGCTCCTTAAGGAGGAAGTACCCCCATGCGTTTCAAGCCCCTGATCCTTTGCGCTCTCCTGCTCTGCCTCGGCGCGCTTTCCGCTGCCGCCGATGACTCCGATGACTCCGATGAGATACCGCGCGCAGACCTGTTCCGTTTCCTGGACCGCGAAGCTTCGCGGGACTCGGTGTCCGTCATATCCGCAGTGGCCGGCCGGGAGATCCTGGCCGAGCGCCGAATCGCCGTCGATGCCTCTGCTCTGAAGGGTCCCTTCCGGATGCGCCTCCTCGACGACCGCGACTACGAGATGGAAGCCACCGAGGTCGAACGCCGCGGCCCGGCCGACTTCGCCTGGCGCGGCAAGGTCGTCGATCCCATCCTCGGCCAGGTGGGGACCGCGACCCTGACCGTGATGGGTGATTTGATGGCCGGCTTCATCGTCACGACCGACGCCCTTTACGAGATCGAGCCCGGCGCGCCCGGCGAGCACCGCCTCCTCCAGGTGGAGAACGCCGTGGAGAGCTGCGGCGGCGCCATTCTGCCGGATGTGACCCCCAAGTCTCCGCGGCAGCGCCAGGCGGCCCGCATCGCGGCCCAGGCCGACGCGAAGTCTGCCAGGATCGCTCACCAACGGATCACGGCCGGCCTTGCCGCGCCCGTCCGCCTCGACCTTCTCGCCATCTGGACCCCGGAAGCGCGCGTCGGCCTGGGTGGCACCCGGCAGCTCCGCCTGATCGTCCAGAACTCGGTCGACGTGGCCAACACGGCCTTCGCCAACAGCCAGATCGACGCCCGCCTGAACCTGGTGCACGCCCGGGAGATGAAGGTCCCCGAGACCGGCAACCCCGAGGACGACCTCGTCGCCTTCCAGAGGAACAAGGAGGTCGCCGCCCTGCGCAAGAGCGTCGGGGCCGACCTCGTGACTCTGTTCGTGAACCAGATGGTCGGCGCCTGCGGCATCGGCTTCCTGATGACCAGCGACTCCTTCAGCAACGAGTTCCAGCCCTATGCCTACTCGGCGGTGAGGCGGGCCTGCGGCCCGCTGGTGCTCGCCCACGAGGTCGGGCACAACATGGCCGCCAATCACGACCGCCCGAACGCCGGCAACGCCTCCGAGGCGCTCTTCCCGTTCGCCTTCGGCCACATCGTCGAGGGGCAGTTCCGCACGGTCATGGCGTACGGCAACAACTGCTCGGTCTGCCCCTGGGTGGAGAACTTCTCGAACCCGAACGTGACGCGCGGCGGCATCGCCACCGGCGTCGCCGGCCAGACCGACAACGCCCAGACGCTCAACGCCACCAAGGGGCTCACCTCTACCTGGCAGGCGCTGCAGCCGTGCAAGAAGGGGACGAACAACCTCTGCCTGCTGGGCAACCGCTTCCGGGTCGAGCTCTTCTGGGAGAACCAGTTCGACAAGACGCAGGGCGTCGGCACCGCGGTTTCGCGCACGGACGCCGCCGGCTTCTTCACCTTCGGCGACGCGTCGAACATCGAGCTGATGGTGAAGCTGCTCAACTTCGGCGACGTGGTCAAGGTGTTCTACGGCCAGCTCACGAACCTGAAGTTCAGCCTGATCGTCAGCGACACCCACACCGGCGCGAGCAAGGTCTACGAGAACACGCCCAAGGAGTGCGGCGGCATCGACCAGTCGGCCTTCCCCGGATCGTCGACGGCCCTGCTTGCGGCCGGCTCCTCGACGTCGTCGCTCAGGGCGGCAGCGGCCGGCTCGTGCAAGAAGGACAAGAACACGCTCTGCCTGCTCAAGGACCGCTTCGCGGTGAAGGTCGACTGGCGCAACCCGGGCGACGGCAGCAGCGGCGTAGGCGGCGCGGTTCCCATCTCGACGGTGACCGGCGCCTTCTACTTCACGGATGCGAGCAACCTGGAGCTGATGGCCAAGGTCATCGATTACGGCGATCGCATCGACCTCTTCTACGGCACCCTGAGCGACCTGGAGTACACGATCACGGTGACCGACACCAACTCCGGGCAGGTCAAGACCTACCACAACGCCGCGGGCAACTACTGCGGCGGGCTGGACGGCGGCGCCTTCCCTCGCTAGGGCGCGACCGAGAGAATCCTCTCGATCTTCTTCTGGTCCTCCGGCAGCAGCCCCGACGCGGGCAGCCGGGGGACCAGCCTTGCCCAGCGCGGCTCCTTGGCGAAAACATCCTTGAAGAGCGCCAGCGCCTTGTCCTCCTGGCCTGCCACGAACAGGGTCACCGCCTGCCAGAAGGGCAGCTCCACGATCCCCGGGGCGAGGCCCGTCGCCTTGGTGTAGTGGCCGAGGGCAGACTGGAAGTCGTTCTTGGCGACCGCCTCGTCGCCGCGGTTCATCTCCTCGTAGGCGCGATGCAGGTCGAGCAACCGGCGCAGCTCCGTGAGCGGCTGCGGGTTGTCGTCCACCCGGATGTCCACCAGCCGGTCGTTCCAGGGTTCGCCGGAGGATTTGGCCTTGACCACGATCAGGGCCGCGCTCTGGCTGCCGCGGATATCGCCGCCCTCACCCTGGGCGGCCTCGAGCGCGGCGAGCATGCGGTCCGCAAGGTCCCCTTTGGCGCTCTCGAAGGCCTTGGCCATGGCCGGCCAGACCGTGGCTTTGTCCATGAGGTTGGCCTGCACCGAATAACCTTTGCCAGTCTGATGGCCGGCTGCGATGATGCACCTGGGGCCGGTCCAGACCGCGGCCCGTCCCTGGGCGTCCACCATGGCCACCTGCCGCACGTCCTTCTCGGGGTCCTGGGCCACGAGCTGGTCGAGCGCCTCCTTGGCCGACTTGCCCTGGCGCATCAGCTCCAGTCCCTTGGGGCCGTAGTCGATCCGGGAGAACGACTGCGTGGCCACGGCTCCCACCCCGGCCTCGGCCCAGGGCACGACCGTCCCGACCTGGAACCAGTGGCTCTGGACCGCCACGCCGAAATCCCCGGTGGCCGGATCGCGGGCCACGATCGAGTAGGTGTGCACCAGGGGATCGCCGGCGTGCGCGACGGCGGGGATCAGGATGGCGGCTGCGAGCCAGCTCAGTTTCATCAGGGGCTCCTCCTGGGATCGACGGCGCCGCTTGGCGCGGAGCCGGTCCCGGCATATCATTCCATGGCTAACCGTCGTAGAAACGCCGCGGACCGATCCGCACCCGCATTCCGAGGTCACGAGGCCATGGCCGTCGAGAACGACCCCTCTGCCCGGCCCCTGGTCCGGCACCTTCCGCTCCCGGCGGTGGGGATCGCTGTGGCCTTGAGCGTGGGGGTGATTGCGCTCTGGCGCTTCGCTCCCAGGCTGCTGCCGGTCTTCTCCCTGCTCCTCGCCTGGGGGACGGCCCTGCTCTGGGGAATGGCCATGGAGGCGCGGCGCCAGGGCCGCGAGAGCGAGGAGGCTCGCCGGCGCCTGGAGGGCGAGCTGGCCCGCAGCGCCCACGACACGGACTCGCTGCGCCAGGAGGTGGGCGGCTACCGCGGGCTGTTCGAGAGCCGCCCGGCCGAGCGAAGAGCACCGGCGGTCCCCGCCCCGGCCCCGGCCAACGTCCATAACTTCATCCGCGATCCCCTGACCGGGCTCTTCCACCGCCGCTACTTCGAGGCCTCGGTGGAGCGGGAGATCCATCGCATGGAGCGGCGAAACCTGCCGCTCGGGATCATCCTGATGCGAGTGGACGCTGCCGAAACGTCCGAAGAGATCCTGCGGGGGATCGGCGCCCTGCTGAACCGCCGCGTGCGGGGCGGCGACGTGGCCAGCCATCACGACGGCGGGATCTTTGGCCTGATCCTGCCGGAGGCGCCGCTCGATGGAGTGCGGACGCGCGCCGAGCAGATCCGTACCGCCGTCCGGGAGATGGAGATGAAGGTCACCCTCTCGCTCGGCGTCGCGGCCTTCCCCGACTGCGGGCACTCCTCCGAAAAGCTGCTGCGGACGGTCCGGGCCGCCTTGGACGAGGCCAGGGCGGGAGGCGGCGACTGCGTGGCCGTGGCTCCCGGGGCCGTCCTCGACCGCCGCCTGATGCTTCCCGACTGAGGTGAAATGCTTCCTGCATTCGTTCACTCCTTTATAAAGGGGAGGAACTATGCGTCGTTGGATGGGAGCTTCCGCCGGAATCGGGCTTGCCCTGACCGCGGCCGTGCTCTTCGCCCGTCCTGACGGGCTTGCGGCCTGGCTTGCCGCCGCCTGGGCATCCGCGGCGGCCCTCGGCTGCGCAGGGCTGGCTTGGAGCCGGGGGCGGGAGGCGGCCGAGCTGGCGGGCCGGCTCGCGGACGCGACCGAGACCAGCCGCATCCGCCGCGCCTTTCGCTACGGCGAGGAGCTCTACCGCGAGCTCTTCGAGCACAACCCCGCGGCGGTCTACCGCACTACGGTCGACGGCCATCTCCTGGACTGCAACGAAGCCATGGTCCGCCTGTTCGGCTACACGGACCGCGGCTCCTTCCTTGCCCAGCCGGCTGCCGCGCTCTTCTGGGATCCGGAGGAGCGCCCCCGCCTCGTCCAGCGCCTCGTCGAGGAAGAAGTCATCCGCAACGTCGAGGTGCGCTTCCGCAAGCGCAGCGGCGAGCTCTTCTGGGCGATCAAGAACGAGGGCCTGCTGCGCTCGCCGGCGGGCCTGCCCACCGCGATCGAGGGGACGCTGCTCGACATCACGGAGCGCAAACGGGCCGAGGAGGCGCTGCTCGCCGAGCGCGAGATGTCCGAGGAGGCCCTGAGGCAGAGCGAGGCCGCGGTGCGCAGCCTGCACGAGATCGCGGGCTCGCAGGATCTATCCTTCCGCGAAAAGGTCCGCTCGCTCGTGAACCTGGGCTCCGAGGTCTTCGGGCTCGAGCTCGCCGTGCTGCATCAGGTCGAGGGGGAGATTTGTGTGGTCGTCGATGCGAAGACCCCGGGCAATATCGTCCTGCGGGGAGACCGGGTCGAGATGCACCACACTTTCTACCACGCGGTGCTGGAAGCGGGACGTCCGCTCGCCTTCACCCGCTCCGAGGAAGTACCGGCGATCTCGGGAGCTGGATGCCGCGTCATGCACGTGGAGTCCTACCTCGGCGGACTGGTGCTGGTGGAGGGGCGCCCCTGGGGACTGCTGAGCTTCGCCAGCTACCATCCGCGGCCCCTGCCGTTCCGGACCTCGGACTTTGATCTCCTGGAGCTCATGGTCCTCTGGCTGGGCCGCGAGCTGGAGCGCGACCAGCGGGATGGCGAGATGGCGCAGGTGCGCGAGATGGGCGATCTCCTCCAGAGCTGCAAGACGACGAGGGAGGCCTGCCAGGTGATATCCCACCAGGCGATCCGGCTCTTTCCCGGCATGAGTGGCGTGGTCTATCGGGTCGATCCGGCCCACAACGAGCTCCAGACCCTGGTGGCCTGGGGCCAGGCGGGCATTCAGGAAGATCCGCTCCCCATGGAGAGATGCTGGGCCTGCCGCCGCGACGAGGAGCACTTCGTCGCCGATCCCGCGACGGGCCTGACCTGCGGCCATCTCCCCGGGCTGCCGCCGGCGAGCTCGCTCTGCGTGCCCATGACCGCGCAATTGATCGCGCACGGGGAGGCGGGCGTACTCCACCTCCGGCTCGATCCGGGCGCGGACGGCGGCGCGTTCACGGAGCGGCGGCGCCGTCTGGCGGGGGTCGTGGCCAAGCACCTCGCCATGGCGCTCTCGAACCTGGGGCTGCTGGAGAGGCTGCACGAGCAGTCGATCCGCGATCCGCTGACCGGGCTCCACAACCGCCGCCACTTCGAGAAGACCCTGCGCGACGAGGTCCGGCGGACCGACCGCAGCGGCAACCCGCTGGCGGTGATCATGATCGACATGGACCACTTCAAGCGGATCAACGACACCTTCGAGCACGAGGGGGGCGACGCCGTGCTCCAGGGCCTGGGCGAGGCTCTCGCCCGGAGCTGCCGCGGCGACGACGTCTCCTGCCGCCTGGGAGGAGAGGAGTTCGCGCTCCTCCTGCCCGACGCCGCGCTGGAGGCGGCCTGCCAGCGGGCCGAGGAGCTGTGCGAGGAGGTCCGCGCCCTGCGCGTGCCCCATGCCGGCCGGACCATCCACTCCTTGACCATCTCGGTGGGCGTGGCGGTCTACCCGGAGCATGGCGATGGGAAAGAGGTCGTCCGCCTGGCCGACCAGGCCATGTACCGCTCCAAGGGGACCGGCCGCGACCGGGTGAGCGTAGCCCCGCTGCCGCCGCGCCGCCGCGTCGGCGAAGGCGCTTCCTCCCTCGCCGCGTGCTAGCATCCCGGCATTCTCGACCGCCGATCCTTGCCCTTGACCCCTGTGAAGCTCGCCGGCCTGATCGGCGGGCTCCTGGCGTTCTTCCTCCTCGCCTTCCTGGACACGCCGCTGCGCCACGATCCCGAATTTGGGACGCGGCCGGTGTTCGCGGCCGCGGGCGCCGCGCTCATGGCCATCTGGTGGCTGACCGAGGCGCTGCCGATCTACGTCACGGCCTGCGTGCCGCTCGTGCTCTTCCCTCTGACCGGAGTCTTCGGCGGCGGCCTGGGCGGGGGCGTCCGGCAGTCGGTGCTGCCGTATCTCGACCCCTACATCTTCCTGTTTGCCGGCGGCATGGGGATCGCCGCGGCCATGCAGCAGTGGAACCTCCACCGGCGCATCGCCCTGGGGATCATGGACCGCATCGGCAGCGATCCGAAGCGGCTCCTCGCCGGCACCCTGGTCTCCACCGCGTTCATCTCCATGTGGATCTCGAACACGGCCACCGCGGCCATGATGATGCCGATCGGGCTCGCCGTGGTGCTACAAGTCGAAGACCAGCGCGGGGCCGGCCGGCTCCGGCACTACGGCATGGCCATCATGCTGGCCATCGCCTACGGCGCCAACGTCGGCGGCATCGGCACCAAGATCGGCACGGCTCCCAACGCCCAGTTCTCCGGCTTCATGGAGCGCCTGGGCATCGACGTCACCTTCCTTCAGTTCCTGGTCGTGGGACTGCCGTTCGTGCTGATGTTCCTGCCGGTCGTCTGGTGGATGCTCTGGCGGATCGGCCGGCAGGAAGGGCTGGCCGGGGAGGTCGGCGAAGAGGTGATCGCGGACGAGTTGGCCAAGCTCGGCCCGGTGCGCCGGCCGGAGCGGATCGTCCTCGGTGTCTTCCTGGCCACGGCCGGCCTGTGGATCGCGGGCAAGCTGCTGACCGACTTCCTTAAAACGAGGGTGCCGTTCGATCTGACCTCGGCGCACGTGGAGGGAGGGATCGCCATGCTCGCGGCCCTGGTCCTGATGCTCTGGCGGACAGAGGGCCGGCAAGTGCTCGGCTTCCGCGCGCTGGGCCAGGTGCCGTGGGAGACCCTGCTGCTCCTGGGCGGCGGGTTCGCCATGGCCGCGTCGATCCAGAAGAGCGGCCTGTCCGCCTGGCTGGGGGCGCAGCTCCTGGCGATCCGCGGCGTTCCCCCGTTCGGCCAGGTGCTGCTGTCGAGCATGGCCGTGGTGGCGCTCTCGGCGGTGGCCTCGAACACCGCCACGATCGCGGTCATGCTCGTGGTGCTCAAGGACGCCGTGGCGCCCGAGGTCATGACCACCACGCTCTTCGCCGCCACCATCGCCTGCTCCTGCGACTTCGCCCTGCCCGTGGGGACGCCGCCCAACGCGATCGTCTTCGGCAGCGGCTACGTCAGCATACCGCGCATGGCGCGGACAGGGGTCGTGCTCGACCTGCTCGCCTCAATCCTCGCCGCGGCCTGGTGCTGGCTCGTCGTCCGGCTGGTGCTCTAGAGCCGCAGCCGCAGCAGGGCTCCCAGCGTCACGGTATCCGTCTCGACCTCGTCGATCAGGTCCCAGTTGTCGAACCGGTAGTTCGCGTTGACGTCCAGGCTCAGCCTGGGGATGATGGAAATGTCGAAGCCGACCTTCGCGGCGTAGAACATGTCCGAGGTCTCGCCATCGGACTGGGTGACGCCGACGCCCGCGCCGGCATAGAGGCCGTGGCCGACCAGGAGGTAGGCCTGGGGCGAGAACGCCTTTTCGGTGGAGCCGGCGAAGCCGTCCGCGAAGTACTCCAGGTCCAGCTCCAGCGAGAAGATCCCCTCCGGCATGTACTGGTAGGAGACGATCCCCGAAGTGCCCTTGTCGTCGATCCCCTCGAAGCCCTCGTCCGCCAGATCGTCGACCGTCTGCCAGTGGTGGATCCCGGCGCCGATCCGGTGGTCGGCAGCGGCGGGGACGGCCAGGGCGGCAAATATCGTCAGCAAGAGGAACCCTCTTTTCATCTCGTCTCCTTTTTGGTTACTTTCCGGAAAGCTCGGGATCGGGCCTTCCGGACACCTCCATGATCAAGGAGGAGTTTCCCATGAATCGACCCGGCCTGCTGCTTTCCCTGATTCTGCTGGCCGCGGTGCCCGTACGGGCCGCCGAGTACGCCGAGAACACCGACTATGACGAGTGTGACGCGGATTTCATCGCGTTCCTCGGCGCCGAGACCTACCAGTTCTCGCCCATCCTGGCGGGCGATCTCGGCAAGGTCCGCCTCTACACGGTCCTCTCCCATCAGCGCGCCGCGGTCCTGGAGGACTACGGCCGCGCCTTCTGGCGGCTGGAGATCCGCGACGAGTCCGGCCGGATGGTGCGCGCCGCCCGCGGCGCTGCCCGCATCGACGGCGCGGGCCAGGCCATGGCTGATTTCATTTGGGATGGCCGGGACGAGGCCGGCCGGCTGGTGCCTGCGGGAAAGTACCGCTACACCTTTCTCGGCCGTTTCGCTGCCGACCGGCTGCGCCCGGCCCGTCCCATGCGCGATTACCGCGATTACGAGGACCTCCAGGGGGTCGCGGGCATGAGCGAGGCCTACGCCTCCACCGACGAGGTGATCGTCGACTACTCGCTGAGCGCCGGCGACTCGGTCAGCCTGCGCGAGAGCGCCGCCCTGGGCTCCTGCCAGACGCAGCAGAACACCCCCATCGAGAGCGGCTTCGCTTACAACTTCTACTACGGCTCGACCCACAGCCACTCCAACTGGTCCGACGGCGGCCAGCCCACCTCGGGCTGCTCCTCCGGCAACGCCTATGGCAGCGGCACGTTCGACCCGGCCGCCGTCTTCGGCTACGCCCGCAACTCGGCCGGCGTGGACTACTGGCTGATCAACGAGCACAACCACCTGATCCAGGACGCCATGGCCACGAACAACCCGCCGGTCACCGAGGCCAAGGTGAAGCAGCGCTACGCCGCCGGCCTCGCCGCGGCCAACACCGCCACGGTGAACGACGTGTTCGTGGCCCTCTACGGCATGGAGTGGGGAGTGTCCACCAACGCGGACCAGGGGCACGTGACCCTGATCGAAACGCCGAAGCTCCTGGGCTGGGAGACCTGCTCCACCTGCAACGGCCCCAGCGCGGAGTGCACGCCGGGCACCAACTGCTACTTCGACATCTTCACCCCCAAGCGCTTCGGCTATCTCACCATGTACAAGCGCTCGGTGGAGAACCCGTCCTCGGCCGGCGCGCTGGGCATCCTCTGCCATCCCGGCACCGGGGAGTTCGACAACTACGCCTTCAATGCCGACGCGGACAATGCCCTGCAGGGAATCGCGGTGCGCAGCGGCTTGGCCTTCAGCACCGGCACCACCTGCGCCGATGCCAACGTGGCAAACACCGACTACAGCCCGCGCTGGAAGAACGCGCTCAACCTGGGCTTCCATCTCGGGCCGGTGGCCGATCACGACTCACACTGCAACAACTATGGCCAGGGCATTCCGAACCGCACGGTCTACCTGATTCCCAACGGCGCCGCGCCGGTCCTCACCAAGAGCAAGCTGCTCCAGGCGCACAAGGCCCGGCACTTCTACGCGACCGAGGACTCCAACGCCCAGCTCGTCTTCACCGCGGGCTCCCACGTCATGGGCGACATCTTCAGCGCGGCCGGCTCGGCGACCCTGCGGACGGCGGTCTACGATCCGGGTGCGGAGTCGGTGTCCACCCTCGAGATCTGGCGCGGCCAGATCGGCGGCGGCGTGCCCGCCAGCCCGTTGCAGACCGTCTCCAACCAGTCGACCCTGACGATCACGCAAAACCTGACCTCGGGGACCTATTACTACTACGTCCACGCCGTGCAGTCCGACGGCCACGACCTCTGGTCGGCGCCCATGTGGATCACCTACGGCCCCGGCGGCACGGGATCGATCAACGTCGCCGGCTGGCGCGTCGCGCAGCTCAATGCCACGTTCAACTACACGCTGCCCGCGGGCACCACGATCCCGGACAATGGCTACCTGGTCATCGGCCGCGACGCGGCCAAGGCCGCCTTCGAAGCGTTCTGGGGGCCGCTGCCGGCGAACGCCGTCTACCTGAATTCGGCGGGCGTGCTGCCGGTGATCAACGGCGACGAGACCTACGACCTCTACAACGCCGCGAGCACCAAGGTGGACGGCCGCACCATCGGGATGACCGCCGGAGGCGGCAGCTCGGTGAAGCGCAAGGATCCCTGCCAGGCGGCGAACCTGAGCGCCAGTTGGACAATCACCGCCTCCTCGACCGGCACGCCGGGCAGCGGAGCTGGAGCGGGCTGCAGCAAGGGCATGGTCATCAACGAATTCTCGGATGCCCTCGGCACCGGGAGCTTCATCTACGAGTTCATCGAGCTGCACTACGACAAGTAAGGAGGGTGCTAAATCCTCTCCCCGAGTTGCTCGGGGCTGTCCCCGAGCCACTGAATCCTCTCCCCGAGTTGCTCGGGGCTGTCCCCGAGCCACTGAATCCTCTCCCCGAGTTGCTCGGGGCTGTCCCCGAGCCACTAAATCCTCTCCCCGAGTAGCTCGGGGCTGTCCCCGAGCTACTGAATCTTCTCCCCGAGTTGCTCGGGGCTGTCCCCGAGTCACTAAATCCTCTCCCCGAGTCGCTCGGGGCTGTCCCCGAGCCACTAAATCTTCTCCCCGAGTCGCTCGGGGCTGTCCTCGAGCCACTAAATCTTCTCCCCGAGTCGCTCGGGGCTGTCCCCGAGCCACTAAATCTTCTCCCCGAGTCGCTCGGGTAGACCCGCCGGTTGTTGCCACGACAAAGCGTCCGTGCCGTCGGTCCGCCAGAGCCGGTGGGTGTTGGTCTCGTCGACGTACTCCTCGACGTAGCCCAGGTTGCCCGCGACCTGCAGGCGCAAGGGGAGAGAGAAGCGGGGGCAGGGCGTCACCGAGGGGCCGGCCACGGGGACGGTAGGCGCGGCCATGCCGCCGCTCGTCCAGAGCCTCAGCTCCTGGCTGTCGCAGACGATGAACAGGGCCTTGTCCCCAAGGGCGGCGATCGGGAACGGGTTGGACCCGACGCCCCTTTCTCCGATCAGCGTGATCATCCAGGTGCCGGCCGGCTCGCCGTCGCTCACCCAGAGCTGAACGGTCTCCATGGCGATGTCGGTCACCGGCAGGAGGAGCTTCCCTCCGATCACGGCCGTAGGGTAGAAGGGGTCGAAGGGGTGCCTCTCGGCTGCCAGCGTGGCGATGCGCGAGACGCCGGAACCGTCCGTCTTCCAGAGCGCGTATCCCTCCGGATTGTCCGCGAAGAAGTACACGGCGCCGCGGTAGGCCATGAACCCGGCGGGATTGGAGCTGCACGATCCATTGCAGAGATCGCCGATCAGGCGGGTGCCGGGACCGGTGCCGTCGGTGCTCCAAAGCTCGGTTCCGTGGATGGAGTCGATGCCGGCGTTGTAGTAACCATGGCAGAGATTGCCGGGTGACACGGCCCGCTGACCCAGCGAATAGGTCCCCCTGGGGGTGCCATCGCTGCGCCAGATCGTGGATGCGATGTCTCCTTCCTCCGTTCACTCTGAGGCCACGAAGAGGGCGACCCCCCGACCGTGCCCATGAACCGGATCTCGGACGAGCAGGGCCCCGCACAGACGTCGGCCACCAGCCGCGTCCCGAGCGCGGTGCCGTCCGTGGCCCAGAGCTCGACGCCCGAGCCGGGCTCGCTCGCCAGGAACAGGGCCTTGTCGCCCAAGGGGTAAAGTCCGCCCTGGAACCCGCCCCGGACGTCGTCCGGGCTGGCGGAGTTGACGTCGTAGAGCAGGGCAGCCGTCTCCGCACCGGCGGATGCAGCGAGCAGCGCAAGCAGGGCGAGACCGAGTAGCACGGGCAAGCGGCGGATCATGCGAAAAGCCCTCCGGGGAAGACACAACTCTACATGAGAGTGTCCCGGCAGGAACGGACCTTTCGCGGAAAAGCCCTGCTTCAGCTCACCGAAGGTTTGCCCATGTCGGAGAAGAACTTGCCCAGGGCGGCCATCACCATGCGCTCGATGTCGGCCTGGGTCGGATTCGCACTCGAAGCCGGCTCCTGCTCCTCTTCCGCGGGCCGGAGCGCGGCCGGCTGCTTGTTGTCCTTCTCAGGACGGTCAGGCTGGTCCTTGCCGGGATGGAGCTGCTCCAGGAGCCGTTGGAGGCGCCAGGCGTCGCCGCTCTCCTCGTCGCGCTGGGGGTAGGCCGCGCGGAAGAACCGCGAGGGCGGGAAGCCGATCACTTCACAGACATCAAGAATGTGCTTTATCTTCAGCTCGATACCGCCGCTGAACAGGCGGCTGAGGCTGCCGCTGCTCAGGCCGAGCTTGCGCTCGACCTCGCGTTGGGTGATGTTGGAGAACTTGACCGCAGCAGATAAGAGATTTGTGAGTCGCACGACCTCGTCTTCGTTCATAGTGCCGATAGCCTACTTCATTCCTGAAGGGCGTGCCAAATCGGATGCCAAAATCCGGAAAACTGACACAGCTAGCGTTTGCGTGCGATCAACAAAGTCTGGCAGATTTCCGGGTAGGGCCGCTCCGTGACGATGTCGAACCCGGCCTCGTCGAGCCACCTGCGATGGTCCGCGGCGGGGTAGGCCATGCCGCTGCCGCTCGCCGAGGCCACGAAGTAGACCGAGGATTTCACGGCCTGCAGCGGCCCGGTTTCGTCATCGGCCGCGGTCATCGTCCAGAGGTAGACGCGGCCGCCGGGCTCCAGGGCGCGCTCGACCTTGCCGTAGATCTCCTGGATGCGCTCCGGGGCGAAGATCTCGACGAAGTGGGAGAGGAGCACGGCGTCGTAGCCCTCGGGCAGCTCCTCGGCGAAGATGTCGCCGGGGTGGAAGCTCACCCGGTCCGACATCCCGTTGCGGCGGACGTTCCCGGCCGCGTTGTCGCAGACCGTGGGCAGGTCGAAGAGGGTGCCCTGCACGCCGGGGTTCTTCTCCAGGAGCCGCATCTGCACCGAGGCATTGCCGCCGCCCACGTCGAGCAGGCGCCGCACGCCCTCCAGGTCCCCGGGCTCGAGGTTCAGACTGTTGATCTTGGAGAACTCGGCCATGGCCTTGTGGAAGAGGTCTTCCAGCCCCTTGTCCTCGGCGAAGGCTTGGTAGAGGGTCTTCGTGTCCTCGTACCCGAGCGCTCGCAGGCCCACCGGGCGGCCGGCGCGGATCGAGTCGAGCAGCAGGTTGCACGTCTTCTGTTGCACCTCGCGGGTGAAGCGCACGAAGCCCAGCATGCAGTACTGGGCGTCCTCGACCAGGTAGGTGGACGCCGGCGGGGCGTTGCGGTAGGAACCGTCCGCGCCGCGCTCGGTCAGGCCCGCCTCGGTGCAGCCCAGGAGCAGGATGCGCGCGCCGTGGCCCGAGATCCCGAGCTGCCCGGCGATCTGATCGACGGTGGCGGACCCGGCCTTTTCCAGGCAGGTGAACAGCCCCAGGTCGCATGAGGCGGTGAGGATCTCGGTACGGATGTAGCCGTTCAGGCTCTCTCCCAGAGCCATCCATGGGCTTGGTGTCATGGTCCTCCTGCCTTTCTAGGAAAAGTCGGAGCAATCTAACATGAAACCTTCTCCTCACGGCCTGCGTAGACCCCCTTGACGACAAACTACCTGGGTAGTACTATCCTGGTAGTTGAAGGGGAGAGACGACATGGATGAAACGGAAAGCCATCACCTCGGAGATCTGCAGCTCGCCATCATGCGGATCATCTGGAGCCAGGGTGAAGCGAGCGTAGCGGACGTGCATGAGGCGCTGGAGCCCGAGCGGGGGCTGGCGCTGACGACGATTGCGACGATGCTCGCGAAGATGGAGAAGAAGGGCGTGGTCGATCATCGCGCGGAAGGCCGGCGGTTCATCTACCGGCCGACGGTGAGCGAGGGCCAGGTGCGCCGTTCGATGGTGACGGACCTGACGTCGCAGCTCTTCCGGGGCGATGTGTTCGCCCTGGTGAACCATCTATTGTCGGAGCACGAGATCGATGCGCGGGAGCTGGACCAGCTCCGCGGTCTCATCGCGGCCAAGGAGGACCGGTGATGTTCGAGAACCTGATGAACCAGGCCTCTGCCTGGCTGCTGACCTACTCCCTGCACAGCACCCTGTTCCTGGCCCTCGCCTGGCTCGTGTCGACACGGCTCGCCGGCCGCCGGGCGCGCCTGGAAGAGGCCATCTGGCGCTTCGCCCTGGTGGCGGCGCTGGTGACCGCCACCGTCCAGCTCGCCGCCGGCTTGGAGCCGGTCGCCGGCCGCTGGACTCTGAATGCTCCGGCAGCCGCTTCTTCGGTTGAAGTGGCCTCCCGGCCTGTTCCGGCGCCGTCGAGGGCGGCTCTGCCGGTCTCCATGGCGGTCCGGGCCGAATCCCCTCGGGCATCGCTGCCCTCCTGGCCCCTCGATCTCCGCTCGACCGTGCTCGGTCTCTGGGCCTTGGGCGCGCTCTTCCTCTGCCTCCGCTGGGCCGGGTCGTACCTCCGCCTGAAGCGGCGCCTGCGGGCTCGGCCCGAGGTGGTCGGCGGCGGGATGTTCGCCCTGATGCGCCAGCTCTCCGGGGACCTGGGCCTGGCTCCGCTGGTGCGCCTGACCTGCTCGTCGCGGGTCTCGGTGCCGGTAGCGCTGGGGCTCGGCCGGCCGGAGATCTGCGTGCCGCCCCGCGCCCTGTCGCACCTGGAGCCTGAGCAGCAGGAGGGGATGCTGGCCCACGAACTGGCCCACCTGGTGCGGCGCGATCCGTTCTGGCTGGCGTTCAGCCGGATGCTGGCGGGCGCGCTCTTCTTCCAGCCGCTCAACTGGATCGCCTGCCGCCGGCTGCGGGAGCTGTCGGAGCGGCTCTGCGACGAATGGGCAGTGGAGCGCACCGGCCGTCCGCTGTCGCTGGCCCGCTGTCTGGCCGAGGTGGCCGGCTGGTCGGTCCGCTCTGTCTCCTCGCTGCCCGTACCGAGCATGGCGGACCGTCCGTCCAGCCTGGCGCGGCGCATCCGCCACCTTCTGGACGACTCCAAGTCGCCCGAGCGCCGCGTCCGGCCCGTCTGGGTCGGCGCCGGCATGCTGGTCCTGCTGGCCGCCGTTGCGACCGTCGCCCCCGGGGTCTATGCCGCGGTGGCCGTCGAAGAACCGCGCCAGGAGGCTATCGTCGATGCGGAAGAAGCGGTCGAGCCGGAGGATCCCGCCGAGCCCGCCTACGAGATCGTCGACGACGAGATCGAAGCCCGGGTCGAAGGCGAGCTCGCGGGCATGGAAGCCGAGTTGGAAGGCATGGATGCCGGCCTGGAGGCCGCGCTCGCGCCCCTGGAAGAGCTCGGGGACATGGACTTCGACTTTGACTTCGACTTCGACGGGATGGCCTTCCTCTCCGAAGAGGAGGCCGAAGAGATCGGGAGGATGGCCGAGGAGGTCTCCGAGAAGTACGCCGGCGAGTACGCGGCCCTGGCGGAGTCGATGATGGCCGACATGGAGCCGGAGCTGGAGCGCATCTCCGAGGAGGTCAACAGCAAGCTGGCCCCCGAGATCGAGCGCATCTCGGAAGAGGTGAACCGGGATCTCATGCCGGAGATCGAGCGCATCTCCGAGCGGGTGGCCAACGAGATGGAGCCCGAGCTCGAGCGGCTCCGCGCCGACGCCGAACGCCTGCGCCGGGAGGGCGGCCTCTCCGCCGAGGAGCGCGAGCGCATCCGTAGCCAGGCGCGCGAGATCTCCCGCCGCGCCCGTCCGAGCGACGAAGAGATGAAGGCGATCCGCGACAGCCAGCGGAAGTACCGCGACGAGATGCGGAAGTTCATGGAGGATCACCGCGAGGAGATGGAGGCGATGCGCAGCGAGGCTCGCGCCCACTCCGAGGCCATGCGGGACCAGATCCGCCAGCGGATGGACGCCGATCCCAAGTTCCGCGAGCTGCGGGAGCGCCATCGCCGCGACATGGAACAGATCCGCGAGCGGCACCGCGAGGAGATGCGCGAGCACCGCGAGAAGATGAAGCAGGACAAGGAAAAGAACAAAGAAAAGGACAAGGACGAGAAGCAGGTCTAGGAAAGCTTTGGTCTAGGCGCGGGCGGAGAGCTCTCCGGATCCGGCCCCGTGGGGGCCTCTCCGCCCGCGTACTAGCTTCCCCGCACGCTCCGCAGCATCTTGAGGAAGTTCTCCCTCTCGGCGGTCAGGGTCGCATCCGGCCCCGTGGCCTTGAAGAACCAGGGTCCGCCGGGTCCCTCCACCACCGCGCCGTAGAGCCTGGAGTTCGGCTGCTCGGTCGCCGGCCCCGTCCCCATGTTGCTCGGCTTCAGCGTCCCGGCCACGTCGATCCAGGTGACGCGGAAGCCGTTGACGTCGAAGGTCTCGGGCTGCGGGTTGGCGCCGGGCGCCGGTTCCATCTGATCCACCCAGCGCTGGATGTTGGCCTCGACCCCGCCGCCGCCGCCCGGTCCGAAGAAGAAGACCACGAGGTCGCCGGGTCCGCCCGCGCCCGGGATCGTCGCCTGGGCCATGCGCATCGAGGTCGACGGCGGCTGCTGCGGCCAGTTGGCAGGGAAGTCGAACTTGATGGACCCTCCCTCGGCCTGCCCGCCGCCCACCGGCTCGCCGCGCGAGGACATGGGCGCCGGGGGAGGGGTCTCTTCGCCGCCCTTGCAGGCGGCCAGGGGCAGAAGGAGCACGGGGATCGCGAGCAGGGCTTTGCGGATCATGGGCGGAGCCTACTACAATCCCCTCTCGGAAGCGCTCGGGGGCTGGTGCCTCCTGCGGTCTTCAAAACCGTTGTCCGGCGCCGGTTGCGGCGTCGGGGGTGGGTTCGATTCCCATGCGCTTCCGCCAACCACTCGTTTGAGCCGCCAACCCGCTCGTTTGCGCGAGCTACCCAGTGGCCTGTCACGCCGGAAAAGATGGAGATTGTGGGCGCTGAGCCGCTTACGGCTGCAGTTGGCTCTTGATCCAGCCGTCCACGCGCTCCTCCAGCAGGTCGAGCGGCAGCGGTCCGCCGCTCAGAATCTGGTCGTGGAACGCCTTGATGTCGAAGCGCGCTCCGAGCTGTGCTCTGGCGCGCTCCCGCAGCTCGCGGATCTTCAGCTGCCCCATCTTGTAGGCCAGCGCCTGCGCCGGCCACGCGATGTAGCGGTCGGTCTCCGTCTGCGCGACGACTTCGTTGACGTCGTTCTCGCGCATGTAGGCGATCACCCGGTCGCGCGTCCAGCCCTTGTTGTGGATGCCGGTATCGACCACCAGCCGCACGGCGCGGAACAGCTCCGAGTTCAGTCGGCCGTAGTCGGACACCGGGTCCTTGTAGAGGCCAACCTCCTTGCCCAGCTCTTCCGAGTACAGCGCCCATCCCTCGGTGTAGGCGGCCAGGCCGCCGCCGCTGAGCACCCGGAACTTCGGCAGGCCCTGAAGCTGCTGGGAAATGCTGATCTGCATGTGGTGCCCGGGCACGCCCTCGTGGTAGGCGACGGCCTCATCGTTCACCAGGGAGCGCTGGGTCGGGTCGGCGACCGCGACCACGACACGCCCGGCCCGTTTGCCATCCGGAGTGCCGCGGACGTAATGCGTCGCCGCGGCCTTGTCGAAGTCGGGAATGCCTTCGACCGTCACCGGCGACTTCGGCAGCAGCCCGAAGAGCTCCGGCAGCCGCGGTTGCATCTCGTCGATATACCTCTTGAAGTCGGCGACGATCTGGTCCTCGCTCTTCGGCTGCCACTTGGGATCGCTGTTGATCGCAGCGCGGAAGGCGGCGAGGTCCTTGTAGCCCTGCGCCTGGGCCAGCCTGGTCATCTCTGCCGTGATCCGTGCCACCTCTTTGAGGCCCAGCTGATGGACGGCCTCCGGCGTGATGTCGACCGTGGTCATCGCCTTCACGGCTTCGGCGTAGCGCCGCTTGCCGTCCGGCAGGCTTTCGACCGAGATCGCGGTCCGCCCTTTCGGCGCGTACTCGTCGCGCAGGAACGCCGCGAGCTTCTTGTAGGCCGGAAGGACTTCCTCATTGGCCGCCTTGGTCAGCGCGGCCGTCAGCCGCTGCTTCTCCTCCTCGGAGAAGCTCGCCGGAAACTTCTTCAGCGGCAGCAGGAACGGGTTTGCCGAGACGATCCCCTCGCACTGCCCCGGCAACTGGTCCACGACGATCTTCGGCGGCATCAAGCCGTCCCTCATGCCGGCGCGCAGCACCTCGATGGTCTGCTGCAACACCCGCGGGACCTGGTGGAGGCGCGCGATGTAATCCTCGTAGTGCTGTACCGAATCCAGGGGCACGCCCAACGGCAGATCGGCCAGCGCGGTATGGATGCCGCCCTCCTGGTTGAGCGGCATCTCGTAGTTCTTGAGCTCGTAGTTCACGTTGGTGCGGATGAGCCGCCGCTCCAGGAGCTCGTGCGACACCCGGTCGGCCTCCGCCATGCCGGTGGTTTGGATGGCACGCAACCGCGCCAGGAAAGCGTTGTTCTCCGAGTGCTGCCGCTCGACTTGAGCCAGCGACGCATCGCTGAGCTGCGCGTTGTAGCGATAGTCGCCAACCGAGGTCGCCCGCTCCGGCGCATTCTTGAGACCGGCCTGATAGAACTCCTCGAACAGCGCATTCTGTTGCGCCACACGCTCGGCCACGGAGGCGGCCTGGGCATGAGCTGGGGAGCAGATACTGGCAACGAACAGCAGGTATGCAAGATTTCGCATGAGCCCGAGACTACTACAGCGGCCCGGCTCAGATCTCGTTGGTCAGGCCGAGCCGGCGCTTGAGCGCGAACCAGCCGTCTCGCATCTTCCAGAAGCGGCTCGCCCGCATGGCGGCGATCCGGGTTTCGAGGACGCCGATCCGCTCCTCGGCATTGGCGCGCAACCGCGCCACCTCGCGCTCGATCCGGGCCTCGGGGTCGGCGCACAACCGCGCCATCTCGGCCTCGTGCTCGATCCGCATGTAGAGCAGACCCATTCGGGCGGTCCGCAGCAGGGCGACGTGCAGCGGCCCCTCGAACATCCCGTGCTCGCGCCCGGCGGCGTCGACCGCGGCGAGGGTGAGGAGCGCCGAGGTGTGATCCGCCCCCTGGGGGAGGTCGAAGGTCAGCTGCCACCTCACCGGCTGGACGTTCTCCATGGGAAACAGGGCGACCGCCTCCGGGCAGGGATGGAAATCGGTCGACGAGCGCACGGCCTGGCCGTCGATGCGCACCCGGATCTCCCGCAAGGGCTCGCTGCTCGCCCGGTCGACCCCCCATCCGCTCAGATGGATCTGGCGGGGGAACGCGAAGCTGCACTGGTCCAACACCCCATCGACCCCGCCGGTTACGTCGAGGCCGGAAAAATCCTCGCCGGGCCGGTCGACGACCACGTAGAGGTCCTGGAGGCTGGCGAAGCCACGAGGATAGCGGGCGACCGACAGGCCGCGGGTGTTCGCAGCCATCCGGCCCAGGTTGTCCCGGACGTATCTCTCGGTCACCCAGGTGGTGCCGTACTGGGCCTTGGAGAGGGAGCTGCTCTCGCTTTCCTCCTCGAAATAGAGGCCGCGGGCCGCCAGCTTGCCCTTGCCGGGATGGCCGGCGGGCAGCAGGGCCTCGTCGTGGACGCTGAACATCAGGATGCCGCCAGGGGAGAGCAGGCTCCACAGGTGCCGCAGCCAACGGAGGAAGGTCCTGGCCGGGAGATGGCTGAAGAGGGAGGAGACCAGGATGGCGTCGAACCGCTCGCCGCAGCGGAAGTCAGCCGGGTCGGCCGTGGAGACAAGGCCGTGAACCCCGAACCGCTGGCGCTGAAAATCGACGCCGCGGGCATAGATGTCCGAGATCCAGACCCGTTCCGGCGGGATGTCATGGACGATGAAGCGGGTGACCCGGCCATAGCCACTGGCGAAGTCGAGGATCTTGCCAATCCGGCCGGGCTCGCCGAAATGCCAGGTCAGGATCTGGCGATAGGTCGACCAGATCTTCCAGCCCGAGTGGAAGTACATCACCAGGGACTGGTCGAGATTCTGGCTCCCTCTGTAGTAGAAGATGCGCCACATCTCGTCCTCTTCGTGGACCCCGAGGTCCACGCCATCGCAGATGGGCATCCCGTCGCTGAGGGCGAGGAGGAGAGCATTGGGCTGGTCTTGCGAGTAGGCCAGAGAGTGCTCGGGCATGAGCGTTCATTTTAGCAGGTATGCACGGCCGATCGCTACAGCAGCAGCACCTCGCATCCGGTGCCCGTGTCCGCCGGCTCCGCTCCCGCCCGGACCCTCACCAGCGCCGTTCCCACGCCGTAGGCGGCAAGGTCGTGGGAGCCTTTGGGTGGGCGGGGAGTCACGAAAAGGCGGCCTTCCCGGATTTTGACCTCCGCGGAAAGGAAGCGGTCCCGGCCTTTCGCGCCTGGGAGCGGCGCGGCCAGGGTCCCGGCGAGCGCGCCGGACCACCAACCATCCTCGATACCCATCAGCGTCCTCAGGGCCGGGCGGACGAACAGCCAGAAGGCCACCATGACCGAGGCCGGATTGCCGGGAAGGCCGAAGACCAGGCCCCCGGGATGCGTCGCGAAGACCAGCGGCTTGCCGGGCTGGATCGCCACCGCTTCGAAATGCGCCTGACAGCCGAGCTCGGCAAGCACCCCTTCGACCAGGTCGAGCTCCCCCATGGAGACGCCGCCGCAGAGGAGGAGGACGTCCGAGCGGAGTCCCTTCTCCACGAGCGCTTTGAGCTCATCCACCCGGTCCGGCGCGATGCCCAGGGCCTCGAAACGGAGCCCGATCCGGTTGCCGGCGGCCAGCAGGAAGTCGGTGTGGGAGTCCCGGAGCTGGCCCGGCTTGGGCTCGGTCTCGGGCGGCACCACCTCGTCACCCGTGGTGATGACTGCCACAGCCGGCGCCCGGTGCACGGGAACCTCGGGATAGCCATGCGTGGCGATCAGCCCCAGGGCTCCGGGAGTGAGGAGGGTGCCGGCAGGCAGGAGAGGATCTCCGGTCCGGAGCACCTCGCCCCGGCGGCGGATGTGGGCTCCCTCCGCCGCTTCAGTTTGAAAGACGACGGTTCTATTGCCGCCGTCGGACTGCTCGATCGGGATCACCCGGTCGGCGCCCAATGGAATCGGGGCGCCGGTCATGATCCGGGCCACGGCGGGCGGGTCGAGGCGGAAGCCGGGCGCGTCCCCGGCGACGACCGTGCCCGCCACGGGCCGGGGCTCGCCCGGGGGGACCGGACCGGGGAGGGCATAGCCGTCCATGGCGGAGACTTCCAGGCCGGGCACGTCCACGGTTGCGGTCAGCGGATGGGCGAGCACCCGCCCTTGCGCGGAACGGCGGGGGAGGTTCTCTGGAAGCAGGGGGGCCAGCCCGGCCGCGATCCGCTGCCAGGCCTCGTCCGGGTGAATCATGAGGGCAATGGTATACTCGCCCGACGTTTCACCTGAATTCTGGTCCGCTGTCCATGGGAGGAGTCCCTTGGCGACCGTCGAGCATAGCTTTCAATACCGGGGCGATCTGTCACAGACGGCGCTGCCGGAGATCCTCTACACCATCCATCGCTTCCAGGTGCCGGGCGTGATCGAGGCCACCCGGGACGGGGTGATGAAGAGGGTATACATCAAGGAAGGGAACGTCGTGCATGCCTCCTCGTCGGATCGGGAGGACAGCCTCGGCAATTACCTGCTGCGCAGCGGCACGCTGACGCCGCAGGTCTTTGCGGAGACCATGCGCGAGCGCGAGCGGCTCCAGAAGCGCTACGGCGTGGTGCTCATCGAGGCGGGCATCCTCTCCCCTTCCGAGATCTACCGCGCCATCCGGCAGCAGATCGAGGAGGTGGTCTGGAGCCTCTTCTACTGGCAGGACGGCGCCGTGATCTTCAGCATCGGCGACTTCCGGGAGCCCGACTCGGTGCGCATCCAGCTCCCGATGCGGCAGGTCATCCTCCAGGGGATCAAGCGCGCTCCCAACGCCAAGGCCCTGGCCGCCCGCCTGGGCCGGAAAGAGACGGTCTTCGAGCCGTGTTATCGGATGGAGGACCTGATCGAGGCCGCCCTGGATGGCGACGAGTTCAGGCTCCTCAGCCTGGTGGACGGACAGCGGACCCTGTTCGACGTCTGCACCCAGGGGCCCCACGGAGCGGCGGACAACGCCAAGGTGATGTATGCCTTCCAGGTGCTCCAGCTCATCCGGCCCGTGCCCGTGCCGGAGAAATCGCCGGCCTCCGAGCCCAAGCGGGAGGAGAGCACCGGGGCCATCAAGATAAGGTTCAAGACCACGGGCGACCGCTACGGCGGATAGCCAGGGAGCGAGCTGAATGCCGATTTACGAGTACGAGTGTCTGCAGTGTGGCAAGAGGACGGAGTGGCTGCAGCGCATGTCGGACGGGCCTCTGGCGGCCTGTCCGCAATGCGGCGGCGAGGTCCGCAAGCTGATCTCCGCGCCCTCCTTCCGGTTCAAGGGGAGCGGCTTCTACAAGACCGACTACGCCGACAAGAAGAGCGGCATTTCGGGCAGCTCGGAAGGCAAGTCCGGGGGCGAGCCGGAGAGCAGCTCGGCGGGCAAGGCCGAGAGCAGGAGCGAGACCAAATCTGAGAGCAAGTCGGAGAGCAAGTCGGAGAGCAAGAGCGAGAGCTCTTCCACCGCCACCTCCTCCGAGAGCAAGAGCACGGCGACGTAGTCTGAGTAGGGCGGGGTTGCCGAAATAACCCTTCCCACCCTCCTGTTTCCCTCCGTGATGGCTCGTGCCAGCCTTTACAACCTGGTCATTCTTCCGAGCACGGAGGTCTCCATGAAGTTCGCCCGGATGTTCCTGTTCCTCGGTCTCCTGCCAGCGCTGCCGGCGGCCGCTACCACCTACAAGATGGTCTCCGACCAGACCCTGGTCGACCAGTCGGCGGCCGTGGCCGAGGTGCGGATCACCGCGTCGCAGCCTGCGCCGGTCGAGGGGCGCCCCGCCACCGACTACCTGGTCGAGGTCGAGCGCCTGGTCAAGGGCGACCTTCCGGGCAGCACGATTGTGGTGCGGGTCCCCGGAGGCGTCCGGCCGGACGGCGTCGGCCTCAAGGTCTTCGGCGCTCCCGAGTTCTACGAGGGCGAGACGGCGATGCTCTTCCTCCGTCCTGCGGAGGACGGCACCTACCGCATCCTCCACCTGATGCTCGGCGCCTTCCACCGCCGCCAGGTCGGCGGCCGGGACGTGGCCGTGCGCGACCTCTCCGACGCCTTCGAGGTCGGCCCGGCCGGTCTCGAGGCCAAGCGCGACATGGTCCGCGACTTCGACCGCTTCTCCGACTGGTCCTCCGACCGGGGCGAAGGGTTCCGCCGCGAGCGCGACTACGTGCTCGATGTCTCCCCGCAGGAGCTGGAGCAGGCCACGAGCTCCTTCACCCACATGGAAGACGACAACGGCACGCCCATCCGCTGGTTCCGCTTCGATTCCGGCCAGAGCGTCGCGTGGAAGGTCCACGTCAGCGGCCAGCCGGGGCTCGGCATCGAGCCGTCGATTGCGGCGTTCAAGATCGCCATGGATGCCTGGAACTCGGACGCGGGCTCGGACGTCCGCTATACCTATGACGGGACGACCACGTCCGGAGCCGGTCTCGATCATGACGACGGCGTCAATGCCATCCTCTTCGACGATCCGCGGCGCAACGAGGCCGAGGGGACCTTCTCCTGCGGCGACGGCGGAGTCATCGCGGTCGGTGGGCCGTTCTTCTTCACCTCGACCCGCAGGTGGGGCGGCAAGTCCTGGCACGAGGCGGTCGAGGCCGACATCGTGACCAACGATGGCACAGAGTGCTTCTTCCAGAACGATCCGAAAGTGGCGGAGGAGATCTTCGCGCACGAGCTCGGGCACACGCTCGGGATCGGTCACGCGCCCACCCGTGACTCCCTGATGTTCGCCAGAGCCCATGACGACGGCCGCGGCGCCCAACTGGGAGCCGACGACAGGGCGGCGGTGGCCTCCATCTATCCGATGTCCGGCAGCGGAGGCGGTTCGGGAGCCAGCCTGGCGGCTCCGGCGAAGCTGATCGCGAAGGCGGCCTCCGGCACCGAGGTGAGGCTCTCCTGGAAGGACAAGTCGTCCGCCGAGACGGGTTTCCAGATCGAGGCCAGGGCCAAGGGCGGCAAGTTCCTCGAGGTCCTGACCGTGCCTGCCGGGAGCACCTCGGCCGTGGTGAGCGGCCTGACGCGCGGGAAGGTGTACATCTTCCGCGTGCGCGCCTCCGGAGATTCGGGCTCTTCGGAATACAGCAATCTGGCCCGGGCAACCCCGCGATAAGCCTTCACTCCACCCTGGGGAGGGGGGCTTCCCTCTCCCCAAGGGCCACCGCCCCCGCCACCACGACCGCCGGGAACAGGTGCATGGCCAGCCGCGGGAAGCTGGCGATGACCTGGTACTCGGTATCCACCGCCGAAGACAAGTAAGTCCACAGGTAGAACACGAGCTGCAGCGAGATCACAGCCCCGGCTGCCCGGGTGCGGCGGGGGAGCAGCAGGAGCGGCGCCGCGAGCAGCACCAGCGTGAGCCCGTGCCAGCTCTCCTTCCAGCCCGCGACCTCGGCCAGGCCGCGCAGCACCTCCGGCGCCCGGCCAAGGGCGAACGTCCCCGAGTTGAACTTCTGGTAAAGCCCGTGACGGAAGGTCTGGATCGCCCAGGTCCCCGCCACGGCCGCCATGGGCAGACCCAGCCGGAGGGCCACGCCAATCTCCCTCGGTTTCCCCCGGCGTAAGAGCTGCACGCCGGCCAGGAAGGCGGCGAGGGGCATACCCTCGATCTTGGAGGCGGCGGCGAAGGCGGCGGCGATGCCCACCTCCCAATCCCCCTCGCGGTCGGCAGGCCGGAGCAGGGCAGGGAGGGCCGCCGCCAAGGCGAGGGCCGGCATCCAGTCTGCGGCGCCGGCCATGCGGTGCACGATCCCGAAGCCGGCCAGGGCGAAGGCCGCGATGGCCAGCCCCGCGGGAGCGAAAGGGCGCGGAGTGTCCAGCGTCTCCCGGGCCGAGACGAGGATCAGCGCGAAGAAGAGAACCGACCAGAGCATCTGGTGAGACGCCTCGAACCGCCCCTCCAGAATCGCGGTCCCGGCAAACAGCTCGGGCAGCAGGTTCGGGTAGTCCGGATGGATCACCCAGTTCCACCCTTTCGCCAGCCAGGCGTAATCGACCCCCCGCGCCAGGAAGAACCGCTCCCCCTTGAGCCCCCAGTGAAAGATGAAGTCCGGCGTCGCAATCCACAAGGTAGGGGCAAACGCCGCGAAAGCCGAGAACGCGAACAACGCCGGCCCGTCTCCCCAATCCGGAGTCCTTATGGGCCTTGGGGTCCTTGCCGCCCTTCTTCCCAGCCCGGCGAGCACCACCAAGGGCAGCACCACCGCCGTCCGTCCCCACCGCACTCCGAAGAAGTCATACGCCGTGAGCAGCAGGTGGAACATCACCGCGCCCGCCATGAAGCGCGCGGTCCACCGGGAGACCGGCAGCGCGCGCCCGGCCAGGGCGAGGAGAATTGCCAGGAAGATCGCGCTCACAGGGGCTGGACCCGGAAGAGCTGGCAGCCGGTGAGCTTCTTCACCAATTTCGCCCGGGGGAGGCGGATTGGCACCCGGTGGGAGATCAGGTACTCGGCCATCTCGGCCGCCCGCGGCATCTCCGGCAGGATGACGTCGTACTCGGGCAGTCCGTAGGCGGCCCAGCGCCAGCGGAAGAACTCGGCCTCCTGCGGGCCGGGGGAGGTGAAGACGACCACGCTGCCCGGTGGGATGAGCGGACGCGCCTCGGCGAAGCACCGCTCCAGGACGTTGATCTGCGGCATGCCGAACCGCCACTGGACCGGATCGCTGAAGAAGACGTTCCGCCGGTCGTATTCGGCGAGCGCCTTCTGGAGGTGCGCCAGGAACATGAAGGCGCTCCAGACCAGCAGGAATCCCAGGACCAAGCGTCTTGGCATTCGCCGGACGTTATCACCCTGGTAAACTCGCCGCCGCTCATGAGCCTGGCCTATCGACCTGACGAGACGAGCCCCTTTGTGCGGGCCTTTCTGGACGACCGCGGCCTGGAGTCCTCTGGCGTGGACCTGGCCATCGATGACCGCGACGAGATGCTCGGCTTTCTGGTCGACGGCATGGAGGGGGACCGCGACAAGGCCCTGTTCGCCTACTTCCGTTCCGGCCTGAGCATCGCCGACGCCCTGCTCCAGGTGCTGCGCTGGCGATACCCAGAGGGCATAGGCAATGTCCTCGACTTCGCCAGCGGCTACGGCCGGATCACCCGCTTCCTCGTGCGCGAGATCGAGCCCGAGAGCCTCTGGGTCGCTGACGTCTACGAGGGCGGCGTGCGCTTCCAGGAGGAGCGCTTCGGCGTGCACGGTGTGGTCTCGACCGTACGGCCCGAGGATCTGGACCTGGGCGAGACCTTCGACGCCATCCTGGTCACCTCCCTCTTCACCCATCTGCCCGAGGAGAGGTTCCTCGCCTGGCTGCGGGTGCTCTTCGGCCGGCTCAACCCCGGGGGCGTGCTCGCCTTCAGCACCCACGACCCGAGCCTGCTCCTGCCCTGCCCGCCGATGCCGGAGAGCGGGCTCCTGTTCCAGGAGATCAGCGAGAGCGGCTCGCTCGACACCAGCGATTACGGCTCGACCTGGGTCACAGAGGCGTTCGTGCGCGGCGCCGTGGCCCGGGTCGCCCCGTCAGCTTCCGTCCACCGCCTGAAGCGCGGGCTCTGCAACTACCAGGACCTCTACGTGGCCGTGCTGGAGCCGGGCGTGGACTTCTCCGGCCTGCTCTACACCGGCGAGCCGTATTTCTATCTGGAGCATTGCAAGATTCCAGGACCCGGCCGGCTGGAAATGAGAGGCTGGGCCGCCTTGCGCACCGGCGAAGTGGAGGCGGTCGAAGTGGTCCTGGACGGGCGGCTCCTGGCCGAGCTCCCGGTCGCGCACCCGCGGCCCGACGTGGCCGGGATGTTCGGCGAGCCGCGCTACCTCCTCTCGGGCTGGGACGGCGCCTTCGCGCTGCCGCCCGGGACCTCCCGCCGCTCGTCGGTGCTCGTCATCCGCGTGCGGGACGGGCGCGGCGTGAGCCACCCGCTGCGGGCCGGCTCGGTCGAGTCGCTGCTCCTCGAATCGGCGCGCAACGACGTCTCGGTCCTCCACCACGATCTGAGGATGGCCGGCGAGCGGCTGGCCGAGGTCCAGGCCCGGGCGGACGCTGAGATCGGCGGTCTGCGCGCGCGGATCGCGGCCATGGAATCCAGCCGTTTCTGGAAGATGAGGAACGCCTGGTTCCGGCTCAAACGGGGCGCGGGTCTGACCAAGGAAGATTGATCATGATCCTGCCCGGCCTCTACGTAGCGCTCCTGGCCCTGGGGCTCGTCTGGGCGCTGCGCCGGTGGTTCGACCCGGTGCCGGCGCGCATCCTGATCCTCTTCGCACTGGTCCCCTTCCTGCTCTTCGGCCGCGCTCTCCTGGGAGGGGAAGTCCTCCTCCCCCTGGGATCGTTGCAGGGCTACGTGCCCTACCGCCATCTCGCGCCCGTGGACGGGCCCGGCTACGGCCTGCAAGGCGACCTGATCCGGCAGATCGCGCCCTGGCAAGCCGAAGTGCGGCGGGCCCTGGCCGACGGCCGCTGGCCGCTCTGGAATGCCAACGCGGGAGCCGGCATGCCGCTGATGGGAGACCCGCAGTCCCAGGCCTTCCAGCCGCTCGTCATGGCGTCCTACCTGTTCGACCTGTGGAGCGGAGTGGGGATCACGGCTTCGCTCCGGGTCCTGCTGGCCCTGGTCTTCCTCTTCCTGCTGTTCCGGCGGCTGGGGCTGGGAGAGCCCGCGGCCGCGCTGGGCGCGATCGCCTACGGCCTGGGGGGGTTCCTGATTCTCTGGCTGGGCTGGCCCATGGCGAATTCGGCCGCCCTGCTCCCCCTGGGGCTCTACGCCGCTCTCCGGGTGGATGAGTTGGGAGGCCGCCGCGACCTCTTCCTGCTCTTCCTGGCGGGCTTCGGTCTCTTCTTGGGTGGGCATCCCGAGACCGTGGTCTACGCCCTTGCCTTCGTCGGCCTCTTCCTCGCCGCCCGCGCTCTGGCGCGGCGCTCGTTCCGGCCGCTGCTCCTTGGAGGTTTGGCGCTCGTCCTCTCCGGGATGGCGGCGGCGCCGGTCCTCCTGCCGGTGCAGGAGTATCTGCCCGCGAGCGAGCGCTCGGTGGTCGTAGCAGCCGTCCTGGCGCCGCGCCCGCTCTCCGACGTCGTGAAGAGCCTGGGGAATCCCGCGGTCCGCGAGACCTGGAAGAAACAGGCGGAGAACAGGCTCGTCCCCATCGCGGCGGCGCGGGCCTTCGGGGACTTCACCTTCTATTGGGGTGAGAACAATGTCATCGAGGATGCCAGTGGCTTCGTGGGCGGCGCCACGCTGCTGCTGGCGCTGGCCGCCATGGTTTCCCCCCGGCGGCAGCGATTCCCCCAGGAGCGGCTCGCCGCCGGGGTGCTGATCGCCTGCCTGCTCCTGATCGTCCAGCCGCCCGGGTTCAACAACCTGTTCGGGCAGCTGCCCGTGATCGGAGCCACGGCGATCCACCGTCATCACCGGATGCTGGTCCTCGTGGGCCTCTGCGTCTCCTGGCTTGCGGCCTGCGAGGCGGAGCGCTGGCAGCGCAGCCCGGGGAGGCGCCGCCTCCTGGTGATCCTGTCGGCCGTGCTGGTCGGGGTGATCGTCTGGTCCTACCTCGGCCATGATCCGACGCCCGGCCAAGCCCTCGAGGGCCAGCGGGATGTCTGGATGATCACGCAGCTCGCCTTCCTGGCCTCGGGAGCTGCCCTGCTCCTTGTCCATGATCGACGGGCGGCCTGGATCCTCCCCTTGGTGGTGGGGGCGGAGCTGCTCATCCTGCACCTGCCGTTCAACCCGTCGGGCCCGCGGCGGCTCGCCTATCCGGTGACGCCGCCCGTGCGCTTCGTCCAGGAGCGCCTCGGGGATTTCCGGATGGTCGGCTTCGGCCCTTTCGTGCTGCCCGCCAACTTCCACGAGGTCTATGGCCTCCGGAACGTCGGGATCGACAACCCTTCGCGGCCCGACCTCTACATGCGGGTGGTCAGGTCGGTGAACCAGGGCACGTTCCTGCCGAGCTTCACCCGGGTCCGGCACCCGGTCTACGACCTGCTGGGGGTGCGCTACGTGATGACGGAGGCCGGCACGGAGCTGCCGGGGCCGCTCCGCCCGGTTTTCCGGCACCCGTCGGGCTGGGTCTACGAGAGGCCGGGAGCGCTTCCGCTCCTCTTCCTGCCTTCGCGCGCGGTACCCTTCGCGGGGGGCAACTGGCAGCGCTGGGTGGACAAGAACCCCGACTTCGCCGAGAGGGCGCTCGTCCAGCGCACCCCCGGAGGGGGCAAGTGGCGGGCCAGGGAGCCGGAAGCTTCGTCGCTGCAGCTCATCGAGGTCCAGCCAGCGCAGCTCCGAGCCCGGACCGTTCTGAGCGAGCCCCGCCTGCTCGCCTCCAGCATCCTGCAGGACGGCAACTGGCGCCTTCTCGTGGACGGCCAGCCGCGCGAGATCATTGCGGCGAACGGCCCCTTCGTCGCGGCTTGGCTGGAGCCGGGGGAGCGCGAGGTCGAGCTCGTCTACCGGCCGACGAGCTTCGTGGTGGGGTGCCTGCTCTCGGCGCTCGCGTTGTCCACGGCAGCGGCTTGGTGGGTGCCGCGGCCGCGCTGAGGTATCCTCTATCCCATGAAAGAGATCCCCGGCCCGGCCGAGGTATTGGCCGAGGCGGAACGCTCCTTGCATCTTCATAGCCGGGTGGCTCTTTGCCAGATCGTCAGGACGGAAGGCTCCACGCCGGGCAAGGCGGGGTGGAAGCTGCTGGCTCGCCCGGATGGCTCCGTGTTCGGCAACCTGGGCGGTGGCGCGTTCGAGGCGCTGGTCAAGACCGATGCGCTGGCCCGGTTGTCCAATGGCCGTCACGGCAAGGCGTCCGAGATCAAGCGGTACTACTTCACCGAGGACTCGGTGAAGGGGGAGCCTACGGGCATGGTCTGCGGCGGACTGGCCGAGGTCTTCCTGGAAGTGATCGAGGCGCCTCCGGTTCTGGTGGTCTGTGGCGGTGGTCCGGTGGGACAGGCGCTGGCCCAGGCCGGCGCGCTCGCCGGGTTCGAGTGCCTGGTTGCGGAGGACCGGCCGGAGTTTCGCCAGCCGGGCCTCTTCCCCGAAGGGGCGAGCGTGACCGAGGTGGGGCGGGACTACGAGGAGCCGTTCCTCGACGCGGTGCGCAGCCGCGATCTCTACGTGGCCGTGGTCACCCGGTGTTGGGAGACCGATACGGCCGCTCTCGCCGGGGTTCTGCGGCAGGACCCGCCCCGGCTGCGCTACCTGGGACTCATGGGGAGCCGGCGCAAGGTGGCGCGGGTGCGCGAGGAGGTGGAGGCGCTCGGCTTTCCCCTGAACGACCGGGGGCTGCGCGCGCCCATAGGGCTCAATATTGGCGGCGATACGCCGGGTGAGATCGCGATCTCGATCCTGGCCGAAGTGATCCGGACCCGCTATGGCCGGTCCGAAGAGAAAGATGGAGATGACTAGGAAAGCTTTCCCAATTTTATTCGCGGCCCTGTTCCTGGCGGCCGGAATATCCGCGTCCGGCGGCGCGTCCAGCTGGCGCTCCCTTCCCCTCTGGGGCGGCGACGTGCGCAGCCTCGCAATCCACCCCGACGACCCCGACATGGTCTTCGCAGGCACCTCGGCCGGCCAGCTCTACCTGTCCCGCGATGCGGGCCGGAGCTGGGTCGACGCCGGATCGCACCTGCCTTTCCCGGGCTGGGTCGTGAACACTCTGCGCTTCGATCCCAACAAGCCCGACCGGCTCTGGGCCGGCCTCTGGGGCGTCTGGGGCGGCGGCCACGTGGCCTTCTCCGACGACATGGGCAAGACCTGGGTCTCGCGCGCAGCAGGCCTGCCGGAGGAGCCGGTCTATACGATGGCGCTGGTGCCGGGCCGCGAAGGCCGGATCTACGTGGGAACGCTCTCGGGCGTCTGGACCACCGAGGACAGCGGCGAGAGCTGGCGGCGGCTCACCTCCGACCTCCCCGAGGTCCAGAAGGTCACCAGCCTGCTCGTCAACGCGGAACGGCCCGACACGATCATCGCCGGCACCTGGCGCCAGGCCTACCGCACCGAGGACGGCGGACGCACCTGGGCCGGCATCTTCGAGGGCATGGTCCTCGACTCCGAGGTCTTCAGCCTCACCCCGGTCCCGGAGCGCCCCGGCGAGATCTGGGCCACCACGTGCGGCTGGGTCTACCGGTCGCTCGACGGCGGCAACAAGTGGGAGCGCTTCAAGGAGGGATTCGAGGAGCGGCGCACGCCGAGCTTCTCGGCCCTGCCCGACGGCAGGCTCCTGGCCGGGACCGTGGCCGGGCTCCACGTCTCCTCCGACGGCGGCAAGACCTGGAAGCGGACCGGCGATCCGGCCCTGGCCATCCATGGGATCTACTGGCACCCGAAGCGGCCGGATCGGGTCTTCCTGGCGACCGAGGGCTCGGGCGTCTGGCTTTCCACTGACTCGGCCGCCAACTTCCGGCCGTCCAGCGAGGGGATGACGAACACCCGCGTCTCCGCCCTGGCCAGCTTCGGCGAGGAGCTGCTCATCGCCTTGAGCCACGCCGGGCCGATCTCGGGCATCCACCTGTCGCGCGACCGCGGCAAGACCTTCGAGGCCGACGGCTTCACGCCGCTGCCGACCGTGCTCGACCTGACCTGGCACGAGGGGAGGATCTATGCCGCCACCGAGCGCGGGCTTTACGAGCGCCGCGGCGCCTCCTGGTTCCGTCTCAAGGAGCTGGGGGAGACCCGGGTGGAGCAGGTGCTCAGCGATGGGCCGCAGCTCGTGGCCCGCACTGCCACCGGCCTCTGGGAGCTCAAGGGCCTGAAGTTCGTCCAGCGCCCGTTCGCGCACGGCATGCCGCGTTCCGCGGCCTTCTTCGGCGGCGCCCTCTGGGTCACGGACGGCAGCGGCCTCTACCGCCTCACGGCGACCTCGAACGACACGGTCGCGACCCCCTTCGCCGGCGGGCGGCTGCACCGTTTGCAGGACCAGCTCCTGCTCTGGGGGCCGGGCGGCGCCTGGACCCGTCCTGCCCTGACCCCGCTCGATACTGAATGGGTGGAGCTGACCGAGAAGGCGTCGCGCCTGCTCTCCACGGGCCACGAGCGGTGGTCCGCCCTGATGGTGAGCGGCGACACCGTGCGGCTCTACGACCGCGACGTGCGCAAGTTCCGCATCGTCGAGGTGCCCGTGCCCGCCCGCGATATTTCTTCCGCCCTGGTCCTGGGGGGCAAGCTGATGCTGGGGACCTCCGGCCATGGAGTGCTGGTGCGGGAGATGGGGGAGGACCTGTTCCCTGCCCCCGCGGCGCCAGCCCCGGTGGCTGCCGGGACGGGCAGCTAGTCCCCGCCCTTGAGCCCTGCCTTCTTCGCGTAATACCGGAAGCTGCGGAAGCTCATGCCCAGCAGCTCGGCGGCCTGGGTCTGGACGCCGCTGGTGCGCTCCAGGGCCTGCTGCATGAGCTGGGCGCGGATGTCTTCGAGGTAGGCCTCCAGGTCGAGCCCCTCTTCGGGGAGATGGATCAGGTCCGAGTTCGCCCGGCGCTGGGTGAGCAGGTGGACCGGCAGGTCCCGCGTGGTGATGATCTCCGCGTGCGAGAGGGCAAGGATGCGCTCGATCAGGTTCTCCAGCTCCCGCACGTTCCCCGGCCAGTCGTAACTCTCGAGCACGTGCATGGCCTCGACCGAGATCTGCCGCGGCGGCAGCTCCATCTGCCGGCAGTACTTCTGGAGGAAGAAGTCCACCAGCAGCGGGACGTCCTCCCGGCGCTGGCGCAGCGGCGGCAGGTGGATCGGCAGCACGTTGATCCGGTAATAGAGATCCTCGCGGAACTCGCCCGTGGTGAGGCGGGTCTCCAGGTCCTGGTTGGTCGCCGCGATGATGCGGACGTCGACCGTCTCCTCCTCGGTGCCCCCCACCTTGCGCACCACCCGCTCCTGGATGGCGCGCAGCAGCTTCACCTGCATGGTCGGCGTCATCTCGCCGATCTCGTCCAGGAACAGCGTGCCGCGGTCAGCCTCCTGGAAGAGGCCCTTCTTCTCCCGCACCGCGCCGGTGAAAGCGCCGCGCTCGTGGCCGAAGAGCTCGCTCTCGAGGAGGTTCTCGGGCATCGCGCCGCAGTTGAGCGACAGGAACCGCCGGTTTGTCCGCGGGCTCGCGAAGTGGATGGCCCGCGCGATCAGCTCCTTGCCCGTGCCGCTCTCGCCGTGGATCAGGACCGTCGAGCTCGTGCGGGCGATCCGCTCGACGAGCGAGAAGATCGCCTGCATGCGCGGGCTCTTGCCAATGATGTTGTTGAACGTGTACTTCTGCTCCAGCTCGCGGCGCAGATAGATGTTCTCTTCCGCGAGCTGCTCGCGCTCCAGCGCCTTCAGGACGACGATCTTCAGCTCCTCGACGTCGAACGGCTTCGAGATGTAGTCGGCGGCGCCGGACTTCATGGCCTCGATGGCGGTCTTCGTCGAGGTGTAGGCCGTCATCATGACGACGGCCGGGCCGTTGTTTTCTCCGGACTTGGCCTCTTTGAGAATGTCGAGCCCGCTGCCGTCCGGCATCATCACGTCGCAGAGGATCAGGTCGAAGCTCCGGCCCGTCAGGGCTTTGCGTGCCTCGGTTACGGAGCTCGCCGTCTCGACCGCGTAGCCCTCCTCCTCGAAGAGCAGCGACAGGAAGTCGACGATGCTCGATTCGTCGTCCACCACCAGCAGCCGGGCGCGTTCGCTCATGGCGCCTCCACTCCGGCCGCGGCAGCCTGGACGGCTGGCATGCCCGATACCCCGGCGGACATCGCCGGCAGCTCCACCGTGATCGTCGTGCCTCCTCCCGGCCGGGAGTCCACGTCCAGCCTCCCGCCGTGCTCCTGGACGATCCGGTAGACGATGGCCATGCCGATGCCCGTGCCGCCGTCGAAGAACGACTGGAAGGGATGGAACAGGTTCGCCCGTTGCTCCTCGGTCATGCCGCGCCCCGTGTCGATGACCTGCATTCGGTAGTGCTCGTCCGTCAGCTTGCCCACGATCGTGAGCGTACCGCCGCCGGGCATGGCGCGCAGAGAGTTGCGCGCCAGGTTCCAGAAGATCTGGCTCACCTGGTCGGGATCCGCGATCACCGAGGCCGAGGGTGGATCGAGCTTCACTGCGATCCGGTGGAGCTCGGAGACCTCGGCACTGTTGCGGAGCAGCTCGCAGTTCTCGGCCAGCAGGCGCGCGATGTCGAAGGGCTGAAGGGAGCCTTCCCGCGGCCGTGCGAAGCGCAGGAAGCCCTTAATGGTGCGGTCCAGGCGCTGGCTCTCCTTGAGCAGGATCTCGATCAGCTTGCGCTGCGACGGGGTGGCGTTCGGCGCGCTCGACAGCATCTGCACCGAGCCCGAGATGGCGGCGAGCGGGTTGCCGATCTCGTGCGCCAGGCCGGCCGCGAGCTCGCCCACGGCGGCCATGCGGTCCTTGATCCGCAGCTCGCCCTCGAGCTTCCGCCAGCGGCTGAAGTCCTGGAAGATGACGATGAAGCCGCGGTGGCGGCCGTCGGCGTCGTTGAGCTGCGAGATCGAGAAGCCGATGTTTCGAGTATCGCGAGTGTCATGGGTATCGCCGCCGCGCTCCATCTCGGTCTCGGCGCGCAGCGTGCGCTTGCTCTCGCTGGCCGCGGTCAGCTCGCTCCAGCGCTCGGGAGAGAACAGGCCCGACTCGCGGATCGGCCGCCCCACCAGCTCCTCCAGGGGCCGCTCCAGGATGCTCAGCCCGGCCTGGTTGATGCTGGTGATCACCCCCTCCAGATCGGTGGTGATCAGGCCGCTGCTGATCGACTCGATGACGTCGCG
The DNA here is from genome assembly GCA_034667225.1 of Acidobacteriota bacterium. Classification (GTDB taxonomy): domain Bacteria; phylum Acidobacteriota; class Thermoanaerobaculia; order Multivoradales; family UBA5704; genus DATMER01. Next base: position 117,932 of record JAXDKG010000063.1, read on the forward strand.
GTGGACGACCTCGAGGTCGGCGAGGTGCTCCCTTTTCTCCTCCAACTCGCGCTCCGCCCGGGCGACGTTGTGCGCCAGGTAGGAGGTGAGCAGCGCCACGCCGTAAAAGCCGAAACAGTGCACCGCCAGGCCGTAGGCGAGCCGGAACACCGGCACCGTCTCGGGCGCGCCCGGAGGCAGCGGGATCCGGTGGAAGTAGAGGCTGAGCACCAGCCCGGCGTAGAGGACGTTGGCCGCCGAGGCCACCGTGATGCCGGCGCGGCGGCGCAGCAGCGTCGAGGCCACGGCGATGACGATCAGGTAGAGCATCGAGAACGGGCTCTCGATGCCGCCCAGGTAGTAGACCAGGGCCGTGATGAGCAGCAGGTCGCCGAAGAACTGGATGTAGGCCTGGATCGTCGGCCGGCGGCGGAGGATGCGCAGCAGGGCGATGTAGACCAGGGTGGCGGCGAAGGTCAGGCCGCCGAGGCGGAAGACCACCTTCGGCCGCAGCATCTCAGGCTCCGGGGGCGGCGCGGGCGGACCCATTTGAATCGGCGGTATCGGCGATGCTTGCGGCGCGGGAGCGGTGATCGCCGGGGGCGCCGGCGGGATACTCCCCTCGATCTCGGCCGGTGCCGACGTGGGGCCGATCTGCAGCAAAGCATAGGGGATCAGCACGCTGCCGATCGCCACGACCCGGACGGCGATGTACCACCGGAGCTGGTTGGTGAGGTTTGACATGAGACGCCGCGGATCCGAGAGGCGGCGGGAAGAGCCCGCCGCCTCCCTCTAAACTACCCGATCTGGCTGAGGATCGAGTAGAGCGGCAGGTACATGGCGGCCACGATCGTGCCGATGACCGCGCCCAGGACCGTGATCATGATCGGCTCGATCAGCTTCATCAGGCCCCCCACGGCCGTGTCGACCTCGTCCTCGTAGAAATCCGCGATCTTGGAGAGCATCTGGTCGAGAGCGCCGGTCTGCTCGCCGACGTTGATCATCTGCACCACCATCGCCGGGAACACCTTGGTATCCGCCAGCGGCTCGCTGATCGTCTTGCCCTCCTCGACGCTCTTGCGCACCGCCATGACCGCGTCCTCGATGATCGCGTTGCCCGCCGTCTTGGCCGTGATCTCCAGGCCGTCGAGGATGGGCACGCCCGAGGAGGTCAGGGTCGCCAGGGTGCGGCAGAAGCGGGCCACCGCGATCTTGCGCAGCAGCATGCCGATGATCGGGACCTTCAGCAGCAGGCCGTCGATGACGCGCCGCCCTCGATACGTCTTGTGGTAACGCTGAAGAGCAATAAAGCCGGCGAACCCCACCGCGAAGATGAAGATGAAGTAGCGGCCGATGAAGTTGCTGGCCGCGATCACGATGCGCGTCAGGAGGGGCATCTCGCTGCCCAGGCCCGAGAAGAGCTGGGCGAACACCGGGATGACCTTCCACAGGATGATGAACACCACGCCGGCGGCGATGACGATGACCGCCACCGGGTAGATCAGGGCCGCCTGCACCTGGCTGTTCAGCTTCACTGCCTTCTCGATATAGGTCGAGAGGCGCTGGAGGATGACGTCGAGGATACCGCCCGCCTCGCCGGCCGCCACCATGTTGACGAACAGGTTGTCGAACGCCTTGGGATGCTTGCGCATGGCGTCGGCGATGGAGGAACCGGACTCCACGTCGCTGCGCACCTCGTTGATGATCGCGGCGAAGGTGCGGTTCTCCTCCTGGCCGCCCAGGATCTCCAGGCACTGCACGAGGGGGAGACCGGCGTCGAGCATCACCGAGAACTGGCGGGTGAAGATGGAGATGCGCTTGCGGCTGACCTTGGTGGGCATGCGCGGGAGCAGCTTGAACTCCCGGCCCCGCTCGCGCAGGTTGATCACCTGGATGCGCTGCCGCCGCAGTACGGCGGCGGCGGCGTCGCGGGAGTCGGCCAGCAGGACTCCCTCCTGCGTCTGGCCGCCTGAGTTGCGGCCTTTCCATTCGAAGCTGGGCATCGCTTAGCTCCTTGCCGCCGCGCCTTCGTTCCCGATGTTGGGGTTCAGCGAAGCGGGACCGCGCGCGATGATCTCCTGCAGCTCGTCGGGCAGCGATGACCGCGACAGAGCCGTCTCCAGGGTGATCATGCGCTTGAAGTAGAGAGAGGCCAGGGACTGGTTGAACGTCTGCATCCCGTACTTCGACTGGCCAGTCTGCATCATGCCGTAGATCTGGTGCACCTTGTCCTCGCGGATCAGGTTGCGGATGGCCGAGCTGGGGATGAGGATCTCCATGGCCATCACGCGGCCCTTGCCGCCCGCCCGCGGGAGGAGGGTCTGGCAGAGGATCCCCTCCAGCACGAGCGAGAGCTGGGCCCGGATCTGACCCTGTTGGTGGGCCGGGAACACGTCGATGATGCGGTTGATCGACTGCGCGGCCGAGTTCGTGTGCAGGGTGGCGAAGGTGAGGTGGCCGGTCTCGGCGATGCGTAGGGCGGACTCGATGGTCTCCAGGTCGCGCATCTCGCCGATGAGGACCACGTCGGGGTCCTGCCGCAGGGCCGAGCGCAGCGCGGCGGCGAAGCCGTGGGTGTCGGCGTGCACCTCGCGCTGGTTGACCAGGCACTTCTTGTGCGAGTGCAGGAACTCGACCGGGTCCTCGATGGTGATCATGTGCTCGGCGCGCTCGCGGTTGACCTTGTCGAGCATGGCGGCGAGGGTGGTGGACTTGCCCGAGCCGGTGGGGCCCGTGACCAGGATGAGGCCACGCGGCTTGTCGCACAGCTTCTCGATGATGGTCGGCAGGCCCAGCTCCTTGAATCCCTTGATCTCGAAGGGGATCTGCCGGAACACGGCGGCGATGGCGCCGCGCTGGTGGAAGATGTTCGCCCGGAACCGCGCCAGCCCCTTGATGCCGAAGGAGAGGTCGATCTCCAGATCCTCCTCCAGGCGGTGCTTCTGGTTGTCCGTCAGGATGGAGTAGGCCAGTTGCTTGGTCTCCGACGGCGTCATCGACGGGTAATTGAGCGCCCGCAGGCCGCCATCCACGCGGATCTGCGGCGCGGAGTTCGTGGTGATGTGGAGGTCGGACCCCCCTTGGCCCACCATCTCCTTGAGAAGCTGGTTCAACGTCGGCGGCACGGCAGAACCCCCTGAAAAGCCGAAATCTTGACCTACTCGTTAGAGCTGGGCGGGAGTGTACACCAGTAAGGGAATAGATGAAAGGGTATGAATGGGCCGCCTGGGGTTGAAACCCCAGGCTAGAAAAGTACAGCCTCCTCCGGAGGCTGCCGCCCTCGCCCCCGTAGGGCGGCGATACCCTTCTAGCCTGGGGTTTCAACCCCAGGCGGTCTGATATCGTTCCCCCTCGATGAGCGAGCCCGACGCCCACCAGGAAGAAGAGGCCCTCGGCAAGGCGTACGACGCCCGCCTGATGCGGCGTCTGCTCGGCTATCTCCGGCCCTACCGGGGGATGACCGCCGCAGCCGTGGCGCTGATCTTCCTGTCCTCGGCGCTCCAGCTCGTCGGACCCCTGGCGTTTGCGGTATCCCTCGACCTCTTCATCCGGCCCGGAGGTGACCCCGGCAAGCTCTCCGGCGTGAGCGCCTGGGTGCGGGACGCCCTGCTCGCCCGCGGGATCGAGCCGGCGAGCGTGGCCGTCCAGGGGATCAACACCGTGGCCGTGATCTACCTGGTGTCCCTGGTGCTCACCTTTCTCGTGCTCTACGCCGAGGGGTACGTGATGCAGCTCATGGGGCAGTACATCATGAACGACATGCGCCGGCAGATCTTCGGACATCTGCAGCGCCTGCCGATCTCCTACTACGACCGCAACCCCATCGGCCGGCTCGTCACCCGGGTGACCACGGACGTAGACGCCCTGAACGAGCTGTTCGCGGCCGGCATCGTGGCGATCCTGGGCGACGTGCTGCTGCTCGCCGGCATCGTGGGGGTGCTCTTCTGGCTCGACTGGCGGCTGGCGGTGGTGGCGTTCTCGATCGTGCCGCTGCTGCTGATGCTGACCTCCTGGTTCAAGGCGCGGGCCCGCGAGAGCTTCCGCGAAGTGCGGGTCAAGATCGCGCGCATCAACGCCTTTCTGCAGGAGCATGTGACCGGCATGCCCATCGTCCAGCTCTTCAACCGGGAAGAGCGGGCCTACCGGGAGTTCGAGGAGATCAACGACGCCCATCGGGACGCCAACGTCCGCGGTATTTTCTATTACGCAGTCTTCTACCCCGGGGTGGAGCTGATCACCGCGCTGGGGATCGGCCTGATCCTCTGGTTCGGCGGCGGCCGGGTGATCTCGGGGATGATCTCGATCGGCGCGCTGATCGCCTTCCTCCAGTACGCCCAGCGCTTCTACCAGCCACTGGCGGACCTGTCGGAGAAGTACAACATCCTGCAGGGCGCCATGGCCTCCTCGGAGCGCATCTTCCGGCTCCTGGACACCCCGATGACCATCGTCTCGCCGCCGGAAGCCTACGCGCCCGAGCGGGTGCGGGGCGCGATCGAGTTCGACCGCGTCCGGTTCTCCTACAAGGAGGACGAGCCGGTGCTCAAGGGGATCTCGTTCCAGGTGCAGCCCGGGGAGACGCTGGCGGTGGTGGGCCACACCGGAGCGGGCAAGAGCACGCTGGCGAACCTCCTCCTGCGCTTCTATGACGTGGACAGCGGGGCCGTGCGGGTGGACGGGATCGACGTGAAGGATTGGGACCTCCCCCGCCTGCGCCGGAGCGTGGCCATGGTGCTCCAGGACGTCTTCCTCTTCTCCGGCACCGTCGGCGCGAACATCCGTCTCGGGGAGGAGACCATCGACGACGAGCGCCTCCGCTGGGCGGCCGGGGAGGTGCACGCCCTGCCCTTCATCGAGCGCCTGCCGGGAGGCTTCGAATCGCCGGTGCGTGAGCGTGGGGCGGGGCTCTCGGTCGGCCAGAAGCAGCTCATCGCCTTCGCCAGGGCGCTCGCCTTCGACCCGAGCATCCTGATCCTGGACGAGGCCACCTCCTCGATCGATACGGAGACCGAGCAGCTCATCCAGAAAGCGCTCGACCGCCTGCTCGTCAACCGCACCAGCATCGTGATCGCCCACCGCTTGTCCACCATCCAGAAGGCGGACCGCATCCTCGTCATGCACAAGGGAGAGATCCGCGAGATGGGGACCCATCAGGAGCTGCTGGCGCTGCGCGGCATCTATTACCGGCTGTACCTGCTCCAGTACAAGGATCAGGAGCTCGAGCGACGGGAGCGGGTGGCGGCGGGGTAGGGCGGGCTCGGGGAGACAGTCAGCCGCAGCGGCGGCTCTGAAGCAAGCGGTCCAGGAGCCCTTCTCCCTGGCCCGCACCCCTCAATGCCTTCAGAGGATCTTTCGGAACCGGGACGATCCTGATGACCTCTCCATCATCAAGCCAGACCAGCCGGTCTCCCTCGTGGATGTGATGGCGCTTGCGGATGGCAGCCGGAATGTTGGTCTGCCCCTTCTTGGTCACCGAGGTCTCCATTAGATGGGTCGTCCTCGACGATCAATTTAGCCCGGATAGCCGTGGTTGGCAAGGCAAAAGGGGGCTGCGGCAAGGCAAGTCGGAATCTTCGATTCAGCCCTCATCCGCCAGCCGCCATTCGAACTGCACGTCGCGGTCATTCTTCCTGGACTGCGTGGACGCCGACGGGTTGACAGTCTCAAGCCGTATCTACATACTGTATCTATGGCGACTGCGAAGCTCTTTCAGCATGGTGGCAGTCAGGCGGTGCGACTACCCAAGGAGTTCCGCTTCGAGGGCACCGAAGTAGAGATCGAGAAGCGTGGAGCGGAGGTGGTCCTGAAGGCGAAGCTGAAGCCCAAGCTGAAGACTCTCGCGGACGTCGCTCGCTACATGCACGAGAACTTTCCCGAGGCCCAGGACTTTCCCGACCGTGAGCAGCCGCAGAGCCCTCAGGACCGAGATCTGCAACTCGAGTGAGCCCCGATCGTGCTTTACATGCTCGACACGTCAGTTTGCGTGACGGTGCTGCGGGGCCGGGTGGTTGCGGCTCGGCTACCGGAAGTCTCCGAATGCGTGCTCTCCGTTATCACCGTTGCCGAGCTTGAAGTAGGCATTCGCCGATCTGTCCGCCCGGACGCTCAGCGGAAAGCTGTCCAGGCCTTCATCGATTTTTTCCATGTCTTGCCCTGGGACCTGGATTCGACCAGCCACTACGGCGACATCCGTGTCGATCTCGAAAAGCGAGGCGTTGTGATCGGGCCGCTCGATCTGCTGATCGCGGCCCATGCCCGCCGGCTCGGAGCGACTCTCCTAACCGGCAACGTCAAGGAGTTCCGTCGCGTGGACAGCTTGCCGTGCGTTGAATGGAAGTAGTCGAGGGCAGGGAACTCGCGACTCAGCGGTTTTGTAGGGCAGAGCCTACAACCCCAGGGGTAGGGCTCGCACAGCCTCAGGCGGCCGCCTCCTTCTCCCTCATCATCTCTTCACAGCGATCACAGAGAGTCTTGTCACCCATTCCGCCCGTCCAGTATTTCTTCTCGATGTCGTTGCCCAGGAAGCAGTCCGAGAAGATGTGATAGACCTTGGTGCCCGCTCTGCTGCTATGGTAGGGCGCTGACTCCACTCCTCGCCCAGGTTCCCTCTTCTCCGCGTTGCGCAGGGCGACCTCTTCGACCTCGGCTACGACCATAGAGAGGGCGACCTCGGTTATGACCATCCGGGCCATAACCTCCTCGGCCTTAGCTTTCGCGGCGGCCTCGACCCTGACATTCTCGGCGGCCTTCTTCCTCGCGTCCTCAGCCTCGGCCCTGGCCTTCCCATGTCTGAAGGCCATGTAGAAGGGCAGCAGAGCAAGCACGGCTGCGAGGGACCAGACAGCAGCACTTGCCGAGGAGGAGCGCAGGAGCCAGCCGACGGGGATCAGCACTACCGACCCGACCTGCATCAGCTCGATCCAGCCGCGGTAGGGAGAGATCTGTTTTTCCTCTTTCTCGGGCTCTTTCTCGGACATGGCTTTCTCCTGTTACCTCCGCGCCAACGTGGAGACTTTCCGCAGGGAGAGAAAGTACTTTCCCACCAGGTCGTTACACTTTTGCTCATCGAGGTCTTGCTCTTTAAGCTTGTCTTGTAGCAACCTTCTGAATCCTCGGCTGCTCGTTGGAGGCTCGTTCTGCATCGCTTTGAGAGCATTGACGAATTTTTTCTGCTCGGGGTCACCTGCCAAGCGCTCGTTCATGATCCCCGGCACCAGAGGCCCGACCTTGTAGACGGTCCAGAGGAAGTTGCGCTTGAAGGCGTTCCGCGTGTCAACCTCGGCGCTCTGTGTGAGGGACGCTTTGGAGATGTTCTCCTGCTGACGCTCGCGGACGCTGACGCCGACTGCGAACAACGTGCTGTCTTCCGCGTGCCAGTCGACGAGCTCCTCCACGTCCTCGACCTTCTCGATCACGGGCTGCAGGTCGTGGAGGCAGGCGAGCATGTACCCCGAGGTGGCGTGGAGATCTTGCACCGAGCCTTCCAGGTTCGCCAAGCGGGCGTCAGTGGCCTCGGCGATGTTCCCGACGTTTGTATTGACTGTTGTGATGTCCCTGACGATGTTTTCCACATTCCCGGCCTTCTGCATGAGCTCCCTGACCGTTTTCTCGATTTCCCCGAGCGGCTTCGTCACATCCTCGAGCCCGGGCGGCTCCGCCGTAGGCCATGAGTTGGAAACGATCTGGTCGCCCTCATAGTTTGTCGTGAGCCAGGTGTATCCCGTGGGATTCTCGATGCTCGTCGGGGCTGTGGTGTACGTCCGCTGATCAACGGTCGTCCGCGCCTGGCCGCCGGCTTGGGTGTCGGCTACGGTTCCTGCCAGGGTGCCGGCTCCGAGGGTGGCAGCCAGCAGGGGCGCAGCGAGTGTGCGGCCAGCGGTGCCGGGAATGCGGTCGAAGATCTGGCCCAAGCGCTGCGTCCAGTAGCCCTGGCCGTCTGTGATCGGAAGTATGGTGAGGATGAGGACGCCGAGAAGCGTCGAGGCGGCTAGGCCGAAGATCAGGGAGCCGTACCAGAGGAGCTGATAGATCACGTGGCTGCCGCTGTGTTCGTCGAGAGTGGGGAAGACCTTGCTCTGGAGTTCATTCTCTTCCGGGTCAGGTTGCGGCTTCTCCTGGTGGAGGCCGCCGTTGAGGAGCCTGCCGGCGACCCGCTTCCGTGCGGCGGCGGCTCTGGAGCGCGCGTAGGCCTCCTCCTTCTCGATGCGCCCGTAGTAGCTTGCGAGGCGCTTCGAATCCTCCTCCGTCAGCTTTTCGCTTCGAGCCAACTGGATGATCTTCGCCTTGATAGGCCTGGTCATGACGATGAAGCGCTTCCATTCGCACGCTTCGGCCCTCTCCTGGACCGCCTGTATGGCCTCTTCCCGGGTGGCATAGCCCGGCCTCACGACGCGGTCCTCCTTGGTGCAGTACGGGAGCACCTCGGCGCCGACCGTATCGGCCATCCGCCATCGAATCTCGACCTGTTCGTCGAAGCTTGTCTTCTGATCGCCCAGCCAGTTGAGCGCGGCGAAGCTGGCCCAGGCCGCGGCGAGCAGGACCGCCTTATGGAGGTAGCTGAAGAACACCTGCTTCCAGGACTGCCGAAGCCAATCGCTACGCAGATGGCTGAAGAGCGCCTGCTTCCAGGTTTGCCGATTGTCGAGTTTCATGGAGGTCTCCCGTCGACATCCTCGGGGCAGAGCCGCGGAACGTCCGAATCCATGGACGGACGGGAACGGAAGTTTACCTACTGGGCTAGATCGTCGAGCGGCCTACTCCCCCTCGACCTCGCTGATCCACTCTTCCTCGACGTAATCTTCGAGCACGACCCACCGGCCGTCCGCGCGGTCTAGGAAGAACCCGAACCAGACCGCGACGGGCGGTTCGAATGGCGGCTGGCGGATGAGGGCGAGCCGGCCCTCTTTCAGCGTCAGCTCGAACATCCCGATGCTGGGTCCGCGGCCGTTCTCGCCGGGGAAGAGCGCTCCCCGCCGGAGCTCCTCTTCCCATCCTTGCCCGACGAGGCCCTTCTCTCTCGTTTCGAAGCGTCGGAGCACCGCGGCCTTGATCTCCGCGAGGTCGGCTTCGGTCACGTCGAGGGTCGGAGGGGTGGTTTCGCGTTGCAGGACAAGGGTGTGCTCGACCTTCCGGCCGGGGCCGGTGAGGCGCTCCTCCATGGTGAGCGTCCTGCCGTCCGGCGAGAGGGAGAACTTCATGACGGCCAGGGACTCTTTCCGGCCTTTCCGGTCCCGGGATTCCAGGATCAGCTTGTCCCCCTCCCAACGGCAGCGGTTGACCGTGCGATGGTCCTGCCACTTTCTGACCTCCTCCTTGGCCTCGGTAAGGACGTGAATGCTGAACAGGTCCGCCTCGCCGTCCACGACGTGGGCGCGGGTGAGCCAGAACCGCGGGTCGGAGTGGTCGATGTAGAGGATCGAAGTGTCCGGGGCGGGAGCCTGGAGGGTGCTCTTCGCCTTGTCCAGCTTCCAGGTGCCGGAAAAGTCTGGGCGCGGAGCCTCCTGCGCCAGTGCGGGAATGCTCCACAGCACCAGCAGCCAGCAGGCGAGTCGTCGGGTCATGGTCTTCTCCTCTCGGGGATCATACCGCCGCTCCGGGCGCACCTGAGTCTGCTGCAGACACACGAGGGATAGGGGGACGGCCCTGGCCCCAACAGGGCCGGTCCCCCATCCTCGCGTCCATCGATTGTCAATGAGCCCGCGGCAGACGTGGACGCATCCACGGTGCCGGTCGGCCGGGACCCCGCGGGTCCCGGCGCCTCGTCTTCACGCGCCGCTCGAGCTCCAGACGCTTCCGCCCGGCCTCGAGCGCCTTTCCCTCGACCGTCTCAGCCCTTCTCTCGACCGTCTGAGCCTTTCGCCCGACCTGCTGAGCGTTTCGCTCGACTCTCCGCCGCTTCCGTCCGGGCTCCAGCCGCTGCGTCACGGCCCCGAGCGCTCGCTCCCGACCCTGAGCGGATGCCGCCGGACCTTCCTCGGCGTCCGCGCAGGCTCGGACAAAACGCTCCGGACCTCGCGCGGAAGCGTCCCGGCCGTGGATGGCAGCGTCTATGCCTCGCGCATCTCCCGCACACTACCGAGCAGCTAAGGCAATCTCATCTTCTTCTACTGCCGACGCTTGTGGGGAGTCCGCTCACGAACGAGGACCAGCGCAGCGAGATCATCCTGGCACAGAGTACCGACACGAGGCAAGTATCGAATGCTTAAGTATACTGAGGGACCAGATTGGGTATTGACAAGACCAAAAACGTCGGGCATCCTATCCTTCGTCGTTCAAAGAAGCTCAGGACGGATCTTGAAGAAAGGAGGTGTCACTGTGTAGCTAGATGGGCAGAATGAGAAGAGTGTTCTCGTAGTAATCCCTCGCCGGGTGGTCCGGCAGAGGGGAGAAAACATCAACAAGCAGTAGAAATGAAAGGAGAAGCATCATGTCTGAAATCTCGTCGTTCGCCGATTTCCTGGCCGATTGGGACCTCTTGCTCAAGGGGGTCGCCAACAAGAGTGGCTCGCTGCCCGACCTCTCGGGGCTCACCATGCCTCTGGAGGAGATTCTGGAGGAAGGGAGGGACCAGGAGGCGGACAAGGCCGCCGCCCGGGCTCAGCTCAGCCAGGGGTCCAAGCGCACCCGCGCCCTGGTGACGGACGGACGGGCCGCGGCCTCGCGGCTGCGTTCCGCCCTGAAGGCCCACTACGGCGGCCACAACGAAGTGCTGGTGGAGTTCGGAATTGCGCCGCTGCGCAAGCGCCGCACTACCCAGCCGGCCGACCCGGCGCCTCCCAACCCGCCGATCGCGCCTTTTCCCGAGTAAGCAGGTCTCCAGCCTTGGGGAGCGCAGCATCCGGGGCTCGGGGAGGGGGCGGCTTCCTCACGGACCCGCCCCCTCCCGACGTTCATTGACAAATAGCGGTGAGCCAAGCAGCTTTGTCCGAAAAATTCGGTTTAACTGCTTGTAGGACAGTCACTTAGAAGGGATGCCCGAAGTGTGCCTGAAGGCCGCGTAACCCATGCGTAACCCAGTGGGGAACCTCTTCTGACCGCCTCTCTTCTGCCTCTGGAGAGCTTGGGCGGCGGCGACTCTCGCCAGAGCCGAATTTGGTGCAAGGTGACGGCTTAGCTCGACGCTCTACACGTGACTAGGATCGCTGGTTGGCTCAGGGCTAGGCTGCTCTCGACGTTGCGGCTGGAGGGCACTCAGAGGGCGCTCCAGGCCCTGATCGGCAGGCGGCTGCCCAAGGGTGCCACTTGCCGCAGAGACAGCGGCGCAGTGCTTCTGGTTGCGAAGGGGGAGTTGTGCTGCTGCGGGACGATCCAGGTGAGATGGACGTTGCGGCCCGAGGGAGATCACGCCTTGGAGAGCTACTGCCCGGGGCTCGGCCGCGGCGCCGAGAGCAGCTCGCTGCCCCACCGGCCTCGGTCGCGCTTTCCGAAGTCGGTGGGTAGGAAGTGGGCCAAGTGCTGCCATGGAGATAGAGGGCGATCTGGACTTGATTGACCAGGAACGCGAAAACCACGAGTCATGCGCATCATAATGATCGCAGCCCAGCAGGCCGGGGTGGTACAGCTCGCAAGCATGACCGCCTACTCCTCGGGGCCGGGATCGGCGGTGCTCTTGCGCGTCTGTCGTTCGAGGTAGTCGTTGATGTCGCGCAGGCGGTAGATGACTCGCGAGCCACATTTGACGAACTGAGGCCCGATGCCCTTGTAGCGCCAGACTTCGAGGGTGCCCGGTTTGACGCCGAGAAGCGGTGCGGCGGCGATGGTGTCGAAGACGGGCTCGATCCTGGAAACGTTAGGGTTGTCCATGAAGGATCTCCGATGCGGTTGCGGGGTTACAAAGGTTGCTCGCGGCCGGACCTTTCGAGCCGGCGGCCGAGGTGCGGACGTCGGCTGCGATTCTCACGCGGCTCTCCTACGGACGGCGTTCAGCGGTTGCTTCGAAGCCCGGGAGAGGGAGCACTTCCGCCAGCTCTGGGGATCGCGGTACCGGTCGAGAATCTTCCAGATGCCCATCGAGGTAAGCGGTCCACGGCACCCGTGGAAGACGGGCTCCGGGAGACCCCAGATCCGAGCTTCCGTGAGCCAGGCGAGCAGTCGGCTTCCGAGATCGTCAGGCAGCTCGAGGTGCCAGGAGATGCCGTAACGGTGGATCGCGACCACGACTTGGCGATTCGCCATCGTGATGGCCGTGGCCCGAAGGGCGGCGATCTCGACGGCAGTGAGGCCCGCGGCGACCAGAGCGAGGACGGCTCCGTCGCGCAGCCCCACGGCTCTGCCGGAGCGCACTCGGCCTGGATCGACGCGAGGCAGGAGGGTGTGTGCCTCTTCGGGATCGAGACGCATCAGTGTGGCTCCAATCCGGCTGGTGCCGGTATCTGTGGCTTCTCGGACGGTCGGTTCAGCATGGTGCGTCCTCCGTGCTTCTGAGATCAGAATGCACCAGGGAGCGCAAGACTCCAAACGCAGGCGACTCCTGGATTCCTCGCAACCCTCTCCATTTAATAGTCATAGGGGTCGAAGGATTGAGGGAAGATGGTGCACCTCATCTTTCCAAATCCGGTCTTGGCCTACGAGCATAGCTGAGCCTCCTCTCCGCGGCTGCACTGGAGGTCGGCGGTGCAAAGCGAGACTCAGGCGGGGCACCGATAGGCGCGATGCCCGCCTGTGCGGTCGGGGTGGCGGGGACCCGAAGGGGGTCCCCGCGAGAGGGGGTGTGCTCCCCAAAAGAAGAGAGGCCCCGGAGGGTCTCGAAGCCGACGCTGTTGGGCTGCGGGTGATGCGCCGGAGATCCGGAATCTAAGGCGAAAGGTGCGGCACGATCAAGGCCTTGCCGCGGCCGGGCTCATCTCTTCCCGGATCTCCGCCTGATGTTCTCGACATCCTCCGCCCTCAAGCCCAGAGACTTGAGCTCGGAGGCGGAGCGGTCGGTGAGCTCCTCCATGCTTCTCACCCCGCGAGCGGCCAACTGATTCGCCGCGAAAGGCCGCAGACCCTCTCTTTGAAGGTTCTCGACAGGCGAATCCAGCGGCCGGCCCAAGGCGCGCTCGCACCGTCGGAGTCCTGTTTGTCCGAAGCCCGGCATCGAGAGGAACTGCTCGCGGGTGAGCTTGCCGAGGTCGGCCAGCGAGCGGATGCCGGCCCGGTCCAAGGCGCGCTTGGTCATCGGAAGAATTCCGTGTGCCGCCAGTTCCTCTGTCCGCGAAGGGATGGCGGAGCCGAGCAGCGCCTCGCATTGCGCCAGGGACCTCTTGCCGAACCCGGAAAGCGTGGTCAGATCCTCGCGGAACTTCCCGGCAAGATCGGCCAGCGTCAGGTTACCCGCCTTGACGAGCGCCTTGGCAGCGGCCGGCTTAAAACCCTTTTCGAGCCAGTATCGCGCCTCGGGATTTCGTTCGAGGAAGGTCCTGGTGACACTCGGCGATCTCACTTGCCATCTCCCGCCCGTGTTCTCGTGCCTTTCTGGGTGCGCTCGGCCACGGCTTGCTCGACGGCGTTGAGCTCCACGCTGCTCAAGCTCAGCTTGTGCACTTTGCGCAGGGTCTCCAGATCGATCGCCCGGAGGTCGGAAGCCACGTTCTCGGCGGCAAGGATGGCCCGCTGAAAGTTCCCGAGCAGATAGGTTTCCTGGGTCAGAGGCCGCTTCCCCTGCCTGATCTCGGCAACCTCCTCCAGGGTTGGGGCCGGAATAGTCAACTGCGCATCCTGAAGGATCTCCAACGCGGCTTCGAACATCTGGACCACCTGCTCGGCTGCGTGGATTGCCTCCGAAAAGTCTTGGCTGTCGCTCACTTCCGCTCCTTGCGAAGGTCGTTCATGTTCCGTGTCTCGCCTTGAATGCAGCTCCGGAACAGCAGCGCCGGCGCAGGCAGAGGCGATTATCACGGCTTCGGATCTTCGCAAGAATGGGGATTTAGCTGACCCGGCTAGACTCCATGGGGGGGATTTTTTTGACCCGGGCAATCCTGCCTAGTCTATCACCCCCCAAGGAGGAGGTTCGGATGTCGATCTTCTTGCTACTCCTGCACCTCGTCATGGCAGGCGCTCGCCTGGGCTCGGATCCGAATGGGCTCGCCTCCGTTCCGCCCGAGCTCACAGCCGGCGCCGATGCGGATGCTCGGATGGGCTGGGACCCAAACGGGTAGGCTGGCCAAAGCGCGGCAGGGCGCATGCACTCCTGCCGCGCACCTTTTGGATATACTTTGACTCTCTTCGAGAAGGAGAGTTCCTGGAATGGGGCACGTTTCGCGTGGTCAGCTCCTAGCGCTGCTCAGCCGCCACACGACCTGCGGGTTGGATCACGGCGCGACCGTGACTCACGTGGCTGGATGCTCGCGGTGCTGGCCCCTGGCAGGACGCGCTCTCGAGCAGCTGGAGGCCAAGGGCGCGAGGCTCGCGACGAGCGAGCCTGTGCGAAACCTGATCGGGTTGCTCAAGGACCAGAGGGAGCGATCTCTCGCGAATCTGGGCGCGCGAGGGCGCCTTGCCAAGCTGAAGCGCCTCAGCCCCGCCAAGCGCCTGGAGTTGATCAGGACGACGGCGGTATATCGCACGATCACGATTGTTGCTCTTTTGCTCCGGGAGACAGGAGATCTTGCAAGATCAGGCCGCGATGAGCCCGAAGAGTATGGTCGGCTGACGTTGGCACTGATCGAATTGCTTAGCCCGGAGGTCTGCCACGATCTGCTGAAGAACGACCTGCGAGCCCAAGTCTGGATCGAGCTGGCGAACGGTCGGCGGATCAACGCCGCCTGGAAAGAGGCGAACCAGGCGCTGAAACTGGCCGAAGGCCTCCTGCGCTCTGGGACTGGAAGCCCGTTGCCAGCGGCTCGGCTTCACTCGATTCGCTCCTCACTCGCCTCCGATACCGGGCAGGCGGCCGTTGCCGTTCGAGAGGCGGTCATGGCGCAGCAGATCTACCGCGAGATGGAAGATCGTCCGGGTCTCGCAAGGACGCTGCTCCAAGAGGCGAATGCCCTCGTCGAGCTCGACCCGTCGCGGGCGCTCAGCCTCGCCGAGGAGGGACTCAGCGTAACCGATGAGGTCGAGGTCCGGCTGCAAATGTTTCTGAAGAGCACTGCCTTGGAGTGCCTCATCGAGCTCGGCAGGACTACAGAAGCGCTAAAGATCCTTGATGAGTGCCGACCCTTGTATGAGCAATTCAAGGATGAGGTAAAGGTACAGGTGCGAGTTCATGCCGCCGAAGCGCGCCTCTTGGAAGCTCTTGGAAGATTTCAAGAGGCCGAGCTGCTGTACCGCGACGTGATGGAAACAGCGCTGGAGGAAGGTTTCGCAAGAGACAGCTTCATCGCCCGGCTGATGCTGTTCAATTTCTATTTCTTGCGCAGCCGACTGGATGAAGCGGAAGCCGTCTGCACCGAAGGTGCCCGGGCGCTTCATGAGGCCGGAGCCCACCAGCAGATGCGCGCGGTATGGAACGAACTCAAGATTTTTACTGAAACTCGCCGAGTGGACTCCGATATCATCAAAGCCGTTCGGCTTTACCACGTGGAGCACTGGAACACGCCGGCTAAACAGCAACCTCTCGGGCGGCCGAAGTAGGAAATCGACTGGAAGCCCTTCCCGGGCTGAGGCGAGCTGTTCCGGAAGTCAAAGGCGCCGCGCGCCCTTGCTCTACTCCCCACCGCTCCCCGCATCCATGTTATGGGGCCTTCGCCCTCGCCGCTGCTGCCGCACTACGGCCGCGGCATACCCTCTCCGCCCCCGCCCCCGCCCCCGGCAAAGCCTTTCCTGGACAGAGCTGAGCTGTGCCGACGGGCGCACGGACGTAGGCCGGGCGAAGCTGAGAACTACCGGCGTGGCGCTACGGCCCCAACTGCCCGTCTGAACGGGGGAGTGGCCGAGGGGGCGAAGGGCCCCCTTGGCGGGCGGGGGCTCATGATCGGAGCTGCAGGCAAAGAATCGGCCGGCCCTGCTCCGAACGGTTCTCCGTCCTAATTGACGTCCTCCGGCGTCGGGAGTAGACTTGCTAAGTATATGTATCTGTGAAACTTGAGGCTGAACTGCGTAGGACAAGCAGGCGCCGTATGACACGCGAATGCCGGGTCCTAGTCCAGCGGATGGCGAACGTAGACTCTAACGTTAGCTGACTGGCAATGCGCGAAATGGTCGTCATGCGGGAATTGAAGTTGTTAAGTGCCGATGGAGCAAATGTAGAATAGCGATATTGCCCACAAGGACACCTGATGAAGCTCCGGTCGATATCCCTAAGAAACTTCCGCCTAATTGAGGACCAGATCATCAATCTGGAAACCTCGGGTGCCGCGACCATTCTGGTCGGTCCGAACAACAGCGGCAAAACCTCCGTGGCCGAGGCCATCGCGGCCTTCCTCGACTACACCGGTCGCGGATTCTCCGTCTACGACTTCTCCCTCCGCACTCACGTCCAGTTGACGGCTTTCGAGGCGAGTTGTTTAGTGGACGGCGACATTCCCGACACGGACGCGCTACCCGACCTGCCCGTGCTGGGCATGGACTTGAGTGTCTCCTATGCCGACACCCCCGCCGACACCAACGTGGCCGTGGCGCTCCTGATGGACCTCGATGAAATGTCAACAGTGCTGGGGCTGCGGATGGAGCTGACACCCGGCCCTCTGCGGGAGGTCGCGTTGGCCTTTCGCGCTGCCAGGGCCAAGGACGCGAAGCTCACTTTCCTCGACCATCTGCGAGCCAAACTGTCCTCTACGTACACGCTGCGCTACTCCAAACTTGCGGCCGACGGCGCCACGGCGCTTATCCCGCGCGACGAAGTACCCAAGCTGCTCGAACGCCTGATCCGCGTCGACTTCCTTCCTGCCCAGCGCCACATGGAAGATCGTGAAAGCACACAGCAGGCAACTCGCCTATCGCGCCTCCTCAATTCGCACTACGAGCACCGCTACAAGACAAGCCAACCCGATGGGTACGCGGAACTCGAACTGGTCGTCAAAACCAACGCCGAGCAGCTGACAGAAAAGTACAAGGAAGCCTTCGCCGAGCTCGAATCGTCGTTGGCAGTTTTCGGCTATGCGGGTACGCCCCAACTCACCATTCGCGCGGAACTATCGGCAAGTTCCGTGTTCGCGGACAACACCCGCGTCTACTACACATCGGAAGTGGAATCCGTAAATGGCGCCGCGTCCACAACTTACCTACATCCTGAGCGGTACAACGGCCTGGGCTTCAAGAACCTCATCTACATGGTCCTGCAGCTAAGGCGTTCCGCGACGAGGCCGCCGACACGGAAGGACCGCGACCGCGCATTCACCTGGTGATAGTCGAGGAGCCCGAAGCTCACCTGCACCCGCAAATGCAGACCGTCTTCCTTACCAAAGCCGCGACGTTCCTCCAGAGTTCCGATCCCGAAGGTGCCCAACTCATCGTCACGACGCACTCGTCGCACATCGTCGCAAGCTCCGGATTCAGCCCGGTGCGCTACTTCCGGCGTAGAGGCTCCCGCGCCGTCGTTAGAGACCTCATGGCCTTCAAGGAGCGCCTGACCAGTAACGACGAGAAGGAAGCGTTCGAGTTTGTCACGCAGTACCTGACGATCGTCCGCTGTGACCTGTTCTTCTGCGATAAGGCGATCATGGTTGAAGGTGCCGTCGAACGCTTAGTGCTTCCGAAGATGATCCAGCTGGTGGCGGCACCGGAACTCGACCTCACCCAGTCGTACGTTTCGGTGGTCGAGGTGGGTGGCGCGTACGCCCACGTCTTCAAGGACTTCCTAAAGTCCCTGCAGGTGCCGACCTTGGTTATCACTGACCTCGACGCGACTGGCGGCGATAGAAAGAAGTGCCGCGTCGCCCAAGGTGTGTCGACGAGCAACGCAACGTTGAAGCAGTGGCTTCCGAAGAAGGTTCCTTTGGCCGACATCCAAGCGTCGACTGACGCCGAGCGGACCGATGGCATCATCCGGGTCGCTTTCCAGGTACCGGAGGTTGCTGGCGGGCCATGCGCCCGCAGCTTTGAAGAGGCGTTCTGCTACGCGAATGCCGCCTGGCTTCTCGCCAACAAGGAGAAGCTCCGTGGCACCGCCGACCTTTTCACGCAAGCCGACGCGGGGGCTCTCGAGGAAGCGGCCTACGACATCGCTTTTCCCAAGGCTGACTTCGCGATCGACCTTATTCTTAACGACGGTTGGAAGACTCCTAAGTACATAGCGGACGGCCTGGTATGGCTTGCGCGGCAGGTGGCCTGATGGCGGAAGCAGAAAAGTCAGTCGACACACGCATCGCCGAGGCTCTCGCGGCCAGGACCAGCTTTCTACTGGATGCGGGCGCCGGGGCCGGCAAGACGTACTCCCTCGTGCTGGGTATCAAGACGCTCCTCGAGGCCAAGCGGACCGAACTTCAAAAGTCCGGCCAGCAGATCGCCTGTATCACCTTCACCAACGTCGCCAAAGATCAGATCGCTACGCGGCTCAACTTCGACCCGCTCGTGCGCGTATCGACGATCCACGACTTCCTCTGGGAGTTGATCCAGCCACACCAGCGCGCGTTGCGACCCGCCGTTGTCAGGTACAACGCGGAGCTCAAAGACTCGAGCAGACGCAAGGTCAGCGAGGACCTTGTTCCAATCCTGAGTGACGCGACCATCATCTATTCCGATACTGGCACGAACCTGCGGAAGGGCCGGCTATACCACGACGACCTGCTCGGCGTTGCGCGGATCATGTTCGCGGATAATCCGATGCTGGCCCGCCTGTGCGCGTCCCGTTATCCCTACCTCTTCATAGACGAGTATCAAGACACCACCCGCCAAGTCATCGACATCATCTTCGTTAGCCTCCTGCCCAGGGTGAAGGAGGGCTTCACCGTCGGCTTCTTCGGCGACAAGATGCAGAACATCTTCAACGGCTCCGGCAATCCAGGTATCGGTGAGTTGCCGCCGGAGTACGTTGGGCAACTCGTCACCACCGTGAAACCGGACAATCGGCGCTGTCCACTGGCGGTCATCAATGTCCTCAACAAGATCCGCGACGACATCCAGCAGATACCCGCGCACGACAACATCGCTGGAGAAGCTGTGTTCCTTATCGCTCCCGGAGACGACGGTTTAGATCGGGCGCTGGACTTCCTGCGCGGCAAAGGATGGTCGCTGGACCCCTCCGAGACCAAGCTGCTCTTCCTCACCCACCGACTCATCGCCAAGAAAGCCGGGTATGGCGACCTCGTTGGTGTCTATCGCGAACGGGGCGGATTCTTCGCGGAAGACCTGCTCGGTGGTGATGACCAGACCATCGCGTTCTTCATCGAGAAGGTGGAAGCGCTTGCCAACGCATGGAAGCAAGGCAAGCAGGGCGAAGCCATTACGATCCTTCGCAAAGGCGGGCTCGAGTTGGCAAGTGTTGGCGCCAAGAAGACGCTGCGGGAGGCTATCGACAAACTGGCAGTCCTGCGCACAGACGGTAGCGTCCGCGACGTTCTCGCGCACATTCGGGAGACCCGACTCTTTCCGCTACTGGACGAGCTCTCGCTCAGGCTCGACAGCCCCGATCGCGATACGTCGAAAATGGATGAGAAAGAGAGAGACCGCGAAAAAACTGACGCCGTGTTCTACAGGGGCCTCCTTTCACTTCCGTACACGCAGGTGTCGGCCTTCGTTGAGTTCTTCCTCGACCACACACCTTTTGCTACCAAACACGGCGTGAAGGGCGCCGAGTATCAGGACGTTCTTGTCATCCTAGATGATGCGGGTGCGAACTGGACAATGTACTCTTTCGACAAGTACCTGAGTGGAGCGGAGTTGCCTACGGTGCCGCGCTGGAAACGGACGCGCAACCTCTTTTACGTTGCGTGCTCCCGCGCAAGGCGGCGGCTCGCTGTGATCGATCTCGGGCAACGGGACCCGGCCAAGGAGAGCAGGGTCGCGGACTTATTTGGCGCGGACAAGGTTGTGGCGCTCCCGGCGTTGGAGCGGAACTAGAACTAGAACTAGATAGGTTCCCAGAATAGGTGTCTGGCGAGTGTTGAAGCTCGCGGAATAGGTGTCTGGTCTCCTCGCTGGTAGGCAGGGGTAACCTCCCGCATCCGGGCCTCAAAGTCGGCGATGGCGGCCTCGGCCAGGCGGACCGCCTCGGAGATTGGATCGGGGGGCATAGGGAGATTGCATGGCGTGCCGGGCACCTTAGCAGCCGGAATTCTTCGGCTGACACCCTGTTCGGCAGTGCCGTATAGCGTCATTGCTGGCCGCTGGTGTTCAGGATTACGGAAACGCTGTTTCCATCGGCATTCGCGACGACCATATCCAGCCAACCGTCGCCGTCCACGTCTCCCAAGACCAGGGTGAAAGGAGTGAGACCCGTTGCAAGCACCGGGTCCAGCGGCGTCAATTCGATCGGGCTTCCCTCGCTCGTGTTGTGGAGGACGGTGACCGTATTGCCACTCGGATTCGCTACGGCCACATCGAGCAGCCCGTCATTGTTCAGGTCGCCTATCGCGACGGCATCCGGGTTCGTGCCCGTGGGCAGATCTGTCCGTGGAAGGTCAAACACCCCGGGGCTGCTGGAGTTCCGAAAGATCCCGACGCCGCCTATCGCGGCGACCACGACATCGACGGCAAGGTCATTGTTCAGATCGCCTACCGCGATGCCCCTGATGGGTGGAGCGCCCGCCGTAAGCGACGGCAGCGCGCCAGCCTGCACGTTCCCCGGGCTGCTGTTGTTTTGAAATATGGTGAGGAGGCCCGTGTCAGTTATCGGAATGAGGATGTCGGGTCTCGTGTCGCGATCGATATCCGTGACCGCAAGGTCGTTCAGGTAGCCGTCCGCTCCGTAGTCCCTCCGGTAATCGAAGGCAATGGTGTTCGGATCGCTCGCATGGTGGAACACTGCGACTTGGCGTCCGGAGTTCGAGGTGACGATGAGGTCTGGCCTGCCGTCGCCGTCAAAGTCAGCGATGACGACCCGGTGCGGGGTGCCAACGATCGAGAGCGCCGGGACGGGCTGGAAGTCGATGACTCCGGGAGTGCTCGCGTTCCGGAGCACCGATACATTTACGCTGTCCGCGTTGGCAGCCACGAGATCTATCTTGCCGTCATTGTTCAAGTCCCCCACGGCAAGACCTTCCGGACCACTCCCGGTCGGAATGTCCAACGGAGTGTCGAAATCAAGATTCCCGGTTGTTCCGATGTTACGCAGTATGGAGAGGTGATCGCCGTGGCCGTGGTTATAGATACTGACCGCGATATCGGGACGTTGGTCTCCGTCAAAATCAGCCACCGCGAGACCTACGGGTTCAGGGCCGGTCGGCTGGTCGACCTTGGGGGCGAAGGTGGGGGGTTCTGGGTTCCCCGCGTCGAAGTACCCGTTCACGTCAATCACGAGATCCACCTGCCCGGCAGCGGCAAGTCCCGGAAACACGGCAATCCTGCCGTCAGCCGAGAGTTTCAAGATCGCGTTGTTCGCTCGGACCTGACCAGCCTGGAAGTTTAAGACGGTCGTACCGGGCACCGCCTGGTCAGCCGGGAAGAGCGTCATATAGCCTCCCTGCGTGGCGTTCACTGCGGTAACGTTCACCGCCACTGCCCCGGCGGTCGCCGGTATCCCACACATCCCGTCCAGTTGAAAGGCTCGCACGGTCCCCGAGAGAAGGGGCGATTGCGAGGGGCGTGTGTCCACAGCCCTGCAAGGAGGCAGTGTGTAGAAGTCCAATGGCGCCGCAACTGGGATTAGACCACACGCATCCTCCTGCCCCAGGTTTGAGATCATTGGACAGTTGTCACACGCATCCCCCACAGAGTCACCGTCGGTATCTACCTGGCTTGGGTTGTACACTCCGGGACAGTTATCAAATGCGCCGCCGCATAGACCATCACCATCCGTATCGTTGAGAGCATCAACAGGGCACGCGTCGTCGCTGTCGCAAAGGCCGTCTCCGTCCGTGTCGTCCTGCGCATCGAATGGACAACCGTCGCAAGCATCCCCACGGTGATCACCGTCGAAATCCTCCTGCGCCGGATTTGAGACCATTGGACAGCTGTCACAGGCATCCTCAATGCCATCGAAGTCCGTGTCGATGCCCGTTGGTGGTCCCACTGAGAAGCTCCCGAGCACCTTCCGATACAGATCATTGGTCCCGACACCACTGCCCTCGATCAACACCAGCTCGGAGATCTGCAGTCCCGCCGGCAGCGCGATTGGCCCGTGAACTCTGCCAGTCCCGTCGCTCGTCGCTGTGCCAAGGTCGAAGACGTCACTGTCCGTGGTGAGTTGAAGGGATATCGGGGTATTAGCGGCGAAGCCCGTCGCGTCTATTGCAAGCGCTTGATTCTGGGGAAAGCCGTTGCCTTGGCATGATGAAACCGTGGCTACATCGATCCCTCCAATCGTAGAGAGCTCGCCCTCGGTAGAGCCGCCTACCGCTGTCTCCTCGGCCTGTCCGAGGCCAGACGGGCCCACGCACGTTGGCGCCCCCGTGCCGTGTGCCGGGTGCTGTTGGACGAATTCCATCAGGGTGCGCCGGTAGCCCTCGCTGTAACCGCTAGCATTCGGATGGAACCATTGTTTGTATTCGAGGCCGGATCGAGGCGCCTGGAAATACGGCGCCCCAGAGCCGCATAGCTCATGGTTCTCGAAATGACCGTTGTCGTCATCTCCTGAATACATCTCTACGAAGTAGGCACCGCTGTTGCTTGCCTCGTCGCGAAGCACGGTGTTGAGGTGATCCGTAAGCTGGTTCATCCAATGCTGTTCCGCGCTCGTCCATTGAAGAAGGGAATTGCTATTGAATAGAAGGCTTGTACACTCAGGACCGTCTTTTGGAAAAAGCCTGGGATAGCCCAGCAAGTAGAGCGTTGCGGCCTGAGACTTCCCGCAGATCTGCCGCAGCGTGGTTCGCACTCTTGCGCGAACGACTACCGTGATCCAATCCCGCAGATAGTCTTCCAAGGTTTGGCCGGTGTCGCCCCACTCTGAGATAGGACAATGCGGCGCAAGGGCGCACTTCCCTAGAATGCTCGTGAATTGGGTGTCGTTTCCACCGATTGTTATCGTCACCATGTCCGCAATTGCGGTGTGGGTGTGATCAAGCTGCGGGACGTTGTCGGGGGCCGCATACCCTTGGCTATGCCCTTGGTTGGGGGGCGGGGTTGTCGATGGCCAGACGTTGACCGTTTCCGCGCCGCTACAAGCGTGGAAATCGGCCGCCTTAAGATTTCCGTGGCCCGCCGGATCTTCGTAACCTGTCACCTGCGAATAGGCGCTGGGCGAGCGATGACACTTGTTGGTGGCGGTGGCGGTGTTTTCTCCGGGGTCTTGCGTGTCACCATCACCATTCGCATCTATCAGGAATGGACCGGCCCCCTCCCCGGATGAGTACGAGTCACCCAGTGCGACCCACCGTGTAGGCGTATCGGTAGCGGCTGTCACCGTTACCGCGTGAGTGCCCGACGAGCAGTCCGAGATAGCGACGGCCGTCGATGACCGGCAGACGCGCACGTGAATGACGTCGTTCGCGGTTCCGGGGTTCATGGCGACCGCCATTCGACCGGGACCACTAAGATCCGGCGGGTGAAGACTCGTCGTCCATTGATTGGCACCCAGCCCTACGCTCCACATGAACTGCACAATGTTGCCACTCTGAAAGCTGCTCCCGTTGATCGTCAGTGTGTGGGGGACGCCATTCGCGGTAACGGCTGCCGGAGTGATGCTGCTCACGGAAGGCACAGGCACAGTGGTACTTACGGTCACGTAATGAGTGCCAGAGGAGCAGTCGGGAGCGCTAGTCTGGCTCGACGACCGACAGACCCTCACGAATACAGTGTCGTTGACCGTCCCGGGATTCATGCTGATCGTCATCTGGGTAGAGCTACCAACCGAGGGCGGATTGCCACTGCCGGTCGTCCACACCCCAGAGCCCGCGCCCGCCCCCCACTTAAATTGCACCCGGTTGACGCTCTGGAAGTTGCTCCCTTTGATCGTCAGGGTATGCAAGGCACCATCCGCCGTCATCGACGGCGGACTCACGCTGCTCACTGAGGGGACGGGGGCCGTCGTGGTGACCGTCACTGACTGCGTCCCCGAGGAGCAATCGGAGGTGCTCGTCTGACTCGAGGACCGGCACACCCGCACTAGAATCGTGTCGGCGACCGTCCCGGGGTTCATGCTGATCGTCATCTGGGTGGAGCCACCAACCGAGGGCGGATTGCCACTGCCGGTGGTCCACACTCCGGAGCCTGTCCCCACCCCCCACTTAAATTGCACCCGGTTGACGCTCTGGAAGTTGCTCCCGTTGATCGTCAGGGTTTGCAAGACACCATCCGCCGTCATCGATGGCGGACTCACGCTGATCACTGAGGGGACGGGGGTCGTCGCGGTCACCGTCACCGACTGCGTCCCCGAGGAGCAATCGGAGGTGCTGGTCTGACTCGTGGACCGGCACACCCGCACAAGGATCGTGTCGTTAACAGTCCCGGGATTCATGCCGATCGTCAGCTGGCTAGCGCTACCAACCGAAGGCGGGTTGCCATTGCCGGTGGTCCATACTCCCGAACCCGCCCCCACTCCCCACTTGAACTGCACCCGGTTGACGGTCGAGAAGTTGCTCCCATTGACCGTCAAGGTATGCGAGGCACCATCCGCCGTCATCGACATCGGACTCACGCTGGTCACTGAGGGGGCCGTCGTGGTGACCGTCACTGACTGCGTCCCTGAGGAGCAATCGGAGGTGCTGGTCTGACTCGAAGACCGGCACACCCGCACAAGGATCGTGTCGTCGACCGTTCCGGGGTTCATGCTGATCGTCATCTGCGTAGAGCTACCGACCGAAGGCGGGTTGCCACTGCCGGTAGTCCATACTCCGGAGCCCGCCCCCACTTCCCACTTAAACTGCACCCGGTTGACGCTCGAGAAGTTGCTCCCGTTGACCGTCAAGGTATGCGAGGCACCGTCAGCCGTCATCGCCGTTGGGCTGACGCTGCTGACTGAAGGTAGTGGGATCGTCGCGGTCACCG
>JAXDKG010000064.1:0-106795 GCA_034667225.1 Acidobacteriota bacterium
TCTTCAGCCCGCCCTGTCCGGCTCGTATTCCGACGACTCAGCTCTACCTGTTCCTCAGGCGTCAACACCATCGCATTTTTCATGCACACGATTATAGTCTATGATTGCGCGTTACGAGCCACTAGTCGCTACCCGATAATTTGGATACACCTCATCAAGGGCGTCCTCCAGCAGGGTGTCAAAGTTCATGTTGACGATGGCCTTGACATGACCGCTCGCTGCTAGACGGGCAAGACGCAGGTACCCTGGGCAAGCTCGACCATTGACCCGCCGTGGGCCTAAGTAGAAGTCGAGCATCCTGCGGCGGTCCTCGGGCCCCTGGGCCTGCCAGAACGGGTCGAGCTTGTCGCGCAGGTGTTCCAAGTTCAGAGGAGGCTTCGGAACCCGGTGCAGACAGTCCTCCCAAAGGTAGGTGAGCAGCTCAACGAAGCTTGGAAGACCGTACTGACGCGAGCAACCGGCGCCGAGCAGGAAGACGACCTTGCCACGCTCCACTGATGGGTCCTGCGTGTTCCAATCTGGCGGCACCACGCGGTCCGCCAGAGCCGTCAGTACGTGCTCAAACTCCGTAAGCTCGAACATGAGTATCCCCTTCCCTTCCTGTGGGAGAATCACGCCAATGCCCGAAATGACTCGAAGAGAAGAAGAATATGGACTGCGAAAGAGGTATTTAGCACCCGCAAACGCGGGAGTCAAGGGGCGGCGTCAAAAAAATTGGCTACATCAGCCCGTTCCGCTCCACCGTCCCCCGCACCGCCCGGATGTCGCCGTCCAGAGTGCGGTCGTCGCCGAGGAGCGGCGGGGCCAGGTCCCGGACCTTGCGATAGACGCGGCGGGTGCCTTGGCCGAGGCTCGCGGCAATGACGTCGCGGCGCTCGGGGGCCGTGCGCTCCCGGAACTGGCGCGCCTCTTCTCCCGCCTCCTGCCACTTGGCGTCGCGGACGACCGGCGCTTCCGATCCCATTTCGGGGTTCGGGTCCTTCGCCCGCGGATCGATGTCCATGGCCACCCGCCACTCCACTCCCTGGACCGCAACCAGCAGCTCGATCGCGAGGACCGCCTGGACGTTGCGCAGCACCGTGCGCAGCTTGCGCGCGGCGATGATGCCCATGGCGTTGTGGTCCTCGGAGTTCGCGGAGGTCGGGATCGAGTCCACCGAGGCGGGATGGGTCAGGACCTTGTTCTCGGAGACGATCCCCGCGGCCGTGTACTGGGCGATCATCCAGCCCGAGTTCACGCCCCGGTGCGGGATCAGGTTCGAGGGCAGGTTGCGGTTGTGGTGCCCGTCGAGGAGCATCTGGGTGCGGCGCTCGGAGATGCTCGCCAGCTCGGCCAGGCCGATGGCCAGGTAGTCCGACGCGAAACCCACGGGCTCACCATGGAAGTTCCCGGCCGAGAAGGAGATCCGCTGATCTCCGCGGTAGCCGTCGGGCCAGTTCTGCCGGAACTCCCAGTCCCAGGGCGGCTCGCCTTCGGTGGAGAAGAAGAGCGGATTGTCCGTGGCCGCGTTCATCTCGGCCTCGGCCGCGGTCCGGGCGTAGGCGATGGTGTCCCGCGCCGCGCCGTGGACCGTGGGAGCGCAGCGCAGGGAGTAGACGTCCTGCACCGCTCCGGCCTTCTCGATCAGGCGGCTCCCCTTGAGTAGCTCGCGGACGTGCGCGGCGCTCGCGATCTGGCCGGCGTGCCCACGGGCCTCGTGCACCCGGTGGTCGAACGCGCGGGCGCAGCCGCAGACCGCTTCCAGGCTGAGGGCCAGCGCCGCATCCGCCACCTTCGCAAGGTGCTCGGCATCGTAGACCGCGAGGCCCAGGAGCGCCGTGGTGAAGGTGGCGCCGTTGGTCAGCGCGAGGCCCTCCTTGTACGAGGGTCTCGGGACTGGGATACCGAGGTCTTGCTGGAGCTTCTCCAGGCCGCTGCGCAGGTCCCGCGAGCGGTACAGGAGGTCGTCAGGCTCGCGCACGAGGAAGTAGCGGCCCTCGCCCAGGACTACGACGAAGAGGTGGGAGAGCGGGCAGAGGTCGCCGCTCGATCCCACCGAGCCGCGGATCGGCACCAGGGGGATGACGCCCCGGTTGATCATGGCCTGGACCACCCGGACCATCTCCTGGCGGATGCCCGAATGCCCCTTGAGGAAGGCATTCAGGCGGATCACCAGCGCGGCCCGCACCACCTCGGGCTCGAAGAAGTTGGAGGGGTGGAGGTCGTCCGCCGTCTCCCCCGCCCCCACCGCGTGGCTCAGGAGGATGTTGCACTGCAGCTCCTCGAGCTGCTCGGGCGGGACCGGGATGTTCTTGAACTCGCCGAAGCCGGTGGTGATGCCGTAGTCGAGGACCGGGTGCGCGTCCTCCCCGCGCCGGAGCTTCTCGTATTCTTCGCGGTAAAGACGGGCGATCTGCTCGATCTGGCGGCAGCTCCCGAGCACCCGCTCCATGGCGTCATCCGCGATCTCCACCTTCACTCTGGGGTCGCGGGCTACGCGGACGAGGTCTTCCAGCTTGAGGGACTTGCCGTCGAGGACGACATGAGCAGGGTCGGTCACTTGGAGCCCCCCAGCATCTCGCGGACGGTGGCCACCAGAGCGTCCTTCGCGACCACGCGCTGGCCGGGGCGCTCCTCCAGCCACTCCTCGCGGCGAGCCAGGGTCTCGGCCTTGCGCCGGCCCACCTCCATGTCCTTCAGGGTGATGTTCCCGCTTTCCTTCTCGGTCGAGCCATAGAGTACGACGATCGGGATGCCCCATTGGTCCGCGTACTTGAGCTGCTTGCCCGGTCCCTTGGCCGTGCCCAGGTAGAGCTCGGCCGGGATGCCCGCCCGCCGCAGCTCGTAGACCATGGCCAGGCACTCGCCTTCGAGCGCCGGGTCCATGCGGGTCACCAGCACCTGGGAGGTGGCCTTCTTGAGCGGCAGGCGGCCCAGGTCGATCAGCGCAGCCAGCAGGCGGTCTACGCCGATTGAAGCGCCCACGGCCGGGACCCGCTCGCCCAGGAAGCGATTGACCAGGTCGTCGTACCGGCCGCCGCCGAAGATGGAGCCGAACTTGGACGGCTTGCCCTCGTCATCCAGCAGGATCGCCTCGAAGACCGGCCCGGTGTAGTAGGCCAGGCCGCGGGCCACGGAGACATCCAGGGACACCCGGTCGTTGTCGTAGCCCAGGGCATAGAGGTGGTCGGAGATCCTCTCCACCTTGGCCAGCTCCTCCTCCGCCCCCTCGACCGAGGCGAAGGTCTCCCGCAGCCGGGCGATCACCTGGCGCCGGTCGTCGGGAGGGATGGCGAGGAACTGCTCGATCTTGTCCACCTGCTCGTTCTGGAGGCCCAGGCCCCGGATGGGGTCGCCCGAGGAGTCGACGTAGCCTTCGGTCAGCTCCAGCCGGACCTTCGCCATTCCAACCTTGTCCATCTTGTCCAGGACGCGGAAGACGTCCACTCCTTGCTCCGCCGGGATGCCGGCGAAGGAGAGAAGCAGGTTGAGGAGGCTGCGGCTGGAGAAGCGCACCCGGTAGCCGCCCACGTTGAGGGCGGTCAGGGTGTCGCACATGCCGGCGATGATCTCCGTGTCGGCGATCTCGGACTCGACGCCGACGGAATCGAGGTCGAACTGGGTGAACTCCCGGTAACGCCCCGGGCCCGGCTTGTCAGCCCGCCAGACCGGCGAGACCTGGTAGCGGCGGAACGGTCGCGGCAGGTCCTTGTATTGAGAGATCACCCGGGCCAGGGGGACCGTCAGGTCGAAGCGCAGCCCGAGAGCTTCCTCTTCTGGATTGCTCACGGTGAAGATCGACGACGAGGCTTCCTGGCCGGCCGCGGAGCCGCGCAGGACGTCCAGGTACTCGACGGCCGGGGTGGAAAGGGGTACGAACCCGTACAGCTCGTACACGCCCCGGATGGTGTCGATCATCCACTGGCGCGCGAGCATCTGCTCGGGCAGGAGGTCACGCAGCCCGCGCGAGAGGCGCGGCTCGACGGTGCCGTTGGGAGCCATGCAGCGAATCCTTTGAAATGGGAATGGTACCGGCGATGGGATTTGAACCCATGACCTCCTGATCCACAGTCAGGCGCTCTACCCCTGAGCTACACCGGCCCGGACGGGAGATCGTAATGGCGCCCCCCTGCCTTTGTCAAAGGCTCAAACCGCCACCAGGAGGTTTGAGGAGAACCGCCGGGCGCGATCGAACCAGGTCCGGCGCAGCTCCATGCCCGCTTCGGCGGCCAGCGCCGCGATCTGCTCCGGGTCGAACTTGTAGGAGCTTTCCGTGTGGATCGTCTCCCCCTCTTCGAACTCGACCTCCAGCCCCGCGCCGGGAATGGCAATAGTCTGCTGCCGGAGGCTCTCGAGGTGCATCTCGATCCTTCCCAGCGTTCTATCGTACCGGGCCAGGTGGCGGAAGCTCCGCAGGTCGAAGCCGCCCTCGAGCTCCCGGTTGATCCGGGCGAGCACGTTCATATTGAAGGCCGCCGTCACTCCCAGAGGATCGTCGTAGGCCGGGATCAGCATGTCCTCCGACTTCTTGAGATCGACCCCCAGGAGGAAGGCGTCGCCCGGCTGGAGCAGGTCGCGCACGCTGCGGAGCAGTTCCTTCCGGTCCTCGGGCTCCAGGTTGCCCAGGGTCGAGCCCACGAACAGCACCAGCGTGTGCTTGAAGCGGGCTCCCGACCCCTGGGATTCCTCCCGGATGGCCCGGAGCGCCTCCCGGTAGTCCCCTACCCACCCGGTGACCCGGAGGTTGGGATAGGCCGACAGCAGCTCCTCGCTGCTCTGCTCCAAGGCGGTCCTGGAGACGTCGATGGGCAGATAATCGAAGCCCCCCTGCCGCGCCAGGACAGCATCGATGATCAGGCGTGTCTTCCGCGCATCGCCGCTGCCCAGCTCGATGATTCGCACGGGACCTTGCAGCCAAGCCGCAATTTCTCCAGCGCTGGCCCGCAGGATCTCCATCTCGGCGCGGAAGACGTAGTACTCCGGTAGCGCGCAGATGGCGCCGAACAGAAGCGAGCCCAGCTCGTCATAGAAATACTTGGGCTGCAGGAACTTGGGCGAAGCGGTGAGGCCCTGGCGGACCTCCTCGGCGAAGGTTGGCCCATGGCTACCGTCGAGGAACCGCAGACGCAGCCGTCCCGCCGGCCAGCGGGCGGGGGCTCCAAGCGGGGGCTCTCCGGCTCGGGGGCCGAGGCTAGATTCGATGTCGCGTCCCAAAGCGGAGGCCATGGTAGCATCCCCCGGCCTGTTTCAAACGTAGGGATCGGAGACCACTTGCATGGACCGTGAAACGCTGGACATCGACGTTCTCTTCGTAGGCGCCGGACCGGCAAGCTTGGCGGGGGCCTACCATCTCGCCAATCTGATCCGGGAGCACAACGCGGCATCCGCCGCCACCGCCGCCAAGATCGAGGTGTCGATCGCCGTCCTGGAGAAGGGCCGGGAGATCGGCAGCCACGCGCTCTCCGGCGCCGTGGTGGACCCCCGGGCCTTCCGCGAGCTCTACCCGGAGGACTGGAAGAGCGCGCCCTTCGAGGGCCGGGTCGACCACGAGCAGTTCCTCCTGCTCACCAAAAAGGGCTCGCACTCCCTGCCCATCCCGCCGCCCATGGACAACGAAGGCAACTACGTCGCCTCCCTGGGCAAGCTAGTCAAGTGGATGGCCGCGAAAGCGGAAGCCGCCGGCGTGGACATCTTCACCGAGTTCCCCGCCTCCTCCGCGCTCGTGGAGGACGGCCGCGTGGTCGGTGTCCGCACCAAGGACCGCGGTATTTCACATACGGGGCACGAGAAGGCCAACTTCGAGCCGGGGGTGGACATCCGCAGCCAGGTCGTGGTCCTGGGCGAAGGCCCGCGCGGCACCCTGGTCAAGCAGCTCGACGCCCAACTCGGCCTTTGGGAAGGGCGCAACCCGCAGGTGTATTCCATCGGCATCAAAGAGGTCTGGGATCTCCCCCCGGGGCGTGTCGAGCCGGGCTCGGTGATCCACACCCTCGGCTGGCCGCTCGACCAGAGCACCTTCGGCGGCGGCTTCTTCTACGGCATGGACAACAACCAGCTCATCGTGGGTCTGGTCGTGGGCCTCGACTACAAGAACCCGCTGCTCGACCCGCACCTGGAGTTCCAGCGCCTGAAGACCCACCCGGACATCGCGAAGATGCTCGAAGGAGGGACCATGGTGTTCTACGGCGCCAAGGCCTTGCCCGAGGGCGGCTGGTGGTCCATGCCCCGCCTCTCGGGGGACGGCTTCCTCCTGATCGGCGACTCAGCCGGCATGCTGAACAGCCAGCGCCTCAAGGGCATCCACCTCGCCATGAAGTCGGGCATGCTCGCCGCCGAGACGATCTTCGAGACCCTCACGGCGAACGGAAGCCTTGCGAGCTACGACCAGAAGGTCGAGGAGAGCTGGATCAAGGAAGAGCTCTGGGGAGTGCGCAACTTCCACCAGGCATTCGATCACGGCCTGGTCGGGGGCATGCTCCAGGCCGGCATCGGCATGGTGACCCGCGGGCGCGGCTGGGGGCTATTCGACAAACTGGAGACCCGGCCGGGCCACGAGCGGATGGTGCGGCTCGACACTCCCGAAGGCCAGCGCCTCCGTCCCGGCGATCCCCTGAAGGCCGACAACAAGCTCGTCTTCGACAAGCTGGCCGACGTCTACAACTCCGGCACCACGCACGAGGAGGACCAGCCGGTCCATTTGCTGGTGGCTGACACGGACATCTGCATCTACCAGTGTGCCGTGGAGTACGCCAACCCGTGCCAGCGCTTCTGCCCGGCCGCGGTCTACGAGATGGTGGAAGACGCCGCCTCGCCCACGGGCAAGCGCCTGCAGATCAACGCGAGCAACTGCGTGCACTGCAAGACCTGCGACATCATGGACCCGTACGCGATCATCACCTGGGTGCCCCCGGAAGGGGGCGGCGGGCCTAACTACGGGAAGATGTAGGAAGAGGGCGGCCACAAGGGCCGCCCCTACTCTTTATCCCTTCGGGCTGATTACACAATCTCCGCTGCCGGTCTCCACGCGGATCACCGTCTGTCCGTCGCCCCGCTTCGCTCCCGTGACCTTCTTGCCGGACTTCCGGAGCTGGGCGTCGGAGTACCCGACCTTCAGCTCTCCGCTCCCCTGGTCGGAATCGATGTCGAACGAGGCATTGGGCCCGCCGTGGATCTCCACATCCCCACTCCCAGTTTCGGCGGTGATGCGCCGCGCCTGGGCTAGCGAGCTCTGGACGATCACATCGCCCGAGCCCGTGTCCGCCTCCAGCTCCTCCAACTCGACCCCGATCACCCGCACGTCGCCCGAGCCCGTGTCCGCGATCACCCGGCTAGCCGAGCCTTCGCGCACCGTCACGTCCCCGGAGCCGGTGTCGATGTAGATCCGGCCCGCGGACACCTTCTCGACCACCACGTCTCCCGAGCCCGTGTCCACCTTGCCGTTGCCCACCAGCCGGCGGACCGCCACGTCCCCGGAGCCGGTGTCGATCGTGGTCTCGCCCCGGGCCGAGCCCAGGGTCACGTCGCCCGAGCCGGTGTCCAGGCTCAGATTCCCGTCATAGGCGGCGATCTCGATCCGGCCGCTGCCGGTGTCCACCGAGAGCGTGCCCTCGAGCTGGCCGCCGCGCACCGCGCCGACAATGTTGCGGACCGCCACGTTGCTGCCCGCCGGCAGCGCGATCTTGAGGTCGGCATAGAGGATCGGCGCCGACGAGGTCTTCTCGTTGTAGATCCGGACTTTCTCCCCGCGATAGGTGGTGGAGGTGTGTCCCTTGCTCTCCAGCCAGCCCAGGAACCAGGAATCGTCAGAATTCTTCGAGCCCGTCTGCGGATAGGCGAAGCCGTCGTAATCGTTCACCGGGTACGAGAGCGTCCACTCGTCGCGGCCCTGGCGGTCCTCGGCTTTCACCCACTTCATGCCCAGCAAGGTCTGGGTCTCCTTGGCGGAGTCGCCCTGCGCATGGATCGTGGCATCCACCACGACCTGGTTGCCCTGGCCGCGGACCAGCTCGATACGGCCCACCAGATTGGCGATTCGGAGCTCGCCGGTCGCCGGGAACGCCTGGCGCACCGCGCGGGTCTGGGGCTGCGCGGCGGCCGGAAGGCTCATGCCGGCCGCGAGCACCGCGGTCAGCAACAAATTTTGAATGCGTGGTCTCATGATTGGTTTCCCCCTCTTCGTAGCACCCTACGGGGCGCCCGCGAAAAAGGTTGCAGGCGGGGATAGACTCCGGGCCATGCGCCTCCTCCAAGCTGCGGCCCTCGCCTGCTGTCTCACCGATGACACCCTGTTCGCCCCGGACGCGAACGGCCTCCGGCCCGAGGATCCCGCCTGGTCACCGGACGGCCAGCATCTCGCCTACCTCTGGGGCCAGGACGAGGAACAGGCCCTCTGGCGCCTGGACGTTTCCACGGGGAAGAGCGAGAGCCTCACCGACCTGGATCTAGACGAGTTCGCCTGGTCCCCCAAGGGCGACGCCCTGCTCCTGGTCTCGGAGGGTGACCTCTACCTCTTTCCCCTTGGAGGGAAGCTCCGCCGCCTGACCGAAACCAAGGAGGAGGAGACGCAGCCCAGCTTCTCCCCGGACGGCTCCCGCCTTGCCTTCGTACGGGACTTCGACCTCCACGTCCTGGACCTCAAGACCGGCCGCGAGACCGCTCTGACCAGGGACGGCGAGGAGAACATCTTCCTCAACGGCACCACCGACTGGGTCTACTGGGAGGAGATCTGGGACCGCGAAGCCGCCGGCTTCTGGTGGAGCCCCGATAGCCGGCGCATCGCCTACTACCGCTTCGACGAGCGAGAGGTCCCCGCGCACGCCTTGATCGACGAGATCCCCCGGACCCCGGCCGTGCGCTTGCAGAAGTACCCCAAGCCGGGAGAGCCCAATCCGAAGGTCCGCATCGGAGTCATCGGCGCCGAGGGCGGGAAGACGGTCTGGATGAGCACCGGGGACGAGAATGGCTATCTCCCCCGGGTGGCCTGGACCGGAGACGCCGTCGCGATCCAGCGCCTGAACCGGGACCAGAACCGGCTCGACCTGCTCCGATGCAAGGCGGCGGACGGCTCCTGTACCTCTCTGCTCACCGAGACCCGGCCCACCTGGATCAACCTGGGGAACGACCTGCGTTTTCTCGACGACGGCCGTTTCGTCTGGGGCTCGGAGGGCAACGGCTGGCGGCGGCTCTATCTCCACGACCGCGACGGCAAGCTCGTCCGGCCCATTACACCGGAAGGCTGGAGCATCGCCTCGCTGGAGGAGGTCGTGGATGGCGGAGCAATCGTCACCGCCTACCGCACCGAGGGGATGGGGCCAGCAGACCGGCAGGTCTACAAGGCAGGCCTTGACCGGGAATCCTGGGAGCCGCTCGCCGCCGAGCCCGGCACCCATGAGGCCGTCGTTGCCTCGAACGGAAGCTGGGTCCACACCTGGCACGACGCGGACACCCCGCCAAAGAGCGAGGTGCGGACAGCGTCAAGGACCCTGGCCCTGCCGTATACGCCGCCATCCTACGATCCCGCGGCCCTGCCGAAGTGGGAGTACCTCTTCATCCCCGGCCCCAAGGGAGTCCGGCTCCCGGCGCGGATGCTCAAGCCCGCCGGGTTCGACCCGGGCCGGCGCTATCCGGTCCTCATGTATCACTACGGCGGCCCCGCCTCGCAGGTCGTGGTCAACCGCTGGGATTCCCGGCGCCGCGACCTCTGGCAGAAGAAGATGGCCCAGAGCGGCTTCGTGGTCTTCAACCTGGACAACACCTCCTCGATCTTCTTCGGCAAGACCGGCGAGGACCGGGACCACCGCCGCTTCGGGCCGGCAAATCTGGAAGCGCAGCTCGCCGGGGTGGAGTATCTGAAGAGCCTGGGATGGGTGGACGCGGCACGGATCGGCATCTGGGGCTGGTCGGGCGGCGGCTACCACACGCTCTACGCCCTGCTGCACGCGCCCGGCGTCTGGAAGGCCGGGATGGCCGGAGCGCCGGTGACTGATTGGACCCTGTACGACTCCATCTGGACCGAGCGCTATCTCGACACGCCCCAGAACAACCCCGAGGGCTACCGCGAGTCGTCCGTGACCACCTACGCGGAGAAGCTCGAGGACCACCTGCTGATCATCCATGGCTTCGCGGACGACAACGTCCATCCGCAGAACACGGTGGTCTTCATCGACAAGCTGATCAAGGCAGGGATCCCCTACGAGGACGCCTTCTACCCCGGCCAGAAGCATGGCTTCCTCGGAGCGGCCCAGCGTCACTGGTACGCGCGGATGACCGAGTTCTTCGAGAGGACCCTGGCTAGCTCTCGAACCGCTTCAGAATGACGGCCCCATTGGTTCCGCCGAAGCCGAAGGAGTTGGTCAGGGCGTATTCGAGGTCCACCTGGCGGGGGTGGTGGGGGACGAAATCGAGGTCGCAGCCTTCGCCCGGCTCGTCCAGGTTCAGGGTGGGCGGGATGATCTGGTGGCGCATGGCCAAGGCCAGGATGCCCGCCTCCAAGCCGCCGGCTGCTCCCAGGAGGTGGCCGGTGGCAGACTTGGTCGAGGACATCGCCAGCTTGTAGGCGTGGTCTCCGAAGACCTTCTTGACCGCCCGCACCTCGGAGAGGTCGCCCAGCGGCGTCGAGGTGCCGTGGGCGTTGATGTAGCCGATCTGCTCGGGCACCATTCCCGCATCCTTGAGCGCGGCCTGCATGACGCGCACGGCGCCGTGGCCCTCCGGATGCGGCGCCGAGATGTGATAGGCGTCGGCGCTCATGCCATAGCCCACCATCTCGGCGTAGATCGACGCGCCGCGCCGCTGCGCGTGCTCCAGTTCCTCCAGGATCACGATCCCCGCGCCCTCGGACATCACGAAGCCGTCGCGATGGGCGTCCCACGGCCGCGAAGCCTTCTCGGGCTGGTCGTTCCTCTGGGAGAGGGCGCGCATGGCGCAGAAGCCGGCAATGGCCAGCGGCGTGATCACCGCCTCGGCTCCGCCGGCGATCATGACGTCCGCATCGTCGTGCTGGATGAAGCGGAAGGCGTCGCCCACCGCGTGCAAGCCGGTCGTGCAGGCCGTGGCCGGCGACGTGTTCGGGCCGCGCGCGTTGTAGCGGATCGACACCTGTCCGGCCGCCATGTTCACGATCAGGCCGGGGATGAAGAACGGCGACACCCGGTTCGGCCCCTTCTCCAGCAGGGTGCTGTGCATCGACTCGATCAGCGGCAGACCGCCGATCCCCGAGCCGATGACCACGCCGGTCCGGTCCGCCTCGGATTCTTCGACGACGAACCCCGCGTCGTCCATGGCGAACTTCGTCGCCGCCAGGGCGAAGTGGATGAAGATGTCGCTCTTCTTGACGTCCTTCTTTTCCGTGTAATGGAGGGGATCGAACCCCTTCACCTCGCCCGCGATGCGCGCCGGGTACTCCGACGCGTCGAAGTGGGTGATGGGGCCGATACCGCTCTTCCCTTCCATCAGGGCACGCCAGTTCTCGGCGGTCCCCACCCCTAGCGGGGATACCAGACCCACCCCGGTAACGACGACTCGGCGACGCGCTGGAGAGCTCAAGATCTTGGCTGGGTTGGTGAAATGATCGGCGGCCCGTTCAGGGCTCAGTTCTGATCCCCGGTGTTGTTCTGGATGTAAGTCACCGCCTCGCGCACGTTGCTGATCTTCTCGGCCTCCTCGTCGGGGATTTCGATGCCGAACTCCTCCTCGAAGGCCATCACGAGCTCGACGATGTCCAGCGAGTCCGCTCCCAGGTCGTCGGTGAAGCTGGCCTCCAGCGTGACCTCGTCCTCGTCGACGCCCAACTGCTCAACGATGATGCTCTTGACCCGTTCCTCTACAGCCATCGTATCCCTCCTTCTCCTTCGCAGCCGGGCAGGCCGCGCACGAACAGCGGTTCTAACACAAAGGGGCATTCTAGTCCAAACGGACGACTCTTCAGATGTACAGGCCGCCGGATACGTTCAGCACGTGCCCGGTGACATACCCGGCCTCTTCGCTGGCCAGGTAGAGCACGGCCCAGGCCACGTCGTCGACGGTCCCGAGCCGCTTCAAGGCGATCGAACCGGTCAGATCCTCGCGCGACGCCTCGGGCAGATTGGCGGTCATGGCAGTTTCTACGTATCCCGGGGCCACTGCGTTGACCGTGATGCTCCGGCTCCCCAGTTCCCGCGCCAGCGACTTGGTCAGGCCGATCAGCCCCGCCTTGGCCGCGGCATAGTTCGCCTGGCCGGCGTTGCCCATCAGACCCACGACCGAGGAGATGTTGATGATCCGTCCCCAGCGGCGCTTCATCATGCCGCGCAATACCTCTTTGGTAAGAGCATAAGCGCCGGTCAGATTGGTGCGGAGCACCCGCTCCCAGTCTTCCAGGGACATGCGGGCGAGCAGGTTGTCCGCCGTGATGCCGGCGTTGTTGACCAGGATGTCCACGGCGGCGAAGTCCTCGGGGAGCTGCTTGAGCCGCTCAGCGAAGGTCTCGGGCTGGCTGACATCCAGGGCGAGCGGACGGGCGCAGCCGCCGCCGGCGTCGATCCGTGCCGCCAGGTCCTTGAGCTTGTCCTCGCTGCGGGCCGCAAGCACGACCCGCGCTCCCCGCTCCGCGAGCCGGCGGGCGATGGCCTCGCCGATCCCCTGGGAGGCTCCGGTCACCAGGGCCGTCTTGCCGTCAAGCTTGAACATCGGGTTCCTCCACCAGAGCCAGGTACTTGCCGAGCTGCTCGGGATCGCTCAGGCTGGCGCACACGGTACCGGTGGCAATCCGGCGGTTCAAGCCCGTGAGCACGTTGCCCGCTCCGATCTCCAGGAACGTCCGGACGCCGGCATTCTGCGCCATCCAGGTCACGGACTCGACCCAGCGCACCGGGCCGTCGATCTGGCGCTCCAGAGCTTCCCGGGCCGCGTCTCCCGTGTTCACCGGGGCCGCGTCCACGTTGGTCACGACCGGCACCCGAGGGGCCCGGAACGTCACCTTCGCCAGCTCGCCGGCCATGCCCTCCCGGGCCGGCCGCATCAGCGGCGAGTGGAACGGGGCCGAGACCGCCAGAAGAGTGGCCTTGCGCGCTCCGCGCTCTTTGGCCATGGCCACAGCGCGGTCCACCGCCGCCTTGTGGCCGGCGATCACCGTCTGGCCCGGGCTGTTGTAGTTGGCCACGGCGCAGACCTCGCTTTGGGAAGCGTCCTCGGCAACCGCCGCCACCGCCTGATCGTCCAGACCGATGAAGGCGGCCATGGCGCCCACGCCGACCGGCACGGCTTCCTGCATGAGCTCGCCGCGCCGCCTCACCAGGCGGAGCGCATCGGCAAAATCGAGGGCGTCGGCCGCCACCAGGGCGGAGTACTCGCCCAGGCTATGCCCGGCCATCGCGACCGGCTCGACGAACAGGCCCTGGGGCAGCAGCGAGCGGTAGATGGCGATCGACGTGGCCAGCAGAGCTGGCTGGGTGTTCATGGTCAGGCCGAGCTCCTCCTCCGGCCCTTCCCAGCAGAGGCGGGAGAGTGGGAAGCCGAGGACCTCGTCAGCCTCCTCGAAGGTCCGCCGTGCCTCCTCGGACACTTCTGCCCAGGCGCGGCCCATGCCAACCTTCTGGGATCCCTGCCCCGGGAAGACAAATGCCACGCTCACCAGCGCACCACCGCGGCACCCCAGGTGAGGCCGGCGCCGAAGGCCGAGAAGAGCAGGATGTCTCCGGGATGGATCTTCCCGCCGCGGTTCAGCTCGTCGAGGCCGATGGGGATCGAGGCCGCCGACGTATTGCCAAAGCGTTCGACGTTGATGTAGGTGTGGCCTTCCCGGACCTCCAGGCGCTGGCCCACGGCTTCGATGATCCGGCGGTTGGCTTGGTGGGGGATGAACCAGGTGACGTCCTTGTGCCCGAGGCCGCAGCTCGTGAGCGCCTCGTCGCTGATCTCGGCGATGGAGCGCACCGCGATCTTGAAGGTCTCGCTGCCGCGCATCTTCAGGAAGTTGCGGCCACCCCCCAGGCTCTCCAGGGTGTGCGGCTCGCGGCTGCCGCCGCCGGGAAGCTCGACCAGTCCGGCGAGCGAGCCGTCGCTGCGCAGGGCGGTGCCGAGGAGCCCGCGGTCGCCGTTCTCCGATGCTTCCTCAGCCCGCAGCACCACGGCCCCGGCGCCGTCGCCGAAGAGCACGCAGGTGTTGCGGTCCGTCCAGTCGACGATCTTGGAGAGCACCTCGCCACCCACGACGAGGGCGGTCTTCGCCCATCCCGTCTGCAGGAACTGCTGGGCGACCCCCAGGCCATAGACGAAGCCGGTGCAGCCGGCGGCGAGGTCGAAAGCCGCGGCGCGGCTGGCGCCGATCTGGTCCTGGATGCGGGTGGAGGTGGCGGGGAACGGCTGATCGGGCGTGACCGTCGCGCAGATGACCAGGTCCACGTCGCTTCCCGCGAGACCGGCCATCTCCAGGGCGTTGCGCGCGGCGGGGACGGCGAAGGACGAGAGGCACTCATCCGGCGCGGCGATCCGGCGCTCGCGGATGCCGGTGCGCGCCAGGATCCACTCGTCGCTGGTCTCGACCATCCTCTCCAGGTCGGCGTTGGTCAGCACCCGTTCGGGCACGCACATGCCGGTGCCCACGATCCGTCCTCGTCTCATCCCGCTGCGGTCTCCTTGGGTCCGTCCGGCTTTTCGGAAAGCAACCGGGCTTCCTGGCTGTGAAGCTCTGCGATCTTGTCGCGGATCTTCTGGTCGAGCCGCGCGGCGGAGAACTCCGTGGCGCGGCGGATGGCGTTCTGGATCGCATGGGCGTTGGACCGCCCGTGGCCGATGAAGCAGCCGCCGTTGACCCCGAGGAGCGGCGCGGCGCCGAACTCGGAGTAGTCGGTGCGCTTGCGGAAGGCGTCGAAGGCCGGCTTGGCGAACAGGTAGCCCACCCGGGTGCGGATGCCGCGCTCGATCTCCTCGCGCAGCATCTTGCCCACCATCTCTGCCACGGCCTCGGCGCTCTTGAGGATCACGTTGCCCACGAACCCGTCGCAGACGATCACGTCCACCGAGCCGTTGAACACGTCCCGCCCTTCGACGTTGCCGACGAAGTTGAGGCCGGTGTTCTTGAGCACCTTGAACACCTCGCGGGTGAGGTCGGTCCCCTTGCCCTCCTCCTCGCCGATCGACATCAGGCCGATGCGGGGGGACGGGGTGCCGATGAGCTCCTGGGCGTAGAAGTGGCCCATGACCGCGAACTCGCGCAGGTGGTGCGCCTTGGTGCCCACGTTGGCTCCGACGTCGAGGAGCACGGTGCGCCCCTGGACATTGGGGAGGACCGCGGCCAGGGCGGGGCGGTCCACGCCCGCGACCGTGCCGATGACCATCTTGGCCGAGATCATGGCCGCGCCGGTGTTGCCGGCGGTGACCATGGCCTGGGCGCGCCCTTCCTTGACCAGCTCGGCGCAGATGCGGATCGAGGAGCGGCGTTTCTTGCGGATCGGGGTGATCGCGGGCTCGTCCATGCCGACCACCTCTTCGGCGTGGACGATCTCAATCCCCCTGGGCCGCTTGCCCAGACGGGCGAGCTCGGCCTCGATCCGGGCACGGTCGCCGACGAGCAGGACCTCGGCGCCATCGTTGAGGGCCGCGGACACGGCTCCCTCCACCGCACATTGCGGTGCGAAGTCTCCCCCCATGGCGTCGACCGCGATCGGCATACGTCGCTTCGTAGCTCCAGCCCGGGGCGAGATTGTACTCGACCCTGAGATTTCGTACCCGTTCTGAGAGACGGAAAGGAGCGGGTCTTACAGGTTTTCCTTGACTTCGATCACCAAGCGCTTGTTGTAGTACCCGCAATGTCCGCAGGCGCGATGGGACAGCTTGGCCTCGCCGCAGTTGTCGCAGATCGACGTGGAGGGAGGCGTCAGCGCGTCATGGGCCCTCCGCCTGTCACGGCGGGCCTTGGAATGGCGTCGTTTCGGGTTC
Organism: Acidobacteriota bacterium; assembly: GCA_034667225.1. Classification (GTDB taxonomy): domain Bacteria; phylum Acidobacteriota; class Thermoanaerobaculia; order Multivoradales; family UBA5704; genus DATMER01. The sequence goes on from JAXDKG010000064.1 coordinate 15,895, forward strand.
GGCATAGTCAGGCCTCTCGGTATTCTCGGGCGTCGTTTCGTCTATCCTTCGGAGTCGAATCGGCTCTTGAGAGCCGCGAGCCCCGCCCAGCGCGGCTCTACCTTCTCCTCCTGGCATGCACAGTCGCCGGCATTGAGGTCGGCCCCGCAGTTCGGGCAGATCCCTTTACAGTCCGGCTGGCAGAGCGGCTTCATTGGAACGTTGAGCTGGAGCTGCTCGATCAGGATGGGCTCCGTGTCCAGAACCTCGCCCTCGACCGTGAGCACGCCCAGCTCGTCTTCCTTCAGCTCGCGCTCCCCGGCCCCGGCGTGCGGACGCCCCTGCTCGATCAGCAGCTCGACCTCGGGCTCGAAATGCTCGACGATCGGCTTGAGGCAGCGGCCGCAGTTCTGGGTCAGATCGTAGGAGAGCCGCGCCTTCAGGTAGTACCCGGGATCGGCGAAGATCACCTGGCCCTTCCAATGCACCGGGCTCAGCTCGAGCAGCTCAGGCCGCTCCAGCGACTCCAGGGGAACGCTCTGCGTCTCGTCCCAGGTGTAAGGCTCTTCGCGGACTTGATCCAACCAAATTCGCATACACAACCTCCCACCGGGGCAAACGCGAAGGGTAGGGGAAAATTCCCCTTTCGTCAACCGCAGCCGTGGAAGCGGAGGCGGAACGATGCCGGCTTCTGGGTGGAGGCGAGGGTGACCTGTTCGCAACGGGCCACGGGCTTGAGGAGGATCTCCCAGTCCTTCCAGTTGCGGACCTGCTCGCGGTTCGCGATGGGTACCTTCTCCAGGAACTTGTTCACCCGGGAGACGAGAATGACCGCGGGGCGCGGCTGCATCCAGAGGCCGAGCAGCAGGCGGCCGTCGCGGTTGAGGGCCTCGGTCACGTCCGGCGGAGACAGCTCGGCCAGCCGGGGGGCCAGGGCCTCGGCCTGGCGGAGACTGTTGCTGTCCATGGCCAGGATCTGCCAGCCTGCCACCTCCGCCTTGGGTAGCCCGCCGGCCAGGAGGCCGGTCAGCCCCTCCCCCGGCAGGGAGAAGCGCTTGGAGCCGGGAGGGTGGAAGATGGCCGCTCCGGGCAGCTTGCCGAACGGCCCGAAGCTCTTCCCCTCCCCCTCTCCGGTCTCGAAGAGCGCGAAGGCCGCCGGGGGCAGCGGACGGGGCTCCGCATCCGGCCAGCTCGCCCCGGAGACCGCCAGGAGCACCGGTCTGGGCCCGCCCTCCGAGGGGTCCGGGATGTTCGGCACCGGCTCGGACGAGTCGCGCGCCAGCTCCAGGTCGCCGTCGCGCCGCCGCAGCAGGTAGTCGCCGTCCGAGAAGCCGGAGATCTCGCGCTCCAGCCGCACGATCCCCAGGCTCCGCGGATGGAGCAGCGGCTGCTTGACCGGACCGATGGCTGGAGGCGCGTCGCCCCCGGTCACGGTCCAGACTCCTTCGGTCCAAGCCACGTGCAGCACGCGCTCGACCACGGCGTTGCCGGTCCCCCGGGTCTCGGTGATGTCTCCCCCGGCGAGCCAGGGATTGTCGGCCACGGTTCCCGCCGCCTTCGCGACGGTGCCGAGGCCCGGGTAGATTTGCGCGGCCACGAAGAAGCGCTCGCCGTCCAGGTCCGAGCAGATCGCGATCTCCTTGGACGGGGGCACCGCGAAGGGTCCGAACGAAGGGAGCACGGGCGGCGGCACGCCGGCCACCCGCGCCGCGGCTTCCAGCCAGGCCGAGCCGTCGTTCACCACCTCGGACAGCTCGCCCACGTTCTGGTGGGGATAGGGCATCCAGAAGCAGGCCTCGTACGCGCCCGAGGCCATGAGGCGGGCCGGCAGGCCGTCCGGGTTCGGAACGGCCGGACGCTCGCGCGGCCAGTAGGAGCGCAGGATGTGCCCGCCGATGAACAGGAGCACGGCCAGGAAGAGGATGAGCTTGGCGAACCTCCTCATGCAGCCCCCACTTCGACCAGAGTGGCCGCCAGATCGCGCAGGAGCTCGTCGTCCGCCTCCCCCACTCCCAGGTCCACGGCCTCGGCGCTGATGTCGGCCGTGAGGTCGGAGAGGACGTCCCCGGGAGGATAGGCAGCGAGCGGCGGCACGCTCCGGAACCTCTCCAGTTTCTCCTCTACGACGCTCCTGACGACCTCGGCGTAGCCCCGGGCGGATGCTTCCAGGGTGTGGGGCGCCACGAAGCGCCGGGCGTTCTCCCCCATCTGCCGGCGCAGCCCCTCGTCCGCGGCCAGTTGCCGGAGGTATTCGAAGAGCAGGTCTTCCTCGAACTCGTCCAGGTCTACCTTGGCGCAGGCGCCGTCCGGGATCTCGGCAAAGGCGCCGAGGTTGCTCACGATCACCGGCTTGCCCAGGCCGAGGAGCCGGATCAGGGTGCCCGAGGTCTCACCCGACGTGGGATAGCGGAGGTTCACCGCCACATCCGCGACCACCATGTAGCGCAGGAACTCGTCCAGCTCCGTGTGGCCCACGAGGACCGCGCCCTCCGGCAATGGGGGCAGGTCGTAGTGGGGCGAGAGGTCCCCCACCAGCAGGTAGACGGCATCGGGCCGCTCGGCCTTGAGCCGGGCGAATGCCCGCAGGCTCACCTCCAGGCGCTTGGCCGGGGTGATGAAGCCGTAGGAGGCCATGACGAAGGCGTCGGGCGGGATGCCCAGGGCCGCCCTGTCCATAGGGCCCACATCTTCCAGGCTCAGGTGATGGGGCACGAGGGAGACCCGGGCGAGCGGCCGGCTCGCCAGAACCCGCTGCCGGGTGAAGTCGTTGTGGACGATGAGGGCAAGGCTCGAATCAACCACTCGCTCGAACAGCGGATAGCTCCAGACGTCCAGGGGGATGCCAGTATCCAGGCTGCGGCGGGCGAGGGCGTAGCCGGTGCGGCCGTAGGCGTAGCGCATCTCCTCGACGTAGCCGTCCAGGTCCCCGCGGGAGAGCGTCATGCCGCGTACCAGGTGATGGAGCATGGCCTCATGGAGCACGACCACCCCGGGGAAGCGCACCATCGTGCGCCAGGTGCGGGCGTGGTAGTCGACATTGTTGCCCAGGTGGTAGAGGACGGCATCGAACCTTCCCCGCATTTCCGGAAAGGCCCGGTCCCCATGGACCGGAAAACGAGCCCGGATTGCAGGGTCCACCCTGACGCCCTCGTCCACGAACAGCTCCAGCTCGAGATGCTCCGCCAGATGCGGCAGCAGCTCCGCGCTGTAGTCGGCGATCCCCGAGCGCTGGGGCGGAAGTGGGCTGAACCAGGCAAGGCGCATGGCGGGGCGGAAGGTAACACGGAACCGAGGGGGATGCACCCGAGCGACTCGGGGAGAGCCCTGAGCGACTCGGGGGAAGCCCCGAGCGACTCGGGCGAAGCCCTGAGTGACTCGGGGGAAGCCCCGAGCGACTCGGGGAAAGCCCCGAGCGACTCGGGGAAAGCCTTGAGCGACTCGGGGAAAGCCTTGAGTGACTCGGGGAAAGCCCTGAGCGACTCGGGGAAAGCCCTGAGCGACTCGGGGAAAGCCCTGAGCGACTCGGGGAGAGCCCTGAGCGACTCGGGGAAAGCCCCGAGCGACTCGGGGAAAGCCCTGAGCGACTCGGGGAAAGCCCTGAGTGACTCGGGGAAAGCCCCGAGTGGCTCGGGGAGGCACCCGAGGCCTTTGGCCAGCCTGGTGGAGAGAGCGCCTGATAGGATAGAGCCCATGGCGCCGCGCCGATCCAAGCTCGACACCGAGATCCAACGCCTCTACGGGCTGCCCCTGGGGGAGTTCACGGCGGCGCGCAACGCGCTGGCCAAGCAGCTCCGCAAGGATGGCAACAAGGAGGGGGCCGAGGAGGTCGCCTCCCTGCCCAAACCCACGGTATCGGCCTGGGCGGTGAACCACCTGTTCACCACGGACTCCGAGCGCATGGAAGAGCTGCTCGCCTCGGGCGAGCGCGCCCGCAAGGCCTTGCGGGCGATCCTCTCCGGCGGCGATCCGGGCGCCCTCCGCGATGCCATCCAGGAAGCCCGCGACCTCGCCAACGAGCTGCGCGACCGCGCCGCCGGGGCGGTCACGGAGGAAAGCCGCAAGCCCGGGCCCGCCATCGTCGAGCGCATCGGCACCAATCTGCAATCCCTGGCCTTCAGCCCCGCGGCCGAGCCGGTGATCGAGCGCGGCTGGATGGATGTGGACCTCCCGCCCGTCGGCTTCGAGGTCCTCGCCGGGCTCCAGCTCGCCGGCCTGCCAAAAAAGGCCGCCAAGCCGCCGAAGCCCGCTCTCACTCCTGCGAAGAAGCCGGCCGCGCCCCCCGCGCCCACCAAGGTGGACCGGCAGGCGGAGGCGAAGGAACGGAGGGAGAGGGAGGCGGCTGAGACCCGCGAGCGCCGGGAGAAGGAGACGGCCCGCGTTCAGGAGCGCCAGCGCGAGAAGCTCGACCGCGCCCAGGCCCAGCGCGAGGAGGCCGCCGGCCGTGCCGACTTCCTCCGCCGCAAGGCCGAGCAGGCTGAGAAAACCGCCGAGGACCTCCGCCAGCGCCTCGAAGAGGCGGAGCGCCTCGCCGCCGAGACCAGCAAGCGCGCCGATGAAGCTGAGAAGCTCCTGGCCAAGGCCGAGAAGGCCGTCAAGACCGCGAAGGGGGGCCGCTAACCCGGTCCTGTCCGAACCAGCCGCGCCGGACCATCCACTTCCCGGCTTCGATCACCGGCAGGATCGTCAGCGACACCCCCGCGGCCAGAAGCCAGTCCTGGAGCGTCAGCCCGGCTCCGCCTACGAAGACCCCGCGCAGGAAGGGCAGGCTTACGACCAGCGCCAGCAGGCCCAGCTCCCAGGCGATCGCCAGGTTCAGCCAGCGGTTCGAGAACGGACGGCTCAGCGCCGAGCGATGGTCCGAGCGATAGTTGTAGGCGTTCACGAACTGGATGCCCACCAGCGTCACGAAGGTCAACGCCATGGCCTCTTCCCGGCTCCTACCCGACTTGAGCGCCCAGGCGAAGAGCGCCAGGTTGGCCAAGGCCGCCCAGACGCCGCCGATCAGCATGAGGGTCACCACCGGCCTGGTGAAGATGCCGGCGCGCGGGTCCCGGGGCGGACGCTTCATCAGATCCGGCTCGGCGGGATCGACCGCAAGCGCCAGCGCGGGCAGGCCATCTGTCGCCAGGTTCACGTAGAGGATCTGCACCGCCGAGAGCGGCAGCGGCAGCCCGGCCAGGGAAGCCGCGGCCATGAGCCCGATCTCGCCGACATTCGAGGAGAGGAGGAACATCAGGTACTTCTTGATGTTCTCGAAGACCTCCCGCCCCTCCTCCACGGCCGCGACGATCGAGGCGAAGTTGTCGTCCGTCAGCGTCATGGCCGCGGCTTCCTTGGTCACGTCTGTGCCGGTGATCCCCATGGCGATGCCGATGTCGGCCTTCTTGAGGGCCGGCGCGTCGTTGACCCCGTCCCCGGTCATCGCCACCGAATGGCCACGCGCCTGGAGGGCCGTGACCACCCGCAGCTTGTGGGCAGGCGAGACGCGGGCGTAGACCTCGATCCGCTCTACCTCCCGCTCCAGCTCCTCGTCGCCCATCGCCTCCAGCTCGCCGCCGGTGACCGCCCGGCCCCCTTTCAGGATGCCCAGCTCGCGGGCGATGGCCTGGGCCGTGTCCGGATGGTCCCCCGTGATCATGACCGGCTTGATGCCCGCCGACTCCGCGGTACGGATCGCCTCCTTCACCTCCGGCCGCGGCGGATCGATCATCCCCACCAGCCCGAGCAGGACCAGCTCCCCCTCGGCGTTGTCGTGGGTGGCATCGCGACGGCCGGCGACGGCCAGGACGCGCAGCGCCTCGCCGGCCATTTCGCGCACCACGCCCAGGATCTCCTCCCGGCCCGCCTGGTCCAGGGGCGCGTCCCCCTCTTCGGTCAGACGCCGGGTACAGGACGGCAGCAGCACCTCGGGCGCCCCCTTGGCGAAGGCGACGGTGCCCGACTCGGTCTCATGGATGGTGGTCATCCGCTTGGTCTCGGAGGTGAAGGGGATCTCGTCCACCCGGGGCATCCGCCCTTCCAGGTCCTCCTTCTCGATCCCGGCCTTGGCCGCGGCCACGATCAGCGCGCCCTCGGTGGGATCTCCCTGGACCGTCCAGCCTTCGCCCTGGACCAATCGGGCGTCCGAGGCCAGGACCGCGGCCTTGAGCAGCCAGAGCAGTCCGCGGCCGGGCTCCGGCCGGATCTCACCCTCGGGCGCGTAGCCCGCGCCGGTGACCTCGTACATCTGGCCGTCCACCCAGATCCGGCGGACGGTCATCTCGTCTTTCGTGAGCGTTCCGGTCTTGTCCGAGCAGATGACGGAGACGCTGCCCAGCGTCTCCACGGCCGGGAGCCGGCGGATCAGGGCATGGCGCTTGACCATCCGCCGCACACCCAGGGCCAGGGAGATGGTGACCACCGCGGGCAGCGCCTCGGGCACGACCGCCACGGCCAGGGCGATGCCGAAGAGGAGGATGTCGAAGAAGGATTGCCCGCGCGCCAGCCCGAGGCCGACCACGACCGCCACCACCCCGAGACCGGCCAGGGCGAGGACGCGGCCGACCCGGTCCAGGTTGCGTTGGAGGGGGGTCGGCCCGCTCTCGACCGACGCCACCATCTGCGCGACCTGCCCGAGCTCGGTGTCCATGCCGGTCTCCACCACCACCGCCTTCCCACGTCCGTAGGTAACCGCGGTACCTGCGAAGACCAGGTTGCGCCGGTCGCCGATCCCGAGGTCCCCTTGGAGCGCCTCGGCCGTCTTCTCGACCGGCAGCGACTCGCCGGTGAGCGCGGCTTCCTCGATCTGGAGATTGGCCGCCTCGATCACCCGCGAATCTGCGGGGACGCGGTCCCCCGCTCCCAGGAAGAGGACATCGCCCTGCACCAGCTCCCGGGCCGGGATCTCCTGCTGCCCGCCGTCGCGCTGCACCTTGGCCGTGGGCGCGGCCATCTCGCGCAGGGCCTCGATGGCGCGCTCGGCGCGGTACTCCTGGATGAAGCCGAGAAGGACGGAGAGCAGCAGGATGGCGCCGATGACCACGGCCTCGACCGTGTGGCCGAGGACCGCGGACATGACGACCGCCACGATCAGGACGACGACGAGGATGTTCTTGAATTGATCGGCGAGGACGGACCAGGGGGAGATGCGCGCCGCGGCCTTAAGCTCGTTCGGCCCGCGCTCCCGCAGGCGCTTTGCCGCCTCCTCCGCGCTCAGCCCGCGGGAGGCGTCGGTCCCGAGCCGTTCGAGGACCGCGGGGACGTCGAGCCGGTACCAATCGCTCACATCCCTCCCCTCCCGTTCTTCAGAGCAGGCCGACCGGCCTGGGGAACGCCTTGGTGCGGTCCAGCTTGTCGGCGGGGTAGCTCACCACCATGACGGTGCGGTCGTCCTCCGGGTCCGCGCCGCCGGTGAAGGCCTCGACGCTGGCGAAGATGGCATCCACCACCTCCTGCGAGGGCCGGCCGTGGTGCTCGCGCGCCACCTTGAGCATGCGCTCGACGCCGTACTCCTCTTCTGGATTCTCCGAGCCGCTCGCCAAAGCCTCGCAGATGCCGTCCGTGTAGAAGACCAGCATGTCGCCCGGCTTCATGATGACGAAGCCGCGCTCGTAGCTGACCTCGGGGAGCGGCCCGAGCACAGGCCCGCCCTCCTCCATGCTGCGGACCAGGCCGTTGGCCGCCAGGTGGTACGGCGGCGGGTGGCCGGCGTTGACGTAGATGAAGACGCCGTTGAGCTCCAGCTCGCCGTAGAACATGGAGACGAAGCGGCTGGTCAGGGTGCTCTTGTGGATGATGCTGTTCATCCGCTCGACCGTGCGCACGATCTTGAAGTCGCGGGCGAGGCCCATGCGCAGCCCCATGTAGATGTCGCGCACCTGGAGCGCGGCCGGCAGCCCGTGGCCCGAGACGTCGGCGATCGCCAGGCCGAAGATCTTGTCGGTCAGCGGGATGTAGTCGAAGAAGTCGCCGCCCACCTCCTCCATGGGGTCGGAGCGGCCGGCGATGTCGAACTGGCCGTAGTCCGGAGCGCGCTTCGGCAGGATGGACGCCTGGATCTTGCGCGCCTGGGCGAAGATCCCCTCCATGCGCTCACGCCGGATCTTCTGGTTGATGCTGTGGCGCAGGATGCCCAGGGAGAAGAGGATGTCATCGCCGTTGACCCCGGCGGCCACGTCGAAGGCCAGGATGTACTCCTCGTCCCCGACCTCGATGGCCGCGAACTGCTGCGTCCCGAGGAGCTGCTCGAGCCCCCGGTCGATGCGCGGGTCGTCGGCATCCATGAACACCGCGCCCTGGTCGAGCACGATCTGGATGGGCCGGTAGGAGACCGGTATCTTGAGGCCGCTCGGCACCTCCTTGGCGTCACCGAACACGCCTTGGAGGATGTAGCAGTCCCCCTTGCGCACGTACGACCGGCCGCCATAGATGCCCAGCTCGTCGTGGAACTTGACGATGATGGTGTCGACCACGGTGTGCACCGTGCGGCCGACGTCATCGCCGCGCTCCATGGCGGCCACCACCTGCTCCACTTTCTTCATCAGGCCGCGGTAGTTCACCGGGCGGGCTTCCATGATCAAGGCGAGGGTCTCCTCCTCCTAGTCGGGCAGAGCATAGCAGGCCCCCACCCGAGACGCCCCACGGGGCGTCTCTACAGGATCCAATGTAGAGACGCCCCGTGGGGCGTCTCCCTACCCGTTGTCGATCAGGGCCCGGACGATCGCATCCTGAGCACCGCGGGCATCGCCGCCGACCCGGTTGAGGAGGATCGAGAAGGCGTAGGCCTTGCCTGACACCGCCTTGGCGTAGCCCGAGAGGGCCGAGACCCCCTCCAGGGTGCCGGTCTTGGCGAAGACGTTGCCGGCGTAGGGCGGCTGGGCCAGGCGCCGCTTCCACGAGCCCAGGTCCTCGCCCGAGAAGGGCAGCGACTGCGCGAACTCGGTACCGGCCTCGTGGAAGAACATGTGCCGCAGCAGGATCGTCAGGTGGCGGGGCGCGAAGCGGTTGTCCCGGCTCATGCCCGAGCCGTCCGACATGCTGAACGAGCCCTTGGGGATGCCCACGCTCGTCGCGAACTCGCCGATCGCCTTGACGCCGTCCTGCCAGCTTCCATGCCCGCAGCGCACCGCGCCCAGGTGCTTGGCCAAGCTCTCGGCATAGAAGTTCTGGCTGCGCTTGTTGGTCACCCGGATCGCGGACAGCAGGTCGCTGCGGTGCACCGCCACCCGCTCCCACACCAGGCTCGGCAGCTGCTCCACGGGACGGAGCTTGCCATCCACCCGGACGCCCTCCTCGGCGAGCGCCGCGATCAGCCCCTGGCCGAAATAGCGCACCGGGTCGGGCACGGTCACCCAGGTCTCCACCGGGCCGGAATTGGAGCGGATGTTCCCCTTGACGAAGAGCTCCTCGCCGTTGCGGTGGATCACCACGTTCTGCCCGCCCTTGCCGATGGTGCGGGCCGTGTTGCGGAGCTGGAGGACCGGCACGTCCGGCACCAGCTCGACCTGAGCCATTCCGCCGGCCTTGCCCGGCCAGACCCGCACCAGGATGCAGTTGTCCGAAAACGAGAGCGCGTCGACCGGCGCCTCGTACCAGCGGGTGAGCTGGTCGCGCGGCCAGTCGGGATGCACCAGGGGCGGATCGAAGAGCCCGTGATCGAGATAGACGTCGCCCGCGATCCGCTCCACTCCCCTATCCCGCAGCGCCCGCGCCCAATCCCGGAATGGGGCGAAGGAATCGCCCGCGTAGTCCCGGCCGGAGATCTGCGGGTCGCCGCTCCCCACCACGCCCACGGGGCCGTCGAGCACCCCGTCCTTGACCGGGCCGTGCATCACGAACCGGGTCTCGAAGGCATAGCCCGGCCCGAGCGCGTCCAGGATCGCCGCCGTCGTGAACAGCTTCGTGTTGGAGGCGATCACCCGCGGCTCGTCGGGGTTGTAACCGTAGACCGACTCGCCGGTGTCGAGGTCGACGACATGAACCCCGAGCGCCGAGGTGACCCGCAGGGCCTGGGCGACCTGTGCTTCGAGCGCCTGGTACAGCGCGGGGGTGGATGAGGTCTCGACCGGCGGCAGCGGGCCGAGGAGCAGGGCGAGAACGGCGAGCGTCAGGACGGCGAGCTTGCTGCGGACCGGCACCGGAAACCTCCACGGATAGGGGTGACGGCTCGTCGCGGCCCTACCCCTTGAGGTCAGTATACGCTAGCGTCTCTTTTCATAGGGCATCCCCAGCGCGCGCGGCGGCCGGGAGAGCCCGATGAAGCCCGCCAGGACCACGATCGTCAGCACGTAGGGGATGATCTGGATGAACTCGACCGGGATCGGGGTGACGCCCTGCATCTGGATGGAAACCGCCTCGGCGAGCCCGAACAGCAGGCAGGCGAGCATCGTCTGCACCGGCCGCCACTTGCCGAAGATCAGGGCGGCGAGCGCGATGAACCCGCGCCCGGCTGTCATGTTGCGCGTGAACAGCGACGATTGGCCGATCGAGAGGTAGGCGCCGCCGGCCGCGGCGAGCATCCCGGAGATCAAGACGGCCGCGTAGCGCACGGCCAGCACGCGGATGCCGGCGGTATCGGCCGCCTCCGGGTTCTCGCCTACCGCGCGCAGGCGCAGGCCGAACGGCGTGGAGTACAGCACGTACCAGGTGATCGGGACGAGCGCGAACGCGAGGAGGATGGGCGCCGTCGGGAGCAGGTCCTGCTGCGGGATCTGCGGCGTGGCGCCGGTCGAGTCGAACAGCGCGCCGCTCAGCAGCGCCGGCAGTCCGAGGAACAGGATGTTGATCGCGGTCCCGCTCACCACCTGGTCGGCCTTGCACTGGATGCAGACGAAGGCATGGACCAGGGCCACGCCGGCGCCGGCGGCGATCGCCGCCAGGAGACCGAGCCAGGGGTTGCCCGCGAAGTGCGTCACCACGGCGGCGGTGAACGCCCCGGCGAGCATCATCCCTTCGAGCCCGATGTTGATGACGCCAGCGCGCTCCGAGTAGAGGCCGCCGAGCGCCGCCAGCAGCAGTGGCGTCGCCAGCCGGATCGTCGAGAAGAGGAGCGCGACCTTGAAGATGTCCGACATGTCTCAGATCCCAGGCTGCTTCAACCGGCGCGGCTTCCCCGACCGCCCACGGAAGAGCGCCTCCGCCGCCACAAACAGGATGATAACCGCCTGCAGCACCAGCACCAGATCCTTGGAGACGTGCTCCGTGAAGATGTCCACGAACAGGCCGCCGCGCAGAAAGGCGCCGAAGAGCAGGGAGGCCAGCACCACGCCGACCGGATGGTTGCGCCCGAGCAGGGCGACCGCGATGCCGGTGAAGCCGTAGCCGGGTGAGAAGCCGTCGTAGTAGCGGTAGCGGTGTCCGAGCACCTCGTTGACGCCGACCATCCCGGCCAGCGCGCCCGAGATCGCCATCGCCGCGACGATCTGCCGGCCGGTCGAGATGCCGCCGTACTCGGCCGCGTCCGGGTTCGCGCCGGTGGCGCGGAGCGCATAACCCCAGCGGGTGTGCCACAGGAAGAGCCAGACGAGGAAGCAGACCACGAGCGCCAGCAGGAAGGCCACGTTGAGCGGGATGCGCTCCGGCAGGCCCGGGAGGAACCGGCCGAGGCGCGGGATGCGGGCGCTCTCGCCGATCGGCGCCGTCTGCAGGATCGCATCGCCCGCCAGCTTGTAGTGGTATTGCGTGAAGTAGCTGGCCAGGGCGACCGCGATGAAGTTCATCATGATCGTGGTGATGACCTCGTGCGCGCCGAACCGCGCCCGGAGCACTCCGGGGATCGCGCCCCAGAACCCCCCGGCCAGCAGCGCCGCGAGGAAGGCGAGAGGCACCAGGGCCCAGAACGGAAGCCCGGCGAACGTGATCCCGGCCCAGGCGGTGGCGAACGCCGCCGCGGTGAGCTGCCCTTCCGCGCCGATGTTGAGCAGCCCGCAGCGGAACGCCACCGCCACCGCGAGACCGGTGAAGATCAGGGGCGTGGCGTAGAACAGCGTGTAACCGATGCCGTCCGGCCAGGAGAGAGCGCTGCCGATCAGCAGCGAGTAGGTCTCGATCGGATCGTCGCCGAGCAGAGCGATGAAGATGCCGCCGACGAGGAAGGCCGCCGCGATGGCGAGGAGCGGGAAGAGCAGATTGCGGAGGAGCTTCATCAGGCAGCCATCAGGCGGCATCAGGCGGCAATACTCCCGCCGGTCATCAGCAGGCCGATCTCGGCCGCGGGCGTGCTCGCCGGATCCACCTCGCCGGCGATCTTTCCCTGATGCAGGACCAGCAGGCGGTCGGCCAGCGCGGTCACCTCCTCGAGCTCGGCGGAGACCAGGAGGATGGCGCAGCCCGCGTCGCGCAGCGCCACGATCTGGCGGTGGATGAACTCGATGGCGCCGATGTCCACCCCGCGCGTCGGCTGCGCCACCAGCAGCACCTTCGGATGCAGGTCGAGCTCGCGCCCGAGGATCAGCTTCTGCTGGTTGCCGCCCGAGAGGGCGCGCGCCGGTAAATCAGGATCGGGCGGGCGCACGTCGAAGTCCTTGACGATCCGCAGAGCCCGCTCGCGGATCGCGGCATGGTTCAGCCAGACGCCGCCGGGCCCCGCCACCTGCGGCCGGCGGTCCTGGACTCCCAGGATCGAGTTCTCGGACAGATCGAAGTCGAGCAGCAGCCCGCGCCGCTGGCGGTCCTCCGGAACGTGCGCGATGCCCAGCCCCTTGCGCTCGCCGGCGCCGAGGCGCGCGATGTCCTTGTTCTCGAGCAGGACCGAGCCGCCGATGCGCGCCGGCGGCACCAGCCCGGCGAGCGCCTCGATGAGCTCCGTCTGGCCGTTGCCCTCCACCCCCGCGACGCCGACGATCTCGCCCGCGCGGACCTCGAAGGACACTCCGTCCAGCCGGCGCGTGCCGTCGCCCGCGGTCACGCTCAGGCCGCTCACGGCCAGCACGGCCGCGCCCGGCTTGGCCGGTGTCTTTTCGACGCGCAGCAGGATGTCGCGCCCGACCATCAGGCGGGCCAGCTCGGCGGCGCTGGTCTCGGGGGTGCGCAGCCGGCCGACCACGCGGCCGTCCCGCATCACCGTCACCTCGTCGGAGAGGGCCAGCACCTCGGAAAGCTTGTGCGTGATGATGACGATCGTGGTGCCCTGCTCGCGCATCCGCCGCAGGATCGCGAACAGCTCCGTCACCTCCTGCGGCGTGAGCACGGCGGTGGGCTCGTCGAGGATCAGCAGCCGCGCCTGCCGGTAGAGCGCCTTGAGCAGCTCGACCCGCTGCTGCTGGCCGACCGACAGCGTTTCGATGAAAGCCCGGGGATCGACCGCCAGCCCGAGCTGCTCGGAGAGCTCGCGCACCCGCGCCTCCGCGCCGCGCCGGTCCAGCGCCAGCGCGCTGCCGGGCTCGGCGCCCAGCACGATGTTCTCGGCCACCGTCATGGTCTCGACCAGCATGAAGTGCTGGTGGACCATGCCGATGCCCAGGGCGATCGCCTGCTCCGGGGAGCGGATGTCGCGCACCTGCCCGTCGATCAGGATCTCGCCTTCGTCGGCCGCGTAGAAGCCATAGGCGATGCGCATGGCGGTGGACTTGCCGGCGCCGTTCTCGCCCACGATGGCGTGGATCGTCCCGGGCTCCACGCGCAGGCTGACGCGGTCGTTCGCCACCACGCCGCCGAAGCGCTTGGTGACGTTGCGCAGCTCGATCATGGGGCTGGGGATGCCATCGCGTCGGTCACCTTGATCTCGCCGCGGATGATCTTCTGCTTGGCGGCCTCGACCTCCCGGATCACCTCCGGAGGGATCAGCTTCGCGTTGTACTGGTCCATCGCATAGCCGATGCCGTCGTTGTCGAGGCCGTACACGTGGATGCCGCCCTTGAAGCGGTTGCCGACCCGGTCGCGCACGATCTGGTAGACGGCATTGTCGACACGCTTGACCATGCTGGTGAGCACGTAGCCGGGCTTGACCCAGTTCTGGTTCGAGTCGACGCCGATGACGAGCTTGCCGCGCTGCTCGGCGGCGTCGAAGGCGCCGAGCCCCGAGTTGCCGGCGGCGGCGAAGATGACGTCCGCGCCCTTGCCGATCTGGGCGATGGACAGCTCCTTGCCCTTGCCCGGGTTGTTCCAGGCCGCATCAGTCACCCCGACGTAGTTCTGGATGACGCGGATACGCGGGTTCACCGCCCGGGCGCCCTCTTCGTAGCCGGTCTCGAACTTGTGGATCAACGGGATGTCCATGCCGCCGACGAACCCTATCACGCCGGTCTTCGACTTGCGGGCGGCGATCATGCCGACGAGGTAGCTGCCCTCGTGCTCCTTGAAGATCAGGGAAGCGACGTTGGGGAGCTGGCTGACCCCGTCGACGATGGCGAAGTCGAGCTCCGGATAATCGCGGGCCACCTGCTCGACGATCGGGGTCTGCGAGAAGCCGACGCCGATCACGAGGTCGTAGCCGCGCTCCGCGAAGGCGCGCAAAGCCGGCTCGACCGAGTTCGGGTCGCCCGGCTCGGCATCGCGCAGGACGATCGGGAAGTCCTGCGCCGCCCGCTTGACGCCATTCCAGGCCGCGGCGTTGAACGAGCGGTCGTCCTTGCCCCCGGCATCGAAGACGATGCCGACGTGCACCTTCGCCTCGTCGCCCGCGGACCGGCCCCGCGACTGGCAGGAGCCAGCCAGCCCGAGCGAGCAGAACAGGAAAAACAGGAGCGTCCAGTGTCTCACGGCGACCGGAGGCTACCGGAGATGGAGCGGCAAAGGCAAGGACGATCTGGCCCTTCCCTTGCAAGTACCCACTCGCAGCAGTAGTTCGCTCTCGCCCCTCCGAAGCACCTCGGAGTCCCTGAGATCTGGCGATCAACTAAGAGGAGGCACTCGAATGAGAGACGACGAAAGGAATCCCAACACCGCTTCGGGCGTGACGCCCGGCACCGTGGCCCTGGAGCACGAGATCCATGACGCCAACCGCGATCCGGTGACCGGCGAGCCCGGCGCTCATCCGGTCGGCACCGGCGTCGGCGCGGCGAGCGGCGGCACGGTCGGCGCGGTGATCGGCGGCGCGGTCGGCGGCCCTCTGGGCGCCATGGTCGGCGCGGCCGTGGGCGGCATTGCCGGCGGCCTGGCCGGCAAGGGAATCTCCGAGTCGGTGAACCCGACGGAGGAGGACGCCTTCTGGCGCGACCACTACAGCACGCGGCCCTATGCCTCGGGCCGCACCTATGACCAGCTCCAGCCCGCCTACCGGCACGGCTGGGAGGCCCGCACCCGCTTCGAGGACCGCAACTGGAACGACGTCGAGAGCGACCTCGAGCGCGACTGGACCCAGCGCCACGGTTCTTCGGGCCTGGCCTGGAACGACGCCCGCCATGCCACTCGCGACGCCTGGGACCGGATCACCGACCGCTCAGGCCTGCACTCGGACGTCGGCAACACCACCGGCTACGAGGGCACCAGCTTCACCGGAGCCGGCGGGACGGCCGCGGGCTCGGTGTCCAGCGGCATGTCGGCGGTCGGCCACGGGTCGACCGAGGGTTCGCTTGCGACCGGCACGGCGACCGGCACCGGCACGACGCTCAACAGCCCGGCGGGCAGCAACCTGACGGGCAGCGGCGGCACCATGACCGCCGGCAGCATCGGCGCCGGCACCGCGGCCACCGGCCTGGCCGGCGGCACGCCCAGCACCATCACGGGCTGGACGGGTACCTCCGGCAGTGCCGGCAGTGGCACCGGGAGCACCGGCTCCAGCCGCTGGGAGGATGAGGACAGCTACTGGCGGAACAACTACTCGTCCCGCCCGTACTCCTCGGGCCGCACCTACGACGACCTGAGCCCTGCCTACCGCTACGGCTACGATTCCGCGAACCAGTATCGCGGCCGCAGCTGGAACGAGGCCGAGAGCGACCTCGAGCGCGGCTGGGAGAACGCCAAGGGTGCCTCCCGCAGCGCCTGGCACGACGTCAAGGACGCCGTCCGCGACGCCTGGCACCGTGTCGAGCGGGCCACGCCCGGCGACGCCGATCGTGACGGCCGCTAGGCCTCACACGATCATTCCAAGCCCGGGGCGCACGGATGTGCTCCGGGCTTTTCTCTACCTTCCGCTATACTTACGCCGGCATGGCTCCCCGCTTCGACCCCGAGGCCTTGACGCTTGACCTCTCGGTGGCCGACCTCCTCGAAGGCCCACTGAGAAGCCTGGGCTTTTCCAGCCGCGGCGGCTACGAACGGATGTGGCTCGGGCAGGCGATCCACGGCAAATACCAGGAAGAGTCGCTGGCCAGCGATCCCTCCTACCGCCGCGAGGTCGTGGTCACCTACAGCTTCGAGCACCGCGGCTGGACCGTGAAGGTCCATGGCCGCATCGACGGCCTGCGCAACGACCCCGATGGCTTCCTGGTCGTCGAAGAGATCAAGTCGGTCCGCCGCGGCGCCCCGCTGCCGCCGTCCGTGCGCGAGATGTACCAGCGCCAAGCCCTTCTCTACGCCTGGATGCTCGGCCGCACCAATGCCGAGGCCCCCGTCCGCGCCGAGCTGGTCCTCATCTCCATCGGCAGCGACGACATCGAGCGCGAGTCCCTGGAGGTGGACGTCCAGCTCCTCGATGCCATCGTCCGCAGGCGACTGAACTCGCTGGTCTACGGCTGGGAGGCGGAGCGCCAGCGCTTCGAGGAGCGGCGCGCCGCATCAGAGCGCCTGCGCTTCCCCTACCCCGAGCTGCGCCCCGGCCAGGAGCTGATTCTCGCGGCCGTCGAGACTGCGGTCGCCAACCGCGAGCACCTGCTGCTCCAGGCGACGACCGGCATCGGCAAGACGGTCGCGGCGCTCTACCCCGCCCTGCGCTACTGCCTCGCCAACGACAAGCGGCTCTTCGTGCTCACGGCTAAAACGACGCAGCAGGAGATGGCCGGCGCCGTCTTGAACCTCCTGAACCAGGACGGGGCCTTCCGCTCCCTGCGCCTGCGCGCCAAGTCCAAGATGTGCGCCAACGACCAGATCATCTGCCACGAGGAATACTGCCGCTACGCCAAGGACTACGGCCTCAAGCTCGCCACGACCGGCCTCCTCGGGCAGCTCTACGACTCCTATCCGTCCCTGGAGCCCGATGCGATCTTCCAATCGGCGCGGGCGAACGAGGTCTGTCCCTTCGAGGTGAGCCTGGAGCTGACCGGCCGCGTCCAGGTCACGGTCTGCGACTACAACTACGCCTTCGACCCGTACGTGGCCCTCACCGCCTTCGGCCCGGAACAGGACCTCGCGGACATGGTGCTGGTCATCGACGAGGTGCACAACCTCGTGGACCGCGGGCGCGGCTATTACAGTCCAGAATTGTCAGCCTCCGCAGCGCGCAAGGCCGCCGAGTCCCTGGGGCGCTGGGGCGAGCCGATCCACTTCCGCATCGAGAACCTCTGCCTGAAGCTCGCCTCGCTGATCGAGTCCGCGGTCGAAGACGCCCTCGAAGAGGGGCCGGGCGGCGACCGGGCCGTCGAATACCCGATCCCCGAGGACCGCTTCTGGCGCCTGCGGCCCGACCTCGACGCCGCCTTCGTGGACTACCTGGAGCACCAGCGGGAGACGAAAACTTTCCATCCCGAGGATCCGTTCGTGGGCCTCTACTTCGACTTCCTCCGCTTCCTCAACGGGCTCGCCGTCTCGGACGCCTCCTTCAGCCAGTGCGCCGAGGTGCGCAGGGGCGACGCCCGCCTCAAGATCCTGTGCAAGGACCCGAGCCGCTTCCTGGGCAGCGTGCTCAGCCGCACCCACGCGACAGTTGGCTTGTCCGCGACGCTGTCGCCGCCGGAGTTCTACACCGGCCTGCTGGGCTTCGAGGCGGGGCGCACGGCGTTCGTGGAAATCCCGAACCCGTTCCCGGTCGAGAACCGGCGGGTGGTGATCGATCCCACGGTGGCGACGACATGGAAGGCGCGCCCGTCGAACTACGAGCGCATCGCGGAGCGCCTGGCCGCCTTCGCGGACTCGGTGCCGGGCAACTGCCTGGCGCTCTTCCCGAGCTACGCCTTCCTCTCCGAGGTGACGGGCCGGATGCGCCTGCGCAACAAGCGCCCGCTGATCCAGCGCCAAGCGGACAGCGACAAGGAGCGCGACCTGATCCTGCAGGCCCTGCGCTCCGCGGTCTTCGGAGACGTGCTGCTGCTCGCCGTGGCCGGCGGCGTCTTCGCGGAGGGGGTGGATTATCCCGGCGAGGTGCTGAAGGCGGTGGCGGTGATCGGCCCCTGCCTGCCGGCGCTGACGCTGGAGCAGGAGCTTCTCAAGGGCTACTACCAGGAGCGCTTCGACCGCGGCTTCGAATACTCCTTCGTGGTGCCCGGAATGACGCGGGTGGTGCAGGCCGCGGGCCGCCTGATCCGCTCCCCGCTGGACACCGGGGTGATCGCCCTCTTCGACCAGCGCTTTCTCTCCGCCCCGTACCGCCACTACCTCCCGGCCGACTGGCTGCCGGAAGAAGGAGCGGGGGCCCTCGTGGGAGATCCCGCCGAGGCGGCGGAGGAGTTCTTCCGCGCCCTCAGCGAGCGCGGCGTGCGGGCAACGAGCGGGTAGCAGCTCCAAACGAGCCGTTTGGGGCAGAAACGAGCCGTTGGACGGGAGAAACGAGCCGTTGGACGCTGGAAACGAGTGGGTGGGGCGCTCAAACGAGCCGTTGGACGCTGGAAACGAGCTGTTGGACGCTGGAAACGAGTGGGTGGGGCGCTCAAACGAGTGGGTAGCTCGCTCAAACGAGTCGTTGAAGGGGTCTACCCATCTGTTAGCATGGCAGTGAAGCCAATGTTGCCCCCAGACCAGACCGACCGCGTCACGACCGTCCTGGACAGGTGGTTCGGGCTGGACGCCCTTTGGTTGTACGGTTCCCACGCCAAGGGCACCGCGCGGCAGGACTCGGACGTAGACTTCGCAGCCTTGTTCCGCCGCCGGCCCGAGGGGCTCGAGATCTTCGACGCGCGTTCGGACCTGGAGGAGCTCCTCCGCCGGGACGTGGATCTCATCGACCTGGACCAGGCGCCGCCGATCCTCGCCATGCAGGTCCTGAAGCATGGGCGGCTGCTCGTCGACCGCAACCCTTCCCGTCGCCACGACGCCTTCAGCCGAATCCTCAGTCTCTATGAGGACGTCAAGATCCTCCGCCGCGAGGCGGAGAGTGCGCTGTTCAAGAGGATGAGGGTTGGTCGAGCGTGAGAAGCTGACGGCCAAGATCGCCGTCATCGACCGCTGTCTGACCCGCATCGCGGAGGTCCGCGGCGAGAGGCGGAAGGACCTTCTGCCCATCGACGTCGAGGACATCGCGTCCTTGAATCTCCAAAGGGCCATCCAGGCAGCCATCGACCTGGCCAACCACGTGGCCTCGTCCGAGGCCTATGGCACTCCGGATTCCACCGCGGGGGTCTTCACGCTCCTTCAGCAAAAGGGAGTGATCGACTCAGAGCTGGCGGGCAGGCTCCGGCGCATGGTGGGCTTCCGCAACATCGCTGTCCACGAATACCAGACGGTCGATCCTGCCATTCTCGAAGCCATCCTGGAGCGGCATCTCGGCGACCTGCGGACGTTGGGTGCCCAGGTCACCGAGTTCTTTGGCCTGGAGCAGTAACCTACTCCACCTCTACTCCACCACCACCCGCTTCGCGAGCTGCCCCTTCTTCAACATCCCGCCCGGCGGCACGTGGTTGATCATCGCCACGGTCTCGATCGGCGCGTCCGAGGGGAACTCCTTCGCGAAGCGCTCGACCGTCATGTCCTCCTTCAGGCGGATCAGGCGGACGCGGGAGGCGCGCGTGCTCAGGGCCTTGGGATCGTCCAGGTGGGCGAAGCTGCCGATGGCCTCCTCCAGATCCTCCCGCTGCTCGCTCCAGCTCGCGGCCTCGGAGAGCGCCAGCACCTGGAAGATGCCGTCCCCATGCTCCACGAAGGCGACCGTGCCACGCAGCTCCTTGCCCTCCTCCGAGTGCTCGAAGCGGCTCCACGAGGCGGGCAGGCCGTGCACCTTGTTCTCCCAGGAGCGGTCCTGGCTCAGCCCCTCTTCCGCGTAGAACTCTTCCTCCGCCTCCTCGCGGGTCGGCTTGTCCGAAAGCCCCACCTGCACCAGCGCCTCGCCGTCCGGGCTGTGCGCGGACACGGCATCCTGCTGGTTGTCCGTCTCCCATCCGTCGGGGAAGTCGATGCGGAAGCGCAGCCCGGGGTGCAGGAAGGCGTTGCCCTCGAAGTAGCCCGCCTGGGGATCGTCGCCGAAGACCATGCCGTCCAGCCGCTCGAGATAGGAATCGCGCTCGATCCTGGCGTTGGAGAAGTCCCCTTCCAGCTTGCCGACCTCCTCCTCGATCCGCTTGCGGCGCGCTCCGGGGTCGGGATGCGTGGAGAGCCAGTTCGGCAGGCGCCCCACCCCTTCGACCTTGGAGACCGCGTCCAGCACGTTGAACAGCTCCGACATCTGGCGCGGGTCGTAGCCGGCCCGCATGGCGTAGCGCAGCCCGAGGTCGTCCGCCTGGCGCTCGTCGTCCCGGCTGTTGTGGAGGAAGAGGAGGCCCAGCCCGATCTGGCCGGCGAACGCCCAGTCCGCGATGTCGTCGTCGAGGATCGAGGCCACTTCGAGGCCGACGGACGCAAGGATCTGCTTGCTCATCTGGTTGACGCCGTGGCGGGCGGTCACGTGGCCGATCTCGTGCCCGATCGTCGCCGCCAGCTCCGCCTCCGACTCCAGGTGGGTCATGAGGCCGCGGGTCACGTAGACGTAGCCGCCCGGCAGGGCGAAGGCGTTGACAGAAGGGTCGTCGAGGAGCTTGAAGCTCCAGGGCAGGTTCGGGCGCTCGGACGAGGCCGCGATCTCCATGCCCAGGTCATGGACGTAGTCCTGGAGAAGCGGGTCGTCGTAGAGGCCGACGGACGCCACGATATCGGCGTCGGCTTCCCGCCCCATCTCGATCTCCGACTGTTCGCCGAAGAAGTTGAGCTGGTGGGACCCCGTGGCGGGGTTGATGGTGCAACCGCCCAGCAGCAGGGCGGATGTCAAGAGCAGCGCAAGCGGGTCGCGCAGGGTTCGCCGGATCATTTTGGGCCTCCGGAGAAAGTCTACTGCATTCTGGTATGTACCTTGCTCTCTTCCGGTTGCGGCAGAAAGAGAGGTAATCATGGCACGCGCACAAGCGCCGTTGGATCAGGCGGAACGGGCCGTGCGGAGCGCAGTCCGCAACCCCTGGGTCGAGAGGCTCGCCCGCTTCGGCTATGCGGCCCGCGGCGTCGTCTACGCATTGATCGGCCTCCTGGCGCTCCAGGGCGGAGCGATCGAACAGCAGGCCACGCCGCAGGGTGCGCTGCAGAGGATCGCCGGGCAGAGCCGGCTCCTGCTCGTGCTGGTGGCGATCGGGCTCCTTGGCTACGCGCTCTGGCGCTTCGTGCAGGCGGTCCTCGATACGGAGAACGAGGGGAGCGATCCCAAGGGGCTGGCGAGCCGGGGAGCGATGCTGGCGAGCGGCATCGGCTACGCGGGGCTCGCGTTGCTGGCGGTGCGGATGGTCTCCGGCAGCTCCTCCGGCGGCGGCAGCGGGAGCCAGGGGACCGCGGCGAGCCTGATGGACAAGCCTTTCGGCCGCTGGCTGGTGATCCTGGCCGGCATCGCGGTGATCGTCTCGGCCCTCTTCCAGATTTATGAGGCCTATACGAAGAAATTCCGCAAGCGGCTCAAGCTGGAGGAGATGAACGCGGACGAGGAGCGGCTGGCCACGCACACCGGGCAGATGGGCCTGGCCTCGCGGGGGGTCGCGTTCCTCGTGAGCGGCTGGTTCCTGATCCAGGCGGGGCTCAAATACGACCCGGACGAGGCGCGCGGCCTGGGCGGCGCCCTGGCATCGCTGGCCAGCCAGCCGTACGGCCCCTGGCTGCTGGGGCTCGTGGCCCTCGGCCTGATCGCCTTTGGAGCCTACTCGTTCCTCCAGGCGCGCTATCGGAAGATCGTGTTCTAATCCGGCCGTGGAAATCCGCTCTGCCCGCACCGATGACGCCGAGGCGATCATCGATTTTCAGGTGCTCATGGCCCGCGAGACCGAGGGGATGGAGCTCGACCTCCCCACGGTCACCCGCGGCGTGCAGGCCGTCTTCGATGATCCATCCAAGGGTCAGTATTGGGTAGCCGAGTCCGATGGAAGAGTGGTGGGCTCGCTGCTGACCACCTACGAGTGGAGCGACTGGCGCAACGGCACCGTGATCTGGGTCCAATCGGTCTACGTGCCGCCGGAGCTGCGCGGCAGCGGCATCTACCGCCGGCTCTACGAGCACCTGCGCGAGCGCGTGCTGGCCTCGCCCGAGCTGATGGGCATCCGCCTCTACGTCGACCGGCGGAACGCGACCGCCCAGCGCGTCTACGAGCGCATGGGCATGAGCCGCGAGCATTACGAGCTGTTCGAGTGGCTGAAGCCTGGGGTTGAAACCCCAGGCTAGAAGAGTATCGCCCCCTCCGGGGGCGGCCGAAGGCCAGCCCCGGGACGGGGCTGTACCTTTCTAGCCTGGGGTTTCAACCCCAGGCTACCGCCGCCAGACCTTCCCCTCGCCCATCCCCAGCAGCCCCCGCCGCACGCCCGAGCGGAAGACATCCTCCATGCGGCTGCGCACCGCGCCGGTCACCTGGCCATAGCCCAGATGGCTCGCCAGGCTCCGGATGACCGTGGCCGTCTCGTGCTCGATCCCGGCGCGCAGAATCGAGCTGCGCAGCACGTGGAACAGGAAATCGTCGTCGTAGCGCGCGAACGTGGGCGTGGCACCTTCCAGCGTCTCCCCCCGGCGGGCGACGATGCGGCGCTCGACGGCGATCTCCAGATGGTCCTTGAAGCGGGCGCGGATGTTCTTGCCGAGCCTCGCCACGCCCAGACGGTCCGCCACCTGCCGGATCAGCTCGTCCTCGGACAGCGCGCCGGCACCCCAGCAGGCCTGCCGGAACGCCACCAGGATCTGGTGCGGGTCGTACACGGGCACCGTCCGGCTGCGCGCGCCGGCGCCGCGGCGGGGCGGCTCCTGGCCGGGGAAGGAGAGCTGCCGGCCCCGCCGGCCGGCCCGGGCCTTGCGCCGGGGCTCGGAATTGATGCGGCCAAGGACCACCCAGGCCGGCTCGTAGGCGCGCCCCTCCTCGCGGGCCAGCTCGGCCTCCGTGGGCACCAGCTCGCCGCGCAGCGCCTTGTCGAGCACCGCGTGCGCCAGCCTCTCCGAAAAGGCCGTGCCCGCCTGCACCCTGGCCTCCACCGCGTCGGCGAACCGCAGGAATGATTCGATCCGGCGCACGATCTCCTTCTGCTCGGTCAAGGGCGGCGTGGGCACCGGCATCTTCCGCAGCTTCGACGAGTTGATGTTCGACTGGCTGACGCAATCCGTCCGCACCGTCCGCGCCCACTGCCGGCCCCACGGCGAGTTGATCCAGGCACAGACGAAGCTGCTCAGGACCCGGTCCTTGTGGCACTTCAATCGCACCAGATAGGAGGCGAAGACCGCCTCGATGTCGCCGTCGAACACCGCCGCCTTTCCCACCAGGCCGGGGCTGTTCGTGCGGTTGAAGAGGATGTCGCCCGGACTGAGATAGAACGCCTTCAGCCCCGGCGTGCCGCGGTCGGCGTACTTGAGGATCGAAAGGTCGGTGCGCCCTTCCTGGATGTTGGCCATGCGCAGCATGGGCACGCCGGTGCGGGCGTCGCCGTCAGCCCGCGTGGAGGCGCCGTACTGGACGAGGCTCACCAGATCGTTGAGCGCCACGAGAGTCCAGCTCTCCGGGATGTCCGGCACTTCCAGAGGCTCGGGGACCTCCCATTCGGTGGCATCGCTGAAGCGGGCGGGCTCGCTGTCCGACCGCCGCGATCGCCAATCTTCGGTGAGCCGGCCCGAGAAGGCGTCGGCGAGCACCGACTGGCGGAAGCGCTTGAGGAGCCCCGGCAGCCGGGTCAGGCGGCCGCGGGTGTGGCGGGCCTGGGCGAGCAGCTCGCCGGCCTTGGCCGCGATCCGGCGCTGCTCGGCCAGAGGCGGCAACGGCAGCGTCACGCCGCGCAGGAACTCCTGGAAGTTCAGGTTGCGGATGTTCGTGGTTTGCGACTGCCAGACATTGAAGTCGCCGCGCTCGTAGCGATGGCGCAGCGCCAGCGCCACGTAGGCCGGATCGACCTCGGGCCGCAGGCGGATCTGGCGGCAGAAGTTGGAGCAGATCAGAGGGTTCGAAGCGTTGCGCACCGTCTCCTCGTCCACGAGCAGGGTGCGTCCGACCGGCTGGTCGGGGCCGCCGCCGGAGATCTCGACGATCAGGTCGCCGGCCTGGAGCTGGCGCTTTTCGAGGCTCGAGCGCTTCACGGCGCGCTCCGCCGCGGTGGCGCCCTTGCCCTCCTCCCAGTCCCGAAATTCAGTGCCGCGCACCACGCTCACCTTCACGTAGCCAGGGAGGACGCCATCCTCGCAGGAGTGGCCCCACTCTCCGCCCAGGGCGTGCACCACGAGATCGTCCAGGACCACCTCCGCCCATCCTTCCGCGAGACCGCCTTCGAGCGACAGCCTTTTCGATGGGTCCTGGAACGCGCTCGTCATTCAGCCCTCCGCAGGACCAGGGGCGCTTCGACGATCTCCGGGTTGCCTTCGAGGAGCCTCAGGATCTCGGTGAGCTCGCCCACCGCGCCCTCCAGCTCGGCGATGGCGTCGTGCGCGAGGTCCTCCGGATAGAGCAGCTCGTCGCCGTCGTCGAGCGACTCTTCCTTGAGCCATTTGAGGCCGTCGATCTTGAAATCCCGCGACTGCACCTCGGCGATGGGGAACGAGCGCCAGCGCCCGTCGAACGAGTCGCGCGGGTCGCGCCGGGAGCGCCCGTTCGGATCGGCACCGAAGCAGGTCTCGAAGGCCGCGAGGTGCGTGGCGGTCAGCGGCCGGTCCTTCTTGGTCACCCGCGCCACGTTGGTCCGGGCGTCGTAGACCCAGACGTTCTCCGTGGATGCCCCCTTGGTGAAGAAGACCACGTTGGTCTTGGTGCCAGGGCTGTAGGGGGTGAACGTGCCGTTGGGCAGCCGCAGCACGGTGTGGAGGTCGCAGACCTGGGTCAGGATGCGGAACACCTCGCCGGCCTGGTCGGCGAACAGGCAGTTGTCGGGCACGACCACGGCGGCGCGGCCGCCCGGCTTGAGGATGGTGAGCACGTGCTGCAGGAAGTTGAGCTGCTTGTTCGACGTCTTGATGTGAAGGTCGTCCCGCCGCGGGATCTGGTTGGCGCCGCGCGTGCCGAACGGCGGGTTCGTGAACACGACGTCGAAGCGCCGCGCGTCGGGCGGCAGGTAGATCGAGTCGCCGGCCTTGATCTCCGGCTCCAAACCGTGCAGGCAGAGGTTCATGAGCGCGAGCCGCCGTGGCCGGGCCACCAGCTCCTGGCCGAAGTAGGTGCCCTCGCGCACCCGTTGGGACATCTCGGGCGACAGCGGCTCGCGGGTCTCGCCCATGAGCCACTCATACGCGGCTACCAGAAAGCCGCCCGTGCCGCAGGCCGGATCGCAGATCGCGAAGTCACCAACGCCCACGCTCCGCGGGTCGGGCCGCACGCAGCGGACGATCGACTGGATCAGCAAGCGGGGTGTGAAGTACTGGCCTGCGCCCTTCTTGCCCTCGCTCGCCGCTTTCTCGAGCAGCCCTTCGAACGCGGCGGCCTTGACGTCCACCTCCAGCCGGATCCACGCCGTCTCGTCGATCAGACCGATCAGCCTCTTCAGGTTGTCGGCGCTGTTGAAGCGCGGCACCGCCTCGCGAAAGATGTCGCCCAGAAGACCCTTCTGCTCGCCGAGCACGAGCAGCACCTCCACGTAGTGATTGATCAGGGAAGGGCCGGACTTCGCCGCCAGCGCCGGCCACGAGCAATCGATCAGGTGGTCGCCCGCGCCGCGGGTATGGCTCAGGTCCAGGCCGCGCTCGTCGGCCATCTTCAGGAAGAGCAGATAGGTGATCTGCTCGATGTAATCGCCGTAGTCGATCCCATCGTGGCGAAGGGTGTGGCAGAAGCCCCAGAGTTTCTGGACGACATCGCTCATACGGCAGGTGCCTCGCTGCGATCTAGGTTGGGTCAGACTCCCCGTTCGGCGGATCGGTATGGTATCGGATTGTGCCGCTAAATTGCAGCGGCTCAACGTCTTTCACCCATTGCTAAGCGGCAGGTAAGCACTCTTCTACAACACCCTCTTTCCCTTCCGCGGTAACGGAAAGCGGGATTCCGTGGGACCGATCAGAAAGGAAAAAGAGTCCTGACGAACCGATTTCTGAAGAAGACCACGGCAAGAAATTTTAAATGATGGCGCGGAGGGCTCCGCAGCCTTGAAGCGGAAGCCCGCGACATCTTTCGCGGAAAGAGAAAGGATGGAGCTGAACGGTCCCGAGGTTTCCGGAAGCCGCAACTTGCAGAGGATCACGCCGGGCCGAGAATTTCGACGATCTCGCCGTTCGAGCGCACCTTGGCGCGGTACGCGGCGCCCTTCTCGAAGCTCTTCCACTCCACTTCGTCGCGCGCCCGGTAGACGCGGCCGGCCCCGTCCCGGTCCTCGAAGAGGACCTCGTAGACCTCGGTGCGATTGCCAGCGCGCTCCTTCGCTCTCAGCCCGGTATCGGGCCAGCGGGGCGCCAGATCCTGGGCTCCGGCCTGCGCCTGGCGGGAGGGCATCCACTTTTCCACCTCGTAGCGATGGCGTATGCGGTAGACCGGATCCTGCCGGAAGACCGGCTCCTCGTAGGTCTCCTCGTGCTCGCGATTCTCGTAGACCGGACGGTCCTCGTAGACATCCTCGAAATAGCCGTTGCCGAGGTCGCGCTCGCCCACCCTCACCCGCTCGGTGCCGGTCTGCACCCGCTCGCTCACGGTGCGCGTCCGGGTCTCGGTGCCGATCTGGACGCGGTTCTGGTGGTGGATCTGGCGGCTGCTGGAGAGGGAGCGGGCTCCGGCCGGCAGCTCGCCCTCCCAGCCTTCCTCCGTGACCGTGCGCTGCTCCTCGATGGCGACGGTCCGCTCCCAGCGGTGGCCGGTGACGGTGAGGGTCGTCTCCTTCGGCCGGCCGAGGAACCAGAACACGAACAGGAGCGCGGCGAGGCCCAGGCAGCCGATCTGGCAGCCGCGCTTGAGCTTCGGATTGGTGGGAGTGGGAGGGGGAGGAGGAGCAACGGGGAGCGGGATGGCGTCGTTGCGGTGCTCGACGACCGGCCGGGCCTGGGCGGCGGCATCGCGGGCCGCGCCGCAGCTCGAGCAGAATGCGTTGACCGAGGGGTTGTCCGCTTCGCAGAAGGAGCAGGTCCAGTCGGGTCCGGCCTGGGCGCGCTCGAGCGCATCCGCCGCGGTGACCTCGGGGGAGTCCGGAGGCAGATAGAACTGCACGTCCTCGCCGCGCGGCGCGCCGCACCCTCCGCAAAACTTCTCCGGACCGCGGTTCTTCTTGCGGCCGCAGTGCGGACAGTCCCAGGCTCCTTCGCGAATGGCCATGATCAGGGGTCATCCTATTATGCTTTGGGCATGGAGCACGCCACCCATACCGTCTTCAATCAGCCTCCGCCTCTGGAGGATTACAACGTCTTCTCCACGGACCGTCCGCTGGCCGAAGCCCTGAGCCGCGAAGGCGCGGGATGGGCAGAAGAGAGGGCGAGGAGCTTCGGAGAGATCGTAGGCCGGCGCGAGACGATCGCCTGGGGCTTTCAGGCCAACGAGAACCGGCCCGTGCTGCGCACCCATGACCGGGCCGGGAACCGCATCGACGAGGTCGAGTTCCACCCCTCGTGGCACTCGCTCCTGAGCCTGGCCGTCGGGCACGGTCTCCACGCCTTGCCTTGGATCGAGCCGCGGCCGGGAGCGCACGTGGCCCGGGCGGCGCTCTTCTCTTCCCTCGCCCAGGTCGAGGCCGGGGTGGGATGCCCGCTGTCCATGACCTACTCGGCGGTGCCGGCGCTGCGCCAGGAGCCCGAGATCGCGGCCGAGTGGGAGCCGCAAATCAAGAGCGGCGCCCTCTTCGGCATGGCCATGACCGAGAAGCAGGGGGGATCGGACGTGCGCGCCAACACCACCCGAGCAGTCCCCTTGAATGGGGATGAGTATGAGATCACGGGGCACAAATGGTTCTGCTCGGCTCCGATGTGCGACGCCTTCCTGGTGCTCGCCCAGGCGCCAGGCGGCCTGACCTGCTTCCTGTTGCCACGCTTGCTACCGGACGGGCGCAATCGCTTCCACCTCCAGCGCCTCAAGGACAAGCTCGGCAACCGCTCGAACGCTTCGAGCGAGATCGAGCTGCGGGCTGCCTGGGCGCGGCGGATCGGCGAGGAGGGCCGGGGCGTGCCCACCATCCTGGAGATGGTCATGCACACCCGGCTCGACTGCGTGATCGGCTCGGCCGCATCCATGCGCCAGGGCACGGCGCAGGCGATCCACTATGCCGGACACCGCAGCACCTTCGGCCATCGGCTGATCGATCACGCCCTGATGCGGAACGTCCTGGCCGATCTGGCCATCGAGTCCGAGGCCGCCACGGTCGCGATGATGCGGCTGGCCCGCGCCTATGACGAGGAGGACGGCCCCTTCCGCCGGCTCGCGACGGCGGTGCTCAAGTACTGGACCTGCAAGAGGGCGCCGGTGCATGCCGCCGAGGCTCTGGAGTGCCTGGGCGGCAACGGCTACGTCGAAGAGTGGCCGCTGGCCCGCCTGTACCGCGAGGCGCCGCTCAACTCGATCTGGGAGGGCTCCGGAAACATCCAGTGCCTGGACGTCCTGCGAGCGGTCGCGAAGACGCCCGAGTCGCTGGAAGCGGTGCTGGAAGAGATCACCCTGGCCCGCGACGGGCGGCTGGACGCCTACACCGCCGACCTGCGGGAGGATCTCTCGGAAAGCCGGGCGCGGCGGTTCGTGGAGCGGCTGGCCCTGGCTCTCCAGGCCTCGCTCCTGGTCCGCCACGCCCCCGCCGCCGTCGCGGACGCCTTTTGCGCCACCCGCCTCGCCAGAGAGGGGGGCCGCGCGTTCGGGACGCTGCCGGCAGGGACGGATTTCGCGGGGATTCTGGAGCGCCACGCGCCGCTCAGCTGACCCGCGGCTCTGGAAACACCAGCCGGAACCGGCTCGCCTGAACGGCCCCCAGCAGCCGCCCGCGCGTCAAATCGGGAAACAGCTCGGGGTCGATGCGCGCCTTGAGCAGGCGCGCCGGGCGGACGATGCCCCGGCCTTCGAGCGTAGTGAGGTAGGTCCGGCCTTCCCAGGGCTGGACCAGGGTCCTCAAGGACCGGGGGATGAGAGCGGCCGTCACCGGCAGCGGCAGGCGCCCGATCCCCAAGGTCAGGTCGGCCACGGTGCGGCCGTCCAGGGTGACGCGGACCTGCTCGGTGCGGCCCCGGCGCTCCACCGTGAAATCCGCGACCTCCTTGGGGATGCCCCAGTTCTCGCGGCCGTTGACCGCGCTCTCCTCGGTCGACACGTAGATCCTGGTGATGGTGCGGAAGCCGGAGAGGAAGAGCAGCTCCCAGTAGGGGCCGACCGGGGACTCGTCGTAGTCCACCAGCATCACCAGGCCGAGCTCCCGCTCCAGGAAACCGGGCTCGAACCGGAACAGCAGGATCGAGCCGCTCCCCTGGAGATGCCAGGGCGGGCCGACTCTGCTCACGGACCCGCCGGACGCCGCTGAAGCCTCTCCTCGAACGACTTCTCCAGCCGCTCGAAGTACTCTTCGTTGCCCCAGAGCGCGGCGGCCAGCGGATCGACGAAGCCGCCCAGCATCTCCTCCTCCTCGCGCAGGGCCTCCGCTTCGTCCGCCCGCTCGCCTGCCCGCAGCCGGCCGAACACGCCGCCGAGCCGGCCGGCGGCCTTGATCAGCTGGTCGAAGCTCCTCTGAAAGGCTCGGCCCATGGCGCGGTGGATCGGCTTCACATCCTCCTCGCGCATGGTCTCCACGACCGTGTCGCGGACCGACCGCACCCGCTCCGGCGTGCGGCCGGCGGGGCGGAGACCCTGGGGCAGGCGGGAGGCGTAGAGGAACAGATAGCCCTGGACGAACGTCTCGACCGCGCGATGGACGCCGTCGCGCATCAGGAGGACGTAGAAAGCCGTCCTGAAAACCTTGCGCAGGACGCGGCGGGCGCCGGAGCGCACGGCCAGCGCCGTGCCCTTGAGGAAGCCGGGCCAGAGCCGCTTTTCGCCCTCGCCGGCCAGGATGCGCACCTCGGCATCAGAGAGGTCGAGATCGCGGCTGTCCCCCAGCTCGCGCACCATCCGGCGCTGGACCCGCTCGAGAGCCCAGTCATCCAGGAAGGGCACGGGCAGCAGGGGGCAGAGCCCCGCGAGCACGCTGTAGAAGGTCAGCCGGCGGAAGCGGGGGAAGTCGGCCACCTCGACCGGCACCTCCCGCTCGTTCAGCCGTCCGCCGGGCCGCAGCTCCGCCCGAAGTCCGATGCTGCTTTCATCCAGAAGGTCCCGCTCCTCGTCGTCAGCCGGCACGGCTCCCCCTTTCCTCGCTGGTCCGCCTCAATTTCCTGTGCAAAGGCTGTGCTGAGGCGTGACAGCGAGAGGGGAGAGGTCCTAATCCCGCCGGCCCATGATCTTCCTGTCGATGATGTCCTCGATCTCCAGCTTGTGCCCGGCGCGGGCCTCGGCCTTGCGGATGTAGTCCGCGTCGACCCCGTGAATCCGCATGGAGACGAGATCGTCCGCGGGGACCCCCTCGTGCCCGGCGTTGGCGATCTCCCGGATGAACTCCGGGGTCACACCGTGGATGCGGAACTCGACCAGCCGGTCCATGGGCACGCCGTTGTAGCCGAGCTCGGCCATCTCGCGGGCGAACTCGGGCGTGGCGCCGTGGATCTTCAGCTCGACGAGCTTTTCCGCCGAGAGGTTCTCGTAGCCGGCATCGTCCATGGCGCGCACGAGCTCGGGCCCGACGCCGTGGATGCGGAACTCGACCAGCCGATCGGCCGACAGGTCTTTCAGCCCCACCTTCGCCAGCTCGCGGACCTCGTCCGGGTTCACGCCGTGGATACGGAACGCGACCAGCTTGTCGGCCGGGACGTCGCGGTAGCCCAGCTCGGCCATGTCCCGGATGAACTCGGGGGTGACGTCGAAAATCCGGAACTCGACCAGCTTGTCCAGGGAGAGGTCGTCATACCCGACCGCCTTCAGCTCGGACACGTACGCCGGGGAGACGTCGAACAGCGCGAGCTTGAAGAGGTCGTCCTGGTCGACCTTGTAGCCGATGCGGGACATCTCCTGGATGTAGGAGGGATTGCCCTGGAAGGTGAAAGTGCCGCTGCCCATTTCGCCGTCGAAGCGGCCTTCGAAGCGGAAGGTGCCGGCGGCGCGCGGCATCTCGAAACGGATGTCCGGCCCGGTGCTGAACCCGACCAGCTCGCTCATGTCGTAGTTATGGCTATGCTGGCTCCGGCCCTTGCTGTCGTGCCGGTAGGTCATCTGCAGCTGAATACCCTCCTCGGTGCGCTCGGCGGTCCATTGGCCGCGCTGGCCCTTGATCTGGGCGGCAGGAGCGGCAGCAGCCTGCGCGGCCAGCTTTGCGACGGGCTCCGCCATCAGGCGGACCTCCAAGGGCAGCCCGGCGCGGGCGCCTTCGTGGAAGACCGCCCCGCCAAGAAGGAGGGCGAGAGCCAGGACACCGGCCACCCAGGCGACTGGAGCACCGCCGGCCGTCTCCGGTATCCCCTCCGGAGCGCCAGCGAGCCGCCGGATGCGCCGCAGCAGCGAGCCGCCGTCCGCGCCCATGGCCAGGCGCGGCGTGCGCAGCCCCTCGAGGGCCGCCAGGGCGCGGGCATAGCCCAGCCGGTCGCCGCAAACCGACACGGCGAGGTCGTCGCAGCAGCTCTCCCGCTCCTGCCGCACCTGACGGGAGACCCACCAGACCGCCGGGTGGTAGAAGAGCAGGGTCTCGACGACGGCTTGCAGGAGATTGATCAGATAGTCATGGCGCCGCACGTGGGCCAGCTCATGGGCGAGGATCGCTTCGAGCTGCTCGGGCGTCAACCCGGCGAAGGCGCTCGCCGGCACCAGGATCACCGGCCGCAGCCAGCCGATCACGGCCGGGACCGGCGCCGCCGCGGACTCCAGCAGCATCACCGCGTGCTCGATGCCCAGGCGTCGGCGGAGGCGGATCAGGGCCAGCTCCCAGCCCTCGTCCACCGGCCGGGTCGCGCGCCGGGTCATGCGCCGCACCTGAATCCAACCGCCCAGGTGCCAGACCGAGAGGAGCGCCACCCCCACGAGCCAGACAGAGAGCAGCGACGGCATCCAGGGACGCACGACATCCCGGAGCTCCGTTGAAATCTCACCTGCCGAAGGGGTGGGGGCTCCCTCTCCCGCAAAGCGGGGGAGGGCCGGGGAGGGGGCGCTCTCGATCGAAGAGGCGGGCTCATAAGACCGGAAAGCCGTCACGACCGGCAGGGCAACGAGAACCGCCAGCGCCGCCACCCCCAGCGCGTAGCGCGCCGAGGCGCTCCGGTTCTTCATCAGCGCGAGCCCGGCCGCGAGGCCGGCGGCCACCAGGGCTCCCTGCCAGAGGAAGTGCACCAACGCCCAGCCTACCGCTTGAGTCATGGCCTCGCTCATCATCGATCGCCTCCTTCCATCAGGTCCAACATGCGACGGATCTCCGCCAGCTCCTCCCGGGTCGCCGGCCGCGACTCCAGGGCGCGCATCACCAGCCGGCTCGACGACCCCTCGAAGGCCCGGTCGAGCAGGTCGCCAACGAGCTGGCCGAGGGTCTGCTCCTCGGGCAGCCGGGCTACGTAGACATGGGCCCGCTCGGACTCGTCGCGCTCCACCAGGCCCTTCTCGGTCATGATTTGAAGCAGCTTCAGGACGGTCGTGTAACCGGTCAGGCTGCGGCGCTCCAGGTCCTCGTGGACCTGCCGCACCGTGCTCGGGCCGCGCCGCCAGAGAATGCGCAGGATCGCCAGCTCGGCATCCGTGGGTCGGGGTGTCGTCGTCATGGCCGGCAGATTATACGAAGCGCTTCGTAATGTCAACGAAGTGTTTCGTACTCGTCAGGTTCCGGGGCAGATTCGTAGCCGCCGGCCTGTGTACGTAACCTCCGGCCTGAAGCCGGTGCTTCGGGCGTTTCGAGCTCTTGGGGGCGATTCTGACCGTAACCAGCGGCTTTTATCCGTACGATCAGGCGATGGACCGTAAAGAGCGGCTTTTCGCGGTCCAGAACGGAGCCGATCCGTAAAGACGGGCTTCGCTTCGTAAAAGACAGCGCCGGACCGTAACTGTCAGCTTTTGGAGGTCTCGTCCGCGCCGAAGCGCGCTTCCAGCTCTTCGCGCACGATCTTCCGGATGCGATTGTCCAGCTCCGCGGCTTTCGCCGCCTGGATGGCAACCTTCCTGTCCGGCGGCAGGCTCATGGAGACGAAATCGGTCAGGTCGCGGCGGGCGGCGTCGTAAGCCTCCGGACAGCCGAGCTCGAGGAACTGGTGCGGCGGCACGCCGATCATCTTCGAGATGGCCAGCAGGTGGCGCACGCGCAGCTCCAGCCGGCCGTCGAGCAGGTGGGAGAGGTTGCCATGGCCGATGCCCAGCACCTCCTCGATGGCCCGGCCGGACCCGTGGTAGGTCGGGAGAGCCTCACGCACCAGGGCGCGAAGCGTGCGCAGATCGCTGTCGCTCATGGGCGAGCGGAACTTTATCAGAAGAGGCCGAGTTGCACCATCTGTCCCGGCCGGCGGAAGGCATCGGCGGTCAGCTCGAAGTGGCGCCGGTCGAGCCCATAGCGGCGCTTGGAGGTCTCGAATACCGCCTTCACCTGCTCGGCGAAGATCCCCTCCCCCCTCATCCGGCTGCCGAAGCGCGGGTCGTACAGCTTGCCTCCCCGAAGCTCGCGCACCCGGTTGAGCACCTTGTCCTTGCGGTCGGGGAAGTGCTCCTCCAGCCAGGTTTCGAAGAGACCGGCGACGGCGCCCGGCAGGCGGAGCATCACGTAGCCGGCAGCCTGCGCCCCGGCCGCGGCCGCGGCTTCCAGGATCTTGGGAATCTCATGGTCCGTGATCGCCGGCACCACCGGCGCCACCATGACCCCGACGGGGATGCCCGCCGCCGCGAGCCGCTCGACCGCCTTCAAACGGTCCCGGGGGTGGGACGCGCGAGGCTCCATCCGCCGCGCCAGCTCGCCATCCAGGGTGGTTATCGAGAGGTATACAGCCGCGGCCTGGTGCCCGGCCAGCTCGGACAGATAATCGATATCCCGGGTCACCAGCTCGTTCTTGGTGATCACCGATACCGGATTGCGGAACTCGGCCAGCACGCCCAGGCACCGGCGGGTGATCTCCAGGTTGCGCTCGACGGGCTGGTAGGGATCGGTGACGCCGCTCATGGCGAGCGTCTGCGGCTGCCACTTCGGGGAGGACAGCTCCCGGCGCAGGATCTCCGGCGCCTCCTCCTTGGCCAGGATGCGGGTCTCGAAGTCCAGCCCCGCCGAGAACCCCAGGTACTCGTGGGTGGGGCGGGCATAGCAGTAGATGCAGCCGTGCTCGCACCCGCGGTAGGGGTTGAGCGAGACCTCGAAGCCGACGTCCGGGCTGTCGTTGCGGGTGATGATCGAGCGCGAGCTGTCGCGGAGGAGCTGGGTCTCGACCCGCTCCGGGCCGGGGACCTCCATCTCTACCTCGATCCGCTCGAAACGGTTGAGCGGGTTCGCCGACGCGCCGCGCCCGCGTGGGGCGTGATTCTCCATGAGGGAGACTGTACAGGATTACGCTTAGGTTACGCCAGGGGGGAAGGGACTACTGTAGAGACGCCCCGTGGGGCGTCTCCTCCGACCGGGCCACAAATGTGACCGCTGAGGAGACGCCCCAGGGGGCGTCTCTACATTGCCCTCGTTGTCCTTTAGGTCCTTCTTACGCTCTGGCGTTTAGCGCCACCAGCTCCTTCCAGAGCTGGCCCGCGTCGCTGTAGAGGGCGGCCGCCGGGACCATCTCCTCCTCGCGGCTGGTGGGCTGAGTGCGCACGTAGGTCAGGTACTCGTACTGGGACGGCAGCGTGGCCGCCAGGTACTCGGCGCGCTCGCGCATGGCGCGGAAGGCGGCCAGTGCGTTGCGGTCGTCCATGTGGTCCAGGGCGGGCAGGCTGGTCTCCGGCTGATGGCCGAGACCGAGGAGCATCACCGAGTACGAGTAGGACTCGAAACCGTGGTAGGCCGGGTTGACGCTCTTGGCGTTCGGCAGGCGGCGCTTCCACAGGTCCAGACTCTCGCGCAGATTCTCCGGCACCCGCAGGTCGCTGTGGACCGACTTCCAGTACGGCGTGTCGTCACGGTCGGACGCCGCGTAGTGCACGGTGAGGAAATCCTTGACCCCGTCGATCGCGTCGGCCACGCCCTTGTTGTAGCTGCGTATGACCGCCTCGTCGATCTCGCCGTTCGGGAAGTGGTGCACCAACTCCTCGATGCCGTGCTGGATGAAGAAGATCCCGGTCGACTCCAGCGGCTCCACGAAGCCGCTCGCCAGGCCGATGGCCACGCAGTTCTTGAC
Organism: Acidobacteriota bacterium; assembly: GCA_034667225.1. GTDB lineage: Bacteria > Acidobacteriota > Thermoanaerobaculia > Multivoradales > UBA5704 > DATMER01. Next base: position 51,301 of record JAXDKG010000064.1, read on the forward strand.
CCAGGAGTTGCGGGTGCGGCCGATCCGCATCTTGATGTGGTTGGCGCGGCAATTGTCCGCGGCGGGGCCCAGGTGGCGGCGGAACTCGGCCTCGGCCTCATCCTTGGAGAGGAACTCGCTGCAGTAGACGTAACCGGTGCCGATCCGGCCGTAGAGCGGGATGTTCCAGGCCCAGCCGGCGTTCATGGCCGTGGCCGTGGTGTACGGCGCCATGCCGTTCGTCTGGATGTCGACCGGCACCTGCAGGGCGACCGCGCTGTCGTTGGGCAGCGTGTCGTTGAAGGAAATGAACGGCTCGTTGAGCGCCTGGTTGATCAACAGGCCGCGGAAGCCGGTGCAGTCGACGAACAGGTCGGCGGCGATCTCGCCGTGCTCCTTGGTGACGATGTGGGAAATACCGCCGTCCTCGCGCAGGGCCACGTGGACGACCTCGTCCGCAATCCGGGTCACCCCGCGCTGCGTGGCGTAACCCTCCAGGTACTCGGCGAGCAGGCCGGCATCGAAGTGGTAGGCGTACGGGTACTGCACCGAGTGCTCGGAAAGGAAGGAGTTCGGGACGCGGTCGCCGTTGGCGAAGTAGTCCTGCACCTTGTCGTCGAACACGCGGCCGTCCAGATACCGGGGGGAGCGCTTGGCGTCGCAGATCGCCGGAATCGCGAAGCAGGAGTAGTCGAACGCCTCCTCGTCCCGCTTGAGCTTGAGCCACCACTCGGCGGCGTTGTAGCCGTCGATCATCTCGTAACGCTGGAAGGGGTGGTAGAAGTGGCCGCCGGCCTTGGTCCAGTTCACGAACTTGATGGCGAGCTTGTAGGCGCCGTTGCAGGCGGGCATCCACTCGCGCTCTTCGAGACCGAGGTAGTCGAAGAACAGCTTGATGGTGCTGAAGGTGGCCTCACCCACCCCAATGGTCTTGATGTGCGGTGCTTCGACGAGCGTGATGTCGACCCCTCTCAGGGCCTTCTTCAGATAGGCGGCCGTCATCCAGCCGGACGATCCTCCTCCAACGATCACGATGCTCTTGGCCATTGGTACTCCCTCCAAAAGAAAAAAACTTCATTTGAATCTGGGTTCCAGGAGAACTCCGGGAACCTCGAAAGCCCTGCGCTACGAAGTGCTTCAGCCGAAGCTGATGCACGGCCTGGACAGGCGCCGCGCGAACTGGGATGAGGGAAGCACGTTTCAAAAGTGTCCTTGGTCGATAAAACCGTGACACCCGATTGCGCAGAAGATCAAGCGAATGTCAATTCGGCCCGGGAGAGCAGGTCCGCGAGGTCCGGGGGCACCGGTGCCCGGACCTCCAGCGGCTCGCCGGTGACCGGATGGAGCAGCCCCACCCGCCACGCATGTAAAGCCTGCCGCGGGAAATCCCGGCAGATTTCCGCGAGGGCCGGGTCCCCGATCCCTTTCCAGCCCGGAGCACCGTAGAGGGGATCGCCGACGATCGGCATCCGGGCGGCCTGGAGATGGACCCGGATCTGATGCGTCCGGCCGGTGAGCAGGCGGCACCGCAGCAGGGAAACTTCGGATTCCGCCAAGCGCTCCCAGAGCGTGGCGCTCGGCCGGCCCTCGGTCTTCGAAGCCATCCGCCGCCGCGGGTCGGCCGGGTCGCGCAAAATACCGAGATCGATCCTCCCCTTGGGCAGCTCGGTCCGGCCGTAGACCACGGCCAGGTAGTCCTTCTCCATCCCCGTGCTCTGGAGAGCAGCGTGGACCTCCGGGGCCTTGGCGACCAGGATGAGGCCGGAGGTGCCCTGATCGAGGCGGCTCACTAAGTGGGGTCTGTACCCCTCTGCACGCCAGAGCAGGCCATGCATCAGGGTCCCCTCGCGGTTGCCTTGGGCGGGATGGACGACCAGACCGGGCGGCTTGTCGAGGGCGAGCATCCATTCGTCCTCGTAGAGGACGGAGAGCGGCATCTCCTCGGGCGCGAGCTCGCGCCGGGGCGGAAGGGGTGGCAGGATGATCTCGACCTCGTCCCCGGGGGCGAGCCTCCGGGTGGGCTTGGGGAGCTGGCCGTTGACCTGAACAAGCCCCTGCTCCACCCAACCCTGAACCTGGGCGCGAGTAATCCTGAGTATGCCCTCCAGATGGCGGACGACGGCCAGGTCGAGGCGAATGCCTCCCTCCTCGCGGTCGATCCGAAAGGTTCGGCTAGTCGTAATCGGGTTGAGGTTGAGAGGGCCGTTCGCCGGCCGCGGTCTGGGAGAGGAGCTGGCGCAGGGTGTCGATGTCGACCGGCTTCATCAGGTAGCGGTCGAAGCCGGCTTCCCGGGCCTGCCGCTGGTGCTCCTCGCCGCGATAGGCAGTCACCGCGGCGATGAAGACGTCGTCGCCGCCGGGACGCCCGCGGAGCCGGCGGGCGACCTCGAAGCCGTCCATGCCGGGCAACCCGAGGTCGAGGAGGACGATGTCCGGCATCTCCTCCTCCACGGCCCTGAGCGCGGCGGGACCCGCGGGCACGAGGCGCGGCTCATATCCCCAAAGGCCCAGGAGCGCTCCCATCATCTGCAGGCTTTCGGGATCGTCCTCTACCACCAGGATGCGCAGCGGGTGATCGGAATCCGGCTGCTCCGCAGGGATCTCGAGTGGCTCCATAGGCGGGGGATGTTACACGTTCGTCCCGAGAAGGACCAGAGCAGCTGCTATTTTCCCGGCAGCAAGCTGGACAGGACGTCGCGCAAACGCTCGGCGAAAGTGGCGGTGAGCGACCAGGGGCTCGGCTGGCGGAGCACGTGGAGCGTCCCCCTCTGGTCCAGGATCTCCCAGTCGCTGCGGCCCTCCGCCCCGCGGAAGAAGCGCAGATCGACCGAGGCTGACCCCACGCGCAACCCGCGGACGGTCAGCTCCGGCAGCCACTCCGGCAGGTGGGGATCGACCAGCAGCATCTTCAAGGGCGCATAGGGATAGATCCCCAACAACGCCTGCACCAGGCAGATCACCGCCGAGGCCGACCAGGCCTGGGGGGAGTTCGCCTGGGGATAGATCGCGGGAAAGGGATGCGCTTTGTCCCGCGCATGGCCGCTGAAAACCTCGGGCAGACGGTAGTGATCGAACAGACGCGCCGCCTCGAACATCGCCCGGCCGACCGTCTCCAGCCGGCCGTGCAGGCCGTAGCGCAGGAAGCCCAGCGCGAAGCTGCCGTTCTCGACCGGCCAGACCGAGCCGCGGTGATAGCTGTACGGGTTGTACGCCGGGTTCCGCGACGACAGCGTCCGCACTCCCCAGCCGCTCCAGAGGTCGTCCGCGAAGAGGCGCGCCGCGGTCCGCTCCACCAGGTCGGCATCCACGATCCCGGCGGCCAGGCAGTGCCCGGGGTTCGACGTGATCGAACGGATCGGCCGGCGCTGCGCGTCCAGCCCGAGGGCGACGAAGCCCTCGTCCTCCATCCAGAACGCCTCGTTGAAGCGCTTCTTCAGCTCCCCGGCCTGATGGAAGAGCCGCTTCGCCTCGTCCTTCTCCCCCATCCACCAGAGCAGCTCCGAGAGATGGAGCCGGGCCACGTAGACGAACGCCTGCTCCTCGCAGGTGGCGATGGGCGGCTCGACCGGCCGGCCCTCCGCGTCCACGATCGCGCCGGGCGAATCCTTCCAGGCCTGGTGGACCGTCCCCTGGGGCGAGCGCGTGCGGTAGTCGAAGAAGCCGTCGTCATTCGCAGAACGTTCCAGCCAGCTCAGGGCCTTCAGGGCCGGGCCGATCAGCGGCCGGACCCGTTCCCGGTCGCCGGTCCAGTGCCAGAGCTCGGAGAGCACCACCGGGTAGAAGCCGGACGTGGTGGCCGAGCCGTAGTAGCGTGCTCGCGGGTTGAAGCCGAGCGCGGCGAGCGGGCCGGTGTGGGCCTCGTGGAGCATCCGGCCGGGTTGCTCGTCGCGCCAATCGTCCACCACCGTGCCCTGGCGGCGGGCGAGGGTGCGCACGGTGCCGTCCATCATCTCCGGCCCCAGGAGGGCCGCCTGCCAGGAAGCGGTCAGAACGTCCCGGCCATAGAGCGCGATGTAGAGCGGCAGCCCCGCGGCCATGGTCCACGAGCGTTCCCCCTCGTCGAGATCGGGCAGGCGCAGGCCCGCCAGATCGCGCCGGGCCTGCATCAGGGATCCGACCACCACCGGCGCCAGGGTTTCGCTCTCCGGCGTGGAGAAGCTCGCGGCCTCTTCTAGAAAGAGATCGATGCGGTCTCCGGATGGCGGGGTTTCCTCTTCGATCCGCGGGAGAAAGGCCAGGGAGCAGTGCCAGGTAGCGCCGGGGGCCAGCTCCACCTGGAAGGAGATCCGCCCATCTTGCCACTCCGGAGGGGAGTCCGCGTGCTCGATCCGGATCACGAGCCCGCGGTCGATCCGCGCCTGTCCCTCCGCGACGGGATATTCGGCGTGATAGTCAAAGGCCAGTTCCCCCTGGTCTCGCCAGCTCTGGCGCAGCTCGCCTTTCTGTTGCCGCTCTTCGTCTTCGAAGGTCTCCGACAGGTCCGCAAAGTCGGAGCCGACCTCCACCGCCAGGGTGAAACGGGTGGCCTGCTGGTTGAAGTTTGTGAGGTCGACCTCCTCGCGCAGGCCGGCGTCGACCGAACGCGAGAGCCGCATTTCCAGGGTCTGCTCGGAATCGGCCTTCATGTGGCCGCTCCCGTGATCCTGCTCGCCGGGATCGGCCCCGGGCGGCAGCACGACGTAGTAGCCCATCCAGGAGCCCTGGTCGATATTGGAGAGCGCGACCGGGGTCCACGGCCGGCCGTCCACGAGCCACCGCCAGCGGGAGACGAGCCGCGTCTCGTGGACAAAGAGGCCGCGCTGGGAGCCCTCGTCGAAGAAGCCGTTGCGGTCGGTCGCCAGAACCGTGCGCCCCCGGCTGACGTACAGGATGTCGGGCCACGGCCGCAGCCGGATCAGAGAATCGGACACGCGGAGATGCTACCCTTCCGCCGGATTTCTTACGAGGACCCAAATGCCCCAGCTCTATCGAAATCTCGCCGCCGCAGCCCTGCTGCTCCTCCCCTGGCCGGCTTTTGCAGCCGAGCCGACCCTTGAGACCATCATGGCCGATCCCGACTGGATCGGAAATCCGCCCGAGGAGCCCTACTGGGCCGACGACGGCCGTTCCGTCTTCTATCTGCGCAAGCGCACCGGCGAAGAGCAGAAGGACCTCATCCGGGTCGACCTGGAGAGCGGCGCCCAGACCCTCGTCTCCCTCGGCGAGCGGGGCAAGACCGACGCCCCCGGCGGGGACCTAAGCCGCGACCGCCGCTGGAAGACCTACGCCCGCCAGGGCAACATCTTCCTCAAGGACCTCCAGACCGGGACCATCCGCCAGATCACCCGCACCGAGGAGGAGGAGGGCGAGCCCCGCTTCCTGGCCGGCGACAACCGCATTGCGTTCCAGCGCGGAGACACGACCTTCGTCTTCGATCTCGTGGCGGCCACCCTCTTCCAGCCCGCCGAGCTGAAGCTCGCCAAGGACCCGGCCGAGGACGAGGAAACCGGCTACATCGACGAGCGGCAGGAGCGGCTCTTCCAGGTCCTCAGGGAAGAGAAGGAGAAGCAGGCCGCGGCGCGCGAAGAGGACCGCGCCTCCCGCCATCTCGACCCCACCCGACCTCCCCTCCCCTGGTACCTCGGCGAGGAGGTGGAGATCGTCCAGTCTTCCATCTCTCCGAGCGGCGACTGGATGGTGGTCGTCACCCAGGCCAAGGGTGCCGCCAAGAAGCCCTCCCTGATGGCCCGCTTCGTCACCGAGGATGGCAACCTCAAGTCGGACGAGGTCCGCTCCAAGGTCGGCACCGAGCCGCCCACCGATCACAAGATCCTCCTTCTCGACCTCGTGAAGCATGAGAAGCACGAGGTGGACCTCTCGAAGCTTCCGGGGATCACGGATGATCCTCTGAAGGAGCTGCGGGAAAAAGCTAAGAAAGCCAAGGAGAAGGACAAGAAGGACAGCAAGGACACCAAGGACAGCAAGGACGAGGAAAAGAAGCCCCGTCCTGTGGAGGTCTGGGCGCTCGCCTGGTCCGATGACGGCCGCTACGCCGCTCTGATGCTCCACACCTCCGACAACAAGGACCGCTGGATCGCCACGGTCGAGCGCGAGAAGCCCGCGCCGGTCAGCCGCCACCGCCTGACCGATCCCGCCTGGATCAACTGGGAGTACAACGAGCTTGGCTTCCTCCCCGAGACCGACACCCTCTGGTACAACTCCGAGGAGACCGGCCACTCCAACCTCTACGCCGTCTCCATGACAGAAACCAAGGCCCGCCGGATTGTCGAGGGCGATTTCGAGGTGTCGAACATCGTGGCGAGCCGCGACGGCAAGAACCTCTACTACCGCGCCAACCAGAGCCACCCTGGTATCTACGACATCTGGCGCGTGCCTGTCTCCGGAGGCAAGCCTCAACAGCTCAGCAAGACCGGCGGCGAGAACTTCTTCGAGCTTTCGCCCGACGAGAGCCGGCTCCTGCTCCTCCACTCCACCGCCACCCGGCACGGCGACCTCTTCGTGCAACCGGCTGAGCCTGCTGCCGAGGCCAGGCAGATCACCGAGACCCACAGCCCCGAGTACCTGGCCATCGAGTGGAGCGTGCCCGAAATCCTGCCGATCCCCTCGACCCACGTGAAAAAGCCGATCTACTCTCGGGTCTACACGCCGACGGGCTTCGATCCCTCCCGCAAGTACCCGGCCGTGGTCTTCACCCACGGTGCTGGCTACCTGCAGAACGCCTCGGCTGGATGGTCAGGCTACTTCCGCGAGTTCATGTTCCACACCCTGCTCACCCGGCGCGGCTACGTCGTGCTCGACATGGACTACCGCGCCTCGGCCGGCTACGGCCGCGACTGGCGGACCGCCATCTACCGGCAGATGGGCTATCCCGAGGTGGAGGACCTGGAGGACGGCGTGGCCTGGCTGGTCAAGAACAAGAGTGTCGATCCACAGCGGGTCGGCACCTACGGCGGTTCCTATGGCGGCTTCCTCACCTTCATGTCGATGTTCCGCAAACCGGACCTGTTCGCCGCCGGTGCGGCTTTGAGGCCGGTGACCGATTGGGCCTTCTACAACCACGAGTACACCTCGAACATCCTGAACACGCCCGAGGTCGACCCCGAAGCCTTCGAGAAGAGCTCGCCCATCGAGTACGCCCAGGGGCTCGCCAAACCGCTCCTGATCTGCAGCGGCATGGTGGACGACAACGTTTTCTTCCAGGACAGCGTCCGCATGGTGCAGCGGCTCATCGAGCTCAAGAAAGAGAACTTCGAGACCGCCATCTACCCGGTGGAGCCGCACGGCTTCCGCCAGCCTTCGAGCTGGCTCGACGAGTACCGGCGGATCTTCAAGCTATTCGAAACCCACCTGAAGTAGTCATCTCCGGCTGCTCCGGTTGCGGGCGGCCCACCGCCGCCCGCAGCACCTCCAGGTGCTCCCGGCTCGTCCGCTCCCAGGTGAACGTCGCGGCGTGCCGGCGGGTGGCCTCGCGGTCGGGATAGGCGGCGAAGAGCCGTTCGGCAGCCTCGACCAGCGCTGCGGCGCTGCGGTCGCGCATGAGCACTCCGGCCTCGGGCACGGTCACCGCCTCCGGAGTCCCCCACACCGGTGTGGCGATGACCGGCGTGCCGCAGGCCATCGACTCGATCAGCACGTTCGCGATCCCCTCCCGGCTGGAAGCGAGGACCAGGGCATCGGCCGCGCCGTAATACTCCTTCAGATCCTCCTGCTCCACGTGGCCGAGAAAGCGCACGCGATCCTCCAGCCCCAGGCTCCGGGCCAGCTCCCGCAGCTCCCCCTCCATCCAGCCGTCCCCCGCGATCAGCAGGGTCGTGCCCGGCAGCTCGGGCAGCGCCTGGATCGCCAGGTGGTGCCCCTTGCGCTTGGTGAGATGCCCCACGGAGAGGAGGACCCTGCCGGTCAGGCCGAGCCGGCGGCGCACCTCCTCGCGATCCACCGGCTGGAAGAGCGCGGGGTCCACGCCGTGCAGCACGACCCGGATCTTCTTCGCCGGCGCGCCCACCTCCACGAGACGGTCCTTGAGTGCCTGGCAGACGGTGGTCACGCCCGCGCAGCGGTTCACCGCCCACAGGATCATCCGCCGCGGCAGCCGGAACCGCGGGAGCGTGATGACGTCGTCCCCGAGCACTGAAACGATCACCGGCTTGTCCAGCCAGTGGCCCAGGATCGCCGCGGCCACCCCGTCCGGGTAGAGGTAATGGGCGTCGATGACGTCGAAATCGAACCCTCTCCGGATCATCCGCACCAGCGCCGGCAGCGCCGCCAGGGCCATGGTCAATGGCGCCAGGCTCATGCCGAGCTTCGGGATGAGGAGATAGCGTGGATAGAGGATCGCAATCCCGTGGCGCTCCTCCCAGGGCGGAACCCGGCCGAACACCGACCACCCGCCGAAGCGGGAGCTGCCGGACGGGAACCAGGCGCTCGGTGCGACCACCCGCGATTCCACCTCTCCGCTCTGGAGAAGGTGCCGCAGGCGCTGCTCGATGAAGATGCCGTGACGGGGACGGGCTGAGTTGGGGTAGAGGGTCGTGAAGGTGATCGTCCTGATGATCTCTCCCATGGAGATATCTTACAAGATTTAAGAAAGTAAAGCAGGTGGCTTGTGACAGTCCCTCTGACAGTCCACACCTCCAGTGTCACGGCTCTGACACAGCCTGGAAAACGTCCGAGTCTTCTCGTCCAAGTAATTGTTTTTAAAAGGTTTACTCCGGAATCCCAGATGGCACGTCGCTTGCCCTACCAGGGACCGAACAGAAAAGTTTTTATTTTTTCCCCTGGGGGATGAGCCATGAAATCGACGACGATCAATAAGGTTATAACTGCCTGCCTGGCCCTGATGGCTCTGGTAGCATTCTGCGCGCCGGCCGCCGCGCAGAACCAGCCGAGCTCCGACCTGCTGCTGCCCTACTTCGAGGTGGACGCTGCCAATCCGGGCGGACTGACCACTCTCTTCGCAGTGGGCAACGCCAGCAAGCATCCGGTGGAAGTCCTCGCCACCCTGCACACGAACTGGGGCATCCCGATCCTCGAAGTCCCCTTCACCCTGCAGGCGCACGAGGTCCGCACCTTCAACCTGCGCGACTGGTTCCGCCAGGGCGGCGACCCCAAGAAGACGCTGGCGGCGGTGGAGATCCAGCACCTGTCCGCGGCGGCGAGCGGCCAGCGCTCCCCCAAGGACAACCTCTATTACTCGAGCGAGGTCCGCCCCGACCTGGAAGTCGGCTACGTGATCCTGCGCACCCAGGGCAACCGGCCCGACGCGCTCTGGGGCGACTGGTTCAACGTCGACGTGTCCGGCAACCTGGCCCGCGGCGACGTCCTCGCCAACATCGACCGCTCCATCGGCTGCCCCGGCCTCTGCCAGCGCCACCTGCTGCGCTACCTCTCCGGCGGCGGCTTCGACGGCGGCACCGAGATCATCATCTGGCGCGAAAACCAGGGCCTGCCCTCGGCGACCCCCCAGGGCGGCGTCAAGCAGCAGGCGGATGCGACCGCGTTCTCCGAGCCGGGCCAGCCGATCGAGAACCGCCCGCTCGCCCTGCTGCCGGTCGAGAAGGTCGTGGTTTCCGAGCTCGGGTTCAAGGAGGCGTTCGGCTCGCTCGACCTCGTGAGCGAGGCCGAGACCTTCATCGCCGTGCAGCACACGTCCGAGAACCGCTACAGCGTCGGCCTCACCACCTACTGCCTGCCGCGCGATCCGGATCCGGGCCCGGGCATCGACATCATCAAGCTCACCAACGGCGAGGACGCCGACGCGGCGCCCGGACCGTCGATCGCGATCGGCGACACCGTCACCTGGGAGTACCTGGTGACCAACACCGGCGAGATCGAGCTGACCGGCATCGAGGTCGAGGATGACCAGGAAGGCGCCGTGAGCTGCCCCGGAGACACCCTCGACCCGGGCGAGACCATGACCTGCACCGCGACCGGCAGGGCCAAGGCCTGCCAGTACACGAACGTCGGCTCCGTCTCCGCCCTGTCATCCTCCGGCGAAGTCACCGACTCGGACCTCAGCCACTACTTCGGCGACGACGGCGCGGCGCTCTCCCTCGCCATCAAGCTCAACGGCCAGAACGCCGAGTCTTCGCCCGGCCAGCTCGTGGACGCCGACTCCACGCTCAACTGGAGCTTCGCGGTCACCAACGACGGCAAGGTCGCCCTCAGCGGCATCCAGCTCGCGGGTATCAGCGCCTCCTGCCCCAAGACCCAGCTCGGCGCCGGCGAGTCCATGACCTGCACCGCCACGGGCAAAGCGCAAAGCGGCCTGCACAGCCTGCCGGTCTCGGCCAAGGGCAGCTCCTCCTGCGCCGAAGCCTCCAACAGCGGCGTCGGCTACTACCAGACCCTGCCCGGAACCCACGAGGACCCCAAGATCAAGATCGTGAAGCTCACCAACGGGCAGGACGGCGCGCAGATCCCGGCCGGCAGCCCGATCACCTGGACCTACCAGGTCACCAACATCGGCGACGTCGTCCTGAGCGACATCCACGTCACGGACGACAAGGGCGTGACCGTGATCTGCCCCAAGACCTCGCTGGGCATCAATGAATCCATGACCTGCACCGGCAGCGGCGTGGCCCAGGCCTGCCAGTACCAGAACCTCGGCACCGCCACCGGCACGTCCCCGTTCGGCACCCCCGTCTCCGCGAGCGATGCGAGCAGCTACTTCGGCACCACCCAGCCCGGCATCTCGATCGAGACCGCCGTCAACGGCAACGATGCCGACACCCCGAAGGGTCCCGAGGTCGCGGCCGGCTCCCCGGTGAGCTTCTCCTACGTGGTCAAGAACACCGGCAACGTCGCCCTCACCGGCATCCAGGTCTCCGACAGCAAGGGCCTCAGCCTGAGCTGCCCGAAGACCACCCTGCAGCCCAGCGAGTCCATGACCTGCACAGGCAACGGCACCGCGCAGTCCGGCCAGTACAGCAGCGTCGGCACGGCCAAGGGCACCGGCGCCTGCGGCCAGCAGGTCTCCGACGACGACCCGGTCCACTACTACGGCAATCCTCCGGCCGGCGGCGCCGAGGGCTGCAGCCACGGCTACTGGAAGAACCACGAGGGCTCCTGGCCGGCGACCGGCTACTCCACGAGCCAGAAGGTGAGCAGCGTGTTCAGCCAGGCTGGGCTCTATCCCACGCTCGGCAACGCCACCCTGATGCAATCGCTCTCCTTCAACGGCGGACCGGACGTGACCGCCGCGGCGGCCAACATGCTCAAGCAGGCCACGGGCTCCCTCCTCAACAGCGCGCACGCCGGGGTCGACTTCCCCTGGACCACGGCGCAGCTGATCTCCGAGGTCAACTCCGCCCTGGCCAGCCAGAACAGCAGCGTCCTCCTGGGCCTCGCCTCCCAGCTCGACCACGACAACACCCTGGGCTGCCCGCTCAACTAGACCAAGCGCTACCCGCCTCCCTCATGGCTCCCCACGGCTCCCCCATACCGGGGAGCCTTTTTTCTTTTTCAGCCATAGTCGAATCTCTGACGGAGCCCTGACAGTGAGCGCCCACTGTCAGGGGCTCTGACAGAACCCCGGCCAGCTTCCGCCAAATCCACACAAGCTGTTTGTTTCCAACACTTACACATCCGTCCCTGACGGCACGCGGCTTGCCCTTACGGAGACCGAACCGAAAAGGAATTTTGAACCCCCTCAGGAGGGATGAGCCATGAACGCTACGATGAAGAAGACCCTGACCGCCTGCCTGGCCCTGGTGGCCCTGGCAGTGTTCTGCGCGCCGGCCGCCGCGCAGAACCAGGCGAGCTCGGACCTGCTGCTGCCTTACTTCGAGGTGGACGGCGCCAATCCGGGCGGACTGACCACTCTCTTCGCGGTGGGCAACTCCACGGACACGCTCGTGGAAGTCGTCGCCACCGTCTACACCAACTGGGGCATCCCGGTCCTCGAAGTCCCCTTCACCCTGCAGGCGCACGAGATCCGCACGGTCAACCTGCGCGACTGGTTCCGCCAGGGGGGCAACCCCACGAAGGCGTTGGCGACCCTGGAGGTCAAACACCTGGCCGCGGCGGCAAGCGGCCAGCCCTCCCCCAAGGACAACCTCTACTACTCCAGCGAAGTCCGTCCTGACCTGGAAGTCGGCTACGTGACCCTGCGCACCCAGGGCAACCGGCCCGACGCCCTCTGGGGCGACTGGTTCAACGTCGACGTGTCCGGCAACCTGGCCCGCGGCGACGTCCTGGTCAACATCGACCGCTCCATCGGCTGCCCCGGCCTCTGCCAGCGCCACCTGCTGCGCTACCTCTCCGGCGGCGGCTTCGACGGCGGCACCGAGGTCATCATCTGGCGCGAGACCCAGGGCCAGCCCTCGGCGAACCCCCAGGCCGGCATCAAGATGCAGGCCGATGCGACCGCGTTCTCCGAGCCGGGCCAGCCGATCGAGAACCGCCAGCTCGCCCTGCTGCCGGTCGAGAAGGTCCTGGTCTCCGATCTCGGCCTGCAAGAGACGTTCGGCGCCCTCGACGTCGTGACCGAGGAAGAGACCTTCTTCGCGGTGCAGCACACGGCCGAGAACCGCTACAGCGTGGGCCTCAACACCTACTGCCTGCCGCTCCCCCCCCCGACAGGGCCGGGCATCGACATCATCAAGCTCACCAACGGCGAGGACGCCGACAAGGCTCCCGGACCGTCGATCCCGGTCGGCGGCACCGTCACCTGGGATTACCTGGTGACCAACACCGGCAACGTCGAGCTCACCGGCATCGAGGTCGAGGACGACCAGGAAGGCGCCGTGAGCTGCCCGCACGACACGCTGGAACCGGACGAGTCCATGACCTGCACCGCGACCGGAACCGCCAAGGCCTGCCAGTACGCCAACCTCGGCAGCGTCTCCGGCATGGCTCCCTCCGGCGCCGTGGTCAACGATTCGGACGTCAGCCACTACTTCGGCGGCAACGACGCGGCGCTCTCCCTCTCTTCCATCCTGGTGAACGGCCAGAACGCGGCGACTTCGCCGGGGCCCGGCTTCGATGTCAACACCAAGCTCGACTGGACGTTCAAGCTGACCAACACCGGCAAGGTCCAATTGACCGGCATCCAGCTCTCGGGCATCGGCGCGGCCTGCCTGAAGACCGCTCTCGCCCCTGGCGAGTCCACCGACTGCACGGCGACGGCCACGGCGCAGAACGGCGACCATAGCCTGCCGGTCACGGCCAAGGGCAGCACCTCCTGCTCCGAGACCTCCGCCGCCGGCGTCGGTTACTACAAAGGAATCCCGTCCACCGTGGTTGGGGAGCTCAAGATCGTCAAGCTCACCAATGACCAGGACGCCAACGTGCCACCCGGCCCGTCCATCCCTGTCGGCAGCCCGGTCACCTGGAAGTACCTGGTCTCCAACATCGGCTCGGTCAAGATCGAGGGCATCGCGGTCGCCGACGACAAGGGCGTCGCCGTGAGCTGCCCCAAGACCTCGCTGGCCGCCGGCGAAACCATGACCTGCACCGGCAGCGGCATCGCCCAGGCCTGCCAGTACGCCAACCTCGGCACCGTCACCGCCGCCGGCACCTCCCCCGCCAGCGACCCCAGCCACTACTTCGGCCTCACCTACCCCGCCATCAAGATCAAGAAGGCGACCAACGGCGACGACGCCGACCTGCCGCCGGGCCCGCAGATCAAGGCCGGCGCGACCGTGCTCTGGACCTACGTGGTCACCAACACCGGCGACGTGGCCCTCTCCAACATCGCGGTCACCGACGACAAGGGCGTGACCGTGACCTGCCCGAAGAGCTCGCTGACCGCCGGCGAGTCCATGACCTGCACCGGCAGCGGCATCGCCCAGATCGGCCAGTACAAGAACGTCGGTGCCGTCACCGGCCAGTCCCTCTGCGGTGCCCCGGTCTCCGACGACGACCCGAGCCACTACTACGGCATCGACGATCCGGGCATCTCGATCGTCAAGAAGACCAACGGCCAGGACGCCAACAGCGCCCCCGGCCCCGAGATCGAGGTCGGCGACCCGGTCCTCTGGGAGTACGTCGTCACCAACACCGGCAAGATCACGCTGACCGGCGTGGCCGTGACCGACGACAAGGGCGTGGCCGTGACCTGCCCGAAGACCACCCTCAAAGCCGGCGAATCCATGACCTGCACCGGCAACGGCACCGCCCAGGCCTGCCAGTACCAGAACCTCGGCACCGCCACCGGCACGGCCTACGGCGGCGCGAAGGTCTCCGCCAGCGACCCGAGCCACTACTTCGGCGAGATCTATCCCGCGATCAAGATCAAGAAGTCGACCAACGGCCAGGATGCGGACACCGCCCCCGGCCCCGAGATCGCGGTCGGCGCTCCGGTCGCCTGGACCTACGTGGTCACCAACACCGGCGACGCGGCCCTCACCGGCATCAAGGTCACGGACGACAAGGGCGTGACCGTGAGCTGCCCCAAGACGTCCCTGGCGGTCGGCGAATCCATGACTTGCACCGGCAACGGCACCGCCCAGGCCGGCCAGTACAAGAACGTCGGCGCCGTCACCGGCCAGCCCCCCTGCGGCAACCCGGTCTCCGATGACGACCCCAGCCATTACTTTGGCAAGACCACCGAGAACCCGGGCCTGAAGATCGTCAAGAAGACCAACGGCCAGGACGCCAACACCGCCCCCGGCCCCGAGATCATGGTCGGCAGCACGGTCACCTGGACGTACATCGTCACCAACACCGGCGACGTCGCACTGAGCAACCTCAGCGTCACCGATGACAAGGGCGTGGCCGTGAGCTGCCCCAAGACCACCCTGGCAGTCGGCGAGTCGATGACCTGCACCGGCTCCGGCAAGGCCGTGGCCTGCCAGTACACGAACATCGGCACCGTCACCGGCAAGTCGCCGAAAGGCCAGTCCGTCAGCGCCAGCGACCCGAGCAACTACTTCGGCGAGAGCTACCCCGCCATCCAGATCGACAACAAGGTCAACGGCGACGACGCCGACAGCCCCAAGGGTCCCGAGGTCGCGGCGGGTTCCACGCTGAGCTTCACCTACGTCGTCAAGAACACCGGCGACACCACGCTCACCGGCATCAAGGTCACCGACAGCAAGGGCGTGGCCGTGAGCTGCCCCAAGACCACCCTCACGCCGGGCGAGTCCATGACCTGCACCGGCTCCGGCGTCGCCCAGTCCGGCCAGTACAGCGCGACCGCCACCGCCACCGGAACCGGCGCCTGCGACCACAAGGTCTCCGACGACGATCCGGTCTACTACTACGGCAAGTCCCAGACCTACGACGAGGGCTGCAGCCACGGCTACTGGAAGAACCATGAGAGCTCCTGGCCGGCGACCGGCTATTCGACTGGCCAGAAGGTGAGCAGCGTGTTCAGCCAGGCCTCTCTGTACCCCACGCTCGCCACCTCCACCCTGATGCAATCGCTCTCGTTCAACGGCGGGTCGGACGTGACATCCGCGGCGGCCAACATGCTCAAGCAGGCCACGGGCTCGCTGCTCAATTCCGCCCACCCCGGAGTCGACTTCCCCTGGTCGACGGCACAGCTGATCAGCGACGTCAACGCCGCGCTGGCCAGCAAGAACAGCAGCGTGCTCCTCAGCCTGGCCTCGGATCTCGACAAGGCCAACAACCTGGGCTGCCCGCTCAACTAGGAACCTCGGCGCTCATCCCATGGGCTCCCCGGAACGCCGGGGAGCCTCTTTTTTTTCTGACAGTCCCTGACACATCCCCACCCCACTGTCACACCTCTGACAGACCCTCATGACAACTCTCCAAAAATCGCGCAAGCCCCACGCAAACAAGTACTTACCCGGAACGCCCTCATGGCACGACGCTTGCCCTTGAGAGCGGCATGACACCTATGTGGAAGACCCTGCAACTGGCCCTGGCGATCGCCCTGACTGCCGCCGCCGCACCCGCGGCGCAGCTCCGGCCGAGCTCGGACCTGTTGCTGCCCTGGTTCGAAGTCGACCTGGAACCCTCCGGCATGACCACCCTGTTCGCCGTGGGCAACGCGTCGGAAAAGCCGGTCGAGGTGCTCGCCACCCTGCGCACGAACTGGGGGATCGCGATCCTGGAAGTCCCCTTCACTCTGCAGCCCGACGAGATCCGCACGGTCAACCTCCGCGACTGGCTACATGCCGAAAGCCTTGCCGAGGCGAGCGGCCAGGCCTCCCCCAAGGACAAGCTGTACTACGGCAGCGAAGTCCGGCCCGGACGCGCCGTGGGCTCCGTGACCCTGCGCATCCAGGGCGAGGCGCGCGACGCCCTCTGGGGAGACTGGTTCGTGGTCGATGCCGCGGGCGGCGTGGCACGCGGCGAAAACCTGGTCGACATCGACCGCTCCGGCGCCCACAGCGCCCTCTGCCGGCGCCACCTGCTGCGCTACCTGAACGGCGGCGGCTTCGCCGGCGACACCGAAGTGATCGTCTGGCGCGAGACCCAGGGAATGCCCTCGGCCAATCCCGGCGGAACCCCCGACGGAACCGGCATCCGGCTGACGGCCGAAGCCTCGGTGCTGTCCGAGCCCGGCCGCCCGGTCGAGAGCCGCCAGATCGAGCTGCAGGCGCTCGACAAGATCACCGTCGCCGATCTCGGGCTGGAAGAGTCTTTCGGCGCCCTGCGCATCGAAACCGCGGACGACGTGTTCATCGGGCTCCGGCACAGCGCCGAAAACCGCTACAGCGTCGCGCTCCAGGCCTACTGCCTGGCCAGTTCCTGCGAAGGCAAAAAAACTGCGCTCGGCGTGGACATCCTGCTCGACGGCCAGGACGCCGGCGGACCCCGCGGCCCGCTGGTGGACAGCGGCTCCCGGCTCGACTGGGCCCTCGTGATCTCCAACCGGGGCAAGTTGCCGGTGACCGGCATCGAGGTCAAGGGCCTCGACGCGAGCTGCCCCGCCGGCGAGCTCGCGGCCGGTGAAAGCATGGCGTGCACGGCCACCGGCACGGCGCTCTCGAGTCCGCAGACCGTGGCGGTCGAAGTCATCGGCCGTAGCTCCTGCGCCGAAGTCTCCGCCTACGGGACCGGTTACTACGAAGGCGTGCTCGTGGACGTTTTCCCCTGAGAGGCCTTGTGTTAACCTGCCCTAAATGAAGGGCAACTCGCGCGAAACCTCTGAGGCGACCGCCTATGCCGAGGTTCCAGGAAACTGGATCGGAGGACGCGATCGCCGCAAACGGTCGCGCACGCGACTTCCTGCCCTGACCGTGCTCTTCCATTCCGATCCGCTCCGCGTGGGCGAGGTCGCCTCCCTTGCCGATCTGCTCGCCGGCCACTCCGTCTTCGTCTCGCGCCTGGCGCCCGATTTCGCCCAGCCCGGCCAGTTCGACCGCCAGCCGCTGGCCGACCGCTACCTGAGCCGGAGCCCGGTCCGCTTCTCCCCCACGGGGGAAGCCGGCACGGTGAGGGTGGACCCCGAGGAAGGTCGCATCCCCCTGACCGCGGACGGCGTGCCGCTGACCGGCCCGCAGGACTTCCCGGCGCGTGCGCTGGATCGCGGCGTGGTGATCGAGCTCTCCAACCGGGTGGTCGTGCTCCTCCATCTGACCACCGACGCGCCGCCGCATCCGCCCGACCTGTTCGGCCTGGTTGGGGCCAGCGAGGCCATGGCCCGCGTGCGGGCCGCGGTCCGCAGCGTGGCCGACCTGGACGTGCCCGTGCTGCTGCGCGGCGAGACCGGCACCGGCAAGGAGCTGGTGGCACAGGCCGTCCACCAGGCCAGCCGGCGGCGGGGCGGCCCGTTCGTCAGCGTCAACATGGGAGCGATCCCGGGCACCCTGGCGGCCTCGGAGCTGTTCGGCTCGGTCAAGGGCTCCTTCACCGGCTCGGTCCGCGACCAGCTCGGCTACTTCCAGCGCGCCGAGGGCGGCACTCTGTTCCTCGACGAGATCGGCGAAGCGCCGCCCGAGGTACAGATCATGCTGCTGCGCGTGCTCGAAACCGGCGAAGTGCAGCGGGTGGGCGGCCAGGAGCCCAACCGCGCCAACGTGCGCCTGGTGGCGGCCACGGACGCCGACCTGGAAAAGGCGGTGGCGGAAGAACGCTTCCGCGGCCCGCTGCTGCACCGCCTGTCCGGCTACGAAGTGCCGATCCCGCCGCTGCGCGAGCGCCGCGAAGACTTCGGCCGGCTGCTCTTCCACTTCCTCGGCGAGGAGATGCGGGCGGTGGGCCAGGAAGCCAAGCTGCGCCGCGACGGCGACCCCTGGCTCCCGGCCTCCATCGCGGCCCGGCTGGCACGCCATCCGTGGCCGGGCAACATCCGCCAGCTCAGGAACGCCGTGCGCGAGCTCGTGATCAACAGCCGGACCGCCGATACGGCGCAAGTGGGGCCGCAGGTCGAGCGCATACTGCGCGAGATCTCGACCGCCACGCCCATCGCTCTGGAAGCGGTGCCCGCGGTGCGCCAGCGCTCGCAGCCGGGTGCCTACCGCTCCCCCTCCGAAGTCACCCAGGAAGAGCTCCTGGAAGCCCTGCGCGCCAACGACTGGGAGCTCAAGGGAGCCGCCGAGAGCCTGGGGATCTCCAGGCCCGCCCTCTATCTCCTCCTGCGCAAATTTCCCGGCATCCGCACCGCCCGCGACCTCAGCCGGGCCGAGATCCTCGAATGCCGGGAGCGCCTCGGCGACGACCTCGACGCGATGGCGCGAGAGCTGGAAGTCTCCCGCAAGGGGCTTCAGCAGCGGATGAAGGAGATCGGGCTTACGTGAGAGGGACGTTCACTCCAGGCGCCCGCGCACTCCCGGAGCTGCAGCGGCAATAGCTGCACGCGCTGCTATACTTTGGCGAAACAGAGGAGCGGAAGAATGGCTTTGAAGGAGGACCGCTACCAATACCCGGCGTTCTTGAAGCTCAAAATCGCGGGTTCACTTCTGCTGGAGCTGTGGTTCTTTGGAACGGGCATCTACTATGTTGCAACCTATCCCCCGTCCAGCTTGAATGCCCAGCTTGGCCTCGCGGTCGCGTTACTCATTTTCGCGGTAGCAGCCGTCAACCTGACGAAGCTACTCAACATCCTGCGCACCGAGATCTCGCTGCTCGAAACGGGAATCCACCTGCGGCGAGGTGACCGAGAGCTTATATGGATCGCATGGCCTGAAGTTGGCGAGGTCCGCGCGAAAGGCAGATGGGGTGATTTCGAGATCAGCTCCAAGGATTCTACCAAGATGATCCGCGTCCACCGCAGGCTCATCGGCTTAGGCGATCTACGTCGAGCTCTGTCAATGAGGCTCACTGCGGCGGGCTCACTGCCAGGAAGCCTGGTTGCATAGTTGGCGGCTGAGCCGATCTGTAGCAATTCTGGCATGGAGCGCCGAATGACGATCAGCCCGATGGGGGCATGGCACCGGCTCGTCGCCAACAAGGACGTCACCGGCGTGGATTCACTGCTTGCCGAGAACGTGGTCTTTCATTCTCCCGTTGTCGACACGCCCCAGGCCGGAAGGGCCATCACCCGGCAGTACCTGGCCGCGGTCTTCGACATCTTCGCCAATCATTCGTTCCGCTATGTCCGCGAGGTCGCCGGCGAGCATGACGCCATTCTGGAGTTCCTGGTCGAGATCGACGGTGTCAGCGTGAACGGTGTGGACATGATCACGTGGAATGACGAGGGGCAGATCGTCGACTTCAAGGTCATGCTTCGACCCTTCAAGGCGGTCAAGGTGATGCAGACGAGAGTGGCCGCAATCCTCCAGACGGCACCCGGAGGAGTTTGATCATGCATGTGTCGATGCTTGAGCTCGCACGGTCGGGGCGCTTCGGACGCATCGAGATTGGTGCAGCACGGCGACAGCTCCTGGAAGTACTTCCTCCACCATCAAGCTGGTCAGCCGGGTCCGCGTGGGAGCTAGCGGAGATCTGGAAGTACGGCCAGATCGAGCTTCACTTTGCCAAAGACCGTCTATGGATGGTGTTCTCCGACAGCCATGGACTCAGCGACGGCAGCCCGTCCTTGGAAATGGATGCCTGGGTCTTGCGGCGCGGTCTCCCGCGAACCTTGCTCGAGGACGCGCTCCGGGAGGAGCAGATCGATTACAGCTTGTCGCAGCCTGCCTACGACAAACGTCAATGCGTGCTGAGCACGGAAGCCGGAGTCCGGTTCACGTTCATGGAGACTCGCGACGACCCGCAGGACGAGCTTGGGCTCGTTGCCTGGGACCTGCAGGGAGAGCGGTAGAACCAAGTACCTCGGATGGGTACACCAAGCATGTCGAGAGGATACCTAACATGCTAGTCTAGGTTGGAATGGACCTGCACCGGCTCGCAGAGGAGAGGAGCGTCGCGTATCACCGGGTGATCGCGGAGCGCCTTCTGAGCCAGCCGGAAGTCTTGGAAAGAGCGCGCCAGCGCGTCCAAGGCTGGCTGGCTTCCGGCGCGCCGTTCTATGCCCGCAAATGGGCGGAGATCCTCGCGGACGATCCCCCCTCGATAGCAGCCTTCCTGGTCGAACGCAGCGAGATTGCGGACGAGCTCCGCCAGTCAAGTCCCTTTGCCGGAGCCCTGCAGCCCAAGGAGCGCTGGAAGATCTGGCGAGAGACCCGGGAGCAGTTCGAGCAACGACGGTGACACGGAAGCAACTCGAACACCTCATCCGCGCTGCCGCGGTAATCGCTGACGACGACGAGATTGTCGTCATCGGAAGCCAGGCCATTCTGGGCCAGTTTCCCGAAGCTCCAGAGCCGATGCGAGTCTCTGTCGAGGCAGACCTGTTTCCCAGAAACCACCCTGAGCGCGCCGACATCCTTGAAGGCAGCATCGGGGAGCTTTCTCCCTTCCATGAAACGTTCGGCTACTACGCTCAAGGTGTCGGAGAGGAGACCGCGCGGTTGCCGCAAGGCTGGGAGGATCGCCTCGTCATTATTCAGAACGAGAACACTCGCGGAGCGAGGGGACTCTGCCTGGAAGTCCACGATTTGCTCGTCTCCAAGACCATCGCGGGGCGGGAGAAGGATCTCGCCTTTCTGCGGGTTGCCGCTGAACACCGCATGGCCGACCCCGAAATCCTGCTCCGCCGACTGGCGACCGTCGAGGTCGAACCGGGAATCCGAGTGGCAGCCCACGCGGCAATCGAGAGAGCCTTCCGAGCTCAAGCGAGGTGAGAGATGTCCAAACTGCGCCTTAAGATCTCGATGTCGCTCGACGGTCGGCGACGATCTGCGCGGCCTCGAGCTCGTGCGGACGGTCGCCGCGCCGAAGGTGACGCACCTCAAGCTCGCGAGGCGCTGAGCACGAGTTTGCACTTTTGAATCGATTCCAGTCCTCTTTTTGGCGCTCCGAAGCACCCCTCTAGGTGGAGAGATATTTTGGGCGTTGTACGCCCCCTGGAGGTTTTCATGCGGCAAAGTTGCACCCCTGGGTTCAATCCCAGAAGGGCCCCGCTGTGGGCCACCCTCATCCTCGTCCTGGCCATCCCGGCCGCCGCGAGCGCAACGCTCGAGAGCTTCATCGTCCAGTGCGCACCCAAATGCGACGCGGTGGCGGCCGCAGTCGCCCAGATCCCCGGAGCGCGCGTGGACCAGGTCTACAAGAACGTCCCCGGCCTGGCCGTCACCCTGCCGATCGAAGCAGTGGCCTCCATCCAGGCACGCCCGGACGTCGCCGGCATGACCAAGGATGCCCAGGTCAGCCTGCCGCCGCCCAATCAGGTGTACGAGCTGCCCGCTGCCGCGGCGACTCAGGTGATCGGCGCCGCGTCGCTCCCGGGCTTCATCGATGCCCGGCCCGCCGACTACGACTTCAACAACGACCTGATCGGAGCCACCGCGCTCCATGACCAGGGCATCCTGGGCAACAACGTCATCGTGGCCATCATCGACAGCGGCACCGCCAACTCGCCGACCGTCCCCGCCCTGACCGGCAGCGTGATCGGCGGCGAGAACTTCGTGGTGGGCGACCCGGTGCCCTCCGCCACTTCCAGGCTGAACGGCAACCACGGCACCTGGGTGGGCACCGCCGTCGCCGCGCATGCGATCTTCATCTTCAACAACACCTCACCGCTCATCCAGTCGCTGCAGATGCACTCCCCCTCGTCCGTCATTCCGTGCTCGCAGCTCGGCTGCCCCCCGACCCAGTCCGGCGTGGCGATGATCGGCACCGCCCCGGCGGCCAAGCTCTACGCCCTCAAGGTCTTCCCCTTCAATTCCAACAGCACGACGAACGCCCGCATCCTGGCGGCCATGGACCGCGCCATCACACTGCGGCGCAACTTCAACAACGGCCTGCCCTCGGTGGTCACCAACCCCGGCTGCGGTGCCGAGAACACTCCCTGCGTCTATGACTCGCTGCCGATCCAGGTAGTCAACATGAGCCTCGGCGGCGTGACGCTGTTCGCCGGCCGCGACCTCGATGATCAGCTCACCCTGGAGATGAACAAGGTCGGGATCACGGTGGTCGTCTCGGCCGGCAACGAAGGTCCGGCGGCCCTGACCACCGGCTCTCCGGGCACCGGCTATGCCTCTCTGACCGTGGCCGCTGCCGCTACCGCCACTCATGAGCGGGTGCTGCGCGACCTCCAGTTCGGCCTCGGGATCGGCTCGCTGTGGCGGCCGTTCTCCGGCCTGCAGACCGCGACCTTCAGCTCCCGCGGCCCGCTTCCCGATGGCCGCATCGGTGTGGCCGTCTCGGCCAACGGCCTGGCTACCCTGGCCCAGTCGAACAACGGCGGGATCTCGCTGGTCTCCGGCACGTCGTTTTCGTCTCCCATCGTCGCCGGCGCCGCCGCCCTCCTGCGTCAGAAGTACCCCACCGCTTCGGCGGTCAAGATCCGCAACGCCATCGCCGGTTCCGGCAACCCCAACGCCTTCGCCGACGGCTCCGGCAAGATCGACCGCGGCAGCGGCCTGCTCGACATCCCCGCTGCCTCGGCCAAGCTCGCGTCCGGCACCGTCAGCTCGACGCTCCCCGTGGGCCTGACTTCACCCATCATGGCCCTGAACCTGCTGCCGCTGGGCATCTCGCCGATCAACTTCTCCGGCAACACCTACACCAAGCAGCTCAACAACCTGAAGCCGGGCCAGGTGGTCCAGCTCTACGTGCCCACCCTGGACAACACCGACAGCCTGACGGTCACCGTCGAGAACGTCACGCCCGCGCTGCCCCCGGCGCAGCAGAACCAGCTCTTCGGCGACGACGTCTTCCTGACTGTCGTCGACGCGCTCACCTCGGGAGTCGACCTCCGGGTGGCCGACTTCGTCGTCACCAGCGCGACCTTCCCGGTGCCCATCGCCGATGCCGGCCTGGCCCGGGTCGCCGTTCAGGGCGACTCCACGAACGCCGGCAACGTCTCCTGCAAGGTGACCATCACGCGCAACAACGTGCCGCTCGCCCTGCCAACCAAGTCGGGCCTGATCCAGCAGGGCCAGGACACCACCGTGAGGGTGAATGTGCCCGCGGGCACGACGGATCTCTCGTTCCGGCTCTCCTGGCTGCGCGAGTGGGGCGCCTATCCCACGGACGACCTCGACGTCATCCTCGAGGATCCGAACGGCAACCTGTACTTCGACGGATCGACGCTCAACGCCCCCGAGAAGGTGAGCATCGCCAATCCGACCCCGGGCATCTGGACGGCCCAGATCTTTGGCTTCCAGATCAACTCGATCTTCGATCTCTTCAACTCGGACATCTGGACCCTGCGCGCGACCGCGAACGGCGTCCGGCTGGCCCCCGTACCCTGACCTGACCCGATCCAGAAAAACCGGAGGCCGCCACGGCCTCCGGTCTCTTTTCAAGGCAGGCTTTCAGTCGCGCGAGGAGAACAGCCGGATGATGTGTGGCCGGTGACCGTGATCGGCGAGGAGAGGGTTAGCCGGCGTGCTACGTCGGTTGGTCATTGTAGCCCCGATCGCCGTATGGCGAGAGCCGCTCGAGCCACAGATCCTCAAGCACGCCCAACTCGCCTTTCACGTCGTAGCCCGGCTTGTCCTGAGGCGTGATCGTATCGAGCACCTCGAAGCGGAACGCCTCCTCTCCGAACGCGTTCCAATCGTGCTGAAGCTCCCGGTTGCGGTGCGAGCCTGCCCTCAGCTCCGTGCGGTGACGATTCAGGATCGCATTCACGTTCACGCTCGAACCGACCAGGGAGCGGTCGGATTGCGTGTTGAGAACGCGATAGACCCCGGCCGGGATCTCAGCCTCTTTGTACTGCCGTTTGAGTTCTCGCTTATCCATAGCTGCCCCGCTATCGGTTTTTGTAGTTTGCTCCACCCTGCGCTGTGGAGGCCCGCCGAATCGGATCATGAGCTGAGCGGCAAATGGCGAAGCCCATTTGTCCGCTCGAGCGAAGGGATGTTAGGCGGCAGGCCATGGATGAAGAAGAGGCGCACGAGCGGAGGCGCGAAGATATTCGACACAGATTGCTGCTCGCGACCGAGGCAAGCCCCAACTCACTTGGCTGGTCCCTGGCCTCTTGCGCTTCGAAGAAGCGCGATGCCAGCAACAGCCGCAGCGAGTGTGACGACAATCCAAACGAGCCGTGCTTGATCAGACGACACGACATTGCCAAAATAGCGTAGTTCAACCTTTGGGAAGAAGAGACTCGCAATACCGCCGAGCATAAGCACCCCGCCCACCGCGAGGAGAAGTTGGCCTACTGTGCGTTTCGAGTTTCCCATGAACTGGCTCCGAGGTCAGGCGCCCGACAGGTACGCAAGTTGAACAGCGAACGTTGGTCATACCGCCTAACGATCAAGCTCACCCGCGCCCGAAGGGAGTGAGGAACGAACGGACTGTAGGGCGTCGGTGTGCAGCGCCTTGTTGTGCCGTTGTTTCAACGTCGTGCCCACCTGTATACGCCATATGAGATGGCACCAGTATATGCGAGCGCGCAGAACCACCAACTCACTGAGGTGGGATCCGCACCTAAAAGTGATGACACTGCTGTAGCGGGATAAACATACATGGCCGATAAAATGAATGGCATGGATGTGTATTCTGTATACCAAGGATCAGTTGGTTCTGATAGCAATGTGAAGGCCTTTGGAATGACGAACATAACCAGAGGCAAGAAAGGAAGTGCCATCAAGAAATAGATGAAGCTGCTTTTTATCATTTTCATGTCGTTCAGGATTTTAGCACTTCGGGGACTCGATGCGCTGCGCGCGACGGCACAACCTTAGCTTCTACGTTCCCCATTGGATGCTCAGAAAGAGCGGAATCAACGAAAAAGATTAGAGCTTGGCGCATAAGCACTCCTCTAGGAGCCAGACATCGGACGCTTGGCGGCGACGGATAAGGAGCTTGATTCAAGCGAGGGCGGGGTTCCTTTGCGACGGAATTTGTCGGATAAGCCTACTGGCGAGAGCCCGAGGAGAGGAATGCCTCTCTCCTGAGGGTTGGACGTGTAAGCGCCCGCTTGGGCGAGGCTGTGAAGCGAGGAATGCAGGCCCTCAACCCGGCCGGGAAAGGCCGTCAGATCGACCCCGGGCGGCTCCGAGCGCGGTACGAGCCATCCGGATGGCGCTCCGGACGGCTCCAGACGCGAGCGGAACGATTCCGGACGTGATCCGGGCGGTTCGAGTCGTGGTCCGCATCACTCGACGCGTGGTGCGGACGGTTCCAATCGTGGCCTGAACGATCCGCATCGCGAGGTGGGCGGTTCGGGCCGTGATCCGGACGGCTCCAACCGGCTTATGGACGGTTTCACCCGCCTCACGGGCAGTTCCGTCCGGTTTGCGGACGGTTCAACCCGCGGGACGGACGATTCCAACTGGCTTACGGATGGCTCGGGCCGCGGTACGGACGGTTCGGGCAGTCGTACGGACGGTTCGGGTGGCGGCATGGACGGTTCAGGTGACCGCTTGGACGGTTCAAGTGGCCGCTTGGACGGTTCGGGGAGCCGTTTGGACGGTTCGGGGGACCGCTTGGACGGTTCGGGCGGCCGCTTGGACGGTTCGGCGGGCCGCTTGGACGGTTCGGCGGGCCGCTTGGACGGCTCGCGCCGTGCTCTGAACCGTCCGTACCGTCGCCCGAGCCGTCCGTACCTCGGTACGAGCGGCTCCCGTGGCGCCCCGAGCCGTTCGTCCCTTCTTCCGAGAGGCAGCGGAGACGGTACGCACGGCTCGCCCCGCGCTTTGAACCGTCCGGGCAGACGCCCGAGCCTTCCGTACCGCGGTGCGGGCGGCTCCCGCGGCGCCCCGAATCATCCAGCCGGCCTTCCGGGAGGCTCGGGTGCGCGCCCCGGCCGTCCGACCCTTACACCGCGATCAGGTAGGTCATCTTGAGAATCGCCTGGCGGTCACGCTCGCTGCGCAGGCCCAGGGTGGGCGCATCCCAGGTCTGGTTGAAGACCAGGAAGATGTCGGCGCCCGGCTTGTAGGTCCAGCCGATCCTCAGATTCGCGGCGAGCAGCTCGGCGGCGTCGCTGAATTGCACGAAGGCCGAGGTGGCGAGGTCGGGGGTCAGGTTGACCTGCAGGCGCTCGCGGAAGAGATTGGTCGTGAAGGCGCCGGCCGGCAGCTCGACCCGGTTGCGGTCCCAGCTCGACTCGACGCGCAGGAAGCGGCTCGGCCGCAGGCGGAGCGAGGTGCCGTTGGCGGTGCGCTCGCCGTCGAAGAAGCCTCCGGCCTGATACCAGGCTTCGACCGAGGCGGGCCGCGAGGCGTTGGTCTCGAACCAGATTCCCTGGTGGTCCCAGCGGTACTCCCCCACCGGGATCACCACGCCGGGACGGATCTCGAAGGGCTCGCTCAGCCTTTCGAAGCTCTGCTCGGCGTAGAGGGAAAAAGAGTCGTCGCCCTTCGTCCGGAAACCGAAGAGGTCGGCGCCGTAGTAGGTGGACTGCACCTCTCCCTTCAGGTCGGTGTAGACCTCGCCGCGCCCTTCAAAAAAAAGGTTTTGCATGCCCGGGATTTTCGGCCGCGGCACCCAGGTCAGGCTCGGGGCCAGGCGGCGGATGCCCCTACGGCGCAGGAAGCCCATCTCGGATTCGAAGCCGTCGCCGATCTGCAGCGCTTCCAGGTTCCAGCGCAGGGTCGGGCCGCGGTAGGAGGCGCCGACGCTGCCGGCCCAATCCGCTCCCTGCTGGGGATCGTCGCTCCCCGCCCAGAAACCGCGGACCTTGAGGCGCGAGTCCGCGCTGCGCCAGTCGGCGTCGGCGCCGTAAAGGCTGCTGCGGTCCTCGGGGCCGTCGTGATTCGTGGCCACGACGCCCACGTCCGTCTGATCACCGACCCGCCTCTTCACTCGCAGCACGCCCCAGTTATCGCCGTCTCCGCCGGTCTGGGCGTCGAGCAGGCCGATGCTCCAGGGTCCGGTGCGGCCGGTCAGGCGCGCTCCGAATTCGATCGGAACCGGCTCCCCCTCCGGCCCGAGTCCGACCCGCCGTGAGAAGAAGGGACGGAAGAGCGGCGGGCCGAAGGGGTAGCGCGGTCCGAACTCGAAGATGCCGGCGTTCTCCAGGAAGAACTCCCGTTTCTCGGGCAGGAACAGGGAGAAGCGCGAGAGGTTCACCTGCTGCTCGTCCGCCTCGGACTCGGCGAAATCAGTGTTGACGGTCAGATCGAGCGAGAGGCCGCGGCCAACGCCCCATTTCACATCGAGGCCGGCGTCCTGCGCGGTGCTCATACCCTGATCCGAGACGAGGTCCTCGCGGCCGGAGGCGACGGCGAACGGCTTGGCGCGCAGGTTGAGCCCCGGCGAGATGCCGTCGAGCCCGGTCAGGCGGCCGGCCAGGGAGAAGCGCCACATGTCCCCTTCCAGGGGGATCGGCGACCAGTAGGCTTCTTCGTTCTTGCGCCGGATCATGCGCCGCACGTTGAGGCCCCAGTCGCCGCCGCCCGGGGCGAAGCGCAGGGTCGAGAATGGGATGGCCATCTCCGCGGCCCAGCCGTCCTCCGTGCGCCGGGCCGCGACTTCCCAGACGCCGTCCCACTCCATGTTGACGCTGTCCCCCTCGTCGTTGATCAGCCCCTCGGCGCGGGCGCCGTTGGGGTTGGTCTCGAACATGTAGCCGTTGCGCCGGTCGTTGAAGGTGTCGAGGAGGATGGCCACGGCGTCGTCCTGGAAGAGCGGGGCGTCGTTCCTCATCTCCTTGGCGGTGATGGCCCGCGGGTCCGAGTCGAGGGCGCGGATGGCAATGTAGAGCGTGGCCGGGTTGAATGCCACCCGCACCTCGGTGGTTTCGGTAGAGGGCGCGCCCGCGGCCGGCTCGCGCTGGGTGAAGCCGGCGGCGGCCGGGATCCGGTCCCAGGCCGGCTCGTTGAGGAAGCCGTCGAGGATGATGTCTCCCTCGACAGGACGCGCCGCCAGGGTGCGCACGTCGGCATAGAGGTCATCCGCGAACAGGGCGAAGGCGGTGAGCAGGGCGACGGCAAGGCGCCAGAGCAGATCGGTGCAGGACATGGGATATCTCCTTGGCGGCAGTTCCCGCCTGCCCTCTATTCCATGGCTTCGGGGGCCTCTGGATCTACACTTTCGCTGTAAAAAGAAGGTTTACATCTCCTTGACAGGAGCATGGCCGGCCTTTTGCAGAGTGCCCGGGACATGTTCAACAACATCGATCTGAGAGAGCTCGCCGGTGTGTCCGGTCCCGAGCGGGCCTTCGTGAGCGTGTACCTGACAACCCCTGATTCCTTTCAGCAGCTCAAGCCGCGCATCGAAAAGATCCGGACGCTGCTGTCCGACGTCCCTGTCGAGATCGAGCACTTCGAAGCGAATCTCAAATTGATCGAGACCTGGCTGGCGGAGCACAAGTGGGAGACGGAGGGCGTCTGCCTGTTCGTCTGCTGGGCGCTCGACTTCGTGAAGGCGTTCCCGCTGACGGTCAAGGGTCCCGAGTTCATCTGGGTGGACTCCTCGCCCTACATCCGGCCGCTCGCGGAGCTGCAGGACGAGTACGAGAACTTCGTCGTCGTAGCCGCGGACAATACGGCCTCCCGGATCTTCTTCGTGACCTCGGCGCGGGCGGACGAGGACGCCAAGGTGAAGGGGGACGTGAAGAACCACGTCAAGAAGGGCGGCTGGTCGCAGAAGCGCTACGAGCGCCGGCGCAGCAACGAGCTGATGCACTATGCCAAGGAGATCGTTGACGTCCTGACCGAGATGGAGCAGAAGGAAAAGTTCGACCGCCTGCTCCTGGTGGGCTCGCAGGAGACGATGCTGGAGATCGAGAGCGCGTTGACCGCGACTCTGGCCGCAAAGCTCGCGGGCAAGCGCAACGTGGACTTCAGCGCCGGGGACGATCCGATCTTCGAGGCCGCTTTCGAAATGTTTTCCGAGGCCGAGCGCGAGGCCGAGGGCAAGCTCTGGGACCGCATCAAGGAGGAGTACTGCCGCGGCGGCCTGGCGGCGACCGGGGCCGAGGACGTGCTCAAGGCCGCGGCCGTGGGGCGGGTCGAGAAGATGGCCGTCACCCGCAACGCGAAGCTGGCCGGCACGCGCTGCCGCGAGTGCGAGAACCTGCTTCCCGGCGAGCTGTCGAATTGCAAGATCTGCGGCTCCGGGGACGTCTTCAAGGTGGACCTCGTCAACGAGCTCGTGGAGCTGCTGGCCCTGAGCAGCGCCGAGGCCGACTTCGTGGATCCGATCCCGGCGCTTTCGGAAGCCGGAGAGGTGGCGGCGCTGCTTCGTTACTGATCGAGCCGAGAACTTGCTCCTGCCGGATTCGTAGAAGCCACCATGGACATCCCATGGAGGAAAGCAGGATGAAAATCAATCGATGGCCTCTTCTCCCCCTGATCCTGGCGGGAGCCTGCGTCGCAATCGAATGCCCTGCCCAGCAAGCCGCTCCCTGCTCGGCCCCGCAGCACCGGCAGTTCGACTTCTGGGTCGGGGACTGGGAGGTGAAGAATGCGGCCGGCAACCTGGCCGGCACGAACCGGATCGAGAGCATCCTCGGCGGCTGCGCGATCCAGGAGAACTGGCAGGGTACCCGGGGACCGAACGGCACGAGCCTGAACCTCTACGCTCCCGACGGCAAGTGGCATCAGATCTGGGTGGACAGCCAAGGCAACCTCGTTGAGGTCGCCGGCGGCCTGGAGGAGGGGAAGATGGTGATGCGGGGGACCGCCCCATCTCAGAGGGAGCCCGGCAAGACCATGCTCCGCCGGGCCACCTGGACGCCTCTCGACGGGGGGCGCGTCCGCCAGCTCTGGGAGGCGTCCTACGACGACGGCAAGACCTGGGCCGTGCAGTTCGACGGCATCTACTCGCGGAAGAGCTAGGGGCCTGTATAGGTGTGGCAGAGATTGTCCATGAGCGGGGTAGTGTATCTTGCGGAGGGAGGACCCTCATGAGACCGATCACCGCCGCCGACGTCATGAATCCCAACGTGCTCATGGTCCAGGAGGACATGACCGTCGGAGAGCTGGCGAGCTTCCTGGTAGAGAGCGAGATCTCGGGCGCTCCCGTGGTGAATGCGGACGGGCGGCTCGTGGGCGTCGTCTCCGTCACCGATCTCGCCGCGGAGCGGGCGGGCTCCGATTTCTTCGTCGGCGAGTGGGGCGGCAGCCTGCGCCGCGACGCGGTCGAGGAGCTGCGCTTCGGCGACGAGACGCGGGTGCGCGACATCATGACCCCCGCCATCTACTCGGTGGACGCGGAGACCCCCATCCCCGAGGTGGCCGAGACCCTGATCAACAGCCACATCCATCGCCTGCTGGTCACCAGCGGCGAGAGGGTCGTGGGGATCGTCACCTCCTCGGACCTCCTCGGCCTGCTGGTCCGCGAGCCCGAATAGGGGTACGCTTCCGTCCATGAGGACCCTGGCCGCTCTCATCCTGCTCGCTCTGCCCGCCTTCGCCCAGGCTCCCGAGCCTCCTGGCTTCGGCATCCTCAATGCCATCCGGCCCGAGGAGGGTCTCCTCATCGCGGGCCAACCCACCGCCAAGCAGCTCAAGGCCGCGGCCAAGGCCGGCTACAAGACCGTGATCGACCTGCGCCCCCTGGTCGAGGACCATGGCTTCGACGAGGAGAAGGCCGCGCGCAAGGCGAAGCTGGAGTACGCGAACATCGCGGTGACGCCGGAGACGCTCGATGCCTCCACGATCAAGTATTTCCTGACCGTGCTGAGCAATGCCGAGCGGCCGGCACTGATCCATTGCAGCAGCGGCAACCGGGCCGGCGGCCTCTACTACGCCTGGCTGGTGCTGGAGCACGGCATGCCCGAGGACCAGGCCCTGGCGCAGGCACAGGCCGCGGGGCTCAGCGACACGGACCTCACGGAGCGCGTCCATGAGCTGGTCAACGAGATGAAGGCTGCCCGCAGACCCAAGCCGTAGCTATTCGAACCAGCCCGTGACATCCACGATCAGGTGGACCGTCCCGCTGGGGAATCCGCTGAAGACCAGGAAGTCCCCGCTGCTCCCGAGCCCGATCAGCGCGTTGTTCGACCGCGTCCGGCCGGCTGCGAAGCTGATCACGGTGCTGTAGGTGGTCGGCGTCCCTCCCGCCCGGATGCGCAGGCTCCCAGCGCTCGCCGGACCGATGACCGTCACATTCGCCGCGATCGCCTTGGCGGTCGGAGGAATCCCGCACGAGCCAATGGCCGTGAAGCCGCGGGTCGAGCCGGCTGACAGCGCCGGACCCGCCGAGCGCGTATCCACCAGCCGGCAGGGATTCACGGTGTGGAAATCGAGCGGACCCGCGGCCACCGAGGGCTGGAACGTCGCCGTGTAGGTCGTTGGCGCCCCGGGGATGATGATCCGGTGCGCCGGTGCGCCGCCGTCCGACCAGGAGGTGAAGATCCAGGTGTCCGTGCCGTCCGACTGATTCGGCGCCGACACGTCGATCCCCCAGCTTTCCCAGGAGGTGAATGTGTATGGCCCGGTGACCTGCCTGCCGTTGACCGTCAGGTCCAGGCCGGCCGGCTGAGTGTCCAGCGTCAGGGTGATCTTGCTCGGCTGCATGTTGCGTTGCGCGTTGCCGGTCAGCCCGCCGGAGTCGGTGGCCGTGAGGCGCACATCCAGGAAGCTGCCGTCGGTCGCGTCCAGGTCTTCGGGAGCCGGAGCCGTGAAGGTCAGGTTGTTGCCCGTGCCCGAGAACCAGGGATGGGTATGGTTGCCGTTGTGGTTCAGAAACACGGTCCAGGAAAGGGACGAGGCCGGGAGGGTGCCGTCCTGGGAGTCCGTGGCGCTGCCCGTGAGGGTCACGGTCTGGCCGACGCGGAAGGTCTGTCCCGCGGAGGGCGAGGCGATGGCCGCGACCGGCGCTGAGTTGCCCGGCTGGATGACGACCGTATCCGGGGCCGAAAAGGCGAAGTTGTTGTCCCGGGCACGCAGCGAGGCCGTGTAGGTGCCGGCAGTCGTGTAGATGTGACCGATCGTCAGGCTCGTGGTCGAGACCTCCGCCGTGCCGTCGCCGAAGTTCCAGAAATAGGTCAGGGTGTCGCCCGGATCGGGGTCGGAGCTGCCGGTCGCATCCAGGGTGACGCTGAGCGGCGCCGGGCCGGAAGTGGGGCTCGCCGAGGCCACCGCGACCGGCGGGTCGTTCCCCGGCTGGTCATAGAAGATCTTGCGCACCTCGCCGCCATTCGCGTAGGTCGTGTAGTAGAGCGCCTGGCCGCCGCTGCCGTGGGGGCCGAAGATCATCGTGGTCACGCCCCCCAGGCTCTGCCCGAAGTCCACGGCCGACCAGGAACCTCCCGAGAAGGTCATTTTGAAGATCTCGCCGCAGACGTAGTCGCCGAAAAGATAGGAGCCATCGAACCCGGGCCATGCGCCGCTGGGCACGAACGCGCCGCCGGTGATCGAGTTGCAATTGATCGGGCTGGTCGTGCCGGGGATCACCTGGCCGTGCTTGTAGTTGTAGACCGGGCCGACGTGGCCCGGCGGGGCGTTCGAGCAGGCGGCGTCGGAATTGTTGTTGTGGGCCCCTTCGCACAGGTTCCAGCCGTAGTCCGCGCCCGCCGTGCCCTCGTCGATCTCCTCCCAGCGGCCCTGGCCGACGTCGTTGATGAAAAACCGGGTGCCGGCGGCGTTCGGGTCCATGGTGAAGCGGAAGGGGTTGCGCAGCCCCCAGGAGAAAGTCTCCTGACACTTGTTGCCCGCGGTCGTCTGCCCGGTGACGTTGCAGCGCGCCGTGCCCGCTCCCTGGAAGGGGTTGCCGGCCGGAATGCCGCCGGTCTTCGTGATGCGCAGGATCTTGCCGGTCAGCACGTTCTGGTCGCGGGAAGCGTTGTTCTGACCCGCGCAGCCGCTGTTGTTGGCATAGTCGCAGCCGCCGTCTCCGATCGAGAGGTAGAGGAAGCCGTCGCGGCCGAAGTGGAGGTCCCCCGCGTTGTGGTTGCCATTCGGCGACGGCATGTTGTCCACCAGCACCAGCTCCGTGGCCAGATCGATGACATTGCTGTCCGGCAGCGTGAAGCGGGAGACCCGGTTGACAGGATTGAGGGTCGAGGAAGGGCTGCCCTCCGGGCAGGTGTTGAACTTGTTGAATGTGTAGAACAGATAGATGTAGTGGTTCGTCGCAAAGGCCGGGTCCACGGCGACGCCCAGCAACCCGCGCTCGCTGTTGCTGCAGATGGAGCTCGCCGGGAAGGTCAGGGCGGGAGTCGCCAGCAGCGTCCCACCCTGGTAGACCCGCAGAACCCCGGGCTGGCGGGTGATCAGCAGCCGGCCGTCGGGGGTGAAGGCCAGGGCCGTCGGGCTGCCCAGGCTGGTGACGAGGCTATCGGTAAAACCGGCGGGGACGGTCGCCGCGAGCGGAGCCGCCGCGAGCATCAGGACCGGCAGGAGCCGAAAGATCGAGCGGGACATCGTTGGATCCTCCTCTGGCCTCCCGCAATCTATCAGCTTATCGCTCTCATTCGAAGTATCCGAACACATCCAGCACGAAGTGCGTCGATCCCGAGGAGAGGCCGCAATAGATCGAGAGGGTGCCGGCATCGCTCAGCCCATAGATGCCGTTGTTGGCGCGGGTCTGCCCTGCCCGGAAGCTGATCGAGGTGGTGTTGGCGGACGCGGAATCCACGGGCGTGACCCGCAGGTAGCCCGCTTGCGTTGGGCTGACCACGGTCAGGTTGACGGCAACCGCGCGGGCCGTGGCCGGGACCGCGCAAAGGCCGGTGACGTTGATCGTGCGCTCCGTCTGGGCTTGCAGCGCCGGCCCCTGACCGGTCACCCGCGTGTCCACGACCCGGCAGGGGGTGAGAGTGTGGAAGTCCGCGGGCTCCGGCGGCGGAGCGGGCTCGAAGGTGGCGGTCCAGGTCGCGGCCGCGGCGGGCGTCGTGACCACATGGCTGGCGGCGCCGTTGTCCGACCAGGATTTGAACAGGTAGAGCTGGCCGTCGTGGTTCTGGCTCGGAGCGGCCACGGCAAGCCCGTACCCCTCCCAGGAGGTGACCGTCGCTGGCGCCGGGTAGGGCTCGTCGTTGAGGTTCACCGTGAGACCGTCCGGGTCCGTCTCGAACGTCAGGGGCACCCGGTTCGGGTGGTAGTCGCGGGTGACGGTCTTGGCCACCCCCTTCGAGTCCTTGGCCGTCAGCCGGACCTCCAGGAAGCTGAGCTCCGTGGCGCTGAGGCCCTCGGGCGCGGGCGCGGTGAAGGTCAGCCCGTTGCCCGCCGACGGCCCGAGCACCGGGTGGGTGTGGTCGCCGTTGTGGTGCAGAAGCACGGTCCAGGAGAGGGCCGAGGCAGGGAGCGGCCCGTCCTCGGGATCGTTGGCGCTGCCCGTGAGGGTCACCGTCTGGCCGACACGGAAGGTCTCCCCGGCGGCGGGCGATGAGATGGCCGGCTCGGGCGCGCTGTTGCCGACCTGGATCTCGATCGTGGCGGGGGCCGAGAACTCGAAGTTGGAGTCGCGCGCATGCAGGGTCGCGACGTAGGTGCCGGCGGCCGCATAGCTGTGCTGGATCTGCACGCTGGCCGTGACCTCCTCGAGGCTGCCGTCGCCGTAATCCCAGAAATAGAGCAGGGAGTCGCCCTCGGGGTCGCTGCTGCCGGCCGCGCTGAAGGTGACGGCGAGCGGCACCGGGCCGGAAGTGGGATTGGCGGAGGCCGCGGCCACGGGCGGGTCGTTGCCGGGCAGGTCGTAGGAGATCTTCCGCACCTGTCCGCCGTTCGAGTAGGTCGTGTAGTAGAGCGCCCGGGAGTTGCCCGAGGGGCCGAAGAGCATGGTCACGGCGCTGTCCGGGCCGAGGCCGGTGACGAAGTCCGAGGCGCTCCAGGTGCCGCCCGACTCGGTCAGCTTGAAGACCGCGCCGCAGACGTAATCGCCGAACAGGTAGGCGCCGTCGAAGCCGGGCCAGAGATGGTTGGGCACGAAGGCGCCGCCGGTGACGGAGCCGCAGCCGCTCACGCTCGTCCCGGGCACGAGGACGTCGTGCTCGTACTCGTAGAAGGGCGGCTTCAGGTTCGGCGGCAGCGGCAGGCATTTTGCCGTGGTGCTGTTCGTCCGCGACGCTTCCTTGCAGTTCCAGCCGTAGTCGGCGCCGGCCTGGGCGAGGTCGATCTCTTCCCAGAGGTTCTGGCCCACGTCGTTGATGAACAGCCGCACGGCGGCGATGTTGGGGTCATGGGCGATCCGGAACGGGTTGCGGAGCCCCCAGGCGAAAGTCTCCTGGCATCTCTTGCCGGGATCGGTCCGGCCGGCGGCGTTGCAGCGGGCGGTCCCCGTCCCGTGGAACGGGTTCGAGTCCGGGATGGTGCCCTGGCTCGTGATGCGCAGGATCTTGCCGATCAGGACGTGCTCGTCCCGCGAGGCGTCGTTGCGCCCCTGGCAGCCGCTGTCCCCGGCATAGTCGCAGCCGCCGTCACCCACACTGATATAGAGGTAGCGGTCCCAGCCGAACTTCAGGTCCCCGCCGTTGTGGTTGCCGTTCGCGGCCGGGATGTTGTCGATCAGGACGGTCTCGCTGGCGAGGTTGATCGTGTCGCCGGTCATGACGAAGCGCGAGACCCGGTTGACGCAGACGGCGTCGGGCCTCTTCGCCGTGTAGTAGAGGAAGACCCAGCCGTTGGTCTTGAAGCCCGGGTCCTTCTCGATGCCGAGCAGACCGTTCTCGAAGTCGTTGCAGATGTTGCTGCTCGGGATCGTCAGGGCCGGGGTGGAGAGAAGCGCGCCATCCTTGTAGACGCGCACGATGCCGGCCTGCTGCGCGATCAGGAGACGTCCGTCGGGAGTGAACGCCAGCGCCGTGGGGCCGGTCAGGGTCGTGACCAGGACGTCGCTGAAGCCGGAAGGGAGGGTTGCGGCAGCGGGCGCGGCAAGGAGACCGGCTACTACGAGAAGGTACGGCACTGCACGGCGCAATTGCATGAAACGACTCCACTTCAGCAAGGATCGTGTCTCTCTCTTCCCCCCTTGCGCCGCAGAGTTACGCAGAAGCTGTGCCAAGTCATCTGAAAGGTCCGCGAACCTTTTTCCTCGCGCTCTCGTCTTAGGGAGAGAAGAGAGATTCCGATGATCGCCCCCGATATCTCCCCCAACCCGTCCCCCAACCCGTCCACCGACCTGCTCCTCGCCCGGCGCGCCGCCGCGGGGCAGGCCGACGCCTGGGACGAGCTGATCGACCTGTACGGCGGGAGGCTCTACAACCTCGCTCTCCACTTCGCGGGCTCGCGGGAGGAGGCGGAGGACCTGACGCAGGAGATCTTCCTGCGGCTCCACCAGAACCTTCGCCAATACCGGGGGGATTGCCCGCTCGCCTCCTGGGCCCTGCGCCTGTCGCGCAACCTGTGCATCGATCACTACCGCCGCATGCGCCAGGAGCGGCGCTCCGTCTGGATGTCGGACGAGATCCTCGCCCATATCCCGGGCGCGGAGGATGTCCAGGCCCGGGCACAGTGGCGGGAGGAGATCGAGGCCGTGCACTCGGCGCTCCGCGAGATGCCCGAGGACCTGGCCGAAGTGGTGCTGCTGCGCGACCTCCAGGGCTGGAGCCTGGAGGAGGTCTCGTCCTACCTGGATATCCCGATGGGAACCGTGAAGTCGCGGCTCCACCGCGCCCGGCTGGACGTGGCGGAGCGTGTCCATGCCCGCTTCCGCTCCCGCTGGACCGAGCGTAACCCCGCCGATACCAGCCCGGCTTTGGAGGTATCGCCATGCTGAAGCCGGCCTGCCGCCAGTTCCGGGCCGAGCTTGCGCCCGGCGATCCGCACCCGCGGAGCTGCCCGGCTTGCTCTGCCTATGCCGCGGCGATGGAGCGGGCTGCCTTCAAGGTCCCGCTGCCGGCCCGGCTGCGCTCGAAGCTGCGCGCAATCCCCGGCGCGACGGCTCCCGGCCCCCGGCTGCCGCTGCCTCAGGCTCCGCTTCCCGATCCGCTGCGGGACCGCCTTCGCGGGCTGGCCCGCCGCCCGGCTCCGCGTCCCGTTTCTCACCCAATACCGGCGTGGGTCCGCACCTCGCGCTACGCCGTGGCCGCTAGCTACCTGATGGCCGTCCTGGTGGGTCTCACCGCTGGCAACCCGGTTCAGCTCGGCCGGCAGGCGGCCGACAGGATGTCCCATGTCGTATCAGAGCGCCTCGACGTCTGGGAAGACACCGTCCGCGAGCGGGTCGGCGAGACCCGCCGTTCCCTCGAAGATTCGCTCGGCAGCCTGGATCACCAGGTGGACGAGCTTTCGCAATCTCTTCGTTCCCTCGAACCCCTGATCACAAGGAGAATCAGATGACCCCCGCCGAGAGCTCCTGGCCGCAATATCCTGAAACTCAACCGCCCGCCGAGACGGCTTCGGCAGCCTCGCTGCCCGCGGGGCGCCTGCCATTCGAGCGCAAGCGCCCGCTGCTCGCCGGCGTGCTGTCCGGCTTCCCGGGCATGGGCAACATCTACAACGGCCTCTACGTGAGGGGCCTGATCCAGTTCCTGATCGTGGCGGGCCTGATGGGCCTGGTGGACCACGCCGGAAATGCCTTCTTCGTCATGACGATGATCTTCTTCTGGGCCTTCAGCATGCTGGACTCCTACCGCCAGGCCATGCTCATCAACTACGGCTATGCCCAGGATCTGGGGCTGCTCGACCAGCCGCAGCACCCGAGGGCGGGCCAGGGTGGGCTGATCGCCGGAATCGTCCTGACCCTGCTCGGCATCGTCGCCACGCTGGAGCAGTACGTCGACCTCGACCTCCGCTGGCTCTACGACCTCTGGCCGGTCCTCCTGATCGGCGTCGGTCTCTGGCTGATCGTGGCCGCGGTCCGCGAGCGGAACAGGGCGGCAGAGCTGTAGGACCCTCCTTCCAGGGCGCCGCCGGTACAATGCCGGAATGTCTCCGGCGGCACCCATGCCTTCCCGTCAACGCGGCTCGATCCTCGTCGAAAGCCTCGTCGCCCTGGTTCTGCTGAGCGTGGCCCTGCTGATGGGGCTGCCGCTCCTCTTCGGACAGCCCGGGGTGGTGCGCCGGCTCGATGCCCAGCGGGATGCCCTGGGCGCTCTGGACTCCACGCTCGAAGCCTTGCGCACCGGGGTCCTTCCCCTCCAGTCCGCGCGCTACGGCGCGGGGACGCCGGACGATCCCGTGGTCTGGGTCGAGGTCGAGCCCGAATCCCGGCCGGCGGGGCTCTACCGGGTCAACCTCCGCGCGGTGTACCGGGTCCGGAACCAGACATTCGAGCGACAGGTCGATACGCTGGTGTGGCGGCCATGAGTGCCAGGGGCTGCAAACGAGCCGTTGGAGCGAGCCACCCACTCGTTTCCGGCTGCCAACGAGCCGTTGGAGGGGGCCACCCACTCGTTTCCAGCTGGAAACGAGCCGTTGGAGCGGGCCACCCGCTCGTTTCCAGCTGCCAACGAGCCGTTGGAGGGGGCCAACCACTCGTTTCCGGCAGCCAACGAGCCGTTGGAGGGAGCTACCCACTCGTTTCCGCTTCAAACGGCCGGTTGGAGGGCTCCCAGGCCGGCTTCACCCTCGTCGAGCTGCTGATTTCTCTGATCCTGATGTCCCTGGCGCTCGCCCTTGCGGCGCAGGTGATGATGGAGGGAGCGCAGATGCTCACGGCTGCCGCGGCCGAGCAGGCCGACGCGCCCATGCCTCTCGTCGCGGCGCGGCTGCGGGGCGACATCCGGGCCGCGGCGGGCTTCGAGGTCATCGAGGGGCTGGAAGGGCCGGCGCTCCTCCTCGAGGGCCATCCCGCCGGGCTGGTCGTGTACCAGAGGGTCGGCGACGAGCTGCGCCGGACCGTCCTGGACGAGACCGGCAAGGTCCGGGGAGAGTCCCCGGCTTTGTACGGCGTGACTTCCTGGAGCTGTGCCCCGATCGCACCCGGGCTGGTCGCCGTGAGCCTGAGCCATCGCCGTAGCGCCATTCGCCGCGGGCTGCTCCCCGCGCTGCCGGGGAACCGCGGCCCCCGGTCCGAGGAACGCTCCGAGACCTTCCTGGTAGCTCCCCGCGGAGCCGGTCTGGGCTCCGCATGGTGAGACGGGAAGAGGGATTCGCGCTGGCGGCCGTGCTGCTGG
Source organism: Acidobacteriota bacterium (assembly GCA_034667225.1). Taxonomy (GTDB): domain Bacteria; phylum Acidobacteriota; class Thermoanaerobaculia; order Multivoradales; family UBA5704; genus DATMER01. Next base: position 90,539 of record JAXDKG010000064.1, read on the forward strand.
CGATCCTCCTGCTTTCGATCGGCCTCGCCCTGGTGGCGGCCTCGCTGCAGCTCCGCATGCGGCTCGTCCGCCGCGAGGCCCAGTCCGTCACCCTGACCGCGCTCTCCGACGCCGCCATGGCCGAGACCCTGGCGGAGCTCGGCGAGGACGCGTCCTACCACGGAGCTCCGGAGCACGGGCTCGGCCCGGGCCGGCTGCGCAGCGAGGTGCGCTTCCTCTCCCCAGGACGTTACGAGGTCGTGGCGACCGCGATCTACGCGGGTCGGGAGAGGACCGTCGAGGCCGAGGTGCTCCGGCCTGCCGGAGACGCCCCTCGGGTGTTGCGCTGGAAACGCCGCGCCGGAGATGCTCCACACGTGTTGCGACGGCGTTAGAAGAGAGCGGCGGCAAGGGACGCGGCCAAGCCCAGGAGGGCGAGCGCGCCGCAGCCGAAAGGGATCCCGCAACAACAACCGCGCACCTGGACAGGCATGGAGTCTTACCTCGTGAGGTCCTGGCGGCCCGAGACCTCGTAGTCGCCCAGGGAGTTGCCGGTATTGAGCTCGACCGCCCGCCAGACCGTGTTGCTCGTGATGGTCATGCGGTTGCCGCCCACGACGCCGACCATGGTGGTACGGGAAGCGATCAGCTCGATGCGGACCGGCCGGGGTCCGGGGCAGGCCAGGTTCTGGACGCTGCAGACCGCCTGCGAGCGGGAAGGGTCGAGCTGGAGCTCGACCGTGTTGCCGCGCACCGTGCCCGTGAAGCCGCACACCTGCGCGTTGTTGAGGACCTCCGCGGCCGTGATCGAGGCGCCGGTCTGCTGGATGGTCCAGACCGCGGGCACAGTGACCGGCAGGAACGCATCCGCCAGGCAGGTACCCCGCGCCGAGAGCGAGCTCGCGGTGCCGATCCAGACTCCCTGGACGTTGACGTTGGGCGGGGGCGTGGGCGTCGGCTCCGTGGGGCCGCTGCCGCCACCGCCATCGCAACCGGCGAGAAGAGCCAGGATCAACAGCGGGAAGAGAAACATCCTCTTCTTCATGCGTCTCTTCCCTAGCGAGATTCGGGCCAGCTACTTGCGGTTGAGCTGGAGCACGAGGGAGGCGGTCGTGCTCGTGTCCATCCGATTGAAGCCCTGGACGGGCTCGTTGTCGTACTTGAGGTCGTAGCCGACGCGCACGCCCAGATGCTTGTTGAGCGCGGCCTGGACGCTCACCTGTCCCTGGAAGCGGTAGTCGTCCGGCTCCTCGAGATCCGGGAACCAGGTGGTCTGGCCGGCGAGCTCCGCGGTCGGGGAGAGCTTGCCCGCGGCCTGGAGCTGGACGAGGCCGCCGAGGTTGTCGCTCTCCGGCCGGCCCCCCAGCGGGTCCTCCCGAGTCCACGAGATACCGGTCAAGGATTGCACCTTCCACTCGGGAGACTGGAAGAGCGGCTGCAGGAGGCTCGTGTCCAGGAGCGTGCGGGCGTCGATGCCCGCGAAGCGGTTGCGCTCGCCCTGGAGCCCGAGGGTCAGCTCGGTGCCGTCGCCGAGCTTGCGCCGGCCGCGCACCTGGGAGTTGTAGTGCTCGGCCGTCTCCCGCTCGTTGCGGGTGGCGCGGACCGCGGCCGCCGTGGCCTCCAGCCCCCAGCCGGACCATTCCTGCACGTAGCGGGCGTCGAACCCGGCCGACGAGGTATCCGCGTTGCCGGTGGTGGCGAGATAGGAAAAGCCAAGCTTGAGGTCCCAGGCAGGGGGCTTGGGAGGAGCCCCCTGGGGTGCCAGGAGGAAGGCGATCCAGACGAGAAAGCTCCCTGCGCTCATGCGGTCCGCTCCCGGTTAAAACTGCCTGCCGAGGTATACGGAGACGGACCGCGCCCCGTTGCCTGATCAATCGCTGTGCCCTCCCACTGTAGAGACGCCCCGCGGGGCGTCTCGTGGCGGCGATACCCTTCCAGAGATCACAGCCGGTCAGCGGGCGCCGGAGAAGACGCCCCACGGGGCGTCTCTACAGTGGGGCGTGTGTCATGGTATGGGTTTGCGCAGCCATGCCCCGAGGAGCCTGCCCATGCCCCATCTTCCGACACCGTCCGATCCCGACTTCGCCGCCCGGGTGCGCGCCAGCTTCGCGCGCCAGGGCTTCATGGCGAGCCTTGGCGCCGAGCTGACCCGGGTGGAGCCCGGCGCCTGCGAGATCCGCCTGCCCTTCCGCGAAGGCCTGGGCCAACAGCACGGCTATTTCCACGCCGGTGCCCTGAGCGCCATCGCCGACAGTGCCGGGGGCTACGCCGGCTACACCCTCATGGGGGCCGGGGATTCGGTCCTCTCCGTGGAGTACAAGGTGAACCTGCTCGCTCCGGGACGCGGGGATGCCGCCGTCGCCCGCGCCCGCGTGGTCAAGTCCGGGCGCACCCTCACCGTCTGCCAGATCGAGGTCTTCGTGGAGAGGGACGGCACCGAGACCCTCTGCGCCCTGATGCAGCAGACGCTTGTCCGGATGGCCGATCGGCCGGACACCGTAGTACCCTAGAGGGCTGGAATCGAAAGGAGACATTAGATGTCGAGCGAAGGCAGGTTCCGCTTCCCTCTTCTTTCCGCCGTCATGCTGGCCCTGCTCGCCGGAGCGGGTCCGGGTGCCGCGCAGAACAACGGAGACGTCCGTGCCCAGGCCCTGGACGCTCAAGGCAGCCCGATCGCCGCAGTCCAGATCACGTTGATGAAGGCCGGCGGCCAGAGCCAGAATAAGGCGGCGGACGCCCAGGGCAAGGTCCTCTTCGACGGCCTCGCCGGGGGCGTCTATATCGTCACGGCCGCTCCCGACGGCTACGCCGAGGTCACCTGCCCGGGCGTGCGCGTGGTCGGACAGTCGCGGCAGCTCGAGATCCGGCTGATGCCGAAGGACGGCTCGGAGCCCTCGACCTGCAAGGTGGTCGCCCAGCCGTAGTATCATCCGCGCCCATGACGCGATCTACCCGTTCCCGTTGGATATTCACGTTCCTCTGCGCGTGTGCGGCGGTTTTCCTTATGGCTAGACTCTTCGGACTCGGCAACAGCAAGGCTCAGGAGGCCGAAACGGCAGAGGCCAGGAAGAACGGCCGGCGCGTGCTCTTCATCGGCAACAGCTTCACCTACAGCAACGACCTGCCCGCGATCGTCGAGGCGCTGGCTGCCGCGACCGGCCAGAAGCGGCTCTTCCACGAGTCGGTCGTCTACGGCGGCTACAGCCTGGAGGACCACTGGAACGAGGGCCGGGCCGTGCAGGCGATCCAGAAGGGCGGCTGGGAGCTCGTCGTGATGCAGCACGGCCCCTCGGCCTGGGACGGGCGCCCCACCATGTACGAGTACGCGCCGCGGTTCGCCAAGGAGATCCGCGCCGTCGGCGCCAGGCCCGCCCTGTTCATGGTCTGGCCCGAGAGAGCCCGCCTCGCGAGCGACTTCGACCGCTGCAGCGAGACCTACCGCACCGCCGCCGAGATGATCGACGGGCTGCTCTTTCCGGGCGGCGAGGCCTGGCAGGAGGCCTGGAAGCTCGATCCCAAGCTGCCGCTCTACTCCTTCGACGACCTGCACCCGTCGAAGACCGGGTCCTATCTCGTCGCCCTGGTCATGTACGAGCAGATCTACAAGAAGTCGCCCATCGGGCTGCCGTCCCAGTTCAAGCTCCGCGACGGCACGAAGTTCAGCATCCCGGCCCAGCAGGCCAAGCTGCTCCAGCAGGCCGCGGTCGAAGCCAACAAGAAGTTCGCCCGTAAGTAGCACCGGCCGGCTCCCCCGTCGTCATCGAGTTGTGGAAGAATGCGTGCGAAGGCTCGTCCCGCGATGGGGCGGGACGGCCCGCGCGTTTTCCCCACGTCCACATCTGAAGAGGAGGCTCCGTTCATGTCTGCCGACGAAGACGAGAGCAAGGGAGAAGTAAGCCGAAGGTCCTTCCTGCGCTGGAGCGCCCTCGCGGGCGCCGGCGCCTCCATGGCGGGGGCCCTTCCCGGCTCCGCCGCTGCAGCCCCCGTCGACCCGATACCGCGCGCCGAGCCGGCCCGCGAGATCGAGGAGGCCACCATCGCCCAGCTCCAGGCCGCCATGGAGCGCGGCGGCCTCAGGTCGCAGGACCTCGTCAACATGTACCTGGAGCGCATCCGGACGCTCGACCAGCGCGGCCCCAACGTCAACTCGGTCATCCAGATCAACCCGCAGGCCCGGAACATCGCCAAGGCCCTGGACAAGGAGCGCAAGAACGGCCACGTGCGCGGCCCGCTCCACGGCATCCCCATCCTCCTCAAGGACAACATCGACACCGGCGACCAGATGATGACCACCGCGGGCTCCCTCGCCCTGGTCGGCGACCCCGCTCCGCAGGACGCCACCGTGGCCGCGCGCCTGCGGGCGGCCGGCGCGGTCATCCTGGGCAAGGCCAACCTGAGCGAGTGGGCGAACTTCCGCGGCTTCGGCTCGACGAGCGGCTGGAGCGGCCTCGGCGGCCAGACGCGCAACCCGTACGTGCTCGACCGCAACCCCTGCGGCTCCAGCTCGGGATCGGCCGCCGCCGTCTCCGCGAACTTCACATCCGTCGCCCTCGGCACGGAGACGGACGGCTCCATCGTCTGCCCCGCCTCGCTCAACGGCGTGGTGGGCATCAAGCCGACCGTGGGGCTGACCAGCCGCGCCGGCGTGATCCCCATCTCCCACAGCCAGGACACGGTCGGACCCTATGGCCGCACCGTGGCCGACGCCGCCGCGGTGCTCGGCGCCCTCGTCGGAGTCGATCCCCGCGATCCGGCCACCGCCGGCAGCGCCGGCCACTTCCACACCGACTACACCCAGTTCCTCGATCCCAATGGCCTGACCGGCGCCCGCATCGGCGTGATGCGCAACGGCGTCACCGGCTACAGCCGCGAGACCGACGCCATCTACGAGGCGGCCCTCGAAGCCATGGCGGGAGCGGGCGCCGTGCTCGTCGATCCGGCGGACCTCCCCTCCATGGACCAGCTCCTGACCGACGACGCCGAGATCATCGTTCTGATCTGGGAGTTCAAGCGCGACCTGAACGCCTACCTCGCGACCCGCACGGACGTGCCGATCCACTCGCTGGCCGACGCCATCGAGTTCAACATCGACCACGCCGAGGAAGAGCTGAAGTGGTTCGGGCAGGAGTTCTTCGAACTGGCCGAGCAGGAGGTCTTCAACGACCAGGATTACGTCGAGGCCCTGGAGCGCAGCCACCGGCTCTCCCGCGACGAGGGGATCGACGCCGCCCTGGCGGCGAACGACCTGGATGCCCTGGTCGCGCCCACGGGCTCGCCCGCCTGGCCCACCGATCTGGTCAACGGCGACCACTTCCTCGGCGCCAGCTCGTTCCCGGCTGCCATGGCCGGCTACCCGATCATCAACGTCACCGCGGGCAACTCCTTCGGGGTGCTGCCGGTCGGCATCAGCTTCATGGGCACCGCCTACAGCGAGCCCACGCTGATCAAGATCGCCTCGGGCTTCGAGAGCGTGACGCACGCGCGGCGCGTGCCGCGGTTCCTCCCCACCATGCCGCTGCCCACAGGCGACGACTCCCTGGTCCGGGCATCGTTTACCCTCAGGGCCCAGCGGATCCGTCAGTTGAAGGAGCAGCTCCGGAGCTCCTCGAAGCTGTCCGGCGTCCGCTCGCGGTTCATCTGACCCACCTTCTCCCGGCGCGGGCACCCGCCCGCGCCGGTATCTCCTTCGGCCCGTTCCATGCAGACTGCGCTATAGTTCATTCAGAGCTCATGACGACGACGTCTGGCGAGGTGGATACCCGCACGCTGGAGACCTCGACCGCCCTCGCGGCGATCGAGCGCGAGCGCTTTCGCTCGTACTCGCCCCTCGTGCGGAACCTGCACTGGCTGGCGGCGGCCCTGGTCGTCCTCTACAGCGTGCTCGCCCCGGGCGCCGACCGGACGGTCCTCTGGTCGCTGGCCGGCGCCATGATGCTCTACACCCTGGGTCTCCACTCGCGGCTCTTCGCCGGCTTCCCGGTCGATCGCCGCATGCGGGTCGAGGCGCTGCTCGACCTGGCCTGGATCACCGCCGTGATCCTGTACTCGGGGGCCACCCGCAGCCCGCTGTTCTTTCTCTACTACCTGGTGATCTACGCCAGCACGGCGACGGTGAGCCGGCGAGAGACTTACGCCAAGGCCGGCGCGGCGACCATCCTCGCCATGGGGGTGGCCTACGCGGACGCTTGGGAATCCGTGACGAACCTGGCCTGGCCGCTGACCGCGCTCTGGCTGGTGGCCTACTTCTTCGCCGAATCCGGCAGCCTGGGCGCCAATCTCCAGCGTTCGCTCTACCTCGCCGCCCATACGGACGCCCTCACCGGGCTGCCCAATCTGCGCCATTTCACCTCCATGTCGGACCTGCGGGCCAAGCTCGAGAAGCCCTACACGATCGTGATGGTCGACGCCGACCATCTGAAGCGGGTCAACGACACCTACGGCCACGCGCATGGCAACGACCTGATCCGCACGGTCGCGGAGGCGTTGAGGAGCGCGGCGCGAGGCGACGACCTCTGCTCGCGGATCGGCGGCGACGAGTTCATCATCCGTCTGGAAGGTGCCACGCGGGAAGGAGGGCTCGCCTATTGTAGGAGGGTGCGGACCTACCTGACCGAGCACCCGCTGCGGATCGAGGGGGTTATCCTGCAGGTCTCGGTCTCCATGGGCCTGGCCGCCTACCCCGAGCACGGCCGGACGCTCTCCGAGGTTACCGAAAGAGCCGACCAGGCGCTGTATGTGAGCAAGCATGAGGGGCGGTCGCGGGATCATATCTGGGCGGCTTGACCTCACCGGTGGTCTTGTCGATCGTCGGGCAGCGCGAAGAGTCGGCAATTGCTTTATAATTCTTTATGACCTTCCAAATGTCCGTGAGGCGCCCCGGGTGGGTGGTTCCGCTGCTTTCTCTCTTCCTGGCTCTTCCCGCATCGGCTCAGCCCAAGTGTAAGACCGACCCTGGCAGGGCGTCTCTCCGGGTCTGCAGCGAGCTCCAAGATAGCCTGACCATGGGCCGCTCAACAACTTGGCGTATGTGGGTCGAGGGTACGAGTGAACCAGTCGAGTTGCGGGTGCACAATTTTTCTCCGTCGGTGGTCCTCTTGGAGGGGGGAAATGATCAGATAATCCGTACTCGGGGCGGCAGCCAAAATGAGGCTCAGATTATCGTCAGGACACTCCAAGCAGGTAATGCTCAATTTGATTGCCGCTTTTACTCTCGAGACGCCTCGCAGGAGGCGGCACGGATCGCGGCTGATATTGCTCCGAGGCTAGCCGCGTTGCACGCCTCATTTCTCAGCTGGCGCCAAACCCTCTCCGGCCTGTCCCAGTCACAACAAGCCATAGCGGCCTTACTCGATCAGACGGAAGCAGCTCTAGTGGACATCCTGGGCAGCTACTCGGAGTTGATCGCAATGCAGGACTCCGTCCTCGCGGAGTTTCGCAAGGCTCGCTCCGAGGCAAAGCAGGCGACCGGGTTGAGTCTGCCTGCCGCTCCTCAAAAAACGGTTGCATTGGTCGCCTTTTGGCAGCAGCAGTCCTCTTCGTCCGAATCTGCCCTGAACCGGATCGCGCGGCTGCTCGCCTGGTTGACGAAGGTCTCGAATGAGCAGGATCTGCTCGTGGACCTCTGCGTTGTGAGCCGGCCGAAGAGCGGTGCCCGGGTCCTGCTGTACCCGGCGAGCCATCCCAAGAGCCTGCGGGAAACTCACACCATCGAGAAGATTGCTCTGTTCCGGGGGCTGTATGCGTACAAAGCAAAGCTCGCTAGATCGTGGATCCGCTGCGAGCCGGCCCGGGACGGCTCAGCTCCGGAAGATTGCGGCTATCTTGACCTGCTGTTCAACGCACAGCCGCTGATCTCCTGCGACTTCGACTTGCAGGGTTGCGCTCTACGGAGCGGCTCGAGTCCGGAGGAGACATGCCTGTGAAGAAGCCTAAGGCAACGGTGCCGCTGCCGACTCCCCTTGCCCGTAGGCTTGTCCGCTATGTCGTAGGTTTTGGTATCGGTGTAGGTCTCGGGATGGCACCGTTCCTGGGGAGAGTCCCCGGTATGGAGGCCCTCCTGCAACTCTTCCCAGACAACATGCATGGGATGCTGCTCCCCGTCTCCGTCTTTCTGATGGGGCTGATCGCTGCGGCGGTGCAGTTCTATTCTGGCGAATACATCAGCCGTCGTGCTCTGCGCCGCCGGTTTGGCCTCGCGCTATCAGGTCTGCTCGCCGGGCTGGTGGTCTTTATGACGCTCCATGCGGTCTTTGTTGAACGAGTCGAATACAAGGATAGCAAGGGACAACTCAAGACCACTCCCATTATCATCGGTTTCTCACGGGTCCCCGGCTGCGGCTGTGGACAGAAACTCAGTAATGCTGAGTGCCTAAAGACCCTTTCTCTCGAAACTGCGCTCGTCGAGTCCTGCTGGGGTCGGCCTCTCCAGCTCGTGCGGCTCTCCCTCAGCCTCTCTTATCTAGCGCTTACCGGGGGCTTCGCGGCCCTCATCGGGCTGCTGCTTCTCCAAGAAGACAACCGGCGCCGGGAATCGGCCAAGCCGAAGCGGCGCCAGCCTCGTACTAAAACCGTCCCCAGCCCGCCGTCTGCCGGAGATACTCCCTAACCCTGGGGGGAGGTCCACTTCGACAGCAAGGTCCGGGTGGTGAGAGGATCTCCCACGCGGTACCTTAGCGCCATGGAAACGATCGACCCCACCCAAGCCTGGAACGCTGTAGAAGCCAGGGACAGCCGGCTCGACGGCCGCTTCGTCTATGCGGTGTCCTCGACCGGCATCTATTGCCGGCCGTCCTGCCCGTCGCGACGCCCGAGACGGCAGGGCGTGTCCTTCTTCTCCGGCGCCGACGAAGCGGAGCGGGCGGGCTATCGGGCCTGCCGCCGCTGCCGTCCCCGCGCCACGGGACCGACCGACCCCGAACGGTCGGTCGAGCGCGCCCGCGCCTGGCTGGAGGCCCATCTCGACGAGCCGGTCACCCTGGCCGAGCTCGGCGAGGCCGTGGGCCTGAGCCCCTGGTACCTGCAACGGACCTTCAAGCGCCTGACCGGCCTCACTCCCAAGGAGTACGCGAGCGCCCGCCGGCTGGAGCGGCTGAAGACCCATCTCAAGAAAGGAGACGACGTGACTACGGCAACCTATGAAGCCGGCTACGGTTCCGGCAGCCGGGTATACGAGCAGTCCGACGCCCGCCTGGGCATGACCCCCGCCACCTACCGCCGCGGTGGTGAGGGCGCCACGATCCGCTACCGCATCGCCGACTCCCCTCTCGGACGGATGCTCGTCGGCGCCACCGACCGCGGAGTCTGCTCCGTGACCTTCGGCGCCTCGGATTCGGAGCTGGAAGCCGGCCTCCGCAAGGAGTATCCGAACGCGCACCTCGAGCGGAGAGACGATCAGGAGCTGGAAGGCTGGACCTCTGCGATCGTCCACCATCTGGAGGGACACGATCCGCGCCTGGCCCTGCCTCTGGACGTGAGGGCCACCGCCTTCCAATGGAGAGTGTGGAAGGCCCTCCAGGAGATCCCCCGCGGCGAGACCCGCTCCTACGGCGAGATCGCGGCTTCGCTCGGAAAGCCGAGCGCCGCCCGAGCCGTGGCCCGAGCCTGCGCCAGCAACCGGGTGGCGCTCGCAATCCCCTGCCACCGGGTCATCCGAGGGGATGGAGACTCCGGCGGTTATCGCTGGGGCGAGGAGCGCAAGCGGCGGATTCTGGAGCTGGAGAGCCGGGCGCAGTGAAGCTCCCGGCCCCGCCGGACTTCGACTTCGCTTGGACCCTCGGGTTTCTGGCCGCGCGCGTCGTTCCCTCCCTGGAAGGGGTGGAAAACGGAGAATATCGCCGCAGCCTGAGGGTGGACGGCCAGCCCGTAACGCTGGCCGTCCGCTTCCTTCCGGGGGAGCTCACGGTCCGCTCGTCCCCCCGCCTGTCGCCCGGCAAGCTGCGCCGTCTGGTCACTCGGATGTTCGACCTGGATGTGGACCTCGGCGCCTTTCACACGCTGGCCTCCGGCGATCCCCTCCTAAAGGATCTCGTGGCAGCGCGCCCCTGGATCCGCCTCCCCCAGTATCTCGATCCCTTCGAGGGCACCGTGCGCGCAATTCTGGGCCAGCAGGTGAGCCTGGCTGCGGCGAGCACCATGGTGGACCGTCTCGTCCGCAGGGTGGGCGATCCGGCCCCTGATTCGTTCCTGGCCTTCCCCCGTCCCGAGGCCGTGGTGGCGCTCGGAACGCAGGGTCTCATTGAGCTGGGGCTGACCCGGGCCAAGGCCGCGTCGCTCCACGGTCTGGCTTTGGCCGATCTGGATTGGGAGCGGCTACGGACTGCTCCGGCTAAGGAAGCAGAGGCTGAGCTCGACGCCCTCCCCGGCATAGGACCCTGGACCGCCTCCTACGTCCGCATGCGCACCCTCGGGGACCGGGACGCCTTCCCGGCCGCCGACCTCGGAGTGATCAAAGCGCTCCGGGCGCTGCTCCCCGAGCCGCCGACGCCAAGCCGCATCGCCGCCCTGGCTGAGTCCTGGCGGCCGTGGAGGGCATACGCGACCCTTCACCTCTGGCACTCACTCGGCTAGCATCCGCGCGATCCAGCGGGTCTTCGAAAAGTGATCGGTGGCGATGACGATCCCGATCGTGATCGGCACCCCCAGCAAGGCGCCGGGGATCCCCCAGACCCAGCCCCAGAAGACGATCGAGGCCAACACCACCACCGGCGAGAGCGCCAAAAGCTTTCCCTGGATCAGGGGGTCGACGTAGTTACCGCACAGCAGTTGGAGCAGAGCCATCCCCAGAAGCACGGCCAGCGGACGCCCCAGGCCATCGAACTGGATCAGGGAAAACAGGACCGGGGGGACCACCGCCACCGCCGAGCCGATCGTAGGGATGTAGTTGAGGAGAAAGGCGAGCAGCCCCCAGACGAAGGAGAAGTCGAGGCCCATGGCCAGGGAAAACAGCCAGACCGACACTCCCTGGATCAGGGCCGCCACGGTGCGCGCCAGCAGGTAGCGCTGGTACTTCGAGGCGATCGTCTCCACCGTCTCGATCAGATGCCGGCCCTTGCTCTCTCCGAACGCCGCCTCCGACTTGCGCCGGAAGCTGCGGACCTCATGCAAGCCGAGGATCGCCAGAGCCAGGATCAGAAGGATCATGCTGACCGACGAAGCGACCGCCCCGGCGGCTCTCCGGGCGATCCCCGAGCCGCCAGTGCTCTCCATCCCGAGCTCGATCCCATAGCTCCGGGCCCAGGCCTGAGCCTGTTGATAAACCGCCTGCAGCCGCGGCGCATACTCTGAAGACCGCTCGGCCACAGCCTGGCCGGTCCACCAGAGTGCCGCGATGAAGAGCCCGACAATTAGAAGCAGCACCAGCACGGCAAGAACGAAGCTGACCCCGCTGGGCAGACGATTTTCGAGCTTCCGCTGGAGGGGCCAGACGAGGGCGATCAGGAAGAGCGCGAAGGCGACCGGCATCGTGGCCACAGCGCTCCACTTGAGGAACGCGATGACCAGGACGACCGCGACCACCGCCTGGAGGCGCGCTCTCACCCGCCCTTGTGCCGGCCCGGGAGCCGGGACCTGCTCCTGCATGCGCACCTCCCTCCCGGAAAGGAGGCACGTGCAAGGTTCATGCAGTATCCTTGAGAGGAGGTAAATGCCGTGAGCGAACGAGAGTTGCTGGACGATCTTCTGACCCGAGGGGCGGCTCTCCTGAAATCCGAGGGCGCGCGCGAGGTCTACGTCTTCGGGTCCGTAGCGACCGGAAGCAACCGCAAAGGCTCGGACGTCGACCTCGCCGTCTCCGGGCTGCCTCCGGCAAGCTTCTATCCGGCGCTGGCGCGCCTGGGGGACCTTTTCGACCGGCCCGTCGATCTCGTCGACCTGGATCGCGCCGACCCGTTCACGACGTACCTGAAGGGAAAGGGCCTCCTCCGGCGTGTGGCCTGAGCTGAAGGAGCAGCTCGAGGTCGAGCAGGCACAACTCCGGCAGCTCTTCGAGATCCATCGTCCCCTGTTGGAGAGATGCCGCGTCCAAGAGCCGGATGCCATTGAGCTGTCCGCGCTCGGAGCTTTCCTCCACTCCTTCTACACTGGAGTCGAAAACCTCTTCCGGCGGGTCGGACTTCGTGTCCCAAATGGAAACGAGCTGAGGAGCCTCAAGCCGAAGATGAGGCCATGATCGTCATCGCCTGGGAGTTCCGCGTGTATCCGGGCCAGGAGGGCGAGTTCGAGCGCGCCTACGGTCCCGAGGGGGATTGGGCGCGGCTCTTTCGGAGGAGCCCCGCCTATCGCGGCACCGAGCTGCTGCGTGATCCGGACGCCCCGGAGCTTTATCTCACCCTCGACCGCTGGGACGCCGCTGCGGACTTCGAGGCGTTCAAGACCGCCAACGAAGAGGACTACCGGCGGCTCGACACGGCGTGCGAACCCCTCTGTTCCGAGGAACGGCTCGTCGGGAGGTTCGCCGTGCGATGATCTGTCCATGAAAACAATCCGCGAGCTCGTCTTGGCCGGGACGATCATCGGCCTCGGAATGTTGTTGGGGGCCGGAATCTATGAATCCCTCGTCAACGTACCCAACTTCGTCAAGGGTCAGGAGACCCTCGACCACGCGCGCCAGTTCTGGAGCGCGGCCAACCCGGGGAATTACTTCCGCATCGTGGCCCCGGCCACTCAGGTGCTGGCCCTCCTCTCTCTGATCCTGAGCTGGAAACGCCCGGCAGGCCGCAGAGGGTTGCTCCTGGCCGCCTTCCTCCTCGTCGTAGCCGCCGACGTCATCACGTTTACCTATCACTATCCGCGGAACGCTCTGCTGTTCTCTGACCCGATGTCGCAATCTCCCGAAACGCTGGAACGGGCAGCCGGCGAATGGGGCACGATGAACTGGGCCCGCAACGTCCTGTGCTTCGCCGCCATCTCGGCCGCGCTCACCGCTCACGCCAGGCGGGAGCAGGAAAACCAATGAGATCTACCGCGCTTCTCCTTCTCGCCGCCCTGATCGCGGGATGCGCTTCGACGGCGCCATCCCAAAACGTGATCAAACGGCTGGACGGCTCCAAGATCCAAGCGCAGGAGCTGACCTCCCGCATCGAAGAGCTCACGAAGAAAGCCAACGTGCACGGCCTCGCGATCACGATCTTCAACGACCGCGAGATCGTCTACAGCCGGGCTTTCGGGGTCAAGAACATGGACACCGGGGAACCGCTCCGGATGGATACCGTGTTCTACGGCGCATCGCTCAGCAAGGCCGTTTCCGCCGTGCTGTTCATGAAGCTCGCCGAAGATGGCATCCTCGATCTCGACACTCCGCTGGTGAGCTACCTGGACCAGCCTGTCTCCACGCTTACGGCCAGTCGAGAAAAAGCCTGGCACGAGGATCTCACCGACCTGAAGGATGACGTCCTCCACAAGAAGATCACCGCCCGCATGTGCCTCAGCCACACCGCCGGATTCCCCAACTGGCGCTGGGACGAACCGGATCAGAAGCTGCGCGTGAAATTCGAGCCGGGGTCCCGATACAGCTACTCGGGAGAAGGCTTCACATTCCTACAGGTGATCCTCGAGAAGCACACGAAAAAGCCGCTCGAAGAGTGGATGAAGGAGAAGATCTTCGAGCCGTACGGCATGGCCACCTCCAGCTACACCTGGCAGCCTCGGTTCGAAGCGAACTACTGCCACGGCCACGACGAAAAGGGAGAGGTTCTCGAAAAGGACAAGGACAACGCGGCGCGGGCGCCGAGCACGCTGGAGACCACACCCGAAGACTACGCGCGCTTCATTCATGCCGTCCTGAACCGCAAGGGCTTGAAGGAGTCTTCCTGGAACGAGATGTTCTCGCCCCAGATCCGGCTGCGGTCGAAGAGCCAGTTCGGCCCGCTGGCGGCGCAGACCACGACCGACAACGACGACATCGAGCTGAGCTACGGCCTCGGCTGGGGCCTCCTGACGACTCCCTACGGCTGGGGCGCCTTCAAGGAGGGGCACGGCGACGGCTTCGAGCACTACTCGATCATCTTTCCGGAGAGCGGCATGGGCGTCGTGCTCATGACCAACAGCGCCAACGGCGAAAGCGTCTTCAAGGAACTGCTGGAGGTCTCGATCGCGGATGTCTACACGCCCTGGCAGTGGCAGAACTACGTGCCGTACGATCAACCTCAATGATCCTGTTCCTCAAAAACCTTCTGTTCACGGTCCTGATCCCCGGAACGGTCGGGGTGTACGTCCCGCTCCGGCTCGCCGGGAGCTGGCAAGGCGCGTCCGCCCAGGATTGGCTCCTTGCCGCGCCCCTGCTCCTGGCGGGCGCCTTCATCTACTTCTGGTGCCTGTGGAACTTCGCGGTCACGGGCCGGGGCACTCCCGCGCCCATCGATCCGCCGAAGAAGCTGATCGTCCGTGGGCCGCACAAGTACGTACGCAATCCGATGTACCTGGGAGTCTTGGGCGTCGTGTTCGGCTGGGCCGTGCTCTTCCGTTCAACCGCGATCCTCAGCTATGCAGCCATTGTCGCGCTCATGTTCCATCTCACCGTCCTCGCCATCGAGGAGCCTTCACTGAGGCGGCTGTTCGGCGCCGAGTACGAGGACTACTGCAGGTCGGTCCGCAGGTGGATTCCAACCAAGCGGTGACTTAGCCTGCTTCTTTTTCCCCTGGGTCCGCCGGCGTCCCGCCGGCTGTTTTTTCTTCCGCTCGCCCGCGCCACCAAGCACTACTCCAACGCCACTCCTCCGCTCGCCCCACCAATCCCGCCTTCACCGGATTCATCTCGATATACCTGACCGCGTTCGTGAAGTGCCGATCATCCCGGATAAACCGATCGAAGTACTCCCGGAACCAGAAATCCCCGGATCGGCCCAGGATCGAATTCGCCCGGTGAGCCGTGTACGACTTCCACGAGTGCACGATACTGGCAAGGGGCCAATCCTCCCGGGTCTCGGCCATCGCATGGACATGATTCGGCATGACGCACCAGGCGATCAGCCTGTACCGTTGACCGTCGAAGTGAAGCAGAGCCTCCTCCATGAGGGTCGCGATGCGCGGGTCCCGAAGCCAGCAGGCGCCATGGCCGGCGTCCTCGTACTTGGCGATGAGTTTGCGGAGCAGAATCTCCCTGGGGTCTGAGGCGGGGAGTCCCGCGATCCAGGCCAGCTCGTCCTTCCATCCTTGGACCACGACCGCGGGGACGGCATCGTGCAGTCGAAACCCTAGGGATTGCGTGAGAAGGGAATTTTCAAAGTGGGGAGCATAGCCTCGCGACCGCCATCCCGGCGGCAGCTTCTTTTCCTGGGTGCGCTGGCGTCTCGCCGGCACTTCCTCTTCCAATGGCCGGCGTTCCGCCGATTCATCCGGACAAGCCGGCGAGGACGCCGGCGCACCCAGGAAAGGCGCTCCTGGGCAAGAGAGGTCGGAGTTGCGAGGAGATCCGCTCATCGAGTTAGACGGGGAGCGCAAAAGATACCACCCTCTCTCGAGAACCTGCCCCGCCAGGGGAAATGACTGCGCCCTCGCGGACACAGATGTCTGAGGAGCAACATTCCCATCCGAAGGGGAGACATCCGATGCCTGTTATACCGCCCCCGCTCACACGGAGATATGCCGCAAGCCTGATCGACGGTTTCTTCCTTATGGTCGTGATGATCCTGGTGGCCGTCCTGTTCCAGGCAGAGGCCATGGTGCCGGTCCGCATCGCCTTCTTCTGGCTCATCTTCTTCGGCTACGAGCCCCTGCTCACGAGCCAGATCTGTACAGTAGGCCAGCGCGTCATGGGCATCCGGGTCCGGCGGTACGGCGACACCGACGCAAGGATCGGAATCTTCTCGTCCTATGTCCGATTCGTGGTCAAGATCGTTCTGGGCGCGATCTCGTTCTTCACGATGGGCTCGACGAAACAGAGGCGCGCCATTCACGACCTCGCCGCCGGCTCCGTCATGACCCAGGTGTCCACCTGAAAAATCGGCCTGCCTCCTCGGTCTGTGGAGACCGGCTTCTTATTTCCCTGGGTCCGCCGGCGTCCCGCCGGCCGCTTTTCTTCTTCTTTTACCCCTCTCCGCTCGCCCTCGCCTTGCCGGTCCTTCCTCTTCAAATGGCCGGCGTTCCGCCGATTCATCCGGACAAGCCGGCGAGGACGCCGGCGCACCCAGGGAAGGCGCTCCATCTGCCTGCCCTCTCTTAGGACGCGTCACGGAATAAGTGCCTCAGTTGCACGTTCTTCCCTGGGGAAGATTGTGTAGTTCCATTCACCATGAAAGCTGTCTCGGCGGAGATTGACTTCCGCGACTTCTTTCTTGCTGACCA
>JAXDKG010000065.1:0-48965 GCA_034667225.1 Acidobacteriota bacterium
AGATGGGCACCCAGGCCCTAAGGCACTTTGGATCGGCCTTCAGCGCACTCGCGATTTCGTCATCGCTATCCAGGCACGGGAGGCCATACCCTAGATGTGTATAAGAGGATGGGTTTCAACCCCAGGCGTCAAGGCTTGACCACCTCCAGCAGCTCGATGTCGAACACGAGCATGCCCTCGGGCTTGCCGGGGGCGCCGCGGTAGGCGAGCTTCTTGGGAATCCAGAAGCGGCGGACTTCGCCTTCGGTCATGAGCTGCAGCCCCTCGGTCCAGCCGGGGATGACTTTGGTGAGCTGGAAGAAGGCCGGCGTGCCGCGCCCGATCGAGGAGTCGAACATCTTGCCGTCCGTGGTCCAGCCCGTGTAGTGGACCCGGACCGAGCCGTTCTTCGACGCCTTCTTGGTGCCGGTGCCGGGCTTCAGGACTTTCCAGGCGAGCCCGGATTCGGAGGTCTGGGCGTCGGCTGGCGGCGCGGCCACGTCCGGCGGCGGGGGCGGGACTGCCAGGATGTCCAGCAGCTCGACGTCGAAGACCAGCATGCCCTGCGGCTTGCCGGGCCGGCCCTCATAGGCGAGCTTCGCCGGGATCCACAGGCGGCGCTTCTCCCCTTCCACCATGAGCTGCACGCCTTCGGTCCAACCCGGAATCACCTGGTTGAGCCCGAAGACGATCGGCTTGTTGCGTGCCACGGAGGAGTCGAACATCTTGCCGTCCGTGGTCCAGCCCGTGTAGTGGACCTGGACTTTGTCCTCGGGGCCGGGATGCGTGTCCCCCGTGCCCGGCGTGATCACCTTGGAGGCGAGGCCGGACGCGGTGATCTGGGCGTCGGCGGGCGGCGCCGCCACGTCGGGAGGCGCGGGGATGTCGGTCTGGGCCAGAGCCGGGATGGAGAGGAGGGCGAGCAGAGGAATGATCTTCTTCATGGTGCGTACGCTACCGAACCTTGTGGGGACGGGCAAGATAGATGGTGTGCCTGGGGCCGCCCTTGCCGGGTTTGCGGCGCTCGACGGCGAAGCCGGCCGTCTTCAGCCGCTTCTCGAAAGCGGCGTCCGGGTCTTCGGACCAGACCGCGAGGACGCCCTTCGACGTCAGGGCCTGGCGGGTCCGCTTCAGGGCCTCTGGGCCGTAGAAGGGGTCTTCCCGGCCCTGGGTCGCCTGCCGGGGTCCCTCATAGAGGTCGAGGATGATGGCATCGAAGGGCTCGGCGCGGGCCCCGGCGATGACCTTGGCTACGTCCCCAACGATGATCTTGGACCGGAAATCCATCGCGGCGCGCTCGGTGAGGGGAGCGAGCGGCCCGCGGCACCAGCGGACCACGGCCGCGTTGATCTCGGCCACGACCACCCGCCCGGTCCGCGGCAGGGCGTCGAGCGCGGCGCGCAGGGTGAAGCCCATCCCCAGGCCCCCGATCAACACTCGTGGACTCTCGCGGCCGGCTACCTCTCCGCACGCGATCTCCGCCACCGCGACTTCCGTCAGGTGCGCCATGCTGCTCATCAGCACGCGACCGGCCACGGTGATAACAAAATCTTGCTCACCCCGCCGGCGCAGCTCCATCCGGCCCTCGGCGGTTTCCACGGTGTCCAGAGTTTCCCAGGCTTTCATTGGGCCGAACCCTAGCACCGAAAAAGGATACCGGCGTGCGAGGCACGCCGGTGGGGGAGGATTACATTGGAAGTTGGATTATAGCGGAATAGCTATTCGATCATTCCGTGGGCTTCCCGCTGCGCTTCAGCGAGGGCTTTGCGGAGGCGGGGATCGTGGGGCCGGAGGCGCACGGCGTTCCTCAGGTGGGGGAGGGCCTTGTCGGGCCGTCCCCAGCGGCGGAGGGTGTTGCCGAGGCTGGCCTGGGCCTGCCACATGCCGGGACGGATCTCGAGGGTGGTCCGGAAGTGCTCCAGGGCACGCCCGCGGTCACCGCGCTTGGCATAGATCTGCGCCAGGTTGAGATGGGCGATGAAGTTGCGCTCGGTGACGGCGGCGGCGTGCCGGAAGAGGGATTCGCTGTCCTGCCAGTGGCGGAGTTGGAGCCGGGTCCCGATGGCCAGTGCGAACAGCACCGGTATCCAGACAGCCCTTCGGGGAAATCCCCACACGGCGATCAGGAAGAGTCCGATCGAGGGGAGGTAAGTGTAGCGGTCGGCCATGGCCTGCCCTCCGACCTGGACGATGCCGATCACGGGCACCAGCGTCCCCAGGAACCAGAGCCAGCCGACCGTCACGTACCGGGCTGCGCGCAGGGCGAGAACCGTCAACAAAGCCAGCAGCAGAGCGGCGCCCGCGACCTTCCAGGCCGGAAACTCCGCCGGCATGGGGTAGAAGACTGCGAGCCGGCTCGGAACGAGGGTCTTGCCCAGGTAGGACACATAAGAGAGGACGGCGTTCGCCAGCCGCAGCCGGAGCGGGAACTGGCTGGCCATGCCGATCGCTCCCGATTGGGCGATCAAGGTCGCCACGCAGGATGCCGCGGCCAGCGCGAAGAGCGGCAGCTTTTCCTTCACTCGGATTTTTCTGCCCAGGGGCCAGACGTCCAGAAGGAGGAGGACGAACGGCAGCGTCACCACCATGGGCTTGGACAGGAGCCCCGCCGCCAACGACAGGGCTACGGCCATGTAGCGCATCCGGGACGGTTGCCGGACGTAGAAGGCCCAAGCCAGCAGCGTGAGCATCCAGAAGAACCCGGAGAGCACATCCTTGCGCTCGGCGATCCAGGCGACCGACTCCACATGGGTGGGGTGGATCGCGAAGAGCGCCGCCACGGCCGCGCTCCGCCATTGATCGCCAGTCATGCGACGTAAGACTTCGAAGAGGAGGACGACGCTCGCCGTGTGGAGGAGCAGGCTCGTCAGGTGATGGCCGAGCGGGTCCATCCCGAAGAGCTCGCAGTCGAGCATGTGGGAGAGGAGCGTCAGCGGGTGCCAGTTGCTCGCGACGTTCGCCGTGAACGCCCAGGCGATCCCCTTCCAGGTGAGGCCCGCTTTCACCCAGGGGTTGCTGGTGACGTAGAGGGGGTCGTCGAAGCGGATGAAGCCGTGGGTGAGGACGGGGAGGTAGACGGCGAGGGTGAGGAGGGCGAGGGAGACCCTCACCCGTGCCGTCACGCGGCGTTCACCCGCACCCGATGCCACGAGTTGTTCATGTAGCCTTTGAAGTTCCACACGTGCTCGGGGCGCTCCGGCTGGGTCTGCGCGGCGGTGTCCCAGGCGCGGCAGATGATCTCGTGCTCTCCGGCGGGCAGGTCGAGCCGGGCTTCCCATTGGCGCCAGGCCCAGCGGGCGTGCTCGGAGCTGAGCTTGGCTATCGTCCAGGTCCGGCCGCCGTCGGTGGAGACCTCCACCCTTGAGATTCCCCGCTCGCCGGCATAGGCGAAACCGCAGACCTTGACCGGTCCCGCCGGCAGGGTCTCCCCTTCGACGGGCGAGGAGATCGCCGAGCCTACGTTGAAGGGGCCGAGCATCATGCCGGTGTCCCAATCCACATTGTCCTGGTCCACCTGCGGCCCGAAGAGGCGGTAGGCCTTGGACTGGAAGTAGTTGTCCGAGGGCCCGTCCTGCAGGGTGATCGCGCTCAGCCACTTGACGCTGCGGGCGCCGATGTAGCCCGGCACCACCACGCGCAGCGGCGCGCCGTGGACGGGCGGCAGGTCGACACCGTTCATCTCGTAGGCGAGGAGCACCTCCGAGGAGAGGGCTTTGTCCAGCGGGATCGAGCCGCCGAAGGTGAAGCGATGCCCGTGGCGCTCGGCCTCGTCGAAGGCCGAGAAGGCCACGTGCTTGGCCTCGGGCAGGGGCTCCACCGCGGCGAGCAGATCGCGCAGGGGCACGCCCTTCCACTCGGCCGTGCTCACCGCCTCCGCGCCCCAGCCGAGCTCGCCCGGAATCGGGCGCACGGCCGCCATTTCCAGCCGGCGGTTGCCCGCGCACTGGAGCGTGGACACGACGGCGACCTTGGGCAGCCGCCGCAGCTCCTCCAACTGGATGCTGAGCGGCTTGCGCATCATCCCGTTCAGGTGCAGGCGGTAGGAGCCGGAATCGACGTGCGGCACGTCGCCGTGGCTGCGCACGAAGAAGTGCTCGACCGGGGTCAGGAAGCGGCGCAGATGCTGCGGCGGCGGGCCGGCGTTGAACGGACGGTCCTGCCGGACCAGGGTGTCGGGGTGCTTCCCAAAAGGAACGCTCATGCGTCGTATTGGAGGTTCTTCTCTGTCGCGCGGTAAAGCTCGGTTTTTCCACCGTCATCGACTGGCTCGAAAACCGTACAGTGATCCATGTCGCCGCCGTAGACGTGGAGGGTGAGCGAGACGTGCTCCGGACGGTTGTTGGCGAGCACGTGATGCTCCAGCGGCGGAATCAGCGCTCCGGCTTCGCCTGCGTGGGCGCTGAGGGTCTCGCGCTCGACGAAGCGGAAGACGCCGGGCTCGGTCTCCTCCATCATCTCGTAGCGATGGACCTCCATCCTGCCTTCGAGAACTCCCTCGACGCACCAGATCCCCGCATGGTCGTGGAGCCCCGTTCGCTGACCCGGCCCCCAGGTCATCACGACCGCGGTGAAGCCGAGCTCCTCGTCGCGGTGGAGGAGGCGCCGGGAATAGCCGTCCGGCTTGGTCTGGAGGAAACGGGCGGGCAGGCGCAACCCCTCGGCGGGGATGTACGACTCCAGCGTCTGCTTGATCCGCTCGGCGATGGCCTGGACCTCTCCCAGGCGCACGGCGTCGCGGAGCTGTTCGATCAGCGGATCGACGGTCGTCATGGTCTGCATTTATTCATGCTCCAGGTAAGTGTAGCCCGACAGCCCCTCTTCGTAACGGCGCAGCAGATGGCGAGACTCTTCGATGGTCATCTTCTTGGCGCGCAGCGCGGCTTCGGCAGACTGCCGCACCTTCGCCACCAGGTCGTCGCGGTTGTAGCGCACGTAGCGCAGGACATCGGTCACCGTGTCGCCGCTGATCACGCCGTCGATCTGGTACCCCTCCTCGCCGTGCAGCGAGACATGCACCGTGTTCGTGTCGCCGAACAGGTTGTGCAGGTCGCCCAGGATCTCCTGGTAGGCCCCTACGAGGAACACGCCCAGATAGTAGTGGCCGCCGTTGAGCGGATGGAGCTCCAGCACATCCTTGACGTCGCGCCGGTCGATAAAGTGATCGATCTTGCCGTCCGAATCGCAAGTGATGTCGGCGAGCACGGCGCGGTTGACCGGCTCCTCGTTGAGCCGGTGGATCGGCACGATCGGGAAGAGCTGATCGATCGCCCAGGAGTCGGGCAGCGACTGGAAGACGGAGAAGTTGCAGAAGTAGGTATCCGCCAGGGCGCGCTCCAGCCCTTCCAGGTCCTCGGGGATTTCCTGTAGCGTGCGCGAGATCTTCAGGACCTTTTGGCAGATGGCCCAGAACAGCTCCTCGGCGAGGCCGCGGTGCTCCAGCGTCATATGGCCGACGCCGAAGAGCGTCAGGCACTCGTCGCGGTCCGAGATCGCGTCGTGGTAGGACTCCAGGAGGTTCTTGCGCGAGACGTCGCGGTGCGTTTCGAGCAACCGGCGCAGCGGCGGCGCCGCATCGGCTGGCTCGTGCTTCGGCAGCTTCCCCACCGTGAGCTCGGAGGCTCCGAGCACGTCCATGACCAGCACGGCGTGGTGCGCGACCGTGGCGCGGCCCGATTCCGAGACGATGCGCGGGTGCGGCACTTCGTGGGCGTCGCAGACCTCCATGATGCCGGAGACGATGTCGTTGGCATACTCCTGGAGGGTGTAGTTGAGCGACGACGTGAAATTGGTCTGCGAGCCGTCGTAGTCGACGCCGAGGCCGCCGCCCACGTCCAGATAGCCGAGAGGCGCGCCCAGTTTGACCAGGTTGATGTAGACGTGCGCCGCCTCGCGCAGGCCGTCCTTGACCGAGCGGATCGAGGAGATCTGGCTGCCCAGGTGGAAGTGGAGCAGCTCGAAGGTGTCGAGCATGTTGTGCTCGCGCAGGAAGCTGACGGCGTCCAGCATGTCGCGGCCGGACAGCCCGAACTTGGAGCGGTCGCCGCCCGAGGCTTCCCAATGCCCGGCGCCCCGGGTAGCCAGGCGGGAGCGCACGCCGATGCGCGGCCGGATGTTCAGGCGCTGCGCGATGTCGCGGATCAGCGGCAGCTCGGACGGCTTCTCCACCACCAGGACGACGTGGCGGCCGAGGCGCGAGGCGAGCAGCGCGGTTTCGATGTATTCCTCGTCCTTGTAGCCGTTGCAGATGATGAGCGCATCTTCATCGTCGAGCAGGGCCATGACCGCGAGCAGCTCGGGCTTGGAGCCCGCCTCCAGGCCGAAGTGGTAGGGCCGGCCGTACTCGACCAGGCGCTCCACGAGGTAGCGGTCCTGGTTGACCTTGATCGGATAGACACCGCGGTACTCGGCCTTGTAGCCGTACTCCTTGATGGCGCCGCGGAACGCCTCGTTGAGCTGCACCACCCGCGCCTGGATGATCTCCGAGAAGCGGAACAGCAGCGGCAGGCCAATGCCGCGCTGCCGCACCTCGTCCACCAGGTCCTTGAGGTCGATGGTCTCCGTGCCCGGCCCGGCCGGATGGGCGAGCATGTGGCCGTCCTGGGCAACCGAAAAGAAGTTGTTCCCCCAGCCGCGGATGTTGTAGAGGTCGGTCGAGTCGGCGGGGGTCCAGCGACGCGTTGTGGGAGCGGTGGCCATCTTGGTGCAGAGACTCCTTTCAGGGAAAAGGGGCGATAAAACCCAGCGGGGGACAATAACACGGCCTACCGCTTGGCCCGCTTCGCCGAGAACACGAACAGGTGCTGCGACGGCAGCTCCTCGATCGTCTCGACGTGCACGAACCCGGCCGGGACCCACTCCGCGAGGACCTGCTTCACGGACATGCGGTGCAGCTCGCTGATGTGCGCGGCCGAGTCGTCCTCGGCGCGGTACTCGACCAGCGCCACGCGGCCGTCCGGCTTCAGGGCTTCGCGGATCTTCGCCAGCATCGGCTCCGGCTGCTGGAACTCGTGGTAGACGTCCACCAGGAGGATCCAGTCGAACGTGCCCCTGGGGAGCTTCGGGTCGGTCTCCGTGCCCACGACCGTGACGATGTTGCCGATCCCCTCTTTCGCAGTCAGCTCCTTCAGGCGGTCGAGCATCTCGGGCTGGATGTCGTTCGCCCACACCTTGCCGGACGGGGCCACGGCCCGGGCCAGCCGCCGGGTGTACCAGCCGGTGCCGGCGCCGAGGTCGGCCACCACGTCGC
Organism: Acidobacteriota bacterium; assembly: GCA_034667225.1. Classification (GTDB taxonomy): domain Bacteria; phylum Acidobacteriota; class Thermoanaerobaculia; order Multivoradales; family UBA5704; genus DATMER01. The sequence continues at coordinate 7,226 of JAXDKG010000065.1, forward strand.
CGTCCTTCAGGTGCATGGCCTTCAGCACGACCTCGGGCTTCTCGATGTCCTCCCGTCCCTCCCGCTCCAGCCAGTCCGCCCCGCCCTCGTAGCTCAGGGGCTGGGCCGGCTGGCGCGGCGGAGGCTGCTGAGCGGCGGGCGAAGGCGAGCAGCCCAGGCTCAGGAGGAGGAGGAGCCAGGAGAGAGACCGGATCGTCGGCATGGGAGAAGCGTACTCCATCCGGGCTCTGGTAGGCTGGAGCCCCGTGCAACCTGAGCTCCAGCTCCGGCTGCAGGAGGACTTCGCCGACGTCGTCCTCGGCAGCATCCTTATCGCCCTCGGGCTCGCGACCCTGGGGCTGGGAGCCGTGCGGGCGCGCAGCACCAGCCGGCCGTTGAGCTACCTGGGCATCGCCAACGTCCTGTACGGGCTGCGGCTGATCCTCGACACCGACCTGCTGGGCGCCTGGGTGGGCATCCCCGCTCCCGTCGCGGACTGGCTGGTCGCGGTGATCACGTATGTGCTGCCCCTGTCGGCGCTCCTCTTCGTGGAGTGGGCGCTGGGCCGGGGCTGGCTCTCCTCGATCCGCCTGGCGCTCTGGGTCCAGACCGTCTACGCCGCAGGCGCCATCCTGATCGACGCCGTCCGCGGCCCCGGGACGGCGCTGAGGATCAACAACCTCGTGGTGCTGTTCGGGTTGACGGTCATGATCCTCAACGGCGTCCTCTATCTGAGGCTCTATCTGAGGAAGAACCCCGGCGCGTCGAGGGTGGCGGTCCGCACCCGGGACGGCAAGGTGGTGATCGCCGGGTCGGCCGTCTTCCTGGTGCTGGTGATCAACGAGAACATGGTGGAAGCCGGGCTCCTGCCCTGGGGCGTGAGCGCGGAGCCGCTGGGCATCCTGGCGCTGGGCGGCGCGATCGTCTACGCCTTCGCCCACCGGGTTTTCGCCAACGAGACCCGGCTGGCCGCGATCTCCCAGGAACTGGAGACCGCCCGCCGCATCCAGAGCTCGCTGCTGCCGCGGCGGATGCCCGAGGTCCGGGGTCTGGCCGTCGCGGCCCGCTACCTTCCCATGGCGGACGTGGGCGGCGACCTCTACGATTTCCTGGCGGCGGACCCGGAGCGCCTCGGCATCCTGGTGTCGGACGTCTCGGGCCACGGCGTGCCGGCGGCGCTGATTGCCTCCATGGTCAAGGTCGCCCTCGCCGCGCAGGCCGGGCATGCTTCCGATCCCGCGGCGGTCCTCGCCGGGATGAACCGCATCCTCCACGGCAACCTGGAGAGAGGCTTCGTGACCGCGGCCTATATCTATATAGATGGAGATACGGCGACCTACTCCAGCGCGGGACATCCGCCAGTGCTGGTCCTGCGGGAGGGTCAGGTTGAGGAGCTGAGGCAGGAGAGCCTGCCGCTCGGCCGCTTCCGCCAGGCCGAGTACCGCAACGGGGAGCTGCGGCTCTCCCCTGGGGACCGCCTCCTCCTCTACACGGACGGGGTGACCGAGGCGCTGAGCCCGGCCGGCGAGCCGTTCGGCGACGAGCGGCTGCGGGATCTCGCGGCTTCTTCCCCGGACGAGCTTCTCGGCCGCCTCGCCGGGTGGACCGGCCGGCAGCCGGGCGAGCCGCTGGACGACGACGTCACGATCGTGGTGGCGGAGGTCCGCCGGCTGCCGCTCGAACCCTAGAGCGCTTCGCTCACCCTCCAGCCATTCGCACCGGGCTCCAGCGTCTGCCGCTCGGCCTCCAGAGCGTTCCGCTCACGCTCCAGCGTGTTTCTCCCGGTCTTCAGAGGCTTCCGCTCACGCTCCAGCGCGTTTCGCCCGACCTCCGTCGAAGGCGCCCGAGGCCCGTGCGCTGCCGCCCGGGCTACAGTCGCACCCGCTCGACCCTCGACGGCACGCGAGCGACCCTGCGCGGAAGCCGCGCACCCCCGGTCGGCTTCTCCCGACCGTGCGCGGAACGCGCTGGAGCTCGAGCGGCACCCTACCGAGCCCGGCCTCTTGACGTCCGACCCCGGATCGCGGCATCCTAGGAGTGCGCGGGCGACGACCTATCGCCCAACCCCGCTCGGCCTCCCCCCGCGAGGCCCACGGTCGGGGCAAAGGGGTCCTCAAGCCTCGGGTCGTGTGACTCGTTTCTCTGGTGCCGATGACAGGCGGGGGCTGGCGTCGTGCGCCTGGGAGACGATCACATGACCCAGCAAAAGAAACTCAAGAGAGCCATCCGCGCACGGTCCGAGAAGACCGGCGAAAGCTATACCTCCGCCCGCCGCCAGGTCCTTCTGGCGCGCGAAGAACCTGCGCCTCCCCCTCCTACCCCCAAGCCTCCTGCCAAGAGCGGGATCTCCGAAGAATCCGTGCTCAAGAAGACCGGCCACGGCCTCGATCACTGGTTCGGCGTCCTGGACGCGTTCGACGGGGCGGCCCAGGGGCATACCGCCATGGCTGCCCATCTGCACAAGGAGCATGGGATCCCCGGCTGGCATTCTCAAGGGATTACCGTGGCCTACGAGCGCGCTCGCGGGCTGCGGGAGGTCAATCAGGCATGCACCGGCAAGTTCCAGGTGTCCGTCTCCAAGACGGTCCCCGCGACGGTGGCGGAGGTCGTCGCCGCGCTGAAGAGCACCGTCTGGCTCCAGGGCGCCGACCCCGGGCTCGCCCAGGCGCTCGACGCCGCCTTCACGGGTGACAAGCCGCGGGAGGTGAAGACCAAGGGGAGCGATTACGCCTGGCTGCGCTTCCCCTGGGACGGCCGCACGGTCGAGATCCGCATCACGGGCAAGCCGAAGGGGGCGAGCGTCGTGGCGGACAACGGCGACCTCCCCGATCCCGCTCTTGTCGAGCAGCGGCGCGCGCAGTGGCGCACGGCTCTCGAAGGGCTCAAGCGGCACCTCGGTGTTTGACTCGGAGTGACCGGACCCGGCCGCGCCGCGCCTAGGGAATACCTTGCGGCGCGGCCGGACTTACGTAGAATGTCGTGCAGTTTCCGAGTCAGAGCGGTAGCGCGCAAGAGGAGCTTCCAGGATGATCCGCACCAGTATGCCCACTGACATCAAGGCCGTGGGAGACGACGCTCAGGGCGAGGTGCGCGGCGCCTCGGGCCGCCGGATCCTGGTCGCGGACGACAACCGCGACTCGGCCGAGAGCCTGGGCATGCTCCTGGAGCTGGCAGGCCACCGGGTGCGCCTGGCCTACGACGGCCAGGAGGCGCTCGACGCGGCCGGCGAGTTCCTCCCCGAGATCCTGCTGCTCGACATCGGGCTGCCGCGCATGGACGGCTACCAGGTGGCGACGCGCCTGCGCCAGGACTCCCGCCACGACGGCATGCTGCTGGTGGCCGTGACCGGCTACGGCACCGAGAGCGACCGCGACCGCGGCAGGGCCGCCGGCTTCGACCACCACCTGGTGAAGCCGGTCGATCCGATCGCCCTGCGGGACCTGATCGCCAGCGTTTAAGGGGTAATAAAAAGGGGGCGAGATCCACGCGATCTCGCCCCGAGGAGGGATACGGCTGGCTTACATCTTTTTTGCTGGTCGGAGGTAGAGGGAACCAGTAAACGCGCGCTAGGAGAGCCCTCTAAAATACCCAGGTACACGAGAGCTGCCAAAGCGAGCCGCTCGCCGCGAGGATTTTCATGGAATCGATCGCCCGCGCCGCCGCCCTGCCCCGCCATGTCCCGGCCATGCTGGTGGGCTCGACCAGCATCGTGGTGGGAATCCTCTGGGACATCTCCTGGCACATGACGATCGGCCGGCACACCTTCTGGACTCCGGCCCACATGGCCATCTACCTGGGCGGTGTGCTGGCAGGGATCTGTGGCGGCTGGCTGGCGCTCAAGACCACGTTCGCGGGCACTCCCGAGGAGCAGGGAGTGGCCGTGCGCTTCTGGGGGTTCCGCGCCCCGCTCGGCGCCTGGGTGGCGATCTGGGGCGCGCTCGCCATGCTCACCTCGGCCCCTTTCGACGACTGGTGGCACAACGCCTACGGCCTGGACGTGGAGATCCTCTCGCCGCCCCACACGGTGCTCGCGGCGGGCATGATCGGCATTCAGCTCGGGGCCATGCTTCTGGTGCTGGCTCCGCAGAACCGTGCGGCTGGCAATTCCCGCGGTGTCCGCGGATTGGGCGTCGCCTTCCTCTACGCCGCCGGGGCCGTGCTCTCCATGCTCACGATCCTGCTCACGGAGTACAGCTACCCGAACGCCCAGCACGCGGCTTTCTTCTACAAGGCTTCCTGCGGCGTCTATCCCGTGCTGCTGGTCGCAGCCGCGCGCGCCTCGCGCCTGCGCTGGGCAGCCACGCTGACCGCGGCCTTCTACATGCTGATCACCCTAGTGATGGTCTGGATCCTGCCGCTCTTCCCGGCGCAGCCGATGCTCGGCCCGATCGAAAATCCGTTGGATCACATGGTGCCTCCGGGGTTCCCGCTGCTGCTGATCGTGCCGGCGCTCGCGATTGACTGGATCCTTCAGCGCCGGAGTAAACAAGGCGGCTGGCTGATGACGCTGGGGCTCGCGGCGGCCTTTTTGGCCCTGTTCTTCGCGAGCCAGTGGCTGTCCGCCGAGCTCCTGCTGTCCCCGGCCTCGCGCAACCGGTTCTTCGCCGGGGACATGCAGTGGAGCTACGGCGACGAGCCCGGGGGCTACCGCTACGTGTTCTGGAACCTGGACGTGGACCCGGTGACGCCGGCCGGGCTCGGGGCCGCGCTCCTGATCGGAATCCTCTCGACCCGGGTCGGGCTCTGGTGGGGGAGCTGGATGTCGAAGGTACGCCGGTGAGGCGGCTCTTCCTTCTGCTACTTCTCATGCTGCCCGCCGCCGTCCAGGCGCACGTGGGCAGTCCGAACGTGTTCTTCGACGGTGAGGCCGGTCCCTACCCGGTCCGGGTCATCATCCGTCCCCCTGCGGTGATTCCGGGAGTTGCGGAGATCACGGTGCGGCTCAAGGAGGGGACGGCGGAGACCGTCACCGTGCAGCCGGTCCACTGGCGGTCGGGCCTCGAGGGAGCGCCGCCGCCGGACGTGGCCTCGCCGGTTCCTGGGGCCGCCGGCCTCTTCTCCGCGCAGCTTTGGCTGATGATGCAGGGGTCCTACACGGTCCGGGTTCAGGTCGGGGAGGGTGTTGCCCTGGTGCCGGTGGTCATGGCGCCGACGCAGCTCAAGGGGATGCAGCCCGTGATGGGGGCGCTGCTCGCCGCCCTGGGAGTGTTCCTGTTCGCGGGGGCAATCACGATCGTCGGCGCCGCTGTCCGGGAGAGCGTGCTCGCGCCCGGCGAGGCTCCGGATGACCGCCGCCGGCTCCTGGCCCGGGTGGTCACCGTGCTGGCCGGCGTCCTCCTGGCGCTCATCCTCGTCGGTGGCAAGAGCTGGTGGGCCAGCGTGGAGGCGGAGGAGCGGGAAGATCTATTCCGGCCGTTCGCGGTCGAGGCCTCGGTGCGGGACCGGACCCTGGCCCTGGACATCACCGGAACCGGGAACCGCAAGTGGTCGCCGCTGATCCCGGACCACGGCAAGCTCATGCACCTGTTCCTCGTGCGCGAGCCTGGCCTGGACGCCTTCGCCCATCTCCATCCGGTCTTCAGCGAGCCCCGGATGCGCTTCGAAACGGCGCTGCCTGCGCTCCCCGCGGGGCGCTACCGGGTCTACGGCGACATCGTCCAGGAGAGCGGCTTCTCGCAGACGCTCACGGACATGGTGGAGATCCCGGCCATCCCCGCGGGCCCGGCCACGGACCCGGACGACTCCTGGCATCTGGAGGGCGATGCTGGCGATGGGGGGCTGACGTGGTTGAAGACTCCGCTGGTGGCGGGCCGCGAGGTGGACCTCCGCTTCGAGGCGAAGGTCCCCTTGGAGCCGTACATGGGGATGATGGGGCACGCGGTGATCACGCGCCCGGACGGCGAGGTCTTCGTGCACCTCCATCCCGTGGGGAGCTTCTCGATGGCGTCGCAGCAGGCGTTCGAGCGCAAGCTGGGGGTGGCTCCCGCACACATGCACCATCACCCGTCGAGCGTGGTCTCCTTCCCCTACGAGTTTCCCCGGCCGGGCCGCTACCGCATCTGGGTGCAGGTCAAGAGCGGCGGAAGGGTCCTGACCGGGGCGTTCGATACGGAAGTCCTTTCCGGGCCTACTTCCCTCCCAACAGCGCCGTAGCCTTGTCGATCTCCTTCGCGGCGCCCTCGATCGTGCGCGCCAGCACCTCTACGTTCCCCGCGACCTTCTTCCACTCGCGCTGCTCGATCGCCTCGCGCACGGCGGGGAGGGTCTTCACGCCGTAGCCAGTGTAGAAGCCGGGCGCGTAGATCTGGTGGCGGTACCAGGGCCGGCCGGGCAGGCCCTCCTTGGTGCCGAGGGCGCGCTCGGTCTTCATCAGGATGGCGTCGAGCTTCGCCCGGGTCGCGGCCGGCAGGGCCGGACCCGTGCCCTTGGACCAAGCGCTGTCGTAGGCCTGGGCGCTCTTGCGCAGGGCATCCACCGCGTTCTGGAGCGGCGCGAAGTTGAGGTGCGGCACCGGGTCCCTGCGCTGCGGCACCACCCAGGTCTTCGTCGGGTCGTCGAAGGTCTCGTAGATCTTGTCATCGATGAGCTTGTTGCGCTCCTCGGTCTCCGTCCGCATCTGGTCCGCGAGCTTCGCCACCTGGTCGGCGTAGGTGCCGATCGCGTCGGCCAGATGCGTGAACTCCATCGGCAGGACGTCGGCCTCGGCCAGCCGCAGCACCAGGCGGCCGCCGGTCTTCGCCATCGTCACCCCGTAGGAGAAGTCGGGGTCCATGAAGCGGATGTAGTGGTCGAACGAGTCGTAGATGGAGTGGTACTGGCCGTACTCGTCCTCGCCGCCGTAGCCGAAGTTGAGCGAGGCGATGTTCAGGTGCTGCAGGAACGGGGTGAAGTCGGAGCCGGAGCCCAGGGGATCCAGGTGGAACGGCTGGCCGGCGATCGCGGCCTTGCGGTCCTCGGGGTCGCCGAAGAAGACCCGGGCGGAGCGCATGCGCTCGCCCACGCTCACCCCCTTCTCCGGATCGGTCACGTCGCGGGCCACCTGGTTGGCCAGCAGCTCCAGCGTGTGGGAGCCGCCGATGCCCAGGCCGCCGCGTGAGTTGCTGTCCGAGTTGATGTAGACGGCGGCGTGCTCGCGCAGCTCGTCGGCATGGGTCTCGGCCCACTCCGTCGAGCCGAGCAGCCCCTGCTCCTCGCCGTCCCAGCCGGCATAGATGATCGTGCGCTTCGGGCGCCAGCCGGTCTTCGCGAGCTCGCCCACGGCGCGGGCCTCTTCCATCAGCGCGACCATGCCGCTGATCGGATCGGCGGCGCCGTTGACCCAGGCGTCGTGATGGTTGCCGCGGACGATCCACTGCTCCGGATGCTCGGAGCCTTCCAGGCGGGCGATCACGTCGTAGGCCGGGACGATCTTCCAGTCGAACTTGAGCTTGAGGTGGACCTTCGCCGGTCCGGGGCCGAGATGGTAGGGGATCGGCAGGGCGCCCTGCCAGTTCTGCGGCGCCATGGGGCCGCCGAGCGCGCGCAGCAGGGGGAGCGCGTCGCCGTAGGAGATCGGCAGGACCGGGATCTTCGTGAAGGTCTTGACGTCCTCGCGCTTCAGACGCTTGGCGCCTTTGGTGGAGCCGACGAACGGGGTCGTCGGGTCGCCCGAATAGACCGGCATGTCGACCACGGAGCCGCGCTGCGCGCCCTGCTCGGGGCGCCAGCCCCCCTTGGGGTAGACGTCGCCCGCGGTGTAGCCGTCCTCCCGCGGATCGGAGTAGATGATGCAGCCGATGGCGCCGTGCTCGGCGGCCACCTTGGGCTTGATGCCGCGCCAGGAACCGAAGTAGCGGGCGATCACGATCTTGCCCTTGACGTCCACGCCGCGGCGCTCCAGCTCCTCGTAGTCCGCGGGCACGCCGAAGTTGACGAAGACGAGATCGCCGGTGACGTCGCCGTCGATGGAGTAGGCGTTGTAGACCGGGAGCTGCTCATCCTTCTGGCCGGAGGTCGCATCCTCGGGCAGGGCCGTCTCGGCGAGGCTGGCGGTGAAGCGGGTCGGCGCGACCATCTCCAGCACGCGCTCGGTCGGGGTCGGGAAGAGGACCTCGAACTCCTCGAGCTTCGTGTCGTAGCCCCAGGAGCGGAAGAGCCCGGCCATGAACTCGGCGTTGTCCTTGTCGTAGGCGGAGCTGAGGTGGTGGGGCCGGGCGCTGAGCCGCTTCATCCACTCGCGCAGGTTCTCTGCCTTCAAGTGGGAGTCGAAGCGCGCCTCGAGATCGCGCTGCTGGGCGGCCCGCTCCTCGCTGAACCCCAATATCGGCGGCATTGGAGCGGCAGGCGGGGTCGGCGACGCTGCTGCCAGAAAAAGCGCGAGGATTGGCAGGAAGAGTGCGGGTCGTCTCGGCATCGATGAGGCCTCCAATGGTTTCCCAGTCATACGGCGGGATTGTAGTCAGAGTTCTGTATCCTTGCAGCCCGATGGATCGCCTGAGTGCCGAGAGCCTGCGCTGGACCCTGGGCCCGTACTGCGCGTTCGTGGGCGCCTTCATGCTCGTGGCTCCGCACCGCTTCACCGCCCCCGTGTACGCGGCGATGCTGGATTATCGGGGCCTCTGGGGGATGTCGGCGCTGGGGGCGGGCGTCGCGCTGCTCTCGGTGGCCATCCTGCGCCCGCGGAGGGCCGTTGACCTGCTCGGCCACGGGCTCGCCGGGGCCACGCTCCTGGCCCTCTCCGCCTCTTTTCTGCAGAACCGGGCCTGGACGGGGACGATCGCCTACGGCGTGCTCGGCGCCGGAGTCATGCTGGCAGGGGTGCTGCCGCGAGCCGCCGGCCGCGACCTCTTCGCCCTGCTCATGGGCCTGATCGCCGTGCTGCAGGGTCTCCTCCTCGCCATCATGCCCGGGCTGCTCGACAGCTACCAGCGGGTGATCGGGCTGGCGTTGATCCTGGGGGGCGGCCTGGTCCTGTCGGCGCATCTTCGCCGCACTCCTTCGGCTCTCTATGTCTGGGCCGCCCATCTGGCGGGGGGAGGGGCCTTCTTCCTCTTCGGCCTGCTCTTCTCCCTGCCGAACCGGGCCTGGACCGGCCTCGCCCTGTACTGCGGGTGCGGCCTGGCCCTGGCCCTGTTGCCGTGGCTGTCGCGCGAGCTCGCGGCGCTCGATCCCGCTTCCCTGCGCACCCGGCTGGCCTTCTCGCTGGCGACCGCCACCTCCGTGGCGCTGGTGCTCACGGCCGCGATCGCCACGTCCCAGGAGGAGCGGCTGGCAACCGAGCAGGTGCTGGAGATGCGGAGGGTCGAGGCGCAGCTCATCGCACGCAATGTGGCCGACTACGTACAGCTCAGCGGCGCCCGGGCCGCCGTGGTCGCGAGCCTGGCCGGCCGTATGCCGATGACCCCCGTCTTCCAGCGCGCGCTGCTGGAGGCCAGCCGCCCGTCGTACCCGGACATGACCGGCTTCGTCACCCTGGATGCGGCCGGCACGGTCCTGGCCACGATTGGCAGGGTGCCGCTCGACATCGACGATTGGCGCCGGATTGCGGCCGACATGCAGGGCCAGGAACATAGCCGCGGCATTCCCATCCGCCTGGTCGGGACGGAACGGCTGCTTCTCCTCCTGAGCGCTCCGATCCGCCTGCAGGACGGGCAGATGGGAGGCGTGCTGGTGAGCGCCTTCGACGCCGAGCTGCTGGCGCGCCGGCTGGCGCGGACGGGCTCCAACGTCTACCTCGCCGACGGGTACGGCCGGCTGATCGCGAGCCGGCAGGACACCGATGTCGAGCTGCAAAGCCTGCCGGCCGGCTGGGACCGGGAGCTCCGGCTCGGTAAGGGGCTGGTCATGGCGCGCCGCATTGCCGCGTTCGCCAAGGTGCCGGGGGGGCTCGACTGGATGGTCGCGGTGGAGAGACCGCGGGCCGCAGCCCTGGCCGGCGTGCGCAAGGGGCGGGACCTGGCCTTCGTGCTGCTGCTGATTGTCGTGCCGCTGGCGGTGATCGGCGGCATCATCGTGGCGGGGCTCATCGCCCGCCCCTTGGGCGCGCTCGCCGGCGCCGTGACCGAGATGACCGAGATGGGCGCGGGGAATCCGGCGCTGCCGGCGATCCCGCTGGAGACCAGCGGCATCACCGAGGTGGCGAGCCTCGCGACAGCCTTCCAGGAGATGCGCGGCCGCCTCGCCGTCCGCACCCGGGAAAGCGAGCGTCTGGCGACCGAGCTGCGCGGCCGCGCCGACGCCCTGGCGGAGACCGACCGCCGCAAGGACGAGTTCCTGGCCATGCTCGCCCACGAGCTGCGCAACCCCCTCGGCGCGATCGCCAACGCCGCTCACGTAATGGACCAGATCGGCGCGTCACAGCCTCCCATGCAGAGGGCGGTCGGGGTCATCCAGCGCCAGATCCAGCACCTGGTGCGCCTCGTGGACGACCTGCTGGACGTCTCCCGCATCACCCGCGGCAAGATCGATCTCCGGCTGGAGCCCATGGACCTGCGCGATGCGGTGCGCAGCGCGGTCGAGATGACCCGGCCGATCGTGGAGGCCAAGGAGCACGCCCTGCGGGTGGAGCTCCCCCCGGCGCCGCTCACCGTCCATGCCGACGTAACGCGGCTGGAGCAGGTGCTGGGCAACCTGGTGCGTAACGCCGCCAAGTACACGGAGCCGGGAGGAAAGATCGAGGTCACGGCCTGGAGCGAAGACGGTGAGGCGGCAGTCCGGGTCCGCGACAACGGGATCGGCATCCCGACCGAGCTGCTGCCGCGGATCTTCGACCTCTTCATCCAGGGAGAGCAGAGCCTGGACCGCTCGGGCGGCGGGCTCGGCATCGGCCTCACCCTGGTCCACCGCCTGGTCGAGATGCACGGCGGTCAGGTGGCGGCAGAGAGCGGCGGAGAGGGGCAGGGGAGCGAGTTTACGGTCCGCCTGCCCCTTAGTCCCAGCTAGATCTTGCCTACCAAACCCAGGGTAAAGCTCCTCCCGCGCGCCAGCGTGGCGGTCCCGTCCGCCGACTCCCAGAAGTGCTCGTCGGTCAGGTTGCGGCCGACCAGGCGCAGCTCCACGGGGTCGGAGATGTGCCAGCCGGCTCCGATCTCGAGCGTGGTGTAGCCCGGCCTTTCGACCTCGATCGGCCCGGGCCGGTCGTCGCGCTGGAACGAGGCACCGCGCAGGTAGCCGAAGAGCCGTTCGTCCGCCCAGCGCAGGGTGGCGAAGCCGCCGCGCGCCGGAATATCGTCGAGGGGCACGCCGTCGGCTGTCTCGCCTTTCGCGGCGGTGATGGCGAGCTCCAGGGTGAAGCCGGCGGCCAGCGGGGTCTGGGCCTCGATCTCGAAGCCGCGGATCTCGGCCTCGCCCCGGTTGCGGAAAAAGAAGTTGTTGCCGTCCTCGCTGTAGCGCTCGATCAGGTCCTCGATCTCGTAGAGATAGCCGAAAGCGGCCACGGAACCGCGTCCGATCGCCCAGCGCACGGAGCCGTCGTACTGCAGGCTCCGCTCCGGGTCCAGGTCCGGGTTGCCGGTGACGAAGCCGCGCCCGGTCGGGCCGCGGAAGAAGCGGTCGGAGAGCGTGGGGTCGCGGAAGCCGCGCGCCACCTGCAGGCTGGCCGTCGCGTTTGCGGCGAAGTTGGAAGTGAAAGCAGCGTAGCCCGACAGGGCGCTGTGGGAGGCCGAGCTGTCGCCGAAGAAGCCGCCCGTGTTCTCGCTCTCGACCCGGTCGCCGCGCACGCCGGCCGAGAGCAGGTTGCGCGAGCCGAGGGAATGGTCATAGGAGACGAAGAGAGCGGTGTCGGTCCGCTGCGCGTCGTCGATGGCGGGCGGCTGCGTGAGCCCGGTGCGGTTCCCCGCCAAGTCGAACGTCTCGCGCTCGGTCGTGGATTCGAGATTGAAGCGGGAGACGACCTCGGTTCCGACCTGGAAGCGTCCGCCCAGCACGGGGCGGGTCGCGACGGCCCGGATGGAGCCGTCGTCGGAAGTGGTGTCCGAGCGGTCGATCCGGCGGGTCACGGTGGAGGTCGGAAGCCGGTCGCGGGTCAGCGCCAGGCGGTAGGTGCCCAGGAACAGGCTCAGCTCCACGTTTTCCCAGCCGCCCACCTGCCCGGAGTCGAGGCCGAGGTTGAAGCGCCGGGAGCTCTCCTTGGGGTAGACCGCCCGGGTCACGTTCGAGTCCGCGGCCGGGTTGTCGATGTCGGTGCCGTCCGCGATGGAGAAGGCCGCGCGCAGCCGGCCGATGGGCGTTTCGACCGCGTAGCGGAGGGCGCCCCCGCGGTCCTCATAGGAAGAGTTGGGGATGGGATCGCCGCCGCCGGACTCCGCGTCGTCGGCCTTGCGCATGTGGAACTGCCCGAGCAGGGCGCCACCCAGGAGGTTGCCCGAGGCCTCCAGCCCGATCGAATCCTCGGCGTCGCTGCCGAAGCCCGAGTTGAGGCTGTACCTGAGCGAGGCGGGGTTCCCCGGGTCAGGGTAGCGGGAGGTGGCATTGATCACCCCGCCGAAGGCGTCCGAGCCGTAGGCCACGGAGCCGGGACCGCGGGCGATTTCAACGGAAGCCAGGGTGAACGGGTCGACATAGGCCGCCGAGGATCCGGCCCGGCGCTCGGTGGTCACGCGGGCGCCGTCGAGCAGGACCAGCGTCCGCCCGCGGGTGAGGCCGCGGATGGCCGGCACGCCGGTCGGTCCCTCCTCGGAGCGGGAGACGCCGGCGATGCCCTGGACGGCATCCACCAGCCGGTGAGGCCGGCGCTGCTCCAGGTCCTCCTGGCCGACGGTCGTGGTGGCCGCGGCCGGCGGGGTCTCCAGGCCCGGGGCCACACCCGAGACCACGGTGACGCTGTCCTGGAAGGTGGCCGGAATGGCGGCCTCGACCGAACCCGCCTCAGGAATGGCCGTGATCTCGATCGGCGCGGAGACTTCGCCGCCGGGGCTGGTCGCCACCAGGCGGAAGGGAAGGTTGGGGTCGGGAGAGATGTGGAACCGGCCCGCCTCGTCGGCGGTCACGGAGACGGGATGGCCGACCACCGAAACCTGGTAGCCGGCCGCGGGGCTGCCGTCGGGACGGAGCAGCAGCCCGTCGAACGCTCCCGCCAGGGCGGGAAGGAATAGGAAAAGGCAAAGCAGAGCAATCCTGCGCATTTGAATAGACCTCAAGTGTATGGACACGTGTACGTTCACACCGCGCCTCATGCTGAGGCGACGGAGTGGGCTGGAACGCGACGTGGTCTCGGTCTATTCGTTGAAGCGGCGGATCAGCAGGCGGACGGGAACGGCCGCGGGCCGCGGCTCCCGCTTCTCGGAGGCCTCGAAGACCTGCCGCGGAGCGGGGTCCGGCGAGAGGGCCGGCGGAGCGAGGCTCACCCGGGCAGAGACAGGAGCGCCCAGGAAAATGGCGAACGTGCCGGCGGGATGAACCCGCTCCATCCCGGATTTGGGCTCCCAGACGACGATCTCGCGCAGGCCCTCGCCCGAGCGGGAGCCTTCCACCCAGACCACGACTCCGGCGTCTCCATCCCGGGCGTGCTCGCCTCGCGAGAGGACATGGACGCGGCTCCGGGGGGGCACGAAGTCTGCCGGGGCGATGGCAAAGCGCTGGGGCGTCTCCATCCCGAGCTCCTGACGCTCGTCGCCGAAACGGAGCAGGATGCGGGCCTCGCGGGTGGGGAGATCCGGCACCCGGAAGGCGAAACGCCGGAGGGTGACGTCCAGGTGGGGGGTGACGCGTACCGGCCAGGTGCGCCCGCCGTCCAGGGAGAGGAAGGCCTCCCACTCCTCCACGTGCTTCGGCAGGGCGAGCCCCTCCCATTCGATCGTGGCGACGGAGCCCGCGAGCAGCTCGTCCCCGGCGGCCGGGGAGACGAGACGGGCCATCTCCCCGCGATCCGCGAACGCGGGCAGGGAGAGGAACGCCAGGAGCAGCAGCGGGACGCGGCGCATCCCGCTAGTCTAGCTTACCGGGGGCTCACTCCGTGTCCACGTCGACGATCCACTCCGCCGTTTTCTCCGGCTCGGGGACCCGCTCCGGAATCCGATGCGCACGGACGATGAAGCGCTTGGGCGCGGAGCCCACGAAGTAGAAGGGATAACAAGTGACCAGGGTCAGGGCCGGCTCGTCCGTGGGCTCGAGCACGGAGGTGTCGGTAGGCTTGACGATCCTGGTCCATTCCACCTGATAGCGGAAGGTTCCGTCGAGCGTGGTCAGCTCGATCGTGTCGTCCTCCTGGATGTCCTTGAGGCCGCGGAAGAAGCTGTCCCGGTGGGCGGCGATGCCGACGTTGCCCTCTTCCTGCTCGGGCAGCGCGGTCGCGGGGATGTGCCCGGCACCCCGGCGCAGGGTCTTGTTGTCGACCCCTTCGAGCACGATGGCGGAGAGGTCCAGGCGCGGGATGGTGATGCGCCCGAACAGCTCGCCCGGCGGCGGCGCGGTCTGTTTCGCTTTTTTTTCTTGCCGCACGAAGGAGGCGAAGGAGTCCGTCTCCGAGGCCTTGCTCTTGACGCTCTGGACGGAGGTGGCCGCCGCCGCCAGGGCCTCTTCCAGGCGCCGATTCTCCCGGATCTCGAGCGCGCGGGCATCGAGCCAGGACCAGGCGAAGATGCCGAGGCAGATGATTCCGATCGCGAGCAGGGCCCTCTCCACCCAGACCCAGCGGGACCGTGAATCGTTTCTCGGAGGATTGGTAGAGATTTCCATGGCTCTAAACAACATCACCTGGCGCTACGGGAGCGCCAGGTGACTTCGACGTGCCATTCTAGGAGTAGCTCAGCCCTTAGGCGTTGCGCCGGGCGAGCCGGACCATGAACGCGGAGGCCAGGGCCAGCAGGCCGGCCAGGATCAGCAGCGGCATCTCGCCCGCGGTGTCCGGAAGGGCGCCGGTGTTGGTGTTGTCATAGCTGCCCGTGGAGCCGGTGGTGCCGGTGGTCGCCGGGCCGGTGCCGGTCTCGTCGATGCCCGAGGCGTCGGTGTCGTTGTCGCCATTCTTCTTCACGTCGATGTCAATGGCGCCATTGGCGCGGTCGCCGGTGTCGATGTCGACGTCCATGCCCTCATTCTGCTCGGTCTCGGTGCCGGTGGTGGCGCCGGTGGTCGTGCCGGTGGTGCCGGTGACGACGGGGGCCGGTTCGTTAGGCTGGCTGAGATCGGTCTGGGGGTTGCCCGGGTTGGGCAGGTTGTTGTTGGTCAGGGCCGGCTCGCGCTGGACCGTGGGGCCCGGGGCGGTCGTGTTCGCGCTCTGCGCGAAGGCGACGCCGGTCGTCAGAAGGCAGATGGCCAGGATCGAAAGAATCGTTCTCTTCATGGTGTTGCTCCTCTCCGTTCCAAAGGGGTTCGTGCTCTCTGGAGATCCGCCCTCTCAAGGGGAGCCTCCACTCGGTAATTTCTGCGGCGTCGGGGAGCAAGTCGGCACGTCGTCTAGCCTCCGCCCCAACACCGCCTATGCCCGCCAAAGACAGGTTGCAAGCACGGTGCCACAAGGAGGGGCGGAGGCGGGGATCAGGCGGGCGTAAGGCGCTTGTACCTGATGCGGTGGGGCTGATCGGCCTCGGCGCCGAGGCGGCGGTGGCGGTCCTCTTCATAGGCCTGATAGTTGCCCTCGAACCAGACCACCTGCGAGTTCCCTTCGAAGGCGAGGATGTGCGTGGCGATCCGGTCCAGGAACCAGCGGTCGTGGCTGATCACCACGGCGCAGCCGGCGAAGGCGAGCAGGGCCTCTTCGAGGGCGCGCAGGGTATCTACATCAAGATCGTTGGTCGGCTCGTCCAGAAGAAGGAGATTGCCGCCGGCCTTCAGGGTACGGGCCAGATGGACACGGTTGCGCTCGCCGCCGGAGAGGTCTTTGACGCGCTTCTGCTGGTCCGCCCCCTTGAAGTTGAACGCCGCGGCGTAGGAGCGGGCCGGGATCTCCCGGCTGCCGAGAACGACCACGTCGCGGCCGTCCGAGATCGCTTCCCAGACCAGCATGTCCCCCTGGAGCGACTCGCGGCTCTGGTCCACGTAGGCAATCTTTACCGTATCGCCCAGGCGGAGCGTGCCCGCGTCGGGCTGTTCCTGGCCGACGATCATGCGGAACAGGGTCGTCTTGCCGGCGCCGTTCGGGCCGATCACGCCCACGATTCCGCCCGGCGGGAGAGCGAAGGAGAGCTCCTCGATGAGCAGGTTGTCGCCGTACCCCTTGCGCAGGTCCTTCGTTTCCACCACCAGGTCGCCCAGGCGGGGGCCGGAGGGGATGTGGATCTCGTTGTTCTCGGCGCGCTTCTCATGCTCGCGGTCCTCGGCGAGGAGCTGCTCGTAATGGTTGAGGCGGGCCTTGCCCTTGGCCTGGCGGGCGCGGGGCGACATGCGCACCCATTCGAGCTCGCGCTCCAGGGTGCGGCGCCGGGAGGACTCGGACTTCTCCTCCTGCGCCAGGCGCTCCTGCTTCTGCTCCAGCCACGAGGTGTAGTTCCCCTTCCAGGGGATGCCCTGACCCCGGTCGAGCTCCAGGATCCAGCCGGCCACGTTGTCGAGGAAGTAGCGGTCGTGGGTCACGGCCACCACCGTGCCCTGGTACTCGGCGAGGAAGCGCTCCAGCCACGCGACCGACTCGGCGTCCAGATGGTTCGTGGGCTCGTCGAGGAGGAGAAGGTCGGGCTTCTGGAGGAGCAGCCGGCAGAGCGCCACGCGGCGGCGCTCGCCGCCGGAGAGCTTCTCCACGTCGGCCTCCGGAGGGGGCAGGCGGAGGGCGTCCATGGCGATCTCCAGGGTGCGGTCGATCTCCCAGGCGTTGACGGCCTCGATCTGGTCCTGCACCCGTCCCTGCTCGGCCATGAGCTTGTCCATCTCGTCGTCGGACATCGGCTCGCCGAAGCGGGCGTTGATCGCGTCGTACTTGTCGAGCAGGGCGCGGATCTCCGCCACCCCCTCCTCGACGTTGCCGAGGACGTTCTTGCTGGAATCGAGGCGCGGCTCCTGCGAGAGATAGCCGACGCGGGTGCCTTTGGAAGCCCAGGCCTCGCCGGCGAACTCCTTGACCTCGCCGGCCATGATCTTGAGCAGCGTGCTCTTGCCGGAGCCGTTCAGGCCCAGCACGCCGATCTTGGCGCCGGGGAAGAACGACAGCCAGATGCCCTTCAAGACCTCCCGGTTGGGCGGGTACATCTTGCGGAGGTCCTTCATCACATAGATATATTGCTCGGCCATGGCGCTGCTCCTGGTCTATTTTCGAGGGTTGGCCCGAGCGGTGGGTCCGCCGGGGGGGCGGATTGTAACCTATTCCAGTGTCCGCAGGCGTTCTGGCAGGGAAGAGAGGAAGGGGCCGAGGTCGTCCGTGTCCGGCAGGGTGATCTCGATCTTGCCGCTCTTCAGGCGCTGGACCGCACCCTCGCCCTCGAGCACGAGGGGGACCTGGATCGCCTCGCGGCTCAGCTCCAGGGCATCGGTCACCTCGAAGAGCTGGTTCATGATCTGAGGCGTAAGGATTCTCACTTGCCCTCCAGGATGCGGTAGGGCACGGTCCGCAGGATCTCCTCCAGGGAGGTGAGCCCGAGCCGGGCCTTGCGGACCGCGTCGTCGAACAGGGTCTTCATCCCTTTTTCCAGGGCGGCGGAGCGGATCTGGTGCACGGGCGCCTTCTCGGCGACGAGGTCGGCCAGCTCGGAATCGAGCACGAACAGCTCGTAGATCCCGATCCGCCCCTTGTAGCCGGCGCCGTCGCAGAAGGGGCAGTCCGGGGTCGGCTGGGGTCTATAGAAAGGTCCGCCGGACAGTCCAAGCCGCAGCGCCTCGCGGGAGCCGGGCTCGGCCTCCACCCGGCACCGAACGCAGAGCTTGCGCACCAGCCGCTGCGACATGGCGCCGAGGAGGCAGCCGGCGATCAGCCCGGGGTCGACCCCCAGGGTCAGCAGGCGGGAGATGGTGCGCACGGCGTCGGTGGTGTGCAGGGTCGAGAGGACCAGGTGGCCGGTCTGGGCGGCGCGGACCGCGGCGCTCGCGGTGTCCTCGTCGCGGACCTCGCCGATCAGGATGATGTCCGGGTTCTGGCGCATGAACGCCCGGGCGTAGTCGGCGAAGCCCATGTTGCCCGAGACCTGCTTCTGGTTGGTCTTGGGGAAGTGGTACTCGATCGGATCTTCCACCGTGAGGATCTTGTTCTCCGGCGAATTGATCCGGTGGAGGGCGGCGTAGAGGGTGGTGGTCTTGCCGCTGCCGGTGGGGCCGGTGACCAGGAGGAGTCCCTCGGGGTTCTGGATCAGGCGCTCGAACGTGGCGAGCTCGGCGTCGTCCAGGCCGAGCTTCTCCAGGGGGAGGGGCGCGGCGCTGTCCAGGATGCGGAGGACGGCATCCTCCCCGAATGGCCCTGGGACGATGGAGAGCCGAAAATCGACCTCCCGGCAATCCTGGCGGGACACCTGGAACGTGGCCTGGATGCGGCCGTCCTGAGCCCGGCGCCGCTCGGCCACGTCGAGCCCGGAGAGGACTTTGAGCCGGTTGACGATCCCCTGGATGTTATCGCGCGCGAGCGGCGTGGCCACCTGCCGCAGCACGCCGTCGATCCGAAAGCGGACGTCCACGTCATCCTCATAGGTCTCGATGTGGACGTCGCTCGCCCGCAGCTCCACGGCCCGGCCGAGGATCTCGTCGAGGATCTCCGGGACCTCCCCGTCGCGCTCGAAGGAGATGTCGCGGATGGGCCGGAGGGTGAGGCGCGAGCGGTCTTCCTCGACGATGCCATGCCCCTGATCGAGAGCGTGGCGGATCTCCCAGGCATTGAGCCGCACCGCCTTGACCGGCCGGCCGAGGGTCTTCGCAACCTCGTGGACGAGCGCGCGGCGAGAGGGATCGAGCATCCCCACGGTGACCGGATCGGGCTTGGTCCTGTCCACCAGCCCGAGCACGACCACGTCGTTCTCCAGGCAATACTCGCGCTCGAGCAGCCGCACCGACCGCTCGTCGATCACGAATTGCGCGAGCTCGGTGAACTCGGGAGTGGGCTCGGCGGCCATGGTGGGAGGGATTCTATCTGACCCGAGGTTCGTCTTTCTCCCACTGTAGAGACGCCCCGCGGGGCGTCTCCGCAGCGGCGACATCCTTCCAGAAACCACAACGGTCTATCGATCGCCCTTCCGGAGGAGACGCCCCACGGGGCGTCTCTACAGTGGGGAGGGAAGGTCAGTGGGTATGTCCGCGGCCGCCGGATGCTCCGACTCAACGCCGAGTCGCAGCGGCCCGGGCTCGTGCGGCAGGAAAACACCCTACTTTCGGAGCATCCGGACCTGCCGCGGCAGTCGCTTGATGCCAAGATGCTCCGAATCGAAGCTTAGCGGGCGTGGCTTGCTCCAAAGATGCTCCGAATGGAGCCCGAGTTGCTGCGACTCGGGGCCGAGCGGTTGCGGCTCGGGGTCAAGTTGCTGCGGCTCACGGTCGATTCGGAGCATCCCGAGCGTGAGCGGCGCCGGCCCGCGGCCGATTCGGAGCATCTTTGCCGGCTACCTCCCCGCCCCGAAGATCTTCCGCACCGTCTCGACCGTGTCCGCCTCCTCCGCAGTCTTGTCCTCGCGATAGCGCTTGACCCGCGCGAAGCGGAGGGCCATCCCTCCGGGGTAATGCGGGCTCTCCTGGACGTCGCTGAAGGCGATCTCCGCCACCAGCTCGGGGCGCAGGTGGACGACCCAGCCGTCGGTCGTGCCCAGCGCCAGCTCCTGGAAACGCTTCGTCTGCCAGATCAGCATCTCATCGGTGAGACCCTTGAAAGTTTTGCCCAGCATGACGAAGCCGCCGTGCTCCGGGTCTCTCGCTCCCAGGTGAAGGTTGGAGAGCCAGCCCTGCCTCCTTCCACTCCCCCATTCGGCGGCGAGGATGACGAGGTCGAGCGTGTGCGAGGGCTTGACCTTGAGCCAGGAGAAGCCGCGCCGGCCTGCTTCATAGGGAGCATCGACCGCCTTGGCCATGATCCCTTCGTGGCCCCGGCGTAGCGCCTCCTCGAAGAAGGCGTCCGCCTCCTCCGAATCGGCGGTCACGATGCGCGGGACAGCGAGACTGGAGACCGCCTCTCCCAGCGCGGCGAAGCGCTCGCCGGCTGGACGGTCGATCAGGTCGGTCCCGTCCAGGTGGAGGATGTCGAAGAAGAAGGGAGTCAGCGGCAGCCCCTCCCGCATGCGGGGGACGTCCAGCTTGCGGCCGAAGCGGCGCATGGTGACCTGGAAGGGATGGGGTGTCGCATCCGGGCGCAGGGCGATCACCTCGCCGTCCAGGAGGATCTGCCGCGCCGGCATCGCCTGGACCGCTTCGACCAGCTCGGGCACGGCCTGGGTCACTTCATTACCGCGCCGCGAGTAGATCCTGACTTCGCCCCCGGCCTTGTGGACTTGGACCCGCGCGCCGTCGAGCTTCAGCTCCAGAGCGGCCTCGCCGAGCCGCTCGAGCGCTTCGGAGACGTCCCCGGCGGGCTGGGCCAGCATGGGCTGGAGCGGCCGGAAAAGCTCCAGGCGGAACCGAGCGAGCCCGGCCCGGCCTTCTAGAAGGACAGCCTTCGCGACAGAGGGCAGCTCTCCGGCGAGCATCAGAGCCCGCCGGACCTCGTCAGCCGGCACATCCGCCGCGGCAGCCAGGGCCTCGGCCATCTGCGCCGTGAGCGCTCCCTGGCGCAGCTCGCCGTAGATCAGGCGCTTCAGGAAGTCCTGTTCCTCGGCCGTGGCCCGGGAGAAGAGGCCGGAGAGGAGGCGCGCCCGCTCGGCTGTGGAGCCCGAGCCGCTGACGCTGGCGATGCGGTCGAAGGTGGCATCGACCTCTCCCAGGGTCAAGGAGGGCTCCGGAGCGGCCGTTCCCGGAGACGCATCCCGGATCGCGGCCGGCCCGAGCCCGATGCGGCCCTGCCGAAGGTTGCCGGAGAGCCAGGCCACGGCGGGATCGATCTCCTCGGGTCCGAGGCGCCGCAGGAGATCGGCCAGGGCCGCGGTTTTTGCCAGGCGGGAACGGGTCTCCGAGGTCCGGCTGGAGGTGGTGACGAGGTCCGCGAGTCGCATAGGGCATGCCTGGGGTTGAAACCCCAGGCTAGAACAGTATCTCCCCCTCCGGGGGCGAGTTTCCGGGGAAAGTCCGTGACGAGGCGCAGCCTGCTGCGCCTCCAGCCCCGGGAGGGGGCTGTACTCTTCTAGCCTGGGGTTTCAACCCCAGGCCCCATGTTAACCTGGGCTCATGAAGCACGACGAGACCACCGGCCTGTTCCTCTCCCTCACGCCCGAGAAGGTGCTCGCGGCCGTGGAGGCGGGCGGGCTGAGCTGCAATCCTGTCTGCTACACCCTGAACTCCTTCGAGAACCGGGTCTATGAGGTCGAGCTGGCCGACCGCAGCCGTGTCGTCGCCAAGTTCTACCGCCCGGGCCGCTGGAGCGAGGAGCAGATTCTGGAAGAGCACCAGTTCCTCGACGATCTGGCCGCCGAGGAGCTACCCGTCTGCACCATGCGGCCGTTTCCCGGAGGCGGCACCCTGCGGCAGATCGACGGCATCTGGTACGCCCTCTCCGACCGCAGCGGCGGCCGGGCCCCCGACGAGCTCGGCGACGAAACCGTCCGCCGCCTGGGCATGCTCGTAGGCCGGATGCACAACGTGGCCGCCCGCCGCCCGGCCGAGCACCGCCTGCGACTGAATGCGGATACCTACATCCGGGAGAACGTGGACTGGCTCACGGAGCATGAAGTGCTGCCGCGCCATGTCCGCAACCTCTACTTCGACACGGCCTTTGCCATCGCCGACGTGGCGGACAAATTGATGGAGGGGGTGCCGGTCCACCGTCTCCACGGCGATCTCCATCTAGGGAACATCCTCTTCCGGGACGGCCTCCTCCGCGTCCTCGACTTCGACGACATGGTGATCGGCCCCGCGGTCCAGGATCTCTGGCTCGCCCTCCCCGGCCGCGACGATTGGGCGCTGCGGCAGCGGGAGCTTTTCCTGGAAGGCTACGAGCAGTTCCGGGCCTTCGACCGCGCCACGCTGGGCCTGATCGAGCCGCTCCGCGGCCTGCGCATCGTCCACTACGCCACCTGGCTCGCCAAGCGCTGGCACGACCCAGCCTTCCCGGCTGCCTGGCCGCAGTTCGGGACGCCGGAAGCCTGGGAGCGGGAGACCGAGGATCTGGTGGAGCAGCTCGCGGTCATCCGCGGCGAGCTGGTCCCCGAGGTGGGAGCCCAGCCGGAGGACGAGCAAAAGGAAGAGGAGGTCGTCCTGACGAACAAGGACTACTTCTTCGACTGGGAAGGCTAGAGGCTCTCGTAAGAGACCAGGTTGTCGATCACCGTCCGCACGTTCCGGTCGTGGACGAGGTGCTCGAGCTGGAGGCAGATGTCCTTCGCGCCGAGCGCCTCCTCCACGATCTCCTCCCGCTCCCGCATCTTCTTCTCGTCGAGCTTGTCGCCCCGGGGAAAGCTCGGGACGTTGCCCACCGCCGTCCAATAGGGAGTCCAGGCGTCCTGCCCTCGCGTGTAGAGGACCAGGTCGCTCGCGGTGAACAGCGGGATGGCGGCGAGCTTGCCCGCGGCCTCCGCGCCGAGCACGTGGACCAGCACCGAGCGGTCCACGGCGCGGAGGAGCACCCCGGGGTTCATGCCGATCGATACCAGCAACTCGTCCAGGTTCGCCTTGGCGAGGTCGTTGAAGTCGTTGATCGCCAGCTCCTGGAGCGTGGTCTCCTTCCAGAAGTCGATCTCGGGGATGGTCTTGAAGCCGGAAGTCCCCTCGTTCGACAGGCGGTCCACCGTAGTCTGCGTCAACTTCGCGATCGCCTGGAGCCCGGCCGAGGGGAAGATGCCCGCCGCGAATACGAGCACCCGCGAGATCCCACCTTCGTCGCCGACCGAGGCGAGCACCCAACTCAGCAGCGCCACGGTGATGCCGCGCAGGAAGAGCGGCACGAAGATGCGGTCGTTCAGGTCGTGGGTGGTGTATCGCCGGACGAACAGCGTCAGAGAGTAGAGATAGAAGCCGGCGAAGCCCACCGAAAACGCGGGCGCCTGCAGGAACGCGGTCAGCAGGAACGGGTAGGTCGGCTCGCCGGGGATCGCTTTGAGCGTCAGGTAATCGCCGATCGCCATGGCCTTGACGCCGAGCGGGGCGAGCAGATAGATGACGCCGTAGCCCATCAGGAAGGCGACTCCGGCGCGCCGCCAGAAGAAGCGGTGCCGCTGGGTTTCGAGCAGGGCGCGGTAGCGCCGGTACCAGACGTTCGCGGCGAAGGTGGAGAGCCCGCCGCGCTTCCTGGCCTCCTCGATTCCCTGGACCGCGCGCCAGAAGCCGGAGATGAAGAGGGCCGGAAAGAAAAGGACCAGGATCGCCTGCAGGATGGCAGGGAACCATGAGCTGCGAAGCAGGGTCGTGTGCGCCTCCTCCTCGAACCGCTTCAGGCGCTGATCCGAGGGCAGCCGGCCCATCTCCTTGGCCACGACGCGGACCAGGGCCTCGTAACGGGCGGCGACCTTCTCATCGTGGTCCACGCCGTAAACCTCTATGGCCAGGCGGTGCGCGAGCCCGCTGATGCTCTCTCCCGGGCCTGCGTCCGGGTCGGTCCGGATGGCGAGGTCGCGCAGGTCGTCGACCGCCTTTTCCACGCCGTAGAGACGATGGCCGATCCCCAGAAGGACAGCGAGCAGGAAAGGAATGAGGATCGACCAGGTGGCGCGCCGAGCCTGTCCGCGCGCCCAATGGACCTCTTCCTGGGCAGCCACGGCCGTCTGGTCCAGGGAGGGGCTCGACTCCTGCTCGATCTTGGTGCGCATGTTTTGACGCATTCTACAACTTCCGGTGTGCTAGCATCCCCCGGCCCGCCTCCCGGGTTCCCGAACCAGCCATGAGAGCGATCACCAAGTCCCACAGAGGGATCCTGCTGCTGGCCTGCGCGGTCCTGCTCCAGGCCCAGGCGCCCCCGGTTTCGGAACGAGCCCGGGCGATGATGGAGGAGCTCCGGGTCCAGACCGGCAGCCCCGGCCTCTCGGCCGCCGTGGCCGTCGATGGCAAGATCGTCTGGGCCGAAGGCTTCGGCCTGGCCGACGCGGAGAATCAGGTCCCGGTCTCGCCCGAAAGCCGTTTCCGCCTCGGGAGCATCTCCAAGCTGATCACCGTCGCGGCGGCGGCGCGGCTGATGGAAGCCGGGAAGCTCGACCTCGACGCCCCTGTGCAGCGCTATGTCCCTTCTTTCCCAGCCAAGGAGCAGACGATCACCTCGCGCCAGCTCGCCGGTCATCTGGCGGGCATCCGCCATTACGCTCCGCAGGATTTCGCGCTGCCCGTGCGGCGCTATGAGCGGCTGACCGAGGGGCTCGGGATCTTCCAGAACGATCCCCTGGTCCACGCTCCCGGCTCGGCCTATCTCTACTCCAGCTACGGCTACAACCTGCTCGGAGTCGTGGTCGAGGGCGCGTCCGGCAAGGACTTTGGGGCGGCCGTGGACGAGCTGGTGATCCAGCCGCTGGGCCTCAAGAGCATGGCGCTGGACTATCCAGAGCGGATTCTGGAGCGCCGCGTCCGCTTCTATCGCAGGGAAGCCGACGGCACGCTGGTCAACGAGCGGGCGATCGATAGCAGCTACAAGTGGCCCTCGGCCGGATATCTTTCGACCGCCGGCGACCTGGTGCGCTTCGGCTCGGCCCACCTGCGGGACGGCTATCTCAAGCCCGAGACGCGGAGCCTGCTCTTCACCTCGCAGCGAACTGCCGCAGGTGAAGAGACGGGTGTGGGCATTGGCTGGCGGATCGCCAAGGACGGCGCGGGCCGGAAATTCCTGCATCACGGCGGCGCCATCGAAGGCGGGAGGGCTTTCATCCTCCTCTACCCTGACCAGAAGATCGCGGTGGCGATCCTCGCAAACCTGAGCGGAGCGCGCTTTGCCGAGGGCGAAGCCCAGAAGCTGGCGGAGCTGTTCCTGGAGACGGACTGAATGGAAATCTACAACGACATCCTGGAGACCCTCGGCAACACGCCGCTCGTGCGGCTGGGCCGTTTCTTTCCCGGGCCGGCCACGCTGGCCGGCAAGGTCGAGTACTTCAACCCCGGCGGCAGCGTGAAAGACCGCATCGGCATCGCCATGATCGAGGCGGGCGAACGCTCGGGCCAGCTCAAGCCCGGCGGCACCATCGTCGAGCCCACGTCGGGCAACACCGGCATGGGCCTGGCCATGGCCGCGAACCTCCGCGGCTACAAGCTCGTCTGCACCGCGGCGGACAAGATCCCGAAAGAGAAGATCGCCCTGCTGGAAGCCATGGGCGCCCGCGTGCTCACCTGCCCGACCGGCGTGGCGGCGGACGATCCGCGCTCCTATTACAAGGTGGCCGAGCGCCTCCGCGACGAGGAGGGGGCCTACCTGCCGTACCAGTATTACAACCAGGCCAACCCCGAGGCGCACTACCGCACCACCGGCCCGGAGATCTGGCGCCAGACCGACGGCAAGGTCACTCACTGGGTGGTCGGAGTCGGCACCGGCGGCACGATCAGCGGCGCTGCCAAGTACCTCAAGGAGCAGAACCCGAACGTGCAGGTGATCGGGGTGGACACGGTCGGCAGCGTCTACGCCTACTACTTCGAGCATCGGGAGCTGCCGCCCAAAGACCAGATCCATCAATACCTGATCGATGGCATCGGCGAGGACTTCATGCCCACGGCGGTCTGGTGGGACTACATCGACGGCATCGTCACGATCGACGACAAGACCGCCTACCAGGCGACGCTCGAGCTGGCGAAGAAGGAGTCGATCTTCACCGGCTCGTCCGGAGGGGCCGCCGCGGCCGGAGCGAGGCAGGTGGCGAGCGGGCTGGGAGAGGATGGCCTCGTGGTCACCCTCTTCCCCGACTCGGGCGAGCGCTATCTCTCCAAGTTCAACAAGGAATGGCTGACCGCGAAAGGAATGCTGGACTGATGTACATCGCGATGAACCGCTTCCACGTGAACGCCGGCCGCGAGGAGGTCTTCGAGGAGATCTGGCGGAACCGGGACTCCTATCTCGATCAGGTCCCCGGGTTCAAGGAGTTCCATCTCCTCCGGGGCGAGACCCGCGAAGGGATCACGACCTTTCTTTCCCATTCGATCTGGGCCTCGCGCCAGGCCTTCATCACCTGGACCGAGTCCGAAGCCTTCCGCAAGGCCCACGGCGACGCCCGCTCCCCACAGGGGACGCTCGCGGGGCACCCGGTGTTCGAGGGGTACGAAGTCGTCCTCTAGCCTTTAGAATAAGTGCAGGAGGTCGTACCGCATGGATGAGCAGCGGATCGCCGTCGTCACCGGCGGCAATCGTGGAATCGGTCTGGAGATCTGCCGGCAGCTCGCCCGCCTGGGGCTGAAGGTGGTGCTGGCGGCCCGCGTCGAGGAGAAGGCCAAAGAGGCTGCCGCCGGGTTGGAAGGCGATGTGGTTCCCTTTCATCTGGACGTCACGCACCCGGCCGAAGTCGAGCGGCTGGCCGGGTTCCTGGAAAAGGATCTCGGAGGGGTCGACGTCCTGGTCAACAACGCCGGGGTTTTTCTCGATCGCCACTTCGGCGGGCTGACCGTCCCTCTGGAAGCGGTCCACGACTCCCTGGAGGTCAACGTGGTAGGCCCCTGGGCGCTCTCCCAGGCGGTCGTTCCGATGATGAAGAAGCGCCGCTACGGCCGGATCGTCAACGTCTCGAGCGGCTTGGGCGCCATGTCCGAGATGATGGGTGGCTACGCGAGCTATCGGGTCTCCAAGCTCGCGCTGAACGGCCTGACCCGCATCCTGGCCGACGAGCTGCACGGCACGAACATCCTCGTCAACACGATGTGTCCCGGCTGGGTGCAGACCGAGATGGGAGGAGAGGGAGCGCCGCGGCCGGTGGAGAAGGGCGCGGACACGGTCGTCTGGCTGGCGACGCTCCCGGATGGTGGGCCGACGGGCGGGTTCTTCCGCGACCGGCGGCAGATTCCGTGGTAGCTAGAGCCAGTTTTTATAAAGCTCCGGCCGCCGGTTCCGCCAGAAGAGCCTGCGGGCCGTGGAGGTAGAGCACAGGGAGAGATCGATGTCCGCGAGGACCAGATCCTCCTCCAGGCTCCTGCCCCTGGCAACCACCCGGCCCTCGGGATCCACCACAAAGGACTCGC
This sequence comes from Acidobacteriota bacterium, assembly GCA_034667225.1. Taxonomy (GTDB): domain Bacteria; phylum Acidobacteriota; class Thermoanaerobaculia; order Multivoradales; family UBA5704; genus DATMER01. The sequence goes on from JAXDKG010000065.1 coordinate 34,235, forward strand.
CGGAGAAGTGGAGCTTGCCTTCGAGGCCGACGCGGTTCGCCAGAGCTGCGAAGTAGCCGTTCTGGAACGCGGCCGTCCGGACCTCGGCCTCATAGAGCCCCTCGGGCCACTCGCCGACCGTGCCCGCCTGCGGAATCACCACCAGCTCGGCCCCAGCCACTCCCAAAGCGCGCATGACCTCGGGATAGTGCCGGTCATAGCAGATCGCCACGCCGATCTTCCCAACCCGCGTCTCGTAGACGGGTACCCCGTTGTCCCCCGGATGGTAGTAGTCCTGTTCGTGAAACCCTTCGTAGTCGGTGATGTGGACCATCCGTGTGATGCCGAGAAGAGTGCCGTCCGTATCGAACACAGGCGAGCTGTCGAAGCGGTGACCCTGAGAGAGCTCGTAGAGGTTGAAGACAGTGACGAGCCCGAGCTCCCGCGCCTTCGCCGCCACGGCGTCCGATGAGGGGCCGGGGATCGGCTCTGCCAGCTTCAACGCCTCGCGGTCGCCGGGCACCTGGGGAAAGAAGCGGTCGAGGATGACCTCGGGAAATGCGATCAATTCCGCCCCCGCCCGCTTCGCCGCGGTCATCGTTTCCAGCGCGCGAGCCAAGTTGACGGACCGGTCCGGCCCGGCAGAAAGCTGCGCGAGAGCGATCCTCACTTACGGACCTTGAACGACCAAGTGAACGTGAAACGGGCCACTACGACGCCGTCCGGGGAAATGCCTACCGTCGGGACCTCGACGGCCACGGGCTCGCCGGTCGCGATCGTCCGGGCCACGGCCTCGAAGAGCCGGGGGCCGTCCGTGCAGGTGAAAGTTGTGAGGCCGACGGCCTTCTTTTCGAAGCTCGCGGTCAGGCCGGTGATGAGCATAGCAACCGGCTTCGGAGCGCTCTCGACGGCCGCCATGGCGAGCGCGCCCGTCGACAGCTCGGCCGCCATGCTGAGTGCCGCGAAGTAGGTCGAGCGGAAGGGATTCGTCGATCGCCAGCCATAGGGCACCGTGGCGACGCAGCGCTCCTCATTCAGCTCCCGGAGGCGCAGCCCGGCGACCAGGGCCAGCGGCAGCTTCGTTAGAAAGAAGCCACGCATCAGGAAGGGGTTCAGCATCCGGCGGCGGAGCTTCGCGGTGGCTCCGGACTGGGCTTCCAGCGGCATCCGGGTGGTGGTGGGCTCGATCATGGAAATTTCCTCGAGGAGATTCTACGGCGTCAGGTGCCCGAGCCCCGAATCCCCCATCTCAACCCTCCCCTCCGGGAAGTACTCGCTCCAACGCCGGGTGACGGTCGCCGCCGTCTCCTCGTCGCAGAAGAGCTCCCCGGGGAAGCCGGGCTTAAGACGGGCGTCGATCAGGATCGGCGGCTTGTAGGAGAGGTGGTTCCGCACCACGCTTACCTCGGACGCGTGGAGGTCGGCGGCGGGCTCGAAGCGGGTGAAGGTGGTCCAGAGGAAGTTCATCGGGCTCGCCGCGGCGCGCCGAGGCTCGTCCGTCAGAACCAGCAGCGGCCAGTCCGCGAAGGCGGCGTGCCGGACGATCCGGGTGGCGGCTCCGGCCTCGTCCGAGAAGGATGGACCGCCGATCACCAGGCAGCCGGGGCAGAAGACGCGCACGTCCGTGACCCCCGGCGGAATCTCTCCGGAAAACTCGCGAGGCAGATCTCTCACCGGGTCTCCGAGCCCGAGCCAGACTCCCTTCGAGCCCTCGTTCACAGCCGGGCCGGTGTAGTCGAGGGTGTCCATCGAAAGGTTTGAGAAAACGTAGAGGTCGGTCTCGGGATGGGTGCGCTCCAGGATGTGGGCGAGCGTTGCCGGAAAATCTTTCAAATCGACCGGCTGGTCGGTGACCAGGAGGAACTTGGTCAGCGAGAGCTGCCCCTCGCCCAGGATGCGGAAGGCCGAGGCCATGGCTTCCCGCTTGTAGCGCTCCCGAACCACGGCTCCGGCCAGCGAGTGATAACCCGTCTCGCCGTAGGACCAGAGGGCCTGCACGCCCGGCATGACCAGGGGGAAGAGCGGCGAGAGCAGATCCTGGAGGAGGTCGCCGATGAAGAAGTCTTCCTGCCGCGGCTTGCCCACCACAGTGGCTGGAAAGATCGCATCCCTGCGCCGGGCCATCCGGTCCACATGGAAAACCGGATAGTCGTGCTGGAGGGAGTAATAACCATAGTGATCACCGAACGGACCCTCCGGCCGCCGCTCGCGCGGGGGCACCCGGCCGATCAGGGCGAATTCGGCGTTCGCGATCAGGGGGTGCTTTCCCGCCGGAGGAGGATCGACCCGGCGCAGCCTCTCGCCCGCGATCAGCGAGGCGAGCATCAGCTCGGGCACGTTCTCCGGCAGCGGCGCGATAGCGGAAAGGATCAGCGCGGGCGGTCCGCCGAGGAAGACGGTCACAGGGAGATCCTCTCCGCGCTCTTCGGCGATGGCGTAGTGAAAGCCGCCCCCCTTGCCGATCTGCCAGTGCATGCCGGTCGTCCGCCGGTCGTGCACGTGGAGGCGGTACATCCCCAGGTTGTGCCCCTTGCCGTGGGGGTGTTCCGTGTAGACCAGCGGCAGGGTGATGAATGGGCCGCCGTCCTCGGGCCAGGTGGTGAGGACGGGCAGGCGGTCGAGGCGGACATTGTCGGTGACGATTTCGGTCACCGGCCCTCCACTCCGCTTCGAAAGCCCGATCCGCAGCGCCTCGCCGGCCAGGTCGCGGGCTCCCCAGAGCTTGCCAGGCGTAGGCGGAAGCAGCGTCTCGGCCAGCTCGACCAGCCGCCTGATCAATCGTAACGGCCTCGCACCGAAGGCAAGCTCGGCCCGTTTTCCCGTGCCGAAGAGGTTCGTGACCAGTGGGAAGTCCGCGTCCTTGACGTTCGTGAAGAGCAGCGCCGGCCCGCCCGCCGCGATCACCCGGCGGTGAATCTCCGCGACCTCCAGCCGGGCATTGACCGGGGCCTCTATCACGGCGAGGTCGTTCTCGCGCCGGAGGCGATCGAGAAAGGAGCGCAGATCGGGGAAGGTCGGCTCAGACATGGCGCGCAGAGTCTATCCCGGTGACATCTGTCACCCCCAACTCCTGACATCCCTCCCTGGGACCGGCCGGCCGTCTCTCCCAGAATGCTCATGTAAGGAGGAAGACCCATGACACGAAACCATCCATTCGAAGACGGCCGGCCCATCGCGGAGCTGCGACGGGCCGGCAAACGGTATGGCGCGGTCACGGCCCTGGACGGCGTCGATTTCCAGGTCCGGCCCGGCGAGGTGGTCGCGCTGCTCGGTCCCAACGGAGCGGGCAAGACGACCGCCGTCCAGCTCCTGCTCGGGCTGCTGCGGCCCAACTCGGGCACCGCCACGCTCTTCGGCCTCGACCCCCGGGACGCCGAGGCGCGCGTCAGGATCGGGGCCATGCTCCAGATCTCCAAGGTCCCCGAGACCCTGAAGGTGCGCGAGCACATCGATCTGATCTCCAGCTACTATCCCCGGCCTCTCCCGCGGAGCGAAAGCCTCGCTCTGGCCGGCCTCGGCGGCGTCGAGGAGCGCCTTTTCGGCAAGCTCTCGGGCGGCCAGAAGCAACGGCTTCTCTTCGCCCTCGCGCTGTGCGGAAACCCGGACCTGCTGTTCCTCGACGAGCCCACTGTTGGACTTGACGTCGAGGCCCGGCGCGCTCTCTGGGCCGTGATCCAGAGCAAGTCGCGGGAGGGCCGGTCGGTCCTGCTCACCACCCACTACCTGGAGGAGGCGGATGCCCTGGCGGACCGCATCGTCCTCATCCGCCGCGGGCGGATCGTGGCCGAGGGGACGCCCTCCGAAATCAAGGCGCGGGCGGCCGGACGCAAGATCCGCTGCCACACGAGCATTCCCCTGGCCGATGTGGCCGCCCTGCCCGGTGTCCGCAACGCCCGGCGCGACGGCGAGATCACTGAGCTGTTCGCGGTCGAGGCCGAGCGCGTCCTGCGCGAGCTGATGAGCCGCGACCGCTCCCTCTCCGGCCTCGAAGTGCGGGGCGCGGACCTCGAAGAGGCCTTCCTCGCCCTGACCAATGCCGACGATCCCAAGGAGGTGGCGGCATGAGCAGTCTTGCTAGAGAGAGAAACATGTGGCGCATCTATGCCCTGGAGGCCAAGTACGAGCTCCTGAAGATGATGCGGCTGCCGATGTACGCCATCCCCACTCTGGCGTTCCCTCTGATGTTCTACCTGCTCTTCGGAGTGGCCATGGGCGGGCGCTCGGCCGGGCCGGTCTCCATGGCCGCCTACCTCCTCGCCACCTATGGCGCCTTCGGGGTGATGGGCGTCGCGCTCTTCGGCTTCGGAGTGGGGGTCGCGGTGGAACGCGGGCAGGGATGGCTGCTCTTCAAGCGGGCCACCCCCATGCCGACCCCGGTCTACTTCGCAGGCAAGCTCGCCATGGTGCTGCTGTTCGCGATGGTCCTGACCGCCGCCCTGTTCACCCTCGGTGCCACGGTCGGCAAGGTGCGAATGCCGGCGGGTCAGTGGGCCGCCCTCGCGGGGATCCTGATCGCCGGGGCCGTGCCCTTCGGAGCGTTCGGCCTGGCCATCGGCTCCTGGGCCGGTCCCAACTCGGCCCCGGCGGTCGTCAACGTGGTCTATCTCCCCCTGGCATTCGCCTCGGGGATGTGGGTCCCAATCCAGGCGCTTCCCAAGATCTTCCAGGCGCTGGCGCCCTGGCTGCCGTCCTACCACTTCGCGCAAATCGCCCTGGGCGTGATGGGGGCGGACCAGGGACGGTTCTCCTCGGTGGAGAGCGCCGGAGTCCTCGCGGCGTTCGCTGCGGTTTCGCTCCTGATCGCCTGGGCCTGTTACCGCCGGGACGAAGGCAAGACGTTCGGGTAAGGTATGGGCATGAGACTCCTCCCCAGGACTCCCGAGGGCAGCTGGCTCCCCTACGTCTGGCTGGTCTACCTCGGGTTCTTCCTGCTCGCTCCGGTCCTGGGGAGGCCGACTTCCCGGGATTGGGTGCTGACGGCCGCCGGCTTGCTCGTCTTCCTGGTCCTCTACTTCACCGGGTACTGGCTCAAGGGTCCGCGGGTGCTCTGGACCGTCGGCGGCATCCTGCTCCTCGGGGTCCTGTACATCCCGTTCAATTCCGGGGCGAGCTGCTTCTTCATCTATGCCGCCGCGTTCCTGGGGTACGTCGGGAAGCCGCGGTTCGCCATGATCTGCCTCGGGGTCCTCCTGGCGGTCCTCGGCCTGGAGATCTGGATGCTCGACCTTCCGCCCTGGGCCTGGGCACCGGCGGCCGTCTTTTCGCTGATCATCGGCGGGGTCAACATCCATCAGGGCGAGGTCTCCCGCGCCAATGCCCGGCTGCGGCTTTCCCAGGAAGAGGTCGGGCGGCTGGCGAAGACGGCCGAGCGGGAGCGCATCGCCCGCGATCTGCACGACGTCCTCGGGCACACGCTCTCCGTCATCACGCTCAAGTCCGAGCTGGCAGGCAAGCTCGTGGACCGGGACCCGGAGCGCGCCAGCCGCGAGATCCGGGAGGTGGAGCGGATCTCCCGCGAGGCGTTGCGGGAGGTGCGGACCGCCATCGCCGGCTACCGCTCGGAGGGATTGCCGGCGGAGCTCGCCCGCGCGGGGTTGGCCCTGGAATCGTCGGGGGTCAAGCTGGAGTACTTCGCCCAGCCGGTCGAGCCGGGACCGGCGCGGGAGACGGTGCTGGCCCTGGCGCTCAAGGAGGCAGTGACCAACGTCATCCGCCATTCCGGGGCGCAGACGTGCCGGATTTCTCTCAGGGAAGAGAAGGGCGAAGTCATCCTCGAAGTCCGGGACGACGGCCGGGGCGGCGCGGCCCCTTTCGGAATCGGTCTCTCCTCCATGCGGGAGCGCGTCGAAGGGCTCGGCGGCAGGATGGAGCGCCAGGGGAATGAGGGAACGACTCTGATCGTGGCCCTGCCGCTGCGCGAGGCTCCTGTTCTCCCCTTTCTCCGAGAGGGGCAGGCGTGATCCGGGTGCTCATCGCCGAGGATCAGGCCATGGTGCTGGGCGCGCTCGCCGCTCTCCTGGAGCTGGAGCCGGACATCGATGTCGTGGGCCAGGCCTGCGACGGTCAGGAGGCCCTGGACCTCGCCAGCCGAATCCGGCCGGACGTGGTGCTCACCGACATCGAGATGCCCCGCATGACCGGCCTGGAGCTGGCCGCAGAGCTCAAGCGGCGGGGGAGCCCGGCGCGGGTGGTGATCCTGACCACCTTCGCCCGCAGCGGCTATCTCCGCCGGGCGCTGGACTCCGGAGCCGCCGGCTATCTCCTGAAGGACTCTCCTGCCGCGCATCTCGCCGAAGCGGTCCGCCGGGTCCACGCCGGGCTGCGGTCGATCGATCCCGAGCTGGCGGCGGCGGCCTGGGACGAAGCCGACCCCCTGACCGACCGCGAGCGCCAGGTGCTCCGCCTCGCCGCCGAGGGGCACACCGGAGCCCGCATCGCCGCCGAGCTCCACCTCTCCGAGGGCACGGTCCGCAACTATCTCTCCGAGGCAATGAGCAAGCTCGGAGCCGAGAACCGCGTCGAAGCGGCGCGGATCGCCAGGCAGAAGGGGTGGTTGTAGGCTAGAGCCATGGCCGACCCCCTCCCGATCGCCCGTCCCGAGCCCCCCGTTCCCGATCCTCTTCCCCGTCCCCGGAAGCGCCGCCTCCGGATCGTCCTTTGGGTCCTTGCTGTCCTTGCCGTCCTTGTAGTCCTTTCCGCCCTCTGGGCCCGAACCCAGCTCCGGGCCAGCCTCCCCCAACTCGACGGCAACCGCTCCCTCCCCGGCCTGTCTGCCGAAGTGACCGTCGAGCGCGACAGCCTCGGCGTGCCCACGATCCGGGCTTCCAACCGCCTGGACGCCGCCCGCGCCCTCGGCTTCCTCCACGGGCAGGAGCGCTTCTTCCAGATGGACCTTATGCGGCGCAAGGCGGCCGGCGAACTCTCAGAGGTCTTCGGGGCAGTCGCTCTAGAAGTCGACAAGGAGATCCGCGTTCACCGCCTCCGCGACGTGGCCCGCCGGACGATCGCGTCCGGGTCTCCACGGGACCGGGCGATCCTCGAAGCCTACGCGGACGGCGTCAACGCGGGGCTCTCCGCCCTCGGCGCCTCCCCCTTCGAATATCTCCTGGTCCGGCAAAGACCCGCGCCCTGGACGGCCGAAGACTCGGTGCTCGTCCCCCTGGCCATGTTCATCGAGCTGCACAACCCCAACGGCCAGCGCGAGCTCTCCCTGGGCGTGATCCATGACCTCCTGCCGCCGCAGCTCGCCGAATTCCTGACTCAATCCGGGACCGAGTGGGATGCGCCCCTCGTCGGCGAGCCCATGGCGACCCTGCCCATCCCAGGCCCCGAGGTCTTCGACCTGCGCAAGGAGAAAGCTCCACCCCAACCGCTCCCCTGGAGCGGCTTCTCCGAGCGCCAGCCCGGCGGCAGCAACAACTGGGCGGTGGCGGGCACCCACACCGCGGATGGCCGCGCCTGGCTCGCCAACGACATGCACCTCGGTATTTCGGTTCCGAACACCTGGTACAAGGCCGCGATGATCCTGCCGGGCAGTCGGGTGGATGGCATCACCTTGCCGGGCGTGCCCGCCTTCGTGGTCGGGAGCACCGGCCGCATCGCCTGGGGATTCACGAACAGCTACGTCAACTGGCACGACCTCGTGATCGTGGAGACCGATCCGAACGACCCCGAGGTCTACCGCACACCTCAGGGGCCGCGCCGCTTCGAGCATCACCGGGAAGTCATCCGGGTCTCGGGCGGCGAGGACGTCACGCTGGAAGTCCGCGGGACGGTCTGGGGTCCGATCCTGTTTGACAAGGACCATCGTGGCCGCCCCCTCGCCTTTGCCTGGACCGGCCACCATCCGGACGCCATCAACGTCGGCATCGTCGAGCTGGAGACGGCGAAGAACATCGACGAGGCCATCACGATCGCCCACCGGGCCGGCATCCCGCCGCAGAACTTCGTGGTGGCGGACGCGGATGGCCGGATCGGCTGGACCATCATCGGCAAGATCCCGAAGCGGATCGGAATCGACGGAAAGGTGCCCACCTCCTGGGCGGACGGCACCCACGGATGGAACGGCTGGCTCGCGCCCGAAGAGGTTCCGAAGGTCGTCGATCCCCACTCGGGGCGGGTCTGGACCGCGAACACGCGCGTGGTGGACGGACCCGATCTCGCCCGGGTGGGGGACAGCGGCTACTGGCTCGGCGCCCGTGCCCGCCAGATCCGGGACGGCCTCCTAGCTCTCGACAAGGCGAAGCCCGAGGACTTGCTCGCCATCCAGCTCGACGACCGCGCCCTCTTCCTCGACCGCTGGCGCCAGCTGCTCCTGAAGACGTCATCGGGCGAGATGCACGACCTCGTGGAGAAGACCTGGACAGGCCGCGCCTCGGTCGACTCCGTGGGCTACCGGCTGGTCAAGGAGTTCCGCAAGGAAGTCCGCAACCGGGTCTTCGAAGCCATCATGGCCCGCTGTGCCGCGGCGGACGAGCGTTTCGACATGGGCGAGCTGCGGCAGATCGAAGGTCCGCTCTGGAAGCTGATCACCGAGCGCCCGGCCCATCTGCTCGATCCGCGCTACAAAAGCTGGGACGACCTGCTCCTCGCCTCGGCCGGCGCGGTGCTCGCGTCCTATGAAGGCGAGTCCCTGGCGGAGCGCACCTGGGGAGAGCGCAACACCTCGCGCATCCACCATCCGCTCTCTGCCGCCCTGCCCGCCTTCGCCGGCCGCTGGCTGAACATGGAGCCGCGGCCTCTTCCGGGCGACGTGGACATGCCCCGTCTCCAGGGTCCGTCGTTCGGCTCCTCCGAGCGCATCGTGGTCTCGCCGGGAAGGGAAGAGGCCGGCTACTTCCACATGCCGGTGGGCCAGAGCGGCCATCCGCTCTCCCCGAACTACGGCGACGGCCACAAGGCCTGGGAAGAAGGCCGGCCTACACCGTTCCTGCCGGGGAAGCCAGTGCACACGCTGAAGCTGCTTGGTTGAAAACCGAACGCTTGTTATGCTTTCCGCTCGCTAGCGGAGGAAACGAGTCATGTCTCCAGTACCCAGCGGCCAGCCATTGGAAGCGCGCGCGCCTGTCTACTCCTGGTACGCGCTCATCCTCCTCACGCTCGTCTACGTCCTGAACTTCCTCGATCGCCAGCTCATCTACATCCTGTTCACGCCTATCCAGGCGGAAATGAAGTTCAGCAACCTGGAGCTTTCGCTGCTGGGGGCAACCTCCTTCGTTATCTTCTACACGCTGCTCGGAGTCCCCTTCGGGCGTCTTGCCGACCGCGTGCCGAGGAAGAACCTGATTGCCGGGGGTCTCGCGGTCTGGAGCCTCTTCTCCGGCCTGACCGGGTTCGCGGACAGCTTCTGGACCCTGTTCTTCTGCCGGGTCATGGTCGGGGTCGGCGAGGCGACGCTCGGCCCCGCGGCGCTCTCGCTGGTGAGCGACTACTTCCCGATCCGCCTGCGCGCGACGGCCCAGGGGGTCTACACCTCGGCCATCGCCATCGGCAGCGGTCTCGCCTTCCTGCTCGGCGGCTGGATCGGGAAGAGCTACGGCTGGCGGGAAGCGTTCTACCTGCTGGGATTCCCGGGGCTCGTCTTCGCCGTCTTCGTCTTCCTGCTGCGCGAGCCGGCGCGCGGACGCACGGAAGTCGCGGCGGCCCAATACGGCCGGGACGACTGGAAGATCCTGCTCCGCTCCGTCCCGCTGCGCTACCTGTACGCCGGATACGCGCTGTTCGGGCTCGCGGCCAACAACCTCGGGATCTGGGGGGTGGCCTACTACATGCGCGTCCACGGCGTGAGCCTCACGACGATCGGCTTCGTGGGCGGAATCGTGGCGCTTGTCGTCGGCGTGCCGGTCACCATCCTGGGCGGCTATTTCGCCGACCGTTTCCGCCGGCTGGGCCCAGGGGGTCGGATGGCATTCAGCGCCTGCGCGGCCCTCGTCTCGGTCCCGCTCTGGCTCGGGCTGCTGTGGAGCGACAACCTCGCCCTGCTGCTGACCCTGAACATTCCTCTGTACGGGCTCGCCCTGATCTGGGTCGCCCCGGCGGCTGCAGACCTGCACGAAATCGCCGGACCGCACCTGCGCGGGCTCGGCATCGGCATCCTGTTCTCGGTGGTCAACATCATGGCCTACCTCGTCGGCTCAAACCTGATCGGCGGGCTCAGCGATGTGCTCGGCGTGACCGCCGATCCCGACAGGATGAGGCTCGCCCTCCTGGTCTGTCCGATCGCCTGCGCGCTCGGCGCCGTCCTGCTCTGGCTCGGCAGCCGGGCACGCAGAGCGGAGCTGGCCTGAGGCGGCCTCAGGCCTTCGCGGTCCCCCCAAGCAGGTAGTCCGCCATGCTCGCCGCGAGCTCGTGCTCGCCGACGAAGACCTTGTCCGCCTTCTCCTGACGGAGGAGCCCGGCCTCTTCTTCGCTATGGGTGCGGACGACCGTCTCCACGCCGGGGTTGACCATGCGCGCGATCTCAAGCACGCGGCGGGCGAGGAAGGCGTCGGGAACCGCGATCGCAATCGCCCGTGCCCGGGCGATGTGCGCCTGGATGAGCACCGCCGGCTCCGAAGCATCCCCCGAGACCGCGTGCGCGCCGCGCTTCCGCAGCTCCTCGACCAGCTCGCGGTTCTCCTCGGCCACCACGAAGCGCACGCCGCGCGCCGTCAGGGCCTCGGCGATCCGCCGCCCGACCCGGCCGTAGCCCACGATCACCACGTGCCCGGTGAGCTCGGCCGCGTCCACGCTCATCGGCAGCTCGGCCAGAGGATCGTGCGGCCGCTCCAGCTTGCGGGCGAGCATCGAGCGCGAGCGGATCCACCGCTGCAAGGGCTCGATCCCATGGAAGACCAGCGGATTTATCGCGATCGACAGAATCGCCCCGGCAAGGATCAGGCTCTGCCCTTCCACCGGCAACACCCCGAGCGACACGCCAAGGCCCGCCAGGATGAAGGAGAATTCGCCGATCTGCGCCAGGCTTGCCGACACCGTCAGCGCCGTGTTGAGCGGATAGCGGAAGACGAGGACGAGCATGAACGCGGCGATCGACTTGCCGATCACGACGATGGCCATCACGATCAGCAGGCGGAGCGGCTCGCGGATCAGGATCTGTGGATCGAACAGCATCCCGACCGAAACGAAGAACAGCACCGAGAACGCGTCGCGCAATGGCAGCGACTCGGAAGCCGCCCGGTGGCTCAGCTCGGACTCGCGCAGCACCATCCCGGCGAAGAACGCGCCGAGCGCGAAAGAGACTCCGAACAGCTCGGACGAGCCGTAGGCGATCCCGACCGCCGCCGCGATCACGCACAGGGTGAACAGCTCGCGCGAGCCCGTGCGCGCCACCTGCCAGAGGAACCAGGGGAACAGCCGCCGGCCGACCACGATCATGATCGCGGCGAACGCCACCACCCGGCCCAGCGTCAACCCGAGAGTGACGAGGAGACTGCTCTCCCCGACGACGGCCACCGCATCACCAAGACCGAAGGTCGAGGCGACCGGCGGCAACAGCACCAGGACGAGCACCGTCAGCAGATCCTCGACCACCAGCCAGCCGACCGCGATCTGGCCGTTCACAGTCTCCAGGATGCCGCGGCCCTCCAAGGCCCGCAGCAGCACGACCGTGCTCGCCACCGACAGGCACAGGCCGAACACGATGCCGGCCGCCAGACTCCACCCCCAGAACCATGCCGCGGCTGCTCCGAGCCCGGTCGCGATGGCGCTCTGCCCGATCGCGCCGGGGATGGCGATCTTCCGCACCGCTAACAGGTCGTCGAACGAGAAGTGCAGGCCGACGCCGAACATCAGCAGCATGACCCCGATCTCGGCGAGCTGGCTCGCGAGCTCGACGTCGGCGACGAAACCCGGCGTGGCCGGACCGATGAGCACGCCGGCCACCAGGTAGCCGACCAGGGCCGGCAGCTTCAAGCGGACCGCCACGAACCCCAGGACCAGGGCAAGTCCCAGGGCGGCGGCGATCGTCGTGATCAGAGGTACGGCGTGCGGCACGCGGGGATTATTACCGATCCCTCTCGAGACTGGCATTCCCTGGCGGAATCGAAGGGCGTACGACGTAAAATGGACCAGGACTCCAGAATTCTTCAAGGAGAGCAGCAATGAAGTTGATAGTGAAACTCGCTTTGCTTACCAGCCTCACAGCCTGCGCCGCCGGCGCCCAGACCTACGATCCTCTGCCGGGGCCCTCGCCCTACGGGCCGGCCGACGAAGCCGGCGCCTCGAACACGCAGACGGCCGAGCAGGTGCTGAAGGCAGTGAAGCTCGTCAAGACCGGCAAGGTCTACCGTCTCGGGCATGTCTACGAGGCCGACATGCCGGTCTTTCCCGGCGACGACGGCTGGCACATGACGCCGCGGCCGGTGCAGGAGATCGGCGCTCAGCGCATCAACACCGAAAGATTCGAAGGGGAAATCGTCCAGCTCGGGACCCAGTTCGACGCCCTCGGCCACTTCGGGATCCTGCCCTCCGGCGGGTCCGATCCCGGCGACGTCCTCTACTACAACCAGTTCACGGGCGCCGAAGTGATCGGGGCCGACGGCCTGCTCGATCGCCTCGGAGTCGAGAAGGTGAAGCCCATCGTGACCCGCGGCGTGCTCCTGGACGTCAAGCGCTACGCCAACGGCGGGCAGACGCTCGTGGCCGGGCAGGAAGTCACCGTCGCCATGCTCGAGAAGACCGTGGCGGCCCAGAAGGTGGACATCCGCAAAGGGGACGTGGTGCTCATCGTCACCGGCTGGGAAGAGCGCTGGGCCATGGGGACCAACGGCTACTACCTGGTGAACGGCGACCTGGGGGCGCCCGGGCTCGGCCTGGCCGCAGCGAAATGGCTGGCGGACAAGGGGATCGTCTGCGTGGGCGCCGACAACTGGGGTATCGACGTCGCGCCGCCGCCGCCCTCCCCGGCGCCCGGGGTGCTCTTCGCGGCCCATCACCACCTGCTGGTCAAGAGCGGCGTCTTCATGCAGGAATCGATGGTGCTGAGCGAGCTCGCGGCCGACCTCGCCGCTGACTTCCGGAAGAGCCCGAATTCCAAGTCCTACGAGTTCCTCTACATCTTCAACCCCGTGCCCATCAAGGGAGCCTCCGGCTCGCTGGGCCAGCCGATCGCCATCCGCTGAGATACACTGCCTGACTCAATGAAGAGCATGGCGCCGGGTCCTGAAGGCTACCCTCTGGTCGGAGTGGTTCCCTTCATGATCCGGCGCGGCGCCGAATACCTTCTCTCCGCCTTCCGGCAACACGGGGACGTGGTGCAACTCCGGCTGCTCGGCCCAATGCGCATGTTCCTGATCAGCCATCCCGACGACATCGAATACGTTCTGAAGAAGAACCACCGCAACTATCTCGTCAAGCGCCCCTCCCTGCACCTCGAAGCCATGATGGGCGACGGGCTGACCATGAGCAACGGGGATCTCTGGCTGCACCAGCGCCGCCTGATGCAGCCGGCCTTTCATCGCCAGAAGGTCGAAGGCATGGCCGTCTCGACCGGTCGCCAGATCGCGGAGCAGATCCGCCATTGGGGGGAGGGCGGCCCCATCGACCTCGCCACCGAGATGGAGCAGCTCTCGCTCCAGGCCCTGCTCGCCGCGCTGTTCGGCTCCGGCATCAACCAAGCCGAGGCGCGGCGCATCGCGCATGCCGTCGAGCTCGTCCTGCGCGTCGCCGGCCGGGGGATGTTCCTCGAGGTGCCGCCTTTCGTTCCAACGCCCGAGAACCTGCGCGTCAAGCGGGCGCTCGCGGACCTGAGCAAGGTAATTCTCGGTCTGATCGAGCAGCGCCGGCGCGCCCCGGACGGAGAGCGCCGCCATGATCTGCTGTCGCTTCTGCTCGAAGCGCGGGACGACGAAGAGAAGGGGATGAGCGAGCAACAGCTCCGCGACGAGGTCACATCCGTGCTGGTCGCCGGGTACGAGTCCACGGCCGTCACGTTGACGTGGACCTTCTACCTCCTCTCTCGGCATCCGGACGTGGAACGGAGGCTCCGCGAGGAAATCCAGACAGTGCTGGGCGACCGCGTTCCGGAGCTGGCCGACCTCGGCCGGTTGGAGTACGTCCGGCAGGTTCTCCACGAGTCGATGCGCTGTTATCCCGCTTTCTGGGCCATGACCCGTCAGACGATCGCCGACGACGAGATCGGCGGCTACACGATTCCGGCCGGATCGCTGATCGTGGTCAGCCCCTTCGTCACGCACAAGCATCCTGAGTTCTGGGAAGAGCCGGACCGTTTCGATCCCGGCCGCTTCAGCGAAGAGCGTTCGGCGGGCCGCCACCGTTTCGCCTATCTCCCCTTCGGAGCGGGGCCGAGGGTCTGCATCGGCGAGCGCCAGGCCATGCTGGTCCTGCAACTGAGCCTCGTGGCGATCCTGCAGAGATACCACCTCGAACCCGTGCCCGGTCAGAGCATGGAGATCCATACCGCCATGACCATCCGGCCCAAGCACGGGCTGATGATGCACGTCTCCCCGGCCTGAAAAAGGCAAGTTCCGAACTCGGGACGATGCTGGGGAGCCGTTCGCTCATGGTTACGGACCGCAGGGAGTGACTTCCCGGCGGCAGGTAACTCACTTCCCTGTACAAGGAAGTGACTTCCCTGTACAGGAAAGTGATCCGAGCGCGGAGAAGTGACCCCTCTCTGCCAACATCCTCTGAGACACGGTCGGGTGGGAAAATGAGGGAAGCAGAGAGGAGAGGCCGATGAAGGTGGAGAGAGCCAGCAGTAGTTGGGAGAGTGTAGAGAAGGCCGGGGAGGAGG
>JAXDKG010000066.1:0-209747 GCA_034667225.1 Acidobacteriota bacterium
TGTCTTGAGGATGCCGGCGAGACGCCAGCGCTCCCAGGGAAAGCCCGCCGCCCGCGAGCGGGGTTCCCCCTGAAGAAGACCCCCTCCCCAGCCCTCCCCCGCTACGCGGGAGAGGGGGCCGGAGGGTAAGGATCCGACTGTGGCACAGTTATTCGCGACGAGCTCTAAGCGAGCGGCTTTCTCGGGATTGTCAACTGCACTTCTGACTCGCTGACCCTCAGCCCGATCTCACGGCCGGTTGCCTCACGTACCAGCCGGGCGATGCGCCGGATGCCCGTTCCGGCCCGAGTCACGAGGCCGGCATCAGAAAACCGAGCGTAGATCCATGGATTCCGGACCACGTGTGCGCCAGCCAGCATGGCATCCGCATCCACGCCATTGGGTGATCTGCCCGGCGTGAGGATCTCGATGCGCTCTTCGCGTTCTTGTCTGATCTCCCGGAGAAAGTGTCTAAACGAGTGTAAGTCCAGATCCTGAATCGAAAACGACTGGAGCGGGGTGGCATCGTAGGAGTGGACCTCCTCCATCACTCGCATCAAGCTCCGCAGGCCCTCAACAGGAGAAGGATAACAACGGTCAACACGAGCAGCGCGCCTCCGATCAACCACGGCCTCCGTTCCGGCGGAACAAGATCGCGTGCAACATCGCCTGCGACGCGGGCGGCGAGCTCGGTTTGCGAAAGCTGGACGGGGGGCGGGATGGGTGCCGCGGCGGCTTCGGATTCCCCCATGGCAGTTTCGGATTCCCCCATAGCGGAGATCTCCCGCGCCAGCCCCTCCAACCCCTGCCTCGCGACCGACTTGGAGGAGCTTTCGAGGAGGCGCTGACCGACGGCGGCCACGCGGCCTCCAACCTGCGAATCGATATCATAGGTGAGCGTGGTCGAGCTGCCGGCGTCCGTGAGGCGCAGATCGCCTTCGCCGTTCATGAAGCCGGCCGGACCCTTGCCGTCGAGCTTCATGTGATAGCCCTCAAGGGGACGGACGTCCGTGAGCACGAGCGTGCCCTGGAACTGCCCCTTGACCGGGCCTACCTGGACGTTGAGCACGCCCAGGTAGTTGTTCTCCCCCACCCGCTCCAGCTTCTCGCAGCCAGGCAGCGTGCGGGCCAGGATGGCCGGATCGAGCAGCGCCCTCCAGACCCGCTCGCGGGGAGCGTCGAAGGTGTAAGTGCCCTGAAGCTTCATCGAGCAGCCTCCTCAGCGAATTGCGCCAGCTCCCAGAGCCGGCTGGGCTTGAGCGGGATCTCCAGGATCTCCAGGCCGGGGATCGCGAGCGCGTCCTCCATGGCCTGGGCGAAGAGCGCGCCGACCGGGATGGCTCCGGCCTCGCCGGCCCCCTTGGTGCCGAGCGGGTTTAGCGGCGAGACCGTTTCCTCGTGGCCCACCTCCACCCGCGGCACGTCGAGCGCCGTGGGGAGCAGGAAGTCCATGAAGCTCGCGTTCAGGAGCTGGCCGTTGTCGTCGTACACGAGTTGCTCGTAATACGCGTTGCCGAGCCCCTGCGCCACGCCGCCATGGACCTGGCCGTCGACCAGGAGCGGATTGAGCACCCGGCCGCAGTCGTGCACCACGACATACTTCTTGACCTCCACCTGCATCGTCTCCCGGTCGATCTCCACGATCATGGCGTGGCAACCGCTCGCCGTCGCGCCCCGAAAGGGACCGAAGTAGCGCGTCGCCTCCAGGCCCGGCTCGGTGCCCGGCTTGACCGCGCCGCGCATGGGGTTGGACAGCTTAGCCAGCTCACCCAAAGCGATCGATCGGGCGGGCTCCGCCTTCACCCTCGCCTTGCCCTCCGCGAGCTCGACCTCCTCCTCGGTCACGCCGAGGTGCTCGGCCGCCAGCTTCACCGCCTTTTCGCGCACGTTTTTGGCCGCCTCGTTGACCGCATTGCCAGCCACGACCGCGCCGCGGCTGGCGAACGTGCCGGTGCCCCAGTGGAACTGATCGCTATCACCCGTGACCACGTCCACGTCCTCGACCTTCACGCAGAGTTGCTCGGCCGCGACCTGGGCGAGCACCGTGTAGTGCCCCTGACCCTGCGTGCCGACGCCGGTCACCACCGTGACCTTGCCGCTGGTCTGGACCTGCACACGGGCGCCTTCGAACGGACCGATGCCGGTGCCTTCGACGTAGGAGACGATCCCGATGCCTACGGTCTTTCCCTCGGAGCGCAACCGCGGCTGCTCCTCGCGGAGGAAACGCTCGTAGCCGATCCGCTCCAGCGTCTGATCGAGCACCGGCTCGTAGTTGCCGCTGTCGTAATAGAGCGGCGCGAAATCCTGATAGATGATCACATGGTCGTGCGGGAACTCGTCCGGCCGCAGGTAGTTCTTGCGCCGGATCTCGACCCTGTCGATCCCCAATTGGCGCGCGGCGAGGTCCATCAGCCTTTCGATCACAAATACGCCGTGCTGGCGGCCCGCGCCGCGGTAGGGGGTGACGGTCGTCTTGTTCGTGAAAACTGCGCGGAAGTCGCTGGCATAGGCGGGCACCCGATAGGGACCCATGACGGTGCACTGGCTGTTGAGCGGCACGGTCAGCCCATAAGGATCGTAGGCCCCGGTATCGTGGAGAAAGGAATCCTTGACGCCGAGGATGATGCCGTCGCGCGTGAGGGCGATCTCCGAGTCATGGAGCTGCCCACGCTCCTGCGTGGTGGCATAGAAGTTCTCCGCGCGGTCCTCGATCCACTTCACCGGCCGCTCCAGACGCATGGCGAGCCAGGGGATGAGCACCTCTTCGGGATAGAACATCATGATCTTGGGGCCGAAGCCGCCGCCGATGAAAGGAGCGACAAGGCGCACCTGGTGCTCGGAGAGACCGAGCATGGCCGCGAGGCCGTTCCGCACGGGGATCGGCGCCTGGGTGGTGTCCCAAACGGTCAGCTTCTGGGCGCGCGTGTCCCACTCGGCCACGACGCCGCGGTTCTCGATCGCGGCCGACGCGCCGCGGTCGTACCAGAAGCGGCGGCCGATCACGACGTCGGCTCGGGCGCGGGCGGCCTCATAATCGCCTTTCTTCTGCGGCACGTAGGCGGCCATGTTCGAATCCAGATCCTCATGGATCAGGGGAGCGCCCGGCTCGAGGGCCTTCTCCAGGTCCACCACCGCCTGCAATGGCTCGTAGTCGACCATGACCTCCTCGGCCGCATCCTCCGCCACATAGCGCGACACGGCCACTACCAGGGCCACCGGCTCGCCAAGGTGGCGGATCTTGTCCTTTGCCAGAGGCACCTGCGTGCGCTCGTGAAAAACCATGCCTTCGACGGGAGGCGGCGGCACCAGCAACGGCCCCGGCTTCCAGTAGTCGCCGAGGTCCGCGGCGGTGTAGACGCCGAACACTCCCTCCCGTGCTTTCGCTTGCGATGCGTCGATCCCGAGGATGCGCGCGTGTGCATGCGGGCTGCGGACGAACGCCACGTGGACCATGTCCGGCAGATTGATGTCATCCACGAACAGCGCCCGCCCCGTAAGCAGACGAGGGTCCTCGTTGCGCTTGATCCGTTCACCGAGAGGTTGTGTCACTTACTTCTCCTCGACAAAAGCCACGACGCGAGCGAAGGCCGCTTCTCCGCCTTTGAAGCGGAAGGGGAAGCAGCCGAGCCATACTCTCTGGTCCAGCACCTCGTCGATCTGGCCACCTACGTTTTCGGCGTGGAAGACGCCGTGCGGGAAGAGCTTGACGTGCATGCACTGGTAGTCGGCCGGCCAGGGGAAAGCCTTGTCGAGAGACATCCCGAGGGCGGCTTCCACTTCCGGGATCAGGTCCGGCCGCGCCTTGCGCACGTTGGTGTTGAAGGGATGGTCGGCGGCAATGCAATCCACCCCCAGCCAGCGGATGCCGCGGTCGAGGATCCAGTCGCAGAAGACGCTCTGCGGCCCGGGGTGCTTCAGGAACATCTTCGGGAGGTCGGGCTTCTCCTGGTTGTGGACCTTGTACCAATCCTCGTTGTAGTACTTGTGATAGCCGGTGTGGATGATCAGGATATCGCCGCGCTCGATCTTGATCCCGGTCTTTCGCTCCCACTCCTCGAAGTGCTCCGGTCCGTAGATCTGGTAATCGCCGATCCCCATCTTCTCGAGGTCCACGATGCACGCCGGTCCCATGAGCTTGTCGAGCGGAATGCCCGCGATGTCCGGGCCCGGATCGTAGAAGTGATAGGGCGAGTCGAGATGGGTGGCGATATGGTTCGTTGTCGAGATGAACTGCGCATTGACTCCTTCGAAAGCCATGCGCTTCACCCACTTGACGGTGGGGCCTTCGTAGAACGCGAACGACGGGGAATCCACGCTGAAGTTCTGGGAAAGGTCGAGGACCTTCACTCTGCTCATGTCATAGGGAACGAACATCACGCCTCCTTTTCATCAAAACCGTAGCGCTCCGCAAATGCGACGAGCGCCTCCTCGAAGACTTCCATCGGCGGCCTCACCAGCCCCGCTCCGACCTGGCCGACTCCGGCTTGTTTGTGAGCGATGCCGGTGTTCACGCGCGGCGTGATGCCCAGCTCCACGACCTTTCTCAGGTCGATCCCGACCGGCGTGCCACGGAAGCCGAGCGCGGGGATGGTGAAGTGATCGTGCTCGGCCACGGTGATCTCGTACATCTCCAGCGTGGCATGGACCGCGTCCTGGGGCGTGCCGCCGATGAAGGTGACGATGGCGGGCGCCGCGGCCATGGCAAAGGCGCCAATGCCCGCGGTCTCGGTGATGGTGCTGTCGCCGATGTCGGGGTTGGCATCCGCGCTCGAAAAGCCCGGGAAGTAGAGGCCGTCCGGCGGCGTGGCCGGGGCCGTGAACCACTGGTCACCCAGGCCGCTCACCCGGATGCCGAAATCCGTGCCGTTGCGCGCCATGGTCGAGACGATCGTGCTCCCCTCGATGCCGTGGGCCGCGTCGGCCATGGCCTTGCAGGCCGCCATCACTGGGTTGAGGACGGAGAGCGGGTTGTCTCCCAGGAAACGGAGGACATCCGGATCGGAAAGGCGCGGGGCGAGCTGCTTGAGAAAGAGCAGCGAGCCGGCCTTGTTGCGGTTGTGCCCCTCGTCGCCCATGTGCAGCGCTTCGGCCAGGAGCGCCCTCAGATCGATCCCGTCTCCGATGGCTTGGACGAGCGCCGGTGCCATCGTACCGTTCATCCAGCGCAGCTTCCGGATCACTTCTTCGCTGAAGGCTCCGTAGCGCAAAACCTTGCCGTAGCCCTCGTTGAGGTTCGAGAAGGAGCGGCCGCCATGGGTCGAGTCGTCCACCACGTAGACCATCATGGAAGCCGAGGTCACCCCGGCCATGGGGCCGACTGCCGAATGATGATGGCAGGGCTCGAAGTCCACCTCTCCGCGCTCGACAAGGGCCGTCGCCTCGGCCTCGTCTTTTGCCAAACCTTCGAAGATGAGCGCTCCGATCACCGCGCCGCGCAACGGGCCGGACATCCGCTCCCACTCGATGGGCGGGCCGGCGTGCAGGATGAGGTTTTCGCGCATGCCGGGCAGGACGTCGAGGGCTTTCGCGAGCCCGGTGAGCATCGGCCGCGCGGACATCATGCGCTCGACGGCGGTGCGGTTGGCCTGAGCGATGCTCATCCCTTCATCCTTGCCAGAATGCCCGCGAGCTTTTCATTGCCGCCGGCCGGCGGACGCCAGTCCACCTGCAGATCGGCGTGAAACAAATCGAGGCCAATGTTGATGACCGGACCCTGGGCCGCCTCCAGCGGCACGGGAAGGAGGTCCTCCTCCGCACTCTTTCGATGAAGGAAGATCCACTCCACGGCTTCGTTTACCGTGCGGAAGACCCGCGCTCCAGCCTTCGCCAACGTCTCGATCTGAACCGCCAGGCCTTGCGGGTCCTCGTCCGTGCCAATCACGATGACCAAGACCTCTGCTTTGATGTGTTCGATCACCGGCGCCAGCTCTCCAGCCGGGTCGGCGTGCGAGCCTTCTCCCAGCACGACATCCAGCAGGACGATGCCCCCCGTCTCCTGCCGCAGCTTCCGGATTCGCAAGTCCTGATCGATCATCGGATGGAGGCGCCCGACCGTGAATTCGTCCGCTCCCAGGTCGACGATGGTGTATTCCTTCGGAGAGAGGAACGCCGAGAGCCCGTGCATGGCTTCGTACGCCAGCGTGCCGCCGGAGAAAAGCCCGCGGACATGCCCCTCGATCGGATCGCCCGTCTCCGGGGAGTCTCCTGATTCCACAGCCAGCTCGGCAGCTTCGCTCAGGCTGGCGGCGAAACAAAGGTTTCCAAGCCGCCGCCCGGGGAGCGGCGCGCCTAGGAAGTGGACCACGACCGGCTTGCCTACCGAGCGGGCGAAGGCAAGCAGGCGGGAGGCGACCTCGGGCGCGGGTGGCTTGGCGACGAGGACGATCACGCGCGTCTCCGGGTCCCTGCGCAGCAGATCCAGCCCTTGCATCGCGGTCATTCCGCCGACCTCGGCGCTCAGATCCCGGCCCCCTGTGCCGATGGCCTGAGAGATTCCCGCGCCTAGCGTATGAATGTGGCTCATGATCGCCTGGAGGCCCGTGCCCGATGCTCCAACAAGACCGATGTCGCCCCGCCGGACGCGGTTCGCGAAGCCGAATCCCACGCCACCGAGCATGGCCGTGCCGCAGTCCGGGCCCATTACGAGCAAACCTTTCTCTCGCGCCTTGCGCTTGAGGGCTACCTCGCGATCGATCGGCACGTTGTCGCTGTAGAGGAAGACATTACGCCCCGCGTCCAGGGCCTCCTCGGCCACGGCCGCCGTATACCGCCCGGGGATAGAAATAGAAACCCAGCGCGCCTCGGGGAGCTGCTTCAGGGCGGAAGCCAGGCTGCGGGGGCGAAACTCCCCCATGGATTCAACACCCCGAACTTTGAGCAGAGCGTCGACGCGGGAGAGCGCTTCGGCCGCGGCAGCCTCACTCTCGCCTTTGATCGAAATGAGCAGGTCGTCCGGACCCGCGTCACCGACCTCCAATCCTCCCGCGGAGAGCAGCTCGCGGTTGACCGGCGTGGCCATGACCACGCCGGCATCCATGACCCCCGGCAAGCCTGCGAGCGCCCGCTGGAGCTGCATCAGGACGACCGAATCGTGGTAGGAGCCGGCCCGAATGGCGTAGCGAGTGACCAGGTTCACGACGCCAGCGCCCTCTCGATCTCCGCTCCCCAGGCGAGCAGCTCCGCGTCGGCCCAGAAGCGGCCGGTCACCTGGAGGCCCAGCGGAAGCCCCTCGATGCTCAGCCCTGCCGGAAGGCCGAGCGTGGGCATGCCGGCGTAGGACCAGGGCAGGTTCATGATCGGATCGCCGGTCGTGGCGAGCCCGCGCGGCGCTGGGCCGAGAGCCGCGGGTGAGAGCCAGAGGTCGATCCCGTGCGAGTTCATCGAGGCGGTCAGCTCCTCGCGCAGCTTTTCCCGGCCGGCGAGGTCCTGCTCCATCTCGGCGGCGGATACGGTCTGCCCCCACTTGATCAGGTCCGCGGTCTGCGCCGCGTAGAGCCCGCGGAAGCGGCGGAACCACTCCTCGTGCACCCGCGCCGCCTCGGCCGCGACCAAGCGGCGATGACGCGTTTCGATCTCCTCGAAGTTCGGCATGGCCGGCATCGACCAGATCTCGAACCCGGCCGCGGTGAGCCGCTCGCAGGTGGCGTGGAAATGCGCCCGCCCCTCCTCGGTGGGCCGGGCGAGGTACGGACTTTCGGGGACACCGAGCACTGGCCGGCGGCGCGAGGCCGCGGTCTTCCAGTCCGGGATAAGCACCCGGGCTGCGAGCTCTGCGCCCGCCACGTCCATGGTCAAGGTCCCGACGTGATCGAGCGACGGGGCGAGCGGGATGACCCCCTCGGTCGAGATCCGGTCGTAGCTCGGCTTGAAGCCGACGACGCCGCAGAACGCGGCCGGACGGATGAGCGAGCCGATCGTCTGCGTGCCGAGCGCCAGCGGGCAGAGCCCGGCCGCCACCGCGGCGGCCGAGCCGCTGCTCGATCCGCCCGGGGTGCGCTCCGGATGGTGCGGGTTGCGGGTCGGGCCCGGTGCGAAGTAGGCGAACTCGGTCGAGACGGTCTTGCCCAGAACGAGCGCCCCCGCCTGCTTGAGCCGCGTCACGCTGACCGCCTCCGGTCCGCGCAGCTCTTCCGGGGACAGGCGGCTTCCGGCCCGCGTGGGAAAGCCGTCCACATGGAGGATGTCCTTGACCCCGATCGGCATGCCGAACAGCTCCGGGCGGCTTCCCGAATCCGGGTACAGTGCCAGGAGCGCGTCGGCATCCCGGTGAAGGCGTTCGAAGCGGTCTTCCTCGGGGACGAAGGCCTGCAGCGACGGCTCGCGATCCCGAAAATGGGACTCCAGGCGGTCCAGGGTGTCGTGCAGGTCGCCCACCGTCACTTTGAGGCCCTCTGCGCTGCCAACTGTACCGCGTCTACGATGTGCTGATATCCCGTGCAGCGGCAGAGGTTGCCGGAGAGGGCCTGACGGATCTCGTGCTCCGTCGGACTCGGGTTCTCCTCCAGGAAAGGTACGAGCGTCATCAGGAACCCGGGAGTGCAGAAGCCGCATTGCAGGCCGTGCGTCTCCCAGAACGCCTGCTGCAGAGGATGGAGCTCGCCAGTATTTGGTGCCAGCGGCGCCAGCCCCTCGACCGTCATGAGCTCCCGGCCGTCCGCCTGCACCGCGAACATCAGGCAGGAGCGCACCGGATCGCCGTCGAGCAGGATCGTGCAGGCGCCGCACACCCCGTGCTCGCAGCCGACATGGGTGCCGGTCAGCCCCAGGTCGTGGCGCAGGAAATCGGAGAGCAGGAGGCGCGCCTCCACCTCCCGTTCGTAGGTTTTGCCGTTGACGGTCAGCTTGACTCTGTGCAGCACGCTCATTCCTTTCCTCTCCCCGACGCTTGTGCCCGAGAAACCGCCAGGCGCAGGGCACGGCCGGTGAGCACGCGTGCCAGGTGTCGTTTGAAATCCGCCGAGGCGTGAATATCGCCGGTCGGCTCCATCTCGTCCCGCGAGGCTTTTTCCGATGCCGCGGCAATTGCCTCATCGCCGGATAGGTCGGTGCCGGCGAGCATCCGGGCCGCCTCCCGCGCCTCGACCGGTCCGTCCCCGACGCTCAGATAGACCAGGCGGGCCTCCCGGCACAAGCCGGCTTCATCGAGAGTGACTCGTGCCGCGATCCCCACCTGGGCGTAGTCGCCATGTCGGCGAGCGACCTCCATGAATGCCCAGCCGGTGTTCGGGGGCGGAGGAGGCAGGGCCACCTCGACCAGCATCTCGTCGGGCTCGAGGACAGTCGTGAACAGTCCGGCGAAGAAATCGCGGGCCTCGACCCAGCGCTCGCCGCGGGCGCTTTGCAGCCGGAACCGTGCATCCAGGGCAACGGCGACCGCCGGCAGCTCCGCGGCGGGATCGGCATGCGCCAAGCTCCCTCCGACCGTCCCCCGGTTGCGGATCTGGGGATGGGCGATGAAGGGAACGGCCTCGCGGAGCAGCGGCGCGAGCCTCGGCACGAGAGGATCCCGCTCCAATCTCCGCTGGCGGGTCATGGCGCCGATACGCAGCCCTCCGGCATCTTCCTTGAGATAGTCGAGATCCCGCAGACGGTTGAGGTCCACCAGCAAGGACGGCTGCGCCAGCCGGAAGTTCATCACCGGGATCAGGCTCTGCCCTCCGGCCAACAGCTTCGCCTCGCCTCCTCTGTGGGCAAGAAGGTCCAGCGCGGCGTCCAGCGAATCTGGCGCCAGGTATTCGAACGAGGCCGGCTTCATGAGTGCCTCCCTGGAAGTTCCGCCATTCTAAGCCGGAACCAGGGAGGCAGGTAGACCGGAGCTCAATAGCGGGCTCTGAACTTCAGGAACTTATAGCACGCATGGCTGATCTCGGGAGGCGCCTCCCCCTGGTAGGGAGCCCGGACGATCGTTCCTGAGGTGGTGAGCACGAACGGATTCGAGTCAGGCTTGAAGTGGCGGATCATCAGCACGAAGCCCGCGGGGGTCGCCGCGGCACAGTTTCCATAGCCACGGCCGACGACGTCCCTCCGGCTGAACGGTCCCCACGTGACGGAAACGGACGTGTTCTGGTTCACGCCATTCGCCCGGGCGAAGTTGATCACGGCGAAGATCGTGCCCTCCTGGGGCGGAGGAGTGAAGCTGGCCGTGGCCCCCCAGGCCACCAGGGCCCCGAGGGAGAGAATCATCAGTGTCAGAATGGCAGAGAGAGGAGCTTTACGCATCGGTTATTCTCCTTCAACCTCAAGTACCTGCAAGCAGGGTGCCGCTCACTCCTCACCGATGTCCTCGTTCCAGACCTCCGGGTGCGCCGCGATGTAATCCGCCAGCATGCGGACGCAATCCTGGGATTCCAGGTCGATCACCTCGACCCCGTTCTCGCGCAGCCAATCGATGCCGCCCGCGAAGTTGACCGACTCCCCCACGACCACCGTGCCGATCTTGAACTGGCGCACCAGCCCGCTGCAGTACCAGCAGGGAGCCAGGGTGGTCACCATGATCGTATTGCGGTAGCTGGCCTGGCGCCCCGCCTTGCGGAAGGCATCCGTCTCGCCGTGGATCGACGGGTCGTTCTCCTGGACCCGCCGGTTGTGCCCGCGCCCGAGTAAGCCCCCCTGGCCGTCGAACAGAGCGGCTCCGATGGGGATGCCCCCCTCCGCCAGCCCCTGCCGCGCCTCTGCGATGGCCACGTCGAGCATGCCCTGATAGTCGAGGTCAGCCATTTCTTCTCCCTGGTCGCAGGGCAGTATACTTGCTCTGGCACGTCGGTTGCTGCCATGGCTGAACTTGTGAAAACTGAGATCGAGATCCAGGAATCCTTCCCCATTGTGGCCACCTCGTCGCGGCTCGACGAGGCGCACCGCATCCTCAAGCACGGCGAGAGCTTCGCCGTGTTCGACCGCGCCGGGGAGATCCGTCCCGGCAGCGAGCAGGGGCTCTACCACGAGGGGACCCGCTTCCTCAGCCGGCTCGAGCTGACCCTGGAGAACCAGCGCCCCATGATTCTCGGCTCGACCGTGCGCCAGGACAACGCGCTGATCGTCGAGCTCACCAACCCGGACCTGGTCGCCGGAGGAGAGCACGTCCTCCCGCGGGACACCATTCATCTCTTCGCCACCTGCTTCCTCTGGGAAGAGGTCTGCTACCTGCGTTGGCGCATCCACAATTTCGGCCCCGACCCCGTCGAGCTGCGGCTGGAGCTGCGGTACGGCGCCGACTACGCGGACGTCTTCGAGGTGCGCGGCACACCCCGGCCCGAGCGGGGCACCCTGATCGACCCGTTCAAGGAGCACGCATCCGTCGCGCTCGGCTACCGCGGGCTGGACGGCGCCGTCCGCCGTACCCGGCTTTCCTTCTCGCCGGATCCTGAGGAGATGACCGGCGCGGCGGCCTCGTTCCTGGCCGACCTGCCCCCGCGGGGCGAAGCCACCTGGACCGTGACCGTGGGCTTCCAGACCGGCAACCGCGAGCCCCTCGTCTACAGCTTCGAGGAGGCGCTGGAGCGCTCCGGCGCGCAGCTCGAGGCCCGCCGCCTGGGCTCGGCCTCGATCCGCTCCTCCAACGAGCGCTTCGACGACTGGGCGGAACGCTCGGTCTCCGACCTCCACATGCTGATCACGGAGACCGCCCGGGGACCATACCCCTACGCGGGCATCCCCTGGTTCAGCACGGCTTTCGGCCGCGACGGGCTGTGGACCGCCCTGGAGACGCTCTGGCTCGATCCGGCGCCGGCGCGGGGAGTGCTGTCGTACCTCGCCGCCACCCAGGCCCTGCGGGTAGACCCCGCGAACGACGCCGAGCCGGGCAAGATCCTCCACGAGACGCGCCTGGGCGAGATGGCGGCGCTCGGCGAGATCCCCTTCGGCCGCTACTACGGCAGCGTGGACGCCACGCCCCTATTCGTGGTCCTCGCCGGCGCCTATCTGCAGCGCACCGCGGACCGCGCCTTCATCGAGTCGCTCTGGCCGCACGTGGAGCGGGCCCTGGAGTGGATCGACGTCTACGGCGATCTCGACGGCGACGGCTTCGTGGAGTACGCGCGGCGCTCCCCCACCGGGCTGATCCACCAGGGATGGAAAGACTCCGGCGGCTCGATCTGCCACGCGGACGGCAGCCTGGCCGAGGGGCCGATCGCGCTCTGCGAGGTCCAGGGCTACGTCTATGCCGCCTACCGGGCAGCCGCGAAGCTGGCCGCCGCGCTCGGGCTCTCCGATCGGGCCGAGAAGCTGGAGCGGCAGGCGCGCGACTTCCAGCAGGAATTCGAGCAGGCCTTCTGGGTCGAAGAGATCGGCACCTACGCCCTGGCTTTGGACGGCGAGAAGAAGCCCTGCGCCGTGCGCAGCTCCAACGCCGGCCACTGCCTGTACACCGGCATCGCCTCGCCGGCCCACGCCCGGCAGGTGGCCGAGACCCTGATGGCCGACACGTCGTTCTCCCGCTGGGGCATCCGCACCCTGGATGCCCGCGAAGTGCGCTACAACCCGCTCTCCTATCACCGGGGCTCGATCTGGCCGCACGACAACGCCATCATCGCCCAGGGGCTGTCGCGCTACGGCTTCAAGGGGATGGCGGTGCAGGTGATGTCCGCCCTCTACGACGCGGTGCTCCACTTCGACATGGAGCGGATGCCCGAGCTGTTCTGCGGCTTCCACCGCCGGCCGTACGAAGGGCCGACGCGCTATCCCGTGGCCTGCGCTCCCCAGGCGTGGGCCGCGGCTTCGGTCTTCCTTCTCCTCCAGGCCTGCCTGGGGCTGGAGATCGACGCGCCCGGAGGCCGCATTCTCCTGCAGAGGCCCGAGCTGCCGGACTTCTTCGGGACCCTCCGCATCCGCAACCTGAGCGTGGGCGAAGCCTCGGTCGACCTGATCCTGGAGCGCCACACCCTCGACGTGAGCCTCCACCTCGAGCGCCGGGACGGCGACATCGAAGTCGTGATGATCAAGTAGTTCCTCACGCCGGGCTGTAACATCCGGTGACCTCCTGCGTAGTGTCCTCATGACTACTGACGAATCGACTCCCCGGAAGCCGCTCCGGCTCTGGCCCGGCGTGCTCGCCGCGGTGCTGCTTCTGCTGGTCAGGTTTGTCCTCCCTGCCGTTGCACCCGAAACCATGATGTATGCGGTGATCGGGGGACTCGCCTGCGGGCTGGCTGTCGTCGTGTGGTGGGCATTCTTCAGCCGGGCGCCTCGGTCCGAGCGCCTGGGCACCATCCTCCTGATGATCGTCGCGATGGTCGTGACCTCGCGCATCCTCCACGAGTCGATTGCGGGGGGGATGATGGGGATGATGTTCCCCGTGTACGCCATCCCGCTTCTGAGCGTCGCTCTCGTCGCCTCGGTGGTGGCCAGCCGCCGCCTCTCCGACGGACCTCGGCGCGCGGCGATGGCCGCGGCCATCCTGCTCGCGTGCGGGGCATGGGCACTCGTACGGACCGGTGGCATTACCGGGGACGCCGATTCGGATCTCCATTGGCGATGGACGAAAACTCCCGAGGAGCGGCTCCTGGCCGAGGCCGGCGACCAGCCGGCGGCGGTTCCTGCAGTGAAGAAGCCCCCTGAGGAGCCGCTCGTGGCCCAAGCTGCCGACGAGCCGGAGGCTCCTGCAGTGGAGGTTCCCGAGGAACCGCTCGCAGCCCAAGCCCCGGTACTTCCGGCGACTCCAGCAGACGTGAAGACGGGAGCGGACTGGCCCGGCTTTCGCGGACCCGAGCGCGACGGCATCGTCCGCGGCGTGCGGATCGCGACCGACTGGTCTGCGTCGCCGCCGGTCGAGCTGTGGCGCCGGCCGATCGGACCGGGCTGGTCGTCCTTCGCGGTCCACGGCAACCTTCTTTACACCCAGGAGCAGCGCGGTGAGGACGAAGTCGTCACCTGCTACAACGTGACCACCGGCGAGCCGGTATGGCGACACCGCGACGCGGCCCGGTTCTATGAGTCGAATGGCGGCGCCGGTCCGCGCGCGACGCCGACCCTCAACAACGGTCGCGTATACACATTTGGTGCGACTGGCATCCTGAATGCTCTGGACGCCGATGACGGCGCCGTCGTGTGGTCGCGCAACCCGGCGTCCGACACCGGCACGGAAGTCCCGGGCTGGGGATTCGCGAGCTCGCCGTTGGTGGTCGACGACCTCGTCATCGTCGCCACCGGCGGCAAGCTCGCCGCCTACGACCTCGCCACCGGCGAGCCGCGCTGGTACGGCCCGGCCGCCGGCGGTGGCTACAGCTCGCCACATCTGGTGACGATCGATGGAGTCGCGCAAGTCCTGCTGCTGAGCACAGCCGGTGCGACCAGCGTCGCGCTGGCCGATGGCAAGCAGCTATGGCAGCACCCGTGGCAGGCAGGCACCCGCATCGTGCAGCCCGCCATGACCGCGAACGGCGACGTCCTGATCGGTGCCAACGAAGGAATCGGCCGTATCGCGCTCGCGCACGGACCCGCCAAATGGACCGTCGAAGAGCGCTGGACCTCGATCGGGCTGAAGCCTTACTTCAACGACTTCGTCGTTCACAATGGCCATGCCTTCGGCTTCGACGGCGTCATGCTCGCGTGCATCGACCTCGAAACCGGCAAGCGCACCTGGAAGGGCGGACGCTACGGCCACGGCCAGCTCGTCCTCTTGCCCGACCAGGATTTGCTGCTGGTGCTGTCCGAACAGGGTGAGCTGGCGCTGGTCAAGGCGGCCTCCGACCAGTTCACAGAGCTTGCGCGAGTCCCGGCGATCGAGGGCAAGACCTGGAACCACCCGGTGCTGGCCGGCGACGTCCTGCTGGTCCGCAACGACCAGGAGATGGTCGCGTTCCGGCTGGCCCTCGCGGGCCGCTGAGGTCCTGTCATGACAATTGCGCAGACCGACGGACCGACTCTTCGAAAGCCGCTCCGGCTGTGGCCCGGCGTGGTCCTCGCCGTGCTGATGTTGCTGGCGCGGTTTGGCCTGAAGATGGTCGTGCCCGGATTCAAGGGCTTTGAACAGGGGATGATGGCCTCGCTCGCCTGCGTGCTGGCTCTCCTCGTGTGGTGGGTGTTCCTCAGCCGTGCCCCCTGGTCCGAGCGCTTGGGCGCCATCGTCCTGATGGTGGCCGGGCTGGCCGCGGCCTGGTTCCTCAAACACGAGTCGATGGGGCCGCTCTGGCTCGTCGCCTACGCCGTCCCCGTTCTGTTCGTCGCCTTCGTCGCCTGGGCGGTGGCCAGCCGCAACCTCGCCGACAGGCCTCGGCGCGCGGCGCTGGCCGCGACCATCCTGATCGCGTGCGGAGTGTGGACGCTCGCCCGGACCGATGGCATCACCGGCGACCACGATGCCAGGTTCGCGTGGCGTTGGACGGAATCTCCCGAGGAGCGGCTCCTGGCCCTCGACGAGCCGGCGACCCTCCCGGCGGCTACTGCAGCCGCGAAGGCTCCCGAGAAGCAGCTCGTAGCCCAAGCCAACGACGAGCCGGCTCAGCCAGTAGCGGAAACTCCCGAGGACCCGCTCGTTGCCCAGGCCGACGCCGAGCCAGCGGCAGCTCCAGCGGCAGGAGCGAAGATGGGAGCCGACTGGCCCACCTTTCGTGGACCCGGACGCAACGGCATCGTTCGCGGCGTGCGAATCGAGACCGACTGGTCCGCATCGCCGCCGGTCGAGCTCTGGCGCCGGCCGATCGGACCGGGCTGGTCGTCCTTCGCGGTCCGCGGCGACCACTTCTATACCCAGGAACAGCGCGGTGACGACGAGATCGTCTCCTGCTACAACCTGACCACCGGCGCGCCGGTATGGCAACATCGCGACGCGGCCCGGTTCTTCGAATCGAATGGCGGCGCCGGTCCGCGCTCGACGCCGACTCTCGACAACGGCCGCGTGTACACATTGGGTGCGACCGGAATCCTGAACGCGCTCGACGCCGGTGACGGCGCCGTCCTGTGGTCGCGCAACGTGTCGACCGACACCGGCACGAAAGTCCCGGTCTGGGGCTTCTCGAGCTCGCCTCTGATCGTCGACGACCTCATCATCATCGCCGCCTCCGGCGCGCTCGCCGCCTACGACCTCGCCACCGGCGATCTGCGCTGGTCTGGCAAGGACGGCGGCGAGAGCTACAGCTCGCCACAGCTATTGACGATCGACGGAGTCGAGCAGGTTTTGCTGATGAGCGGAGCCGGCGCGACCAGCGTCACCCCGGCCGACGGCAAGCTGCTGTGGGAACATCCATGGCCGGGCTTCCCCATCGTGCAGCCGGCCCTGATGGCGGACGGCAACCTCCTGATCACGGCCAGCGGAACAAGCGGCACGCGCCGTATCGCGGTTGCGCACGAACCCGGAGGATGGACCGTCAAAGAGCGCTGGACCTCCATCGGGCTGAAGCCCTACTTCAACGACTTCGTCGTTCACAATGGCCATGCCTTCGGCTTCGACGGCCGCATCCTCGCGTGCATCGGCCTCGAAGACGGCAAGCGCAAGTGGAAGGGCGGACACTACGGCTCCGGCCAGCTCGTCCTGTTGCCCGACCAGGACTTGCTGCTCGTGCTGTCGGACGAAGGTGAGCTGGCGCTGGTCAAGGCGACCACCGACCAATTCACCGAGCTCGCGCGGTTCCCGGCGGTCGAAGGCAAGACCTGGAATCACCCGGTGCTGGCCGGCGACGTTCTGCTGGTTCGCAACGGCGAAGAGATGGTCGCGTTCCGGCTGGCCCTCGCGGGCCGCTGACGAGATACCATCTCCCCATGCCTACCCGCTACCTAGACGACGAGACCCCGGTCGTCCAGTTCGATCCCCTGCTGGAAGTCTCGCCCTTCGTGCTCTTCCGCCGCATCAAGGAAGGAGAGGCCCCCTTGATCGTCGATGTCCGGCCCCAGGGGGATCAATCCGGGCGGCTCACTCTTCAGGGTGCCATCCCCTACCCCGGCCCCGACTGGTCGCCGCCCCAGGATCGCGACGTGGTGCTCTTCGACGAGGACGGCTCCATCGCCATCGAAGGAGCCCGCCACATGCAGTCCGCGGGCTATCCCCGCGTCAAGGCGCTCTTCGGGGGCTTGGAGCTCTACGAGTTCTCCCTCGATCCTGAAGTGATCGGGCAGGAGACATATCTGCTGCGTCAGGGCACCGGCGTCAACACCGAGTAGAGGGCAGCCGCGAAGCGCTCACCGGCGAGACGCGCGTCTCGATGCTCTCGAACGATCCGAGCGGCGGCGGCGGTCATGGCGCTGCGTTCCTCGCTCGAAGCGGCGAGCGCGCGACGGAGCGCGACCTCGAGCGTCACGGGATCGCTCGGCGCAATGAGCCATCCGCTGACACCGTCCGCAATGACGCTCGGGATGTCTCCAACCGTGGTGGCCAGCACCGGGACTTCGAAAGCCATCCCTTCGAGGACGGTGCGCGGCATCGACTCGCGTTCGCTGGGGCAGACCAGGAGATCCGCCATCCCCAGCCAGCGATAGGCCTCCGCGCCCATCGGCTCAATGAACACCCGGTCTTGAAGACCCCGCGCGGCAATGAACTGCTCGATCGCTTCCGAAACCTGGTTGCGGCGCGAGCCGACCAGAGCCAGGTGAAGGTCGGGTTGCTCGGCGGCAAGAGCGGCGAACGCCTGCACCAATTGCGGCGTTCCTTTGGGCGCAACGATCAAGCCCAATCCCAGCACCAGCCTCGCACCCTCGGGCAGGCCGCATGCCCGGCGCGCGGCCGCCCGATCGAAGGCGGCTCGGAAACGGTCGATTCCCGCGATGTCGATCGCTCCCGGGATGGTCAACAGGCGCTCGGGTGGTGCCCTCTCGAGATATGCGCGGCGGCAGGAATCCGAGTCAAAGACGATCAGCGGGCAGCGGCGCAGCGCCTCGTTCGTCTGCTCGATCGCGTAGGCGGGCCAGTTCAGCGCAATGAACGGCGAAAGGTGACGGGCGGAAGCCGGCTGCTCGTAGATCAGCCAGAGGCTGGGCAGGCCCAACCTCTGAGCCAGGTCGATGCCCGGGCTCGCCGCTATCGTGCTTGCCAGCACCACGTCGAAGCCCTGCGGCCGGCACCACATCGCCAACTCGGCGATCTTCCCCTCGTAGAGGATGGCGTTGGGTTGGATCAAGGAGCCGGTGACATGACAAGGGATGCCGATGGACTCGAAATCATGACAGAGCGCGCCGTCGCTGGGGCTGACGACCACCGCCTCCGCCGTCCCCTCGGTGATGAGCTCGCGCAGGCGCTCCAGCAAGATCAACTGGCTTCCGCCGCGATCGAGATTGTGAATGATGGCAAGGATTTTCAACCGCCCGTCCGGGCGGCGAGGGGGCGCCGGTTGGCGGTCGAGCAAGATCTCGAGACGGCGGTGCAGCTCGCCCCGGCGGTGGTCCTCGGCGACATCGCGCGGCGGAAGCCCGGCATCGTCGATGGTATCAATGGTAATAGTCGCGTTGCCGATGGAGACCCGTTCCCCACTCCTCGCACGAGCCACGGCTTCGATGTGGAGCGATCGCCGGCCGGCTGCGATGGCGTGAAGGTCGAGCAGGCACTCCCAGCCCGCGAAAACCAGGCTCGGATCGCCCAAGGCGCCGGCCACGTCGAGCCGCGGCATGCCGATGCGCGCCCGGTCTACGAGCTTTCCGTCGACCTCGATATCGACAGGCACCGAACCTCGATCGTCGGTGGCCCAGCCGAGAACCCGGAAGATTTGCTGACCGACGGTAGTCCCCGTTCGCGGCGTATCGAGGAAGCCGCGCAGCGTTCCCGAAGCGGGTGAAAAGCCTTGCACGATTGGCGCATTCTAACCGAAGCGGCGCAGAGCCGTTGCCACCGGAATTACTCGCTGCTGTCCGTCAGGGCACCGGCAGCTTATCGCCCAAGTCCGAGGACCTGGATCTGGAGAGCATGCCGACGCCGGAGCTTCAACAAGCCAGCAATGCCAAGGCAGGCGAAGCCAACGGCGCCCGAAATCCAGGGATAGAGAACCGGATAGAGGAACGATGGGTATAACTGCAGAACGTCAGAACAGTAGCCACTGGGATGGGGCACTACCTCATAAATCAGCAACGCTCGCACGGGTGGCGAGCAGCGTTCGGCGTACTCGAAGTGGTCCTCTATGACGCGACCGTCAGCGGAAACCGACACTGTCCGAAATCGACCCCGGCCGATGTTTTGTGCGACGACAAGCTGCTCGGTTCGCTCCTGATGGTCAACGAGCTTCTTGAGGTAGACATAACCCCAGTATCGGTTCGCATTTCTAGCGTCCAAACGTATCTGGGCAGGAGCCCGGCTCGAGTAATCTCTTCCAGCGACCAGGATCCGGACTGATCCTTCAACTCGAACCTCTCCGGCCTCGCGGAATGGCTGATCATCTTCCAGCCTTACTTCGTGACCGCCGATCGTTGCCCGAAGCTCTTCGCTTCCTGGTTCAGCGCATGCGCGTCTTGGACCTCGCATCTTGGACGTCGCCGGCGAATGGGGGCAGGCTCACGGAAGGCTCGGCTGCCGGCGATTCTTGTCGACGAAGCGTCGAAGCCGGCCGACGTATCTGACAGGTATCGCCTGCGCTTCATACCATGCCTCCAAGGAAGGAACCATCGTTCGGTGGACAGGAATGAAATCGGATTTCGAAGTGTAGAACAGGATCGCGTCTGCACCGACTTTGACGCCCGCAAGCTTTGCCCAATACAGGACACCATTTGGCAGGTTGAGTCCCTCCTCTGTAATGGCACCCTCCACTTTTGTGTCCGGAGTCGGGCGGGCCATCGCGAGCCACCAATGCCACCAGATCCGGTGAAGGAACATAGCGGCAATCAGGCATATGCCCGCCAGCGCGAGAAGAAATCTATCTGGAGACGGGCGACTAGCTATACTCAATCCGGCCAAGAGAATGCCGAAGCCGAAGAGGAAGAATCGCAGAAACCCATTGCCTCGAAGGTAGAGACGCCGGATGTCTTCTACAACCGAAGGGGTAAGCGAACCACTGAACTGGATCAATCTCTCCTCCCTACGCCTGGCTTTGGCTTCACAAGTTCACCGGGTGGGCGGCGCCGTCCCTGCGGATTTTCTCTCAGAAGCAGGCAATCCCGCAATCAGCCCTCCTATCCGACGGCTCTTTGTCCGTCGTACCGATGGCGCATGGGAAGTGTCAGGCCGAAGAGTGACGAGATCTTTTCCCAGTCCTTTCTGGTTACCGCCATATGGAGAGAGATCGTACCCCAGCAGGGAATCGCGCTGCCGGCGCACGGGGGTGGGAGGGCAGCCTTCGCCCGGGGCGCGTCCGGCGCCGCCACTGCGATGTCCGGCTCGACGCCGGTCCTCTCCCAATTGGTGCCGGTGACCGGACTGACGGAGCGCCCAAACGGGAGCCTCATGAGCACCGGGTATCCCTTGACCTGATAGATCTCGACCGGGTGGGCGCCGCCGAAGTTGGCTCAGACGCAATCGGTGGTCAGAACGTGCTGTTCCGGCTCAGGAAGCGACCCTCAATGAGTAGCGGAATGGGATCTCCGAGGTTTAGAAGGCTATCTGGTGATACCTCGCCCTCTATCCGCACGGCATGGATGTGGAGATGCGGCTCGCTCGTGTTCCCGGAGTTGCCCACCTGACCTACGGGCTCTCCGGCACTCACCGTCTGGCCCGGGCGAACACGCACGCTCCCGTTCTTGAGGTGGGCAAGGACGATGTATACGTTGCCTGCCCGGACCCAGACGTGGTTTCCGGCAAGATGGGTCCGATCCATCTCAGGAGGGGTGAGATCAGGCAGGCCGTCCACGGCGGCGACGACGGTCCCGGAAATGGGGCTGTAGAGAGTGTCACCATAGATCTCGTACCGATCGAGCTGTCGGGGGAGCATCCCGCGTGCCCGGGCGCCGAGCGCGTTGACCTGGGAGATGTCAAGGGCATACGTCTGTAGGCGCACTTCGCTGTGATAGTTCAGTATGGGATTGCTCCCCCCATGACCGACGCGGCGAGCAAAACCCAACGGAGGTGGAGACTTAAATTTGACCACGTACCTATGAGCACCATACAAACCACGTATGTTCCCGCAACGGAAAGACGAAGGATCCAGTCCAGCTTCGTCTTCGACCGACGCCGCCAGAGCCACACGATCAGCGCCGCTGGCACGATCAGCAGGAAAACGAAAGGGAGCAGAACTATCATCAACTTCCGCACTTAAGAAGGGTACGCCCACCCGCGTCCGGCCGTCAATCGGGTGCGACGGTGCGGTTTGGGTTCACTGGCGGCGCCGGTTCGAATTGTCCATGTCCGACATGATGAGCCAGAGCCCGTCCGAGCCCTTGCGCAGGGTCAGCGTGAACTTCCCGATGTCCGGCTTCCCGGCTGTGTCGGTGTACCCGCCGATGATGTAACCCACCCCGCCCTCGGCCGCGTAGGCAATGGCGCGCAGCGACAGCGGCCCCCCTTGTCCGGTGTAGTGCTTCTGGATCGCCGCCCGTCCGCGCACTGGTGTCGTCCCGCTTGGCAGCACGAACCCGTCTTCAGCGAACAGCCCCGCCAGCGCCACTGCATCCCGCTTCGACCATGTCGCCTCGTAGTCCGTGAGAACTCGCGCCAGGTCTGGGGGCAGGCTCACGGAAGGCTCGGCTGCCGGCGTTTCCTGTTGGCCGGCAGCCGAGGCTGCCACCAGCAGGGTCATGATAAGGAGTGTTCTGGCTGCGCCTCGCATTGTTTCTGATCTCCTGACGCCATTCTACGACAGTGCCCCTTCAGGCATCGGTGTCGCCTCTTTTCAACAGCAATCCACGTCGCACTCGATCCTAGTCGTCTTCGGCGTCTTCCACTCGCGCAGGATGCCGTTTCTGTTTTCATACCGATAGGTACGAAGGAAGCAACGGCTCTGGTGGTAGTACTCACCATCGAATTTGTAGAGGAAGAGCGTGGACTCCCAGGCGGATTCCTGGATGACGATCATCAGGTCACGGTAGCCCTTGGTGTAGGACGTCTGTGGCTCGATCCGGTTGGCCCAGCCCGCGGCCAACAGCAGACGATAGCCGTCCGCAGCCTTGTGATAAACCCACGTCTCGCAGTTCGCCTCGTCACACTTTTCGACGCCGAGGCCCTTCACCAGGAGCTCGGGTTCGCCGCCCCGATTCAATTGGATCGAAAGAGCCTCCAGATCGCTGGCCGTTCCGGCCGCGCCGACCTCGATCGCGTTTCCAAGCTCGAGCAAGTCATTCACGATCTCTTTCGGCACCTCGGCCGGCGCCTCCTCCTGGCCCGACGCCGGTGAAACCGGGAGCACCAGCCAGACAACCAGGGATACAGCCTTCCACGCGTTCATCGGATTCCTCCTGGGCAGGCGAAATGCCTTGCCACAAGAAGAGAATGCCGTTCATAGATGAAAGCTGTATGGAGCGGCGATGAAGTCCCGAACACTCCCCTGGCACCTGCTTGGAGGCGGGGCCGAAGACCCGAAAACGTCTACCAACTCAATCTTTAAAGACCGCCGCCTCTGAAGACCAGCGGCGCACTAGATCGATAGCCCCGACCACAAGCAAAAGGCTGATGGCACATAGCATTACCCACCAGATCGTGCTACCAGTTGGCAGTGCTGAGATGATGAGGAACCACAAGTACGTCGCGTAACCGATTAATATTACCGCTGCGAGCCACTTTCTCGTCGCTTCATTCTTGGCAAAGAAGAGCCAAGTGATAACTACTGAAAGCAAGCCGATCCAGAGGCTGGTGATCCGCTGGCCACCAACATTTCTCAGGAAAGAGCTGAGGAACCAGAGAGCAATTCCGGCACTGAGAATTCCTGGCAACCTTCCCCTTACCCATGGAGCTGCCATGACCACTCTCCTTGAGGAAGCCTGACTGTGCGCGCCTCCGACTCCCAACGGCTCTGCTGCTAAGCGGTGGCGGAGCCGTCCGATTGAGCAGCCGTGTTAGGCGCCGCTAAATGGTTGACAAATGACTCCATTCCTTCTGTGTCGTACTCGCAACCAGGAAAAATAATTCTGTATCGTCCTTCTGTACTCAGGTTGGCCCTGAACTGTACCACCTTCACTATAGGCTTATGAACGCGCGACGAGTAAGCTCTCTGGAACATTGAACGTATCGCAATGTCTTCAGGCGGAAAGGAGTAACCTATAATAATCCACTTTTCGGCCCTCCTCATCGTTTCCAGGGCGTGGCGCCAAACCTCGACTAAGTTCGAGTTGCGTACATCTCGAACTGCCGATGGCGCTACAATCAGAGGCTCAAGCGGCCAATACCCACAGTCGCAGGTATTTTCGTCAACACGCTCTTCCCGAAAGGCCTGATGAATAATGCTACCTGCCGTGTTTATGTAGATGTGATCACAGAGTGGACAACGCAGCCAATTGAGAGAGCCATGGAGCTTGTAGATGCGGCACACAGGATCTTTGGGACGTGGATGGAGTTGATCTAGCGAGGGGTCTCTCCATTCGATTCCAAAGTCAAACTTATCTTCTATCTCCGACGTAGTCCAATGCTTAAACAACTCTTTTTCTACCGATACGTCATAGTTCGTCGAGACGATTGATACACGTTCATCTGATCTAATCAAGTGCCGTATCCAGTCACCAAACTTCCTTAAACCGCTAGGAACATTCGTTGCCTGGTACGGCCAGTCAAGCGTCGCGACTACCGCACGCTCTAAGAGGCGTCGAAACTCGTCTAGCCTGTTTCTGGAGAGATCAAGCGATGAGACACTCGAAGAGATAAGGGAGTAGTCAACAAGTGAAAGCACTTCTGTGACTAGGGGCAGTCCCTCATCTGCAATTTCGTCTATCCCAGGGAAAACAGATCTCAACAGCGCGCGCAGATCTTCCTCCTGCTGCACATCATACGGCTTACTCCCAAATAATCCTCCCTCTAGAAGGCGAGATCTAATCCTAGGTAAAATCTCGGCAGTCAACGGAAATCCGAAGGTCTTGGATGCTCCGGCACCAAGAAATATAGCATATCCCATACATTTACTCCGCTCGCCTAACGTCTATGCGCTTCAGCGTGCAGACGGCGAAGCCGGCTGTCCGCTGGAAGCGTTGGTTAGCCCGGATTCCTTTTGGTAACGAGTGATCCATGGCCCCATGACCCTTCGCATCTGCAGGAGCTGCATGATTGCCCAGGCTCGAATATCGGCGAGCTCCTCTCCTTTGTCAATGGAACCCTGCCGATACACCGCTACCCTGCAGGCGCGCTTGTCCTCAAGGGGTTCCCATTCCATGGGTCCTCCGAAAGCAGCTTCGATTTCACCACGCTGCTGCAGGAGGAAGTCGAACGCTTGCTCGTTGCGGCCAGCGTCGCCATGGTCGATATAGAGGTCAACGCGGATGCGGTTGTACAGAGAGAAACTGAACCCATAAGTGAAGCCCGACACGCCTGAGGCAAAGGAGTACCAGTTCTGGGGTTGACCGATCCGTGCGTTTGTAAACTTATGCCGTTGCCGGAGTTCGTCTATCAGTGCCTGAAAGAACATCCGATAGCTCTCGGCGCGGGGAGAGACTTGTTCGTCAGCGACCTTCCGCCGCACCTTCTGCCACTCGTTAGGCAAGACCACTGGTTTGAAGCTCAATGCAGGAGCCGAGTCGTCAACCTGCAACAACTCAACAAGGACGCCGAAAAACGAGGTTTCCTGATCTGTATGCTGGTTGAGCCAGTCCAGGGCTTGGCGATGTTCGTCGCGAAAAGTCTCCGCGACCCAGATGACTGCTTTGGCGTCGAACCCCGATGCATAGGTCAGGATCTTACCAAGATGATCGTGATTGGTTGGCCCCAACTGGTTCTCGATCACGACGGTACCGCCAGAGCTAAGGTCCCTTGCAAGGAGGTCGAGCGAGAACGAGCCAACACCCGCCTCGCGGCTTGTGAGTTCGAGATCAAGCCCTAATACCTCTCCTAGCATCGAGAGATTGTCCGCAAGCCATGGCGTAAAGTCTCGGGCTTCATCTGACCAGACAGACCGCAGGGGTACTCGCTTCAACTTGCCGAGCTTCACGAACTTTGCTCCTATCGGCTAACAGCTTCATCAACATTCTACGATTTTTCGCCTTACCGACAGCCAGCAATCCCTTTGACTCATAGCAACATGCCGATAGGCTCGTGGTTCTGCGCTTTAGCTAATGGTACGCCTCTGCCGCCGGTAGGTCAACACAGGCAGGGTGTTGCATAAGCCTCCTCCCCCTTCGAACAGGCAAAGGCCCTTATGCGTCAACTCATGCGCAGGCTCACAGTCGTAAGTAACGGATTCAACAGGACGCTCCATGATGCGAACACTTGGGAGAGTGTCCATAAGCAAGCCAGCAGGACGCTTATGCGGCCGTATAAGAGAATGCCCCGGATCGAGCCATGGTATTGCAGCAGTGCGAGATCCCTCTCATGGAGCAGGGAAGCACGGCGACTTATGTGTCAGCAGCGTGACGCATAAGCAACCGGCTTCAGAGGGCGTCCGGCGGGCTCTGAGCACGACGGACCGGTCCAGCGAAGCTTCCCGGCGAACGAGGAAGGCCCTCGGGGCTTCAGGGAAAGCGGCCATGGTGAGCCAAGAAGCTTGCCGGATCATTTGGCAAGCTTCCGTGAGACCGGGAAAGCTTTCCGGACGGCCGGGAGACCCTTCCCGGTGATCCGGCAATCCTTCCGGACGGTCGCGCAAGCTTTCCCCGCAAGCAGGGAAGGTTTCCGGACGATCAGGAGAGCTTTACCTGTGCCGCGGAGACCTCTCCGGACGATTCGGAGAACCTTCCAGACGATCCGGACAGCTTTCCGGATGGTCGGGAAGGCTTTCCGGACGATCCGGCGAGCTTTCAGAAAGGTCCGGAGACTCTTCCGGATCATCCGGAACCCTTGCCGGAACGTCCGGATGCCTTTCCGAACCGTCCGGAAAGCTCTCCCTATCGTCCGGAAGACCCTCCGGACCGTCCGGCGAGCCCTCCGGAACATCCGGAGACCTTTCCGGACCATCCGGAAAGCTTTCCCCATCATCCGGAAGACTCTCCCCAACGTCCGGAAAGGTCTCCCGCTCGGCCGGAAGGTTTGCCGGACCGTCCGGAAGGCTTGCCCGGTCGCGCGTGAGGGTTACCCGGTCATCGGGCAAGCTGCCGGGATCGCCGGGAAAGATGACGCGGCCGGCGGCAGGCTCCCCGACGGCGTGGCGCGCGGACAGACAGGCAGAAGGATCAGCCTCAATGTATTCTGAGCCTTCTCCATAGTCATTGCAGCAAGGCAGCAAGACATCGGCCGCTTGCCAAAACCTGTTGACGGCTCGCCAAAGTCCATTGCCGGCTGACTTAACGTATCGGCGGCTCGCCTCAAGATATCGGCGACTCTTCCAAACCTATCGGCCACTCGCCGAAGTCCATCGGCGGCTCCCCATGGAGTATTGGCGACCGCCAATACTCATAGCCGGCTCGGCTCTGCGTATCGGCGGCTCCCCAAAACCTATCGGCGGCTCGCCAAGCTCATGACCGGCTCACCAATACCTATAGCCGGCACCCCGAAAGCTATCGGCGTCTCTCAAAAGTCTATCGGCGCTCGCCAAAACCTATCGGCGTCTCTCCGAAGTCTATCGGCGCCGCGCCAAAACTCATCGGCGTCCCGCTACAAGCCATCGGACGCCGCCGAACCGTTTCGGCGCGCCGCCAAAGTCCATTGCCGCTTCTCCAAAACTCATGGCCGGGTGCCGATGGCTTGTGGGAGCTCGCCAATGGCTTTCGGCGAGGCGCCGATATCTTGCGGCGGCTCGCCAATGCCTTTCGCCGACTCAGCGAAATCCATTTTCGCGCGGCAATGGGTTTCGCCGGGACGACAAAGCCTCTCGAGGAGCCGCCAAACGAGCTCCGGGTCGCTCTGATGGTTATCCGGAAGCCCTGAAGTGTCCGGCAACGGTCCGAACGCCGTGGCCTGCACGGCAAAAGGAGATCGAGATGCTAGATTACCCCTTTCAGTTCGCGTACAGCCCGGGGTGGCTGGGGAAGGAGGCTGGAGTTGAACCTCTTCGAGGAATACCAGTGGCGGGGCATGATCTACGACGCGACCGAGAAGGCCGCCGAAGCCCTGGCAAATGAAAAACTTACGGCCTATGTCGGCTTCGATCCGACCGCGGCCAGCCTGCATGTCGGGTCCATGCTGCCCGTGATGTCCCTGGCGCGCCTTCAGCGCTTCGGCCACTCCCCCGTCGCCCTCGTCGGGGGCGGGACGGGCCTCATCGGCGATCCCAGCGGCAAGACCCAGGAGCGGCAGCTCCTCACCAAGGAGAAGATCGAGGAGAACCTCCAGGGGATCAAGTCCCAGCTCCTCCCCTTCCTCGACTTCGAGGCTAAGGGCAATCCGGCGCAGATCGTCAACAACGCCGATTGGCTGACCACGATCACTTTCACCGACTTCCTCCGCGACGTCGGCAAGTTCTTCACCATCAACAGCATGCTGGCCAAGGAGTCGGTCAGGAGGCGGCTGGAGGAGTCCGGGCTTTCCTTCACCGAGTTCAGCTACATGCTCCTCCAGGCCTACGACTACCTGGTCCTCTACGACCGCTTCGGCTGCAAGCTCCAGATGGGCGGCAGCGATCAATGGGGCAACATCACGGCCGGCATCGACCTCATCGAGCGCCTGCGGTCGGACGAGAATTGGCAGCCCTCCAGGCCGGGCGAGAGGAAGCCGCCGCTCGCTCATGGCATCGTCTTCCCCCTGGTGACCACGGCCGCGGGGACCAAGTTCGGCAAGACCGAGGCCGGGACGGTCTGGCTCGATCCGAAGCTGACTTCCCCTTTCCGCTTCTACCAGTTCTGGCTCAACACCGACGACCGGGACGTGGACAAGTACCTGAAGTTCTTCACCTGGCTGTCGCGGGAGGAGATCGAGGGGCTGGCCCGTTCGCGCGAGGCCGATCCGGGAAAGCGCGAGTCGCAGATCCGGCTGGCGCGCGAGATCACGCGGACCCTGCACGGCGAGACCGCCTTCGCCGCGGCCGAGCGCGCCTCGGCCATCCTCTTCGGCGAGGAAATCAC
Organism: Acidobacteriota bacterium; assembly: GCA_034667225.1. Classification (GTDB taxonomy): domain Bacteria; phylum Acidobacteriota; class Thermoanaerobaculia; order Multivoradales; family UBA5704; genus DATMER01. Next base: position 27,886 of record JAXDKG010000066.1, read on the forward strand.
CGGCCTGGAGCCCGGGGAGGTGGAGGACATCTTTGCCGACGTGCCTTCCAGCGAGGTCTCCAAGGACCGCCTGGAGGGAGCCGGCTTGCCGGTCGTCGATCTCCTCGTCGAGGCCGGCCTGGTGCCGTCCAAGGGGGAAGCGCGCCGCGCCATCACGGCGGGCGGCATTTATCTCAACAATCAACGCTCGGCTGACGAGAAGCGGATGGTGACCCTGCATGACGCCATCGGCGGCCGTTTCCTGGTTTTCCGCAAGGGCCGCAAGACCTATCACCTGGTTCGGTTGATGGGCGGAGGAGATTGAGGGTGATGGACGGAGCGCAGGACGAAACGCTGGACGGAGATGGCTATCGGCGGTACCAGGAGCTCTTCGACAGCGAGCCTGCCGAGGTGGTGACCTGGCAGGACGGCGAGACCGGCGCCGAGGGCTGGCTGGTGATCAATTCCCTCCGCGGCGGTGCCGCCGGCGGCGGCACGCGGATGAGGGCCGGCGCCACCCGCGAGGAGGCGGTCTTTCTCGCGAAGACCATGGAGATCAAGTTCGGCGTAGCCGGCCCGCAGATCGGCGGGGCCAAGTCGGTCCTCAACTTCGACCGGGCCGATCCGCGCAAGCGCGAGGTCCTCAAGCGGTGGTTCCGGCACATCGGCGACCATCTGAAGACGTGCTACGGCACCGGAGGGGACCAGAACGTCCATGAGGACGAGGTCATTTCCCTCACCCGGGAGGCGATCGGCCTGGAGCATCCGCAGGAAGGAGTCCTGCGCGGGCACTACGCGCCGGACGAGCGCGGCTTCCAACGGATCCTGAAGCAGCTCCAGGGAGTCCAACTCCCGGTCCTGCTTCCCGGCGTCCCGGACCCTCTCGCCCTGTCGAAGCTGGTCACCGGGTACGGAGTGGCCAAAGCCGTGGAGACTTATTTCGAGCTCACGGGCGGCTCCGTGGCCGGGAAGCGCATCCTGGTGGAAGGCTTCGGCGACGTCGGCGGACCTTCCGCCTACTATCTTCACAAAGCGGGAGCCAAAGTCGTAGGAATCATCAGCCGACCGGCGGGACAGAAGGAATTCCGCTGGAGCATCGACTCCGAAGGCTTGGACATCGAGGACCTGCTGGCACGGCGGGTGGACACCGATCTGCCCGAGGGGGTGGAAAGCGAGGATGCGACGCCTTTCTGGCAGACCGAGGCGGATGTGTTCATCCCTGCGGCAAGCTCGTTCCTCGTGACTCACGAAAGGCTCGAATGGCTGCGGCAGGCGGGGGTTAGACTGATCGGTTGCGGCGCCAACACGCCTTTCAACGATCACATGGGCGAGGTGGGCGTGCAGAAAGCGGCTGACGCGAGCTTCGCAATCATCCCCGACTTCATCGCCAACTGCGGGATGGCAAGGGTTTTCGCCTATCTCATGGAGGACGGCGTCGAGGTGAGCGAGGCGGCGATCCAGGCCGATGTCGAGCGCCGCATCCGGGAAGCCGTCGCGAAGCTGCTCGATGGCCACACCGGTACCACCGGACTGCTCAACCGCGCCTTTTCGATTTTCCTGCCTTAGGGGTCCCCCCCTCACTGTAGAGACGCCCCGTGGGGCGTCTCCTCTGAAAACCGCGAACTGGCTGTGGCCTCTGGAAGAATGTCGCCGCTTCTGAGACGCCCCACGGGGCGTCTCTACGGTGAGGGGAGAACGGGAGGGGGCGAGCCCCTCCCCTACTTCTCGGATTCCCTCTCGGCCGCTGCCTCGCGCATCTGCTCGTCGAGCTGGTTGCCCAGCTCCAGGGTGCGCCGCAGGGCCGCGTCGATGGCATCCGTCAGAATCGCGGAGAAGCGCCCCTGGTGCAGGATGTGGAGGGCGCGCGAGGTGGTGCCTCCCGGGGAGGTCACGCTGTCGATCAGCTCGGCCGTGTGACGGTCCGAGGCCAGGATCATCTCGGCCGTGCCAATAATCGTTTCCAATACGGATTGCCGCGCCAGCGGGCGCGGCTCGCCGATGAAGTTGGCCGCATCCTCCAGCGATTTGACGAAGTGGGCGATGATCGCCGGCCCGGTGCCGTTGACGGCCGTGGCGCGGTCCACGTCGCGTTCGTCGGAGACGTAGATCTCCTTGCCCATGGTGCGCAGGATGCTCCGCACCTCCTCCCGCGCTTCGGGACGGACTTCATTGGTGGCGGTCCAGACGGTCATTCCGCGCCGGATGCGGCAGGGAAGGTTCGGCATGCAGCGGACGATGGCCGGATGCCTCAGCGCGCTCCCGATCACCTTCATCCGCGCCCCGGCGATGATGGACAGCACCAGGTGCCCCTCCCGGATACCCCTGGCGATCTCCGGCAGCACCTTAGACAGAGTCTGCGGCTTGACGGAGAGGACCACGAGGTCCGCGTTCGCCACCGCTTCCAGGTTGTCGGTCGAGGCGTGGATGCCGTAGGCCTCCCGGAGTTGCAGTGCCCGCTCTTCGCGCGGACCGGAGGCCCAGATCCTGTCCGGCTCGGTCGCGCCCTGGCTCAGCAGGCCGCTGATCATCACTTCCGCCATGACTCCGGAGCCCACGAAGGCAATCCGGGACGAACGCAAATCGGTCATAAGATCCTCTCTCCCTACTCAGTCACTCCGCAGCCGATCTCGTCCACCTCGGACCAGAGACCCCGGCCGTTGCGGTCCCGCACCTTGAATGAGATCCGCTGGCCCGGCGCGCAGGTCACCGCTTGGGACCAGGGGCCTTCGGACGGCTTCTCGGCGCCCTGTTGCCAGCCCTCTCCGTTGACGCCCCAGAACGGGAGGTAGCCGGGCCTCCCCAGGCGCGCCGAGGCCGCGCAGATGCCGCTGCACTGCGGGGTTTCGCCGCCGCCGCATTCCCACTGGCAGTCGGCGATCTCGGCACTGGGGGCGCAGGAGATCTGGAACGGACGGGGTGTGGCCGAGCCCTGCGCCACACAATGGATCAGCCGCGGGCCGTCCCGGACCGAGGGGTAGGCACTGACACGGAACTCATAATGGCCGCAGCTCTTGTCGATGAGACCGAGTTGGGGAAAGCCCCAGGACCCGGAGGTACCGCTGCGGGATTCCATGGGTCCGCGGCCGTTGTTGATCCGGAAATCCAGCAGAACGCCGACGGCGCCTCCGCCAGCCTGCCAGGTGCCCTTGACGTCGATGGAGTCCTCCCCCACCTTCAGGTCGGTGATCGTCACCGAGACGGTGGCAGCCGAGCAGAGATCGTCCGCCGCCAGGGCCGGCGCGGCGGCCATGCAGCCGAAGAATATCCACGTCCAGAGCTTCATCTGTGACTCCTATAGCGTGACAACTCGTACAGTCTCGCGGATCATTCGCGAGAAGCTCTGCCATCCCAGCAAGGCGTCCACCGAAGCCTGGACCCTGGCGAGGTCGAGCCCGAGCAGGTGGGCGGTGGCGCTGCAGGCATAGACCCGGATGAGGCCATCCTCGCGCCCGGGCGCCAGCATTTGGGAGAGCGGCGGCATGTCGAGAGCCTCCAGCCGCTCGGCCGAAAGCGGCGGCTGCGGGTCGAGCACATCCCACCGTCCTCCCGACCAAGCCTCCAGTGCGCCGAAGAACAGTGCCAGGTCAACCCGGTCCCCGCCCGCCGCGGCGCTGGCAGCGAGCGACGAGATCTGGAACCGCATGTCCCAGGTGCCGCCGTGGGCGAGGATGAGGAGGTCGGCCATACGGCGGAAGACTACCAGGAAGATCTCTCCAGCGCCCCCTTATATTGCTGAAACGCAATGCACTAATCAGCCATACTGAGACAGACACGCTTCACACGGCCGGATCGTGGGCTGGTGGAGCAAGGACCGAAAGGAGAGGAGCGATGCACACTCGGAGTAACGTTGTCGCGTTAGTGACCCTCTGCTCCCTGTTCGCGACCGCTTGGCTGCTCCCGGAGGCAGCAGCATCCGAGAGGGCTCGCGAGCCTGTGCGGCCGCTCGCCGAAATGGTGCTCGATGCAAGCCGTATCGACTGGCAGCCAGTTGGCGACTACGAGCACCTCGTCCTTACGGTTGCCGGCCCCAAGGGCTTATGGCTCCGCAAGGAGCTCGAGGCCGGCCAGCCGGCCTCCCTGAGCCTATTCGACCAGGACGGGCAACGTTTCCCGGATGGGGCCTACACCTACGAGCTTCGGCCGGCTGCAGGGCTGGTGCAATCGGGTCACTTCTCGATCAAAAACGGGAGCTTCGTCACGGCGGCAGCGAAACCACCCCTTCGCAATGTCACGGCAAACCTCACCGACGACGATTTGATCATCCAGGGTTACGCCTGCATCGGCGAGTCATGCACCACCACTGATAACGACTTTCCCGTGCTCAAGCTCAAGGGACAAAACCCCAACATCCTCTTTGACGACATCGAGCCTCCTCCCTCCCTCCTCAGCAGCTCGTTCAACGACTGGGGGATATCCATCAATGCCTCCGACGTAGCCAAATTCTCCATCGTCGACGTCGACGGCGGTGTGACGCCGTTCTCGATCCTGGGCGGGGCTCCGGCCGACTCTCTCTTCATCAGTGGCAACGGCGACGTAGGCATTGGGACAGCGACTCCCGCCGAAAAGCTGCACATCGTCGAGAACGTGGATGCAAACACTATCGGCCTTATAGAAAACACGAACGCCGGCACTAGCGCTGCGGGCGCTTTCCGCGCGAAGTCCGACACCGCCCAAGTGAGCTTCCAGGCTCACGGCAGCGGCAGAACCCTTACACGTTTCGGCCAGAACCTCGGGGGCTGGTCCGAGTTCCTGCAAGTCAGCGGCAACGGTTTCGCCATCGGGACGCTGGGGGCGACGCCCCTCCTCCTGGGGACAAACAACACCAACCGTGTGCAGATCACGGCAGCAGGAAGCGTCGGGGTCGGAACGACCAGCCCGGCCTCCCGGTTCCACGTGAACGGCGGCGACATCCGTGTATCAGGCGGCTCCTTCATCGACGACGGAACGACCCTCAACGTCCCGGACTTCGTCTTTGAGCCCGACTATCGATTGATGCCTTTGGACGAGCTGAGGAAGTTCGTGGCGCAGGAGAAGCATCTCCCGAACGTCCCGAGCGCGAACGACGTCAAGAAGGAAGGCCTCAACCTCAGCCAAGTCCAGATGCAGTTGCTGGAGAAGCTCGAGGAGCTGACCCTCTACACGCTGAAGCAGGACGAACAGTTCAAGGCTCTGCAGAGTGAAAACGCCAAGCTGAACGCCCGCCTGCAAGCACTGGAGCAGGCAAGCGCGACCGAGCAGCAGTAGGCTCAAAAAAAGAAGCGGCCGGCGAGTCGCCGGCCGCTTCAACTTCCAGGGGAGATTCCTCCCTCAGCTCACCGTCTGACTATCGGACACGATCCAGGTGTCGCCGGCCTTGAGGAGGTCGTCGAGCTTGCCGATGCCGAGGCGGCTGGTCTCGGCGTGCATTTGATCCATGACCCGCTCTTCGTAGCTGGGCATGTCCACGCTGCGGAAGACGCCCACGGCCGTCGGGAACTTCGGCGGCAGGAGCTGCGCGGCGAGGAATGCGGTGGCCGGGTTGTCCACGCTCTCGTTCCACACCAGGCAATCATCAGCGCTCAAACCGTTCCCGAGATGAATCACCTCCATCTCGGTGCCGTTCATGCGGATGCCCTTGTCCTTGGCCTTGCCGAAGACGAGGGGCTTGCCATGCTCCAGGTAGATCACCTGCTCGTCCTTGGTGTCCTTCTCGGTCATGTAGGTGAAGGCCTTGTCGTTGAAGATGTTGCAGTTCTGGTAGATCTCGACGAAGGCCGTTCCCTTGTGCTCGGCGGCGCGGCGCAGGGTGTCGCGCAGGTGCGACTGGAAGATGTCCACGCTCCGGGCCACGAAGGTGGCTCCCGCCCCAAGAGCCAGGGAGAGCGGGTTGAACGGGTAGTCCACCGAGCCGGCCGGGGTCGACTTGGTCTTCTTGCCCAGCTCGCTGGTGGGCGAGTACTGGCCCTTGGTCAGGCCGTAGATCCGGTTGTTGAACATCAGGATCTTGACCCCGACGTTCCTCCGCAAGGTGTGGATCAGGTGGTTGCCGCCGATCGACATGGCGTCGCCGTCGCCGGTCGCGATCCAGACCTCGAGGTCCGGACGGGCCATCTTGAGGCCGGTGGCGACCGCGGGTGCGCGGCCGTGGATCGTGTGGAACCCGAAGGTGTTCATGTAGTACGGGAAGCGGCTGGAGCAGCCGATCCCCGACACGACCACGAAACGCTCCCGCGGGATCCCCAGCTCGGGGAAGACCGCCTGCACGGCCGAGAGGATGGCGTAGTCCCCGCAGCCGGGGCACCAGCGCACTTCCTGGTCGCTCTGGAAGTCCTTCTTGGTGAGGGTCGTCGGCGGCGTCTCAGTTGACATGGGCATTCGACTCCAGAATTTCGTGGATCTTTTCGAAGAGCTCTTGCCGGGTGAAGGGCTTTCCCTGGACCTTGGAATAGGAGATGACGTCCTTGAGGTAGCGCGCCCTGAGGAGCAGAGAGAGCTGTCCGAGGTTCATTTCCGGCACGAGCACCTTGTCGAAGCGCGAGAGCAGCTCGCCGAGGTTGGACGGGAACGGGTTCAGGTGGCGCAGGTGGGCGCGGCTGGCCCGCAGGCCGAGCTTGCGCGCGCTGTTGACCGCGCCGGTGATGGCGCCGGAGGTCGAGCCCCAGCCGAGGACCAGCAGCTCGCCGCTCTCGTCGCCATGTACCTGGATCGGCGGAATATCGCTGGCGATCCGGGCCACCTTGTCGGCCCGCATGTTGACCATCCTCTCGTGGTTCATCGGATCGTAGGAAACGTTGCCGGTGACTTCTTCTTTCTCGATGCCGCCGATCCGGTGCTCCAGGCCCGGCGTGCCGGGGATGGCCCAGGGACGGGCGAGCGTCTCGGGGTTGCGCTCGTAGGCCTTGAACCCCTCGGGGTTCGTGCGGAACTCGATCTGCAGGTCGGGGAGGTTCTCCGTTTGCGGCAGCCTCCAGGGCTCGGAGCCCGTGGCGATGTAGCCGTCGGAGAGGATCACGACCGGCGTCATGTACTTGGTGGCGATCCGCACCGCCTCGATGGCCACGTCGAAGCAGTCCTTCGGCGAGGAGGCCGCGATGATCGGCAGAGGCGACTCGCCGTTGCGGCCGAACATGACCTGGAGGAGGTCCGCCTGCTCGGTCTTGGTGGGCAGGCCGGTCGAGGGGCCGCCGCGCTGGATGTTGCAGACGATCAGCGGCAATTCAGTCATGACTGCCAGGTTCATGGCCTCGGACTTGAGGGCGATGCCCGGGCCCGAGGAGGCGGTCACGCCCAGGGCGCCACCGAAGGAGGCGCCGATCGCCGCGCAGACCGCCGCGATCTCGTCCTCGGCCTGGAAGGTGACCACGCCGTAGTTCTTGAAGTGCGCCAGCTCGTGGAGCACGTCGGAGGCCGGGGTGATCGGGTAGGCGCCCAAATAGAGCGGCAGGCCGCTCTGCCGGCTGGCCGCGATCAGGCCGATGGCAAGGGCCGTGTTGCCCGTGATGTTGCGGTAGAGGCCGGGCTCCAGGGCCGCGGCCGGCACCTCGTAGCGCGTGTGGAACACCTCGGTGATGTCGCAGTAGTTCCAGCCCGCCTTGAGCACCTTGACGTTGGCATCGGCGATCAGCGGCTTCTTGGCGAACTGCTGGTTGAGCCAGGCGATCGTGTTGTCCAGCGGCCGGCTGAACAGCCAGTAGCACATGCCGAGGGCGAACATGTTCTTGCAGCGGTCCATCGACTTGTTGTCGAGGCCGCTCCCCTCCAGGGTGCGCCGGTTGATGGCGGTCAAGGGCACCTGGAAGACACGGAAGCCGCCGAGGCTGCCGTCCTCCAAGGGGTTAACGGTATACCCGGCGCGGGCGAAGTTGCGCTCGTTGAACTCGTCGGTGTTGACGATGACGACCCCGTTGGGCTTGAGGTCCTTGATTTCCTTCTTGAGCGCCGCCGGGTTCATGGCCACCAGCACGTCAGGCGCGTCGCCCGGGGTGTGGATGTCATAGTCGGCGATGCGGACCTGGAACGCGGAGACGCCGGGCAGGGTGCCGGCGGGCGCGCGGATCTCGGCCGGGAAGTCGGGCAGGGTCGAAAGGTCGTTGCCGATCATCGCCGAGGTGTTCGTGAACTGGGTACCCGTCATCTGCATGCCGTCGCCCGAGTCGCCGGCGAAGCGGATGACCACCTCGTCGAGCTTCTCGTGGGCGACGTCACGCGTCTCTTTTTCTGCGACAGTCGTGCTCATGATCCTCTCTTCCGGGGAAGGGGAGCGGTCCCCTTAGGGGAAACAGGAAAAAACCGGCTGACATTGCCGATCGCGGCGCGATCTTACCAGAGAGGCAGCTTCAGGCCATGCTCTCCAGCTCGCGGACCGTCTGGTCGAAAAGGGCGCGTACGCCATACGCAGAGCGAACAGCCCTGAAAAGAGTTTGCAGCTTCATTACACTGGCTCAAGTGCATCTCGGGAAGCAGGCGTGACAAGGCTTTATCAACAATTCTTCACTGTGGCGTGCTTTGGAAGCCGCCAGGAGGTGTCATTGGGCGCCGCATGAGGACGACATTTAGACCGCGTTCTCGATACCCGGCGAGCCTCTCGGCCAGGAACACGGGCGCCAGTTCTGGCGGCTGTAATTCGAAGCCCTGGCTGCCATAGAAAGCGACCAGGTGCGAATACGGGATGCAATAGCATTCCTGTCCACCGAGCTCGGCGACAAAGGTTTCCAGGAGCCGTGTGCCGACACCTTGGCGGCGAGCGTTGGGCGCAACTTGCATCCCTCTGAGCATGGTGGTCCCGTGCTCGTGTGTGAGACGAACAAGCCCCAGGAGCTCCCCCGCGCCCTCGGCTACAAAGATGGTATCCGCGGAGTCCGCGCCGCCGCCATAGCCCCAGGCTGCGTACATGGTCCGCACGCGCTCAAGCTCATCCGGGGCGGCAATTCGGACGCTCAGGTCCCTCATCGGGCGCATGGCGCATTCTAGCCTTGCCGTCCGCTCAGCGCCGAGCGGGTGGTGGCTCAAACGAGTGGTGGGCGGCTCCAACGGCTGGGTAGGCGGCTCAAACGAGCCGTTTGAGGCGTCTACCCACTGGGTAGCTCGCGCAAACGAGCGGGTTGGTGGCTCAAACGAGTGGTTGGCGGCTCCAACGGCTGGATTGGCGGCTCAAACGAGCCGTTTGAGGCGTCTACCCACTGGGTAGCTCGCGCAAACGAGCGGGTTGGTGGCTCAAACGAGTAGTTGGCGGCTCCAACGGCTGGATTGGCGGCTCAAACGAGTCATTTGAGGCGTCTACCCACTGGGTAGCTCGCGCAAACGAGCGGTTGCTGGCTCAAACGAGTGGGTGGGCGGCTCCAACGGCTGGGTAGGCGGTTCAAACGAGGGCGGGGGCGGGGCCGGGGCGGAGGGAGCCGCCCCGGGGGAGTTGGTGGGAGATGTGGAGAGTTACGCTGTCACTTGGAGATACGCGAAAGCTCTCCCCCACCCGCCACTCAAAGAATCGAGCCGCCGGCCTCCTGGTGGAGCAGCGCCCGGACTTCCGTGTCCGACAGCCCTTCCACCTCCGCCAGGTCGCTCTCGGAGCAGGACAGGACGGCCCGCCCTACCATCTCCGTGAAGGCGCTCAGCCCCGGCGACTGGAAGAGCGAGCGCAGGGGCAGCTCCACGCCAAAATCGAATTGCAGCCGGTTGAGCAGGCGGGTAGCGAGCAGCGAGTGACCGCCGAGGGTCCAGAAGGTGTCCTGCAGTCCCACCCGCTCGACGCCGAGGATCTCCGCCCAGAGCACCGCCATCTCCTCTTCGAGCTGCGTGCTCGGTGCCACGTAGGCGGCGGGCTCCGGCGCGACTTCCATCGCCGCCAGCGCCCGGCGGTCCAGCTTGCCGTTCGGCGTGAGTGGGAGCGCGGGCAGGAGCACCAGCTCGGAGGGCACCATGTAGCCCGGCAGACGGGCCTCCAGGAAGGACCGCAAGTCGGGAGTTGCTCCCGGAGCGAGCGCCACGAAGGCCACCAGGCGCCGGTCAGCGATAACTGCGGCCTGGCGGACCGCTGGATGGGCACAGAGCGCGGCCTCGATCTCTCCCAGCTCGATCCGGTGACCACGGATCTTTACCTGGTGATCGAGCCTGCCCAGGAACTCCAGCTCCCCTGACAGCCGCCAGCGCGCCAAGTCGCCGGTTTTATAGAGACGCGCGCCCGGCTCGCCAAACGGATCGGGCACGAAGCGCTCGGCCGTCAGGTCCGGCCGTTTTAGATAGCCGCGTGCCACGCCGGCTCCGCCGATCGCCAGCTCCGCTGGCACTCCGAGAGGGGCCGGCCGCCCATCCCAATCCAGCAGATAGATTTGCGTGTTCGCGATCGGCCGGCCGATCGATACGGCGCCGGGCCGGACCCTCGAGGCCGCCGACCAGACGGTGGTCTCGGTCGGGCCATACAGGTTCCACAGCTCGCCCTCGATCAGACTGGCCAGATCGTCGGCCAGGGGCATGGGCAAAGCCTCGCCGCCGAGCATCAGCCGGCGCAACCGGCGCATCGCCTCACGGGCGTCGGGATCGGCCGCCAGGGCCTGGGCCAGCGAGGGCGTGCACTGAAGATGGGTGGCTCCGTCAAGCTGTGCAGACAGCGGGCGCTCCGGGTCCGCGATGACCACCCGGAAGCCGCGCGAGAGAGTCCACAGCAGCTCCAGGACCGAGATGTCGAAGGACAGGCTGGTCACCGCCAGCCATATGCCGGGCTCAGTGCCCAGCACCCTGTCCATGCCGGCGAAGAAGCTCACGACATTGCGGTGGGACACCTGCACACCCTTGGGCCGGCCGGTGGAGCCCGAGGTGTAGAGGAGATAGGCGGAGAGGTCTGAAGGGTGGTGGCGCCCCTCTCCCGGGGGTTGGGAGTGCGATGGGAGAGGGGACGGGGGTGAGGGGTCGGTGACCACGACCCGCGCTCCGGAATCCGCCAGCATGAAGGCGCGGCGCTCCTCGGGATAGGCCGGATCGAGCGGCAGATAGGCGCCTCCGGCCTGGAGCACGGCGAGCACCGCGGCGAGCATGTCCGCCGAGCGCTCCAGGTGAATCCCGACAGGCACCTCCGGCCCGACGCCCAGGCTCCGCAGGTGATCGGCAAGACGGCCGGCACGGGCCTGGAGGTCGGCAAAGGTCCACGACTCCCCGCGCCAGACGACCGCGACCGCCCCTGGTGTGCGGGCGGCCTGCGCCGCGATCTGGCCGTGGATGGTGCCGTCCGGAATCTCCAAGGCAGTCCGGTTCCACTCCACGATCATCTGCCGCCGCTCGGGCTCCGACATCAGGGGCAGGTCTGAGAGCCGCCGCGCCGGGTCTTCAGACACGCCCGCGAAGAGGGTCTCAAGCCGCGTGGCCATGCGCTCCGCCGTTGCCCGCTCGAACAGGTCGGTGGCGTACTCCAGGCGCACGCGCAGCCGGCCCGAGGCACGGGAGATGGACAGGGTGAGGTCGAGCTTCGCGGTATTCGTGCCGAGGTCGAGCTGTTGCAACTCGAGCCCGGGCAGACGGAGCTGCTCGCCCTCTCCTTCGCGGTAGCTGAAGAGCACGTCGAACAGAGGGTTGCGACCCAGATCCCGCTCCGGCTGCAGCTCCTCGACCAGCTTCTCGAACGGCAGATCCTGATGGGCGACTGCGTCCGCAACCTCGTTCCGTACACGGTCCAGGAGGTCAGGGAACACCGCGTCGCCCTTGAGATCGGCACGCAGGACGAGGGTGTTGAGGAACAGGCCAATGAGCGGCTCCAGCTCGGCCCGGCCGCGGCTCGTCGCGGGGGTGCCCACGGCCACCTGCTCGCCGCCGGTGTGATGTCGAAGGAAGACGAAGAACGCCGCGAGCAGCACGGTGAAAAGCGAAGTCCCTCGGCTCCGCGCCAGGGCTTCCAGAGGCTCCGCGGTCAGCTCGAAGACGAGATGGTCGCCGCGGTAGGTCTGCACCGTGGGGCGAGGCCGGTCGGTCGCGAGGCGCGGCAGGTCGCCCACCCCGGCGAGCCGCACGCGCCAATGGCCGAGAAGGCCTTCCAGGACTGCGCCGCGCAGGCTCCTCACCTGCCAGTCGGCGAAGTCTCCGTATTGGAGGGGCAGCTCGGGCAGGGGTGACGCGCCATAGAGCGCCGCCATGTCGCCCGCCAGGGCTCCGGCCGAGCCGCCGTCGCAGGCGATGTGATGGAGCCCGAGGAGGAGGTAGTGATCCTCGGGGCCTACCCGAAGCAGCAGGGGACGCACGAGCGGCCCGCTCTGGAGGTCGAACGGCCGGCGGGCCTCCTCCCGCAGACGGCGTTCGGCCTCCTCCACTCCCTCCACGTCGAACACGGGCAGGGAGATCTCTGGCGCGGGCAAAACCACCTGCACGGGCTCGCCGTCCACCACCTGAAAAACGGTGCGCAGGACCTCATGGCGGCGCACGAGCTCGGAAAGGCTGCGCTCCAGGACCGGCACGTCGAGCGGGCCGGAGATCCGGTAGAACAGCGGCACGTTGTAGACCGCGAGCCCGGGCTCCAGCCGGTCGAGGAACCATAGCCTCCTCTGCGGGTAGGAGAGCGGCAGCGGCCGGTCGCGAGGAGCGCGGGAGATCGGCGGCAGGCCGGTTTCTCCCGCCGTCTCGAGCCGCACGGCCAGGCGGGCGAGGGTGGGATGGTCGTAGACGTCGCGCAGAGGCAGCTCGACCCCGAGGTCGGAGCGCAGCCGCGAGACCAGCTGGCCGGCGGTGATGGAGTGGCCGCCCAGCGCGAAGAAGTCGTCGAGAACGCCTGGCCGCTCCACTCCCAGCAGCTCGCTCCAGATGGATGCCAGCCTCGCCTCCAATTCCGTGCGCGGCTCCACATGCTCGCGCAGACCGGAGCTCTCGCGGTCCGGATCGGGCAGCAGGGCATGGTCCACCTTGCCGTTGAGGTTGAGCGGAAAGGTGTCGAGGAGGACCACGGCGGACGGCACGAGGGGGGCCGGCAACCGGTCCACCAGGAAGGCATGCAGCTCTTCGCGCGTCACGGCATCCGCAACAACCACATAGGCGATGAGGCGGCTCTCGCCCGCAATGCCGGCGGGATGGGGCCGCACGGCCACATGCGCCTGCCGGACCGCGGGATGGGCGGCAAGCGCAGCCTCGATCTCTCCGGGCTCGACGCGGAAGCCGCGGATCTTGATCTGCCGGTCGGCCCGGCCGAGAAAGTCGAGCGTGCCGTCCTCGCGCCAGGCGCCCAGGTCCCCCGTGCGATAGAGCCGCGAGCCCGCCGACTCCGGCCCGGCGAACGGGTTGGGCACGAACATCTCGGCCGTCACCTCCGGCCGCGCCCAGTACCCGCGCGCCAGGCCGTCGCCGCCCAGCAGAAGCTCCCCTGGCTGGCCCGGCGGGAGCGGACGCATCTCGGGGTCCACCACCCAGACGTCGCTGTTGGAGATCGGCCGCCCGATGGGCACGCTGGCGGCGCCCGGGGGCACCTCTTTGACCTGGTGCCAGGTGACGATCACGGTGCTCTCGGTGGGACCGTAGACATTGATCAGACGATCGGGTCCGCCGTGCGCCAGTACCCGGCGCATGAGGTGCGGATCCGCCGTCTCGCCGCCGAGGATCACATCGCGCACGCCGTTGAAGGCGTCCGGCGCCTCACGGGCAACCTGATGAACGAGCGCGGAGGTCAGCACGACGATCGTGATCCCCTCCCGCCGCAATGCCGCTTTCAGGCCGAACGGCGACAGGCACACCTCCCGCGGCAGAACCACCAGACATGCACCGTTGAGGAGGGCGCCCCAGATCTCCATGGTCGAGGCGTCGAACGCGGGCGTCGAGGCCTGGAGCACCCGATCCCCGGGCCGGACGCCGAAGTAGTCGGTGCCCACCACGAGCCGCACGATCCCCCGGTGCGGGATCGCGACTCCCTTGGGCAGGCCGGTGGTGCCCGAGGTGTACATCACGTAGGCGAGGTCGCTCGCGCTCCCCACCGGCGGGAGGTAAGCCGAGCTCTGCGCCGCGATCGCCGCGGCGTCCCGGTCGAGCCGCACCAGCTCGAGGCCGGGAGGCGCCGCCCCTTCGAGGGCGCCGCCATCGATCGCAACGCGCACGCCCGTGTCTTCCAGCATCCAGAGCATCCACCGCAGGCGCTCCGCCGGAGAGGAGGGGTCCAGCGGGAGATAGGCCCCGCCGGCCTTGAGGATGCCGAGGAACGAGACGATCAGGTCGGCCGAGCGCTCCAGGCAGAGCCCGACGAGCGAGCCGGGGCCGACTCCGATCCCGATCAGGTGGCGCGCCAGGCGGTTGGCCCGGCGGTCCAGCTCGGCGTAGGTCAGGCTGTCGTCGCCGAAGACCACCGCTGGAGCCTCGGGAGCGCACTCCACTCGAGCGGCAAACAGCTCGACGAGAGTGGCATTGCGAGGGTAGGGAGTGCGCAGACCGAGACCAGGCGACGGCAGAGAAGGCGAAGAATCCATGGCTTTCAGGCTCTAAAGAGAAAAGGACATCGCGGGAGGCCGATAGCGGCCTCCCCGACCTATATACATGTACAGGGTGTGCAGGCTTGGTCCGCCCGGGACAAGAGGGGCGGAAGGAGAGGGCCTACGCCCGGCCGCGCGCTGCGGTCTCTTCGAGATCCTGGGCGCGCTTGGCCGCGGCCACGATGTCGAAGGCTTCGCGCCGCATCTTGGAGCGCTTGGCGTCCTCCTCCGGGAACCGCGGACGGTAGCCGAGCTGGCTCTCGTCGAAAGTGAAGGGCTTCATCAGGTCGTTCTTGCCGACGATCGACTGCTCGCGCGTGAAGTAGGCCATGTCGTAGTTGTTGCTCATGATGATGGCCTCTTCCGGGCAGGCGTCCACGCAGTAGCCGCAGAAGATGCAGCGCAGCATGTCGATCTCGTAGACGACCGGGTACTTCTCGATGTTGACGTCCGGATGCTCGGCGGCCTCGATGTGGATGCACTCGGCCGGGCAGTTCTGAGCGCAGAGATAGCAGGCCACGCAACGCAGCGAGCCGTCCGGACGGCTGGTCAGGATGTGATGGCCGCGGAACCGGTGGCTGTAGTCGCGCCGCTTCTCCGGATATTCGATGGTGTAGCTCTTCCCGCGCCCCAGGAGATTGCGGACGAAGTGCCGGAGCGTGACCATCAGACCGCCGATGAGCGGCAGGTAGAGGCGCTCCGCCAGACCGGGCTTGTACGGCTTGAGCTCGGTGGGATAGGGCTCTCTCAGCATCGGCCTCTGAGTGGGGGTCATCGTTCAAGCTCTCCTGCAATGATGTTCAGTCCGCCGAGCGACACGATGGAGTCGGAGAGGGACCCGCCGTTGATTAGCCGCGGGAAGGTCTGGAAGAGTTGGAAGCACGGCCCGCGGGCGTGCAGCCGGTAGGGCTTGCCCGTGCCGTCGCTGATGGCGTAGAAGCCCAGCTCGCCGTTGGCTCCCTCGACCATCGAGTACAGCTCGCCCGCCGGCACCTGGATGCCGTCCATGATCAGCTTGAAGTGATAGATCATGGCTTCCATCTGGTTGTAGGCGGCGTCCTTGGGCGGCAGGGCCACGTGCGGATCGTTCACGATGTGCGGGCCTTCGGGCATGCCGCGGTCCAGGAGCTGGCGGATGATCTTGAGCGACTCGCGGATCTCCATCATGCGGATGCGGTAGCGGTCGTAGACGTCGCCGCCGTAGAGGACCGGCACTTCCCAGTCCAGCGTGTCATAGAGGTCGTAAGGATGGGCGCGGCGCACATCGTAGGGCACGCCGCTCGCGCGCAGGCAGGGTCCGGTCCAGCCCCAGTCGACCGCTTCGGCGCCGGTGATGGCGGCGACGCCCACGGATCGATCGAGCCAGATGCGGTTCCTGTCGACCAGCTTCTCAACGTCCTCGACGAAGGCCGGGATGATCTCCAGCAGGGTGCGCGAACGCTCCATGAAGTCGGGCGGCAGGTCGTGGATCAGGCCGCCGATGCGGCAGGCCGAGACGGTCAGGCGCGCGCCGCAGACCGATTCCAGGAGGCCGTAGATCTCCTCGCGCGGCTGGAACATGTACCAGAAGTTGGTCAGCGCGCCGGCGTCCACCAGCGTCGTGCCGTTGCAGACGCAGTGGTCCATGATGCGCGAGAACTCGGACAGGATGGTCCGCGCCCAGACCGCCTTGGGCGGCACCTCGACCCCGAGCATCTGCTCGACCGTCCGGCAGTAGCCCACGTTGTTGATGAACGAGGAGCAGTAGTTCAGCCGGTCGGTGTAGGGGATCACCTGCTGCCAGCTGTGGGTCTCCGACATCTTCTCGAAGCAGCGGTGCAGGTAGCCGATCTCGACGTCGGAAGCGACGATGGTCTCGCCGTCCATGACGGCCATGAGGCGGAAGGTGCCATGCATGGCCGGATGGGACGGACCGATGTTGACCGTCATGCGCTCGAAGAGGTCGTCATCCCCCTCGGGCAGGTCGAAATGGGGCTTGTAGATCTTGTCCTCGGTGAGGATCCAGCGCCGCGCCGGATCGTAGTCCTTGCGCAGAGGGTGCCCCTGGAAGCCCTCGTGGCAGAGGATGCGCCGCAGGTTCGGGTGACCGTCGAACTTGAACCCGAACATGTCGTAGGCCTCGCGCTCGGGCCAGTCGGCGCCGCGCCAGACCGGGAGGAGCGACGGGAGGACGATGTCGTCCTCTTTCATGGGGACCTTCAGGCGCAGGCGGGCGCCGCGCTGGACCGAATAGAGATGGTAGATGGCCTCGAAGCGCTCCACCCGGTCGGGGAAGTCGACGCCGCAGAGGTCCAGCAGCATGTCGAACTGCGTGGCCGGGTTCTGCTTGAGCTCCCGGCAGAGGTCGACCAGGACGTCGCGGCGGACGATCCAGGTCGGCTGATCCAATCCGTCCTGGCGCTCGACGCTCCCCTGGGGGAACTTCGCGCGGATGGCTTCCAGCTCAGAGGTAGCAGTATCAGCGGTTGGCGGCGGCGGGAGCGTCTGCACTCTCGAAGCTCTCCTTTTCCGGTTCGGACTGCTGCGCGCGCACATGGTGGCGCTTGCGGTCGCGGGACACCTTCTCCTTGAGCTGGAGGATGCCGTAGATCAGCCCCTCCGGCGTCGGCGGGCAGCCCGGGACGTAGATGTCGACCGGGATGATCTCGTCGATTCCCTGCATCACGTGATAAGCCCGGTAGAAGCCGCCCGAGCAGGCGCAGGCGCCCATCGAGATGACCCACTTGGGGTCGGCCATCTGGTCGTAGATCTTCTTGAGGACCGGCGCCATCTTGTCGTTGATGGTGCCCGCCACCAGCAGGACGTCGCTCTGCCGGGGCGAGAAGCGCACCACTTCCGAACCGAAACGGGCCAGGTCGTAGTGGCTCGATACCGTGCCCATGAACTCGATGGCGCAGCAGGCGGTCCCGAACGGGAAGGGCCAGAACGAGTTGCGCGTCGCCCAGTCCTCGAGGTTCTCGAATTTGGTGGTAACCCAGCTTTCTCCGATCATGTTCATAGACTTCCTACCTCTCGCCGGGACAGTCTACCACCGATTCGTGACACTCGTCACAAGCTCCATAAGTCCTGTCATGCCAGTCCCTTGGCCTGCGCGTACACCGCCAGCTCCAGCCGCCCGTCCACCGCCAGCTTCTGGTAGATATTGTGCAGGTGGATCTTGACCGTTCCCTCGCTGATCAGGAGCTCCTCGGCGATGGCGCGGTTGCGCAGGCCGCGGGCCACCATGCGTACGATCTCCAGCTCGCGGGGGGTCAGGAGCTGGGCGACCTCCTTCCTCCCCTCGTCCTGATGCAGGAGCTTGGTCACGATGCGGCTCACCGAGCCCTTGTCGAGCCAGCTCCCGCCGGCGTGGACCTCGCGCACGGCTTCCAGGAGCAGGTGAGGCGCCATCTCCTTGAGCACCACCCCGCCGACCCCCAGCCGCAGCGCCTCCACAAGCTGCTCCTCTTCCACCGCCGCGGTCAGCAGGACCACCCGGGTGGCAAGATTCTCCTGGCGGACCGTCCGCAATACCGCGAGGCCATCCAGGCGCGGCATGCGGACGTCCAGGACCAGGACGTCCGGCCTGTGGGCGCGCACCTCGCGCAGCGCCTCCTCGCCGTCGCGGCAGCGCGCCACGACGTCGAAGTCGGGCTCCACCCGGAAGAGCTGCACCAGGCCGTCCAGGACGATGGGATGGTCGTCGGCAAGGATCAGGCGGATCATCTCAGGCCTCGCAACAGGGAAGGTCGATCTCCAGGCGCGCCCCCCTGGCACTGGACTCCAGCTCCAGGCTGCCGTCCAGGGAGGCGACCCTCTCGAACAGGTTGCGCGGCCCCACCGTCCCCTCGGCCAGCTCGGCGTGGGTGAGCCGGCCCTCGAAGGGGAAGCCGCGGCCGTTGTCCGCCACCGTGATGAAGAGCCGGTCCCTCTCCCGGCGGATCACCAGGCGCACGGCCGAAGCCTCT
Source organism: Acidobacteriota bacterium (assembly GCA_034667225.1). Lineage (GTDB taxonomy): Bacteria > Acidobacteriota > Thermoanaerobaculia > Multivoradales > UBA5704 > DATMER01. Next base: position 46,214 of record JAXDKG010000066.1, read on the forward strand.
CCATGCCGCGCGGCGTTGACCAGCGACTCCCGCACGACGTTGTAGACCTCCCGCGCCAGCGTTTCCGGCATCGGGTCCTCCAATCCGTCGGCGCGCAGCTCGGCCCGCAGCCCCCACTCCAGCTCGATCCGGTGCACCAGCTCGGTCACCCGGAAAGCGAGGCTCACCTCGGCCTGCGACCGGGGCCGGGGCTTGAGCTCCTGGATGAAGAAGCGGAGGTCGCGCTGCTCCAGCGTGAGCAGCCGCTGCACGGACTCGAGCGATTCGCGGGCCGCGCGGGGATCTTTCTCCAGAAGGCTCCGCACGGCCGCGAGCCTCAGGCCGACCCCGGTCAGCGACTGCAGCACGCCATCGTGGAGGTCGCGCGCCACCCGGATCCGCTCCTCCGTGCCCGCCGCCTCGGCGTACAGGAGGGAGATCTCGCGCCGGGTCCGCTCCTCGTGGAAGCCCATGTAGGCCATCATGACCGCGATCAATGCCAGATAGATGCCGCGCACGGCCAGCGGATGGGCGTTGAAGCCCGGTTCCTTGAGGATCAGATAGAGGCCGATCGCCAGAAAGGAGATCAGAGAGGCCGCCGCGGTCCACAGCGCTCCGCGCCACTGCCAGCGCAGGGTGGCGCAGATCACGGCGAAGATAAAGTAGGCGATGAACGGGTTCGTCGTCCCGGCGGTGAAGAACAGCATCATCGAGAAGAAGGCCAGATCGATCGCCTGGGTTGCAAGCCGGTGGCGCTCGGAGCTGGTGCCCGAGCGCCAGACCAGCACCGCGATCACCAGGGAGTAGCCGAGATAGCTCACGAGGAGGCTGTAGGCGACTTCCGGATGCCGGGCGGGTTCGGAGGGGTCGAACCAGACCGCGAGCGCGGAGACGGCCGCGAGCACCACCCGCCCGGACGCGATCAGCCTCTCTGCACGGCTCTCGAGCGACTCCAGCGGCTCCATCTCAGGCGGATCATACGCCTTGCCGCACCGCGGCTCTAACTAACGATAGATTTCCTCGCCTCCCTCGTCTACCTATACTCCCGCTGGCCTGAAACAGGAGATGCCAGAAATCTTTCGGGAAGGGAATTCAGGCTCCCCTTCAATTTGTTATATGCGTTGTCTCCTTTTCTCGAATGTCGGGCGCGTGGCTTGGGGAAGACGTTCGGAACCACTCAGCAGATCTGTCCCGCCGCCTGTGCGCGGCGGCACTCGGACTGATGTCTCTTGTCGGTGTGTGTTCGTCTGAAACCCCTTAGCTGGATCGAGAGATCCGAGGAGAGAGTAATGAAACGATTCCTTGCCATGTCTGCCCTGCTCGCCCTGTTCGGCGCGGCGGCCCAGGCCCAGGTCGAGCAGGTGTTCCCGCTCACCCCGGCGCCTACCGCGGCCACTGATCCCGCCGACGAGTCCTCGACGCTCTGGTTCGTCGAGCTCAAGGGCAGCCCCAAGGCAGACGGCGGCGCGGCGGCGGACCTTTCCGCCAAGCGCCAGAAGTTCCGGCAGGAGGCCGCCAGCATGGGCGTCCTCTTCAACGAGCGCTTCGCCTATGACGACCTTTTCAATGGAATGTCGATCGCGGTCCGCGCCAGCGACGTCCCTCGCCTCAAGCGGCTCGATTCGGTGAAGGCGGTCTACCCCGTCGAGACCATCGCCATGCCGGAGCCCCAGCCGGGCTCGAATCCGGACCTGGCCACGGCGATCTCCCAGACCCAGGCCGACATCGCACAGAACAGCCTGGGCCTGACCGGCGCGGGCGTGCGCGTGGCGATCATGGACACCGGCATCGACTATGACAACCCGGACCTGGGCGGCTGCTTCGGCGCGGGCTGCCGCGTCGAGGTCGGCTACGACTTCGTCGGCGACGCCTTCAACGCCGACGACACCTCTGCGACCTACAACCCGCTGGCCGTGCCGGACGCCAACCCTGACGATTGCGCCGGCCACGGCACGCACGTGTCAGGCATCGTCGGCGCCAATGGCGCGGTCAAGGGCGTCGCGCCCGGCGTGACCTTCAGCGCCTACCGCGTCTTCGGCTGCGAGGGCTCCACCACTGCGGACATCATGATCGCCGCCATGGAGCGCATCGGCAAGGACGGCGCCGACGTCCTCAACATGAGCATCGGCTCGTCCTACCAGTGGCCGCAGTACCCGACGGCGCAGGCGGCCAGCCGCCTGGTCGAGAAGAAGGGCGTCATCGTCGTGGCCTCCGCCGGCAACAACGGCGCCAACGGCCTGTACGCCACGGGCGCTCCCGCGCTCGGCGAGCGGGTGATCTCGGTCGCCTCGTTCGACAACACCCACATCCACGCCAACGCCTTGACGCTCAGCCCCGACAACCTGCCGCTCGGCTACTTCCAGGCCACCGCCGCTCCGCTGGCCCCGACCTCGGGAAGCTTCCCGATGGCGCGCACGGGCACGACCGCCACGCTCAACGACGCCTGCAACCCGCTGCCCGCGGGCAGCCTTGCCGGGAAAGTCGTTCTGATCCGCCGCGGCACCTGCAGCTTCAACATCAAGGCGATCGTCGCCCAGAACGCCGGCGCCGCCGCCGTGATCATCTACAACAACGTGCCCGGCATCCAGAACATCACCGTTGTCGGTCCGCCGCAGGTCACGATCCCGACGGTCTCGGTCAGCCAGGCCTCCGGCACCCTGATCAACAACCGCATCGCCGCCGGCCCGGTGACCATGACCTGGACCAACGGCGCGGTCAACGAGCCGAACACCACGGCCAACCTGATCTCGGCCTTCAGCTCCTACGGCCTGTCGCCGACCCTCGATCTCAAGCCGGACCTCGGCGCTCCGGGCGGCTTCATCTACTCGACCTACCCGCTGGAGAAGGGCGGACACGCCATTCTGAGCGGCACCTCGATGGCCTCCCCGCACACCGTGGGCGCCGTGGCCCTGCTGCTCCAGGCCCACCCCGGCTTGACCGCCGAGCAGGTCCGCACGGTCCTGCAGAACACGGCCGAGCCGCACGCCTGGTTCGGCAACCCGGCCCTCGGCTTCCTCGACAACGTCCATCGCCAGGGCGCGGGCATGATCCGCGTCGCCGACGCGGCCGTCGCCACGTCCACCGTGACCCCCTCCAAGCTCTCCCTGGGAGAGGTGGAGAGCGGCTCGCTCTTGCGCACGCTGACCATTCACAACAACGGCGCCACGGCGGTGACCTATGACGTCACCCATACCGCGGCTCTCGCCACCGGCCCGAACACCTTCACGCCGGCCTTCTTCAACGGCCCTTCCGGCGTGACCTTCAGCGCGCCTTCGGTCACGGTCGCTCCCGGCGGCATCGCCACGGTCGACGTGACGATCACGCCCAACGCCGGCTTGGCCAACCGCAGCATTTTCGGCGGCTACGTCGTGCTGACCCCGCAGGGCGGCGGCCAGACGCTGCGCGTGCCCTTCGCCGGCTTCAAGGGCGACTACCAGAGCATCCAGGTGCTCGTCCCGACCGCCAACAACTTCCCCTGGCTCGCCAAGCTGTCGGGCACCAACTTCATCAACCAGCCGGCCGGCGCCACCTACACCCTGGTCGGTGACGACGTGCCGTTCCTGCTCATCCACTTCGATCACCAGTCGACCCGCCTGGAGGTGGAGATCCGCGACGCGGTCACCGGCCAGAAGCTCCACCCGGTGTTCTCGAACGCGATCGAGGACGAGTTCCTGCCCCGCAACAGCGGCGCCGCGACCTTCTTCTCCTTCGCGTGGGACGGCACCCGTCAGCACAACAACGGCAACGACAAGGTCAAGGTGGTTCCCGACGGCCAGTACAGGCTCACCGTCAAGGTCCTGAAGGCCCTCGGCGATGCCAACAACCCGGCCCACTGGGAGACCTGGACCTCGCCCGTCATCACTCTCGACCGCCCGTAAGCGGGTCGAGCTCTCCTGAAATGCGAAGGCCGGCGGGGTTTCCCCTGCCGGCCTTTTTGTTTGCCTCACCTTCCGAAGAGGGGGATGGGATCAACTGGCGGGAGCGGAAGGCGCCGTGCCCCGATCAACCTCCACCGGCAGCGCCACATCCCCCTGCGCGGCGTTGTACGACTCGCGCAGGGCTTCCAACCGCCGCAGGTGGTCCTTCTGGGCGCTCACCACCTTGAGGAGGACGTCGGCCACGCGCTCGTTGACGTCGCGGATCATCTTTGGGTAGAGGGCGTCGTTCTCGTAGCGCTCCTCCGAGATGGCGTTGCCGAGGTCGGCGTCCATGCCGTGCACCTGCTCGGAGGCCTCCAGCAGCTCGATGGCCAGCCGGTCCTTCTCCTCGGCCAGGGCGCGCCAGTGGCGGGCGAGGTTGGGAAGGCCGTCGCGCTCGGCGCGCATGGCATAGGCGCGGGAACGGGCGGCGCTCGCCGCCTCGGCGGTAAAACCTGTCTTCAGGTGCTCCTGGAAACGCGGGATCCTCGACACGGTGTCCTCCCCTCCTGGTTCAAGCCCTCCTGGTTCAAGCTAAGATGCCGTCGGCGCTTCCGCTGCCGACGGGCCATTCTATGACACCAGCAGGGAAACCTTGCCTACGTCTACCCGTAGTGCCCTTCGAGGGAAACGACCGACCGTGAAAGACCGCCCGCCCCGCAGGCTCCGAGCCATTCTCACCACGGCGATCCTCGTCGCCGCGCTGCCGCTGGTCGTCCTCGCATTCCTGGGCATCCCTTACATCACCCCCGCCAGCCAGGTCCTGCTCGCGGGCATCGCCCTCCTCGGCCTGCTCTGGCTGCTCTGGAAGGCGTACCGGTCCTTCCTCTACAAGGTCGGCCGCCGCCTCGCCTTCTCCTACTTCCTGCTCGGCGTGCTGCCCATCCCCCTGGTCGTCGTGCTCCTGACCGTGGTGGCCTACATCCTTTCCGGGTTCTACCTCGGCCAGCTCTACCGCGATGCCCTGCAGAACCTGGACACCGAGCTGCGCACCCTGGCCGGCGAGCGCGCCGCGGTGTTCGCCCAGACGGGGCGTCCTCCCTCCGGGGGCTCCGAGGGCGAAGAAAACGTCGCCTTCGCCTACTACCGCGGGGGCCGGCGGGTCTCCGGCGACCCGAAGCTGCCCAAGGTCTGGCCGGCCTGGCTGGAGACCGAGCCGGGCACGGTCCATTTCGTGGAGCCCGAGGATGGCACCGCCACCCTGGCCACGGCGGCGTCCCGCGAGGGAGCCGGCGTCGTGGCCCTCTGGACCGGCCGCCTGGACCAGGAGATCAGCCGCCGGGGAGACCTCTGGATCGAGTTCGCCCGTCCGGACGATCCCAACGTGGTCCGCATCGAGATGTTCGGGCGCAGGCTCCCCCTGCGGCGCATCAACCGGGAGAAGGAAGAGGCCGGCGAGTCGGAGAAGTTCTTCAAGCACCGGTCGCGCAGCGAGGGGTATTGGGACCGGCCCCTCCTCTGGTGGGGGGACATGTCCGGACCCGTGCGCGACATGGCCACAGGCAAGACGGTCCTCAACCGCCTCTCCGTCACGCTCACCTCCACGCCGCGGACCGTCCAGCGCCACCTGTTCGTGAGCTCCGGCGAGGTCAACTCGGCGGCCTGGGGGACGCTGCTCATCTTCGCGGCCCTGCTCTTCGACGTCTACGTCATCGCGGCCCTGATGGCCGTTTTCATGATCGTGGGCCTTTCCCGCGCGGTCAATCGCCTGAGCCGGGCCACGACGGCGGTACGGGCGGGGGACTTCGGCGTGCGCATCCCGGTGAAGCGCCGCGACCAGATCGGGGACCTCCAGCGCTCGTTCAACGAGATGGCCGCGCACCTGGAATCATCGGTGGCCGCGGCCGCGCAGAAGGAGATCCTGGAAAAAGAGCTGCAGATCGCCCGCAACGTCCAGACCAGCCTGATCCCGAGCAACCTGCCGGCCGGCGAGGGGATCGAGTTCGCCACGCTCTTCGAGCCCAGCGCGGCCATCGGCGGGGATTACTTCGACGTCCTCCGCCTGACCGAGACGGAGATCGCCGTGGTCATCGCGGACGTCTCGGGCCACGGCCTCTCCACCGGCCTGCGCATGGCCATGCTCAAGGCCGCGCTGCTGATCCTGATCGAAGAGACCCAGGACCCCGAGGAGATCCTCCGCCGCCTGGACTCCGTGGTGCGCAACAACGACGGCCGCACCTTCGTCACCGCCACGCTCGCCATCGTCGACCTGGCCCGCGGAACCCTGCGCCTGACCAACGCCGGCCACCCCCCCACCTACCTGATCCGCGGCAAGCAGGTACAGGAGATCCTCCTGCCGGGCTCCCCCCTCGGCGGCCTGGGGCACACCTACGGCAAGGCCACCGTGCCCATGGAGCCCGGGGATCTCGTGGTCTGGCTCTCCGACGGGCTGATCGAGGCGGCCGATAGCGACAGCGAGCCGTTCGGCTACGACCGGGTGGCAGAGACCCTGGCCGCCGGACGGGCGGGTCAGACCGCCACGGATGTCCGCGACCGGCTGCTTTCCGCGATCGCGAGGCACGTGGGCAACCTGCCGCCGGACGACGACCGCACCCTGGTGATCATGCGCTACCGCTCCAGCGGCGCGCTGACCGGGGAGATCCCGTTGGCGGAGATCAAGTCGGCTTTGGCAGAGGCGAGGACTTAGAGATCGGTGATCGCCAACCCGAGGTTGGTGAAAATCCGGCGGACGTAGTTCTGGGTCTCGCGGTAGGGGGGGATGCCCTTGTAGCGGGCCACGGCGTTCTCGCCCGCGTTGTAGGCGGCGAGGATTTTGGCGAGATCGTTCGGGAACTGATCCATGAGCCAGCTCAGGTAGCGGACGCCGGCCTCCAGGTTGTGCTTGGGGTCGAAGAGCTGGTCCTTGCGCACGCCGAAGCGCTGGGCCGTGGCGGGCATGAGCTGCATCAGGCCGCGCGCTCCCTTGTGGGAGACCGCCCGCACCTTGCCGGACGACTCCTGCCGGATCAGCGCCGCCACGACTTGAGGATTGACCTGATGGCGCTTGGCCGTCTCGTAGATGAGCGTGCCGTAGGGGCCCTCGGGGACCGGCTGAGACTCCTCGAAGCGCAGCGAGATCAGGCCAGCCTCGACCGCTTCCGTCACCACCTCGGCCACCGGATCGGGCGGGGGAGGCGGAACGTACTCGTCGTCGACGATGCGCTCGACCCGGTCGATGGCCAGAGTCATGCGGCCGCCGTAGTGAAGGTCCAGCCGGGCCTGCTCGCCCGTCACCTCATAGGACTTGACCTTGAGGAAGCGGCCGTCGGTCAGGACCACCAACTCGGCGCGAGCCGGGGCGAGCCCGGCTATGAAAGCCAGGAAGAGCACGACGGGGAGGAGCCGGTGGCTGAGTGTCATACGTCTCGGTTAATTGTACGAAACAAACCAGGAAAGCGTCCACCTGTGCAACCGGGACGGGGCTCCAGGCATTCCGGTAATTCTTACATCACGTGTCTCTCCGCGGCCGGCCGGGACGCCGTCACCAAGCTTTCCTCCTCCGCCTCGGACAGCCCCAGCTCCTTGATCTTCCGGTACCAGGTCGTCCGGGAGACGCCCAGCAGCTCCATGGCGCATCCGGCATCCCCTCCAGCCGCGGCCAGGGCCACGGAGAAGGCTTCGCGCTCGGCTTGGTGAACTGCCTCCTCCAGAGTGAGGAGCGCTGGCCGGGTGCCCGGGGCGGGCACGGGTCCACGCACCCGTTCCGACAGGTGCTGGAGATCCAGGGGCTCGCCCGGCTCCAGCAGCAGCGCGGCCTTGGCGATCTCGTTCTGCAGCTCGCGCACGTTGCCCGGCCAGGAGTAGCCGACCAAGGCGCCGAGAGCGGTGCGCGAGATGCCCGGGCTCGACAGGCCGTTGCGCTCCAGCTCGCGGTGGAAGAAGCGGGCGGCGAGGGACGGAATCTCCTCCCGCCGGGTCCGCAACGGCGGCAGCTTCACCTGGAAAGCCGCGAGGCGGTGGAACAGGTCGCGGCGGAAGCCCCCCTCCTCCACCAGGGACTCCAGCTCGCGATTGGTCGCGGCCACGAAACGGACATCCACCTGCACCGGCGCCCGGCCGCCGACCCGGTAGACGCTGGTGCCCTCCAGGACCCGCAGCACCTTGGCCTGGGTCTCGGGGGCCATGTCGCCGATCTCGTCGAGGAAGAGCGTGCCGCCGCTGGCCCGTTCCAGCAGCCCGGGCCGCGCCTCGACGCCGGTCGCCACGCCGCGCTCGATGCCGAACAGCTCGGCTTCCAGAAGCTCCCGCGGCAGGGCGGCGCAGTTGAGGGCGAGGAACGGGCCCGAAGCGCGGCGGGAGCGGGCATGGACCCAGCGCGCCAGCACCTCCTTGCCCGATCCCGACTCGCCCAGGATCAGCACCGGAACGTCCCCGCGCGCCACCTTGCCCGCCGAGCGATAGATGCGGGACATCTCGGCCCCCAGGCCGGGAGGCGGAGGCACCGGCTCCGCTTTGGTAACGGGGGCCTCGGCCGGCCGGGAGCGCTTCGTCCTCACGGCGAGCATCTCGAGGGTAAGACGGAACAGGGGTGTGAGCCGGGTCAGCTCCGCCGTGGACTGCGCCCGGAGGCGGACCTTCCAGCCGTCGGGACCCTGAACCTCCAGGCTGGCCACCGGCTTGGGGAAGAGGTCCGAGGTGGAGGCGGCGGCCACCACGGCCTCGCCGGATGGACCTTCGCGCAGGAATTCGACCCGGCCCACAGCCAGGGCCTCCAGCCAGCGGTGAGCCAGGGCGGAAGCGGCCCCGGCCGGGGTCGACTGGCCGGAGGCGAGGGCGGGCAGCTCCTCCTGCAGGGTCTCGGACAGGCGGTCCAGGGGGTCGTAGCTCCGGGTCGAGCGCGGGCGCTCGGGTCGCTCCACCAGCGTGGCATCCGCGGGCGGGGGCTCCAGCAGAATGCGTTCCCGCGTGGCATCCGCCGGCTGGAGGATCGCCTGGACAGGACCGAACGCGATTACCGCGAACTGGGCGACGACCGTCTCCTGGATCTGCTTGCCTGCCAACCAGGTGCCGTTCTTGGAACCTAGATCGGCCAGCACGGCGCCGCCGTCCGCGAGAACCCGGATCGAGGCATGCCGGCGCGAGATCCCAGGCGTATCCAGCCGGATCTCCACCTCCGCCACGGAGCCGACCACGTGCTCGCCCATGGAGAGCGGAAACCGCCGAACCAGGGAACCATCATCCGAAAGGATCTTGAGGACGTAGAGAGGATCGCTGGGGCTCATGACAGGAGTGCGCATGGGGGCGGAATGATTTCGCGGAAAGGGCGGGCGGGTAGACATGGCTACCCAACGGGTAGACCCTCTATCCACTCGTTTGAGCGAGCTACCCATTGGTTGGAGCTTCCTACCCACTCGTTGGGGGCGGCTACCCAGTGGGTAGACCGCTCAAACCACTCGTTGGGGCTACCTACCCGCTCGTTGGAGACAGCTACCCAGTAGGTAGACCCCTCTACCCAGTGGGTAGACCCCTCCAACCACTCATTGGGGCTACGTACCCGCTCGTTGGAGACAAGCTACCCAGGGTTGTAGGGGCATCCCTTGTGGGTGCCCTTCCGGAGGGCGGCCACAAGGGCCGCCCCTACATGTCCTGTCACGACCGGGGATGAAACCGGTCGTAGAGCGTCTTCAGCCGTTCCTGGTGGATATGCGTGTAGATCTGGGTGGTGGAGATGTCGGCGTGGCCGAGCATGGTCTGGACCGCCCGCAGGTCGGCACCGTGCTCCAGCAGGTGAGTGGCGAAGCTGTGGCGGAGCACGTGGGGCGAGAGACCGCGGATGCCCACCTTCACGCCGTAGGCCTTCAGGTTCTTCCAGAATCCCATGCGGCTCATGGGCTCGCCGGCGTAGTTGACGAAGACCGTCTGGTGGCGCCCCTCGGAGAGTCCGGGACGGATCTCGCGCAGGTAACGCTTCACCCAATCCTCCGCCTGCTCCCCCACCGGCACGACGCGCTCCTTGTTCCCCTTGCCGAAAGCGATCAGGAAGCCCACGTCCAGCCGCAGTTGCGGGAGCTTCAGCCCTACCAGCTCGCTGACTCTCAGGCCCGTCGCATAGAGCAGCTCGAGCATCGCCCGATCGCGGAATCCGAGAACAGTTGTGACGTCCGGCGCCGCGAGCAGATCCTGGACCTGGGTCTCGCTCAACGATTTCGGGAGAGGCCGTCCGAGCTTCGGAGGCGTCAGGTTGACGGCCGGATCGTCGGCCCGCTCGCCGGTCGTGACCAGGAACCCGTAGAAGCCGCGGATCGCGGACAGGGCGCGGCTGATGGAGCGCGGAGAGAGCCCCTGGCGCATGAGATCGCGCTGATGGGTGGCGAGAGCGCGCGCGTCCGCGGTGAGGAGGTCGTCTCCCTTGCGGACCAGCGCCTCGCCGAAGCGCGCAAGGTCGTTGCGGTAGGCATCGACGGTATTCTTGGAGAGCCCGCGCTCGACAGCCAGGCTCTCCAGGTAGAGGCGGAGCGTCCGCTTCCACGCAGGTTGCGGAGCGTTCACGACTCTGCGTGCGAGTGGCAGATCTCCAGGATCTCGGCTTCTTCCAGGATGCGCACCGACTCCTTGGCCCTCTGGAAGATCGCGCGCACCAGCTCGGGCTTCTTCTCGATCCCCCGCTCCTGCAGCCAATAGGTCACGTTCGACTCGCCGCTCATCGGGCCGACCTCGATGATCTGACGGCCGCCGATCAGGCTCGCCGGCACCGACGAGTACACCAGGTCCGCCAGCCACTCCTCGCCCCGGGCCCGCGCCTTGATGATCGCCGCCGCGTGTACGCCCGTACCCGTTCGGAAGGCATCCTTCCCCACCACCGGATAGTTGTCCGGCAACGGCACGCCCGTCTTCTCCGACACGAGCACGCAATACTCCCGGAGCTTGGAGAGATCGCGGTCGATCCACCCCAGGAGCTGCATGTTGACCAGCAGCAGGTCGATCCCGCAGTTGCCCACCCGCTCGCCGATGCCCACGGCCGTTCCGTGCAGGCGGTCGGCGCCGGCCTCAGCCGCGGCCAGCGCGTTGATCACGGCCAGGCCACGGTCGCGATGGCCATGCCAATCCACCTGGACGTCCTCGCCGGTCGCGTCCACCACCTCGCGGATGAAGCGGATTACGTTGCGCGCGCCGTTCGGCGTGGCATGCCCCACCGTGTCGGCCACACAGACCCGCCGGGCTCCGGCCTCCACTGCCTCGGTGTAGAGGCGGCGCAGGTCCTCGGGAGCGGCGCGGGTGGTGTCCTCGGTGACGTACATCACCGGCAGCCCCTCCCTGACCGCGAGCTCGACCGCGTCGCGGGTCAGGCGGAGCATCTTGTCCATGGTCCAGCCCTCGGCGTACTGCCGGACGGGAGAGGAGCCGATGAAACAAGCGGCCTCGATCACGACTCCGGTCCTCTGCACGATGTCCGCGATCGGCTGGATGTCGGCGGCGACCGTGCGGGCAGCGCAATTCGGGTAGATCGGCAGCTTGTGCTCCGCGATCTCGCGGGCCAGCCGCTCCACGTCGCGGACCACGTGCGCACCCGCGCCGGGCAGGCCGAGGTTGGCCGATTCGATCCCGAGATCGGCCATCAGGTGCAGCATGCGCACCTTGTCCTCGATCGCCGGATTCTTTACGGACGGCGACTGCAGACCGTCGCGGAGCGTCTCGTCGTCCAGCTCCACCCTGCCGCGGGCGGGACGAAGCTCCTGGCCCTTGGCGCGGTTCCAGTCGTAGATGAGATCCGACTCTTTGGGCTGCATCAACAAATCTCCTACTTCGCTGCTACTTCACGGCCGACTGCCCGGGCGATCAGATCGCCCACCTGCGAGGTGGTGAGCGAGCCGCCCAGGTCGGGAGTGGTCTGCCCCTCCCGGAACGTGCGCGCCATGGCATCCTCCATGGCCTGGGCCGCTCCGGAGTGGCCGAGATAATCCAGCATCAGGGCGGACGAAAGGATGGCGCCGGCCGGATTGGCCTTGCCGGTGCCCGCGTACTTGGGCGCCGAGCCGTGGACCGGCTCGAACATCGAGGTCTGCCCGGGGTGCAGGTTCGCCGAGGCCGCGACCCCGAGACCGCCCTGAAGAGCGGCGCCGAGATCGGTCACGATGTCGCCGAACATGTTGTTCGTCACGACCACGTCGAAGCTCTGCGGGTTCTTGACCATCTGCATGGTCAGGGCGTCCACGAACAGATGGCGCGACTCGATCCGCGGATACTCCGCCCCGACCTCGGCGAACACGCGCTGCCACAGGTCGTGGCCGTAGCGCATCACGTTCGACTTGTCGCTCATGCACACCTCGCGGCGGCCGTGCGTGACCGCATACTCGAAGGCGGCACGGATGATGCGCTCCACCCCCTTGCGGGTATGGATCTCCTCCTGCACCGCGATCTCGTCGGACGTGCCGCGCTTGAAGTTGCCGCCTATGTTCACATAGGCGCCCTCGGTGTTCTCGCGGAAGATCACCATGTCCACGTCCTTCTCCGTCCGGTCCTTCAAAGGACACATACGGGGATCGTAGAGCTTGATCGGCCGCAAATTGATGTAGAGGTCGAGCCCGAAGCGGATGCCTAACAGGATGTCCGCGGCGTGCTTCATGTCCGGCACGCGGGGATCGCCATAGGCGCCGATGAAGATGGCCGAGTAATTCTGCCGGAAGTCGTCCAGGGCGCCTTCGGGCATGGTCTCGCCGGTGGCGAGATAACGGTCGGCGTCCCAGTCGAGATGGACCAGCTCCAGGGGGAGGTCCCAGGCCTCGGCGGCGGACTCCAGGACCTTGACCGCCTCCGCGGTCACATCCTTGCCGGTGCCATCGCCGGGCAGGACCGCGATGCGCTGCGGCCGTCGGTCTTTGGGGTGGACAGGGTTCATGGGCGGGATGCTAGCACGAGGCCCGCCGGGCCTCGCGGGGCTCGGTTTCTTCCACGAGGCGCTGCTCGCGCAGGGCAGCATTGGCGCGATTCGCGCGCCAGGCGCCCGCCACCCGTCCCGCCGCCGGCTGCGGCATCCCGCGGGTCACCGCCACCTCCTTGGGAGCCAGCCCGAGCTCGAAGGCGAACGGGATCTCGGGGGAGAGCCAGGCCGAATGGAGCGGCGGCCAGGCGAAGCCGTTGGACGGCAGACAGAACAGATCCGGCAGCAACTGCGCCCCGGAGACCTCGGCGCGCAGCGGCCAGGCGACGGCCACCGGGGACGGTTTCCGCACATCGATCCGCTTGAGGCGTCCGTCGGAGTTCTGGGCATAGCCGCGCAGCCGCACCTGGAAGTAGCGCACCGTGTCGTCCCAGGAGCCGAGGCGAGGACCCTCTCCGATCCCCGCTCCCGCGGAGACCGCCGACATGTCGCGCCAGGCCCGGACTTCCAGCGTCCCGCCATGCTCCACCCGCCAGCGCCAGGGACCGTCGCCCGCGTCCACCGTCGGGCGCGGGAAGTCCAGACGAGCGCCGAAGGCCGGCTGATGCGACACGAGGCGCACGCCGGGGGCGACCCAGCCCGGCATCAGCATGCGGCGGAACAGGACCGAGGGCGTCCCCTCGCGGTCCAGCACGTAGAAACGCAGGTTGAACTGCGGATAGCCGACCCGGATCAGCGGCAGGGCCGCGAGGCGGACGGCGTCCTGATGAAACAGCAGGGCGGAGGCGAAAACCCAGTCCTGCCCCTCCGAAGTGTGGAGCTGATAACGGAGCGGGGCCGGCGGCTCGGGCAGGGTTTCCGCGGGGAGGGCCCAGTTGAGGTAGAGGCAGTCGCGCACCGTCATCGCCAGCTTCATTGAGAGAACCATAGCAGGGAGCGGGCGTACCGGGGAAGGAGCAGGCGCGGTCGTCTGTTAAAGTGGACGGCCCAGAGGAACAATGACCACGGAGACCATACTTATGAAACATCGCAACATCTTGATCCTGCTCGGGTTGCTGTCCCTGCCCGCGAGTCTCGTCGCGCAGACTCCCGCGGACCGCGCCGCGGCAGAGATCGACCGCGACGCCATCGAAGGCCCGGTCCGTTTCCTGGCGGACGACCTGCTCGAAGGGCGCGGCCCGGCGAGCCGGGCCGACAAGCTGACCCAGCTCTACCTGTCCACCACTCTGGAGATGATGGGCTTCGAGCCGGGCGGCGACAAGGGCAGCTACCTGCAGCCCTTCGACATCGTCGGCATCGACTCCAAGCCTCCCCAGACCTGGGACTTCACCAAGGGGGGCCAGAAGGTCTCCCTCAAGAACTTCGACCAGTTCATCGCCGCGAGCGGCGTGCAGAAGGACCGCTCCGTCATCCAGAACGCCGAGCTGGTCTTCGTCGGCTACGGCATCCAGGCGCCCGAGTTCCAGTGGGACGACTACAAGGGGATGGACCTCAAGGGCAAGGTCCTGGTGATGCTCAACAACGACCCCGAGGGGGATCCCAAGCTGTTCGAGGGCAACCGGCGGCTTTACTACGGCCGCTGGACCTACAAGTACGAGAGCGCGGCACGGCAGGGGGCGGCCGGGGCGATCATCGTCCACACTACGCCGTCGGCCGGCTACGCCTGGCAGGTGGTCCAGACCTCCTGGACCGGCGAGCAGTTCGAGCTGCCCGCCGAAAACGAGCCGCGCATCCAGGTCTCAGCCTGGACGACCGAAGACGCCGCCAGGCAGATCGCCAAGCTGGGCGGTCACGACCTGGACGCGCTGATCAAGCAGGCCCAGAGCCGTGACTTCAAGCCGGTGCCGCTTGGAGTGACCACCTCCCTGACCCTGGAAAACAAGATCTCGCGCAAGAAGACGGCCAATGTCGGCGGCCTGCTGCGCGGGAGCGATCCGAAGCTCAAGGAAGAGGTGGTGGTTTACTCCGCGCACCACGATCACCTGGGGATTGGCGAGCCGGACAAGGAGGGCGACAAGATCTACAACGGCGCCCTCGACAACGCCGCGGGCACGGCCCAGGTCCTGGCGATCGCCAAGGCGTTCGCCGCCCTGCCCGAGCCGCCGAAACGCTCGGTCCTGATCCTCTTCGTGGCGGCCGAAGAGCAGGGGCTGTTGGGGTCCGAGTACTACTCCAAGCACCCGACCTTCCCCGCCGGGCGGATCGCGGCCAACATCAACTACGACGGCGGCAACATCTTCGGCCCCTCCGAAGAAGTCGCCTTCATCGGCATGGGCAAGTCCTCGCTGGACCAGGTGGTGAAAACCCTGGCGGCGAAGCAGACCCGGCAAGTGGTAGGCGACCAGTTCCCGGACAAGGGCTTCTTCTACCGCTCCGACCAGTTCAACTTCGCCCGCATCGGCGTGCCCGCGATCTACCTGGACACCAGCACCAAGCTCAAGGGCAAGCCCGCGGAGTATGGCAAGGAGAAGATCGAGGCCTGGGAGGCCGCGCACTATCACCAGCCGAGCGACGAGCTGACGCCCGACTGGAGCTACGACGGCATGATCGACGACGCCCGTCTGGGCTTCTTCGCCGGCCTCCAGATCGCCAACACGGACCAGCTCCCCGCCTGGAATCCGGGCGACGAGTTCGAAGCAGCTCGCAAGCAGGCGATCCAGCAAGCGGGAAAATGAAGAAAGTCACGGCAGCCGGGTTAACTTTTTTCCCGGGACCGTGTCTATTAGAAATGGCATAGCGCCAACGCCTCGGCCGGGGGCACAGGCTCTGACCTGAGCCCCCGGCCCTTTTTTTTCTCAGCGCATTTACCGGACATCCAACTCGCGCAGGACTCGGAAGCCTACATCCGTGTAGTGGCTGCCTGGCTTCTGAGCGTTTCGACGGGCGGGGCGGCAATTCGTGGAAGCGGACCTGTAGCTCCCGCCTCGTTTTACCCGCTCTTCCCCGGAGCTCGGGCCTGTCGGATCGGTGACGGGGCCCGACTCGTAGAGTCCATACCAGTCCTGCACCCACTCCCAGACGTTGCCGTACATGTCGTAGAGATACCAGTCGTTCGTCCGGAAAGAGCCGGCCGGGGCGAGTCCGTCAAAACCATCCCCATGTAGGCAGTTGCCTCCCGGCAACTTGTGCGGACCGCGAGCGGCGTACTCCCATTCCGCCTCCCTGGGCAGGCGATACACCCGGCGACCCTCCCGGGCATTCAGCCTTTCGATGAACTCTTGCGCCTCATCCCAGGAAACTTTGCTGACAGGCAGACTGTCCTCGCGGCTCTTGCTGTGGACGGTGTTGGGCTCGACAACCTCCCTCCACTGCCGCTGCGTCACCTCTCGGGCACTCAGGCAGAAGGGGCGCGAAATCGTAACCCTGTGCCTCGGCTTTTCGTCGTCCTCTCCGCCATCCGAGCCCATCAGGAAGCTGCCAGCGGGAATTCGCACGAAGTCCATCTTCATATCCTTGGGGGAGGGGCACATGCTCGCAGCAGGAATCGGAGGAGCAGGTGGCATCCGTTCCGGGGCCGTGGTCTTCGAGTACCAGATGCCGCAGGCTGACAACATCATCAGGATAATCACGAAGGCAGCGTAGAGGCCCCGAGAAGGTTTCCAGGGAAAAATCTTTCCATCAGGGGCCGAAAGGAAAAGGACCGGGATGGCCCAGCCAATCCCCTTCCCCGCTGCGCACATCGCTTGACGTCCCCGGCTCAGCGCCCAATCCACCGGACGCCGCCTTGCGAGCGCACCGTAGAACCGGCGCGAGAAGGCAACGGCCATGTCGTCGTAAATGGGATGCTGCATCCCCACGACAGCAGGAATCCCCTGTTTGGCAAGACTCTGCGCCACACCGGCGAAGAGATCCTCCCCCGCGCCACGAGCACTGTCGCAGGCGTTCAGGAGGATCAGTCGCAGTGATTCGTCATCGTCGAGCACCCCCGCGAGCCTCGCTCCATCGACCAGATCGGCCTCGCCAATGGAATCCTCAAAGAGGAGCGCTCCTTGCCCCTGGTTCTGGAGGAAAGTGCCGTGCCCGATGAAGTGAAGGACGTGGTACTGCCCGCCGTCGAGGCGCATCTCCAGGGCGCTGAGGGTCGGCGGCTCAAGCTTTTCGATCTTGACGAGCCCCAGGGTCTCGCGCCAGCCCAGCGCCTTGCGGATGTCCGCCACCTCCTGGTCCGCATCCAGGGACGGAGACCCCGGAGGGCTGGGCACCACGACGAGCACCCGGATGGGCCAGGCTGTCCTCAGAACGGGGAAAGGGTTGCCGGCCACGTCCCGCACCACGGGCGTTTTGATTGACATGGCGATGAACGAGTTGCCTGTATTGAGGAGCTCCCACAGCCAACCAGAAACCTTTCGATGCAGCCGCAGGCGCACACGCAGGCCGCGTTTTGCCCCCCGTTCAGGCACGTTGACAGCCATGAGGTCTCGCACCTGCTTGACGAAGACGGCGTCGTAGAGTCGCTTTCCAAGCTCGCTGCCCGAGATCTCCGGATGCTGCCGGAGAGCTCGCGCCAGTTCCTCCATCTCCTTCTCGAAAGGCGCGAGCTGGATTTCCGCACGAGCCTCCTTACCCCCACACCTTGCCTTGACATCATCCAAGCCGATCCACACGTCGAAGTCGATGTGTTTCCGGATCATGGGATCTCATCTCCCAGGCTCCAGAAAACCCCCTCCCAAAGCTCGCGGACCATTTCATCCTCGACCTGCCCAACCTCTTCCTGTACCGAGAGGAGGATCTCCCTGGCTTCCTGGACCCGGCCGCAGGCTGCCAAGGCCGACGCCGCCCGGGCTGCGCAGGTGACCCGGTCATCGAGAGTGCGCGAGCAAGTCACGGCCGCTTGGAAGCACTCTGCCGCGGCTTGAAGGTCGCCCAGCTCCTCCTGGCGGTGTCCGAGCCAGATTCGGATCTCCAGGGTGAGCGCGCGCAAGGCCTCCCGCGGAGCCTCGCTCCTCTCGCCCAGGATGTCGGCCAGCTCTGACGCCTGCCGGACGAACCCCACACACCGCCACCTGCGCTCGGGCCGCTCATCGAGCAGGAGCAGGGCGTTTCCCACCTTGAACCGGAGCAGAACCTCCTCGTAGAGCGAGAAGGTGTCCGCTCCCACCCGAGCGTCATGAATCAATGCGTAGAGTGCCAAGGCGGGACATAGATCTCCTTGCGCCTCGAAAGCCACCTCCGCCAAGAGAAAGGAATGCTTTCGAACCCGTTCCCGCTCGTCATGAGGAAGGTCGAGCCGGTCCAACTTCTCGCGGGCGGCGTGCTCCAGATGATTACGGACCTGAGGGAGATCGATTGCGTCCATGTCGACCAGCCGCTCGCCGTCGAGGTCAAGCCGCTCGACCACGGCTGTGGCCAGTTCATCGGCATCCCCTCGGGCGGCGAGTGTCCGCCAGTAACTTCGCTCGACCTCCGTGTTCTCCGCCCGCTTCGGTCCCAACCACGACCGGAGCCCTCTGAAGACTTTGTCCGGCCCGGCCAGCAGGAGGCGGTCCCAATCCGGAGCCGCGCCCGTGGATAGGCCGTCGTAATGGTGGAGGCCCTTGCCGTTCCTCATTCAGCCACCGCGCATGATGCGCTTTTTCGGTTCCGGCTTGGGTGGAACTGGCAGCCGCACGGCAGGATCCCCCACTACCACGTAGTTGCGCGCATCGCGGCAGGCGGTCCGCATCTCGTCAAGAGACGCCTTGTCCACGGTGCCTCCGAGCTCGGCCTCGTCCATCAAGGCGCACAACGATGCCGCGACATCGGCGAAGCGCTGGTTGATCGGCTCCAGGGACCATCCCAGAGGTCCTCCATTAAGGATTCGCCGGACGCTCTCCACAAAGGGTTGAGATTGAAAGCCTGTATCCCGCCAGAGGAAAGAGCATTGCCAGACCCGCTCCACGTGTCCAATCACGGCCATGGCTCCACGCACCAAGAGCCGCTGCGCCAGGCTCGATACGAAGGGTTGGGAGGCGATCACGTCCGGAGCCCCGTCGGGAAAATTGTTGACCTTCGGCGTGCCAGCGCTATGGCAGGCGAATAGAAACGCGATGAGCCCCAGCAGCCGGGCATTTGCATCGAGGTCGTCGGCCGCGAAAGCGTGCTCCGGGGCGACTCGTCCGCTCCCGGGCCACTCCTGGCAGACCAGGGCGCCCTGGCGTGGACGTTGGCGCGGGTGTTCCGTCTGATACACAATTCCATGGCCCGCCGTGAAGAGAAGATCGGGAGTGGCATCCCCGCCCATCAGGCGCTTCAGGTTCGCTTTGGTGGCGCTCCCTTCGAAGAACTTATCGACTTGGCAAGTCTCGCTCAGGCCGGCGGCCAAGGGCGATAGGAGACCCGCGATGCTGAGGCGGGTCCCCTCATCCTGGCCGGGTCCAAACAACGCCATCCTGCGGGAGGGTGGCACTGGCGATGTCTCCGCTGCCACCACGCTCTCAGCGTAGAGTTTGTATTCCTCCATCGTGCCGAAATGGATTCGCCCCACGGCATGGTGAAGGTCCAGGCCATACTGGAACGCGTAAGGGACCTCCTCCGGACTTCCGACGATCAAGAGGTAATAGGGGACGAGCTTCGGATCAACCCTGCCGGGTCCCGCCTTTCGGCGTTGCAGGAAATCCAGATGATTATCACCTGGACGGTATCCCTTTTCCTCCAGGAATTCGTGATACATGGCGCCCCCTGCGTCATCCTTCCGACGGGCCAGGAGCGGCTCGAGAGCTTTCCGCAGGTCCGTAGCCAAGCCCGCCGACTGCGGGAAGATGACGCCCCACCCGGCTTGGGCAAGGTCTTGAGGGCTGACACCATCGATAACCTCCCTCTTGTTGCCGCGACGCTTGCGGAAAGGCCGCTCGCGCAAAAGCCGCTCGACCTCGTCCATCCCAGAAGCGCCGACCGGAGCGCCGGACTCGGCGTCTACACCGTCAGGATAGGGAAAGACCTCCTGTTGCCTAGCCTCCTCCAGAGGAGGAGGCAGGCGGAATACTCCATCCCGCCTGCCTGAACGATCCATCACTCGCCCTCGAGCGGGTAGCTGGCACCAGGAGGCTTGACAGGGTCATTGTCGTCGACGTCGCTCTGGGGGGCCGGCAGTTCATCCCCTTCGACGGGGTAGCTCCGAGGGTGCTTGGTCGCATCGTTGTCCTTTAGCTTCTGGACGTCATGGTTTTCCATCGTGCCCTCCTTAAAGGTGAGTTTCGGGAGGCGATCCGCTCGCCTCTTCAGCTTCTCCCCTGTAGACACCGGGGCTGAAGTTTTGTTTGAAAAAATTGAATGGATCAGCGGGGCTCGCCTTGAAGCACGAAACTGGCCCAGGATCGCGGCCGATAACCGTCGGAAAACATCGAAGCCTGGGCAGACCGCAGAGCCGCCGAGGCAGGAAGGCCGTCGCGCAGCTTTCGGTAGAAGCGGGTCATCAGCTCGGTCGTTTCCCGCTCCTGGACACTCCAGAGGCTCACTACTACCCGCTTTGCACCCGAGTGCAGGAAGGCACGGGTCAGGCCGACCACCCCTTCACCTCGGACCTCACTGCCGAGCCCGGTGCCGCAGGCACTCAGCACTACGAGCTCCGCCGATAGCTTCAGGCCATAGATTTCCTGCACGCCCAGGAAGCCTTGAATCCGACGGCCATTCGCGTCGAATCGGCTCAGCACGAGCCCGGACAGATCCGGGTGATCCGCGACGAGGTTGTGGGTCGCAAAGTGGAGGATACGATTGCGGAGGAACTCCGGACTCATCGCGGTTTCGCGGCTCGCGGAGAAGCCGCGGGCGCTGAACCCTGGCTCCGCGGGGAACAGCTTCAGGATCTCGTCGGCTTCCGTATCGGTGTATCGGAGACGCCCCAGGCGCTCAATTCCCAAACCACTATCAGGCTCCTTCTCGTCCGGCCGGGGCTCGCCGATCTTATCGATGAGCCTCCGATCGCGGCGCTCGAACACCGGGTCGGCCAGCAAACCGATGGACCCGACTGCCGGCTGGCGGGATGCCAGCTTCTTCCGCATCCGTCCGAGCACCGAAGCGGAAGGGAGGTGCACGACTTCATGATCGAGAACGAGAGGCGCCCGAGTCCGGCACCCTCCTTCCGGCAGGCCGGACTCACAAAGCGCAGCGAAGGGGACGAGGTGCAGAATCCCGTCGGGTACGATGAGGAGGCGCTTGCGGCTGAGGGGAGCAATCCCGGCGGGCAGCAGCATGCCACTGAGATCTCCAGCCTCGACCAATCCCGCTCCATTGGACAGCCGTTCCCGAACCCGCAGAACCTCCTTCTCAATCTCGGACCGGGGGGGCAGATCGAAAGAAGTCAAGGAATCCGGCGTCACGAGCCAGAGGGTGCTCTTGGGCTCCCCCAACTGATAGGACAGAAGCAACGAATCCCTGTCCAGCACCTCTCTCTGGATCTCTCTCAGGGTCATAGCCGCTGCGCTTGGCCGTCCGGCCATATCGTCCAGCAAGGAACGGGCTCGAGAGCGCTCGCCAATTTCGAATGCTCGGGCCTGATACCCGGAATCCGGGTTTCGACGGTGCTTCTCCATCAACAGGTTCACGTATAGCTCGTAATACTGGTGCCGGGAGGCAAAGAACGCGATTCGCGGGCCTGGATTGAGATCCGAACGCAGGGACTCTACCAAGCTTATGGACTCCTCGATCGATGCAATTGCTTCATCGAGACGGCCGCGGTTCCTCTCGGCCTCTGCCCGGCCGAACAGGATAGACGCCATAACGGCGGGGTCCCGTAGCTCCGTCAGGATCTCCAGCGCCTGATCGAACTTCTGTACAGCCTCCGGCGCCCGTTTCTGCAGGTCCTCCATATGGGCGAGGTCCGCCAGAGCATAGGCTTCGCGCCGCCGGTCTTTCTGTAGGCGGGCGAGTTGCAACGACTTCTCGAGCACGGAAATAGCTCTGGGAAAATCACCCTCGTCCCGATGCACGATGGACATGCGGGCGAGGATCACCATTTGTTCTCTAGGGGTCCGGGCCAGATCGAGCGCCAAGCGATAGATCATTTTGGCCCGGGGCAGCTCCAACTTTTCGTGAAGCGCCGCAGCCGCCCCGGCAAGCACCCAGAATCGTACGTCCCTCTTCTCTTCCCGGCTCAGAAGCGACAGGGCCTGGTTGAACGAGGCGAGCGCTTGGTCCGTCATGCCCAAGCTCATGTAAAGCTCCCCTCGGTTGCTGAGAAGACGTGCCTCCTCGGCAGGCTCCTTCGCCTGCTGCCAGAGTTCCTGAGCGATCCGATAGGAGACCAGTGCGTCCTGAACCTGACCCAAGCCCCTCGAGATCATCCCGAGAATATTCCGAGTGGAGGCCTGGATGTCGAGGTACTCCCCTGCCTCGGCGAGAGCCAATGCGTTCTGCGCGAGGGGTAGGGCGCGGACCTGCTCTCCCAGAAAGGTGTGCACCACAGCGGCGCGACTGTACAGGTGCGCCTCCGCTCTACGGTCTCCCAAGGCGCGGGCCAGAGGCAGTGCCTGACCATACGCCGACAATGCCTTGTCATAACTACCCTGGTTTGTGAGGAGAGATCCGAGGCGTTCCAAGGCCAACACCTGTCCCCAGGCATCGCTCACCGCGGACCATGCGCGCAACGCCGTTCGATACTTCTCGATCGCAGCCGCCGGCTGCTTCTCCCGGAGAGCGTCTCCTTCGGTGATGATCCGAAGGGCGGTATCACAGGCGTGGTCGGCCTTCGTGGCCTTGCGGACTTCCCGGACGGTCACTCGATAAGAGCCTCGCCATCCCTTTCCCTTTCCGCTCAGTTGCAACCGGTAGGGGCCGGATACTTTGGCCACGGCGCATACGGGCTTGCTTCCCCTGCGGCCTTCGGGGCTGTCCATCTGGATCACGGTCGCCCCTGCGGGATCGAGGAGGGTGACGACGGCGTCGATGCCGTGCTGGTCGACTTCGACAGAAAGAAAATCCTTTAGGGAGAGGGAGATACTGTAGGTGTGCTGCTCTCCCGATGCCAGCCCGCGTTCGAGGCTTTGGCCCCCGGACAGGGGGCGTGCTTGCGGCTGTGCCGTGGGATTGGAAGGAAGCGATGAGGAAAGCCGGGGCATGCCGGCCTGCATGAGCAGAAGGCCAAAGAGGGTCAGGATGCCTGAACGGCTACGGATCATTGACGTTGAACGCTACCCCCGACAACTCGTCCTTCCTTCCTTCGCCGATGCCATAGAGGTATGCATGGTACCTCCCGGAGGCGAGCGAACCCGCAGGAATCAGCAGCAAAGGATCTTCTTCGATCGTCTTGATCGGGAAACGCTTCACAACTTCACCTTGTTCTTCACGGACGATCTCTGCCTCGTAGGAGGGATAGATCTCCTTAAGATCGTTCGGCGTGAGGCGGATCATTCCCGGCTCCTCGGTTGAAATACTCTGGCCGGACTCGTCTCCTCTCACCACTGAACCCGAATCGACCCCGCGCATCAACTGCGGTTCAGAGTACCGTCCCACCTTCGCGGTTTGGTAAAGCCCGAACGACAACCCGATCACCGCCAGCAGCGAAGCAGCCACCGGCAACCAGACCGGGTATGTCCGCTCTGGCCTTAACACCGGCCCCGCCGGACGGATCGGTACCACCTCCGCAGTCCTCTCCTTCTTCCCCTCCCCCGCCCGCATCCGGGATCGGAGGGCCTGCCAATCCTGCTCGACCTGCTCGTCGGTCAGCTCGGGGACGCCCTCGGGCGGCTTCAGGTCTGCGAAGCCGGCAAGGTCGAGGAGCAGATCGCTGCAGTCGCGGCAGATGGCCAGATGGTCGAGCATCCGGGCCTCAGCTTCCGGTGGCAGCTCTCCAGCATGATAGGCCGCAAGCTCCTGCGGCGTCGGATGGCTGGTCAGGGATCGCCGTTGCTGCTCCGCAAGATGGCGGAGGGCGGCGTCCAACGGGGGCTTCTGGTCGTCTTCGCTCAAAACTCGATATCCGTAAAGTAGTCGGCGAGACGGTCCCGCAGCTTCTGTCTCGCCTGGTACAGATGTGCCTTCACCGTCTCGATCGTGATGTGCATCACGTCGGCGATCTCACGATACTTCAAATCCCCGTCCACGCGCAGGTATACCGCTTGCCGCATCTGCGGTGGCAGGTCCTCAAGAGCCTTGTGGAGCCGCTGAGATCGCTCCTGGGTCAGGATGGCTCCCAAAGCATCGCTGTCTCGGGTACCCAGCTCCACGGCTGCCTCGGAGCTTTCCAGCGACACCTCCTGGGCATCCCGCTTCTGGGTCTGGAGGCTGCGGAGCGTGTTCTTGTACAGATTCCCGGCAATCTGGAAGAGCCAGGTCTCGATGGCGCTCTCACCTCGAAAGCTGTCCATGTTCTTAAAGACCCGAAGAAACGTCTCCTGGGCTAGATCCTGACTCTCGTCCAGGGAGAATCCCCGGCGCGTAAAGAAGGCGACCACCGGCCGGTAGTAGCGTCGGAACAGTTCGTCAGGCGTGTCCATGAAGCCTTGATCGCGGGGGCCGAGGTCGTCCGTCATGGCCATACTACTTCTCCATCTTGGTGAAACGGGAACTCCGTATCCTAGCCAGTTCTACCTATCCACCACAAGCGTTGGCTTACCTCCTGAACCTCTGGCCCTGAGGCTCCCCAACGATTTCCCGCGGCTGGTAAGCGACTTCCGGGGGGCGGGTAACTGACTTCCGGGCGCAGGCAAGCGACTTCCGGGGCCAGGGAAATGAGTTACGGACGGTAGGTAAGTGAGTTCCGAGGGCAGGTAAGTGACTTGCGGGGGCCGGGTAACTGATTTCCGGGCGCAGGCGAGCGACATCCGGGGTCGGGGAAATGAGTTACGGACGGCAGGTAAGTGAGTTCCGAGGGCAGGTAAGTGACGTGCGGGGGCCGGGTAGGTGACTTCCCTGGGCAGGTAAATGACTTCCGGGCGCTCGGAAGTGAGTTACGGATGGGGGGAATGCGTCTTCCGGACTCCCTCTCCCCTGGCACGGGGGAGAGGGGGAACGGGATCAATCGAACGGGACCAATCGGACGGGATCAGATCAAGCCTACTTGGCCGGCGCTTCGGCCTGGCGGTCGGCTTCGATGGAGATGTTGACCTTCACATCGTCACCGAGGATCGCGCCGCCGGCATCCAGCGCGCGGTTCCAGGTGATGCCGTACTCTTTGCGGTCCAGCTTGAAGGAGGTCTCGAAGCCGGCCTTCTCGCCGCGCGGCGTCTTCACCGATCCGAGCAGCTCGACAGGCATCGTCACCTTCTTCGTCACCCCCCTCATCGTCAGCTCGCCGGTCACTTCCAGAGTATCGGCGTCCAGGGCCTTCACCGAGGTGCTGGAGAAGCTCAGGGTCGGGAACTTCTCCACGTCGAAGAACTCGTTTCCGCGCAGGTGGTTGTCGCGGTCGGTGTTGTCGGTGTCGATGGAGCTCGCCTGGATGGTGAAGTTGACGCTCGATGCGGCCGGGTTCTGCTTGTCGTACTTGATGACACCGTCGAAGTCCTTGAAGCGGCCGGGCACGTTCGAGACGAAATGGCGGATGGTGAAGCTCACTCCGCTGTGGTCCGTGTCCACCTTGTAGACGACGGGATCGGCCGCAGTGATCGCCGGGGCAACCAGCAGCAGAAGAGCCAGGGAAAGGGCGTAGGTAAGCGCTCTGCGCACGTCGATATCCTCCCAAGAAGTCGGGCGCCTACTTTACACCAGTAGCGCGTACGGCTTCTCGGGATCGACCCCAAGCTCTTCGATCGCCTGCCTGACCCGGGCCGCTTCGATTTCGCCGCGGCGGGCGAGTTGCACCAGGGCGGCGATGGCCACGGACTCGGCGTCCACCTCGAAGAAGCGGCGCAGGGCCTCGCGGGTCTCACTGCGGCCGAAGCCGTCCGTTCCTAAGGGATAGAACCGGCCGGGCAGCCAGCGGGCGATCTGGTCGGGCACCAGCTTCATGTAGTCGGAGACCGCGATGATCGGCCGGTCATCCCCCTCGAAGAGGGAGACCACGTAGGGCTTGCGCTGTTGATCGCCGGGGTGATCCGGGTGGAGCATGTTCCAGCGCTCCGCTTCCAGGGCGTCGCGCCGCAGCTCCTTGTAGCTGGTGGCGCTCCAGACCTCGGCCGCCACGCCGAAGCGCTCGGCCAGGATCTGCTGCGCCCGCAGGGCCTCGCGATGGAGCGAGCCGCTGCCGATCAGGTGGACCCGGGGCTTGCCATCCGTCCCATCGAGGACTCCCTTGAACTTGTAGAGGCCCTTGAGGATCCCTTCCTCCACTCCGGGTGGCATGGGAGGCATGGGGTAGTTCTCGTTCGTGAGGGTGATGTAGTAGAAGACGTCCTCGCGCTCCTGGAACATCCGCCGCAGACCGTCCTTGATGATCGTGGCCAGCTCGTAGGCGTAGGCCGGATCGAATGCCAGCAGGTTGGGGACGACGCTCGCCAGGACATGGCTGTGGCCGTCCTCGTGCTGGAGCCCCTCGCCGTTGAGCGTGGTGCGGCCGGCGGTGGCGCCCAGGAGAAAGCCGCGGGAGCGCTGGTCCGCGGCGGCCCAGATCAGGTCGCCGACCCGCTGGAAGCCGAACATCGAGTAGAAGATGAAGAACGGGATGGCATCGATGCCGTGGGTGGCGTAGGAGGTGCCCGCGGCGATGAAGTCCGACATGGAGCCCGCCTCGGTGATGCCCTCTTCCAGGATCTGGCCGTCCTTGACCTCGCGGTAGTAGAGGAGCATGCCCTTGTCCACCGGCTCGTAGAGCTGGCCGACGTAGGAGTAGATGCCGAACTCCCGGAAGAGCGACTCCATGCCGAAGGTGCGCGCCTCGTCCGGGACGATGGGCACGACCCGCTTGCCGATCTCTTTATCCTTCATGAGCTGGGTCAGCATCTGGACGAAGACCATGGTGGTGGAGACGTCGCGGTTGACCCCCTCGGAGTAGCGCTTCCAGATGCTGTCCGGGGGCAGCGGCAGCGGCTCGGTACGCACCCGGCGGGAGGGGACGTAGCCGCCCAGCGCGCGGCGGCGCTCCTGGAGGTACTGGATCTCTTCGCTGTCGTCGGCAGGCCGGTAGAACGGCGCGTCGTGCAGGTCCTTGTCGGAGACGGGGATGTCGAAACGGTCGCGGAAGAAGCGCAGCTCTTCGTCGGAGAGCTTCTTCTGCTGGTGGGTGACGTTGCGCCCCTCCCCCGCCTCGCCCAGGCCGTAGCCCTTGACGGTCTTTGCCAAGATGACCGTGGGCGAGCCGGTGTGCTCGACCGCGGCTTTGAACGCGGCGAAGACCTTGAGCGGGTCGTGGCCGCCGCGACGCAGCGAGTGGAGCTGCTCGTCGGAGAGGTTCTTGACCAGCTCCAGCAGCTCGGGATACTTGCCGAAAAACTCGCGACGGATGTAGTCGCCCCCCTCGACCGTGTACTTCTGGTACTCGCCGTCGAGCGCCTCGTTCATGCGCTGGATGAGGAGGCCGGTGTTGTCCGCCTCGATCAGGGGATCCCAGTCGCTACCCCAGATGACCTTGATTACGTTCCAGCCGGCTCCGCGGAAGTTGGTCTCCAGCTCCTGGATGATCTTGCCGTTGCCGCGCACCGGGCCATCGAGCCGCTGGAGGTTGCAGTTGATGACGAAGATGAGGTTGTCCAACTTCTCGCGTGAGGCGAGGCTGATGGCCCCGAGCGTCTCGGGCTCGTCGGTCTCGCCGTCGCCCAGGAAGGCCCAGACCTTGCGGTTTTGGGGATCGCGCAGGCCCCGGTTGCGCAGGTAACGGTTGAACTTGGCCTGATAGATCGCAGCGATCGGTCCCAGACCCATGGAGACCGTGGGGAACTCCCAGAAGTCGGGCATGAGCCACGGGTGGGGATAGGAGGAGAGGCCGCCGCCCTTTTCCAACTCGCGGCGGAAGGCTTCCATCTTCTCGATGGGAATGCGCCCTTCCAGGAAGGCGTTGGCGTAGATGCCCGGGGAGGCGTGCCCCTGGAAATAGATCATGTCGCCATCGAAGCCGCCGTCGCCGCGCCCCTTGAAGAAGTGATGCATGCCCACCTGGTAGAGGGTGGCCGCGGAGGCGAAGGTGGAGATATGGCCGCCCAGGCCGGCGAAGCGCTTGTTGGCGCGCACCACCATGGCCATGGCGTTCCAGCGCACGAGGCTCTTGATGCGGCGCTCGATGGCGCGGTCGCCGCCGTAGGCCGGCTCCTTGCTCGTCGCGATCGTGTTGATGTAGGGGGTGTTGCCCGTGAAGGGGAGGGTGATGTCCTTCTCGTAGCCCTTTTCGAGCAGCTTCTTGAGGAGGAAGCAGGCGCGGTCCCTCCCCTCGTGCTCGATGACCTGCTCAAAGGCGGTCAGCCACTCCTCGGTCTCCTGGACGTCGGCGTCCTTCCCCCCCGCGTACCAGTTGAGTGGGGTCTGATGCTCCTCGCTCATGCTCGCGTGACCTCCTCACCGGGCGTCGAACCCCGGTGGACCCCCTAGGTTGTCACGTCTGCCCCCTCGCCGCCAACGTGGCGCGGATTATTGACCGGCGCCGGTGGTGCCTCCTCCCTCTCCGGGAGGTGGAGGATCGAGCGGCTTGATCTTGCTGTCTTCCGGCGGCGCGTTCTCCCGGACGGGACGCTCCTTCGGGTCCGGCTTGGGATCATTCGGCTTCGGAGATTGTGTGTTGGCCATAACTCCCTCCCTCTCTCTGAGAAGACCCGGCGGACCGGACTTTGTTGAGCCCGTCGCCCTGAAGCACGAAGCCGCCCCAGTAATAAGGGGAGCTCCAGCGCCGCTCTTTCCGCAGGGAGAGCTGCGCCAGCCGGAGCGCCTCCGCGGGAGGGCGTCCGTGGTCCAGCATCTCGCCGTAGAAGCGCTCCATCAACGCGGCCGTGGCCCGATCGTCCACGTTCCAGAGGCTCGCCACCACGCTCGATGCCCCGGCGGCGAGGGCACTGTGGCTGAGCCCCACCAGCCCCTCCCCTCGAATCTCCTTGCCGAGGCCCGTCCGGCAGGCGCTCAGTACCACGATTTCTGCCTTGAGGTCGATCTCGCGGACCTCTTTCGCCGTCAGCCAGCCAAGACGCGGCTGGCCGCGGCGGGTGTAGCTCGACAGCAGGAGCCCGGACAGCTCCGGACGCTTCGCGTCGGTCCTCCCATGCCCGGTGAGATGGAGGAGGGAGAAGCTCCCGACGCCGTTAAGAACTACCTCGAGCACGGCGTCGAAGCCGGTGGCCACCAGGACTCTCCCGCTTCTCGCCCTCTTCAGGACGGACCGGACCTCGTCGTTTACGTAAAGAAGGCGTCTGGGCCCTTCCGATGCTCTCGTCGCGGAGGGCAGCCGGTCGTCCAGCGCGCTGAAGACCGCGTCACCGACCAGGGCCACACCCTGGGATGTCTCCCGGGCGGCGCTCCGGGCGCGCAGGCGGGCCAGCACTGTGCCCGAGGAATTGCGGACAACCTCGTGCCGGTCGAGGAGCAGGGCCTCGAAAGGAACATATTGGAGGATGTCGGGCGCGACGATCACGAGACGCCGCTGACTCAGCCGTGACAACACCTGCCCCAGGAGCAGTTCCGTGACCTTCAGCGATTCCCGCTCGATCGTGGCCTGCCTGGTCCGGCGGCTGGACATCAGGCAATGGAGCCGGCGGGCAGCGGTTTCGAGCACCGCGCGGCCCGGCAGCTCGTAGGTGGCATGCCCGGTTCGGGTGATCCACCAGAGGTAGCTGCGCTCCTCGCCCAGGGAGTACTCGAGGAGTGCCGTGTCGGCATCCAAGAGGGAGGACCACGGCTCGGACACCCCGCCGAGGCTGTCGGCAAGGCTCCGTGCCAGAGCCCGCTCATTGACCTCCAAGGCTCGAAGGTCGTATCCGCGGTCCGGCTCCAGGCGGTGCCTCTCCATGAGCAGGTCGATCAGGAAGGCGTAATCATCCTGCTTGGAGGCCAGCCAGGTCGCTTTGAGGAGATCCAGAAGGAATTTCTCCCCGGAGACAGGCGAGCGGGCGATTTCGATCCGCAGGGACTCGACGAGATCGAGCGCCTGCTCCATCCGTTGCGAAGCTCCGGGCAGGTCGCCCTGCATGCGGCTGGCCCTGGCCATGCCCGAGAGCGCCTCAGCCCGGGCCTTGAGATCTCCGAGGGAGAGAGCGCGTTCAAAAGCGTCCATCGCGGGTCGCGGCTTTCCCAGGGAGAGATGGAGGCGGCCGATGTGGCACCAGACCGCGGCTTTCTCAGCGGGAGAGTCGAAGAGGGCGAGCGCGTGCTGGAAGAGAGGAAGGGCGCGAGTGGGCTGCCCCATTCTCTGCCACGCGAGGCCCATGCCGCTCAGGGCGGCTCCGGAAGCCCGCACCTTCTCGAACCAGAGGAGCGCCCGCCACGGAAGCCCGGCGCGCAAGTAGGCGCTGCCAATCTGGGTCAGGGCGGTGCCCCGGGCGGGGCTCCCCTCCGGCAGCAGCACCAAGGCTTCCCGGTAGGATTCCAGCGCCCGGTCGGGATCGCCAAGGGAGGTGTAGAGCGTGCCGATGTCCACCCTCACAATCCCCTCCTCGGGCCGGCAGCCGAGCTTCCGCCAGCTCTGCAGGACGCGCTCGTAGCATTGCAGGGCGTCCCATGCCCGGCCGGCGAGATGGGCGAGCTGGCATAGATGGTAGGAGCTGGCGACCACGTTCCGGATCTCACCCAGAGACCTCCAGCGCAGGAACACTTCCTTCCATACGCGTCGCGCCTTCTCCAACTCTCCCGACGCCTGATAGGCCTCCGCGATCTCTTCGAGCGAGAGCACCTCGGATCGCCGGGCTCCTGCGAGATGGAAGAGCTCACGTGCCCGGCACAGCGCCTCCAGCGCTCCTCGCCAATCTCTCCTTTCGGCTCGGATCCGACCCAGCCGATAGCGGGCGTCCGCCTCCCTCTCCATCCTGCCGAGGGATTCCCAGGCGCGGGCCGCGCCCAGGTATCTCTCCTCCAGCCATTCGCGCGGAGCGCTTCCCTCCCCCTGGAAGGCGAGGTGGTACGCTCGCTCCGCCGCCGCATTGACGCGATCCTCCTCCGTAGCCGGCCGGAGCGCCCGCAGCCGCATCTCGTACCGCCCCTTGCTCCCGGGCCAGGGCTTCACCACGATGCGATGGACCCCTGCCGATTCGGCCACGAGCCAGACTTCCTCGCTCCCCTCGCCTCCCCTGGGGCTGTCCACACGGAAGAGCTCGCGCCCACCCGGAGCGAACACCCCGGCCAGGACATCGGCTCCCTGCTGCTCTACTGACAGGTGCAGGAGCCAGCCCGGCTTCAGATGGAACGAGTACGCGTGAGCGTCAGATCCGAACGCCGAGGACTGGAAGAGCACCGCCGTCCGTTCCGGATCGGCCAGGGACAGCGCGACGGCTCCAAGAGGGAGCACAATTCGTCTCCAGCGGCGCATTTCGAGGGGCTGCGTGCGAGTGAGGGCACATTCTAATCATTTGCGATCGGTTGCGAAACTGAGTGAAATGTTCATAGATCAAGATGCGTCCGACAGCTCGATCTTGAGCTTTTGTTTCGCTTGGTGCAGGTGGGCCTTGACCGTGTCGATGGACACGTTCATGAGGACGGCGATCTCCTCGTACTTGCGGCCCTGGCCGTAGCGCAGCTGGAAGCAGGTGCGCATCTTCAGGGGGAGTTCCCCGATCGCCCGGCTGAGGCGCTCCGTCTGCTCCCGCTTGAGCACCTCGTCCAGGGCCTTTGGCGGCTGGGGCGGAGGCTCGAAGCGCGCCGGCTCGCCCTCCTCGCCCTGGCCACCCGTATCGAGCGAGATCTCCTTGCCTTTGCGCTTGCCGGTCGAGCGCCGGCGCAGCTCGTTCTGGTAGACATGGTCCGCGATCTCCAGGAGCCAGGTCCTGAACTGCGACTCGCCGCGGAACGATCCGAGGCCACGGGAGACCCTCAGGAAGACTTCTTGAGTGGAGTCGCGGGCCTCCTCGGCGGCGAGGCCACGGCGCAGGAAGTAGTTGCGGATGCCGCGGTCATGGAGCTTGAAGAGGCGCTCGAAGTTGCCCTCGGGATCGATCCCCGCCTGGATCAGCTCGACCAGGCGCTGGCTGGGATCGTCGGCGCTCATTTCCCTAGCTTACCCGGAAGAGCTTCTCCAGACCGGCCTTCTCCTCGTCCGGCAGGAAGGACTGCCGCAGCCCGGCCAGGGCGAGGCCGGCCAGCTCTTCGGGACCGTAGCCGAAGGTTTGGTGGAGCGCCAGGTATTCATGCGTGAGGTCGGTGCCGAACAGGGGCCCGTCGTCGGAATTCACCGAGACGGGCACGCCGCTCTTGTAAAGCCGGTCGAAGGAGTGGCTCGCCAGGTCGGGGAAGACGCCGAGGCAGATGTTGGAGGTCGGACAGACCTCCAGGGGGATGCCCCTGTCGCGCAGCTCTTCGACGAGGGAAGGGTCCTCGACCGCAGTCACGCCGTGGCCAATGCGCTCGGCGCCGCAGACCTCCAGGACCGAGCGGATCGATTCGGGGCCGCCGTGCTCTCCGGCATGGGCTACGGCATGGAGCCCCTCCCGCTTCGCGGTCGCGAAGTGCTCCCGGTAGGGCTCGTTCGGGAAGCCCGTCTCGATGCCGGCGAGCCCCATGGCGATCACCCCCCGCCCGCGGCCGGCGAGCGCCCATTCCAGGGTGCGGTCCGCGGCCTCCGGGCCGATGTTCCTGACGATGTCTGGGATCAGCCTGAGCCGGATGCCGCGCTTCTCTCCCTCTCCGATCACCTCTTCCAGGGCGTCGAGCACCTCGCCCCCGTTCGCTCCGTTGGCGATGTGGGTCGAGATCGTGAAGTGGGCCTCGGTGTAGACCACGTTCTGCTCGGCCTGCGACTCCAGGAAGTCGCGGGCCAGGAGCTGAAAATCCTCGGGTGCGCGCAGTACGCGGGAACAGGCGAGGTAGACCTCGACGAAGTGCGGGAAGTCGCGGAACTGGAACCAGCGGCGGAGGCCCTCCTCGTCTCTTGCAGGCAGGTCGACGCCATTTCTGCGCGCCAGTTCCAGGAGCACGTGCGGACGCATCGAACCCTCCAGGTGGACGTGCAGCTCCACCTTCGGCATCTGCTGGAGGAAGCGCTCGATTTCCAAAGTTTCAGGGACGGGGGCGGGCGCGGAGGCGCTCCAGCACCAGGTCGGGGACGAGCCCGGTCACGTCGCCGCCGAGGAAGTGGACCTCCTTGACCAGGCGGCTCGACACGTAGATGTAGTCCTCCTTGGGCATCATGTAGACGGTCTCGACCCGCGGGTTCAGACGGCGGTTCATAAGCGCCATCTGGAACTCGTACTCGAAGTCCGAGACCGCGCGCAGACCGCGCACCACGACTCGGGCGCCGACCCGGTCCATGAAGTCCACGAGGAGCCCGGAGAAGCTCTCCACCCTCCCCCCCACCAGCTCGCGGATGGTCTCCACCCGCTCGTCGACGGAGAAGAGCGGCTTCTTCTCCTCGTTGTAGAGCACCGCCACGAGGATCTCGTCGAACAGCGGCCGGCAGCGCTCGATGATGTCCAGGTGGCCGTTGTGGATGGGATCGAACGACCCGGGGTAGACGGCGATCCGCTTGGTCATCGCGCCTCGGAGAGGTTGAAGGTCACCACGTTGTAGGCGGCATCCATGATGCGCAGCAGGAGCAGCCCGCCTGCTTTGCCAGCCTCCACCACCAGCGTCTCGGTCTGGCCGTCGATCAGGCCATCGGCCGAGGGCACCGGCTTCCACTCCTCCGCGTCCACGCTGAACATGGCCTCGCGCAGCGGGTTTGCCGAGTCATGGACCGTGGCGCGCAGCTTGCCGCCCGAGCGGTCCACCTTGACCAGCACCGGAGTGGTGTGGTCGATCACCACCGGGTCGCTGATGCGCTCCTCGACCAGGGTGCTGGCCGGCTCGTTCGAGGGACGGTCGGAGGCGCGCAGACGGAAGCGGTAGACGCCGTCCGGCAGGGCCGTGGCGTCGAAGCTGAAGTAGTTCTCCTCCAACTCGTCGGCCACCTTGAGCCAATCGGTGTCCTCCGCGGCCGAATCAGCCGGGCGGAACGAAAGGTCGTAGACGAGCCCGTCCTGGTTGGGATCGATGGCGGTCCAGCGCAGGGTGCGGTAGCCCTTCTTCCACAGCGGCTTGGTGCGGCCGCTGTCATCCTCGTCCGCCGGCTTGCCGACGTTGGTGAAAATCCCCTCGCGGGTCGGATGGGCCGGCTCGTAGACCTGGTTCGATGGATTGAAGTTCGAGGGCACCAGGATCTGGCCCGGCTCGAGGACGCTGAGGGAGTCGATGCGCGGGCGCAGGTTCTCCTGGCGGTAGGACAGCTCGGCGTTGTACAGCCGCGGAGACTGACCGCCATTCGATTCCAGCTCGGCCCGCCACTGGATGTACCGGCCGCGGGGAAGGCCTTCGAGGGAGACCTCCTCGCCGCGCTTGGCCGCGGTCCAGGGGGACCAGGTGCGGTCGGGCTCGGAGCTGACCCCGCTGCGGAAGGAGAAGCGGACTCCACTTCCGCCCGGGGTCTCGCCGCGCCAGCGGAAGGTGCCGAAGCGCGAGGCCTGCCCGGTGTCCATGGCCGCGCTGGTGTAGGTGCCGGTCTTCTCCGTTTCCGCGGTGACCCGGAAGAAGGCTGCGGCATTGGTCGTGGCGAACGCCGGACCGGCCTCGCCGGGCAGCAGGGTCACGATCTGCCGCTCGTCCACGTCCTTCTCCAGGAGCATCTGGCGGTCGGCCCAACTGTAGAGCTTGCCCTCCAGGCCGGTCGCCACCCAGAGGCGGTCCTGGCGCCAGAGCAGGTCGTAGACCGTATCCTCCTGGAAGCTCCAGAGGGTCTCCGCAACTCCGTCCTTGGACAGCGAGAGGACCTGGCTGCGCGGCCCCAAGGCGCCGGCCCGGCGGGTCCCCGTCGCTCCAGTACCCGGCTCGGCCGCTGCCGGTTCTCCTTCGACGGTCACGGTGACCTGGGGCTCGCCCGGAGCGGCCTGCGCCGCAGGCTGGGCGAGATCGATGAGGCTCGACTCCGAGGCGACCACCGCGGCATAGCAGGTGCCATCCGGAGCGGAAGTCAGGGATACCACCTCGGGCTCGTCGGCGTCGTAGAGGGTGCGCGCGTTGCCATCCCGGCCGAGCCGCAGGATGAGGCCTTCGCCTGCTGTTCCGATCAGAATATCGCCGTCCGGCAGCACTTCCAGGGCGCGGAGATGGCCGTCCTCGCTGTCGTAGAGGACCGAGCCCTTTCCGTTCCTGTCGGCCTTGAAGAGCTTGCCCTGGGTGCCGGTGGCTACGAGCAGGCCGCCGTCCGCGGCGCGGGCGAGGGCCCAGATGTAGGTCTCGCCGGGATCGAAGAAGACCTCGCCCTTGCCTCCGACGATCCGATACACCTTGCCGCGCGGCGAGGTGCCCGCGAAGATGGTGCCGTCCGGGTCCGCCCAGACGGCGAAGACCTCGGGCTCGGGCGCGGCGAACAGCTCGGTCACCTGGCCTTTGCGGTCCACCTTGAGCACCCGGCCGGCGTTGCCGGTGCCCACGACCCAACCGTCCGGCAAGGCCGCGGCCGAGAGCAGGAACGGCTCGCTCAGGGAGGCGACGCGCTCGGCGCGGGGCGCCAGCGACATCCGCCCGAGGGAATCGACGCTCACCCCTTCCAGAGTGCCGGAGAGGAAGCCGGCCTGGCTCTGGACCTGGAAGATGCGGACCTGCGTCGCCAGCACGGGCGCCGCAGCAAGAAGAAAGATGATGAGAATCGGTACTGCGGCTCGTCGGATCAAAGCTGGCCCTCCGGAGAGATTACCGCCACATTCGCCTCGCCTTCACCCTGCGGTTTCTCCGGATCTCCTCCAGAGCCCGACACCGGGTCTTTCCGCCGCACCTCGAGGTCGACCCGCACCAGCCCGGCCACGGGGAAGGGCATGGTCTCTTCGTAGGTCTGGGCGATGGTGGAGCGCAGCGCCGTGGCGCTGCCGCTCGCCGCGGCGCTCCAGAGGGACTGCACCGAGCCCGGCAGGCGCGGCATCACCTCGCCCGCCACGGACAGCCCCGGCCCGCCATAGACGCCGAGCACGACCAGGTTGCGCCGGGAGTGGAGCGAGCGCAGCAACTCCAGCGCCTGGGCGAAAGTTACCGGCTCGACCGGCTCCAGGGCGAGGCGCACCGCGTCGACGCTGTAGCCGTCGCCGATCATCAGCGAGTAGCGGCCGGCAGGCAGGTCGTCCGGCAGGTCGATCGAGAACGCGCGCCGGAAGCGCGGCCCTTCGTAGGAGGCGAGGTCCAGATTGATCCCCACCCGGTCCCCCGGCCGGACCACGGTCCGCTGGGCATGGGCGCCCACCAGGGTCGCCGCCCGCGGCAACGGGCTCTGGGAGACGTCCACCTCGATGGACTCGAACGCCACCTGCTCCAGCGGGTTCTGGGTCAGGTAGCTCGAAACCGCGAGCAGGAAGGCGGCCACGTCGCCCACCGCGCTGTCGCCGTCGAAGCTCTGCTCCATCACCAGATCGCCGTACTTCTTGAGGCGGAAGCTGGCCTTGACGTCGAGCCCCTGCCGGCCCGAGGTGTAGACCGCGGACTCCAGGCTCGCCACCACCGTGCTGCCGACGAACATGTTGGTGAAGAAAGGCAACTCCGCCAGCCGCATGTGGAACTCCCGCGGCTTCTCGTTGCCGCCGCCGGAGACCCGCACGACCATGGGGATGGTCGGCGCCTTCTCCCCCATGCGCCCCTGGATGCCTGCCTTGCGGTCCTGCTCGAAGGCACCGATCTCCTCGCCGAGGTTGGCGATCTTGAACGAGGCGTACTGGTTGGAGAGGACCGTCACCACCTCCGCCGAGGCCATGGGCACCTTGATGGGGCCGAGACCGAGGAAAGGATGGCCGAAGGCGAGGACCTGGTCGCCGTAGCGGTCCGTCACCGTGCCGGTGGCGGCGAGCCGGAGGTCGCCGTCCACGAGGACCGCGGCCACGGCGCTGCCCGGCTTCAGGTCCGGATCCGCGTCGCCGGGACGCGCCTGGCCGGCCGAGGAGGTGCTCCCCAAGGCCCGCTGCAGCATGCCTTGGGACATGTCCCCGAAGCCGGAGGTCACCCACTGGAGGCTGGAGACCGCGTTGTCACCCATCTTGGGACGGAGCCTCGCCATCTCGCGCTCGAGCAGGTCGGACGGGATGCGCCCGCCGAGGATGTCGGCGAGAGGAACCGGCGGAACCGGAGGGAGGGGCGACACGGGCGCCATGCCCACGAGGCCCGAGAGCTGGCGCATGGATTCGATCGGCGTGATCCCGGCGATCGCCTCGTGGGAGAACGGCCAGCTGAACGCCACGGCGCCGGCCAGGCGGCCATCGATGAACACCGGGCTGCCGCTCATGCCGTTGGCCACGCCACTCTTCTCCAGCCCCTTGCCGGTCAGGCGCGCCAGGATGTGGCTCAAGCCTGGACCGAACTGGTTGCGCACCACGCCCACGACCTCGACGTCGAAGCGCTCGGGCTCGCTGCCGGCGAAGACCGACAGGCCGTAGCCGCGCTGGCCGGCCTTGATCTCCTCGACCGAGATGATGGGCAGGGCATCGGAGCCGGGGAGCCCCTGCCGCTCGATGGGATGAGTGGGGGCTGGAATGGGCTGCACCTGGGCAGCTCTCGCCGCGGCCTTCCCGGTCTCCCCGGCAAAAGCTGCCGGGACCAGGAGCGCGGACAGGAGCAGGCCGAGGCAGGCCGGCGACGTCAGACAAGACGATCGATCTCTCATGCATCCTCTCCCTGGGCCGCCCGAAGCACCTCGCGCAGCCGTTCGACGGGGAACTTCCCAGTCCTTAGAACCACCGGTCCGGCCTCCTCTATTGCCACCAATGTCGAGGGGGGCCCTCCGGGGAGGACACCGCCGTCCACGACCATCGCATCTTCGCCTTCGAGCAGGTCCGCCGCGCCCTGCGGGTCCAGGACCGGCTCCCCCCCGCTCGGGTTGGCGCTGGTGGCCGTCAGCCCATGCCCGAGAGCGGCGAGCAGGCTCCGCAAGCCTTCGTGCCCCGGGATGCGGACCGCGAGCGTCGGCTCCCCCGCCGCGGCCGGGATCTCCCCTGAGAACATCGGGGAGATAGGCAACACCGCGGTCAAGGGTCCCGGCCAGCAGGCGAGGAGGGCCTTCAGTATAGAAAGGTCCGCATCGATCCCCAAGTCCGCGAGCTGCTCCAGGTCCGCCACCACCACCGGCAGCGCCTTGCGCGGTTCCCGTCCCTTGATCCGATAGATCGCCTCGACCCCTTTTCGGTTCCGCGGATCGGCGCCCAGGCCATAGCTCGATTCGGTGGGGATCGCGAGGACACCGCCCTGACGCAGGAGATCCCGCAGCGGCTCCACGGAATCTCCCCAGTGCCAGAGCTCCGTCATTTCCTGGGGCGGTTGCGCGCCGCCGCCCCCTCGATCAGCTCGCGGGCGTGGGACAGCGAGAGCTGGGTGACCTGGGTGCCGGCGAGCATGCGGGCGACCTCCTCGACCCGGGCGTCTGAGTCCAGCTCCTCCACCCGCACACGGGTCTTCCCCTTGTCCACCCGCTTGCCGACCTTGAAATGGACGTCGGCATGGCTGGCGACCTGAGGCAGGTGGGTCACGGCGAGGATCTGCCCGCCGCGGGCGAGGCGCTGGAGCTTCCTGCCCAGGGCCGCGGCCTCGGCGCCGCCGATGCCCGTGTCCACCTCGTCGAAGACCAGGGTGGGCCGCGCCCTCTCGGTCTCACCATGGGCGGCGAGCTGCAGCGCGAGATGGATGCGGGAGAGCTCGCCGCCGGATGCGATGCGGGCGAGCGGCCGGGGCTCCTCCCCGGGATTGGGAGCGAACTGGAAGACGACTTGGTCCATACCGTCGCGGCCGAGATCCCGCCGCCGCTCCAGCGCGACTCCGAGGCGTGCGCGGGCAAGCCCCAGGTCCTTGAGCTCGCCCTCGATCCGCTCGACCAGGGCTTTTCCCCACCTCTCGCGAGCCTGCGACAGAGCGGCCGCAGCCTCCTGGTACTCCCGGAGGGCCGCCGCCACCCGGCTCTCCAGCTCCTCGCGGTTTTCGGCGTCCCCCTCCAGCTCGGCCAGCTCGGCCTCCATCTCGGCCCGCCGGGCAAGGACCGCCGCGGTATCACCGCCATGCTTCCGGCACAGACGTTCCAGAATGGCAAGGCGCTCCTCGATCATGTCGAGCCGGGCGGGGTCGGCCTCCAGCCCGTCCAAACGGTGGCTGACGGAGCTGGCCAGCTCGGCGATGCGGATGCGCAGCTCCTCCAGCTCGGTGTTCCAAGCCGCAGCCTGGGGCTCCCACTCCCTGACATCGATGAGAAGGCCCTGGCTCTTGGCGATCCGTTCGAGGGCGGAGCCCTCCTCCTCCGAGAGGAGAGAAAAGGCCGTGCCCAAAGCGCGGGTGATGGCCTCGGCATGGCGGAGCACCCCGCGCTCGGTCTTGAGCTCGGTCTCCTCCCCGGCGCGGACCTTGGCGGCATCGATCTCGGAAGCCTGGAAGCGCAGCAGATCGACCCGCTCGCGGCGGGCACGATCGTCGCCTGAGAGGGTCGCCAGGCGCTCGGCAAGGCGGGCGTGCTGCTCGAAGGCAGCCTCGACACGAGAGAGAAGCGCGGCGGACTCGGCCCCTCCGCTGCGGTCGAGCATCCGCTTCTGAAGCTCGGGCTCGACGAGGCCCATCTCATCGCGCTGGCCGTGGATGCGCAGGAGATAAGGAGCAAGGTCCGTGAGCAACCGCAGGGTCGTGGGCTGGTCGTTGACGAAGACCCGGTTGCGACCGCTCCGAGCGATCTCGCGGCGGATGATCACCTCCTGCCCCTCCGCCTCCACCCCCGCCTCTTCGAGGACCGACCGCCAGCCCTCCCCTTCGAGCTCGAACACACCGCTGACCGTCAGAGCATCCGCATCGCTGCGGATCAAGTCCGTACTGGCCCGCGCCCCGGAGAGCAGCGACAGCGAATCGACGATGATCGACTTGCCCGCCCCGGTCTCACCGGACAGGATATTGAGCCCACCGCCCAGCTCGACGGAGGCTTCGGCCATTACGGCCAGGTTGCGAACGTGGATTTCGCGCAGCACGCAGAGGTCAGTTCCGGATCTGTCTCCCGGAGGTCGAGGGGGAGTGTATCAGAGGGGGCGCAGTATACTAAGCGCGTAGTGTCGCTACCTGAACAAAGGAGAACCCGATGAGCTTGACCCTGGAAGAGATCCATGCTGAGGCGCTCAGTCTCCCTGAAGAGTCGAGGGCCGAGCTGGTCGAGCGCCTGACGGCCACTCTGGTCGAGATCCCCGACCCGGAGGTGGAGCAAGCCTGGTTTGAGGAGGTAGAGCGTCGCCGCCAGCAACTTTTGGACGGCAGCGTCCAAGGAATTCCGGCGGAGGAGGTATTCGCCAGACTGATCGCCAAGCACGGGCGATGAGGGTCAGATTCCATCCTGCTGCCGAGCTCGAGCTGTCTGAAGCGGCTGACAACTACGACCGAGAGAGGCAGGGCATGGGAGCCAGGCTCGTTGCGAAGATCCGCGTCGCGACCGATCTCGCCAGCAGGTATCCAAAGACGGCCCCACGATTCCATGGAGCAGTGCGAAGGAAGATGATCGCCGGATTCCCGTATAGCGTCCTCTACAGCGTAGAGGAGGAAGACATCTTCGTGATCGCCGTTGCCCACCACAGACGCCATCCCACCTATTGGCTTGCACGCCTCGATGATCCCCCGTCGTGAACACGGCTCAATGGCCGCAGACCCTGCAGTGCCGGAGTTCCCCGAACTTTCCGACCACGATGTCCGGGGATTGGGGCTGACTGCCGAAGAGATTGCATCCTCACCGGATCTGGGGACCTGGGGGCAAGAAGGTCCTGTGCCGGACGGGGCTCGCTTCGTTGAGGCTCTACGCAGCGTCAGGCCGGCGTATCGCTGGTGATCGACGCCATCCTCGGTACGACCACTGAGCAAGCCGGCTTTCCCTGGGACCGCTGGCGTCTCGCCGGCATGTCCGGAGGAATCGGCGGAACGCCGGCAATTTCCGCCACCCCTTCAAACAAGGCCGGGCCTTCGGCCCACCCTTTTAAATGCCGGCGAGACGCCGGCGCACCCAGAGGAAACCTCACCTTCCGCATTTGGTAAAATCATCGGCGTTCCCCACAGGAGCCGACCGTGCCCAAGAAGAAAGCGTTGCCAAAGCCCGCTCTCGATCCGTCGTTTTCCGCGAAGAAGCCGATCTCCATCTGGAACCGGCCTCTTCAGCTCGATTCCAAAGGGCTCTTCGGTGCCCTGGCCAAGGGAGCGGTCCACGGCTTCACCGGCCAGTTGACCGAACTTGGAGGCGACGCCGTCGATGGCTTAGCCGCGCTCGGCCTCGACAGCCACGACGCGCCTCACCTCTCCTGGCTCCTGCTGCGGCGGTCTCTAATCTCGGCCATGGCGGAGCTGATCCGGGAGTCGCTTCCCGAGATCGGAGAGCCGAAGAAGGATTTCGCGGACCTTTCCCGCCAGCTCGATGAGGCCTTGGAGGAGGAAGAGGTCGCGATCGACCGCACGCTTTTCGACCGCCCCCGGGACCTGCCGCTCCTCGGCGCCGTCCAGAAGCCCTTCGCACAGTGGTTGGAGGCCTACGGCTTGGCGGCCCCGGCCGCTGCTGCCGTCGCCGGGAGGTTGCCGGGTTATTTCGTTCTCGCCCTCCACTCCGAATGGCGCAGTCAGCCAACTGCGTACGAGCCGATTCGCGAAGCCGTGAATACGCCCTTCACTCGGACGGCGGGGCAAGAGCAGGCGTGGCGTGTCTATGCCGCCCGCCTCGATCGGCAGGTCGATGAGCCCATGTTCGGTGAGTCCTTCGGCCTGCGGCAGGTGTACGTACCGCTCCGGGCGTTCTACGTCGACGAGCCCTCGCGGTCCGAGGGACGCAGTGCCGGCATCGAGAAAGCAGAGAGGGAAAAGGAGCGACGCGTCGCCGTCTGGCTTGAGCAGGAGATCGATGCCTGGATCGCGGCAGCCGACAAGAAAGACAGCTACCGCGTGCTCTCGGGAGGCCCCGGGTCGGGAAAGTCTTCCTTCCTGCGGATGTACGCGGCGCGCGCAGCCCGCGAAGGGCGTATCCGCGTTCTCTTCATCCCTCTGCACCAGCTCAACGTGGCCGGCTCGCTCGCCACCGCGGTCGGCGACTACGTGCGCTTGGCCGAAGCGCTCCCTGCCAATCCGCTAGACCCGGATTCCGGCGAAGAACGCCTCCTCCTTCTTCTCGACGGTCTCGACGAACTGGCCATGCAGGGCCGGATCGGCGCCGAGGCCGCCCGGGATTTCGTCCGCGAGGTGCTGAAGCATGTGGAGCTTCGGAACCACGACCGCTGCCGTCTCCTTGTCTTGTTCAGTGGGAGGCCCCAAGCTTCGCGCCTACGAGCGCACCGGGGTCCGCGAGGTCTGGCTTGTCGACCCGACCGGCTCGGCGCGGACCGAGATCCTCCAGCGGCACGGACTGCGGCTCCAGCCGGTGAAGCCGGAGGACGGGGTGGTTCCATCGATTACGCTTCCCGGCTTCCGGCTCCGCCTCGAATGGCTCTGGCCCGAGGGCCGGTTCATCCCGGTCCGCGAAGCCATCGACTCGATGCTCTCCTGAGAAGCTCGCCTCGAGCGGAAGCGACTCGCCCTCAAGCGGCCATGGCTCGCCTTGAAGCGGTGGTTGCTGCTTCCCAAGCCAGAGCGGCTTCGTTTCAAGTGGGCCATGGCTTGCCTTGAAGCGATGGTCGCTGCTCCCCAAGCCAGAGCGGCTTCGTTTCAAGCGGCCATGGCTTGTCTCCAAGCGAGCGTCGCTTTCACTTAAGCCGCCGCCGCTCGGCTTCAAGCTGCCTTTGCTTATCATCAAGCAGGAGCCGCTCGCCATCGAGCGGCAGTCGCTCATCTCTGAGGAGCTACTCCTTCGGGCCGTTCCAGGTGGAGGGGATGAACTCGCTGTCTTCCTGGGCGCGGCGCTCGAAGCTCAGGAAGTCGTAGTATCCGCAGCGGGCTGTGCCGGGGTAGGTGCGGCAGATCTCGGGCCTCGACTCGTAGACGGTGCAGCGCCGGGTTTCGGTGTCCAGGAAGCGGCAGATCGTGCCGTAGATCTTGTCCGGCTGGTGCTTCAATACGATTTCACCGGGCTCGTCGCTCTTCTTGGTAAACTTCCGCGCGGCGGCTTGCGTAGTGATCCCGAAATGCTGCGCCAGGCGTTCGACGTCGGAGATTTGAATCGGAATCCTCGGATAGGAACAGCAGTAGGCTGGGCAGCGGTTGCAGTTGTAGAAGATTGTCAGGCCCACACCTGTATTCTACCTCCCGGAGGTCTCAAATGCGCTCGAATATTTTCATCCCCATCCTGTCCGCGCTCCTGATCGCTCCGGGCCTGGTCTCTCCCAGCTTGGCAGCCACGGAAACCGCGCCGACGGTCTCCGTGCCGGAGAGCATCATCGCCCGCAACGTGCCTCAGATCCCGCAGGAGGGCACCGAGGAGCTGCTCCCCTACGAGAACCTGCGCACCGCCAACCTCGTGGACTGGCACCCGACGGAGCGCCGGATGCTCATCCGCACCCGCTTCGCGGACACACCCCAGATCCATGAGGTCGCCATGCCCATGGGCGCCCGCACCCAGCTCACGTACTACAAGGACCAGGTGATGGGCGCGAGCTACCGTCCCGGCAGGCCGGGTCAGTTCATCTACGCGCTCAACGAGGGCGGCGCCGAGAACTTCCAGTTCTTCGTCATGGACCCCGCCACCGGCAAGGCCCGGCGCTTCACGGACGGTAAGAGCCGCCACGTGTCGCCGGTATGGTCCAACGACGGCAAGCTCCTCGCCTATGCCAGCAACGCCCGCAACGGCCGCGATTTCGACCTCTACGTCGCCGATCCCTCGACCCCAGGGAGCGAGCGGCGCGTGGCCGAGCTCAAGGGCTCGTGGAATCCTCTCGACTGGAGCCCGGACAACCGCCGCATCCTCCTTTCCGAGGACATCTCGGCCAACGAGGGCTACCTGCACTGGGCCGATGTCGCGACGGGCGAGATCCACACCCTGACCCCGCGCCGGCCCGCCGGCAGCGAGACGGTCTCCTACCAGGGCGGGCTCTGGTCCAAGGACGGACGCTCGGTCTACGCCGCCAACGATGAGGACAGCGAGTTCCTGCGCATCGTACGGATCGACGTCGATAATTCGGGCAAGCCCGCGGTCGTCTCCGGCGGCATCTCCTGGGACGTCGAGGATTTCGACCTCTCGGACGACGGCAGCCTGCTCGCCTTCCTGACCAATGAGGACGGCTTCAGCCGGGTCCACATCCTCGACCTCAAGACAGGCAAGGAGGCTCCGACGCCCGAGCTGCCGGAAGGCGTCGCGAACGGGCTGCAATTCCGCCCCAAATCGCACGAGATCGGCTTCAGCATCAGTTGGGCGCGCGCGCCCTCGGACGTCTACAGCTACGACGTGGACAGCAAGCGCCTGGAGCGCTGGACCGCCAGCGAGGCCGGTGGCCTCAACACCGCGAGCTTCCCCGAGCCCGAGCTGGTCCACTACGCGAGCTTCGACGGCCGCAAGATCCCGGCCTTCGTCTACCGGCCGCCCGCGGACCGCTTCCCCGGACCCCGGCC
The DNA here is from genome assembly GCA_034667225.1 of Acidobacteriota bacterium. Classification (GTDB taxonomy): domain Bacteria; phylum Acidobacteriota; class Thermoanaerobaculia; order Multivoradales; family UBA5704; genus DATMER01. The sequence continues at coordinate 90,368 of JAXDKG010000066.1, forward strand.
GGTGTACATCAACATCCACGGCGGCCCCGAGGGGCAGTCGCGGCCCAACTTCCTGGGCAGCAACAACTACTTCATCAACGAGCTGGGCGTGGTCTTCCTGGTGCCGAACGTGCGCGGCTCCACGGGCTACGGCAAGAGCTTCCTGAAGATAGACAACGGCGAGCGGCGCGAGGACTCGGTCAAGGACATCGGCGCCCTGCTCGACTGGATCGCCACGCAGCCCGGCCTCGACTCGAAGCGCGTCATGGTGAGCGGCGGTTCTTACGGCGGCTACATGGTGCTCGCCGCGCTCGTCCATTACAGCGACCGCCTCTGCTGCGCCTTCGAAGCGGTGGGCATCAGCAACTTCATCACCTTCCTGCAGAACACCAGCGGCTACCGCCAGGATCTGCGGCGAGTCGAGTACGGCGACGAGCGCGACCCCAAGATGCGCGAGTATCTGGAGAAGATCGCCCCGATCAAGCACGTCCAGAAGATGACCAAGCCGCTGCTGGTCTCGCAGGGGGCGAACGATCCGCGCGTCCCGCTCTCCGAGTCGGACCAGATCGTGGCCGCGCTCGAGGGCCGCGGCGTGCCGGTCTGGTACCTCGTGGGCAAGGACGAGGGCCACGGCTTCCAGAAGAAGACGAACACCGACTACCAGCGCGCCGTGCTGGTGCGCTTCATGAGGGAGTTCCTGCTGGGCGAGGGGAAGACCGCGACCACCGGATCGCGGTAGCTATTCCGGCGGTGTGTAGACCGCGACCCGGTTGCGCCCGCTCCTCTTCGAGAGGAGCAGGGCGTGATCGGCGGCATGGTAGAGGTCCTGGGACGTGGCCATCTTCTCGGTGAGCTGGGCCACGCCGAAGGAGCAGCTCAGGGAGATCTTGAGGTCGCCGTAGCGGTGGTCGAGGTCGAGCACCCGGTCCCGCAGCTTGAGCGCCAGCGTCTCCGCCTGGGGCCCCGTGGTCTCGGGCGAGAGGATCACGAACTCGTCCCCTCCGACCCGGGCCAGCGTCTGCTCCGGCCGCACCAGGTCCGTGGCCAGCGCCGCCACCTGCTTCAGCGCGAAGTCGCCGCACAGGTGGCCGTACGTGTCGTTGATGCGCTTGAACTCGTCCAGGTCGAAGATGACCAGCGACAGCGGTCGCACATGGCGCTGCGAGCGGGCGAACTCGCGCTGTATCTCCTCCTCGAACTTCCGCTTGTTGTAGATCTCGGTCAGGCCGTCCAGCGACACAAGCTCGTAGATGGCCATGTGGTAGGCGCTCTCGACGTCCTGCTCGTGAAGGAACTTGAAGTGGACCGCCGCGGTCTGGAAGCGGTCGCCGGTCTTCAGCACCGTCCGGCCGTGGATGGCCTGGCCGTTGACGTAGGTGCCGTTCGTGCTCCCCAGGTCCTCGACGGTGACCACCGAGCCGACGTAGCGCAGCCGCGCGTGCTTGCGCGAGATCGACATGACCTCGGGCAGGCTGATGGCGACCGAGCTGGAACGGCCGATCTCCAGGCTGTTGCCCGGGGAGAGCCGGAAGCGCGAGCCCAGGCGCTGGCCCTCGGGGTGCGCGATCAGGATGATGTCCGCCTCGGACTCCCCCGCCTGGGCGAGCCCGCGCACCGCCCGCTCCCGCGTCCCGGTCTGGAACGTCTGGGTGAGGCCGCTCTCCTGAATCGAGGAGGCGTCGAGGCCGTCCGTCTCGCCGTCACTACGGTCGAGGCGGTCGAGGGGCTGCAGGCGCTGTCTTTCGTCCATGGACAAATCGATTCAGGCGTTTACGGACATTTTCGGGATCAATCGGATCAGGAAGATCGTACCACCCGCCCGCCGGGGCGTCAAAATCACCGGCCGGAGAGCATCGCCTTGAGCACGTGGCGGGCGACCTCGGGGTTCTCGCGCAGGCGGCGCATGGAGTAGGGATACCAGTCGCGGCCATAGGGGACGTAGACCCGCAGGCGATGCCCGCCCGCGATCAGGATGCGGCGCAGCTCTTCATCGACCCCCAGAAGCATCTGGAACTCGTACTGCTCGCGCTTCAGGCCGTGCTTGTCGATCAGGCCGACCGCCCGGCAGGTCAGGTACTCGTCGTGAGTGGCGATGCCGGGGTAGACGCCGCGCTCGATCAGCTTCTCCAGCGCCCGCACGTAGTTCGCCTGGATGGTCTCGAAGCCCTTCCAGGCGATCGTCCGCGGCTCGACGTAGATCCCCTTGCACAGCCGCACGGTCGAGCCTTCAGGCAGAGCCGCGATGTCGGAAAGGGTGCGGCGCATGTAGGCCTGGAGCACCGGCCCGACGTTGCCGTAGCGGGCATAAAGCTCGTGGAAGATGCGCAGCGTCGCATCGGTGGTGGTGTTGTCCTCCATGTCGATGCGGACGAAGTTGCCGTGCTCCTTCGCCTTGGCGACGATGCGCTCGATGTTGTCGCGGCAGAAGGACTCGTCGATCTTGAGCCCCAGGAGGGTGGGCTTGATGGAGACGTTGGAGTCCAGCCCCTCGACGGCGATGGTGTCGAAGACCTGCAGGTACTCCTCCACCGCGGCGAGGGCCTTCTCCCGCTCGCTGACCTCCTCGCCGAGGACGTCAATGGTGGCCATGGCGCCCTGCTCGTTCAGCTTGCGGACGACCCGGACGGCATCGGCCAAGCTCTCTCCCGCCACGTAGCGGGAGGCGACCTTGCCGACGAGGGGCTTGGGCACGATGGGCAGACCCGTGACCAGCAGCCGATTGAAGGTGCTCATGGTTTCGGGTCGCCCGTCCGCGGTCAGGCCGTCGCCGTAACGGGAGTTTCGACTGGCACAGGAATGGGCCGCGGCTCGTCCACGACCCAGCGTACCGACTTGGAGCAGGGGCAGGAACCGCCGACCCGCCGCAGGGTGGGCATGCGCGCCGCGGCATCCTTGGCCTCCAGCTCGCCGCGCGCCACCTGCCTCAGGGTGTCCACGTACTCCAGGTAATCGCGGCCGGCGCGGTAGGCGTCGGGCAGGTGCTGCTCCAGATGCCGGAGGTAGGCGGGCAGCTCGTTGAAGGTCTCGCCCGCGAAGCCGACCATCTTGAAGGCCGGCACGCCGCGCCGGCGGTAGAACTCGGGGTGCGGCATGTGAATGAGGTCCTCCCGCCGGATGCCCTCGACCGTCTCGCCGGCCAGAATGCGGTCCAGGGCGGCATCGGCCTCGCTGGGACCGAAGGAGGGGTTGCGCGCCCGCAGGTAGCGGACGTTCAGGTCGCGGACGAGCTTGCCGACCTCAACATAGAACTGCTGCTGCGCCTCGGAGTTCTTCATCGGCTTGAGGCCATAGCGGACGTTGGTGCCGCCGCCGCGCTCGTCGCCGAACATCTCCAGGCCGCGGGGCAGCCACTTGTTGATGGCGCGCTGGAGCATGTCGACGCTGATCAGCCCCTCCCCCTTGGCCGCCTGCATCATCCAGCGCCGCATCGGAACGACTCCGGAGGCGAGGTGGAAGGCCTCCTCGCGCAGCATCTGCGGCATGCTCTCGGCCATCGGCTGGTAGGCGCTGATCTTCTGCATGGCGAGCTGGAACTTGCCCACCCGGTCGATCAGCGCGCAGAACACCACGTTGTCGACGAAGGAGTCGAAGTCGATGTTGAAGGCGCCCAGCAGGTGGGAGCCGGTGTTCATCGACAGGATGGCTTCGATCGTGTCCGAGGATGACTCCTTGGAGACCGAGGTCCAATCGTCCTCGACCAGCAGGTGGAGCATCTGGTAGCCGTGGCGCAGCTCCTCGGCCATCATGCGCAGGATCCAGAACTGCTCCTCCTCGTCCTGGGCGCGGGCCAGGGTCAGCCGGTGCTGCTGGATTGAGCCGAACTCGGTCGACGCCTGGGCGCGGATGGCGCCGTAGAGGTGATGCGCCTGCTCTTCCTGCATGGCGCCGGCCTTGGTGTACTTCGGCTGCCCCTTCATGTCCCCGCACTCGATCTCGGTGCACATGCCCATCTCGCGGTAGGCGCAGAGCTCGAAGCGCGGCTCGCGGGGGAAGTGCTTGTCCCAGTTCTCCAGAAGGAACTCGTAATCGGGGAGATAGGCGTCCTTCCACTTGAGAACGGCATCGTGGAACTGCTTCGGCATCGTGGTCGTCTTGACGCTCATACCCCTCTCTTTTCTCTCTTTCCTACAGAGGCCGAACGAACGGCCTCAAGGTCGAAGGCTGGAAGCCGAGGGCGCTGAAGAAGCTCAGGATCTCGCCCATCTCCTCGTCCACCAGCGTCTGCACGCTACGGGCACCCCGGCGGCGGAAGTGCTCCAGCATCGCGTCGAGCATCTGCCGGCCCACGGCCTTGCCCCGGAAGCCGGGATCGACGCCGAGGTGCTCCACCCAGCCGGTGGGCTCCTCGATGCCGAACTCGCCGGAGCGGACCTCGCCGAGCATGAAGCCGACGACCCGGCCGTCCGCCTCGGCTATCACCGAGGCCTCCGGGTCCCGCCGTAGGTAATAACCAACTCGGCGCTCCCAGACTTCCGGCCTGTACTGGCCGCCGATCTTTTCGTCGATTCCGACGATGGCGCTGATGTCCATCTCGTCGGCCGGACGGACACGGACCCCTATCGCTGTTTCAGCCATCGGGGCATTGTATCGAGGGAGCACGAGGCCGCGCAAATGGCCTTATCCTTGCCCCCGCCATGGAAGCCCCCCCGAAGCCTGGCCTTGCCGTCCACGGCGCGCTCCTCCTCGTGCAGGTCGCCTTCGGCGGCTTTCATGTCGTGGCCAAGGCGCTCCTCACCGGCATGGCTCCCATGCTCGTCGTCGGGCTGCGGGTGGCGATCGCCACGCCTCTACTCGTGGCCATCGCCTGGCGGCGGGACCGCACCCTGCCCTCGGCGCGCGACTGGGCCTGGCTCGCCCTGCTCGGCAGCCTGGGCGTCACGGCCAACCAGATCCTCTTCATCGAGGGGCTGCAGCACACGACCGCCAGCAATGCCTCGATCCTGATGACCTGCCTGCCCGTATTCGCGGTGGCGGCCGGCGCGCTGCTGGGGATCGAGAGCGTCGGGCCGCGGCGCCTCCTGGGCATCGCCCTGGCCGTGGCCGGCGCCCTGGTCATGGTCCGCCCGGTGGGGTTCGAGACTTCGGGAGAGACGAACCTGGGCAACCTCCTGGTCCTGGGCAATTGCCTGGCCTATGCCCTCTTCCTCGTACTCCAACGCCCGATCCTGCGCCGCCTTCCGTGGCGCACGGTCATCGCCGGCTCGTTCCTCTGCGGTGGACCCCTGGTGCTGGCGGCGAGCGCACCGACCCTGGCTGCCACCGACTTCGGAGCGATCCCGGCCGCGTCCTGGATGGGGGTGCTCTACATCGCGCTGTTTGCCACGGTCTTCGCCTACGCGGCGAACACCTGGGCGGTGCGCCGCTCCTCCCCGGCCCTGGTGGCCGCCTACGGCATGCTCCAGCCGGTGGTGACGGCGGGTCTCGCGACGGCTTTCTTAGGAGAGAAGCTGGGCTGGGTCGAGGGCGCGGGGTTCGCGCTGATCGTGGCCGGGCTGTGGCAGGTCAGCGATCAGACCTGGAGATGAACCGGATGCTGAACAGGCGGCGCAAGAGAAGCCAGAGATATCCACGTTCCGGAGCGCGCTCCGGAGCGAGCGCCAAGCCATCCGCTTGGGCCCGGAGGCAGCCGAGGCCGGTCAGCACGCGTCCGACCTGATCCCACTGGCCGGCGCGCCGGTAGAGCAGGATCGCGCGGCCGAGCAGGCGGGCCGCCTCTTCGCTCCGCTCCTGGGCATGGCGCAGCGCGGCCTTGCGCTCGAGCAGGCGAGCCCTCTCCAGGCGGTCGCCGCTGCCGCGCAGCAGGCAGGATTCGGCCTGGTGCAACGCCTTCTCGGCGCCCTCGAGATCGCCGGCCTTCCGCCGGATGTCCGCAAGCGTGGCCCAGGCCCGCACGCGCAGCTCCTCGATGAAAACCGGCGGGTGGGCCTCGGGGTCGATCCGGCCGGCCACGCTCAGCGCGAGACCGGCGCAGACCTCCGAATCGCGCTGGTCGAGGAGGACTTCGCAGAAGCCCCAGGTGTGGAAACGGCGGTCGTTCCGGATCCTGACGGCCCAGCGCTCCGGAGGCAGGAGCTGAAGGCGCGCCATGAGCTTCCGGGCTTCGGCGCGCTCGGCGACCAGGCCGGCCCGGACGGTGAGGACGCGGTCGAAGACGCGCTCCAGGGTGTGGTCGTACCGGCGCCGTGCGTCGTGGGTCACGCGCAGGCCCGGGCCGAAGTCCCAGAATGCCGAGGTCACCTCCCGGCACTGCGGGCAGCCGGGAAGCAGATGCAGGATGACGCTGCGGCTGTCCCGCTGCGAGAGCCGGCCAAGCATGAACGATTCAAGCTCGCCGTTCGAAGGGTGCATGAGGTCGGACATGACTGCTTCGTACCTGGAACCCACGATAACACCGCCACCGGAGCCTGTCCAGTCCGCTGGAAGGCTTTCCTTTGGGTGATTTATGGCTTTACGTGCTCGTGCGCATGGTAGCTGCTCCGCACCAGGGGACCCGCTTCGCAGTGAGCGAAGCCGATCGAGAGCGCGAGCTCGCGGTAGCCGGCGAACTCGTCGGGATGGACCCAGCGGTCGACCGGCAGGTGCTTGGAGGTGGGCTGCAGGTACTGGCCGATCGTGAGGATCTCGACGCCCGCGCCGCGGATGTCGCGGATCGTGGCGTGCACCTCACCGGGCTTCTCCCCCAGGCCGACCATGATGCCGGTCTTGACCCGTCCAAGGTACTCACCCTCGTCCCGCCGACGGGCCGCCTCGGCGAGCAGAGCCAGGCTGCGGTCGTAGCGGCTCCCCGGCCGCGCCTCGCGGTAGAGGCGCGGCACGGTCTCCATGTTGTGGGAGAAGACCTCGGGCGCGGCGCCGAGAACAATATCGAGAGCGTCGGGCACACCGCGGAAATCCGGTGTCAGGACCTCGACAGCAGTGTCAGGGTTGTGCTCATGGACAGACCGGATCACGCGGGCGAAGTGCCCGGCGCCACCATCGCGGAGGTCATCGCGGTCCACCGAAGTGATCACCGCGTGCCGGAGCCCCATGACCCGGACCGCCTCGGCCAGGTGGGCAGGCTCCTCCGGATCGACGCCGGCCTGCGGACGGCCCGAGGTCACGGCGCAGAAGCCGCAGCGGCGCGTGCAGACGTCGCCGAGGATCATGAAGGTCGCGGTGCCGTGCTCGCCCCAGCACTCGTAGATGTTCGGGCAGCGCGCCTCCTGGCAGACGGTGTGGAGGCTCAGCCGGTCCACGAGCTCGCGGACCTTGTGGTACGAGGCCGGCGTCGCGAGCCGGATGCGCAGCCACTCGGGCCGGGGCTCCCGGCGCGCGACAGGCGCATTGGTCTGGCGGCCGATCTGGATGAGGGTCTCACTCATGGTCGCCGGTAGTGTATCCCGCCTGGGGTTGAAACCCCAGGCTAGAAAAGTACAGCCCCCCCGGGGGCTGGGCTCGCCCCTGGAAGGGGCGACACTCTTCTAGCCTGGGGTTTCAACCCCAGGCTGGCACACTCCCTGCAACCACCCAGAAATGTCGGGCGATGGTGGCCCGGAAGCGTATGAAAAGACAACTCGGACTGGAAGTGCCGGCCCTTCTCCAGCTCCCTAGCTCGTTACTCGCGATGATTAGGAGATGGAGCCATGAATCGTCAAGTTCTGCGGGTCACTGCCGTCTGCGCCCTTCTCAGCGCGCCGGCCACCGCTGGAGTCCTATCTCGTAACTGCCGTACGGCCGAGCAGCCCGCGGCCACGCTGCTCTACCCCTACTTCGAGGTCGACCTGCAGCACACCGACGGCGCCACCACCCTGATCTCGATCAACAACTCTTCCTCCAGCTCGACTGTCGCGCGGCTGGTCATGTGGACCGACTGGGGCGCGCCCACCCTGGCCTTCGACGTCTATCTGACCGGCTACGACGTCCAGAGCCTCAACCTGCGCGACCTCCTCCGCGGCAACCTCCCGGGCACCAGCCAGGTCGCCAGCAACCAGGGAGAGCTGTCGGACCCGAACACCGCCTTCGCCGCCTGCGATGGCAATCCCAAGGCGATAACCGCGCTCGGGCAGGCGAGCTGGGACTACCTCCGGGCCGCCCACACCGGCAGCCCGCTTCCCGGGAGCAGCCCCTCGCAGTGCATCGGCAGCGGCCAGTCCGGCCCCCAGATCGCCACCGGCTATGTGACGGTCGACGTGGTCAACCGCTGCTCGGGCGCGACCGTCGGCCAGAAGGAAAACACGCCCGCCGATCCCGCCTACTTCGCGGCGGGGGGCACCGGCCTCGCAGGTGACAACAACGTGCTCTGGGGCGAGTACATCGCGGTCAACCCGGCCAAGGGCGCGGCGGACAGCCAGACGGCCGTGCACATCCTGGCCGACGGCGACGCCTTCGCCCCTGGCGACTACACGTTCTATGGCCGCTATGTGAACTACGACTCCCGCGACGACCGGGCGCCGCTCTCGAGCCTCTACTACGTGCGCTACCTGGACGGCGGCCCCTTCTCCGGCGGCTCGGACCTGGTGGTCTGGCGCGACAACCGGGATACCAACGTCACCGCCAGGAGCTGCGGCACGGCGCCGTCCTGGGCTCCCCTGGGCGAGTATCAGATGGTCGCCTTCGACGAGGAGGAGAACCCGACCCTGATCCCGAACAGCCAGGCCTTCCCGCTCGCCTCCCAGAAGGTCCATGTGGGGGGCGACTCCCTCAACGTGGCCGACAACTTCGGTTGGCTGATGATCGACCTCTGGCACGCCGACGCCAAGCACGCCCAGGGCTGGGTCGGAGTCACCATGAGCGCCGAGGGGCGCTTCTCGGTGTCGCACGCGGCGGTGAGGGTGGATGATTTGTGTAACTTCGGGCTCTAACTGGCGTACCACAGCACCGCGAAGAAGTGGCAGACGCTGCCCGCCATCACGAACAGGTGCCACACCAGGTGGGAGAACAGCAGGCGGTGCCAGGCGAAAAAGATGACCCCTGCGCTGTAGCTCAAGCCCCCAGCCAGGAGCCAGGAAACCCCGCGAGGGGCGACGTGCGTCGTCAGCGGCCCAAAGGCGATCACCACGAGCCATCCCATGACCAGGTAGAACGCCGCTGAAGTCTTCGGGAAGCGGAAACCCAGGAAGATCTTGAACAGGATTCCGCCCACCGCCAGCACCCAGATCGCCACCAGCAGCGACCAGCCCCAGGGCCCGCGCAGCGCTCCCAGTGTGAAAGGCGTGTACGTGCCCGCGATCAGCAGGTAGATGGCAGAATGGTCGAGCACCCGCCAGAGCGCCTTGTGGTGCGGCGGGCAGGAGTGGTACACGGTCGACGCCGCATAGAGCAGGATCAGCATCGTCCCGAAGATTGCCCCACCCACCACCTGCCAGGCGTCTCCGCGCTCCAGCGCCCTCAGGACGAGCACCGGCAGTGCCACGAGGCTCGCCGCCAGGCCGATGCCATGGCTGATGCTGCAAGCCATTTCTTCCTTTGAGGTCAGCGACTGTCTCATGAGGGGCAGTATGCTACCGCATCCCGACAGCCCTCACTCCTCGTCTGCCAGAGTGCTCTTCGCCAGCTCGCCCTTCTCCAGATAGATCACGGAGCCCACCTTCAGATCGACCGGCTTGACCGTGAACGGCTGCTCCGGAAGGCCCGCGATCATCATCCCGGAGACCGACTCTCCAGCCTTCAGGGCATCGCCGTCGCTGCGCTTGGCCAGCACGAGCTGAGCGCCTTCAGGGATCTCGCCGAGAGGCTTCGACGACGTTACCGACACGATCTGATCGTAATTCGGTGCCAGGCTGATCCAGTGAGCCAGGAACAGCTCGTTGCCCTTGCCGAACAGGAGATAGGTCAACGGCTCGGGACGCTCGTGGCTGTTGCGGAACGGGTGCCAGTGGACCTGCTCGCGGATCGTCACCTTCACATTCTCCAGGATGCGCTCGTGCCCTGGCCGCTCGAAGTGGCCCCGGTAGATGTCTGCCCGAAAGGACTTGCGCGTCTTGGTCAGCTCAGGGAGGAGGAATTCCTCTTGCGGCTCCAGGGTGAAGATCAGCTTCGCGTTCTCGGGGCGGGCGCGCTCGGCCCGGTAGACCTTGTCACCCTCCTCGCCGAAGCTGACCTCCCAGATCCCCTGATAGCGATGCTGGGGCATGAACATCGGCAGGTGCGAGACGTAGACAGTCCCCGAGCCGAGAACCAGCATGCCGTGCGTTCCCGGTTCCTCGGTGCCAGGTTGGGCTTCGGCCCGCCAGGTTGCCAGCGAAAGAACGAGGGCGATGAGGGTGCGGCGTGCGTATTTCATGACAGGGCAGGCTCCCGCGCGCACCGATTCGTTACCGGCGACCCGCCAACGAGTGGGTAGAAGGGTCTACCCACTGGGTGGCTCGCGCAAACGAGTGGGTTGCTGGCTCAAACGAGTGGGTAGGCGGTTCAAACGAGCCGTTTGAGGCGTCTACCCACTGGGTGGCGCGCTCAAACGAGTGGGTCGAGACCTCCAACGAGTGGGTGGAGGGGTCTACTCACTCGTTGCCTGGTCCAAACGAGTGGGTAGAGGGGTTCTGACTATGGAGTGTGCCCGCGCTGCGCCCAAACGGCTCGCGAAATGTCCGCGATGGCTTTGTCCGCTTCCTTCTCGTCCTCGAAACCGGCGGTGAGGACCACCAGAATGTACGGTTTCTCCCCCGGCGGGAAGACGATGGCCGCGTCGTGATGGATGCCGGTGATGTCCCCGGTCTTGTGCGCGACGGGCGTGCCCGGGGGGAGGCCGGCGGGGATCTTCTCGTTGAACTCCTGCGCCTTGAGGATGTCGATCATCCGCTCGGAGCTGGCCGGGGAGAACGTCGTGCCATCCGCGATGGCCTTGAGGGCGATGCGCAGGTCGTTCGCGGTGGTGACGTTGTTCATCCCCGCGTCGTAGGCCTTCTGGTCCTCGACCCCGCGCAGGACACGGAGGTCGTAGGCCTCGATCCGCCGCATCAGGTCCATCACGGTCGAGGCTCCGATGCGCTCGATCAGGAGGTTGGTGGCCAGATTGGAGCTGCGCACGATCATCCTGCGGATCAGCTCTTCCAGCGGACGGGACTGCCCCACCGCCTGATAGAGGTCGGGGTCGCCGTCCTCCTTCGGATCGAGGGTGTAGACCGAGCCGTCCATGATGCTGTGGAACTCGTTGCGGACCTCGACGGGCTCGTCGAGCCGCATGGCGCCGCGGTCGATCGCCTCGAAGAAACCCATCATGACCGGGACCTTTATGGTGCTCGCGGCATGGAACCGCTCGCGGTCGTTGACGGAGAAGGCCGCGCCCGTGCCCAGGTGGTGGAAGGCCACGCCGATGAGCCGCTGCTTGCCCTGGCGGGCAATGACGCGCTCGACCTCCCCGGGGAGGCTGCCGGACGGGTGGGGCATGGAGGCGCAGGAGAGGGCTAGGAGCGAGGCCAGGAGAAAGATGGGGCGCATGCGGCGATTCTAAGCATACTTCTCGAGGTAGCGCTTGAGGCGGAGCTTGCGCAGGGTGCTCTCGGTGCTCATGTAGCGGACGGAGCCGAAGATGGGGCGCTCCGGAGCCCAGGGCCGGTCGTAGCGGCCCAGGCACCAGAAGATGCCGGTGTAGGAGTTGGGATCGCGGCCGTCGAGCGCGTATTTGTTGTTGAGCTCGATCAGCACCGCCAGCGCCTCCCGTGGGCTCGCCGACCAGTGGAGGACCTTCTTGCCCCAGAGCATCCGCAGGTAGTTGTGGATGCGCCCTTCGCGGACGAGCTGCGTCTGGGCCGCGTTCCAGACCTCGTCGTGAGTGCCGGCGGCCTCGAATTCCTCCAGGGAGTAAAGGTGCGGGCGGGGATCGCGCTCGTGCTGCCCGAGCGTCCGCTGCGCCCAGTCCGGAAGCGAGCTGTACTGGTCGAAATCGGGCTGGTGGAAGGCCATGTGGTAGCCGACCTCGCGCCAGGTGATCGCCTCGTCGAGGAACTTCTCGGCAGCCGGGCTCATCCCCCACCAGCCCTCGACCGCGCCCCGCGCCCCCTGTCCCAGCCGCTCGGGAGTCCACTCCTCCCAGGAAGCCACCGCCGCAAAAACCTGGTGCGGCGAGACGTGCCCGAAGTGGAGGTACGGCGAGAGGCCGCTCGATATCTCCTCGTCCGGGTGATTTCTCCCCTCGCCATACCCGCCCAGCCGCTCCTCCAGGAAGCGCTCCAGCACGGCGGCGGCAGCCTCGTTGCCTCCGGTTACCCCGGGGACCGGCGCGACAGCATGGTCGATGGGCAGACGAGCCAGCGAGGCATCCAGGAGGGCGGCCGGCCAGCGGCGGAGAATCTCGGGGGGCAACTCGGGAAGGCGCCCGGGCAGCGGCGAGGCGAACGGATCTTCCTCGGGGAAATCGGCCAGATGATCCGGCAGGGTCTTCTGAAGGAAGCGGCGGAAGTGGAAGGCGGCGCTGAAGACGCGGTCGGTCGCACGCAGCGGCAGAAGGCCGTTGGAGTCCACCTTCTCCATCCGCACCTTCAGCTTGCCGGCCGCGGCGGCCACCATCCGGGGAAGAAAAAAGCCCGGCGAATCGTCGGCGACGACGAGACAGGCGTGGCCGGCGAGCGCTTCGAGGAGCCCCCTCCCCTGCCCCGGCGCGGGCTCCACATAGGGGTAGTAAAGGACCTTGGACCTCGCCAGCCGCCGCGCATGACCCGCCATGCCGTCGAGGACGAAGCGATGGAAGCGGTCGGAGGCCCAGGGATAACCGGCGCGCAGAGGCTCGAAGATCACCAGCGGCCGGCCGAGCTCGCGGGCGCGGTCCGCGGCGTGCTCCAGGGCGAAGTTCCACCCCAGCCGGCGGAAGGTGGTCATCCAATACAGGACGTACTCGCCGTCGGGCCGGACGGGGGCCGCGTTGCAGGTTTGAATCCGGATCTCGGGGATGCTTGTCACGCCTGCTAGGCGACCTTGAACGAGCGGCCCAGGGGCTGGAACTCATCCAACTCCTGACGCGCCAGCTTGGCCCGGATCTCCTCGAAGCGGCGGATGGTCTCGACGGAGTAGAGCCTTTCACCACAACGGAGGCAGACTTCCGCCCGGACTTCCAGCACGGCGGTATGCCTGCCTCCCCGCAGGAGCTTTTCCACAGTCTTCTCAATGACCTCTCCGCCGCAGACGGGACAACGCTCGAAGGGAATCATCTCTTGGGCCTCCTTGTCCGCCAGTTCTCCCATCGCTTCGGATCGGGCCGGTAGACCGTGATGAGCACGGCCCACCGGACATCTGAATTGTACGCCCAGACACTGGGGACCGTGCGACCTGGGAAGAGCTAGTTCTCCGCCTCCGGCTCCAACCCCAACCGCACCAGCAAGTTCTGGAGGATCCGCGCCGTGAGCCCCCAGATCTGGCGGTTGCCGATGTGGTACACGAGCAGCAATCGCTGGACGCCGTTGATCTTCACCGGACGCTCCTCCACCATCCTGGGATTGGTGAAGGCGGTCAGGGGGAGGCTGAAGACCTCGGCGATCTCCCGGTCATTCACGCGGGTCTCGTAGGGGAAGGGGATCGCTGCCACGCAGGGGATCACGCGGAAGCCGGCCGGGGTCTCCCCCTCGTCGAGCTCGCCCAGGGGGAGGATCCTCTTCGGGTCGAGCCCGATCTCTTCCTCGGTTTCGCGTAGCGCCGCGGCCCAGGGGTCCTCCTTGAGCTCGCGGCCGCCTCCGGGAAAGGCGATCTGGCCGCGGTGGGTCGGCAGGTCGTCCGTGCGCTTGGTGAGCACCGTCCAGAGCTCTCCCGCATCCACGTAGAGCGGCACCAGCACCGCGGCCTGACGCAGATCACTCGCGGCCAGCCGCCTTGGCGGCGGCGAGGAGAGGCGGTTCCGAAGCTCCAGGATCCAACTGCTCATGGGTGCCTTTTTATCACTTTGAAGGCGATCGGCTTGTACGGTGCGCCCGGCAGATGGAAGCGCAGCGTGTAGAGGTGGTGTGCTCCCCCGGTCCACCACATGGGATGGACCCGGCCGGAGCCCAGGGGCACGGGGAAGGTCACCGAGCCGTCGGCTCCGAGCCTCGTCGGCCGCACCTCCGCGCCGTTCGCTTGGAGCGTCGTGGGCGCGTTGCGGTCGAACTCCAGCTCCAGGGATTCGAGCGGGCCAGGGCTCGCGACCACCAGCTCGCCGATCTGCCCTCCCGCGATGCGGAAGTCGCTCCCCCGCGGAGCCAGCCAGACGCTCGGGCTCGTGGGCTTGATGCGGAGGCCGCCCTGGGACGTCCACGCTCCGGGAAGCTCCCGCTGCGTCGCCTCGTACGGCAGCCAGCCTTGGATTCGCTCCGCTACGGAGGGCAGAGGAAGCAGGAAGGGCACCGCCAGGAGGGCGATGACCACCGCCCAGGCAGAGCGGATGGGCTTCGCTGCCAGGAACCAGAGGGCCGCGTAGAGCGGGAGGAAGAGGCGATTGCCTGTTGCTCCTCCGAAACCCGCGAAGTCGTAGGGCTGCGCCACCAGGAACCCGATCGTCGCGAAGGCCGCTCCGAGGCCCAGCGCCCAGCGGTCTCTGCGGGCGGCCAACAGGGCCAGGAGGACCGGCAGGAAGTACGGCAGGATTCCGACGTTCCTCCCCACGAGGAAGTAGACGGCATTCCAGGCGAAGAGCCCGGGGTTCGCCTCGAAGGTGAGGCTTGGAACGAGGAGCGGGTCTCCTCCTGTCTGGGCGTGGACGAAGGAGGCGAGGGCGAGGAGCCCCAAGGCCCCTACGATCAGCCCCGCCCATCCGGCACGGCTCTTCCGTGCCACGACCGCGGGCAGGAGAAGGAAGAGGTAGAGAGGACGATAGGTTCCGGGAATCGCGAGCAGCAGCCCGACAGCCAACCAGCGTCCGAACTCACGCCAGGACCAGACCCGATCCTCCTCGTACATGGAGGGCAGGACGGCTTCCTTCTGGCCTGAGTAGATCAGGGCGAAGCCGGCAGCGGTGACGGCGAGCAGGAAGATGTCGGCGGTCGCCAGGAAGACATAGGAGAAAGTCACCGAGGCGAAGACGAAGACCGCCACCCAGAACGGCCTTTTCAGAGCCCAGGCGGCGAGAAGCGCTCCAGCGGCCAGGAGCAGGGCGTTGGCCACCCGCATGCCGCGCTGGGGCATCGCCCGGACAAAGGGCGCGGCCACCAGAGCGTGGAAGAAGGGCCGGCCGTAGACCTGGGTCTGTCCGCCGTCGCGGCTCTCCAGGTCGATCCCCGGCGGGCGCGCTCCCCATTGCTCCCGGTAGCGGGCGAAGTCCTCATCCGAATAGCGGAGGTCGAAGTCCCAGGCGAGGCTCGAAGCCTGGAGCGCGTAGGTCGGCTCGTCCCCCGCTTCCGGCGGACGGGCGGCGCGCTCACCGAACAGGGTTGCGCCGAGGAGAGCGAGTAGCAGGGCGATCAGAATCGCCCAGGAAGCCCTCACAGGAGGCGCTCCCATCTCGGTCCGCCGAGCTTCGAAAGCCCTAAGCCGCCAAAGAGATGGGGCTCGATCCAGAGGTAGGCATAGCCCGGCGGACGGCGGACTTCGGTCTCGATCTCGGCTTCCTCCCCGGGCTGGAGATCTCGCGGCAGAGGGAGCCAGGGACGGTTGGCGAGGAGGTTCTCGGTCAGGCCCTCGTCCGTGAACAGCTTGACCACGAGCGCGACGCCTCCCGGTCCTCTCTCCCCGGCGACCCAGCGGGCGAAGCCGCGGTTCCGGAGACGGATGCGGAGACGCCGCCGCTCCCCCTCCGGCCAGGGAAGGTCGGCCCCTTCGACCTCGAGCTCGCCGTCGAGCTTGCCCCAGGCGAGGCTGCTCGGAGGTGGCACGTCCAAGGTTCCCTCGCCGGGCGGCGGAAGCTCGCGCCACTCGCGGCAAGCCTCCACGACCGCCTCCGCGGACCGTGCCGGGTCGTGCCGGACTCGCACGTGCTCCCGCGCCGCATCCCCCATGGCCCGCAGGCGCTCGGGGTTGGCCAGGAGGCCCCGCAGCAACGCGGCCAGCTCACCCGGCTCTTCCTCTCCACCGAGAGGGACCCGTATAACCGCCTCGGGCGGCAGGTCGGCGAACTGGGCATAGTCGGAGACGATCGCCGGGCGGCCGGCGGCGAGCACGCGCAGCAGCGAAGCCGAGGTCTCGCCCGCCGTGGGATAGCGCAGGTTGAGGCAGAGGTCCACGGCGGCGATGGCCGATTCGAAGTCCTCGAAAGGAATGAAGCCCAGGACGTGGACCCGGTCGGCCACGCCGGCGCGCCGAGCCTCCTCCTCCAGCTCCAGGCCTTTGGAGGCCTCGCCCACGATCAGAAGATGGGTGTGCTCCAACCCCGGATAGGCCAGCGCCCGGATCGCTACCCCGGTGCGCTTGATCGGCGTCTGGAACCCGAAGGAGCCGAGGACCGGCCGGTCCTCAGGGAGCCCGAAGCGGCGGCGCAGGAGGCGCCCGGCTTCGGCGTCGGCAGCAGGCGGCAGGGGGACTCCCATGGAGATCGCCCGCACCCGGATGTCCGGGTCCTCCTCACAGACCATGGCCGCGGCCCACTCGCTGTGGACCAGCACGCCGCGCTGCCGGCGCAGGAGGTCGCGATGGGCGGGCAACCCAAAGACGGGCGCGTCGCCATAGGCGTTCCAGCGCTTGGCCAGGGCCGCGGCCTCGCCGATCCAGCCGTGATCGCGAGTCAACCGCTCCTTGTAGGGGTAGAACTCGCCGCGGCCGAGGGTGACATCCAGGAGCAGGTGGTGGAGGACCACGTCGTGGAGGGTGAGCACGCCCGGGATTTGTCCGGCCAGCTCCATCACCCCCTCGTGATGGCGGTTGTTGCCCATCTGGTAGAGGGGCAGCCGCCCATCCTTCCCGGTCTCGGAAGAGGGCGCCATGGGCCAGGCCTGGACGATCTCAGGCGCGACCGGCTGGCCGGGGAGGTGGATCAGGCGGACGTCGGCCAGCGCAGCAAGATGCGGCAGCAGGTCGAGGCTGTAATCCGCGATCCCCGAGCGCACGGGAGGGAGGGGAGAGACGTAGTCGAGGCGCACTTAGAACGCCAGATCTTCTTTCCCAGCCGCCGCCATCTGGCCCTTCAGGAAGGCCTCGATGAAGGGATCTACCCCGCCGTCGAGCACGCGGCTGGTGTCGCCCACCTCGGCTCCGGTGCGGTGGTCCTTGACCAGGCGGTAAGGGTGGAGGACGTAGCTGCGGATCTGGCTCCCCCAGGCGTTGTCCATCTTCTTGCCCTCGCGCTCGGCCTGCTCCGCCGCGCGCTTCTGCAGCTCCCGGTCGTAGAGCCGCGACTTGAGGACCTTCATGGCCATCGCCCGGTTCTTGATCTGGCTGCGCTCGTTCTGGCAGGCCACCACGATGCCGCTCGGCAGGTGAGTGATACGCACCGCTGAATCGGTCTTGTTGACGTGCTGGCCGCCCGCGCCCGAGGAGCGGTAGGTGTCGATCCTGAGGTCTTTATCCAGCACCTCGATCTCGATGGTGTCGTCCACCTCCGGGTAGACGTCCACCGAGGCGAACGAAGTGTGGCGCCGGCCCTGGAAATCGTAGGGGCTGATCCGCACCAGGCGGTGGACACCGGCCTCGCTCTTCAGGTAACCGTAGGCGTTCTCGCCGCGCACCGCGAAGGTGGCGCTCTTGATGCCCGCCTCCTCACCGTCCTGGCGTTCCATCAGCTCCACCGCGTAGCCATGCTGCTCGCCCCAGCGCAGGTACATGCGCAGGAGCATCTCGGCCCAGTCCTGCGACTCGGTGCCGCCGGCTCCGGGATGGATGGCCAGGATGGCGTATTTGTCGTCGTCCGGCCCGGAGAGCTTCAGCTCCAGCTCCAGGCGGTCGAGGTCGGTCTTCAGGCGGTCGAGGAAGCGCGCGAGATCCTCGTCGGTCTCCCCTTCATCCAACAGCTCCCGCCAGGTGGCGAGCTCGTCGGCATCGGAACGGAGGCGCTTCAGGGTCTCGAGCCGCCGCTCCAGGCCGCGGCGCTGCTGCATGAGGGTGGCGTTGCGGGTAGGGTCGTCCCAGAACCCCGGCTCCTGCATCTGCCGGTCGATGTCCGACAGCTCTTTCTCTAAGCCGGTGTCCTCAAAGATACCCCCGGAGGTTCGAGAGCTGCTCCGAGAGGGTGTCGATGCGCTGCTGTGCGTCCGAGGCAATCATGTTCTCTTCTCCTTGCGAGCGAAATATAACGCAAATGCAATGGCCGAGACAGCCGAGGCCAGCAGCGGCACCAGTGAGGGATGGCGCGCGTAGAAGGTGACGTCCGACCGGCCCAGCACCCGGGCGCGGATCACGCCTTCGCGGAAGACGCCGAGCTGCGACCAGACCGAGCCGTCCGGCCCGACGATCGCAGATACCCCCGTGATCGCGGCCCGGAGCAGGGGCCGGCGGTTCTCGGCGGCGCGGAAGCGGGCCGCCCGGTAGTGCTGCCAGGGGGCCCAGGTGTCGCCATACCAGGCGTCGTTGGTGATCGTGACCAGGATCGTGGAGCCGCGGCGCGCCAGCTCGGCCACCTCGGCCGGGTAGACCACCTCATAACAGATGGCCATGCCCAGCTTCTCCCGTTCCCAGGGCAGCAGGGTCACCCCCGCCGCCGCCCGGAAGTCGCCGGCGTTGCGCGCCAGCTTGTCCATCCAGGAGAAGAGCCCCTTGAACGGGATGTATTCCCCAAACGGCACCAGGTGCCGCTTGTCGTAGCGGTGCACGCTCCCCTGCGGCGACAGCAGATAAGCCGAGTTGAAGAAGCTCTCCTCTACCGGATGGCTGGAGTTGAACAGGACCGTGCAGCCCTTCTTCACCAGCTCGTCCAGATCCGCGCGCAGCATGGGATCGCTGGCATAGGAGAACGGCCACGTCGCGCTCTCCGGCCAGATCACCAGGGAGCCCGGCTGGCAGGCCTTGACCGAGGCATCCATCACTTTGCGGTAGTTGCGGAGCACCGCCACCGCGTCGTATTCGGTCAGGTTCGCGATATTCGGCTGGATCAGCCGCACCGGCACCCCCTCCTGCTCGATGATTCCAGCCGTTTGGTGCCGCTCGATCTCCTCGCGCAAGCTCCAGCGGCCGGCCAGGGGGAGGAGGAGGAGCGGCACGGCCCAGGCCGTGGCGAGCGGCTCCCAGCGGCGGCGCTGGATGGCCGTGGCCACTCCCGCGCTGGCCAGGACCACCAGGAAGGAGATCCCGTAGGGACCGATCCAGGCGGAGAGCGGCAGCGCTCCGGCCACGTCCACCCACGAGTAGGCCGCGAGGTTCCAGGGAAAGCCGCCGAAAAGATAGGTGCGGAGCCATTCGAGCGCCACCCAGAGCGACGGCAGCACCAGCAGGCGCGGTCCGATGCCCCATCTGCGCCAGACCTTGCCGCCGAGCCAGCCGAAGACCGCGTCGAAGCCGGCGAGGTAGGCGGCGAGCAGGCTGGTGAGCGGCCAGGCGAGCGGCTCGGAGATGCCGCCGTAGGTGACCAGCGTGGGGACGATCCAGGAGAGCCCGGTCAGCCAGGCCGTGAAGCCGAAGACGAAGGCCAAGCGGCCGGAGGCCCGGGTCGAGGAGAGCAGCAGGAGCAGCGGCGCGAGAGCCAGCCAGGGGGCGACCGTGTGCGGCTCACGGCCGAACTGGAACGCCCAGAGCACGCCGGCGCCCGCGGCAAGGAGCCATTTCACTCCGTGACCCAGGTATCCAGTTTGTAGCCCTTGCGGACCTGCTCGGCCACCTTCTGCGCATCGCCGCGCGAGTTGAAGGGGCCGATGCGCACGCGGTGCATGGTCCGGCCGGCCACCTGAACGGGCGAGAGGTAGGCCTTGTGCCCGCCGCTGATCAGGCGGTCGCGCACCTTCTCCGCCTGGTCCAGCTCGGGCGAGGAGAAGACCTGGATGACCACCTGCCCGGAGGCGATCCGCGGCTCGGGAGTCACCCCCGCCGATGCCGCCGCGGGACGGGCCGGGGTGGCAGTAGGGGCCGGCGTGGCGGTCCCGGCGATCTCCTCCCCGTCCTCCTGAGCGCCCGCGTTACGGTCGCGGCCCCGGCGGCGGCGGCCCTCCGGAAGGTCCGGATCGGGCTCCGTCACCTCCTCGGGCTCGCCGCCGAAATCCTCCAGCAGGGTGGTGTCCTGGGCCGGCGTCGGGGTGGCGTCCGGAGCCGGCGAAGCTTCACCGGAGCCGGGCTTCTGCCCGTCCTCGAAGAATGCCAGCTCGTCCAGCGCCTGCCCCTCCTCGGGAGTGGGAGAGGGGGAGACGTTGCTGACGATCTGGTCCTGGGCGCCCCGCGCCGCGCTTTCGCGGCCGATCCAGAGCCCCGAGAAGAAGGCGGATACCAGGCAGAGCAGAAGGATCACGAACGCGACGACCACCTGGCGGTTGGTCAGCGCGATCTCGTAGTAGCTGGGCTCGTGCGAGTTCGTCAAAAACAGGCTCCCTACTTGCGCTCCCTGCGGCCGAGAAACGCATCGATCAGGTCCATCGGTAGGGGGAAGATGATCGTGGAGTTCTTCTCCGCCGAGATCTCGGTCAGCGTCTGCAGGTAGCGGAGCTGCAGGGTGACCGGGTTCGTGGCGATGATCTCCGCCGCCTCGGCGAGCTTCACCGAGGCTTCCAGCTCACCCGCCGCGTGGATGATCTTAGCGCGCTTTTCGCGCTCCGCCTCGGCCTGCCGCGCCATGGCGCGCTGCATCTCGGTCGTCAGGTCGACGTTCTTGAGCTCCACCATGGAGACCTTGATTCCCCAGGGATCGGTGTGGGCATCGATGATCGCCTGGAGCTGTTCGTTGAGCTTCTCGCGCTCCGACAGCAGCTCATCCATGTCCGCCTGCCCCAGCACCGACCGCAAAGTCGTCTGCGAGAGCTGGCTCGTGGCGTAGAGGTAGTTCTCCACCTCGACGATCGCGCGCCCCGGATCGACCACGCGGAAGTAGATCACCGCGTTGACCTTCACCGATACGTTGTCCCGCGTGATGATGTCTTGCGGCGGGACGTCCAGCACCACCGTCCGCAGCGAGACCTTGATCATCTTTTCCAGCGGCCAGAAGATGAGCACGAGGCCGGGGCCCTTGGGCTGGCGCGACAGGCGGCCGAGCCAGAAGGTGACGGCGCGCTCGTACTCGTTGAGGACGTTCACCCAGCGCGAGAAGAGAAACACGCCGAGGATGATCATCAGGCCGATTCCGTAGAGGCCTCCCATCGCAGATTCCTTTCTTTGGGATCAGACGGCTGCATTCCTGCGGTGCGGACGCACCGCCAGGGTCAGATTGCGGACGGCAACCACTTCGACGGGCTCGCCCGCCGACACGGGCTCCTCGGAGACCGCATCCCAGATCTCGCCGTGGACGAACACCTTGCCGCGAGGGGCGATCGGCGAGCGGGCGGTGCCGATCTCGTGGAGCAGCCCCTCCCTCCCGGTGCGGACCGGCACCTGCCGCGCCCGGATCGTCATGAACATGAGGAAGCCCACGGTCGCGAGAGCAAACAGCGCGAGGCTCGCGATCACCTCCAGGCTGACCCGCATCGCCGGCTCCGGCGTCTTGAACAGCATCAGCGCACCGAGGACCAGCGCGACCGTGCCGCCGATCGCCAGCACGCCATGGCTCACGATCTTGATCTCCGCGATGTACAGGACGAGGGCCAGGAAGAGCAGCGCCAGGCCGGCGTAGCTCACCGGCAGCACGGACAGCGCGAAGAAGGCGAGGATCAGGCAGATGCCGCCGACCACCCCGGGCAGGATGGCGCCCGGGTTCATCAGCTCGAAGTAGAGGCCGAGGCCACCCAGGCTGAGCAGGATGAAGGCGATGTTGGGGTCGGCGATGACCGAGAGGATCCGGCGCATCTCCGACATCTCGATCTCCTCCACGACTGCGCCCTTGGTGCGGAGGGTCACCAGGTCGTCTCCCCGCTTGACGGTCCGGCCGTCGAGGGCTTCGACGAGCTTGTCGAAGCTGGGCGCGATCAGGTCGATCAGCTTGCCTTCGAGCGCCTCCTCGGCGGTGTAGGAGCGGCTGTCGATCACCGCGGCCTGGGCGAGCTCGACGTTGCGGCCGTTGCGCCGGGCGAGCGCGCGGATGTTGGCCGACGAGTCCTCCTCGACCTTCTTGGCCATGGTCCCTTCGATGTCTCCCCCGCCCGCGCCGACCGGATGGGCGGCGCCGGTGTTCGTGCCCGGAGCCATGGCCGCGATGTCGGCGGACATCAGGATGAAGAAGCCGGCCGAAGCGGCCTGAGCGCCCGCGGGCGAGACATAGACCACGACCGGCGTCTGCGCGCCCAGGATGGCCGAGGAGATGTCGCGGGTGGAGGTGAGCAGGCCCCCGGGGGTGTCCAGCTCGATGATCAGGACCGCAGCCCGCGCCGCATCCGCATCGTGGACGGCATCGACGATCAGCTCCGCGGAGATCGGGTGGACGGCGGCCTTCACCCGCGCCCTCATCACAAGACCCCCGGGCTTCTGGGGTTGGGCAGCGGCGAGGAGCGGCAAAAGGGTCAGAGAGAACAGCGCGAGGATGGGCATCCTACGGACGAGAGTGGGCATGGTCCTATGGAGTATATCAGTCGGTCTCGACGAGGGCCTGCCGGATCTTCTCCTGCACCGCCCGCCGCTCCGCGTCGCTCTTGTACGGAGTCCGCTTCCAGACCAGCTTGGCTGAAAACAGCCCATCGTTCTTCCAGCGCGGAACGACATGCACGTGCAGGTGCGGCACGCTCTGGCTGACCTTGTTGTTGATGGCCAGGAAGGAGCCGTCCGCGGCGAGCCCCATCTCCAAGGCGCGGGAGAGGAGCTGCGCGGCCCCGAAGAGCGGCGCCACCAGGCCCTCCGGCAGCTCCGGCAGGGTCTCGACGTGGGTCTTCGGCACCAGCAGGCAATGGCCGTGGAGCAGCGGCCGGTGGTCGAGGAAGGCGACGCACAGCTCGTCCTCGAAGACCCGGAAGGCCTCGGTCTCGCCGCGGGCGATGGCGCAGAAGACGCATGCCTTTTTAGGCGCTGACGTCATCTAGCTGCCGGAGCCGTCCTCTACACATTTGAACAAGATGCGCCGCTGAGCGGGTTGCAGACAACCGCCCCTCTGAGCCACGTACCCAACTATCTCGTAGGGACCGCCGCAATGCCTGTGCATCGCTTTGTGGGCGTCCCTCCTGTCAGCGTAACGTACTGAAAAGATTCCTGCATCGGCGTGGTTGATCACGCCACCGAACTGTTGACCGGGCCTGTCGGTTTTCACCGTACCGGCGGTGCAGGCCGTCAGCAGAGCTCCACAAAGGATCACCAGACCGGACCTGGTCATGTCCCAATTCTACTCTCAATGAGACCGCGGCAGCAGCACCCACATCCTCCCGGGATGCTTCATCCGGCCGGCGATCTCCGCGGCCTCCTCGCCGTGGCCCCAGAAGACGTCGCCCCGGACAACCCCCACGATCGCTCCGCCGGTGTCCTGCGCGATCATCAGCCGTCGGAGCGGGCGATCCGGCTCCCCCGCCCGCGGCGAGGGCGCCTGGGTATCGAGCCAGACCGGGGTCCCTAGAGTCCAGTGCTTGAGATCCACCGCCAGCGAGCGGCCGGGAGTCAGGGCGACACCCTGGGCTCCCAGGGGGCCTTCGCCCTTCAGCTCCTCGAAGAAGACGTAGGAGGCGTTGCGCGCCATCACGTCGTCCGCGAGGTCGGGGTTCTGCTCCAGCCAGCGGCGGATCGACTGCATCGAGACCTGCTCCTTGGGCATCGCTCCGCGCTCCACGAGGTCCTTGCCGATCGCGAAGTAAGGATGGCCGTTCTGCGCGGCGTAGCCCACCCGTATCTCGCTACCATCGTCGAGGCGCACCCGGCCCGAGCCCTGGATCTGTAGGAAGAAGGCGTCGACCGGATCGTCCACCCAGACCAGCTCCAGCTCGCGGCCGGACAGCGCCCCCTGTTCGATGGCCTTGCGATCGGGATACGGGACCAGATCGCCCTCCTCCACCCGGCCGGCGATCCGCTGCCCTTTGAACTCCTCGCGGAAGTCCCCGAGGTCCACCATGACCAAGTCGGGAGGACGGATGTAGAGCGGCACGCGGTAGCGGTCGCTCCGCTTCCGGCTGCCTTGGAGCAGCGGCTCGTAATAGCCGGTGAAGAGACCCTCCGGGTCGTCACCCGCGCTGACCGCGAAGGGCTGGAAGTTGGCTTCGAAGAAGGTCCTCGCGGAACCGGCCCGGGCCGCGGCCTCGCAGACAGGACTCTTCATGCGACGGCAAGAGCGGCGGAAGGCGGAGAGGGCCTCGGACGGATCGTCCTCTTCCCAGCCCGGCAGGTCGGCGAAGGTGGCCGGAGTGAGAACCCGGCCGTCCTGCCTCTCCTCCCTCGGACGGCGGAGCATCCATAGGGACAGGGCGGTCAGGGCGATCAGCAGGGCGGCGGCAGCCAGGGTACGTCTCGACATGCCAGGTATTCTAGGATGGCACCTATGAACGTCCTCGTCCTCAACTGCGGCAGCTCCTCGCTCAAGTTCCAGCTTATCGCCACCGACCTCGAGACGATCGAGCGCGAAGCCGACCGCGAGCTGGCCCGCGGGGCCGTGGAGCGCATCGGCAGCGAGGCGATCCTATCCCTGCGCGTTCAGGGCAAGACGCCGGAGAAGCTCGCCATGCCGCTGCGCGACCATCGGGAGGCTCTGGACTATGTCCTGCGCTGGCTCGTCGCGCCCTCCACCGCCGTGATCTCCTCGCTGGCAGACGTCCACGCCGTGGGGCACCGGGTCGTCCATGGCGGCGAGAAGCTGACCCGCTCCGTGGTGATCGACGAAGCCGTCATCGAGCAGATCGAGGACTGCATCGACCTCGCGCCTCTGCACAACCCGGCGAACCTCAAGGGGATTTTCGCGGCCCACGAGGTCTTCGGCCCGGGCATCCCCCAGGCCGCCGTCTTCGACACCTCGTTCCACTCGACCATGCCGGCGGAGTCGTTCCTCTATGCCATCCCGTACCAGCTCTACGTCCGCCATCGGGTGCGGCGCTACGGCTTCCACGGCACCTCGCACCGCTACATCGCCTACCGCTACCGCCAGCTCGCCAAGAAGGAGGACAAGGACACGAACATCCTCACCTTGCACCTGGGCAACGGCTGCTCGATCTGCGCCATCCGCGGCGGCGAGTCGCTTGAAACGTCCATGGGGCTCACGCCGGCCGAGGGGCTGGTCATGGGCACGCGCAGCGGCGACCTCGACCCGCTGATCCTCGATTTCCTCCACCACAAGGAGGGCATGAGCTTCGACGAGCTCGACAACCTGGTCAACAAGCGCTCGGGCCTGCTGGGCATCTCGGGGCTGACCAACGACATGCGCGACCTGCTGGCCGAGGAGCGCGAGAACCAGGACCGCCGGGCGCGCCTCGCCATCGACATCTTCTGCCTGCGGGTGAAGAAGTACATCGGCGCCTATCTGGCGCGGATGAACGGGGCGGATGCCATCGTCTTCGCCGGCGGTATCGGAGAAAACTCCCCCGAGATCCGGCGCCGGATCTGCGCCGACCTCGACTTCCTCGGCATCGCGCTCGACCCCGCCCGCAACGAAGCCCTGACGGAGGGCAAGGAAGGCGAGATCGGCGCCGACGGCGCGCGGGTGCGGACCTATGTCATCCCCACCAACGAGGAGCTGCTGATCGCCAGGGATACGGTGCGGAGCATCCTCGACGCGCCGCGGCGGTGGTGATCAGGACCCCGTCAGCGCCGAGACGTCCGCGCCGGTATCCTTGGCCCACTTGAGGGCCCTGAGGAAGTCGTCGGCGTGGCCGGCCTTCTGCGCGGCGACCGCGAGGAGGACGTAGGCCTCGCTCGTGTCCAGCGTCTCGGAGGCGATGACCCCCTTGCGCAGGCGGCGGTAGGCCTTCTCGTAATCGCCCCGCCGGATCTCCAGGCGGGCCCGCAGCACGCGCACGTTCGGGTCGTCATCCCCCAGGGCGCGCTGCGCCCGGCCGATCGCCGCCTCGGCCGCGGCTTCGTCCTCCTGCTCCAGGTACAGCCGCGCCCGGCTCAGCTCGATCCAGGCATTGAGGCGCCGCTCGCGCCACTTCAGATCGTCGTAGGTGACGGTGCTGCCGCCGTCGTCCGGCGGCGGCTCCTTGGCCGCGAGTGCCTTGTCGTAGAACGCGGCCGCCGCGGCCGCGTCGCCGGCCACCGCCGCGGCCTGGCCCTGCAGGTAATGGAACCACTTGGGGTTCCGGCCCTCGTCCAGAAAATAGGCGAAGACCCGCCTGTCCTTGTCCAGCCAGAGCCTCCTGGGCTCGTACTTCACGTTGATCGCGAACTCGGTCGTCTCCCCCTTGAGGACGATGTTGCCCTTGATCGCGCCGTTCGACCCGTCCTTCCCCACTTTGCCCGCTGCAGGATTGTGAACCGCGATCGTGACCGGAACCACCACCGTGGAAGTCTTGACGTCCACCTGTTGGGCCGCCTTCAGCACCACGTCGAAGGTCCCGCGCTGCGTGGGCACGACCTTGTAGCGGAAGCGGTGCGTCGTCTGCTGGCGGGCCGTGCCCTTGACCAGCCAGCCGTCCGCCGTCTTCTCGAACTTGGCGCTGTAGAGCACCTCGGGCAGGCCGGTGCCGTAGACGTACTGCGCCGTGAAGGGATCGAGGTCGGCGGAGGTGACCGTCTCGATCATGGAGAAGAGGTCTTCGGTCGAGATGGTCCGGCCGCCGCCGGCCTTGACCACCTGGCGCAGGACCTTGGGGAAGACATCCTCGCCGAGCGAGCGGGCGAGCATGTCCATGACCACCGCGCCCTTCATGTAGACGATGGGCTGGTAGGCGTCCGAGGCGCGGCTGGAGATCAGACGCCAGCCGAGGACGATGGGGCCCACCGACTCGATCGTCGAGCCGTCCGGCAGCCGCTCGGAGACCGCTTCGTACCAGCCCTCGGTGAGATCGACGCCGGAGAGCTCGTTGTTCAGGCGCTCGCGGGCGAAGAGCAGCGCCGAATAGCTCGCCAGCGCCTCGCTCATCCACTGGTCGCGGTAGCTCGCCCAGCCCACGTGGTCCCCCCACCACTGGTGCGCCATCTCGTGGGCCACGACCAGCCGCCGGTCCTCCAGGCCGAGCATCTTGTTCCACATGCCCGCGTCGTTGAGTAGGAAGTTGCTCACGGTCACGAACCCGGGGAGGCTCTGGGAGAAGCCGCGGTTGGCGGTGACCACGGTGAGCTCGTCGAACGGGTACGGTCCGAAGGTCTCCTCGAAATAGGCCAGGGAGTCCTTGACCGCCTGCATGACGCTCTCCCGCGTGCCGCGCCCGGTGAGCGTCGCACCCGCGCCGAAGGCGAAGCGGAGGTCCACGTGCCCGGCCTTCGCCGTGACCATGTCGAAGTTGCCCAGCTCGAAGGTGTAGGCGAGGATCGGCACGTCGAAGACGCGGCGCTCCCAGCGCTGCCCGCCGGCCTCGCCGCCGTCCATCCGCTTGCCGGCGGCCATCAGGTCAAGCCCCTTGGGCCAGTGGAAGGTTACGTCGTGGGCCGCCCGGTTCACCTCGCCGGTCTGCGGGTACCAGGTCTCCGTGTCCAGCAGGCGGTAGACGTTCCAGTCCTTCTCGATCGGATTGCTCTCGAAGTGGACGACGATCGCCGGCGGCTCGCCTCCGGTGTCTGAAGGCGGAGGCAGGACGACGGCGACCTCGTCGACGCCCGGCACGGCCTGGAAGAAGAGGGCGGCGCCCGCGGCGTCCGTGACCTTGCTCACCTCGAGGTCCGCGACCCGGACGAGCACGGTGCGCGAGCCCGGGATGACCGCCGCGAGGTCGATCCGGGCGCTGCCGCTCAGGCGCAGCTTGTCGTCGATCGTGACGTCGAGCGTGTACTTGCTCGGCTCGAACGCCGGGCTGCCGGGCCGGGGCTGGCCCTGGGCATCGCGCAGCGAGGCGGAGAGCCAGGTGTCCCAGGTGCCGAGGTCGTCCAGCTCCAGGCCGATCAGCCGGCCCTTGCGCTGCTCGCGGCTGATCTCCTTGAGGATGCGGCGCTTCTCCTTCTCCGTGGCATCCAGCGGCGTGAACCGGCCGAGCGTGACCTGCTCGCGGCTGGCGGGATCGACCAGGTAGACGAAGTCGCCCGGCTCGGCGCCGCGGAACAGGGCCGCGAAGTAGCCCTCGGCGCTCGGGTCGCGCAGGGCGTCGGCGAGGAGGCTGCGCTCGACTCCCAGCACCTCACGCTCCCGCCGCCCGCGCCACTCGTCGTACAGGACCTCGGCCCGGGCCGAGGTCACGGCGTCGGGCTGCGCCAGGGCCTTGCCGAGCATGGCGTCGACCGCGGCGTCGAGGCCTACCACGAGCACGGCCTCGCCGAATTCGGCGTCGAGCCGGCTCTGACCGGTGAACAGCTCGAGCTGGCCGGCCTCGATGGGGTCCGGCGGCTCCAGCGTGACCCGCCCCTCGCCGAGGAAGACCATCTCCACGACCTTGCCGCCCACCGGGCTGGTGGGGAAAAGGATTCCATTGAGCTGGAGTTGGGCCAGCCCCGCCGCGAGCTTGACGTTGTCGAGCGTCACCGCGCGTTGTGGATCGAGGCGCAGCGCTCCGATCTCCCGGCGGAGAGCGGCGGGATCCACGGCTTGGGGAGGAGAACCCTCCAGGGCGCGGACGGACGCCGGCAGCAGGGCGGCCAGGACGAGCAGGACGGTCAGCAGTCGGACTTGAGGCACAGCGTCGCTCCTTGTGTCGGCAGCCATTCTAACTGTCTCACTGCCGCGCTCCTCTGAGGGAGCGGCGTGCTCCCTGACGTGCGCAGGCCATTTTCGTAGGGGAGAAGGCGCTCCCCTCGCGTCGGCGACGCGCTCCCCGACGAAAACAGGCCGCCAACTCAGGGGAGGAGCCGCTCCCCGCGAGGGAGAGCGCCGCTCCCCCGTGTGCGCAAGCCGCCAACGCCGGGGAGAGGCTCCTCCCCGCGGGGGATGGCGCGCTCCCTCGTGGGGAGAGTCTCCTCCCCGCAGGGGATGGCGCGCTCCCCCGGCGTGCGCGAGCCGTCCGCCCGATCCCCTCACCGCCTTTCCCAAGGTAGACTCCGGCCCATGCGCCGCGCCCCACTCCTGCTCGCCCTGCTCCTCTGCGCCTGCGATCCTCGATCCCAAACCGGCAAGGTGGGGTCATCCGACGCCCAGCCGTCAGCCGATCCGTCGGCCTCGGCGCCGGCCCTCGGCGACATCTGCGCTCCGCTGATCCAGGAAGGATCGCTCGACGATCCGCCCGCGGTGCCCGGTGTGGGGCTGCCGGGCAGCCCGGGGCTCCGCTTCGTCGCGTTCGGGGACTTCGGCGAGCAGCCGAACCGCAACACCGGGCCGCAGAACAACGTCGCCCAGGCCATCACCGCCTACCACGCGGACCAGCCGTTCGACTTCGGCCTGACTCTCGGCGACAACTTCTACCCGGCCGGCCTGAACAGCCCGACGGACCCGCGCTGGACCAGCCAGTGGGAGCGGCTCTACAGCCCGATGGGCATCCGCGTCTACGCGGTCCTCGGCAACCACGACTATAAGAACGCGAAGAGCCCGCGCGCCGAGATGGAGCGCTCCCGCCGCAGCGCCACCTGGTGCCTGCCCCGCCAATACTTCACCTTCACCGCCGGAGCCGTGCAGCTCTTCGCCATCGACACCACGCCCATCGACGAGCCCGGGCAGGACCCGGGAGGCACCATGATCGCGCAGCGGCAGTGGCTCGACCGCGCCCTCGGAGCCAGCCGTGCCCGCTGGAAGATCGTCTACGGCCATCATCCGGTGTACTCGAACGGCGAGCACGGCGGGCAATCCGGCAGCATCCCCAGCATCAGGGACTATCTCCTGCCGCTGCTCCTGAAGCACAAGGTGGACGTCTACCTGTCCGGCCACGATCACGACCTGGAGGCGCTGGAGCCCGAGGGCGGCGTCCACTTCTTCGTGTCCGGGGGCGCGGGCCGGCACCTGCGGGCTTTCGAGCGGACGGGCTGCCAGCGCTGGGGAACGGCCAGCAGGTACGGCTTCACGGTGCTGGAGACGGACGCGACCGGGCTCTCGCTCAAAGTCTCTTTCGTCGAGCCGGCCAAGGACGTCCCTTATCGAGTGGTCTGGGGGCCCGAGCCGGTGCGCAAGGGCGCCAGCTCCGACTGCCGGGTCAGATAACAGGGAAATCGACCGTGACGACGGCCCCGCCCTCGGGCCGGTTGGCGGCCACGATGCGGGCGCGCTGCTCCTCCACCACCCGCTGCACGATCGAGAGGCCCAGGCCGGTGCCGCCGCGCCGCCGGGTGAAGAACGGCTCGAAGATGCGCGCCAGGTCCTCCTCCAGGAAACCCGGCCCCGAGTCCTTGACGGCGCAACGGACCCAGCCGCGCTCCCCATCAGCCTGATGGCTGGTCAGCTCGACCACGACCTCGCCGCCGGCCGGGGTGTGCTGGACCGCGTTCTGGACCAGGTTGGAGAGCGCCACGAGCAGGCGGGGGCGGATCATGCTCACCTTGCGGTCATGCTCGCCGAGCTCGGCGCGGAGCCGCACGCCGCGGCTCTCGGCAAGGCTGCGGCTTTCCGCGAGCGCTTCGAGCACCACGGCGCCGAGCGCCCCGGCCGACAGGTTCTGGCCCAGGGGCTTGCCGTACTCGAGCAGCTCGGACATCAGCGCGCTCAGCCGGGCGGTGGGCTCGATGAGTCCCTGCAGAGCGCGGCGAACCGTTTTGGGATCGGCGGTATCGTCCAGGTTGTCCAGCAGCGCGTCCAAAGTGGCCGTGATGCAGAACAGCGGGTTGCGGACCTCATGCGCGAGCCCGCCCACCAGGTGGCCGAGGGCGCCCATGACCTGGAGCCGCGCCCGCTCCTCCTCAGAGGCCTGGAGCTGAGCGAGCGACTCGCGCAGGGCGGCGTTGGCCTGCAGCAGCTCCTGGGAGCTCAAGTCCATGGAGCGCTCCAGCAGGGCGCGGTCGTAATCGGCCTGCCGGTATGCTTTGTCGACCGCGTCCAGAAACTGCTCGCCCGGCCAGGAGAGCGCTTCCTCGCTGCCCAGGAAGCGCCCGATCTGCCGCTGGAGCAGGTTGTGGCGGTCGGCCATGGCTCAGCGTTCGGTGAACGTGGTGATCGTCATGGTCTGGTTGTGCAGCTCGCAGCGCGCGTCCGGGGTGAACGGCGAGATCTCGCCATAGGAGTAGAAGCCGGCCAGCACGGTGCGTTCGCCGAGCACCTCGCGCACCCCCTCCACTTCCTCCTCCACCCTCTGCTTGAGGACCAGCTTGCGCCCCACGCAGCTCACCAGCAGGGCCAGGTCGGGCGAGGTGGAGCCCACGGCCTCGTAGCTCGTCCGCGCGGCCCCGACGGCGCCGTCGATCAGGCGGTCGAAGTTGGCCTTCATGAAGCGGGCGTAGCTCCCCGCGGGCACGTCGCCCGCGAAGGTCATGCTGCTCTGCTCCTCGTCCACCGCGAGGATCGTGCGCACGACCGGCGTGCAACCTTCCTCCGCACGGAGGCTCAGAGGGAAGAGCAGGCCGCTCGCCGGCAGCTCGCGGGCGTGCGGCCCGAGGTAGGTCTTGTAGAGGTCCAGGGCCGAGCGGCCGTCCAGCTCGAAGAGGACGTTGCCTTCCGACCGGGTGATCAGGCGCTCGGGTCCGAAGGGGTCCCAGCCGCCGAGAGAGGCGTAGCCGACCCGCAGGTCGCGGCCGTAGAAGCCGACCGCCGCGATGGCGCGCGGCTCGAGCTTGCCACCGCCGAGCACCAGGGTCTCCTCGAAGCGCGGGCCGTCGCCGGACAGGCCGCCGGTGACGGTGACGTCCGCCGGCAGGCTGCGGGCGAGCCCTTCGACCAGCTTGCTGCCGTTGACGTGCAGGCCGTCGGACAGGACGAAGACGTGCACCAGCCCCTCGCCCGCCAGCGACTGCGCCAGGCGCTCCCCGGCCGCCTGGCTGTCCTCGGGGCCGTCGATGCGCGTAGACCGGCCGATGACCCGGGTACGCTCGAAGCGCATGGCCGTGACCACGAGAGAATCGTCCGAGACCTGGGTGCCGAAGATGTCCCCCGCGGTCGAGCAGCCGAGGAGGTAGGCGTCCGGGTACGCGGCCCCGACGGTTTCCCGCAGGGAGCTCTTTTTCAGGGCCTCGGGGCCGCCAAAGACGAGCGCGAGCTGTACGTCGCGCAATTTGCCGGGGGGACGGGGTTCCCATCCACCGGCCGGGGTCCACCGGGACTGCTCCAGGTCCAAGCCTCCTCCTCCCTGGAACACGGCTGCGCTCAAGCCAAGCACCCGGCCGTGTAACCACCGCAAAGACTCGCTACGAGATGAAGGGCATTCTAGCACGGACACACGGACGAACAGGGACTCACACGGACCTGCACGGACAGGATCCGGAGCTGGTCCGTGCTCGTCCATGCAAGTCCGTGTTCGTCCGTGTGTCCGTGTCCCATAGAATGCGCCGCATGGCCAAGATCCTGCTGGTGGAGACCGACTCGGTGTTTGCCGCGGTGCTGGAGGACCGGCTCCGCGTGACTGGCCATCAGGTCCGCCTGCTCACGGACGGCTCCCGGTCTGTCGAGGCCGCCCATGAGCAACAGGCGGACCTCGTGATCCTGGACACGGGCTCCGAGCCCGCCGTGGAGGCGCTCCAGACCCTGCGCACGCAGTCCGACTCGCGCACCCTGCCGGTGCTCGCTTTATCCGACCGGGGGGAGCCCGCCGAGCGCGTAGCGGCCCTGCGCGCCGGCGCCGACGACTACCTCGCCCGGCCGTTCGACCTGGAGGAGCTGCTCATCCGCGCCGAGCGCCTGCTGGGCGGACGCGGCGCCGAGCAGATGCTCCAGGGGGACCTCGCGACCCATCCGCTCTGGGCCGTGCTCCAGTATCTCCAGCAGGTCCGCAAGACCGGCAGCCTGCGCGTGCGCAGCGGCAACACCTCGGGCACGGTCGAGCTGCGGGACGGCGAGACCGTCGCCGCCCGCTGGCAGGCGCTGCGCGGACGGGAAGCCTTCCTGGCCCTGCTCTGCGCCGAGGACGGGAGCTTCCGCTTCGAAGGGGGCGCGCACGCACCCGTCCAGGAAGAGAGCCTCCCGGTCAACGAGCTGCTCATGCACACGGCCTGGCTCAAGGACGAGATGGAGGGGCGCCGCCATCTCCTTCCAGGCACGGGCGAGCCGCTTCAGACCCTGACCGATTTCCCGCCCAGGGTCGGCGAGACTTTCGGCGGCCTCCCCCTCCAGCGCATCCTCTCGCGCATCCATCAGCAGCCCGGGGTGCGCCTCTTCGACCTGATCGCCGAAGAGGCCGAAGCCCCGCTGACCACCCGCCTCTCGGTCGCCTGGCTCTGCGAGCACGGCCTGGTCGGCACCCGCGACAAGGTGCCGGAATCGGCGCCGCAGAACACCATGGAAATCTCCAGCGCCGTGGTCTTCGAGCTGGCCATCGCCACACTTCTCGATGCCGCGAAGAAAGCGGGCCTCGACACCTCGGCCCTCCCCTACCTCGTCCTTGTCGAACCCTCGGTCTGGCCGGCGCTGCGCAAGCTCCTCGAAGAGGCGCCGGGGTTCCGCACCAACGAGCCGCTGCGCCGACTGGTCGAACAGGTCGAGCTGCGCCGGGCCGGCAGCGCAACTTTCACTGGACCTGGAGGCAAGGTCTCCCTGAACGTGCAGATGCTCACCAAGGCCGCCCAGCCGCAGATCGCCTCCATCCTGCCTAGTTGCGCGGGTGTGCTTGCCTGGGTCGACAGCGCCGAGGGTGCCGGAGCGGCCGAGGGCGTCGTCCAGAAGCTGGATGCCACGGGAGGCCGCGGGTCGGGTATGCTGGTGGCTGGAACCGCGGCAGTCCAGAAAGAGGTCGAACGGCTGGCCGGCCGGAGCCGCCGCTGGCGCTCCAGCCCGCACGTCCCGAAGAGCCTGCTCGGCCTCTTCCGTCTGCTGCAGCCCCATTGATTTCGATTCTGCTCCGAGGGGAAACCGAACCGTGGCCCGTCCCGCAGTCCTGCTCATCGATCCCGTGCCCGAGCGCCTGGAAGAGCTCAGCCATGGTCTCGCGGCAAACGGCTATGAAGCCGTGCCGGTCTCCGACCTCGCCCTCGGCCGGCGCTTCGCCAAAGGCCTGGACGAGGCGCTCATCGTCACCACCACCCGGGTGGTTGCCGAAAGCCCCGACCCGCAGGCCCTGATCGCGGAGCTCCACGCCGGCGGCCGGCGCACGCTGGTGCTGCTCGGCGCCCACGCCGCTGAGGAAGAGGGGCTCCCCGAGACCGTCTCCTTCCTGGCCATGGAAGGCCAGACCCTCGTCGAGATCGAACGCCGGCTGCTCCTCGTCCTCCTCGGCCGCGAGGTCGGTGCTGAGCCCGACGTCAAGCTGGAATCTCTGGTCGGAGACCTGGCTCAGACCCCGCTCCTGGAGCTGCTGCGCGGGCTCAACCGGGCGCAGACGAGCGGACGCATCGAGCTGCGCGGCGGCCAGATCTGGCTCGACCGCGGTGAGGTCGTCGCGGCATCTGCCGGGCCTGTCGAAGGGTTGAAGGCGTTCTGCCGGCTGGGCCGGATGCACGAAGGACCGTTCCAGCTCTTCTTCGGCGAACCGATCCCTCAGCGGAACATCGAGGAAGAGCTGAGCTCGCTGATCATCACGGCCATCGAGGACTCTCTCGGCGAGTTCCCGGACCCCCGTGCGCGCCTGGAGCTTGGGAGCTCCGTCTCCGGCACCGTCACCCCGCTCCAGAAGCAGATCCTCGAGCTGGCCCAGGGCGGCGCCACGCTCCAGGAGGTGCTCGACGGCCTTCCCGCCCGCGACGGCGAGATCGTCCAGGAGCTGCTCACCCTCGAGGAGCGCGGCATGCTCGCACGGCGCGATCCCAATCCCAGGGTGCAGATCGTCACCGACTCGACCGCCGACCTCCCCTCCGACATTGTCCAGGCCTACGGCATCGCGGTCGTGCCGCTGACGGTCGCGTTCGGCAAGGAAACCTTCCGCGACCGAGTGGACATTCAGCCCGGCCAGTTCTACAAGATGCTGGCCACGAACAAGACGCACCCGAAATCGAACCCGCCATCCCAGGCCGACTTCTCCGAGCGCTACCGCGAGTGGCTGGCCCAGGGGCACGAGGTGGTCTCGCTGCACATCTCCGCGAAGCTCTCGAAGACCTTCGAGCACGCAAGCGCCGCCGCTGACGAGGTGGATGGCGCCGGCACGGCTCTCTCCGTGGTGGACACCGGCCAGGTGAGCGCGGCCCTGGGCATGCTCGCCCTCTTCGCCGCCCGCATGGCGGCGCGCAACGAGACCGCGGCCACGATCCGCGAGCGGCTGCTCGACATGGCGCCGCGCATCCACACCCTCTTCGTCGTGGACACCCTGGAGTTCCTGGCGAAGGGAGGCCGTATCGGCAAGGCGCAGGCGCTGATGGGCGGCCTGCTGGGGATCAAGCCGATCCTCGGCATGGTGGACGGCGAAGTCGCGCCGGTAGACCGGGTGCGCGGCGGCCGGGCTGCGCATCCGAGAATCCTGGAGCTCCTGCACAAGCGGGTGGAAAAGGATCGTCCCGTGATCGCCGGCATCAGCCACGCGAACGCGCCGGTCTGGGCCGACCGCCTGCGCGCCCTGGTGCGCGAGCAGTTCCAGGTGGCCGAGCTGATCCAGACCGAGGTCGGCCCCGTGGTCGGAGCCAACGTGGGTCCCGGGGTGGTGGGTGTGTGTCTCTTCCAGCCCCGGGGAGAGGAGATGGCGTGGATCACCTAAAAGCGCACCGGTCCGGTGCTCACCACCTCCAGCTTCCAGCTCGCAGCCTCCGTGCCTTCCAGGTTGAGGTGACCAGCCAGGAAGTAAAGCCTCTGGGTGTCCTCGCTGCGCGAGGTGCAGAACCGGTCCTGGAGATAGAACGGCGGCGTGGCCTGGTAGTAGAGCGTCGCCTGGACCGCGGCGGGCGTGCCTGACATCCCCGCCAGATCGACCTCGTAGACCAGCGAGTCGCCGCCGCCCTCCCGGTAATCCGGATCCTCCCCGACTCCGTGGGGCTCCACATCCTCGGCCAGATCCGCGTTCGCCCCCAGAGACAGCGCGATCGCGGTGCGCTCGGCCAATGACAGGAAGCCCTGCGGCAGGATGCGGTTGTCCTTGGCCCGGCCGCAGATCGAGAGGAAGCTCGTGGTGAGCGGCGGCCGGGCTGTCACATGCAGACCGCACTCGGGGTTCTTGCCCACCGGCGCCGTGACCAGCTCCTGGTAGATCTGCGCCTGGTCCTGCCGGCTGACCACTTCGAAATGCGGCTGAAAGACCAGCTTGTCCGGATTGAGCCGCGCCGAACAGTCGTCCTTCCACCACAGCTCGCCCTCGACCGGCTTGCCGCTCTCGTCCACGATCACACCGGCGCCGTTGGTGCGCCCCGAAGCCCAGAGGACGCTGCCGTTGCCGTCCAGCACGGAAAACTCCACGAAGGCGCGGCGGAAGCCCACGCCGGACGGGAGCTTGTGGCCGACCTTGCTGTCGATGCGCACCATGGCCGTGAGCTTGCCGCCCCCGCTCTCCACCTTGGTCTTCACCCCGGATATCGCGATCCGGGCCGTGGATTGCGAGGCCTGATCAAGCATCGCCTGCTCGCTGAAGAGCAGGGGATCGAGCCCCTTGCTCACCAGCATCGGGTCCTGCGTCCGGATCCCCAGCACGTCCGGGAACTGCTGCGCCATCTTCACCAGGAAGACGTTCAAGCCCACCAGCGTATGGCGGGCGAAGCCCTCGCGCACCGGCAGGTCGAGGTCCTTCGAAGCCAGGGCGTACTCCGTCTCCGGGAAATTGCTGTGCTCCTGGATGCCGGCGATCTTGCTCCGGTAGAGCTTGCCGCTCGCGTCCTTGTTCGGCATGTGGCAGCCCTGGCACGACTCGGCGAGCGGACCCGCTCCCGAGGGCAGCGCACCCTGCGGCGTATCCCCGGTGCGGTAGGCGCTGAACGCCCACTCCGGATAGGTGGTCTGCTCGTAGGTGTGGCTGATGATCTTGCCGTCCGCCATCACCGGCAGGTGCACCGTGTGGCAGCTCCCGCACACCTCCGAGCTGCGGATCGACGCGGCCTGGACGGGCTTGATCGCGAAGGCGTTCTCCATCGGCCGCGTCCTGGGGTCCTCGAACGGTCCGATCAGCTCGTCCGGCGACCCCACGAGGAAGCTGCCGGTGAAAGTCCTCGCGAAGCCCCGATTGTCGGGGTTGAGCAAGTCCTGGCGCTCCTTGAGACAGCGATTCTGCGGCTGCGATATCGCCGGGTTCGCCGGGTTCTCCGGCCCCTCGCCGGGCAGCATGCGATGGCAGGCGGTGCACGAGATCCCGTCCCGCGCGAGCGCTCCGTACGGGGCGAGCGGATCTTCCTTCGGATACGGGACGGCCTGCGCGTACGTCCGCAGGAAGTGGGAAGACTTGCAATCGGTCGGATCGTCGATCTTGTACTGCCGCTGACCCGCGATGCCGTGGCAGCCGAGGCAGATGTCCTGGACGACCGGCGAGGCCTTGGGATGGAAGGTCTCGGTCTCGCTCGCGAGCTGCGCGTAGAAGATCGGATCGCGCCCGCCCAGGCCCATGGGCGAGGTCTTCCAGGTCGCGTACGGCGACAGATTGAGCAGGTTGTCGCCATGCGGATTGGGCGCCGTCATGTCGAACTGCAATCCGGTGCCGCCCGCGTCATGGCAGCCGATGCACTGCGACGAGGTCACGAACTGGCTCGCCGCGGTGACCGTCCCCGCCTTCACCCAGACGTTGTCGTAGGTCTCCGAAGGCATCCGCGCCACAGTCTCCCAGGTGGGCCTGGGGAGCCGGCCGGCGCCGATGGCCTGGATGAAGTCGCGGTTGTAGACATAGAGCGGCTGGCCGAGGCGCGGCGCGTCGTCGGTCGGCAGCGACACCAGCCGGTGATGGCTCGGGACCGGCTTCGGGTCGAAGAAGTTCTGGGAGAGGAACACGAGCGGCTCGCCCGGCTCCCCCTCGACGTTACGCAGGCTGGAGAAGGTCAGGTTGTCCTGCGCCGAGGCATGGCAGTTGACGCAGTACTGGCCGAAGCCCATGTAGGGATAGCGGTTCGTCGGGCCCGGCGGATAGTCGGGGTCCGGGGGCCCAAAGCCGAAATAACCCCAGAACCAGCCATCCTGCGCGGCTTCGCGGTCGCGCACCATGACGGCGGCTCCGGACGTGGGCAGCAGGCGGACCGGATCGACGCCTGCGCAGGCGGCAGCCGGGGCGGGAAACATCTCCTTGACGATCACGGCGCCGTCCGGGATGGACGCTGCCGTGGCGGGGGCAGCCGTCTCCACCGGCCGGTTGGCCTTCATCCAGGCGAACATTTCGGGCGAGTACCAGATGACGACCGGCGCGTGCGTGCCGTGATAGGCGCCGACCCACTGGCCCTCCTGAAGCGTGGCGGTGAACGGTCCGGTGTCGCGCACGCGCTTGTCCCGCTTCCACCCCGCGGCCTCGTCGCGGTGGCAGAAGTTGCGCAGAAAGCTCCCGAGCGCGTCCTCGTACTTTTCCAGAGGGAGCCCGGCGGGCTGGCGGATCACGGACGCCAGCCGCGCGCAGAGCGCCGGGTCCTTGGGCAGCAGGGCCGCCGGCTGCTCGGCCGCGCAGGAGGACTGCGCTACGGCGGGCAACGCGGACAGACAGCACAGCGCTAGAGACAGCGTGACCGCTCGGATCGCTCTCATCGGACCTCCGGAATGCCCTCGGATTTAGGAGGTGATGAGACCACGCGGAGGCGTGGGTGTCAACGGCGGAGCCCAAAGTCTGCATGCGGCTCGACCAGCCGGTGGAACTATTCAGCCCGAGAGCTTCGCGTCCCAACCCGCGGCTTTGGCGGGCCAACCCGAGGTCATCGTCGTGGGAAAGCCCGCTGGGGCCTCTCAACCCCCGGATAGAGACAGAAAACCCGCGATTTGGGACGTGGAGCTCGCGGGTTGAGACGCAAAGCCCATGGGCTGGAACACAAAACCTGCGGGTTGCATTACAAAACCCGCGGGTTGTGTCACAGAACCGGCGGGTTGAGACGCGGGATTCACGGGTGAGACGCGGAACCCGCGGGTTGGCTCGGGAAACCCGCGGGTTGGGAGGCTCCACCGGCGGGTTCTCCGTCTCGACCCACGGGTGGGAAGGCTCAACCGGAGGGTTTTATGTATCTACCCGCGGCGTTGAAGGCTCCAGCCGCGATGAAATGCTACGGAGTGCCGGCTGCCGCCATCCGGCTCACGACCTTGCCATCCGCATCCAGGAACACGAGGCTGGGCGTTCCGTCGGCATCCACTTTCATGACGAGCCGCTTCCTTCCCTGCGGGTCCATGAGGTTGACCGTGGCGGCGCCGTCTTCTCCCCGCCCGACCCAGATCCGGCGATGCGTCTCGGTACCCGAGGGGCTGTCGATGACGGCGAGGCCCGCGAAGCGGTCCTCCTTATCGTCGACGCCGATCAACTGCACCACCTGGTTGGCTTCGTAGCGGTCGAACGACAGGCTCGCCCCGGAGTCCACGATCTCGCCCTTGGCGTTGCGGCGCCCGCCGAAGATCAGGCCGCCGATCTCGGTGGCCTCGTCGTTCAGGAAGATTATCCCGGCCTGCGGACGCTCGAACGGCCGCTCCTTGCCGTGCACGATGATCCCCGGCAGACGGTCATGGTTCGAGACCACCATCCGCAGCGTCCCGTCCGGCTCCACGACGTTGATCCGCTGCACCGTGATCTCGTCGAACGACGCCTTCTTCCCGTCGGACCTCATGCCCATCAGGACAATGGAAGCGAGCGCGACCGTCAGGACCGCGGAGTAGACCGTCAGGAATCGTTGCCCGGCATTCAAGCTCACGAGGACCTCCTCTCAGACCTGGTTTGGAGAGAGTACGAAGGGAGCGGCCGGATGTTGCCCGGCTCACCCCCGGCCTCCGTCCGCACCAGTCCTTTCAGAGATGTCCGAAGTCCGCTTTCCCTGAAACGAACTTTCTGCGGTACGGAGGAATTCATGACGAGAAGAATGCTGTGTGGGTGGAGCGTCGCGGTGCTGTTCCTGGGCTCGAGCCTGGCCCAGGCGCAAGCTCCGGCGGCGGATGAGTCGAGGCTGATCCTCCTCAACTCCCATGTCATCGACACCGGCCGGCCCATGCCGGCCATCCCCGAGGCGCTGCGGGCGCCTGGCAATCTGCAGAACGCCAGTGAGACCGTGATCGTCAAATTCCCCGGCCCGATCACCGCGCAGCAGGAGAAGGCCCTGCGCGAGGCGAGCCTGGAGGTCTACACCTATCTCCCCCACTACGCCTACCTCGTGAAGATGCCCGCCGGCTGGCGGCAGAAGGCCAGGGCGCTCGGCGCGAGCTGGGCCGGCCTCTATCATCCCTTCTACAAGACTTCGCGGCAGATCTCGGACATCCCGGCGTTCGACTTCGCGCAGGATGCCCTGGGGATCAAGGAGCAGCCCCGGATCGTCATGCTCCAGGTCTTTCCGGATGCCGACGTGCGCGAGACCGTGCGCCAGATCCGGGATGAGCTGGGCGTGCCGGGCGTGGTCGGCTGGGGCCGGGGCGAGCGTTTCTCCCGCGTCCGGCTGCTGCTCACGCCGTCCGAGATCGCGGCGCACCGCGAGGCCCTCGCGCAGCTCGGCGAGGTGTTCTGGATGGATGTCGAGCCCCGGCGGGTGCTGCTCAACGACACCACAGTCTGGGTGGGCCAGTCGGGCCTCTCCGGCGGCCAGACCACGCCGATCTTCAGCCAGGGGATCTTCGGCGAGGGGCAGACCGTCGCCATCCTCGACACGGGCATCGATCCCGACATGTGCTTTTTCCGTGACACCGCGCTGGGCCTCCCCCCCACCAACCCCTGCAACGGCGGCACGGTGGCCAATCAGAGCCAGCGCAAGGTCGTGGCGGTGAACTTCCTCTGGTCGACCGAGTGCAGCGGCGGCATCAGCAGCACGGAGTGGGACAGCCAGAACCACGGCACCCACGTGGCCGGCACGGTGGCCGGCGACAACTTCGCCAACCCCCTGCTCCACAACACCGCCGACGGCATGGCCCCCGGCGCCAAGCTGGTCATCCAGGACGGCGGCTATTCGGTGGACAATTGCGGCGACCTGCCCGGCATCGGCTGCCCGGTGGTGGACCTCAACCCCATCTTCCAGCAGGCCTACAGCCAGGGCGCCCGCATGCACACCAACTCCTGGGGCGACAACGAGAACGCGGCCGTGCAGAGCAACTACTCGTCGGGCAGCCAGGATGTGGACGAGTTCATGTGGAACCACAAGGATTTCCTGATCTTCTTCGCGGCGGGCAACGCGGGCCCGGGGACCGGCTCGGTCGGCAGCCCCTCCACGGCCAAGAACGGCGTATCCGTGGGCGCCACCCTGCGCAGCACGAGCGCCAACAGCATGGCCTCCTTCTCCAGTTGCGGCCCCACGCTCGACGGCCGGATCAAGCCCGACATCACGGTGCCGGGATCGAGCATCGTCTCGGCCGCCAACGACCGCAACACGGGGACGAACAACTGCGGCACGATCTCGATGAGCGGCACCAGCATGGCCACCCCGGGCGCCGCCGGCCTGACCGCCCTGATCCGCCAGTACTACACGGACGGCTGGTATCCCACGGGCAGCGAGAATTCCGCGAACGGCTTCACCCCCTCGGCCGCGCTGCTCAAGGCGACGCTGGTCAACTCGGCGGTGAACATGACGGGCACCACCGCCATCCCGGCCAACTGCCAGGGCTGGGGACGGGTGCTGCTGGAGAACGCCCTCTTCTTCACCGGCCAGGCGCGGGAGCTCTGGGTCAACGACGACAACACCGGCTTCGCCACCGGCTCGACCGCCACGCAGACCTGGACGTTCACGGTCGGCAGCGGCGAGGCCTTCAAGGCGACGCTCGCCTGGACCGACTTCCCCTCGACCCCGGCGGCGAGCGTGAATCTCGTCAATGACCTGGACCTGACCGTCACCGGCCCGACGGGAACGATCTGGCGGGGCAACGTCTTCGCCTCCGGCCAGTCCACCACCGGCGGCACGTCGGACCGGCGCAACACGCTGGAGCAGGTGCTGCTCAACGCTCCGGCCGCGGGGACGTATACCGTGTCGGTGAAGGCCTTCAACGTGCCGAGCGGTCCGCAGCCCTTCTCCCTCGTGGTGACGGGCGATGTGGCCGCGGGTGGCGGCAACCCGCCGGTCACGGTCTTCTCCGACACCTTCGAGACGAGCCTGGGATGGACGGTGAACCCGCTGGCCACGGACACGGCCACGACCGGGCTGTGGGAGCGTGGCGACCCGGCAGCCACGACGTCCAGTGGCACCAAGCAGCTCGGCACGACCGTGAGCGGATTGAACGACCTGGTGACCGGCCGTCTTGCGGGGGCTGCCGCGGGCGACTTCGACATCGACGGCGGTGTGACCACGATCCAGTCGCCAGCCATCGCGCTCCCCTCGACCGGTGTGCTGACCCTGTCCTTCTCCTTCTACATGGCCCATGGCACGAACTCGTCGACCGCTGACTTCTTCCGGGTCAGGATCGTGGGCTCGACGACCTCGCTCGTCTTCGAGGAGTTGGGAGCCGCGAACAACGACGACGCAGTCTGGGCATCGCAGTCGATCAACATCAGCTCGTTCGCGGGGCAGACGGTCCGCATCCGGATCGAGGCCGCGGACGCGAGCACGGCCAGCCTGGTCGAGGCGGCCGTGGATGACGTGAAGATCGTGCAGCAACCGTAGGAGTTGGTAAGAGGGGGCGGGCTCGCCCGCCCCCTCGGGCCTACAGCGTCGACCAGCTCTGGACCGCTACGCCGGAGCGCCGGAAGCTGCGGCCCCCGCCGTAGATCAGGGCCGAGGGGGCCTCGAGGTCGCCCACCAGCTTGCGCCAGAAGTCGATCCCCACAAAAAAGTCCTCGGCCACGGTCTGGGCAGACTTGATCTCGACCGCCACTCTCTCGCGGCCCCGGTCGATCACCACGTCGATCTCATGGCCGGTCGAGTCCCGCCAGAAATAGAGGTCTGCCTCGCGGCCCCGGTTGAGGAAGTTCTTCAGCAGGTCCGCTACGACGAAGCTCTCGAAGATGGACCCGCGGCTGCCGTGCAGGCGGAGGTCTTCCGGGGATTGGATCCGCAGGAGGTAACACAGAAGCCCCGTGTCGATGAAGTAGAGCT
The DNA here is from genome assembly GCA_034667225.1 of Acidobacteriota bacterium. Taxonomy (GTDB): domain Bacteria; phylum Acidobacteriota; class Thermoanaerobaculia; order Multivoradales; family UBA5704; genus DATMER01. The sequence goes on from JAXDKG010000066.1 coordinate 133,280, forward strand.
TGGGGCTCTTGATCAGACGCTTGCCAAAGTTGGCGTGATACGGCCGGAGCAGGAGCACGAGGAAGCTCGCCTCGAGGATGGAGATCCAGCGCCGGGCCGTCGTATGCGTGATGCCGCAGTCGTTGGCGAGAGAGCTGAGGTTGAGGAGCTGCCCGTTGCGGCCGGCGCAGAGACGGACGAAGCGGCCGAAAGCTTCGATATCTCCCACGTTGAGGACCTCCCTGACATCGCGCTCGATATACGTCTGGTAGTAGCCCGAATGCCAGGTGGATGGGTCCAGGCCTTTGTCATGGATCCGCGGATAGAAGCCGCGAAACAGGACGTCTGCGAAGTCGGGGGAGCTCTCCCGGCTCCCGCCGGGAATCTCCTTGCCCAGCGCCTCAAGAGGGAAGGGCTGTCGCCCTTCGAGCTCGGCGAGCGACAACGGAAGCAGATGGAGGACGGCGCTTCTGCCGGCGAGCGACTGGCCGATGGACCGCAGGAGGAGGAAGTTCTGCGAGCCGCTCAGGATGTAGCGCCCGGGGACGTCATCCCGGTCCACGATGCTCTGAATGTAGGAGAAGAGGTCGGGTGCCCTCTGCACCTCGTCGAGGATCACACGGTCCGCGAACTGCCCCAGGAAGCCGCGAGGATCTGCGAGTGCAAACTCCCGCACGTCGGGCTCCTCCAGCGAAGCATAGGCGTGGCCCGGGAACGCTTCCCGGACCAAGGTGGTCTTTCCGGATTGTCGCGGACCGGTGAGCGTCACCACCGGATACTGCCGGGCGACGCCATGGAGAGCGGTCTCGAGAGCGCGTGGAATCATGGGGAAACGGGGTTTCTTGCAGATTGCACTTTCAATGTTCAATCTACAAGGATAAGCGCCGGGGGTCAAGCCGGCTACAATGGCAGGAGCCCTACCGCAGAAGGAGAAGGAATGACCACGGCCCTGACCATCCATGACGAGACGAATTCGGGGGAGCGCAGGCAGAGCCTCACGCTGCACCTGCCGGACCCCACGATCACTGCGCGCGAGCTGATCCGCGCCCGCGTCTTCGAGGAGGTGAGGGTGTACAACGAGGCCCTCCCCGCGCGCTTCCTCGGACTGGTGGAGCGCCACGACACCGAGCGGGATGTCAACGGCTATGAGTTCCGGGAAGAGCGCAAGCTGGATTGGCACGTTCAGAACAGCGCCGCCCTCGAAGCCTTCGACCGCAACGGCTTCGTCCTCCTCGTGGACGACCGGCCAATCGAGTCGCTCGACGAGGAGATCCGGGTGCAGCCGGAGACCCAGGTCACCTTCCTGAAGTGGTCCCCCTGGTAGGCGTATGAAGCGTTCCGTCCTCTTCCTGGCACTCCTCCTCTGCCGGGCAGCCCATGCCCAGGAGCCCGCCGAGACCCGTTTCGCGGAAGAGCTGGACGTCGAGGTCGTCAATGTTGACGTAGTGGCCGCCGGCGAGGATGGGATGCCGGTCCCGGACCTGACGGCGGAGGACTTCTCGGTGCTGGACGACGGCCAGCCGGTGCAGGTCACCCATTTCGCAGCCGCGAGTGGGGAACAGAGCACGCCTCTCCACTTGGTCCTCCTCTTCGACGATGCGCAGATCCAGCCGGCCGACCGGTCTTCGGCCTACGCGGGCATTGGCCGGCAGCTCGACCGTCTGCTGGGAGCGGCGGACCGGGTCCTGGTCGCGCGCCTGGGAGCGGGGCTCCGGATCGTGCAGCCGTTCACGTCGGACCCCGCCCTGCTCGCCGAGGCCCTGAAGCAGTTGGAGAGGAACTCCCCTGGGATTCCCTCGGACCATGCCGCCCGCAAGGCTGTGCTCGACGAGATCCGCTCCGGCGACGCGCCCAGCGCCACAGCCATTGGGTCGGGGGGCGTCGTGGGCGGGGAGATGCAGTCGAACTCGGAGCTGGCCGCCGGCACTTCCCTGACCTCGGTCCGGTCCTATGCCGAGCGCCGCCGGGCGGAGGTGCTGCAATCCCTGGTCTCCCTGGACCGGCTCATTTCCGCGCTGGCCGGCTTGCCGGGACGCAAGGCGGTCCTCCTGGTGAGCCCGGGCTTCGACCTGCGGCCGGGCGAGGGCGTCTACCAGACCTGGCTGGAGAAGTACCGCTCCACCCGCGCGGCCCGCGGCTCCGGCACCGTGGACCTGGAGCGGCCGGGCTGGGACCTCCGGGGCGCCCTCCGGGATCTCGCCGCCGGTGCCAGCGCCAACCGGGTGGCGGTCTATGTCACTGCCCCTGCCGGGGGGGACTCGGGCCGGCCGGACCCGCGCAACGTCGGCGGCTCCACAATCCAGACGGAGACCGGCGCCGGGGAGTCGCTCCACCTGCTGAGCCAGGGCACCGGCGGCATGGCCGTCTTCAACCTGGAGGGGATTGAGCGCCTCGCCGAGGGCCTCGAGTCGGACCTCCAGCGCCACTACTCGCTGGCGTATCCGTCTCCGCACAAAGACGACGGCGCCTGGCATCCCCTGGAGGTGCGCGTGAGCCGGCCTGGCGTGCGCCTCCGCGCCCCCGCGGGATACCGAGCCAAGACCGCCGACCAGCGGACCCAGGAGCGGGCCGCCGCCGCCCTCCTGCTCGACGTGTCCGAGAACCCGCTGAATGTCCAGGTGGAGCTGGGCGAGGGGAAGCGGGAGCGCGACGGCAGCTACACCGTGCCGGTTTCGATCAAGATCCCCCTGTCGCGGCTGATGCTGCTGCCCCACGGCAGCGAGCACCAGGGGCGGCTGGCGATCTTCCTCCTCACACAGGGAGAATCCGGCCTCACCACCGGCAACAAGCTGGAGGCGCCGGTCCGCATCCCCAACGCCCAGATGGTCGCCTCCATGGGGCAGACCGGCGCATTCGCCACCAGCGTGCGGGTCCGGCCCGGCATCTACCGGCTGGCCGTCGCGGTACGGGACGACGTCGCGGCCGTCGAGTCGGCGGTGAGCCTGGAGTTGAAGGTGGAGGGGACGGGCAAGAAGGGCAAGGGGAAGGATGCTTCGTAGCGCCTTTGCGCTGGCGCTGCTGCTCTCCCTGCCTGCGTCCGCCCAGCCCGCGGACCATCTCTCCTTCGCTCTCCAGACCCGCCCGTTGCGGGGGCTTCAGGGTCCCATCGCGACGCTGCTGACCACGGGGCAGGAGGGGGGCGGCCTGCCCATGGCCGCGATCGCGGTCCCTTCCAGCGAGTCGGATGAAAAGGGCCGGTTCGCCGTCCCCCTGCTCGTGGAGATCGAGGGCAACGGGCTCCTTGCAGACGGTCGAAAGGAAGTACAGCGCGTCGAGATCTATGCCTATGCCATGGGACCGGATGGCGCCGTGAACGACTATCTGGCCCAGAGTCTGAGCCTCGACCTCGCCAAGGTCGGCGAGGCCGTGCTGGACACCGGCATCAAGTTCGTGGGCACGGTCACCATGCCCGCCGGGGCGGGGTCGCTGCGGGTGCTCGTGGTCGATCCCGACACACTGCGCTACAGCCTGCGGGTCCTCCCCCTGACCGTGCCCGCCGCATCCACCGGTCCGGTCCTCCTCCCCCCGCTCTTCAGCGATCCGCGCGGGCGCTGGGTGCTGGCGAGGCCCGGTGAGGCCGCCGAGGGGTTGGAGCGCTCCCTGGCCCCCCTGCTCATGGACGAGGGCTGGGGCCTCCCCTCCTCGCTGCCGCTCCTCGCGGGCGGACGCACCCGGCGGGTGGCGCTCCTCGGCCGGGGGCTGCCGGCCGAGGCCGCGGTCACGCTGGAGATCCGGACCGAGGCCGGCAAGCAGGTCCTCTCGGTGCCCGGCCTCCTGGTCGAGCGGTCGCGGACCTCCCGCCCCTCGGATATCGCGCCCGAGCGGCTCGTCTGCGACTTCGACCTGCCGAAGCTGGAGACCGGGCGCTACCGCGCCTCCGTTCTGATGGCCGGCGTGAGGACGCCCGAGCTGACCATCCTCTACCTTTCCGAGAACCCGCTGACCGAGGAGCCGATCTGGGCCCAGCTCCGGCGGCTTGGAGGCGAGAGCCCGCCGGCCCCAGTGGCCGCCGCGGAGGCGCCGAAGGGCCGCCGCCGCAACGCGGAGATGGAGCGGATCGCCCGTCAGGGCTACGAGGAGGCGCTCCGCAGCCTCGTTTCGGGCACGCCGCTGGACCAGGTCGTCTCCCGCCTGGGAGACATCGAGGCGGGGCTCTACCGCCAGTCGCCGCAGTCCGCCGAAGCCCTGAGGGAGGTCGAGCTGGAGACCGCGCAACGCCTCGGCAAGGGCGATCCCGAGGTCCTCCTCCCCCTGGCGCTCCTCCATGCCGAGCTCTACCGCAGCCTGCGGGAGCGCAAGGAGCTCTACCTGGCCGAGAGCGCCCGCCGCACCTCGGCCGATCTCGCCGCGAGCTATGCCGAACGCGGCGGCTCGGGGAGCGTGGCGGCCCAGGCCCTGCTCAGCCTGGCGGCCGATCTCCTCGCCTCGGGAGTCCAGAGCGCCAGCCGCTCGATGCTCGACCGGGCCCTCGCACTGGACGGCCGCAACGAGGCCGTGGGCCTCTTTCTGGCCGCAAGCGCCGAGCGCGACGGCGATTACCCGCGGGCGGCCGACGTTCTGGAACGGCTGGTTCAGGCCCATCCCGACAGCGCGGAGGGGCGCCTGCGCCTGGGGGTCAACCTCGACCGGATCGGGAAGGCCGCGCAGGCGCGTGACACCCTGCAACGGCTGATTTCGGAGCCCGTGCCCGAGTGGGTCAAGACCGTGGCGTTCCAGGAGATGGTCCGCCTCCAGCTTCAGGACGGCAAGCAGGACCGCGCCGTCGCCCTGCTGCGGCAGGCCGTGGCCCGCCTCCCGAATCAGACGCAGCTCGCGGTGCAGCTCGCCTACCTGCTCGAACGGCAGGGCTCGGCTTCCGCCGCGCGGGAAGTTCTGGCTGGTGTCAAGCCAAGACCGCAAGCCACGGACGGCTCTCCGCGCCATCGCTACGGCCAGTGGCCCACCGCCGCCCTCGACGAGGTCCGCCGCTCCCTGACGCAGCAGTCGATCCTCCGCCTCGCAGCTCTCGCCCGGGCCCTCGGAAAGAGTTGATGCTTCCAGCTCTCCTGCTCGCCGCCCTCCTCCAGGCCCCATTTCCCCCTCTCCCTCCCGAGTCGGAGATCCATGTCGACGAGGTGATCGATGTCGAGCTGCAGCAGCTCTATATAACCGTGGCCCGCCCGTCCGGCAGCCCGGTCCTCAACCTGACGGCGGCCGACTTCGAGATCCTCGACAACGGCGAGCCCCAGGCCGTATCCACCTTCTCCCGCGGAGACCTGCCGCTCTCGGCGGTCCTGCTCCTGGATGCCAGCGCCAGCATGGAGGGAGCCCGGTTGCGCACCGCGGCCGAGGGGGTGAAGGCTTTCGTGTCGCGGGTCCTGCCGCAGGACGAGGTCTCGGTGATGCTGTTCTCGGACGAGCTGCTGATGCGCACCCCGTTCTCGAACGATGCTGCCACGCTGCTGACGCCTGTCGAGGGCGTCGCCGCCCGGGGCGGCACGGCGATCAACGATCATCTCTACCTGGCTCTCCGCGACCTGGACGGGAGGTTCGGGCGCCGGGTTGTGGTGCTGTTGAGCGACGGCGTGGATGTGGAGAGCACGCTCGGCATGGAAGACGTGCGCTGGGCCGCCCGTGGCAGCCAGGCGCTGCTCTACTGGATTCGTCTCCAGGAAACCTCGCGAGGGAGGATCGAGCGCTCGTCGGCCTGGCGCGACCGCAACGGGCATGAGGAACAGCTCCGGCTGCTGGAGACCGCGGTGACTGAGAGCGGCGGACGGGTCGAGGTCATCCCCGAGATCGGCCAGGTCGGGGCCGCGCTGCAGACGATCCTCCGCGAGCTGAGGGAGCAGTACGTGCTCGGCTATCAGCCGACCCAGAACCACGGCGACGGCTCCTGGCACAAGCTGGAGGTCCGGGTCCGCGGAGGTTACAGAGCGCGGACCCGGGAGGGGTATTTCGACCGCTAGCCCTTCCACTCCCCCTTGAGCTTCGCCAACCCATCGATGTACCCCTGCGGCGCCTTGCCCTTGGCGAGGACCATCGCCTTGTCCAGGTGCTGTACGGCCTCGTCCACCTTGCCTTGGCGCTGGAGGAGCTTGGCCTTGTACTCGTGGCCCCAGAAGTTCTCCTGCAGGGCGAGGGCCTTGTCCGTCCAGGTCATGGCCTCGTCGAGGCGGGTGCCCTTGTCGAGGGCGTAGTGCACGGCGGTCAGGTAGACCTCCGTGTCAGGTTTGCCGGCCAGGGCCTTGTCGAGATCGTTCCAGACCATCCGGTCCACATCCACCTTCACCGTGAAGGGGACGCGCACCGTTTCCCAGGCCATCTCGATCACGGCGGAGTCGGGCGAGGCGGGGGTCATAGTGAAGGCCATCCACTCGGTGGCCGGCCCGGTCTGCGGCTTGACGTCGAAGCGCAGGAGATCCTCCTCAGGCTTGTAGAAGTAGGCGCCCCACTGCTTGGGCTGCTTGTTGAGGATCAGGGTCCACTTGTCCTTGGCCGGGATGGCGAACAGCCCGTAGGTGCCGGCCGGCACGTCGTGCCCTTCGACCATCACGGGAGTCGAGAAGGAGATGGTGGTGGCATCGTTGGCGCCGAGGCGCCAGACCTCGCCCCACGGCACGAGCTCGCCCCAGATGGTCCGCCCCTTGACTCCGGGCCGGTGATAGACGATCTCCACGTCCGTGACGCCGACCGTCAGGGCGGCCTTCGCCGCGGGGCTTGGCTGCGGCAGCCGGGGAGCCTGCGCCTGGACGGACGTGGACAGGCAAAGGACGGTGAGAAAAGCGGCAAACGTTTTCATGCGCGGGATCATACCGCGCAGGCTAACCTTTGCCGCCGCCGGGGTTGGCCTCCGCGCCCCAGGTGCCCGTCATGTCCTCTTTGGGCAGCTTGCGCACGGGCCCGGCTGCCCTTGTCGGCTGGATCGGCTCGGCCCTGGCCTTCACGCGCAGTTGGCCGTTGGTCTTGTCCTCTTCGATGATCAAAACGTAGTCCGCTTTCGGGGGTGTCAGCTCCAACCGGCCCTTCAGCTTCTGGAACTTGAAGTCCTTGAGAAGCACCCGCGGGGACGCGGCCCCATCCAGAGCCACGATGCGGATCTTGGGCGACCCGGCTGCCTGGCGTTCGATCTTGATCATGCTGCCTTTCAAGGGAAGTATCTTGCCCAGAAGTGCGCCCCCGTTGGCGAGCACCTTCCAACTGAGCGGTTTGAGGAAGTAGTTGATGTCAGCCATCTCAGACTCCTTTCACATGGGAAATCAATGGGGCTCTCACGCTCATCCCTCACTGCTTCTTGTCACGGAAGCGAAAATCATTTCATTTGAAGGAACTGATCTGCAAGGGCTCAGCGCCAGTCGCCCTGGAGCACGAAAGGAGCCCAGTAAAAGGGGTCCTGCCAGCGCGGATCGCTTCGTATGGAGCGCTGAGCCGAGCGCAGGGCGGCGGCCGCAGGGAGCCCGTCCTTGAACATGGCGCGATAGAAGCGGCTCATGAGCTCGGCGGTCGCGCGGTCTTCCACGGGCCACAGGCTCGCCATCACCCGTTCCGCGCCGGCATAGAAGAAGCCGTGAGTGAGACCCATCAGACCCTCGCCTCGAATCTCCCGGCCCAATGCCGTATCGCAGCCGGAGAGCACCACCAGGTCCGCCCCCAGCTTGAGGTTGTAGATGTCACTGAGGCCCAGGACGCCCTCCTGAGGCTGGCCGTTCTCATCGAACATGGAGAGCGCGAGGAAGGAAAGGCGGGGGGTGTCCGCATGGATCATCCCGTGGGTGGCGAAGTGGACGGCCCGGTATTTTGCGAGCTCGCCGCTCAGGGCGGTGGCGCGGCTGGCCTTGACTCCGAGCGCCAGGAACGCCTGGCCGGGGAGGAGCGCCGCGATGTCCTCGGCCTCGCGCTTGGTCGCGAGCAGCCGCTGAAGGCGCAATGCCGGCTCGCTCGTCCTGGTGGAAGAAGAAGGGGGCGGAGCCGTGCCGCCGCCCGGCTTGGGAAGACGGGAGTCCCAGGCGCTGAACACGGGATCGGCGAGGATGGCCACCGGTCTCTCCGCCCGCGGCCGGCCACCGAACATACGGCGCTGGATGTCGAGCACCGACGCCGACGGCAGCGAGACGATCTCGTGCCCGGCGACGAGCGGAACGCTCCCGGACGGGTCCTCGGGGTCGGGCAGGATGGCAAAGGGCACGTACTGGAGGGCGCCGTCCGCCACGATCACCAGGCGCCGGCAGTGCAGGCGGCCGGCCACCTTTTCGAAGAGGAGCCGGCTGAGGGTCTTGTGCGCCTCGGCATTCTTCGTCTCGAGGCTGCGTACATCCTCATAGCTGCTGCGGGCGGCGGCCTCGATCTCCATGCGGCCGGAGAGCTCGAAGCTCTCCACCCGATCCTGGGTCACGACCCAGAGGAAGCTCCGCTCCTCGCCCAAGGTGTACTCCAGGAGCACGGTGTCCCGATCCAGGAGGCCCCGGATCGCGGCGGCGTCGAGGGGCGGCTGGTCGAGGACGGCGTAGCGCTGGTTGCTGCGGCGGATCTGATGCTCCAGGCGCTCGGCTTCGGCGAGCAGGTCGGTCAGCTCGCGCTGGAGCTGCGCCCGCCTCTCCTCTTTGGTGGAGGCGCGCAGCTCGCGGGCCTTGCGCCTGAGCTGGAAGGCGAGGCTCGTCTCCCGCTCGCGCAGCTCCGGAGGGATGCCTTGGCGGATCTCGGTCCGCGCCTCCTGCAGCAGGTCGAGCAGCGAGCGGGCGCGGGCACGCTCGCTGAGCGCGAGCGCCGCCTCGGCGTGGCCCTTGCCGGGCTGCCTGCGTTCCAGGTCCATCCGCAGTCCCAGGGCGAGGTCGAAGGCGAGGCGGCGGGAGGCCATGAACGAGGCGCGGAGCTCCGGGTCCGGCACCATGGCCCGGACCGACTCGACGAGACCGATGGCCTGCGACGCGAGGGCGAGCGCCTCTTCGAGACGATCCTGGGCGCGCTCCACGGCGGCCATGGAGGTCAAGGTCTCCGCCTGCCCGACCCGGTCGTCCAGCGCGCGCCGCAGATCGAGCGCCTCGCGCAGGGCCGCGAGCGCCTTCTCAGGCCGCCCGAGCCGGGCTTCGACCTCGCCCGTCCTGTGCAGAGACAGCGCGAGCCCCCTGCGGTTGCCGAGATCGCGCTGGAGCTCGCCGGCCCGGCCGAAGAGCTCCAGCGCATGATCCGGATTGCCGGCCGCGAGATGCCCCTGGGCCAGGAGGTTGAGCGAGGACGCCTCTCCAGCCCGATAGCCGAACTCCTGCGCGATCCTCAAAGCCTCCTCGTAGGATTTCAGAGCCTTGACGACGTCCTTCAGACGCTCCTGGGCCACTCCCAGGTTGCCCAGCGTGTTGACCTCCCCTTCCCGATCCTTGAGCTCCCGCCGGATGGGCAGGGCCTGCTCGAAGTCCTCCAGCGCCCTCTGCGGCTCGCCCAAGAAAAGGTAGGCATTGCCGCGGTTGACGAGAATGCGGGCTTCCCAGGAGCGGTCTCCGCGCCTCCGGAACACATTCAAGGCTTCGCCGTAGTAATCCAGCGCCTTGCCGAGATCGTCCTGATCGGCAGCCAGCGCGGCCAGGTTGTTGAGGATCGCGGCTTCGCGGCCCGTGTCCCGGAGGGCGCGGACGCTTTCCAGGCAGCGGGTGAAGTACTCCTCTGCCTTTGCCGGCTCGCCGAGGAGGCTGTACGCGCCTCCGAGCCCGTTGAGCACCGCGGTGTCCGGCTCCCCGACCTCCCTCAGCAAGGGGAGGACCCGTTCGAAGCAGGAGATCGCCTCCTGCCATTCGTTGAGGTCAAGGCGGGCCAGACAGATGTTGAGAGAGGTGATCGCCTCGCCCCAGCGGTCGCCGCGGTCCCGCCGGATCTCGAGAGACTGCTCGTAGGAGTCGATCGCCTCCCGGTGCCGGCTCAAGCCTCTGAGGGCGAGCCCAATGTAGGTGAGGACGTCGGCCTCCCGCGCGCGGTCCCCCAGGGAGACGTAGAGAGGGCGGGCCTCCGCGAGCCGGTCGAGCATGGGCTGGGCCTCGCCGAGCATCTGGTGGAGGACGGCCAGGCGGAACAGCGCGCGCGCCTCTTCCGCCTTCCTCCTCAGGGTCCGCCAGTGCGCGAGCGCCCCGGTGTAGCGTGCCAGGGCCTTCCGCCTCGCCTCCCCGTCTTCCTGCGTGAAGAGCAGCCCCGCCTCGGTCATGAGCCGCTCGGCCTCGATCCTCTCGGGAGGCGCGGCGGGCAGCTCCTCCACCTTGACGAGGAAGCGGCCTTTCGGCGCTCCCGGCTTCGCCGAGCGGACTTCCAGCCTGTACCCTCCCTCGGCCTGGATGAGCCAGGTCTCGGTCCCCACCCGCTCGGTGGCCGTATCCATGGTGCCGAGCGGCTTGCCGGCGGAGTCGAGGAGCGTCAAGGCCACGTCAATCCCCTGCTGCTCGACCGTGATCAGCAAGGGCTGCCCCTTGGCTTCGATCTGGAAGGTCTGAGCCCCTCCACCGGCGAGCTCCTGTTCGACCATCCTCCCGGGAGTGAGGACAGAGGCGGCCAGCAACAGGGCTAGCAGGAAGGCTGATGGCATGCATTCATTCTTTCACGCTTAGAATCGCGGCATGAACAGGCTCAGTCTTGCGATCCTTATCCTCCTGCTCCCGGCGGCTGCTGCCGGCGAGACCTTCGCCATCACCAACGCCCGCATCTTCGACGGCGAGCGCCTGATCCCGCGCGGCACGGTCGTGGTCAAGGACGGCAAGATTGAATCTGTGGGGGCTGACGTGAAGGTCCCCGAGGGGGCGGAGCGGATCGACGCGGCCGGCAGCACCCTGCTCCCCGGCTTCATCGACGCGCACACCCATGCCTACCTGGGCGGGCTGGAGCGGGCGCTCGCCTTCGGCGTCACCACCGAGCTCGACATGGGGAATGATCCGGCGACCGTTCGCCCCGTGCGGGAGGAGCAGGCCCGGCCCGGCGGCGCTCCCGGCCGGGCCGACCTCTTCAGCGCCGGCACCCTCGCCACCGCACCGGGGGGCCATGGCACCCAGTTCGGCTTGACGTTTCCAACCCTGACGAAGCCGGAGGAAGCCCCGGCCTGGGTGGACGCCCGGATCGCCGAGGGCTCGGACTACATCAAGATCGTCGTCGAGGACCTCTCCGCCTATGGCCGCTCCAGGCCGACCCTCGACAAGGAGACCGTGGCCGCCCTCATCAAGGCGGCCCATGCCAGGGGCAAGATGGCGGTGGTCCACATCAGCACCGCCGCGTCCGCCCGCCAGGTCGTGGAATCCGGTGCCGACGCCCTCATCCACCTCTTCACCGACCGCGAGGCCGATCCGGACTTCGCCCGGCTCGCCGCCGAGCGGAAGGTCTTCGTCATTCCCACGCTCACCGTCCTCGAAAGCTCCAACGGCATCGCGAGCGGAAAGTCCCTCACGGAAGATACCCGGGTGCGCGGGTTCCTGAGGCCGGAAGAGGTCGCGAACCTCCGCCAGTCGATACCAGCCAAAACTGTCGGCGGCATGCCCGTGGCCTACAAGACCGTGAGCCAGCTCGCAGCCGCCGGAGTGCCGATCCTGGCCGGCAGCGACACGCCCAACCCGGGCACCGCCCACGGCGCAAGCCTCCACCGGGAGCTCGAGCTGCTGGTCCAGGCAGGACTCACCCCCGAGCAGGCCCTGGTCGCCGCCACTTCCGCCCCCGCCCGGGCTTTCAAGCTGGCCGACCGGGGACGGATCGCGCCCGGAATGCGGGCCGACATGATCCTGGTGGCCGGCGACCCGCTCAAGGACATCACGGACACACGGAACCTCCTGCGGATCTGGAAAGGAGGCGTTCCGTTCGAGAGGCCCGTCCCCTCCCAGGCTCCGGCGGAGGTACCCGCGCCAGCAGCCGCACTGCCCGCCAACGGCCTGGTGAGCGACTTCGAGGACGGCAAGCTCTCCGCCTCGTTCGGCTCGGGTTGGTCAGAGTCCACGGACAAACGGTTCGGGGGAGTCTCCGAGGTGGACGCGGAGGTGATGAGCGGCGGAGCGCAGGGCAGCAAGCACGCGCTCAAGATCTCGGGCGAGGTCAAGCCCGGGTTTGCCTTCCCCTGGGCCGGCGCGATCTTCATGGCTGGCGCGCAGCCGATGGCACCGGCCAACCTTGCGGACGTTCAGGCCCTGGAGTTCTGGATGCAGGGAGACGGCGCCATCACCGTGATGCTCTTCGCGGCGAACCTCGGTCAGCAGCCGTCAATGAAGACGTTCGAGGCTGGCAAAGAGTGGCAGAAGTACACGTTCCCGATCTCCGACTTCCCCGGGATCGACCCGAGCGGGCTTCTGGGCATCTTCTTCGGAGTCAGTCCGGCCCCGCGGAAGTTCGAGATCCGGGTGGACGACATCCGGCTGATCAGGAAGTAGGGAGCCCGGCCAGCAGTGACCGCACCCGCTCCAGCTCATCCTCATTGACCGTGTGCCCCATCGCCGGATAGATGCGCTCGGTCACGCTCGCACCCATCCGCGTGAGCACCTGGGTGGTCTCCTGCACCCGCGCCAGCGGGATGTGGGGGTCCCGGTCGCTGCAGCCCAGAAAGACCGGCGTGCCGTCGAAAGAACCTGAGTAATCGCGAGGCGTCCCGGGCGGGCCGATGAGCCCGCCCGAAAGCCCCACTACACCGCCGAAGCGCCGGGCGTTCCTCGCGGCGTACTCCAGGGACAGGCAGGCTCCCTGGGAGAAGCCGAGCAGGACCGTGCGCTCCGGCGGAATTCCCTCGGCACCCAGCCGCTCGACGAGATGGCTGAGCAGGGCCAATCCGGTCGACAACCCCGGCTCGTTCTTCTCCATGGGAGCCATGAAGCTGTACGGATACCAGGAGTGCCCCTCGGCCTGTGGCGCGAGATACGCCAGGTCCGGCCGGCCCAGTTCGCGCCCAAGGCTCAGGATGTCCTCCGCCGACGCTCCCCTCCCGTGGACCAGGATCATGGCCGCCGTCGCCTGACCCAGAGGGCTCCCGGCCGCGAGAACCCGGGCGCTCACGCCGTGACCTCCTTCCGGAGCTCAATGGGAGGCAGGATGCCTTCGATCTTCTTCCGATCCAGCTCCAGCCAGGGCGGCAGCTTCAGGCCGGTGCCCAGGGTCTCCAGCGGCTCGTCTTTGGTGAAGCCCGGCGGGTCGGTGGCGATCTCGAAGAGCACGCCTCCCGGCTCGCGGAAGTAGATCGAGTGGAAGTACTGGCGGTCCAGGATCGGGCTCACGTGGAAGCCCCGGCGCATCAGCTCCTCGTGCCAGGCCTTCTGACTCGCATCGTCGGGAGTCCGCCAGGCCACGTGATGGACCGTTCCGGCCGACACATGCCCCCGCGGCGCGCTGGGGCTGCCGACGACATCCACCCTCGTGCCGCCGCCCGCGTCGAAGCGGAAGCGGTCGCCGAGCTCGCCCGCCGGGCGGAAGCCGAGGAGACCGGTCAGCACCTCGGAGGTGATCTGGGGGTTCCACTCGGTCAGGGTGACCCCCTCGAAGCCACGCACGGCGTGCTCGGCCGGGACCGGCCCCGCCTCCCACGGCTGGCGTTCGTCGCCGGTTCGGGCGACCAGCTCCAGAAGCATGCCGTCCGGGTCGCGGAGGGTCAGCACCTCCTCCTCGAACCGCGGGCGCGGAGCCTCGTGCTCGATCCCGAGCCGGTCCAGCCGCTCGATCCACCAGCCGAGGGAGCCTTCCGGAACCGAGAACGAGGTCACCGTCGCCTGTCCGGCTCCGTGGCTGCCCAGCCGGGCCATGGGCCACGGGAAGAAGGTCAGGATCGTGCCCGGATTTCCCTGCTCGTCCCCGTAATAGAAGTGGTAGGTCCCCGGATCGTCGAAGTTCACGGTCTTCTTGACGAGCCGCAGGCCCAGCACGCCCGTATAGAAATCGACGTTCGCCTGCGGGTCCCGCGCGATCGCGGTAACGTGATGGATGCCTCCGATCTGTCTGTCCATGTTCCCCAGCTCCTTTCACCCGTTCCAACAGGAATGTATTCCATCGCGGCTTCGCTTGAAGCGAAGGCCGCTACCCATCGAGCCGGGCCCGCTTGGCCCGAAGCGATGGCGGCTTGGTTTCCAGCCACGGTCGCTTCGCTTCTAGCCACGGCCGCTTCGTCTGAAGCCACGGCTGCTTCGTCTGAAGCCGCGGCCGCTTCGTCTGAAGCCGCGGCCGCTTCGACTGAAGCCATGACCGCTCGACCTGAAGCCACGAGCGCCCGGCTTCAAGCCAGGGCCGCTCGCCGGGTGGTAACCTCTCTCCCATGACCTCCTGGCTCCTCCGGCTTGCCAAGGGCAAGGTCCCGCGGATCTCCGAGACCGAGCGCCAAGCCCTGGAAGCCGGCACCGTCTGGGTGGATGGCGAGCTGTTTTCCGGCCGGCCCAACTTCGAGAAGATGCTGCGGGAGCCCTACCCTGGGCTCTCGGAGCGCGAGCGCGCCTTCCTCGACGGCCCGGTCGAGACGGTCTGCGCCATGGCCGACCCGGCCAGTGAGCCGTCCCCGGAGGTCTGGCGCTACCTCAAGGAGCAGCGCTTCTTCGGCCTCGCCATCCCGCAGGAGCACGGCGGCCACGGCTTCTCCGCCCTGGCCCTCTCCACGATCTTCGGCAAGCTGGCCTCGCGCTCCCTCGGCCTGTCGGCTGTCGTCCTGATCCCCAACTCGGTCGGTCCCGGCGAGCTGCTGCTGGAGTACGGCACGCCTGAGCAGAAGGCGCACTACCTCCCCCGCCTGGCCCGCGGCGAGGAGATCCCCTGCTTCGCGCTCACCGAGCCCGAGGCCGGGTCCGACGCCGCCTCGCTACGCTCCGAAGGGGTCCTGTTCCGCGACCGCGAAGGCCGCCTCGCTCTGCGCCTCAATTGGACGAAGCGCTACATCACGCTCGCGCCGGTCGCCACCCTGCTGGGCCTCGCGTTCCGGCTGCGCGACCCCGAAAACCTGCTCGGCAAGGGCGAGGACGTGGGGATCACGGTCGCCCTCGTGCCCACCCATTTGCCCGGAGTGAAGATCGGCGACCGTCATGATCCGCTCGGAATCCCCTTCCCCAACGGTCCGACCGAGGGCCGGGACGTGGTCGTGCCATTCGAGGCCATCCTCGGTCCACCTGGGCTCGGCTGGAAGATGCTCATGGAGGCCCTCTCGGCCGGCCGGGCGATCTCGCTCCCCGCCCAGTCGGTCGGCGGCGCCAAGTACGTGGCCCGGGTGGTGGGCGCCTACAGCATGGTCCGGCGGCAGTTCGGGATCCCGATCGGCCGCTTCGAGGGAATCGAGGAGCCGCTCGCCCGCATCGGCGGGCTCCTCTACCTCATGGAGGCCGCTCGGGTCTTCACCTGCGGTGGGGTGGACGCGGGTCACCGCCCCTCCGTCCTCTCCGCGGTCTCCAAGTATCACCAGACCGAGCTGCTGCGCGCCCTCGTCCAGGACGGCATGGATGTGATGGGCGGCGCCGCGATCTGCCTCGGGCCGCGCAACCTGATGGCCCGGGCGCACGCCGGAGCGCCTATCGGGATCACGGTCGAGGGGGCGAACATCCTCACCCGCACCCTGATCCTCTTCGGCCAGGGAGCCATCCGCTGCCATCCATACGTCCAGAAGGAGATGCGGGCGCTGGAAGCGGGGGACGCCAAGGGATTGCGCAAGGCGCTCCTCGGCCATGCCGGCTTCGTCCTGAAGAACCTGGTTCGCTCGACGCTCAGGCTGGGAAGCTCGCCGGTCGTGGGCCCCACGGCCCGCTACTACCGGAAGCTCGCCTGGGCCTCGGCCCGCTTCGCGCTGCTGACCGACCTCGCGCTGCTGTCGCTCGGCAGCCGGCTCAAGCGGAAGGAGAAGCTCTCCGGCCGCTTTGCGGACGTCCTCTCCTGGATGTACCTGGGCTTCTGCGCTCTGCGGCGCTTCGAGGCCGAGGGCCGCCGCGAGGAAGACCTGCCGCTCGTCCGCTGGTCGGTCGAGCACGCTCTCTCCCGCATCCAGACCGCCTTCGAGGGGATCCAGCAGAACTTCGAGGGTCCGCTGAGGATCCTGATCCCCCGGGGCCGGATTGGCGCCCCGCCGAGCGACCGTCTCGGAGCCGAGGTGGCGGACATCCTCCGCCGTCCGGGAGAGCAGCGGGACCGCCTCACCGACGGCATCTTCCTCCCCTCCGCCCGGCTGGAGAGCGCTTTCGTCCTGACTTGGGAGGACGCGCCCGAGGCGGCGTCCTCCCGCGCGGACGCTCTCCAGGTCGACAGCTTTCCGCCCGAGGAACACAGCCGTCCCCGCCAGGGCACGCCGCCGTCCGTTTTCATGGCCGTTGACTCCCTCTAAATCCCCGGCTACCTTGGAGTTACGCAAAGGAGGCCGTATGAAGAGGATTGTCGGGACCGCCGTGCTCCTCGCTCTGACCCTGCTGCCCCTGGCATGGGCTCAGCCGATCGACCTTCTGAGCCCTGAGATTACCGAGGCCGCCAGGAAAAAGCCCAAGCCGCGCGGCTTCCCAGTCCTGCCCGGCGTCTACCGCCTCCACGGCAGTGAGCCCAGCCTTCCCAAAAACGACCTGGAGCCACTGCGCAAGATCATCGGCAAGGCGACGATCGTCTCTCTCGGCGAGTCGGTTCACACCTCCGGCGGCTACTACGAGATGAAGCACCGCCTCTTCCGTTTCCTGGTCGAGGAGATGGGCTTCCGCGCCTTCGCGTTCGAGACCCCCTGGCCGGACGCGGACCGCGTCGGCAGGTACGTCGAGACTTGCCAGGGCACCGCGGACGGGGCCCTGCGCGGCATCTTCGGCGTCTGGCAGAGCACCGAGACCGTCGAGCTGGTGCAGTGGATGTGCGCCTGGAACCGCAGCCACCCCAAGCCGCAGGACAAGCTCGTCTTCTTCGGCTTCGACGTCCAGCAGCCCGCGCAGGACGGCGCCGCCCTGTTCGCCTTCCTGCAGCGCATCGGCGTAGCCTTCAACGATCCGCGCATCATCGACATCAGCGCGTGCGACGGCGTCACCCGGCAGTCGAACTATCCCGCCCCGATTCCCGAAGCCAACAACCAGCAGTGCCTCCGCGGCCTCTCCGCCGTCGACCAGCTCTTCACCGGCGAGGCCGAGAGGATCATCGCCGAGACCTCCGCCACGGATTTCGAATACGCCAAGCTCCGCTTGGTCGGCATCCAGTCGTGGCAGGGCCAGGTCTTCTATGCCAGGCAGGATCCCCGGTCCACCGTGTCCCGCGACAGCGGCATGGCCTATGCCTTCGGCGCCCTCCGCCGGCTCCGCTACGGCAAGATCAAGACGGCGGTTTGGGCGCACAACTTCCATATCGGCAAGGACATGGCGAGCTCCGGCTTCCACGTCAAGACCATGGGCTCGTTCCTGCAGGAGATGTTCGGGTCATCCTACGTCTCCATCGCGCTGATCTCGCACGTCACCGCGATCGACTGGCTAGGCGTCGGCTGCGGCGATCTGGCGTACCTCCGCAACGACGACATGGTCGAAAAGAAGCTCCACGACCTCGGTCATGCAGCCCTGCTGGTCGATTTTGACTTTCCGGGAGGCAAGCCCCCCTTCCTGGCTCAAGGCCAGGAATACGGGATGAGCGAGACCGGGATGACTCCCGCCGCCCAGTTCGACGCCGCGGTCTTCCTGGATTACTCGCGGAAGATGGACCCGACCCGCTGGGCGTCCTGCCAATGAGGCCCCAATGAGGCTAACCAGGATTGTCGGGCTCGCGGTGCTCCTCGCTCTGACCCTGCTGCCCCAGGTATCGGCCGAGGCAGGGGCCGCCAGGAAGAAGCCCAAACCGCGCGGCTACCCTGTCCTGCCCGGCGTCTACCGCCTCCACGGCACCGATCCCGGCCTCCCCAAGGACGACCTGGAGCCATTGCGCAAGATCATCGACAGGGCGACAATCGTCTCCCTCGGCGAGTCGTTTCACACCTCCGGCGGCTATTACGAGATGAAGCACCGCCTCTTCCGCTTCCTGGTCGAGCAAATGGGCTTTCGTGCCTTCGCAATCGAGAGCTCGTGGGAAGACGCAGACCTCGCCGGCAGGTACGTCGAGACTTGCGGGGGCTCCCCGGACGACGCCCTGCGCGGCCTCTTCGGCGTCTGGCGGAGCACCGAGACCCGCGAGCTGGTCGAATGGATGTGCGCATGGAACCGCGGCCATTCCAAGCAGAAGGACAAGCTCGTGTTCTTCGGCTTCGACGTCCAGCAGCCCAAGCAGGATGGCGCCGCCCTGATCGCCTTCCTGGAGCGCATCGGCGTCGGCCCGGGCGATCCGCGCGTGGCCGACATCAAGGTCTGCGACGGCGTCAGCCAGCCGACGGTCCGTCCCAGCCAGATCCCCGAAGCCCGCAACCAGCAGTGCCTCCGCGGCCTCGCCGCCGCCGGCCAGCTCTTCACCGGCGAGGCCGGGAGGATCATCGCAGAGACCTCCACCACGGACCTCGAATACGCCAGGCTGCGCATGGTCGGCCTGCGCTCGTGGCAGGGCCAGGTCTACTACGGCGCCAGGGATACGCGGTCCACCGTGTCCCGCGACAGCGGCATGGCCTATGCCTTCGGCGTCCTCCGCGAGCTTCGCTACGGCAAGGTCAAGACGGCGGTGTGGGCGCACAACTACCACATCGCCAAGGACCTGGAGAGCTCCGACGCGGGCCACCAGACCATGGGCGCCTTCCTGCGGGAGATGTTCGGGTCCTCCTACGTCTCCATCGGCCTGATCTCGAACGTCACCGAGATCGACTGGCTTGGCGTCGGCTGCGGCGAGAGGTATTCCATCCGCACCGACCGCACGGTCGAAAAGTTGCTCCACGACCTGGGACAGGAAGCCCTGCTGGTCGATTTCGACTTCCCGGGCGGCAATCCGCCCTTCCTGGCACCCGGCGAGGAGTACCGGCTCAGTGATTTGGGGATGACTCCCGCTGCTCAGTTCGATGCCGCGGTCTTCCTGGACGTCTCGCGGAAGATGGACCCGCTCGGCTGGCCGTCCTGCCAATAAAAAAGTAGCATCCGCCCATGATCCTCCAAGTCCTCCTCCTTCTCGCCGGGCCGCCACCGCCTACGCCCGAGATCGACGCGGCCGCGGCGGAGCGCCTGGCCAACCTCGCCCTCGCCTGCGTCCACCGCGAGTATCCGAACAAGATCGCGCACGTGATGAACGGCGATGCCGACGCCAAGCCGCCGCGGGAGCTGACCCCGTCCTTTTATGGCTGCTATGACTGGCACTCGGCCGTGCACGGCCATTGGCTGCTGGCGCGGCTGGCCCGCCGCTTTCCCGATGCACCTCTGGCGACGAAGGCGCGGGAGGCGCTGGAGAAGAGCCTGACGCAACAGAACATCACGGCCGAGGTGGCCTACCTGGAAGGCGCCGGGCGCAACACTTTCGAGCGCCCCTACGGACTGGCGTGGCTCCTCCAACTCGCGGCCGAGCTGCGGGAGTGGGAAGACCCGCAGGCACAGCGCTGGGCGAAGGCCCTGGAGCCGCTCGAGCGGGCCGCGGCGCAGCGCATCCGCACCTGGGCGCCGAAGCTCTCCTTCCCCATCCGCACGGGCGAGCACAACCAGACCGCCTTCGGCTTCGGATTGATCCTGGATTGGGCGCGCGGCGCAGGGGATCAGGAGACCGCCGCATTGATCGAAGCGCGGGTGCGCGACCTTTATGTCAAGGATCGCGCCTGCCCGCTGGCGTACGAGCCCTCCGGCGAGGACTTCCTCTCCCCCTGCCTGGGCGAAGCGGACCTCGTCCGCCGCGTGCTCCCGCCCGAAGCCTTCGCCGAGTGGCTGAGCGCCTTCCTGCCGCAGATCCCGCAGGACGGCCGGGGAGACTGGCTCGCGCCCGGAGTCGTCACCGATCCCACGGACGGCAAGCTCGCCCACCTGGACGGCCTGAATCTTTCGCGCGCCTGGATGCTCGAAGGGATGGCCGCGGCCCTGCCATCGAGCGACTCCCGCGTTCCCGCGCTGCGCGCCGCCGCGGCCGCGCATCGGCAGTCGGGCTTACGCGCGGTGACCGGCGAGCATTACGAAGGCGGGCACTGGCTGGGGAGCTTCGCGGCCTATCTGGTGACTGGGCGCGGGCTTCCTACGCCACTCCCAGGATCCACCCCTCCAGCCGCGCCCGCTCCTGCTCCTGCTCCGAAAGCGGCGGAGTGAAGTAGGGGCGCAGCAGGCCGAACTGGTCGCGCTCCTGAAGCCAGGCGCAGATGGCGTAGGCGTCCAGCTCCATCTTGTTCAACCCCTCCTTGGGGTAGCGGTGGCGCAGCCTAGCCGGGCGTACCTCGGCCACGACCGACTTCCCGGCCGGCACCGCGAAACCGTCGAACGGCCAGAAGTGGGCGCTGTCGCCGACGCGGCGCAGGTAGTCGATCCACGGCAGGCCCGCGTGCGTGGCCTTGGCTGGGCTGTCCTGGATGTCGAACTGGAAGACGCTGCGGGGAAACGCGGTCCAACGGCCGGTGAGGCGGTGCTCGTCCGGATCGCCGGTGCGGGGATTGCCCGGCAGGAGCTCGCGGACGGAGAACTTGTCCGTGGGCCAGTGCCCCTCGAAGTCGGTGAGGAACTGGTCCCAGGAATCGAGCTGGTGGCGGTCCATGTAGCTCTGCGGGAACGAGAAGGCATGGTCGAGCCCGACGATGGCGGGAGCATCTTCCTCGGTGAGGCGTGCGAGCAGCCACTCGGCCAGCTCGCGCCGGCTCCAGCGGCCGTCCCCGGCGTCCGGGTTCTGCTCCAGGTACGGCTCGTGGTCCTCCCGCGCCGAGTAGACGCGGATCTCCCGGATCCTCTCCCCCGGCCCTTTGCGGCCCGAGTAGCGAATCCCGATGTAATGATGAAAGTCAGGCATTGAGATCTCCCTCCCCGTTGCAGGAGGGAGATCTTATCTCAGGCCGCTGCGCCCGAAGCTGCGACCAGGGCTTGAATGGCGGCGCGGTCGGACTGGCCGATGCGCAGGAACTCGACCCCTACATGGTGCTCGCGTCCCTCGCGGGATTCCCAGGCCACGCGGCCGTCGGCCCGCAGCTCGCGGTTGCCCAGGGTGATGCGCAGCTCCATCAGAGAGAGATAGCCGATCGTGTCGTCGGAAACGAGCATGCAGCCGCCCGCTCCCAGGACCTTGACCCAGGCAACTCTCTCCCTCCAGCGCTCCTTCGGGCGGTCGCCGAGGATTTTGACGTACGCGATGCTGTCGGCCGCGATGCGCGGGTATCGGCGAACGGGACGGATGGGGCGCTGCATGGTCTCGCCTCCTCCGGGCGTTGCTGCTTGCCGGAAGTTTTGTCTATAACTCTACGCAAATAGCCTGAGGAGATCAAGGGCCGGCGCCCGGCGCTAGAATCCACGCGATGATCGACACCTTGGTGATCGGCGCCGGCATCTCAGGCCTCACCACCGCTTTCCATCTCGCCCGGGGTGGCCAGCGGGTCGTGGTGCTCGAAGCCTCGCCCCGAGTGGGCGGCTCGCTGGAGACGAGGACGGACGGCCCCTGGCGCTTCGAGCTGGGGCCGAACACGGTCCTGGAGAGCCACCAGTCCGTCACGCGCCTGATCCGCGAAGCCGGCCTGGAGTCCGAGAAGGTCACGGCGTCGTCCACGGCCAAGCGCCGCTACCTGTGGAAGGGCGGTCGGCTCCATCCTCTCCCTTCGGGACCGCTCGGTTTCCTGCGGACGCCGCTCTTCCCCGCCTCGGCCAAGCTCCGTCTGCTCCGGGAGCCCTGGATTCCCAAGGGGGACTCGGAGGAGAGCATCGCCACCTTCGTGCGCCGGCGGCTCGGCCGGGCTTTTCTCGACTACGCCGTGGGACCGTTCGTCTCGGGCGTCTACGCGGGCGATCCTGAGCGGCTCTCGGTCCGGCACGCGGTGCCCAGGATCGCAGACCTCGAACGGGAGCACGGCAGCCTGATCCGCGGCGCGTTCGCAAGCAAAGGCGCAGGACCGCGGGGCGCAATGTTCTCCTTCCGCGAGGGCATGGAGCAGCTCCCCCGCGAACTGGCGCGGCAGATCGGGGACGTGCGCACCGGCGTCGCCTGCCGCCGGATCGTCCGCACAGTGGAAGGCTTCCGCGCTGAGACCGATTCAGGTCCGGTCGAGGCGAGCCGGGTAGTCCTCTCTGTCCCTGCAGATGTCGCGGCCCGTCTGCTGGAGAGGGAGGGCCTCGCGGAAATCCCCTACGCGCCGGTGTCGCTGGTGTCGACCGGCTGGCGGCGCGAGGACGTCGCCCATCCCCTCGACGGCTTCGGGTTCCTGGCGCCGCGCAAGGAGGGGCTGCGGGTGCTCGGCGTGCTCTTCCCGTCCGAGATCTTCCCGGGGCGGGCGCCCGCGGGTCACGTCGTCCTGACCGCCTTCGCCGGCGGCCGGACCGATCCCGAGGTGACGACTTGGGACGAGGACCGGCTGATGTCCGAGGTATTGGGAGAGCTGCGGCGGACGGTGGGGGTCCGCGGCGAGCCAGTAATCTCGACAATCCGCCGCTGGCCGCGGGCGATCCCCCAGTACGAGCTGGGGCACGGCCGTTTCCTCGACATGGCGCACGAGGCCGAATCGGCCCTGCCCGGACTGCGGATCGGCGGTAATTTCCTCCGCGGGGTCTCGGTACCGGACTGCATCCGGAACGCGACCGCCCTGGCGGAGGAGCTCCTACAGCGCTGAGCCGCTACCGTATCCCCGGGAACTTCCCGCCGAAGAGATCCATCATCTGCATCAGGGCCGGAATGCCGGCCGCCACGCCGGCGATGGCTCCGGCGGAGCCGTCGAGCAGCGATTGCTGGGTGGTCAGGAAGAAGAGCAGGCAGGTCGCGAGCCCGACGAAGAACGGCACCTGCAGCCGGTCCCAGGCGCTAGGCTCCGCCTCCTGCTCGACCGCCCGCACCTCGTTCTTGCAGACCGAGGAGACCACGAAGCGGCGGAACGTCTCGTTCATGAGCCGCAGGTGCGGCCCCCGGCGCACCAGCCCCCGCGCGATCAGCCTGCGCACGACCCGGCGGTTCCTCTCGTTCACGAACCCGTCCTCCGCCAGGTGGGCGAGCACGACCTCCTCGTCCCGCGAGCAGCTCGCCCATAAGGACTGGTAGTACGCCTCGGCCTCCTCTCCGAACTCCTCCAGGATCTGTTCCGGCGTCCCTCCCGTGCGCACCTTGCGCGCCAAGTTGAGGAGGTGCGGGTTGCTGCCGCATTCCTTCTGGAGAACCTTGTGGACCTGGCTGGTCTCGTCGCCCAGGTCATGAAGGGAGCGGAGCTCGTCGTCCTCGAAGCTGAAGGAGGAGAGCACCGCGCGCCATCTCTCCTTCTCCTCGGAGTGGCTGCCGTTCCCGTTCTGGCCCGGCTGGAAGAGGCGCGCAGGGTAGACCGTGGACAGGATGAAAATCCGGTTCTGATGCCTCTCGACCAGGTTTTCCATGAACGTCAGCACGTCCTGCCGGAAGCCTTCGTCGACCAGGATCTCGCGGAAGCCCTCGATCAGCACGTCGCGGTCGAGCGCGGAGCGCAGGAGCCGGCGCCACTGGTCGCCCGCCGTGGGGTCGTCCCGCAGGGTGCAGAGGTCGATGCACAGGAAGTCCTCGCGGACGCCGTTGAGCTTCCACTGCCGGCCGCGGCTGATCAGGAAACGGTGGAGACCGGGCCGGGCCAGGTCAGCTCCGTTGGCGGGCCAAGCCGGGTCCGTGGGGTCCAGGAGGAAGACGTACCGCGAAATGAGCTGCACCAGCCAGAAGAGGAACAGGATCAGCAGGATTCCGGCCACGAGCGCCAGCAAGTCGGCGTCGTCGAGCCCCTGCGGAAGCTGGCTCGACACGAGAAGGTCGCCGTACGGATAGGTGAAGCTGAGGAGCCTGAGCTCGCCGTCCCCTTCCCCGGCATGCCACTGCCAGGTGCAGTCGGAAGAGGTGCTGTGCAGAAGCTCACGCATCTCGACCGCCTGTTCCGAGGCCTGCGGCAGGTACTCCTCGAACAGCCTGGGCAGACCCGACTCGGGCTCCGGCACGCACCCGGCCTTCGCGTTTTCGGAGCGCTCGCCTCCCCTGTTCATCAGGAGGGCGATTCTCGTCCCGAGGAAAGGCTTCGCGTAGACGTCCAACCCTCTCAGGCTGACGGCAGGATCGTTCGAGACGGCGAGACGGTTCTTGACAAAGTCGCCCGGGAGCCAGGGTAGAGGGCAGCTCAGGCCGATACAGAGCGCGAAGCTCGGGCTCCCATCCTTTTCGCGCCGCGCCTCCCGTACGATCCGCTGCGCCCGCTCCTCCATGCCAAGGGCCAAGCGCAGTTGCCCGTGCTTGGCGAAGCTCGCGAAGTGAATGCGCCGCGCGGTCTCAAAGAAGCCCAGGGTCGGCAGGACGGAGGTCAGGAGCAGGAGCAGGACGCCCGCCCAGGCGTAACGGCTCTGCGCGGGAGAAATGACACGGTCCAGCGTCTTCCGATCCAATCGGATCGCCAGGACGAAGGCCAGCACCGCCAGGCCGAAGGCGAGGTACCGCAGGAGATCGGCCTGTCCGGCGAGAAGCCGCCAGCCGAGCACGAGCAGCACGGCGCCTCCGGCCATGCAGACAGAGATCCGAGCGCCCTGGTGCGACCGCTGGCCCAGGCGGAGGTACGCGGTGGCGATGGCCAGGAAGGGCAGCAGGACCGAGACCGCGAAGAGCCGCTTCCCCGGGAGAGCCAGGAGGAACGCGAGCACCAGCAGGAAGAGGAGCTTCGAGAGCACGGCATAGTCCCGGGCGCGGTCGGGCCACAGCCAGGTCGCACGGTAGGCGGGGCGGACGGCGAAGACCCCGAGCACGAGGAGAACCACGAAGCTCAGATGGAAGAGGATGAAGGCGACCGTGGTCACGATCCATTCCATGTTCACGGCCCGCAGCAGGTTCCTTTCGCGGAGGGTCACGATGGTCCAGGGGATTCCGTCCACGGGCTCGACGTGAGCGAGGTAGTCGCGCCCCCAGTAGCGCAGGGGCATGGTCTCGGCGCGCTTCGCGAACACGGCGGACCGCAGACGCCGGTTGCCGTCGGTCTCGTCGAAGAAGTCCTCTGAGAGGTTGCGCTCGGAATCCGAATGGAAGAGCACCTTCCCCTTCTCATGCTCGTTGTCGATCACGACGAACTCGAAGTCCGGGGGCAGGACCGGCTGGATGAGGGATGCCATAGGGAAGACGAGCATGGAGGCCGAAAACCTCGCCATGGAGACCGGCTTGGCGAGGACGGCCTGCTTCTCTCCCGTCGTCCAGCTCGTGATCGGCTCCACGAAAAAGGGTTTCTTCTCGTCTCCGCGCAGATGCCAGAGATCCCCATCACGGACACGCTGGTAATAGATCCGCTCCCGCACGTCAGCGGGGGCGGACACCACGGCATTCGTCGACCACTTCACCTTCTGCATGCCGCCGCCGTCGATCAGCGCGAAGTTGTCCCAGAAGGGATAGATGTCCGGGAGCCGGTCCGGCTGGATCTCGTTCTCGTGCTTTTCGGCTTCCAATCTGACCAGTTCCTTGTACGCGCTCCCGATCTCGGCGAGGATGCGCCCCTCCATCTCGTGCGCCAGCTCCTCGACCTGCTCCTCGGCCTGGCCCATGAGCCGGTGGAAGGCGAAGAGGTCGAGCAGAGTCAGCGTTGCGATGGCGGCGCCCGCGAGCGAGCAGAGGCCGACCAGCAGGGCGTCGAGCCGCTTGACCCGCTGATGCTCCCCCATCAGGCGGAGCTTCACGAACGGCCAGCTCAGCACCGCGACCAGCACTCCCCCGAGGAGGAACACCAGCAGGGCCGACGAAATGGCCATGCTCCGGTAGGTCTGCTCTTTCTCGGAGATCAGGCCGCAGAGATACCAAGTCTCCTGGGGGCCGTTGGCCGCCGAGGCTGCCCGGATCGGCAGGGAGAACGGCTCGATGAAGAGCCGGTACTCCCTGCCCGCGAGCTCGATCACCTGATGGTCACTGACGCCGAAGAGGGGATTGGAAGCCTCCCGCGGCTTCCCCTTGGAGTCCAGGAGCGCGGACAGGTGCGTGATCCCGAGAGCGGGAGACTCTCTTTGCTGGATCACCCGCCCTTCAGAGTCCGCGAGCAGGACCGATTCGAATGCCCGGCGCGGAGCGAGCGAGCGGTCGACCACCTTGCCAAGCCTGACCATACCCTCGAGGACGGTCGCGTCATCCACCCGGTAAGAGACCTTGAGCCTGGGTTCGCCAGGACCGGGTTGCAACTCGTGCCAGGTATCCGGCCCCTTCGGCGTCGGGCCCTCTGCAATCTTCACGAATTCGAACTGAGGCGCGATCACTTTGAGGACCTCACTCTTCCTCCGTGCGTGCTCCGCGGGCACCTCCTGGCCCTTCTCCGTGTCCTTCTCCGCTTGCACGGCCGCCATGAAACCTTCCGTTTCGCTCAGGTATCTGAGGATCCGGCCCTGGGCACGCACGGAGGACCGGATCCGCTCGCCCATCGAGGTCAGCAGCCGGAAGTTCCGGCTGGTCAGGTAGTCCGACGTCTTCTGGACATGGAAGTAATAGAAACCGAGAGAACCGAGCAGGATCACCAGCGTCAAGACCAGCGCGGACCTGAGCTTCGCGAACATCGACGGATGCCTGGATAGAAGGCGCCGCTCCTGTTGCTCCTTGGACATGAGCATCTCCCTCTATGTCTTCGGACGTATTGTTTTTGCTCAAACCATAAACGGCCATTATACGCCCGCGGTCGGGGCTTGACATAGAGGGACGGACAAAAGAAAGGATTTCTGAGGTGGGGCGGAAAGATCCGCCCCGAAGACTTCAGCGCTGAGCCGCCTTCTTCTGCTGGGCCTCGTCGTGGTCCAGCACGTCCCCGAAGTGCTCCAGGAAGAACATCTTCCCTTGCTTGAAGAGCGGCTCGTTCGCACCGCGCCAGAGCACCGGCCTGACGAACGTCGCGACCTGGAGCGAGACGAAGCCGAAGAGGAAGAGCCAGAGGAGCATCCCTCCCCCGGCGCCGCTCTCCCGGAGCGCCCGGCCGAGGAACCTCCAGCCGAAGGTGAGCGAAATCCCCCACATCAGCACGTGCACCCAGACCGCCGAGGCCAGGTACCGGCTGCTCACCGAGAACAGCCAGGCGATCGGCAGGAGCGCAGCCAGGAGCAGACCCAGGGTGGCGGCAAACCCGGAGACCGTGGCGACGAGCTGGCGCTTCGACCAGCGCGCGCCGGAAAGGGCGCTGAACACGTACAGGCTCGGCAGACAGAGCGCCAGGGCCAGGCCCACGATGATCGGCGCCTTGAAGGCCGAGACCAGGATCTGGGAGCCCCCCTGGAACAGGCCGGCGACCGCGCCGTAGAGCAGGAAGCCCACGAGCGCCCCGCCGAGGAGCCATCCAGGCGCAGAGGAACCAGCGGCGATGGATTGCGGCTCCGTCAGGAGCCGGTCGAACGAGCGGAGGCCACCTCGGTTTTCTTCGGTTTCCATGCTTTCTCCTCCCTTCGGGGGCCGCCGAGCAGGTGCGGCAGGATATCGGTGAAGACGAATTCGTAGACGTTGCCGTGGAGGGCGTCCCGGCGTAGGAACACGACCGGCTTGTAGACGCTGCCCACGAACGGGCGCAAGGCCCAGGCGACCTCGCCGCCGACCAGGGCGAAGGCCGCGATCCAGACGAAGAAGACAGCCCGGGCAGGCCGTCCGAACGAGCGCATCCCCCGCCGGAGCACGGCCATGCCGGCCAGGCCGCTGCCGCCCACGAACGCCGTGTGCAGCAGGTAGAGCAGGTTGTGCGCGGTGCGGGCCTCTTCAGTGGGAGGGGGTGCGCTGAGAGTGAAGAGCAGGGCGATCGGCGCGAGCGCGGCCAGTAGCAGGCTGCCGGCCGCCAGGGCCAGAAAGGTCAGCACCGCCACCTGCCCCACCCGCAGAGGGAGCCCCAGCAGAGCGGCGCCAGCCCAGCTGAACGGCACGGTGAACGCCGAGGTCAGGAGCAGGACGAGAGGGAGCTTGACGGCGACGTAGAGGGCGAGCCGCGGCCCGTGCCACACCCCCAGGACGGCGCCGTAGGCGGCGGCCGAGAGGATCATCAGCAGGC
Source organism: Acidobacteriota bacterium (assembly GCA_034667225.1). Classification (GTDB taxonomy): domain Bacteria; phylum Acidobacteriota; class Thermoanaerobaculia; order Multivoradales; family UBA5704; genus DATMER01. The sequence continues at coordinate 161,187 of JAXDKG010000066.1, forward strand.
TCAAGGCGAGCCAGCCCCGGAAGAGGGCGCGGCCGGCGGTCACCTCGTCGAGGAGGTCGCCGGCCCCACGCAGCAGGTCCTTCGCAATATCGCGGATCATAGGCCGATCATGTGCGGTTCCTTTGAGGTATACGGACCCCCGCCGGCGAGCGTCGCCCTTCGTGTAGAATCCCGCCCGTTCCTTATGGCCACTCCTCCGCCGCAGCCCCTGCCCGCCCGGAAGAAGCTCGCCTTCTCCCTCATCCTGCTCGGATTCGTCTGGATCCTGGTCGAGCTCGCCTGCTGGGTGGGCCTATGGGCGCTGGACAGGTACAAGGGGATCGAATACACGCCCGCCCTGGTCCGGACGCTCTCCGACAAGCACCGGGGCATCCTCCAGGCGCACATCGGAGAGAGCGGCTCCTACGTGCTCTTCGACCCGGAGCTGGGCTGGACCATCCGTCCCAACGGGTCCAAGAGGGGCTACAGGACCAACCGTTACGGCATCCGCGCGAGCCGCGAATACGCGATCGAGCCGCCGCCGGGAACGCTGCGCCTGGCCGCCTTCGGCGACTCCTTCACCCACGCCAGTGACGTGCCCAACGGAGAGACCTGGCACTTCCGGATGGAGGAGATGAAACCGCAGGTAGAGGTGCTGAATTTCGGCGTCCCCGGGTTCGATCCGGGGCAGGCCCTGCTCCGCTACCGGCGCGAGGGGGTGAAGTTCCATCCCCACGTCGTGCTGATCGGCTTCATGTCCGAGAACATCAACCGGATGGTCAACACCTTCCGGCCCTTCTACTTCCCCAAGAGCGGCGTGCCCTTCACCAAGCCGCGCTTCGCGTTGCGCGGCGGCGAGCTGGTCCTGATCCCGAACCCGATCCAGAGCTTCGACGGCTACCGCGAGCTCCTGCGGGACGCGGAGCACGTCCTGCCGCGCATCGGCGAGAACGACTACTACTATCAGCGGAGCTCGAAGCCCAATCCCATGGACTTCCTGCCCTCCGTCCGCTTCGGCAGCATCTTCTCCGATCAGTACCTCCACCAGCCCATCCGGAGTGGTGGGGTTTACAACACCCGGTCCGAGGCGTACCAGGTCACCCGGGGCGTGCTGGAAGAGTTCTACAAAGAGGTAGCTCAAAACGGTTCCCTTCCGATCATCGTGATCTTCCCGGAGCGCCGGGACATCCGCGCCCGGCAGGAGGGGAAGACGATCGTCTACCAGCCCCTGCTCGACGAGCTGCGGGGCAAGGGCTACCGCGTGATCGATCTGATGGAGGGGTTCGACCGCTACGACCCGCAGGGGGAGATGATGAAAAAGAAATTCATCCACTACCCGAAGAGCGGGAACCGCATGGTGGCGCGGCACATCCTGGATTACCTGGAGAAGAACAGGCTGACGTCGCCGGAAGCTGTGCGGGCAGCTCTCAAAAGCACCAACGCCTCACAGAAGTGAGGCGGAAGGCTTGCCCGAAGGGGGCCGGGTTGGGGGCCCGGTACAGCTCGAGCCCCCCCTTGGGGTTGAGCGTTTCCGTCCTTAGCGCACCGCGCCGCGGCGGAACAGATTGACGATCGCGAGCAGAATCACCGCGCCGAGCAGCGACACGAGCAGAGACGGCAGGCTCAGGTCGCCGGAGGTCACGGTTCCGGTGCCGAACAGGGGAGCCAGCAGCAAGCCGGCGAGAAGCGCGCCGATGATGCCGACGACGATGTTCAGGATCACGCCCTGCTGGGCGTTCGTACGCATGACCATGCTGGCGATCCAGCCGATCAGGCCACCTACGATAAGCATAATGATGATGTTCATGACGGTCCTCCTCTTGTTGGGTTGCTCTCCGGGGTCGTCTTCGACCCTGCTCTTGGAAATAGCAACTGTCGTGCCACTCCCGTTCCGCTCACCGGAAAGCATTTGGGTGTACGCTGTGGGAGAGGGCTGAAGGAGGAGGTCTGATGAGGGTACGACTGGCCTTGCTTGCCGGGCTGGCGGCTTGTTGTGTCGCCGAGGCCGCCCCGCCGCAGTTCGGCGAGCTGATCGAGGTCAACGTCGTCAACGTCGACGTCCTGGTCACCGACCGGGATGGCCGGCCGGTGAACGACCTCCGCCGCGAGGACTTCGAGGTCCTGGAGGACGGCAAGAGGGTGGAGGTCACCAACTTCCAGGCGCTGACGGCCGGCGCCGTGGCGAGCGCGCCCCTGCCCTCCCTCCCTGCCCCGTCTTCCCGCCCCGCGGATCCCGCGCCGCAGCTCCCGGCCGAGGAGCGGCTCCACCTGATCGTCTACGTCGACAACTTCAATCTCGAGCCGGCACACCGGAGCCGGGTCCTGGAGCAGCTTCGCGGGTTCCTCAAGGACCTCAGCCCCGAGGACCGCGTCATGATGGTGACGAACGACCTGGGACTGACCGTGCGGCTCCCCTTTTCCGGCGATCGGGCAGCCATGGAAAAGGTCCTCACCGAGATCGCGACCCTTCCCGCCCAGGGTCAGGAGTCGGCGAACGAGCGGCGCCAGGTACTGACGCGGGTCCTCGCCATCCGGGAGGCGGTGCGCAGGATAGAAGGCCCCTGCAGCCGGACGATCGTGGCGCCGATCGAGAGCTACGCCGAGTCCACCCGCCAGGAGGTCCTGCGCTCGATCAATGCCATGACCGTCCTGGTCAACTCCCTCTCCGGAGTCCCGGGCCGCAAGGCCGTGCTGCACGTAAGCGACGGCCTTCCGGTCACTCCCGGCGAGGAGGCGTACCAGCTCATGGCCGAGATCTGCGGCGGAGGCACGACCTCGGGGGTTGCGGACGTGGCCGACCCGGACCTGATCGGCCCCGATCAGTACAGCGGCCGGGAAGCCATGCTGGACGCCCAGCGCTACAGCACGGTCGACGAATTCAACAAGCTCGCCGCCCATGCCAACGCCAACCGGGTGACTCTCTACACTCTCCAGGCGAGCGGCCTGGCGGCGCCCGCTGGCGCCTCGGCGGTATGGGACCAGAACGAGGTGATGCTCGCGCAACTCCCGAACATCCACTCCGTCGCCGCTACCAACCTCCAGAATTCCCTCACGCTGCTGGCCTCCGAAACCGGCGGCAGGGCCATCCTGAACGCCAACGACGTCACCGCCGACCTGCACCGGATGCAGAAGGACCTGGAGAGTTACTACTCCATCGGCTATACGCCGTTGCACTCCGGGGATGGCCGCGAGCACCGCATCGAGGTCCGGGTCAAGCGGCCCGGCTTGAAGGTGCGTCACCGCAAGAGCTACCGCGACAAGCCGGCCATCGAGCGCGCGGTCGACAAGACCCTCTCCGCGGTCTACCATGGCATCGAGGAGAACCCGCTCGACGTCACACTGGAGATGGGAGCGCAAAGGCTGACAGAGGGAAGTCTCGTCTCCGTCCCGATCAAGCTGCGCATTCCCCTGTTCAAGCTGGGCATCTTCCCCCAGCCCGACCAGACCTTCCGCGGGCGCCTGCGCCTTCTCGTGAGCACGCGCGACGGCAAGGGAGGGGTCTCACCCATCCGCCAGGTCCAGGTGCCGCTCCAGATCCCGCCGGAGGAGGTCCTCTATGCCATGGGCAAGTTCTACGAGTACGAGCTGACCCTCAACCTCGCCCCCGGCGAGCAGCACGTGGCCATCGCCGTATGGGACGAGGGCACGGCCACGACCTCCGTGCTCAGCCGCACGCTGACCGTGAGCGCGCCACTCAGGACCCGATAGACCGGCGCGTTAGGACATCGAGAGGACGACCTTGCCGAAGACGCCGCCGCGCTCCAGGGCGCGGTAGGCATCGGTCGCCTTCTCGAAGGGGACCACCCGGTCCACGATGGGACGCAGGCGGCCATCCTTGAGGCGCGGCAGGGCGAAGGCGTTGAAGTCGGAGACGAGGAGGGCCTTCTCTGCCCGCGAGCGCGGACGGAGCACGGAACCCACGATCTTCAGCCGGCGCGAGAGGACGGGACCGAGCTCCACCTCGACCTTGTGCCCGGCCAGGAGCCCCACCAGCATAAGCCGGCCCCTCTCCCGCAGCGAAGCCAGGTGGCCCGGCAGCTCGGAGCCGCCGACGAAATCGAGGACGAGATCGACCCCGCGGCCGCCGGTGGCCTCCAGCACCTGGTGGGAAAGATGGGAACCCGCCACGCAGATCTCCTCCACGCCATAAGTGCGGAGCAGCTCCAGGCGGTCGCGGTTGCGTCCGGCGGCGAGAACCCGCGCCCCCAGCTCGCGGGCGAGCTGCACGGCGAAGCTCCCCATGCCGCCGCTCGCGCCGCTGATCAGCACGGTCTCCCCTGCCTTCAGCTCGCCCTCGGCGACGAGGTTGGTCCACGCGGTAAGCGCGGCCTCGGGGATCGCACCGCCCTCGGCGAAGGAGAGATTGTCAGGAAGGGGCATGAGCTGCCCGGAAGGAATCGCGACCCGGGTGGCATGGCCGCCTCCGCCGAGAAGGGCCATGACACGGGCGCCCGGCCGCCAGAGGCTGGAGCCCGTGCCGATCACGCGGCCGGCGCACTCCAGGCCCGGGACCTCGCTCTCCCCCGGCGGAGGAGGATACGTGCCGCGGAGTTGGTGCAGGTCGGCGTGATTGATCCCGGCCGCCTCGATCGCGACCAGGACCTCGCCCGGCCCGGGGACCGGGTCGGGGAGGTCGCCGATGCGCGGGGAGGAGTGGCGCGGGTCGGTCGAAGGAAGAACGGCCCGCATGCCAGCCCCGGGCCTTAGTGAGTCCCTACAGGCCGGACCTTAGGCACCGGCTTGGGATCTTCGGTCTTGAAAGGAGTCACCGGCTTGAGCTCGCGCGCCGGGCGATCGAGCCCCATGCTCCCCTCCTCCAGCCAGGCGTGCTTGCCGTCCAGCACCCTGAGCGCGATCTTGTACTTGCGCACGTCGTCGTTGCTCCACAGATCCTGGAAGAGCCTGACGATCCGGCGCCGCGAGTTGCGGCAGAAGAGATCGGCTAGCTCGGCGGCGTTCTCGGCCTCGGCGTGGCCGGCCTCGCGGAAGGCCTGCGCGCGGGAGACCGTCGAGGCCATGGCGAACAGCTCATTGGCAATATCGACCAAGCGGAACAGGAAAGCCTGCTTGTTCTGCAGCTTGGCCTGGTGGACGATCATGCCGTGGAAGATCTGCCGCGACAGCCGGCGGGTGTTGCGCTCGCAGAAGCGCAGGTGCCCGGCCAGCTCGCCGAACTCCTGGAAACGCGGCCACTGACCCCAGCCCAGCCACCGGGTCGGATACCAGGAACTGTAGAAGGCGGCCATCTTCGGCAGCTCGGAAAGCTTCTCGGCCACGCTCTTCTCGGGATCGATCATGGCGCCGGCCACCTGCAGGTGCTTGTCCACGGCCTCGCGGGCCATGAACAGGTGCATGATCTCGCTCGATCCCTCGAAGATCTTGTTGATGCGGTAGTCCCGCATCATCTGCTCGACCGCGATCGGCGCCTCGCCGCGGGCCTCCAGCGAGCTCGCGGTCTCATAGCCGCGGCCGCCGCGGATCTGCATGGTGTCGTCGATGATCTCCCAGGTCCAGAAGGAGTTCCACTCCTTGCAGGCCGCAGCTTCCAGGCGGATGTCGTAGCCGCCGCGGTCCGACATCTCGGTGGCGAGCAGCGCGATCGACTCCATGGCGAAAGTGGTGGCGGCCATGTCGGCGATCTTGTGGGAGATGGCCTCGTGCTTGCCCACGGGGCGGCCCCACTGCACGCGCTCGGACGCCCACTTGCGGACGATCTCCAGGCAGAGCTTGGCCGTGCCGACGGAGCCGTTCGGAATCGACAGGCGGCCGTCGTTGAGGGTGGTGAGGGCGATCTTCAAGCCCTTGCCCTCGTCACCGATCAGGTTCTCGGCGGGCACCCGGACGTTCTTGAAGCTGATCACCGCGTTGGCGAGCGCCCGCAGGCCCATGAAATGGCAGCGATGCTCGACCTTCACGCCCGGCCACTCGTTCTCCACCACGAAGGCGCTGATCTTCTTGCTCTTGGGATCGCTCGCCATGACCACGAGGAGCTTCGAGATGGTGCCGTTGGTGCACCAGAGCTTCTCGCCATTGAGGATGTAGTCGCCCTCGGGGGTCTTCTCGCAGGTGGTCATCAGGCGGGCCGGATCGGAGCCCACCTGCGGCTCGGTCAAGGCGAAAGCGGAAATATCGCCCTTGGCGCAGCGCGGCAGGTATTTCTGCTTGAGCTGCTCGGAGCCGAACAGCTTGAGCGGCTGCGGCACGCCGATCGACTGGTGAGCCGAGAGCAGCGCCGACAGGTTGCCGTCCACGCTCCCCAGCATCATCATGACCTTCTGATACTCGGCGTTGGTGAAGCCCAGGCCGCCGTACTTCTTAGGGATCTTCATGCCGAAGGCGCCGAGCTTCCGGAGGCCGTCCACGACCTGCTCGGGGTATTCGCCCGTGACGTCGATCTCCACCGAATCGACCTGGTCGCGCAGGAACTCCTTCATCGCCCGGTAGAACGCCGCGAACTCCGGGCTGTCCTGCTCGGCGAGCGGAAAAGGATGGATCAGGTCCAGGCGGAAGTTGCCGAGGAACATCTCGCGCAGGAAGCTCGGCTGCTTCCACTCCGTCTCGCGGGACGCCTCCGCCACCTTCCTCGACTCCAGTTCACCGATGTTCTGCAGGTCCTTGGTCGACATTGGATCATTTCCCCTTTGTTCTCAATTCGGCTTTTTCCTGCAACAGGCATTCCCGGTACGGGGCCCGATTTCTGCGGGCGAGCCTGCCACTATGCCGCACTGCGACATCATAGCAGGATCGATCCAGGGGATTCAACTACGCCGCAGTGCGTCAGCGCATCGAGATCGCAACCCCGACGACGACCAGGGCGGCGCCGAGGAGGATGCGCAGGGTGAAGGGCTCGCCGAGCCAGAGGGTGCCGATGAGGACCGCCACGACCGGCGTGGCGTAATTGATCAGGGAGAGGCTCGTCGCCGGCAACCGCCGGAGCAGCCAGTAGTAGACCGTGAAGGCCACGGCCGAGCCGACGACGGCCAGGTAGATGACGGCGAGCACCGGCCTCGTCCCGAAGGTGATCTCCCTGCCCCGCTCCAGGCTCCACGCGAAAGGGACGACCAACAGCGCCCCCAATCCCATCGAGACCCCCGAAACCGAGAGGGGAGACACTCCCGACCCCCAGCGCTTGACCGCCACATTGGCAATGGCTGAGGCCACCGGTGCGATCAGCATTACCTTCGCGGCGAAGCCTGCCCGCGGACCGACCAATGATCCGAGATCCTCCGAGTAGAGCACCGCCACGCCGATGAAACCGATCAACACTCCCAGAAAGGTCGCTGTCCGCAGACGCTCGCCGGGCAGGAAAAAGTGGGCCAGCACCGCTACGAACAGAGGGAAGGTCGCGAAAATCACCGCTGCCAAACCCGACGGTACCCACTGCTCCGCCCAATAGACCAGACCGTAGGAGATCGTGAACGTCAAGACCGCATTGACCCACCAGAGCCGGCGCTCGACCGCCGTTGCGCCCAGGCGGATCCGGAACACCGGAGCCAGTGCGAGGAGCAGCAGGCAGGCGAGCGTGAAGCGGATGACCACCCCGTGGAGCGGCGGAATCCCCTCCAGGCTGACGCGGATCGCCGCCCAGGTGCTCCCCCAGATGAGCACCAGGGCGGCGAGACCCGCATATGTGAGGAGAGGGCGGCTAGAGGTGGCCAGCGGTTTACCCCCTCCTGAGTCCTACGGGTAGATCTTGTAAAGCATGCGCGGGTAGGGGATCGTCTCCCGCAGGTGGCTGACGCCGGACATCCAGGCTACGAAGCGCTCGACCCCCATGCCGAAGCCGCTGTGCGGGAAGGGGCCGTACTTGCGCACGTCCAGGTACCATTGGAACGCCTCGATCGGCAGATTGTGGTGCCGGATGCGCTCGAGCAGCAGGTCATGATCGTGGATCCTCTGGCTGCCGCCGATGATCTCGCCGTACCCCTCGGGCGCGATGATGTCCAACCCGAGCACCGTCTCCCGGCCCGGCTCGGTGTCCGGGGTCGGCTGCATGTAGAAGGCCTTGAAGGCCGCCGGGAAGTGCGTGACCATGACCGGCCGGTCGAAGCGGCTGGAGACGATCGTCTCCTCGTCGGCGCCGAAGTCGTCCCCCCACTGGATCGGGTTGCCCTCGCGGTTGAGGATCTCGACCGCCTCGGTGTAAGTGATCCGCGGGAACGGTGGCACCACCGCCTCCAGCTTCGCGGTGTCGCGCTCCAGGATCTTGAGCTCCTCCTTGGCGCGGTCGAGCACCCGGCCCACGAGGTAGACGACGAACTCCTGGGCAAGCTGGGTGAGGCCCTCGAACTCCAGGAAGGCGACCTCGGGTTCCACCATCCAGAACTCCATCAGATGGCGGCGGGTCTTCGACTTCTCGGCGCGGAAGGTCGGGCCAAAGCAGTAGACCTTGCCCAGGGCGGCGGCGGCCGGCTCCAGATAGAGCTGGCCGGACTGGCTCAGATACGCCTTGTCGCCGAAGTAGTCGGTTTCAAACAGGGTCGAGGTCCCCTCGCAGGCCGCGGGGGTGAGGATCGGCGAATCGATGAGTGTGAAATCGCGCTCGTAGAAAAAGTCGCGGATCGCCTGCTCGACTTCGCTGCGCACCCGCAGGGCCGAGCGCTGCTTGCTGGAACGCAGCCAGAGATGGCGGTTCTCCATCAGGAACGCAGTACCGTGCTCCTTCGGGGTGATCGGGTAATCCTGCGTCAAGGACACGACTTTGAAATCGGTGAGCTGGATTTCCACGCCGATGGGCGAGCGCTTGTCCTCTTTGACCTTGCCGGCGACCCAGAGGGTGGACTCCTGGGTGACCCGCTCGATCTCGGCCCAGGCGGCCTCGGGGACATCGTTGCGGCCGGCGACGGCTTGCACGACGCCCCCGCCGCAGCGCACCTGGAGGAACGCGATCTTGCCGCTCGACCGCTTGTTGTCGAGCCAGCCGTTCAGCGTGACGTCCTCGCCGATGTGGCGCTTCAGCTCACGGACGGAAAAGATTGTTTTCGGGTCGCTCATAGGACGCGGGATTGTAGCCTACTTTGTCGGCACGCCCGGCAGGTCGGGCAGGCCGGCTAGAGCATCGGCCGCGGCCTTCTGTTCCGCGACCTTCTTGCTCGGCCCCTCGCCGCAGCCGGCGCGCTGCCCTTCGAGCCAGCACTCGACGATGAAGGTCTTGCTGTGGTCGGGCCCGGTCGAATCCACGAGCCGGTAGTCGGGCAGGCTCCAGCCGAGCGCCTGCGTGACCTCCTGGAGGTGGGTCTTGGAGTCGGACGCCAGGAGCTTGGCCTTCGCCTCCTCGCCGTCCTGCAGCATGGGAAGGATGGCTCCGCGCGCCGCCTCGAGACCGTCGTCGAGGTAAATGGCGCCGAACAGCGCCTCCAGGGAATCTGCCAGGAGGTTCGCCTTGGCCCGTCCGCCCGAGCGCTCCTCCCCGACGCCGATCTTCAGCTCCGGCCCCAGCTCGAGCTGCTCGGCCCAATTGGCGAGGGATGTCCTGCTGACGAGTTGCGCCTTGAGCTTGGACAGCTCGCCCTCCGGCTGCTCGGGATGCCGTTCGTAGAGCCACTCCGCGGTGACGAGGCCGAGGACCGCGTCGCCCAGGAACTCCAGGCGCTCGTAGTGCTCCGGCACTCCCTTCTCGTTCGCGAAGGACCGGTGGGTCAGGGCGAGATCCAGCAGATCCTGCCGCTTGAAACGGTGTCCGACGCGTTTTTCCAGAGGTGTCGAGGACCGGCGACCGAAAGCCATGGGGCGGCATGCTATCGCAAGCGGGGCTATCTCAAGGGTCAGCGCCGCCCGAACCGCCGCTCCAGATCCGAATCCGTCATCTGCAGCACGATCGGCCTGCCGTGCGGGCACGCATACGGCTGCTCGGCCGCGAAGAGCTCGGCGACCAGGGCTTCCATCTCGGGGGCGGAGAGCGGGTGGTGCATCTTGACCGCGGCCTTGCACGCGAGGCTCGCGGCCAGGGCTTCGAGGACGCGCCTCCGGAGATCACCCGACGCTCCCGTGCCATCCCCGTCCTCGGAGCCCAGAGCCCGGAGCAGCGCCTCGGCCTCGACCGGAGAGAGCACGGCCGGCGTCGAAGTCAGGGCCAGGGTGTTGCCCGAGAGCGGCGCGAGGCTGAAGCCGCATTCGTCCAGCCCGGGCGCCAGCTCCAGCAGGCGGAGCCGCTCGGCCGGGGCCAGCTCCAGGAGGATCGGCGTCAACAGGTGTTGCACCGGCGTGCTCTCCGCCATCATCGCCCGCCTCACCCTTTCGTAAAGGATGCGCTCGTGGGCCACATGCTGGTCGATGACATAAAGGCCGTCCGGCCCTTCCAGGAGGATCAGCGTGCTCTTGTATTGCCCGAGGAGCCGGAATGGCCGCGCCTCCCCTCTGCGGCCCGAGAGGGGCACCATCGGCCGCTCCACCGGAGCATAGGAAGGGGTTGCAAGCCGTTGTTCCGCCCAAGGTTGTTGGGGCTCAGCCGGAGTCTGAGTCCCGCCGAGCCCCTGCCAGGTGAAGGAGACGTAGGGCTCGGCCGCGGGAGGGCGGAGCGGAGCGGCTTCCTCCCCACGGGCCTTCTCCAATCCTCGGCGCAAAGACTCATGAATACGATCGAGCAGCGCCGGATCGCGGAAACGGACCTCCGCCTTCTGCGGATGGACGTTCACGTCTACATCCTCCGGCGGGACCTCCAGGAAGAGGAAGAGGGCCGGGAAGTCCTCGGACTTCCACTCCTCTCTCACCGCCCGGTAGAAGGAAGCGAGCACCGCCCGGTCACGGATCAGGCGACCATTGACGAAAATGAAGTGCCGCCGGCCGCGGGAAGTCTCGGGCCTGCCGATGAAGCCATGGGTCCGCTCCTCGCCTTCCATATTCTCCGGGATCGCGGCGAGCTGCTTCGCGAGCTGAGTGCCGAAGATCTGGCCGACTCTCTCCAGCGATCCAGCGGCCTCGACCCCTGCCGTCAGGACATCGAGCAACTCCCTCTCCTCGTGGAAGACGCGGAACCGCACGTCCGATCGGGCAAGGGCATACGCCTGAATCACCTCCAGGGACCGCCGCAGCTCCGTCTGGGGAGCCTTCAGAAACTTCCGCCGGGCAGGAACGTTGAAAAAGAGCGACCGGACGTCGACCGTCGTGCCACGCGGCCGGGCGAAAGGCTCGGCGACCCGCACCCTCCCTCCTTCGATGGAGACCCGATGCCCCTCCCCCGGCCTCTCGGCCGTGGTCAGCTCGACCCGGGAAACCGAAGCGATGGAGGCCAGGGCCTCCCCGCGGAACCCTAGCGTTGCGACCCTCTCCAGGTCCTCGAAGCTCTCGATCTTGCTGGTGGCATGGCGATCGAAGGCGAGAAGAGCGTCGTCCCGTCCCATGCCGTGGCCGTCGTCCGCAACCGAGATCCGCTGCCGCCCGCCGCTCTCCAGGTGGATCTCCAGCTCCTTCGCCCCGGCATCGAGAGCGTTCTCCACCAGCTCCTTGACCACCGACGCCGGCCGCTCCACCACCTCGCCGGCGGCGATCTGGCTGACCAGGTGATCCTGAAGGAGATGAATGCGGCCCATGCGGGGGATTCTACAGGCGGAACAAATTTCCGGCTCCCACCGCTATACTTGAGGGGAAGCCATGGCCGCGGAAGGGGAAAAAGATGGCGACAAGAATGGTCGAGCTTTCCGAAGCTCAAGGATTACTGGCTGAACTAGTGGCGCAGGCCGCCGCCGGTACGGAAGTCGTTCTCACGGAAGGCAACACTCCCCGGGCGCGTCTGGTTGCGGTGCCTGCGGGAACGCCGCGACGAGTGCCTGGCCTCCATCCCGCCAGCATGGAAGCCACTGACGATTTCGATGCTCCGCTGCCGGATGAGTTCTGGGCAGGGACTGCGTGAAGCTTCTCCTCGATACGCACATCTTCATCTGGTGGGACAGCGAGCCGGCCAAGCTCTCAGAGTCGGTCCTTGCCCTCTGTACCGACTCGGCACACGAACTCGTCGTGAGCGTGGCCAGCTTGTGGGAGATCCAAATCAAACGCCAATTGGGCAAGCTGAACCTGCGGCTTCCGCTGGGTGAGATCGTAGCTCATCAGCAGGAGACGAACGGCGTGACGATCCTGCCTGTGGCACAGGCGCACGTGATGGCGCTGGAGCAGCTACCCACCCTCCACAAAGACCCTTTTGACCGTATCCTGGTGGCGCAAGCCCTCGTCGAAGGCGCTATGCTTCTCACCGCCGACCCCGTGCTGAAGTCCTACCCAGTCGAAGTGCGAGCGTAACCCGCGACAAGCGCGTCCGGGGCATGATCTGGGACGAGGTTCAGCTCGATACCGTGCTCCAGAAATGCCTTCAAGTCGGCGAGCAGGAAGCTGAACCCTCCGGTTGAATCAAGCGCCTCTGCCATCATTTTCTCCGCGTCACCAATGAAGCCCCAGTTTTTGACGGTGACGAAGGTCCGGTCCTCACCTTTGGGCTCGAACGTCCACTCGACCAGGCTCGGATTGTCGGGGCCACCCCATTCGACGAGAATTCGCTTGTTCTCCTCGATCGCCTTCACGTCGATCTCGGCAGAGACGCCGTACATCTCCCAATCCCACCGGACCCGCTTGCCGGTCTCCAGCCGGCCGCTGCCTTTGGAGAACCAGAAGCGCGAGGTGATCGCGGGATCGACCAGCGCCTCGAATACCTGCGCGACTGGCTTGCGGATGAGCATTTGCGCCTTCGCGACTGGCGCCTGGAGGGTATCTGTCATCCTCTACTCCTTCTAGCCGCAGCTATTGATGAAGCCTCGAGCGCACTCATGCTTGCCACGTGCTCAATACGTCCCACCAAATACACCATGGAGGTAAAAGAGGGCCAGGGAAGTCAAAGCCCACCATGCTGCGCCACATACAAAGGAAAACAGAGATGTGAAGCCTGGACCAAGTTCTTTGCGGCGAAGGCACCATGCGAAGACAGCTGTTACGGGTAAGAGAGTGAGCCACCACGAGTAGTACTGGATTCGGAAACCCAGGCCGCCGTCGTGGAACACATGAATGCCAAGAAAGTCAATCAGAAGAACGCCCACGGTGAAGCAACCGCCCACTAGCAAGAGCTTTTTCATAAGTCTTCCTGATGTTCATAGAGATAAGTCTCATCGCACACTCCAGTATATCCGTCGCCACCGCAGTGCGCAGCGACGGCGCACAGGCCGCCGCCCAGCGATTGATCAATGGGCCGGCTTGATCACTTCCTTGCCGCGGCGCTCTCCACTTCGGTAAAGACGTACTCGTGCTGCGCGTCGCGGAAGGTGAGAGTACTTTTGCCGTCCTTGTCGTCCACGACCACGGTCATTCCGCTGAAGCCTGGCACGAGAGTCACGAAGGCGGTCGTCCCGTCGTCGTTCTTGCGCGATGCGACGGGGCTCTTCCACTCGCCGAAGTCGAACCAGGTTTCATTTTCCCGGCGCGAGACGGCGATCTCGCCGAGCGACGCGTTCGAATACTTGACCGCAAGCCGTTCGGCGGCGGCTTTCTCCGCCGGAATCGTGAGCCGCTTGCGCTCCTCGAGGACCGCGGCCTTCATGTTCTTCGCGGCCGTGGCCACGTTCTCCTCAGCCTCCGGTTTGCCGTCGAACAGGATTTCGAGGAGGCGGCGGCTGAATGGGCCGAGCAAGGCTTGACCCTCATCACCGTTCGTGAGGAGAACCGCGGCGACGTCGTGCTCGGGCAAGTAGTACATGTTGCTCTTGTAGCCGATCATGCTGCCGCCGTGATACACGACGGGGATGCCCCACGTCCGATCGACCTGCAACCCCATGCCGTAGGTCATGTCGTTTCCGATCCGGATCAGCGGATCGCGGCGGATCATGACGTTCGCCTCGGACGCCACGCGCTTGCCGTCGAGGGTGCCCTTGCCGAGCTCCATCCGCAAATAGCGCATCATGTCCCGCGCGTTGCTCCAGGCGCCGCCAGCGGGCCGGAGCGGCAAGATCGAGTAATTCGCCTCCATTACGGCTGCCGCGGGGTTCCCGTCGGCGTCCCAGGCGTGTGGCGATGCGTGGTTTCCCGCGAGCGCCTTCCCGTAGTCGAACGTCGTCGAGCTCATGCCAAGCGGAGTGAAAACCCTGGCCGCCATCGCTTCGTCATACGCGGCGCCCAGTTCGCGGTCGGGGGAGATCACGTGCGCGGCGACGAATCCGCCGGCCGCCGCGAGGAGGTTCGAATACTGGAACATCTCGCCAAACTTGCTCGTCGGCTGGAACGTCCCGAGGAGCTCCAGCTCGCTCTTTGGCGTGGCATTCTGGAATTCGAGAATCCACTCGAAATCCTGCCGCGGAAGGCCGGTGCAGGCGCACACGAGGTGCCTGATCAGCACCTGCTTCGTCGTCTCCGCATCGCCCAGCTTGAAGCCGGGCATGACCTGCACGACCGGCGTGTCCCAGCTCAGCTTGCCCTCGTCGACGAGGGTGGCGAGGAGCAGCGTGGTCATCGACTTGGTGTTCGAGGCGATCATGAACAGCGTGTCCGCGTCGACGGGCGTTGGATCGCCGAGCTTGCGCACGCCGAAGCCGCCTTCGAAGACGACCTTGCCGTTCTGGTACAGGCTGACGCCGGCACCGGGAACTCCCAGATCCGAGAGGCTTTTTTCCATGAAATCCTTCAGCTTCTTCAGGCGCTCGGCGTCGAGCGGCGCGGCCTTCTTGCCGGCGAACGACTCGCGCTGGAACCCCGGCGGCTGGAGGCGGTCGAAGATCGCGGCGATCTGGCCGCCGCGCTTTTCCGCGACGGCGATGTCCATGTCGAAGATCAAGACCGTAAACGCCTCACCGCGCTTGGCCGCCGTAGCGCCCACCGCGCGGTGCTCGTTCGGCGAGACTTCGTACTGATAGCTCCGGAAGGAGTCCCAACCCTCGCGGCCGGGCTCATCGGTTGCCAGCTTGAGCGCCCACTTCATATCCGGCCGCACCGCTTCCCAAGCGGTCTTCACCGCGGCGTCGGCGTCCTTTCCCTTCACATCGACGAGGGCGATCCGCGAGTCGCCCTCGGGCGTCAGGATCACCGCATTGCCACGCGTCTCGATCCACCAGCCGCCCGGCGCGACGAACCTCGCCCCATCGGGCGTAGTGCGCGGCGTGTCGGCCGCGAGGAGCTCCCGTGCCGCGGGCGCGCTGCTCGCCTTGGGATCTTCGCCGGCGCGGGCCGAAGTGGAAGGGATGAGTGCCGAGAGAAGCAGGAGGGAGACAAGGTGCTTGCGCATGGTCCGAATCCTCACAGAGAGGTAATACCAGTAGTTTAGTCTTTATCAGCGGGTTAGCCGAACGCTCATGTGCCCTCGGGCTCCTCGTCGAAGATCACCCGATAGAGGGCGATGGTCACGGGATGGAGCCAGCGGTAAGTTAGAGGTGTTCCAGGCCTTTTCGCGTACTGCCGATCACACGAAGGGCTACTGCCGTCGGCGCAGCTGTGCGAGGGTGAGGTTGAGGTTGTCGATCGCGGCTTCGATGCGGGACTCCAACTCGCCCGAGTCCACGCCGTTGCCCGGCCCGGTGGAGGCGAGCTCCGCCCGCTGCGTAGCCGCGGTGAGCCGTGCCATCTCGGCGGCGTGGACGTTGTGGAAGTCGCGCAGCATCTCCTGCCCCTCACCCGGAGCCAACGCACGCAGCGCCCGCTCCTCCTCGCGCAGCCTCGCTACGGGATCGAATGCCTGCTCCCACGGGGGAACGCGGCGTGATTCGCTGAAGCGGTCGCTCACGTCTCTCGCGATCTTCATACACTGAGCGAGGTCGGCACGGTACTCCTCGTCCATCTCCACCGAGCTGCCCTCGATGTAGACGGTTACGACCGGGTTGGCGTCGACACCGGGAGGAGATTGGCCCGCCGGATCGCGCACCTCTGCGCGCAGATCCACCCAGAAGTTGCCGTCCTTGGCGTCGCTGGTGAGCCTGACCGATCTGCCGGCGAGGCTGTAGCGCAGCGACACGCTCTTTTCCACTGTGCTGCCCCCCGTCGTGAGCGGAACGGCGAAGCGGCATTCCACGTCGGGAACGACCGCGGGGGAGACTGGCAGGCCCGCCGGCTGCGGGGCGAGCGGGACCCAGTCGCCTGAGCGCCCCCGCACGCTGAACGTCACCGACAGCGGCTCCGGCAGCAGCCAAGTGCGCAGCTCGTAGGTGATGCGCTGCGACTGTTGCGTCTCGATGTAGCCGTAGCGCTTCGCCTCCTGCTGGCAGAAGATGCGTGTGGTGAACACTCCCGGCCGCGAGAACGAGGACACTACCTCCGACTTATCGTGCACCAGCTGCAGCGTCGGGGTCGGTACGGGGTCTACGAAACCGTGGCGGCGGCGGCTCTGCACGGTGACCTCGCCCGCCGTCACCGTCGCCGCCGTGGGAACCGTCGCGATGGGTAGCCCCGTGGGCGCAAAGGCCGCTGCCGGCGCGAGCCTGCCCAACTGATTGACGATCTGGGTTTCTACACTCGACCCTGCCATGGATTCGAAGGTGTCGGCGATCCAGGTGACGACATACGCGCCGTAGAGCGACCATACCGAGACGAGCGCCAGCTGGCAGTACCAATCGACCGTCACGCCAAACTCCTTGACCGGCACAGTCACCGCCGAAGTCAAGATGCCGCCAGCGACGGCCAGCCTGACGTGCGCCACGACCACGCCTGTGGCTTCGTAGCACGTCCCGGATTTCTCGACTCGCGCAGCGACGCCGACGAAGCCGTCGTTCAGCGACGAGACGACCTGCTTGATCGTCACGCCGTCGTGGTCGAGCCCCGTGGCCCCTCCGTAGGCGGTCGGCAGCGCCTCGCGAGGCACGCCCAACGCACCGGCCAAGGCGGGGCAGAAAATGAAGGAGTGGAAGGCACGCGGCGAAAGGGCCACCAGGAAGTCAGATCCGGACGAGATGGCCGAAGCCGTACGCTGCCCGGAGTCGCCCTGCGACTCGGTGTCAGCAAACAAGTTCCCGAACAGTGCGATCGACTGGCGGCTGCGAACCTGGTTGGCGATGCCGAAGACCTCCAGTCGGGTGAACCGCTGAACGGGCGGGTCGCCGATGCGCAGACCGCCGTCCTCGCCGGGCACCACTGTGCTTCCGGTCGGCACCAGCACCTTCCCGAGGCCGCGCATCAAGCCGCGCACCGCGTCGACGAGAGCGGCCGTCGCGGTATCCGGCGTGAGCCCGGCGTCGGCCGCGCCCCGCGCGATCGCCTGCTGCCCCTCGCCGCTGAGGTCCAGCGCGACCTCGGCGGCGCCAAATTCCAGGGCCAACAGGCGAAAGTCTCCGAGCGCGTGGAGCGTCATCTGGACGTCGATGAGCAGCGTGCCGCTGAGCGGATAGATCGCCGTGCCGAACGAGCCGAACTCGATGGACGAACGGGCGAACGCCAGCGCGAGCCGCAGGTGGTTTGCGGGCTGCACGTCGAGTTGCACGTCCTCGACGATCAGGTGGATGGTGAGGAGCTGGCCGCCTGCATTGACCGGCAGCCGCAGCGGGAACGGCGGCCGCATCCGCACGCCCTGGACTGTCAGCGTCTCCTGGAGCAGCCGCAGCAGCGCGGGCTGCGAGACTTCGAGGACGTAGTCGAAACCTGAAAGCGGACCGTTCACGCCCTCGCCCTTCGGAATAGACCGCGGAGGCAGACCTCGACACTCTGCGGCGCAGTGCTCTCGCGCAAGGCACGATAGGGCGCCTCGCTCCAGCCGCCGGAGCCGCCGTGCCGCAGGGCGAACTCCTCCTCGACGTGCGGCATGAGCTGTACGCCGATCTCGGCGAACAGCAGCAGCGGATGGAGGAGGAACAACATGCCTCCGTTGGGGATCTCGGCAATGCGCGCAAGCAGCTCAGGTTCGCGCTCGAGCAACGCCTCGTACGACTGAATGAGGATAGGCCCGCGCCTCACTATCTCATCCCTCCGAAGGCCCTGTACTTCGCCTCGAAGGCATCGAGCCGGTCCTGGAGAGCCTCGGACTCGTAGTAGTTAAGGGTCGGAGAGCAGTAATCCTGCGGTTTTTTGCTCTCCTCTCGGAGCCTCTCGATCTCGGCCAAGATGCGGGCCTTCTCGGCCTCTAGGCAGCCACGGGCCCTCAGGGCCTCGACTTCGCACTCTACCGCCAGCCTCGTGTTGAGCCGATGCTGCTCGGCTTCCTCCTCAATCAGCTCCCTGTGCTTCACCTGCAGGGCGCGCCAGTGGCGATCGACTTCACCTGGGTCCTGGACGGACAGCTGGTGCCACAGGAGCTCATAGTGATCGAGGAGCGTGTTCCACCTCGCTTGGAGGGCGGCGAGCTGGGCCGCGGGCTCTTCGACGCGCCCGCCAACGACGGCCAGCACCCTCTGCCAGAGGCCCGGCTTCTCAGAGATCCGGGCGAAGTAGCGGGCCCGGACGTCCGCCTCGATCAAGCTCTCCCATATCTTGCGTTTAAGGCGTTCGAACTCCTCGACCAGGAACGAGGATGCCGGAGGGAGAATAGAGGTCATGTTTACCGGCCCCCCTCAGAATCGACGTGTGCCACCCGCAGGCTTGGGACACGAGGTCAATGTCATACGGCATCGCCAGTCCCGAGCGACTGTCCTCTCAAGATCTTCAGATACATAGACTTAGCAGTCTACGTCCGGCCACCGAGGGTGTCAATCAGGACGAGGCCTTATTTGAAAAAGGCTCCGGACTCATCGCCCCGGCGGCCGGGCCACTCGGGTGGTGGTACGGAGCGCTCGGGCCTGCGTACGAACGGTCCGGACGGCCGTACGGATGGCTGGAACCGGTTCGTACGCCCGTACGGACGGTTCCAACCGCGGTAGGAATGCCTCGTACGACGGTACCAACCGTTCGTACGGCTGCTCCAACCGTCCGTACCGCGGCTTGAACCGTCCGTGTAGCCGCTTGTGCCGCTCGTAGCGGTGGTTGAATGGCTCGCGCGGCGGAACGGATGACTCGGATGGCGGTACGAACAGCTCGCGCCGCGGTACGAATGGCTCAGTCGCTCCGTTTTGCCGGTCAGCCCGCCTCGCGAATGCCTCAGCTCGCGATCCGAACCGTCCCAAAAGCGGCGTGAACCGTCCGTATTTACCTAGGACACCCAGGGCAGGCGGACCACGAACTCGCTGCCGCGGCCCAGGCCTTCGCTGCTCGCCGAGACGGCGCCGCCGTGAAGCTCGACGAGGTTGCGGACGATGGCGAGGCCGAGCCCCAGACCTCCGTGCGAACGATCGAGTGCCTGGCGCTCCTGCACGAAGAGATCGAAGATGCGCGGCAGCAGCTCCGGTGCGATTCCGATGCCGGTATCGCGCACGCTCAGCACCACTTCCCCATCGGCCTGCCCGGCGCCGATGGTGATCTGGCCTCCCGCCAGCGTGTATTTCGCCGCGTTCGTCAGCAGGTTCGCCACCACCTGGCTCAGGCGCGTCGGATCGACATGGACCCGCAGGCCGCGCCCCGGCACATCCACGTTGAGCATGTGGGCGCGTTGCTCGAGGAGCGGGCTCGCCATCTCGATGGCCTTCGCCACGACTTCCGCGATCTCCACGGTCTCGGCCTTCAGCTCGACCTTGCCGCGGGCGATCCTCGACACGTCGAGAAGGTCGTCGACCAGCCGGACGAGATGTTGGACCTGGCGCTCGATGACGGCTCGCTCCCGCTCGGTTTCGGACGAGCCCTTGAGCTTCATCAGCTCCAGCGAAGTCACGATGGGCGACAGGGGATTGCGCAGCTCGTGGCCGAGCATCGCCAGGAATTCGTCCTTCGCGCGGTTCGCGCCTTCCGCGGCTTCACGCAGGCTCTGGGCATGGACGAGGTTGCGGACGCGCACCGCCAGGTCCTTTTCGGAAAACGGCTTGACGATGAAGTCCTGGGCGCCGTCGTCGAGCAGCTTCACCATCAGCGCCTCGTCGGCCTTCGCGGAGAGCAGCAGGACCGGAGTGTGGCGCAACTCCGGGAGCCTGCGCATCTCGGCGATCATTTCGTCGCCGCTCACGTTCGGCATCATGATGTCGGAGACGACGAGCACGGGACGGAAGCGCAGCGCCTTTTCGAGCCCTTCGCGCCCGTCGAAGGCCGAGATCACTTCGTAGGATTCGGACAGGCACTGGGCGACGAACCGGTTCATGTCGGGGTTGTCCTCGACTACGAGCACGCGCGGCCTGCCAGCGACGGGAGGACCGGCGACGGCAGGGCCAACGGCCTCCTCAGACTGCCCGCCGGGCCGCAGCTCTTCGATCAATCCATCGAGGATGGTGCGGTCGAGGCTCACCGGGTCCGGCGCTGCGATCACAGCGGTGCTCAGGCGGTTCAAGGGTATCGTGACCTCAAAGCGGGCGCCGCCCAGGTCCGAGTCGAGCACTTCGATGCGGCCCTTGTGCAGCTCGACGAATTCCTTGGCAATCGCGAGGCCCAGGCCCGTGCCTCCGGTCTTTCGATTGCTGCCGCCGTCGCCCTGGCGGAAGCGCTCGAAGATCGCCTGGCGGAGCTCGGGCTTCACGCCCGGGCCGGAATCGTCAACCGTTATGATCAGTTCGCGCTCCGACCGCTTCAGCGCGCAGGCGACGTGGCCCCCGGCCGGGACGAACTTGAACGCGTTCGCCAGCAGGTTCATGACGATGCGCTGCAGCTTGTCGGGATCCACCGCCGCCACAATCGGCTCGCCGGCTTCGACCGCGTAATCGATCCCGCGCTCGGCGGCCAGCACGGCGAAATGCGAGGCGAGGAGGCGCAGGAGGGCGGCGACGTCCGTGTCCTGCAGCTCGATCTTCAGCTTGCCCGCTTCGAGCTTCGACATGTCGAGCAGGTCGTTGACGTGCTTGAGCAGCATGCGCGCGTTGCGCTCGATGATCCGGGCACGCTCCCGCCGTTCCGGCAGAGCCATCGTCCCTTCGTCGTCGATCAGCCGTTGCGCGGGGCCGAGGATCAGGGCGAGCGGCGTGCGCAGCTCGTGGCTGACGTTGGCGAAGAATTGCGTCTTGATCTCATCGAGCTCGCGGATGCGCTCGAGCAGGCCCTGCAGCTCGATGTTCTTCTGAGCGATCTCCCGCTCTTGCGCTTTCTTTTCGGTGATGTCGCGCCCCTCGGCGCAGATGAAGACGACGTTGCCCTCGTCGTCGAGGACCGGGCAGAGCGAGGCGTCGATGATGATCGTTTCCTTGCCGCCGGCGCGCCCGTAGATCTGCGTATCCCAGCGGATGGATTCACCTTGCGCCGCGCGCGCGATCGATTCCCTGAGAGTCTGGTTGATCTCTTCGGAAACCTGCCACCAGAAGGTCGTCCAGAATGGCTTTCCCTCGACGTCGGAGAGCTGAATCCCCACGGCGTCGAGCGCGACCTTATTGATTTCGAGCACCGTGCCGTTCGCGTCCAGAAGCCCGACGAACTGGACCATCGAGTCGAGCGTAATGCGCGCGAGTTTCTGCAGGCGGAGGCGGGGCGGGTCGTCCGGGAGGATCTCCGTTCCCCGGACGACGACCGGACGCTGGGCTTCCTTGGGCGGCATAGGCCCGATGAAAATATGACAAGGAAGCTCCGTCCTACTCCTTGTCAGTCTTCCCCTCGCCCTGGTTTCCCCAGGTGAATGACTCTCCACCGGCGTAGCCGCTGCCGCGATCGTGATCGTACCGGCCCTCCTGCTCATCCCCTCCCGAGCGGTTCAAGCCCGTATCCTCGACGTGGATCGCCGCCTCCTCGGGGCTCACTTCGACGTCCTCGGAATCCCCGAAGCCGCCTTCCGGGCCGTATTCATAGCTCCGCTCCGGATCGCCGGTCGTGCCGTCATAGTGCCCGCCGGCTCCGCGCGTACCGTGGTAGATGTCTTTGCTGTAACCGTAGCTGCGTTCTGAATCGTCCATGATGATCGAGCTCCTTTGAAGTTCTCCCTCCCACCCGTTTGGAGGAGACTGCAAAGAGCGGGCCGTAGGAACTACGAGGCCCGGGCGAACGCCCCTTCGAAGTAGATCGGCTCGAGGCCGCTGGCCCAGTAGGCGACCGCGTCGCGGTTGGGTTGGGTGGTCTCCTGCCCGGTGCGGAGCTCGCGGCCAACTCCGCCGGCCGGGGTGAACCCCAGCCAGCCTTCCCAGGTGCCATCGTGCCTGGACTCGCCCCAGGCGCGGATGACGTATGGAGTCCCGTCATTGCTCCGGTATATGAACGAGTATTCGTGGATCAGCTCAGGCATCTTGTCTCCCGTCTCAGCCTGTCACCTCTACCCCGGCACAGCCGCGGTTTCCGGCTGTTCCTGCAAGCTTTCTGCCTTTTTCTCGCTGGACCGCCGCTTGAGGCTCGCCCGCGCCGCGGCCAGCCTGGCGATCGGCACCCGGTACGGCGAGCAGGAGACGTAGTCCAGCCCCACCCGCTCGAAGAAGTCGATCGACTCGGGATCGCCGCCGTGCTCGCCGCAGACGCCCAGGTGCAGGTGCTCTTTCGCCGCGCGGCCCTTCTCGCAGGACATGCGGACGAGCTGGCCCACCCCCTCCTCGTCGATGGTCTGAAAAGGGTCGTGCTTGAGCACGCCCGATTCGATGTACTGCGGCAGGAAGCGGCCGGAATCGTCGCGGGAGTAGCCGTAAGTCATCTGGGTGAGGTCGTTCGTGCCGAAGGAAAAGAATTCGGCGTGCAGGGCGATGCGGTCGGCCATCAGCGCCGCCCGCGGCACCTCGATCATCGTGCCGATGGGGATCTCGATCTGCATCTTCTCGTCGTCGAGCACCCGGCGGATCGTGGAGGACACGATCTCGCGCAGGCGCACCATCTCCGCCTCGGTCCCGACGAGCGGCACCATGATCTCGGGCCGCACCTCTTCCCCCGTCCGGGCCCGCACGCAGGCCGCGCGCACAATGGCCTCGACCTGCATCTCGTAGATTTCGGGCGCGGTCATGCCCAGGCGGCAGCCGCGGTGGCCGAGCATGGGGTTCGATTCGGCCAGCGCCTCGGCGCGGGCCTGCACCACGGCGGGCTCCACCCCCATGTCGTGCGCCAGGCTCTGCAGCTCTTTCTTGCCATGCGGCAGGAACTCGTGCAACGGCGGATCGAGCAGGCGCACCGTGACGGGCAGCCCGGCCAGGGCCTTGAAGATCCCCTCGAAGTCCTTCTGCTGCATGGGCAGGAGCTTCGCGAGAGATTCCTTGCGCTCCTCGGCGCCGTCGGCCAGGATCATCCGGCGCACCCAGGGGAGGCGCTCGGCCGCGAAGAACATGTGCTCGGTGCGGCAGAGGCCGATGCCCTCGGCCCCCAGGGCCGCGGCCACCTCGGCATCGTGCGGAGTGTCCGCGTTGGTGCGGACCGCCAGGCGCCGCTCGGCGTCGGCCGCGGCCAGGAGCTGGTAGGCGGCGTCCACAAAAGGGTAGTCGTCCGGCTTGCTGCGGTCGAGCATCGCCTTGAGGACCAGGGAGGATTGGGGAGACAGCGCGCCCGCGATCACCTCGCCGGCCGTGCCATCGATCGAGAGCTCATCGCCCTCGTGCAGGACCGGGCCGCCACCCCGCACCCGCACCTCGCCCTTGTGCTCGTCCACCTCCAAGTCGCCGGCGCCCACGATGCAGGGCTTGCCCATGCCGCGGGCGACCACGGCCGCATGGGAGGTCATGCCGCCGCGGGAAGTCAGGATGCCCGCCGAGACGTGCATGCCGACGATGTCCTCGGGAGAAGTTTCGGCGCGCACGAGCAGAACCGGACCGCCGGAGGCCGCCATCTCGGCCGCGCGCTCCGCGGTAAGGGCGATCCGCCCGCAGGCCGCACCGGGGCCCGCCGGCAGGCCGCGAGCCATCAACCTGCCATCGGCGATGGCTTTCTCCTTCTCCTCAGGATTGAACACGGGGGCGAGCACCTGGAGCAGATGCATGGGCTCGACCCGGTCCAGGGCCTCGCGCCAGTCGATCAGGCCCTCCTCCACCATGTCCGCGGCGACTTGAATGGCGGCCGGGCCGGTGCGCTTGCCCGCGCGGGTCTGGAGCATGAACAGCTTGTCGTGCTGGATCGTGAACTCCAGGTCCTGCATGTCCTTGAAGTGTGTCTCCAGCCGGGCGCAGACCTCCTCCAGCTCCTTGCACGCCTGGGGAAAGTCCTTGGCAAGTCCCCCGCCTTCGGCATGGATCGGCTGCGGCGTGCGGATGCCGGCCACCACGTCCTCGCCCTGCGCGTTGACCAGGTACTCGCCAAAAACCTTGGCCTCGCCGGTCGCGGGATTGCGGGTAAAGGCCACGCCCGTGGCGCAGTCGGCGCCGCGGTTGCCGTACACCATGGCCTGGACGTTCACGGCCGTACCGAGCAGGCCGGTGATCTTGTTCAGGCGGCGGTAATCGCGGGCGCGCTGGTTGTCCCAACTGTCGAACACGGCGCGGATGGCGCCGCGGAGCTGCTCCATGGGGTCCTGCGGGAATCCGTGCCCCTCCACCAAAACCAGATAGCCGGCGACGATCTTGCGCAGGGATCCGGGGCTGAGCTCGGCGTCGGTTGCGACCCCCTCCTCCTCGCGGGCCGCGGTCAGGATCTTCTCGAACTCCTCGCGCTCCAAGCCCAGCACGACGTCGCCGTACATGGTGAGCAGGCGGCGGTAGGCGTCGAGGACGAAGCGCTCGTCCGCGCCGGCAGCGATCCAGGCCTCGGCGATGTCGCTGTTGAGGCCCAGGTTGAGGACAGTGTCCATCATGCCCGGCATGGACCGGGCCGCGCCCGAGCGGACGGAGACGAGCAGCGGATTGGAAGGATCGCCGAAGCGCTGGTCGAGCAGCGCCTCCATGCGCTGGAGGTGTTCCTGGATCTCCTGCTCCATGCTGTCAGGATAGGACTTGTCGTGATCCTGGTAGTACTTGCAGACTTCGGTGGTGATCGTGAACCCCGGAGGCACCGGAATCCCGAGGCGGCTCATCTCGGCGAGGCCAGCCCCCTTGCCACCCAGCAGATCCTTCTGGCTCCCCTCGCCTTCGGCCGTGCCACCCCCGAACGCGTACACGTACTTGGACATGTCGTCATCCTCCCCGGTCTGATGCGAGATGGATTGTAAAGCAGAACCCCTCACCCCCCAGCCCCATGCGCGCTAACTTTGCCGTGGCAACAACCGGCGGGTCTCCCCGAGCGCTCGGGGAGAAGATTTAGTGGCTCGGGGACAGCCCCGAGCAACTCGGGGAGAGGATTTAGTGACTCGGGGACAGCCCCGAGCGACTCGGGGAGAGGATTCAGTGACTCGGGGACAGCCCCGAGCGACTCGGGGAGAGGATTTAGTGACTCGGGGACAGCCCCGAGCGACTCGGGGAGAGGATTCAGTGGCTCAGGGACAGCCCCGAGCGACTCGGGGAGAGGATTCAGTGACTCGGGGACAGCCCCGAGCAACTCGGGGAGAGGATTCAGTGGCTCAGGGACAGCCCCGAGCGACTCGGGGAGAGGATTTAGTGACTCGGGGACAGCCCCGAGCGACTCGGGGAGAGGATTTAGTGAGGCCCCTACCCCCCCGCCCGGGACCGTGCCTCCGCCTTGTCCACCACCACCTCGGTCAACCGCGCGGTGCGCGAAACGGTGCGGTGGATCGCCTGAAGCAGCGCGATGCGGTTGGCTTTGATTCGCGGGTCGGGGTCCATGACCAGCACGTCCACGAAAAAGCGGTCCAGCACCGGCGCGAGATCTGCGATGCGCCGCAGGCAGCGCTCGTAGTCGCCCGACGCCGCGGCCTCCTCCACCTCGGAGCGCAGCCCCTGGAAGGCCGCGTAGAGATCGCGCTCGGCCGGCTGCGTGAGGAACTGCTCGTCGAGCTGCTCCTCGGGAGCATCCTTGAGGATGTTCACGATCCGCTTGGCCGCGAGCACCACCGTCAGGAAGTTGGCATCCTCCCGCACGCGATGCAGGGCATCCACCCGCGCCTTGAGGTCGGGCAGGTTCCCCCCGGTATCGCCACCGGAGGCGGCCAGCGCTGCCTCGATCTCGTCGTAGGCGTAGCCGGCGAGTCCGAGCACGTAGCGCACCCGATCGTGGAGGAACGGCCGCAGGTCTTCGAGGATCTGCTCGGCGCCCCGAGTCAGCCGGTCGCTGTAGAGCACCACGGCCCGGGCCGCGATCTCATCCAGATCGAGCGGGAGCCCGCCTTCGAGCGCGATGCGCACCACGCCCTGGGCCGCGCGCCGCAATCCGAACGGGTCCTTGCTCCCCGTGGGGATGAGCCCGAGGCCGAAGATGCCCACCAGCGTATCCATGCGATCGGCGAGGCCCACGACCTGCCCGATCCGGCCGCGAGGGATGCGGTCCTCCGTAGAGGCCGGCATATATTGATCGTAGACCGCCTGCCAGACCTCCTCGGGCTGCCCCTCCTCGCGGGCGTAGATGCCGCCCATGATTCCCTGGAGGGAGGTGAACTCCTTGACCATCTCGGTCGCAAGGTCCACCTTGAGCAGCCGGGCCGCAGCGGCAGCCTGAGGCGCCTCGCAGCCGAGCATGTCGCAGATCGTCGTGGAGAGAGCCACCAAGCGCGAGGTCTTGTCCGCGTAGCTCCCCAGCCGCACCTGGAACGTCAGCCGATCGAGCTGCTCGGTGCGATGGGCGAGCCCCGCTTTTCGGTCCTCGCCATAGAAGAAGCGGGCATCCGCGAGCCGCGCGGCGACCACCCACTCGTTGCCCGAGCGCGTGCGGCCGATCGGATCGTCCGGCCGGTCCATGACCGTGAGGAAGTACGGCAGGAGCTGATGGCCACCATTGGGGGCTTCGACGGTCAGGGCGCTCTGATGATCCCGCAGGCTCGTGGCGAGCACCTCGGCCGGCAGCTCCAGGAAATCTTCGTGGAAGCCGCCCTCCATCACGCCGGGGACCTCGCACATCGCGGCCAGCTTGTCGAGCAGCGGACCATCCTCCACGAGCCGGCCGCCGAGGGCCTCGGCCCGGGAGCGCATGGTCTCCAGCAGAATTCGATGCCGCTCGGCCGGACGGACCTCCAAGGACCGCGCCGCCAATTCCTTCCGGTACTCCTCCACGCCGTTCACGCGGAACGGCTCGGGCGTCAGCGTCGGATGCCCGACCGTCCGGTCTCCGGCGGAAATGCCGAACAGGTCGAACGGCACGACCTCGCCGTCGAGGAGGGAAACCATCCCGTGCACCGGACGCACCCAGGGACCCTCGCCGCTCCCCCACCGCATCATCTTGGCCCAGGAGATCCCGGCCAGGATGCGGGGGACGATCTCGGCCAGCACCTCTTTCGACGGCCGGCCCTCGGTTTTCTTCACGGCGGCGAGGTACTCGCCCTTGTCGGTCTTGACGCGGGAGAGCTGGTCGGCCTCGAGGCCGACTTTTTTGGCGAAGCCGGCCAGCGCGGGCTTGGGTGAGCCGTCCGAAGCGAAAGCGGCGCTGACCGGCGGACCCAGAACCTGCTCCTCGCGGTCGGGCTCGCGCTCCGGCACCCCCTTCAGGATCAGCACCAGCCGGCGCGGCGAGTAGCCCGTCTCCACCTCGCGCGGACCCAGGCCGCGGGCCATCAGCTCCTCGAACACCCTGGTGGCAAGCTCGCGCACGCCCGGCTCCAGCATGCGGGCCGGGATCTCCTCGCTGCGGACCTCCAACAAGTACTCACCACTAGTTATCGGCGGCATGGACGACCTCCACGGGCACTTCCTTTTGGAGCAGCGGGAACCCGAGCTTCTCACGGCTCTCGACGTAAGCCTTCGCGCACCCCACGGCCAGATCGCGCACCCGCTTCATGAGGGCAACGCGCTCCGTGACAGACACGGCGCCGCGGGCGTCGAGCACGTTGAACGAGTGCGAGCACTTCAAGGCGCACTCATAGGCGGGCAGGACGAGCCCGGCCTCCAGGCAGCGACCGGCCTCGCGCTCGTAGCCCTCGAACTGCTGCTGAAGGAAGTTCACGTCCGCCAGCTCGAAGTAGTACTTGGACAGCTCGACCTCCTCCTGATGCCGGACCTGGCCGTAGGCGAGCCCCTCGACCCACTCGATCTCGTAGATGTTCCGGGAGAGCGAGAGGAACATGGTCAGCCGCTCCAGGCCATAGGTGATCTCGGCGCTGATCGGCTTGAGCTCCAATCCGCCCGCCTGCTGGAAGTAGGTGAACTGGGTGATCTCCATGCCGTCGAGCATGACCTGCCAGCCCACACCCCAGGCGCCGAGGGTGGGGGCCTCCCAGTTGTCCTCCTCGAAGCGCAGGTCGTGCTTGGTCAGGTCAAGCCCGATCGCCTCCAGGCTGCGGACGTAGAGCCGCTGCACGTCGAGAGGCGAGGGCTTGAGGATCACCTGGAACTGGTGGTGCTTGCCCAGACGGAAGGGATTGTCGCCATAGCGGCCGTCGGCCGGACGGCGGGAAGGTTGGACGTACGCCACCCGCCAGGGCTCGGGACCGAGCACGCGGAGAAAGGTGTCCGGATGCATGGTGCCGGCCCCGACCTCGAGGTCCAGAGGCTGCTGAAGGACGCATCCCTCCCGTGCCCAGAACTCGGACAGCTTGAGGATGAGCTCCTGAAAGGTCTTTCGCATAAGAGTCCCCGAGGGGACAGGGGGTCCCCGACAGAGGGCGTAGTCTATCCGATCCGGGAGGGTGAGGGGCCAGAGGAGCGCGCCCCCGCGAAGCGGGCTGTCAGGAAGCCTTCTTCTTCACGGTAGCTGTGGGGCGGGGTGGCAGTGTGACCGCCTTTCGCCCGCTTTCGGCCTGCCGCTTGCGCGCCGCCTCGGCGATCTTCTCGGCATCATAGCCGGCCTTCTTGGCGAGCGCTTCGCGGACCGCGTGGATCTCTTCGAGGATGGGGTCGGCTGTTGGCATCTCTGTCATTCCTTGGCGAGCTCGATCGGTGTACAGATCGTTGGCGGCTCGACGCCGCGAGACCGGCACGTAGCCTCAATCCTACCACGCATCATTGCGTTGGCAATGTGCCTACAGTTCCAACTCAGCAGGTAGTCCATGCCATGGACGGCGGCGATGGCAATGTGGAGTGCATCGACGAGTGCCTTTGCCGGAAGATCACCCATGCGGACCAATTCTCTCGCGAGGGAGACTGCCTCCGGGGTAGTGTTGAGCAGGGTTGTATCCCGGAGAGCCACGAGCCGGCCGGCCGCTGCACCCTCATCCCCGGCGGATGCTTCGTCAATGACGAACTGAGAGACATACAGATCGAATTGAGCCCGTGTGGCCCACCAGTCACGCGTGACCTGTTGATGCGCCGCGAGCACCAGGTCTCGGCTGGGGAGGGCAGTCAGATAGCTGACAATGCTCGTCTCCACATACAGTCTCGGTTTCATCGCGGCGGGAACCTCTGAGGCAGCGATACGACCCACTCAAAAAACCCGAGCATCTCCTGGTCTTTCCGGCCGAGGCTTGCGGGGTTGTATCGAACGCCCCGCAAGCTGCGCGCTTCATCCGCAACGAATTGATAGGTGAGCCACCGGCGGACCATCAAGCTCAAGGGCTGCCACAGCTTCCGCGCCAAGGCCGTGCGGCTGCGCCGCATGAAAACGATTCCTTCGCACAGCGTCCGCCCGTCCTCGAGCGGTTGCGTGGCGATCAGGAAACGGCTGTAAGCCCGCGGGAAGTCCGCCGTCATCAACATGTACGGACCTCCCCAACTGGTGATCGACACATCCACTGTATGCCCGGCCCACCGGCGCAGGAACCGGTCGGACTTGGAGCTGCCGACAATGCCTGCCCGATAACGGTTGCGCCGGGCGAACGGGTCCGGATAGTCGATCAGACATGAATCGATCAGCTTCCGGCCGTGGACGCAGAGGAAGTGCTGCATGTCAAAACCGTTCGCCGCATTCATGTACCAGGTGCAGTCGGATACATAACGAAAAGGTTTTCCGGCGACAAAATCCTCGGCGTCGGCGCCGAAGAAGAACGGCAGAGGGAACAAGGCCTCAGGGCCATTGAAGACGAACAGATAGCCGTGGCGCTCTGCAATTGGATAGGTTTGCAGGCGGGGAGAAGGGCACGGATCTGCCGGATCGGGCCCCGACACGCAAACTCCGTCGCCTCCGAAGCGCCAATGATGGAAAGGACACTGAATGGTTTCACCTTTCACCGTTCCATAGCCGAGGTCTGCGCCCAGGTGTGCGCAGTGAGCGTCCATCACCGCGAGCTTGCCGCGTTCCGTTCGAAATGCCACCAACTGCCGTCCGAGCATGCGCTTGGAGACGGGTCCACGGCGCAGCTCTTGCGTCGGACAAAACAGGTACCACGATGCGGGGTAGGCAGGAAAACACTCTGCCGCCGGTGGCCGGTCCGGATTAGGTGATGAAGGCATCAAGAGACTGTGGGGATGCCTCGAGGAGGCATCCCCACCGAATTTACAGCCTGCCGGTTAGGGAGGGAAGGGTCCCCGGAAGGACGTTTCGAGGAGCGCCGTCTTCCAGACCTCGACGCCGCTGTTCAGATTCACCGCGCGCAGGGAGGTGGGGTGTTCGACGAACTTGCCATCCTTCCGGACGGAGTAAGCCGGAACCGTGTGGTAGAGGGTCGTGCCGATGACCACGAAAGGCGTTGCGGACACCAGCGCCGGCACCGAGCCGAGCCGGGCGCCGCTGCTGCGCTCGTACATCGTCCAGCGATGCCGATAAAGCGGATCGGCCGATTCGACAGTCTCGGTGACCAGGACGTGCCGCCCGTCGGCGGAAAGCAACTGGCGCCCTTCGATCCCGGACACCGCCGGCGAGCTCAGCTCCTCCATGCCAGACCGGACGATGGATGCGGATTGCGCGAGACGGACGGACGGCTCGGCCTTGATGCTCAGGGACTGCGACGTCATGTCGAGGAGTGCCTGGCCGGTCATCACCTGGACGCCGGCCTGGAGGCTGGCGCCCGGCGCCTGCCCATCGTCCGCGGACGCAACGTACCCCTGCGCCCCGACTTCCAAGCCCGTGACCTCCCAGCTCACCACGAGCTCGGAGGCGGTGCTTTCGGTCCGGACCCGGAACGAGCCGGCGGGAGTGTCGACCACCGTGGCGACAACGCCCTGGGGCAGGGGAATGCGGATGGAATCACGGGAAGCGCCGCTGCGCGCATCGAGGACGACGAGCTCCAGGGCCTTGCTGCCCTTGCGGCTCCCGTCTACCTGTGCGATGAGCCGATCGCCGACGAGCGCGAGAGGCTTGGCCGCCTTGTCGCTGCGCCAGCGCAGCTTGCCAGTGGCAAGGTTGAGCGCGTCGATGCCGCCGGAACGCATCACGTACGCGACGCCTTGCCGGGGAGAGATCACCACTCCGTCGAGCAACGCGGCGCTGTTCTCAGGGGTTGCCGGCCGCATCGACCGGGGCTGTGCCAGTGCGGTGCCTGGCATGAGAGAGATTGCGAAAAGAGGCAGTATTACGAGCGACGATATATACCGCCCCCAGGTTGGCCGAGACGGCCACCGTTTGGATTGGTTCACGTAGACTCCTTACTTCCTGACTTTGCCAGCTGCTCCGCTATGTATCGCCGTCGCATTCTCATGATAGTCTTCCCTGACCATCGTTGCAAGAGAAGAATGCGTCCCGCCGGGGATCATGCTCTCTTGAGCCTGGGAGAGGTTCCTCCGCTCGTGGGTGGCGTACATCCAAGGGTCGACCAGGAGCCTCTGAATCGCCAGCGTCGCGCCGCGTTCGAATCGCCGTTGTCTTCGATGAATGATTGCCCAGTAGGGCATTCTGCACAGAAAGGACACGGCACATGCTGAGGAGTACCTGGAGTTTTAATTTCCCGCGTGGCGGCGTAAGCCTTGCCACGGGGCTTTGCGTTCTCTCTGCCCTCGCGGTAGCGCTGGTGCTGCCGGCGGGCGCCCATGGGCAGCCCCCTCCCGTCAATCCCCACCATAAGTGGCAGAGCCAGGGGCCCAGCCCCGCGGCCGACGGCCAGAGCGAGAATGCGGCTCCCAACAACGAGGTGGTGGGCGCCATCCACACCGTCATTACGCACCCCACGGATCCCAAGACCATCTTCGTCGGCTCTGTCAACGGCGGCGTCTGGCGGACGAAGAACGCCCAGTCCAACCATCCGAACTGGAAGGCGCTCACCGATTCGATGCCGACTTCCTCGATCGGCGCGCTGGCGTACGATCCCACCGATTCGCAGAACAAGACTCTCTGGGCCGGCGTGGGCAAATTCAGCTCGCTCGGCCGCCTGGGCGGCAACCGCGTCGGGGTGTACAAGACGACGGACGAAGGTAACACCTGGATCAACCTCACCGGCAGCGGGACCCTGGTGGGCAAGAACATCAATGGGATCGCCCCCCGCGGCAACACCATCGTCGTCTCGGTCGACGCCGCGGACGTCAACGCCGTCGCCAACCTCGGGATCTGGCGCAGCACCGACGGCGGCAACACCTTCGCCGCGGTCAGCGTCGGCAACGGCTTGGGGCCGACCGGTCTTCCTGCCGGGGTCGCGTACGACCTGGTTGGGAATCCTACGAATCCGAGCCAGCTCTTCACCAGCATCGTCTTCGCCAATCTCTCCGGCGGCGTGAACGGTGTCTTCCGCAGCAACGACACCGGAGCCACCTGGACGAGGGTCAGCAGCCCGGCGATGGACGCGCTCCTGATCAGCGGCGTGACGGGCAACGTCGAGTTCGCAGTCGGCAAGAGCAACAACGTCTATGCCGCGATCGTCAACAACGGACGCCTGGCGGCCATCTTCCGCTCTGCCAACGGCGGCACGACCTGGACCGCCATGGACATTCCGAAGACCGGCCCCAACAACGTCGGGATCCATCCCGGCGGGCAGGGAGCCATCCACCTGTCGATCGCGGCCGACCCGGGCGATGCCAATATCGTCTACATCGGTGGCGACCGGCAGCCGTTCCGCGCCGAGGAAGGCCTGGGACCGCCGCAGTTCCCCAACAGCATCGGCGCCGAGAACTTCTCGGGCCGCCTCTTCCGCTGCGACGCTTCGCTGCCCACGGGCAGCCAGTGCACCCCTCTCACCCACATCGGAACCGCCTCGAACAGCTCGCCGCATGCCGACTCGCGCGAGATGGCAATCGATGCGGCAGGAAGCCTGCTCGAATCCGACGACGGCGGCCTCTTCCGGCGCACGAGCCCGCGCAACGCGGCCGGCAACTGGTTCTCGCTCAACGCCAAGCTGGAGGTCTCGGAACAGCATGACCTCTCCTACGACAAGCTGGCCCAGATCGTCTTCGTGGGGACGCAGGACAACGACGACCCGCACCAGAACCACAAGGGCACGCCGGATTGGTTCGTGCTGCTGAGCGGCGACGGCGGCGACACCGCGGTCGACAACCAGACCCTGGGTCCCGACACATCGATCCGCTACGACAGCGCCCAGGGGCTGCAATCCTTCGTCCGCACCTACTGGAACGCGAACAACGACCTCCTGTCCTTCGTATTCCCACCGCTCACCCCGATCGCCAGCCCGCCATTCGCGGGGCAGTTCACGACTCCGGTGGAGCTCAACGCGATCACGCCGACGCGGCTGATCCTCGGCGGCGCGAACGGAGTCTACGAGTCGTTCGACCAGGGAGACACGATCCGCAGGATCTCCACGGTCGTGATCAACGGCACCGGTGTCGACCCGGTCTCCTACGGCGGGCTCGGCAATCCGGACCTGCTGGTGGTGGGCTCCACAGACCGTATCTTCATCCGCAACGCCGCTCATCCGGCCCCCCTGACGCAGGTCCTCACCTACCCTGGCACGGGCACCGGCAGAACGATCCGCGACATCGTGATCGATCCCGCGAATGCCAGCGCCATCTACCTTACCAACCTCACCCAGGTCTTCCGGACGACGGACGGAGGAACGACCTGGAACGACATCTCGGGAAACATTCAGGCCTTCGCGCCGATCGCCTTGCGCGCGATCGAATACGTCCCGCGGGCCAACGGCAGCGGCACCAACGATGCCCTGGTCGTGAGCACGTTCAACGGCCTCTACGTGGCGTATGAGTCGACTGGGTTCACCCAGTGGTCGCGCCTCGGGGATGACCTGCCGAACGTGCCCATCCTCGACCTGCACTTCTCCGAAGCTGACGGCGTCCTGGTTGCCGGCACCCTCGGCCGCGGTGCCTGGAAGCTGAAGATGGACTCGAACGACTGAGCCCTTCAACGTAGCTGATCTGCGCCCCCGGGGAGCTCTCCCCGGGGGCGCAACTTTTTTCAGGGACGAACGCGATCGCTAGGGCTCGATCATCTGACCACACTTGAGCCGATGGCCGTCGGACGTTCGGATGGAAAACTCGCGCATCCCCCACGGCTCGTTCACAGGAGCGCTCAGCGGCTCGATCCCCTTGGCGTGCAACTCCGCATGGTAGGCGTCCACGTTATCAACTCGCAGATAGGCGAAATAGCTGTGACAGCCCAACTCACTCGGATGAATGTCGTCAGGACACTCACCCAGCATGATCATGCAGCTATCTCTTGAGACGAAGATCCAGCCCGGGTGATCGGCCACGATCTGGAAACCGAGCTTCTCGACGTAGAACTTGGCGGACTCGCGTACATTGGGAACCGCCAGCACATAATGGTTCTGAAGGATCTTCATGTGGCGCCTTCCCATAAATAGGCAGCGGACTCGCCAAGCACCCCATTTCGGCGTTAGGCGTCCGTCTGACCGACCGCATTACGCGTGCTTCGAACGGATTTCTCTTTCAGGCTTCTGAGGTCCGCATAGGTTCGCTGCTCTAAATCGCTGACATTCCGGAACATATAAGGCACGTACCGCGACAAAATGTATGCTTTGAGAGCTGCCAACTTAGCTTGTCCTTCTGGACTAGTTTCTATCTGTGCAACAGTGACTGGCGCCTCTTCATGGATTACATAGAGCAGCATAGGCTTCTTTTTGGTCTCAGCCTCCCTGAACTCAAGCTCTGTCATTGAGAGCCCTGTAGCA
The DNA here is from genome assembly GCA_034667225.1 of Acidobacteriota bacterium. Classification (GTDB taxonomy): domain Bacteria; phylum Acidobacteriota; class Thermoanaerobaculia; order Multivoradales; family UBA5704; genus DATMER01. The sequence continues at coordinate 195,877 of JAXDKG010000066.1, forward strand.
GGGTCAATGCTGCCATAACGAACACCAATTATACCTAGATAGACGTCTGCTTTTCTTACCTCGTTTACAATCAGGCCCGCCGGGGTAAGTCCCTCCGAGTCTGCTCCGAAGTGCTCCATCCCGCGAAAAAATAAGTCGCACTTAGCAAGACTCTCCTTAACAGCACGCCGATACTCAACAAGGTCCTTGTAGGTGGAGCTCACAAACACAGAGAGCGGCAGCGTGTTTGCGCTTTTCGTACTTACGTCTTCGGCCATATAGGAGCGGAGCTCCCCAAGGTACTGCAGCCTCAGTTCTTGGTTATCTTTGAGAGCCTGCCTGGATTTCTCCTCACTGGTATTGTCTTTTCCTAATGCTGAAATGAGCCCTGACTCAAGTTGGACCCTCTGGTCTTCTAGGTCTGCAAGAAGCTTACGAAGATTATGCAAGCGGCGGCGCTTGTACTCTTCTGCCGTTTCATCAGCCAAGTCGGCGCATGTCACTTTCGGGGTCGCGCTAATATTAGAATCGGGAACAACATTTCTTGCCACACGGGGCGTCCGACCGGCAAATTCCTCGAAAAACCTAAGGAAGTCCACTTCTTCCATGCGACCGAAGCGATCGAATACGAAGATCGTTGCATCGAGTGTCCGCTTTTGCTTTTTTAGTTCCTCCGAGATCACCTCTGCCATACACACAGCAACCTCGTCATAAGAGAACCCGGCCACGCCGGCCCCTATGGCTGGGAATGCTATAGAGGTGAGTTGCAGGACATCCAGAAGTTGCATGCACCGTCGAGTGGCGTTCTCGACAATATCTCTCTCACTTAGGCCGGTAGGGTTGCTGCCGATCGTGATAGCATGAAATATATATTGCGCAGGAAGCTTACCAGCGGTAGTTGCAACGATGTCGCCAAGAGCCGCAGGCACTTTCTTGGCAGCATCGAGTGCGATAGCTTCACCGCCTGCATGCCGGATGGCTGCAGAGACACCTCCGCCCATAGAAATGTAGCAATCGTCGGAGCTCACCAAGACTTGAGCATCTGACTTAGTTATATCTCCGAACCGAACTGTAAGTTTGGATTCGCCGAACTGGTAAGTACGAGAGCCCCTCAATCTACAGTTCCTCCGTTCATCTAGTGCCTACCTTGGCTTCGACGTTCTCCGCTACATACCCGGGCTACCGCGCCGTACGGCAATTATGGACTAAGCGGTTTTCTCTCGCAAGATTCGCACAACATACCGCCCTCAGAACGCTTCGAGACCGATACCGAACTGCTCGGACAGCACGAAAGGAATGCCGTGGACGGTTCCTTCGCCGTTCGCGATGCAGAGCTTGCGTCTCTTGACGTCCTTCACGAACTCCGGCTTCGCCGCCTCGGCGCGGCGAGTGGCGACGCTTTGCATCTTGCGGACCTCCGACTCGTCGTCCGTCAGATTCTGGGGTAGGGCCGCGAAATCCTTGAGGATCTGCCGCTTGACCGTGTCCTTGATGCTCCCGTTCTGCACCAGGATGTCGAACATCAGAGCCACGGCGCGCTGAGATTTGAGCTTGTACTCCCGAGCCAGGGCCCGCGCCCTGCGGTGCTGCTCCGCCGCCATTTCAGTCTGGATGTCCTGACATTCCGGGGTACGCCCCAGCGCCTTGAACATCCCCAGCCACGGCTCCTGGACTTTGCGCCGGACCGGATCCTGAGTCGAGCGGGCGAATCTCATGCACGCCGGCTTGCCTGCTCCCAGAGCATCTTCCAGCCGGGGCAGATGCTCATGAAAGACCATCTCCATCACCTTGCGATGGTTCCGGAGCATCCGCTCCAGAATCGGCTGGAGCGATTCCTGGCCGAAGTTCCATTGCAGGGCGCCGAAGCTGATGCCCTGAGCGTCGAAGTCGCCGGTGACACAGGAGAAGCACCCCGGCGCCACGGTGCTCGTCTCGAACGTGCCGGTCAGAGCGAGGCACCGGTGCTCGAGGGATTCCGCGGCGAGGGCGGGCTCGGCAGGCGCTTCCTCGCCGAGCAGGGCCTGGAAGGTCACAGGACCGACGACGCCATCGACCTCGAGATTTTCCCTCGTTTGAAAGGCCTTGACCGCCGACTCCGTTCCTCCTCCGAATTGACCATCGAGCGCTCCGGTGTAGAGGCCCAGCTCTTGGAGCCGCTTCTGGATACTGACCACTTCCTCACCGGACGATCCCAATCTGAAGCTTGCCATGCGCACCTCCTATGCCCGTAAGGACGGACGCCAAGCCCGTTTTCAAAGATTCGGTAGATCCACGCTTCGTCGCCGTTGAGGTCGCAGGGTGTCAATCGGAACGCAGAAGCACTGGAACCGACCCTAGGAGGAAAAAACCCGGAGCCGGCGGAATCTCGTCTTTTGGGTCGCGAACGAGTGCGCCTCAGCGTGCGACAGGTGGCTGGATTGGACACGAACGCCCTGCTGTCGAGCGCGATCTGCGCCGCAGGGGATCGTCCGCGTCCGGAGCCGTCCGGGACCCGTCCGCAGCCTCTCGGAGCGCGAAGTGGACGGTTCGGGACGCTTCGGGGGCGTCGCGGAACGCAAAACGGACGGTTCCCGCCACGGTCCGGATGGGTCCCCTGGCGATGCGGACGGTCCGGAACGGGAAACGGACCGTCCGGAACGCCCTGCGGACGGTCCCCTCCGCGCTTGGAACCGTCCGCATCGCAGTCCGAACCGTCCGCTCCGCGCCTGGAACCGTCCGAATCGAGCCTGGAACCGTCCGCATCGCGAGGAGAATCGTCCACTTCGCGCGTAGAACCGTCCGCACCGCGATCGGAACCGTCCACTTCGCGTTGAGAATCGTCCGCATCGCGAGAAGAACCGTCCGCTTCGCGTTGGGAATCATCCGCATCGCGAGGAGAATCGTCCGTATCGCGATCTGAGCCGTTCTCTTCTCGATCTCAATCGTCCGCATCGCGTCCTGAATCATCCGCATCGAGTCTGAAATCACTCCGTTCGCGTCTCAATCCATTCGGGACGCGTTGCGGACGATTTCCTTCGCGTTCGGAGCCTCTTTTTACGGCTTATCCAGAGGCTCGCGCCCGGGCGCGGACGCCGGCTGGAGCACCGGGTTAGCCCTTGAAAGCGATTTCTTGAAACGAATGCTCGTCGCTTCGTAGCCCAGGCGTCTGTAGAAGGAGTGCGCATCAACCAAACGAAGATTGCTCGTGACCTCGACCAGCTCGCAACCTCGTGCCGAAAAGAATTGCTCCGCTGCATTGACGAGCAGGCGCCCGACGCCCTTTCCGCGCTCGCGCACTGTAACCACAAGTGCCGTGAGTCTTCCCACAGGAGTTGGACGATGGAGCACTGGTGTGACGTGAAGCGTCACCAGCCCTAGAACCTCACCACCACGAACTGCAACTAGAGCGCTTTCTCCAGCGACGCTTAAAGCCTCAAGACGCTCCGACACCACAGCTGGGGATGAAGGGAAACCGAGTTCGGAGAGAAGCTTAGACAGAGCCGGTGCATCGTGCAGCTCAGCCGCGCGTATTTCCATGGAGGGGCCTTCACCGTTCATGTTTCGCGAGGTTCCTGTTCAACTGATCGGCTCGCGCCCGGCGCGGACGCCGGACCACCAGAGGAGCGCGATGAAGAGCACCTGGAGCGCGACCCTCGGAACGAGCGGGGTCGCCGGTGTGCCTCCGAACGTCACTCCGGCCCTGGCGGCGTGGATGTTCGCCGGCAGCACGGCGATCAGGAAGAGAATGAGCGCGATGGCGGCGATCCGCCGGGTGCGAGGCACCAGAAGCCCAATCGCGCCGAGGATCTCGCAGACTCCGGTGAAGGTTACCATGAGCTCCGGATAGGGCACGGACGGCGGCATCATCCGGATCATGTCGGCGCGCATGCTGTTGAAGTGCGCGGCGGCGGTGAAGAAGAACATCACCGCCAACCCGACGCGGGCCGCGACGGCCCAGTCGCGCAGGGACCGCACTCCGAGCTGGCCGGCGAGCCGCGCGAGCAGGGTGACGACGATCAGGACTATCAGCGGTGCCATGGCTGCCTCCTCGATCTTCGAAGGCTGAGTTTTGCAAAGACTAGCACGCCACTTCCCCCTTTCGATCTGCAGGCCTGAGATAAACCTCCCTCTCGCGACAGTCAAGGGTAGAACGCTGGATGTCCGTCGGCACGCGGATACGCCGTCTACCGATGGAGAGGAGAATGCAATGTCGACCTGTGACGGACGCTGGGAGGTTGATCTGCTCTGTCAGTATCTTCATGAAACTCGAACCCCTGGACTTCGCACCGGCGACTGGTACGACAAGATGGACCCGAAAGGCACCCTGAATGACCGGCAGATCATTTATGACGCGCTGGCGGGACGAGGTTTATACGGCAAGCACACCAATCCTCAAAGCAAGGCTGAGGTCGCTGAGAGCATGATTCCGTGGAACCAGCAGAACACCGCGATCAGAGAGGCGTTCAACTTCAAGCAGTGCTGTGGGTCGGTCGTAAAGCTGACATTCAGGAAATATATGGGGTGGGGCTCGGGCGAGCCTCCCTACAAACGGGAAGTCAGTCCCAAGTGGAATGCCGCCAACTGGATCGTGCGGAGCCTCAGAGCGGGGAAGCCGGTGCGAGCCCATGTGAAGGGGCGAGATCACTTCGTAGGAATCGTGGGATTTCGCGGCTGGTCGGTGCCGCTAGAGGTTTCGCGAACCGGCACATCTCAGCGGTACGAGTTCCTCTGCATCGATCCCTGGGCGGGCGGCCCGGAAACTGCGACCCACGAATTTGATTACGCGGGGGGCAAAACATGCTTTCTATGGACCGTCCATCAGGAAGGGACAAAGCTGAAGTACGATCATTACGAGATCGATGAGGTCGAGGGAACCTTTCCCTTTTGACCAAGACTCGACCAAGTCGACGTCAAAGGCGCGGTGGCGGGTACATCGCCGGCGGGCGGGCGAAGTCGACCTGCTTGACGTCGGTCCAGGGCACGTACTCGGGGCGCTGACGGCCGTCGGCGAAGATCAGCATGCCGGCATTCCCCTCGCCGAGGTCGCCGGCGCGCTCGAGCTGCAGCTCCTCGCCGTTATGGAGGGTCACCCTGGCGCGCTGGTCGCCGCGCTGTTCGGGGCCGGGGAGCACGATCGAGGCAATCAGGCCGAAGGGGATGGTGTAATCCACACCCTGGGATGGGGCGTCGAGCGTCTCGGTGGTCTCGCTCTCGTCGAGGTCGTAGACCAGTCGGCCGGCGAGGCGGCGGCCGGCGCGGGTGGTGACGCTGCCCTTGAGCGGGCTCCCCGGCGGAAAGTCGCCGTAGGCGGGGCCACTGCCGCCGGAACCGCCACTGCCGCCACTGCCGCCGATACCGCCGGGGCTGAAGTCGAGGCGCTCGAAGGAGTCCCAGGAGATCAGCACCCGGCCGTAGCGCGGATCGTCGACGTAGGTCCCGCGGTTGCCATCGCCGGCTTCCTGGGTGTCGGAGAGCACGATCTCGCGGCCGTCGAGCAGCGTCACCAGGGAGCTGTCGCGCGAGCGGCGCGCAATGGAGCGGATGGTGTCGAAACGCAGGCTGAGCTCACCGTCGGCGGTGTGGCCGCCGAGCTCGTCGGAGCCGACGCACTTTTCGCGGTTCCACTGGACGAAGCCGGTGAAGTCGCCCTGCCGCGTGCGCACCGTACCGTACAGCCGGGAGGGGGCGGCGCCCAGCCGGGCGGTGGGGAGGAGCTCGACGGTGCGGATCCGCAGACTGTCGAGGTCGACGACGCCCTGCCTGCCGTCCCACACTCGCAGGCCGTCGTCGAAGTCGCTTGCGCCGAAGCGGTCGAGGTCGAACACGGTCCCGCTCTTGAGAGTCACTCGCACATCGCGGCCGCGCGCCTCGATGCGCGCGATCTCGCCGAAGCGCGCCATGAAAGGCCGATCGAGGTCGATCTGACTCTCCTTGTGGGCGATCGTGACCCCGAAGATCTCGATCGGGCGGCGCTCCTTGGGCACCCGCTCGGGCGGCACGTGGGCGACCCAGAGGTTCTCATTCTTGGCGCCGGTGAAGTAGTCGCTCCAGAACGCCTCCTGGTCGCCCCCCCAGCGCAGCCGCCCCTCGTAGGTGGCGCCGTCGGCGGTGGTGATCCGGCCGTAGAGGAACCCCGGGTGGATCTCCGCCGCCGGCTGGGTCGAGGGGATGATCGAGGGAATGATCGAGGGGGCAACCGCGGGCGAGGTCGCTGCGGCGGGGTCGACGTCCTGGTTGAGGGCCCGGTAGCCGGCGGCGAGGGCGAGGAGGACGAGCACGGTGGCAAACGCCCCGCCGGCGATCTTGGCTCTCGTCATGGTCGGCTCTCCTGCAGAAGACACGAGTCTCATGCCGCGTTGCGGCCTGCCTATCTTACGCACGAGGCGGCGAGAGATTACGCGAAAAGATCTACCACCCCGCCATGGGTTTGCTATCTCAGGCTGGCTTTAACAGGCCGCCATCATGGCTTGGCTCCAGCGGTTTTGGGGAAGGTCTTGGCGAAATAGGCGTGGGTCTTCGGACGGATCGCCCTGAGAAGCGCCTCGTCGAGCACATAGGCCGCGAAATTTTCGGCAAAGGCCTCCATCAGGTTGCCCGCAGCGTAGTAGGACATCCCTGTGGACAGGGTTTTTTTCTCCGGCTGTACCGGAGCTTCAGCGTTTTCGCTGAGTGCCCGTTCATTGGCAGCCCGGATAGCCCGGTTGTGTTTCTTGGCGTTCTTGACCGTCTTGACCCCGTCCGCTGCGAGCGCCTTGCCAAAGGCGGTGAGAAGCCTTTCTGTGTCCGCGCCGAGCTCGAAGCCCGCGATCGACTTCGCGCTCGCCGAGGCCTTGCCCAGGGCCTCGATCTCCTTGTCCATCCTGGCGATCTCGCTGCGGAGACGCGTTTTCTCGGCCTCGCCCGCGCCAGGGTCCGGGATGGGGGCATCCGGAGTCTTGATCGGCGAGCTTTTCAGGTCGCGCTCAAGGAGGCTCCTGGCCGCTATTGCCCGGTCGCGGGCAAGCTGCGCCTTGAAGAGGGGCCTGAGATCGACAACGTGGCCAAGCTCATGGACGATCTGGTAAGCGGTGCTGGTGACCGCGCCCGCCCGCCGGGGCGAGTCATCGAAGACGGCATCCCAGAGGCGAACCTTGTCTTCCGCTTCGTTGTATTCACCGTTCTGGCCGCGGGGGCCCTTTCCCGAGCCCGCAGAGAGGATCTTCACTCCATCGATCCGGGCCCGGATCGGATCGGGAAGCAATTGCACTGCGTCGGCGATCGCCTTGCCCTCGTCGTTGCTGAAGCTGCTGTCGATCATGACCGTCACGTTGCCGACCAAGACCGGCCCGGTGAAGCTCGCCGCAGCGCCCGCCGCGGGCTGCCCGGCCGGGGCCGATATTGCAGCGGCACCCGCGGGCGTGGCCGTCGCAAGAACATGGGTCTTTTCAATCAGCACTTTGTCAGCGCTGCTCGCGCCATAGCGCGTGAAGCGGAAGACCGCGTGCTCGCCACCATAGGGGCGCAGGTCGAGGGCCAGGTCAAGAATGCTGTTGGGGGGGAGGGGCAACTCCTCGGGATCGGTAGGGCCGCGTTCGAGATTTTCGGCAATGTTGCTCAATCCACTTTGCTGATCGGGGTCGGTGATCTCAGTACCGAATTCAGTCGTGATTCCCGCGCTGCCGCCGAGCCCGGATTGTGGGTCAAGATAATTCTCGATCCACTGGTCGAGGGCAGATCGCTCGGGCTCGGCGCGGGAGATTTTCAGTATCTTGCGGGTGGTTGCGGGCAAGTCGGTGAGGGTTTTGCGCGCGATCCGTCCGGATGCCCCTGATTGCTGCACCACATGGGTCAGCTCATGGGCAATCAACCGCCGTCCCTCGTGCGTCCCCGGTGCAAACCCGCCCGCACCGAACACGATGTCGTGTCCCACCGTGTAGGCATGAGCGTTCACGTCCCTCGCCGATTGCTCGGCGGCCTCGCCTGAATGCACCCGCACTTGGGAAAAATCGTGGTCGAAGCGCGGCTCCATGAAGGCGCGAGTCGCCGGATCGAGAGGTTGACCGGGTGAGCGCAGCGTTTCGTTGACGGTGGGCGGTGCGGCAATCTTTCCCGTGCCGCCCGCTTGGACGGGCTTTGTCTGCACGCTCGGCTGGAGCTGCGCATCAGGTATCTGCATCACCTGTTCGGTGACGCGGTCGGCTTCCTGCTCGTAGACGTCCCCGGGCTCGTTGATCGCCAATTTCGCCTGCACCGCTCGATTTCCAATCGTGCGCTGCAACTGGAGGATGGAGCTCGCCTGAAGGCTTGGCCAGGGTATCGTAGCCTTGGCAGGCGCAGCCTGCTGAGGCGCCTTCAGTTTTGATGCGAAAGTGCGCATGATCGGCCCCTCGTCAGGACGCTGGTTGTGGTGCTGCCTTTCTCCATTGTACAGCGGACCTGCCGGCCCCTACAGCGACGCTCGTGTCTGCTGGATCACTTCGTAGCTGCGCAGCTCGCGCTGGAGGAAGTGCCGGCGCACACGGGCGCAGATCTCTTCCACCTCCCGCAGCACTCTCACGGAAGGCGGGTTTTCCGCGACGGCCGGGAGCGGATCGCGGCCGATGCGCCGCAGGAATTCGAGGGTCTCGGGACGGGCGATGTAGCCGCTCCGGTTGCCGCAGTCGAGGCAGAGGAGCGTCTCGCCGTTGGATGGGAGCACCGCTCCTGCTTCTCCGTTGTCCGAAACGAACGGCCGGCCGCAGTTGGGGCAGGACTTGGGGGATGGGAAGACTCCGGCCAGGCGCAGCATCCAGAATTCGAAGTAGCGCGCGGCGAGGTCCCTGTCCACTCCGGCGAGGAGGGCTTCCAGGGTCGAGTCCAGGAGGCGGTAGAAGTTGTCGGCGTCGTCGTCTTCCTGGGCGAGCTCCAGGAGATGGTCGGCGAGGTAGCTGCCGAGGAGGATGCCTTCCAGGTCTTCCATCAGCTTGTTGGCCGGCCGCACCAGCTCGACCGTGGAGATCCGGCCCAGCTCCCGCCCCTCTTTTTCGAACCAGGTGATCTCGACTTTCGCGAGCGGCTGGAGCTGACCTCCAAAGCGGCTGTGCTTGGCGCGCGCTCCCTGGGCGACGCCCTTCTTCTTGCCGAGCTCCCGGGTCAGAAAGGTTACGATCCGGTCCTTGTCGTGGAGGTTCAGGACGTCGAGGATGATCGCCTCGGCGCTCGTCAGGCCCACGTCATTTCACCAGGAATTGGATCAGCAGCGAGGCCAATCCGAAGTAGATCAGGATGCCGGTGATGTCGTTGCTCGTGGTGACCAGCGGGCCGGCCGCGACCGCCGGATCGACGCCCATCCGTTCGAAGAGCAGCGGAATCATGACGCCGTTGAGCGAGGCCACCAGGATCGCGAAGAACATGGCCCCGGCCACCACCAGCGAGTAGGCTGGGTTGCGCTGGAGCACCAGGGCCACCGTGCCGGCCACGAGACCGGTGGCGATCCCGAGCAGGGCTCCGACTTTCATCTGCTGCCAGAGGTAGTGGCGGATGCGCCCGCCGTCGAGCTCGATGCGGCCGGTGGCGAGGCCGCGCACCGTGATCGTAGAGGTTTGCGTGCCGCTGTTGCCTCCCATGCCCATGACGACGGGCACGAAGGCCAGGAGGAACAGCGCCTCGCTAAAAGTGACTTGAAAGTGTTGCAGGAGGAGCCCGGTGATCACGCCGCCCACCAGGTTCACCAGCAGCCAGGGGAGACGGATCCCGGCCACCCGGAACGAGCGCTCCTGGTAGAGCAGCTCGTCTTCGGAGGTGCCGGCGATGCGGAGGATGTCTTCGTTGGCTTCTTCTTTGACAACGTCGATGATGTCGTCCAGCGTGACAATGCCGACCAGGCGGTTTTCGCTGTCCACCACGGGCACGGCGAGGAGGTCGTGGCGGGCGGCGACCGCGGCCACTTCCTCCTGGTCGGTGCCCGTGTCAACGCGGATGATGTCGCGCTGCATGATCTCGCCGAGCCGCTGGTCCGGCCGGGAGAGCAGGAGCTGGCGCAGCGAGGTCACCCCCAGCAGGCGCTTGTCGCTGTCGACGATGTACAGGTAATAGATCATCTCGACATCGCGCTTTTCCTGGATGGCGGCGATGGCCTGGCGCACCTGGCTCGATGCGGGGAGCGCGAAGAATTCGGGGTCCATGATGCGCCCGGCCGTGTCGTCCTCGTAGGTGAGGTGGGGGCGCATCTCGGACATCTGCTGGGGGTCGACGAGCCGGAGCACCTGCTCTTTCTTATCTTCCGGCAGGGAGTCGATGACGTAGACCGCGTCGTCGACCGCGGCGGAGTCGAGGATCTCGGCGATGACTTCGGGCGGGAGCTTTTCGAGCAGCTCCAGGCGCTGGGGGGCTTCGAGGTCGGAGAGGACGTCGCCGGCGGTGTCCGGGTATTCCTCGGTGACGATCTGGAAGACATGCAGGCGCTCGGCGGGAGTGAGGCTGCCGAGGAGGACCGGCATGTCGCCGGGGCGGACCTTGGAAAGGAGGCGCGTGATGTCCGCGCGCTTGCCCCGCCGGACCAGCCGGCGCAGAGCTTCGGCCAGCAGCTCATCGGAGCGGGATGTAGAGGGCGCGACGGCTTCCATGATTGAGCCGATGCTAGCACCGGTCCCGTCCCGTTCGATGGGATAGGATAAAAAGCCTTTCGAAGGAGCCCGAATGCCGCCCGGAGCCGATCCGTTCATCGTCATCCTCTCCCTGGTCGGAGCCGTGATCGTCGTCTCGGCCCTGCTCTCGGGACTGATCGAGCGCAGCGGCGTGCCGCAGATGGGAGTGCTCCTGGCCCTGGGCGCCATCCTCGGCCCCTTCGGGCTGGGTTTCATCGATCCCAAGCTCGATTCGCCCATGTTGCGGGTGGTGTCGATGCTCAGCCTGGCGTTGGTGTTGTTCACCGACGCCCTCTCCCTGAGCCTGCCGGAGATCCGCAAGCATGCCAGGCTCGCGCTCCTGGTTGTGGGACCGGGGACGGTGCTTTCGGCGGTACTGATCACCGTGGCGGGACGGCTGCTGCTCGGCCTGCCCTGGGCCCTGGCGGCGATCCTGGGAGCGGCGCTGGCGTCCACCGATCCGGTGCTGCTCCGCGGCCTGATGCGCCGGCCGGAGCTCCCTTCTTCCACCCGGCTCGCCCTTCGCCTGGAGAGCGGCTTGAACGACGTGGTGCTCCTGCCGATCGTGCTGGTGGCCATGGCTTTCCTGGGCAGCGGCCATGCCCTGGAGGAGCCCGGGGGAGGCTCGCGCATGGCGTTGCAGCTCTTCCTCCTCGGACCGGGAGCGGGAGTGGCGGTCGGCCTTCTCGGCGTGGCGACTCTGGATCTCGTCCGCCGGCGCCTGGGGGTCCGCCGCGATTACGAGTCGCTCTACTCTCTCGGGCTCTGCTTCGCGGCATTCGCGGCGGCCGAGTCGGTGCACGGCAGCGGCTTCCTCGCCGCTTTTGCCGCGGGCATGACTATCTCGATCTTCGACGTGGAGCTCTGCGATTGTTTCCAGGAGTATGGCGAGACCACGGCCGAGCTGGCGCTCCTCTTCACGTTCGTGCTGCTCGGCAGCTCGCTGATCTGGACGGGGATCGGGACCGCCGGCGGCGCCGAGTGGGTATTCGCGATTCTCTGCCTGCTGGTGCGGCCGTTGGTCCTCCTGATCTCCCTGAAGCCCGCGCGCCTCGACCGCCACAGTCTGTTCCTCATCGCCTGGTACGGTCCCCGGGGCTTGAGCTCGCTGCTACTGGTGCTGCTGCCGGTGTTTGCGCACACCCCGGGCAGCGTCCGGTTGTTCGAACTGTGCAGCCTGGTCGTGCTGCTGTCGGTGGTCCTGCATGGCGGGTCGCTGATGTTCGCCGGCAGGAAGAAGGCTCAGGCTCTCATCGAGGAAAGAGAGCCCGCTCCCCTGCCGCCCGCTGCTCCGTCCCCGCTCCGGGTGGTTTCGGAGAGCCTGCCGGAAAGCATCGACATCGCGGAGATGAAGCGCCTGCAGGACGCGGGAGAGCCCGTGGTGATCCTGGATGTGCGGACCCTCCGCTCGCTGGAGTCGAGCGACCTGAGGGCAGTGGGCGCCATCCGTCTGGACCCGGAGCGGGCGGTGCAGGAGGCGGAGCGTCTGAAGCTGCCCAAGGAGACCTGGCTGATCGCCTTCTGTGCCTGACAGAACGAAGCCACGAGCGCCCGTGTGGCGCTCGATCTCAGGAGGGCAGGCTGGTCAAAGGCGATAGCGCTCAAGGGAGGATGGGAGGCCTGGCAGGAAGCCGGGCTGCCCACGGAGCCCGCGCGGGCGGCCTGACCCGGTGCTAGCATCGCGGCGTGTCCACCCCTGAACCGCACCGGCTGCCAGAGGACCCGAACCGCGACCTCGGCTTCGGCACCGTCGTCATCCAGCAGAGCCGCGAGCGGCTGCTCAACCGGGACGGCAGCTTCAACGTGTCGCGCGAGGGGCTGAACCCGCTCACCTCCCTCAGCCTCTACCACGATCTTCTGACTACCACCTGGCCGCGGTTCCTGGGGTTGGTGATCCTGTTCCATCTGGTGACCAACGCGGTCTTTGCGGCGATCTACATGGCTTGCGGTCCGGGGGCGCTGTCCGGTATGACCGCCACCTCGCCGGGAGATCGCTTCCTGGAGTCCTTCTTCTTCAGCGTGCAGACCTTCGCGACCATTGGATATGGCGTGATGAGCCCGCACAGCCTGGCGGCGCACGTGCTGGTGACGATGGAGTCGCTGATCGGGCTGCTCGGCTTCGCGCTGGCGACCGGTCTCCTCTTCGCCCGCTTCTCCCGGCCGACGGAGAAGATCCTGTTCAGCGACGTGGCCATCATTGCGCCGTACCGGGGGATCACGGCGTTCGAGTTCCGGCTGGCCAACGCGCGCAGCAACGAGCTGATCGAGGTCCAGGCGAAGGTGCTGTTCTCGCGCTTCAAGCCGGAAGGCGGGAGCCGGGAGTTCATCACCCTCAAGCTGGAGCGGGACAGGGTCGTCTTCTTCCCCCTGTCCTGGACGGTGGTCCATCCGATCGACGAGACGAGCCCGCTCTACGGCCTGGGGCCGGATGACCTCGAGGAATCACTGGCGGAGTTCCTGGTCCTTCTGACCGCCTACGACGAGACCTTCTCCCAGACCGTCCATACCCGCTCCTCCTACCTGGCCAAGGACGTGGTCTGGGGGGCGACCTTCTCGAGCGTCTTCAAACCCACGAGGGACGACGGCAAGCTCGCGATCGACGTCGGGCACCTGAGTGAGATCCAGCAGATACCGCGAAGATTGCCGTGAAGAGTGGCACCGGCCGTGCACCTTTCTATCTTTGATGAGAGAGCGAAAGGCACGGATCGCGGCGCTTCTGCTCGGGATCGGGATGGGCGGGTTTTTCGACGGGATCACGCTGCACCAGATCGCCCCTACGACCATGGGGCGATGAAGACCAACATGACGGCGGATGGCTGGTTCCACGCCGCCACATGGGTGATCACCCTCGCCGGAATTCTGCGTCTCTGGTCCGCGGCTGGCGAAGATTCCGGCGAGCTGCCGAGCACCCGCGCATTCGTGGGCCTGCTGCTTCTGGGATGGGGCGGGTTCAACCTGGTCGAGGGGATCATCGACCATCACCTGCTGGAGCTCCACCACGTGCGTGATGTACCCCGGCATCTGCCGGCGTACGATTGGACGTTCCTGGCGGTGGGAGGTGTGGGGCTCCTGCTGCTCGGCTGGGTCCTCCAACGAAGGCCCGCCGCCTGAGCCGGCTGGCTGGCAACTCTTCCAAGCGCCAAAGGCGCGCAGGCATAAAGCCTGGGGTTTCAACCCCAGGAAAGAGGCCCACCAACATCCCAAGTCCCGAAGGGACGCAGGCATTGGCCCCGGGCGCGAGCCCGGGAGCCCCCTCCCCCGCCGCGGGGCTGGCGCCCCTGGCCATGCCTACGCCCTTCCAGGGCTCTG
>JAXDKG010000067.1:0-159226 GCA_034667225.1 Acidobacteriota bacterium
CGACCGGGTGGAGCCGCTGGGCGCGGCCGAGGACGCCCAGCACGATCTCAGTCAGAGCTGGATCGGGCCGGAGAAGATACCGGCTGTGGATGGTGCGGCAGGTGATGTCGACGAGTGCGCCTTCTTCGGGGATGAAGCGGATTGGTCTTGACATTGTACCCGTGTAGAGACGGAAAACGGGTCCAAAATGTCATTCCTGGAATTCTTCAAGACATGCCGCGACGCTCGGCTGGCACCTGCTGGGGCAGTAAACCACTCGCCTAGAGATACTTCGAAAATTTGGCATATGCTTTGCTTAGTTACCACCTGGCGCTCGAACCATTGATGGTCGCTGACGCCAACCGAAGGAGGCAGGTATGAACATCACGAAGAACTTCAAAATCCTCTTTCTGGGAATTGCTCTCATAGGTACCGCCAGCAATGCCGCCAAGGCGGCTTGTGGCGAAGGGAGCTGCGTTCCAGTGCAGGGGGCCTATATCAGTCATTTCATCGGACCTGGTTGCAGCGGCACCGAGTCCTACTACCTACCCTACGACGGCTATGCCTATCAGTGCCGGACGTGGGACGGCGGCGGCTCCTGCGGCACGATACGACGGACCGTAACGAATCGCTCCTATGCCATGAACGGCACTTGCGTCGACGCCTGGCCCTCTGGCAATACCCTCAGCGATTTCGTCACGGTATACCGCAGTGATCAAGCGGATGCAGACCAGGACGGTCTCCCCGAGGCGCTGGAAAACTCGCTGGCGCAGCAGTTCTTTCCCGACCTCAACCTGCACTGTGGAACCTTCGAGGGGCTCGAGCTCGCAGATCGGCGGCAACTCTATGGCCACACCGTTCCCGGTTACACCAACTCCTCCAACGGAAGGCTGCCATTCGTTGCCCACCCGTACAACCCGGGCAATGGAAATTGCAAGGAACCCTACCAGTGCATTGAGATTCGTTATGGCATTGCATGGAATTGGGACCTGGGTGATGACATCGGAGGGGAAGCCCACAACGGCGACAGCGAGGTCTATGCCATCCTTCTGGCCCGCAAGGACACCGACGGCGCGGATTGGGGGTCGAGCGTTGACGTGGCGCTGAACGATTCCACGCAATGGCGCCTGATGAAGGATTTCATGTCGGCCCACTGGGGCAGCTCTGCGGAGAGCTCGTCCTTCCGCTCGCAAGGCAACAACGGCTCGTTCTCATGGCAAGGGGTCTGGGCCGCAGAGGGCAAGCATGCCATGTATCCCACGCAAAGCGCCTGCAACAGCGGAGGCTTCTTCGGAGCTGACGACTGTGGCGACAACCGTTGCTGGCTCAGCGTCGTCGAGCTGATCCAAAAGCTGATGAACGTCGGCGAGGACAACGCCCGCTTCTATGATGTGATTCCCTATCCTGCTCCCGCCAGGGACATGTCACCCTACGACGGGTTGTATTCCGTCTGGAGCGGAGACACTTTCGGTTCCGCCACGTCGTACAAGGAGAACCTGCTCGAACCTCTTGCCTGGTGTTCTTCGAGCTGCTACTGACCGAATTACCAGGGGCTGCCTCCAAGGAGGCGGCCCCTGTCGGCTTGATTTCTTCAGGCAACCGATTAGGTTCCAGGGGAGTGTAGAAGCGGCTCCCGAGAGAGCGCCGCAGCAGCGTTCTACTTGTCCGGCTCGGTGTGCGGGTGCGCGCGCAGAATGTCCGCCACGCCGAGAGGCTTACGACCCGTGAGCTTCCGCTCCGCAACCGCGTCGGCGTCGATCTCCGGGACCAGCCCCGAGATCAGCTCTCGATACATCTCCGGGCTGAGATGACGCCAGCAGGGGAGCTGCGAGAGCACCACGGTCTCTTCCGTCGCATAGCGCCGTGGCTCGAAGTCCTCTCCCCGCAGCCGAGCCCGATATTCCGCAGTGCGATGATTGTCTACCGCCGCCGTACGGTAACGTCAAGGCCAAGCGACCGACAAAAATCATCAAGAAGCTCTGGCGATGCCGCTATGAAAACGATATGGCGCCCAAACCTGGTACGGTCGCGAAATCGAAGCTTCACAGTAGGCCGCTGGTTATGCAGGAATTCGCCGTATACCGTGACAGCAGAGACCTGATTCACTGCAACATGATCGGTCGAAAGATAGTTCGAGACGTGCAGGCTCTCGCCGTCATAGTCGACGCGTTTGAGAGGCATCGACAAAGTCGCTGAGACAGCAAGGCCACCTAGCAGCAACCCCACCAGAATGACGTTACCCTCGAATGGAGTGATTCCGGGACTCCAACTGACGCCGGGACCGAGTAGTGATTGTGCGAGAAAGGACCCGATGAGGCCGAGGAAACCGACAGGCCACACGAACTTCAATAGCGGCGTCGTCGACGAGCTCAGACGGCACAGGTGCATGTAGCAAGTGTAACACCGCCGCTTCAGCGGACTCCGCCCGGGCGGCGCACACTTCGGAAGATGCTACAATCCTTGCGTTGTTACAGTACAAGTATCCCTTGCGGCTGGCGGTTCGCACTTCGATCCGGTGCTCATGGGCGTGCATTCGAGAGGAGGAGGAGGATGGAAAGGCCGGCGAACAAGACTACGCAGGAGCTGCTTTTGGAGCACTCCCTGCGGCTGCGGCTGGCGGAGTTCGAGCCTGCCTTCCGGGAGGAGAACCGTCTGCTCTTCCGGGAGCGCACCCGCTTCCTCCTCAAGGCCTCCCTCTTCTTCTATCCGGCCTTCTGGTTCCTCGACCTCGCCGTGGCACCGGAGCTGGCCGTGCGGTTCCTGGGCATTCGCGTCGCGGTCTTCTTCCTCTATCTGATCTCCCTGGCCGCGGTGCGCTCCCAGCGCGGCGTGAGCCTGGCCCAGCCCGTGGCGACAGCCTGTGCCCTGGCTTCGGCCGCGGGAATCTCGATCATGTCCGCCCATCTGGGCGGCTTTGCCAGCAACTATTTTGCCGGCAACATGATCGTGCTCTTCGTCATCTGCGTCTTCCTGCCTTGGGAACTGGGGATGGCGGCCCTGGTCTGCGGCCTCATCCTGACCCTGTACCTGGGGATCAACCTGGCGGTGCACGGCCTTTCCCTGGAGATGGTAGCGCCCCTGTTCTTTCTCCTCGGCTCGGCGGTCTTCACTTGGCTCGCGGCCCTGTCCAGCCGGCAGACCCGGCGCCAGGACCTGTCTCTCCGTCTGCGCTTGGCTGCGGCCAACGTGCGGATCGAGGAGACCAGCCTCACGGATGCGCTGACGCAGCTGCGCAATCGCCGCTTCCTCGAACAGGCCCTGGGAAGCGATCTTGATCTCGCCGCACGCCGGCACGAGGACGGCAGGGCAGGGGATGGCGAGGCCGACCTGGTGTTCCTGCTCCTCGACATGGATCATTTCAAGAGCGTCAACGACTCCTATGGCCACGCCGCGGGAGACGCGGTCCTGGTCCAGGTCGCGGCCCTCCTGCGCTCCGTATTCCGGGCCTCGGACCACGTGGTGCGGTGGGGAGGCGAGGAATTCCTCATCGTGGCCCGCTTCGTCGACCGCAAGAAAGGGCCCGAGTTGGCGGAGAAGGTACGGGCGGCGGTCGAAGCACGCGATCTCCGGCTCGACGACGGGACTCTGCTGAAACGGACGTGCTCAGTCGGCTTCGCGGCGTATCCGTTCTCGACCAGACGGCCCCGGGCGTGCGGTTGGCAGGAGATCGTCGAGATCGCCGATCTCGGACTCTACGCGGCCAAGCGCAAAGGCCGTAATGGATGGGTGGGCATGGAGGCCGGCGACACCGAAGACCCTCTAGAGGCGATGCAACGTTTCCGGGAGAGCCCGGAGTCCTCCGTAGTGAATCATCCCTTCACTCTGAACGCCCGGGCGGCGAAGGTCGTGTCATAGTGGCTGTGTGATGATTGAGCTCGGGCACGTTTGCGAACTTGTGCGGTATCCCGTCAAGTCGATGGCTGGCATCGTAACGGAGTCGGCATTTCTCGGGTGGCACGGTCTCGATGGTGATCGGCGCTTCGCCTTCCGGCGCTTGGGAGATGACAGCGGCTTCCCATGGCTATCCGCGAGCCGCGTCCCTGAGCTCCTTCTGTACCACCCTGTCGGTCTCGACGAGAGTACAGGCGAGCCGCTGCCAACTCACGTACGCACACCGGCCGGAACCCACGTGGAGCTTCGTAGCGTAGACCTCCAGAGAGAGATCGCCGAGCGTTTTGGGAGCAGCGTGGAATTGATGAAATTCAAGCACGGGATCTTCGATGACGCCTCGGTATCGGTGATCAGCCTGGCGACCATTGCCGGCATCGGTGGGGAGGCGGGAGTGAGCCTCGATCGCAGGCGCTTCCGAGCCAACATTGTGCTCGAGACTCGCGACCGCGAGACGTTTCTCGAGGATGGGTGGATTGGCGGGACACTGGTATTCGGCAACAGCGAGCCGAGGCCAGCCGTGAGCGTGACGGCGCGCGACGTGCGATGCATGATGATCAACCTCGATCCGGACACGGGCACACAAGACAAGCGGGTGCTGAAGACAGTCGTCCGGCTGAACCAGAACAACGCGGGCGTCTATGGAACGGTGGTGCAAACCGGTACAATCCGCGTTGGCGAGCCAGTGAGCCTCGTATCGGACGCGCGGCGCTGAGTGCACCATGCGCCTGACTGCGTTCATCGTGTTCGTCGCCGCTGTGACGGCCGCCCAGAGCCCGGTCCTCGCCGCCGATCCTCCGTCCGCTCGCGTCGACCCCATCCTGTTCTCGAAGCTGCAGTACCGGCCGCTGCACTTCCTTCGCGGCGGCCGCTCGACCGCTGTCGCCGGCGTGCCCTCCGATCCCTTCACGTTCTATTTCGGAAGCATCGGCGGCGGCGTCTGGAAGACGACGGACGCCGGAACGACGTGGAAAAACGTCTCGGACGGCTTCTTCGAAGCCGGCTCCGTCGGGGCGATCGCCGTTGCGGAGTCTTCGCCCGACGTCGTGTACGTCGGCACCGGCACCGCCTGCCTCCGCACCAACTTGTCGCCGGGCGTCGGCATGTACCGATCGAGCGATGCCGGCCGAACTTGGGTGCATGCGGGGCTGCGCGATGCCGGCCAGATCGGCCGGGTGCGCATCCATCCGGCGAATCCCGACCTAGTGTACGCCGCGGTGGTCGGCAACGTGTTCGCTCCCTCGCCCACTCGGGGCGTCTTCCGGTCGCAGGACGGGGGGAAGGCGTGGCAGAAGGTGCTGTTCGTCAACGACGAGACCGGCGCATCGGATTTGACGCTGGACCCCGCCGATCCGCGGGTGCTCTACGCCGGCACCTGGACGGTCGATCGCAAGCCGTGGACGCTCGACAGCGGCAGCAAGGAAGGCGGGATCTATAAGTCGACCGACGGCGGTGACACGTGGACACGGCTGGGAGGAGGGCTGCCGTCGGGGATCGTCGGCCGCACCGGGGTAGCCGTTTCACGCGGGCGGCCGGGCCGCGTGTGGGCGCTCGTCGAGGCCGCGGCGGACGAAGGCGGTCTGTTTCGATCCGATGACGCCGGCCGGAGCTGGCAGCGCATCAATGGCGACGCCGCGCTCACGGCGCGTGCGTTCTACTTCGGCCACATCATCGCCGATCCGATCGATCCGGACACCGTGTACGTGCTGAATATCGCCCTGCTCAAGTCCGTGGACGGCGGCCGCAGCTTCACCTCGCTGGAATATTCGCACGAGGATAACCATGACCTCTGGCTCAACCCGGTGAATCCGCGCATCCTCATCAGCGCCAACGACGGCGGTGCGACCGTGTCGCTGAACGGCGGATCGACCTGGTCCACGCAGCTGAACCAGCCGACTGCCGAGCTCTACCGCGTCGCGACCGACAACGGGTTTCCATACCGCGTCTACAGCGCCCAACAGGACAGCGGCACGATTTCCGTGCCGACGGCGAGCCGGAACGTGCCGTTCGGACTGATGGACGCCTATCAGGTGGGCGGGGGAGAGGCGAGCCACATCGCCGTCGACCCGCGCGACGCCAATATCGTGTACGCGACCATCAGCGGTCAGGTTTCGCGCACCGACGTGGCGCGCAAGGCGTCCGACCTCCTGTACATCTATCCCGAGCCCAGGTACGCCACCCGCGCAGCAGACCTGAAGTATCGCTTTTCGTGGAACGCTCCGCTCCGCCTGTCCCCCCACGATCCCGACGTTCTCTACACCACGTCGCAGTACGTGCACCGCTCGCGCGACGCCGGCAGGACGTGGGAGGTCATCAGTGCGGACCTGACGCGCAACGATCGGAGCAAACAGGAGGCGCCCGGCCTTCGCCGGCTGCCGTACGAAGGCACCGGCGCCGAGATCTACGACACGATCTTCGCGTTCGAGGAATCGCCGGTACGCCGCGGCGTCCTCTGGGCCGGCAGCGACGACGGCCTGGTGCACGTCTCGGTGGACGACGGCCGGACGTGGACGAACGTCACGCCGTCGGAGATGCCCGAATGGGGCACCGTAAATGCGATCGATCCGTCGGCGCACGATCCCGGCCGCGCAGTGATTTCCGTGTTCCGGTTCATGAGCGGCGATTTCCAGCCGTATGTCTTTCGCACCAACGATTACGGCCGCACGTGGCAGCGTCTCACCACGGGCCGCAACGGCATCCCCTCCGGCCATTATGTGCGCGCCGTCCGCGAGGATCGCAATCGCCGGGGATTGTTCTACGCGGGCACCGAATTCGGCATGTACGTCTCATTCGACGACGGCGCCAACTGGCAGTCCCTGCAGTTGAATCTACCGGTCACGCCAGTCAGCGATCTCCAGGTGTATCGCGGGGATCTCGTCGTATCGACGTTCGGCCGCGGGTTCTGGGTGCTCGACGATCTCAGCGTGCTCGAGCAGCTCGATCCTCGCACCGCTACCGATCGCCACCGCCTGTTCGAGCCACGCGATGGAGTGAGGCCGGCCGCGAATGGATCGTATCCGCCGGTGGACGGCGGAGCGACGGTCTCGTACTACCTTGCCGAAGACGTGCACCCCGTCACCATCGAGATCCGCGGTGTCGGCGGCGCGGGCGGCGCGCGCGTGGCGCTGTACACGAGCCCGCCGCCGGGTGAACAGATCGAATCCGATCTCCCGTTGGACTTCGCGCAGGTCTTTGGCGGACGCAACCTCGTCACCGGGCACCGCGGCCTCAACAGGTTCCGATGGACGGCGAGGCACTCGCCGCCGTACGGGCCCGAACCCATCGATTCGTTGTTCGGGTTTCACGGCCCGTTCGTCGTCCCCGGCGACTACCAGGTGACGGTGACCGCGGGCGCGTGGAGCGCCACCGAAACGCTCACAATACGGCCGGACCCGCGCGTCTCGACGTCCATCGCCGAGTACGAGGCGCAGTTTCGCCTCGCCCAGGAGATCGGCGGGCGGCTGCGCGAGCTGCAGGAGGCCCTCGCCCGCCTGCGCGGCGTCATGGCCCGGCTCGAGCAGGCCGCCGGGGCGGCGCAGCGGCTTGCCGGCGAGCTTTCGGCGAGCGAGTCGCAGATGACACGGGCGCGGGGTCAGCTCCTCGGTCTTTACCGCTCCATCGTGGATGGCAACCTGGCGCCATCGCCGGGCATCGAGGAGCGGGCCGCCGACCTGCTGCCCGGCGTGGACCGGGCACTCGCCGCGCTCGACGACGTGGTGAAGCGAGCGGATGCGTGGGCAGCGCAGCATCCGGTTTTCTGAACAAGTTGTTCCGCCCGCTACGACAATTTCTCTGCTCTTGAAGAATTTTAGGGAAGAGCGCAGAATCACCTCCACGGTTGGCCCCGTAATAGAGCTTGCGAGCGCAACGTCGACAAAAAGGAGAAGTCCATGAGAAGGCGAAGCAACGGACCTCTGACCCTGGTGCTCACTGTCCTGACCCTGGCAGCCCTCGGCGCCTCGCCGGCGGCCGCAGCCTGTAGCGGGCAGACCTGCCTCGGCAAGCTGTGCACCATCTGTGGCACCAATGCCACCGAAACACTTTTCGGCACCGGTGGCGCCGATGTCATCTGCGGCTTCGATGGTCACGACACAATCAATGCCGGAAGTGGCAACGACACGATCTGCGCGGGGCTTGGGAACGACGATGTCGAAGGCGAGTCGGGCATGGACACGATCGCTATCGAGGGGGGCACCGACACCCTTGATGGTGGAGCCGGCTCCGACACCATGCAGTGCACGGCGGCCTGTAGCGCCGACCTCGGAGCTCCGGCCCCTCAGGTCGAGAACGACACGCTGATCGGCTTCGAGAACGCCACCGGATCGAGCGGCAACGATTCACTGCTCGGTGACAGCGGGAACAACACCCTCAACGGCGGGGACGGGAACGACTCCCTCTACGGCGACGATGGCAATGACATCCTCAAAGGTGGTAACGGGGTTGACACACTGAACGGCAATTCCGGTGCCGACGCGATAGATTGCGGGAGCGGCGGCGACACCGTCTCCTATCTCGGCAGCTCGGCTGGAGTCACGGTCAACCTGGGGACTGGGGTGGGACCCGATGGTGACACGCTGGCGAACTGCGAGAACGTGAACGGGTCGGTCCTCGGTGACGATCTGATAGGAAATAACGGGGCAAACATTCTCAACGGCTTTGGAGGTACCGACTACCTCTTTGGCGCTGGTGGCACCGACACTTGCAACGGAGGGGGCGTCCCGCATGGCGCTGACCCGGACACCTGCCTCGAATGCGAGACTCTCATCGGGTGCACTGACTTCTGATCAGACGATTCGGCCTCAAAATGAGCTCTGGGGGGCGGCGGTCGTCAAGCGCTGGACGGCCACCTGTGCGCCGGGCCTTGCCGCAAGCCCCCCGATGGGCGCTATACTGAATCAGGCGATGAAACTTGTCTCATGAGGCCGTTGCGAGTCCGCTGGACCTGTCCTACGTGCAAAGTGACAGTGAAGACGCCGTTCTGTCCCCGTTGCGGTGAGGAGCCACTGGCGTCACGTGACCTCACCCTGCGCGGGATCGCGGCGAAGTTTCTTCACGTCTTTGCCAGCGTCGATGCGCGCGCGGCGCGTTCCGCCCGGTTGCTCCTGCGCCGCCCCGGCGAGCTCACACTGGCATGGACCAGAGGCGTGCGCAGAGCCTACGTGGCACCGTTCCAGCTCTTTCTGATCGCCAACGTCTTCTTCTTCGCCCTGCAGTCTCTGACCGGCGCGAATGTCTTCAGCTCCTCTCTGGACTCTCATCTTCACAACCAGGATTGGAGCGATCTTGCCCAATCGATGTTGGATCGCCGGCTCGAAGCAACGCACATGAACCTCGAGCAGTATGAGCCGATATTCGATCGTGCCGTCGTGTTGAACGCCAAGGCACTCATCCTGTTGATGACACTGCCGTTCGCATTGCTTCTGCCGCTGGCCTTCTTTCGCGAGCGCCGCCCGTTCGTGACGCACGTGGCATTCTCGCTGCACCTGTACACGTTCCTGTTGCTGGTGTTCTGCGTCGCCCTGGTGGCTGCAAAGCTCAGCGTGTTGCTCGGACTCGGCGGGTTGGATTCGCCGATCGTCGACCATGTGCTGACGGTGGCAAACCTGATGGCTTGCGCGGTTTACATCCACCTGGCAATCGGTCCGGTCTATGACGCCACGGGCGTGCTCCGGGCTGCCAAAGCTGCCGGGCTGGCACTGGCTGCTGGAGCCATCGTGCTGGGCTATCGCTTCATGCTATTTCTCATCACGCTGTATGCAACTTGAATTGGTGACTCACAACCTGACAGGAGAACGGCGATGCGTAACATGATTCTGGCGATGATTCTGGCAACGGCTCTGGTGAGCGGAGAGCTCCATGCAGCGACTCCACCGGCGGATGTCGGACCGGGCCGTATCGCCTGGTTCGACATCACCACGACCAGCCTGCCGAAGTCCAAGGAATTCTACGGGAAGCTCCTCGATTGGCAATTCACCGCGGTCCAGGGCACTGATCAGGCGGCGGAGATCGTCGCGGGCGGCACGCCGATCGGGACGCTGCGCTCCGCGGAAGGCCAGATCACCCCGTACAACGGAGTGGTCTATGTCCAGGTGACCGACATCCAGGCCAGCTGCAAGAAAGCGAAGGAACTGGGGGGAACCATCCCGCCTGGATTCCCCTTCAACCTGCCGGACGGCATCGGCGCCATCGCCGTGGTCGTCGATCCAGCCGGCCACCCGATCGGCCTCTACTCGAGGACTCCGCTCCCGCCGGCGCCCGCCCCGGCCAAATGAGGGATGGCGACGATCACGTCGCCGCTCGCCTGCGCGGCTTCGGGCCGCTCGGAATCCTGGCGATTCTCGTCATCCTCGCGGGCAATCTGGTGGTTGCGCCCCTCAGCGCCATCTTGGTGCTGGTGTGGGCTTGGCGGTCGCACACGCCATGGAGCGAGATCGGCTACGTGCGGCCCGTCAGTTGGACCGGTAGCCTCGCAATCGGGATCGTTTTCGGCATCGCGTTCAAAGTCCTGATGAAGGCGGTCGTGATGCCGCTTCTCGGCGCCGATCCGATCAATCAGGCCTACCATTACCTCGCAGGAAACACGGCCGTGCTCCCAGGTATGCTGATCGCCGTGATTGTCGCCGCGGGCTTTGGAGAGGAGACCGTGTTCCGGGGGTATCTATTCGAACGCTTTGGCAAGCTGTTCGGGTCTGGTGTGGGGGCGAAAACAGGCATCGTGCTGCTCACATCCCTATGGTTTGGATTGCTCCACTATCCCGTCCAAGGTCTCGCCGGCGCCGAACAGGCCACGATCCTGGGGCTCGTGTTCGGAACGATCTTCGCGGTCACGGGCCGGATCTGGATCCTGATGTTCGCGCACGCCGCGTTCGACGTGACCGCGGTTCTCATCATCTACTGGGATCTTGAGGCATATGTGGCCCACCTCGTCTTCAAGTAGTCCAAAGACGGTGGAAGAGGTCCGCCTGCAGAGGGCCTCTTCCACCTCTCTCCGGATGCCCCGCTTAAGGAACCGAAGCCTCGATCTCCACCGTAAGATCGTTCTGGCCGACGACACCGCCGTTCGCCCCAAAGACGACCAGCAGTGTCCATCTGACGATCTCTGATCCCAGCCCTTCCTTGGCAGCTTTTATAGCCAGACTCAAAGCTACGTTGATGTCCCCATTGTCCGCGGTGCCTGAGTATCGCGCCATTCTGACCTCCTTTTGCTTGTTGTCGTCGCTGCGTTGAACGGATTTAAACCCGCTTCAGAGTTTCTGTCAACGGTGGGCTAAGATCGGCGTATGCGGGTCGCTGCCATCTACGATGTTCATGGAAACCTCCCCGCGCTCCGCGCTGTGCTGCAAGACATTCGGCAGGCAGGGGTAGACCATGTCGTGGTCGGGGGCGATGTGGTGCCGGGCCCGATGCCGCGTGAGGCACTCACGCGCTTGCTGAACCTCGATGTTCCCGTGCAGTTCATCCTGGGCAATGGCGAGCATGAGGTGCTTGCTCAGTTGGCCGGCGTCGAGACCGGAAAAGTCCCGGAGCCGTTCCGCGAGATCGTGCGCTGGTCGGCGCAGCAGCTGCACCCTGACGACGAGCGGATCCTGGCTGGCTGGCCTGAGACGCTCCGTGTCGAGATCCCCGGGTTGGGCGAGGTTCTGTTCTGCCATGCCACACCGCGAAACGACACGGAGATATTTACACGGTTGACTTCGGAAGACCGCCTTTTGCCCATCTTCGCAGGGCTCGGCGTATCTGTAGTCGTCTGCGGTCATACCCACATGCAGTTCGATCGGACGGTTGGAGGGGTTCGGGTTGTGAATGCCGGCAGTGTGGGAATGCCGTATGGGGAACCGGGCGCCTATTGGCTCTTGCTCGGCCCCGGCGTTCAGCTTCGGCATACCCCCTACGATCTGACGAAAGCTGCCGAGCGCATCCGGGGCACGAGTTATCCCCACAAAGCTCACGATTTCGCGGCTCACGTCCTGCGGCCTCCATCCGAGGCCGAAATCCTCGAGGTATTTACCCGGGCTGAGCTGAGGTAGGGCCGGCCTTTACGATCTTCGCTGTCGTGATGATCTGCCCCACGTGACGCTGCGTGTGCTCGGCGGTGTGGACGAGCAGTCCCAGCACGGTCGAAGGGAGTTGACGGCGGCCGACTCCCCGGGGTTCGAGCAGCGTCGATTCCTGAGTCGTGCGGAGCTGCGCGAGGGCACGGCCGACCTGCAGCTCGAAATCCAGCGCCAGCGCGGCTGCCTCCGGCGGCGGGAAGCCCGGCTCCGCCTCGTCCGCGAGGAAGGCCAGCTGCTCCTGCGAGAGCGCCTCACTGCGAGCATAGGTGAAGAGCCGGTCGATGCTGCCGGAGGCATGGCGGACATGAAAGCCTACCGAGGGAGCGCCGCCTGGCCTGGCCCAGAGGTGAGCCTCCGGGAGCGAGTCGACGGCCCGGCGCACATCCTCCACGGCTTGGAGGAGGGCATGCGCGACGGGCTGCAGGAGAGGGGGGATGCCTGGAACGGGGCCGCGGAGCCAGACCTCGGGAGGAGCGAAAGCTTCCACGCCGGGATCCTACTACGCGGCCCGGCTCAGGATGGAGATATTCACCGCCTGGTGATCGTGAACTTGCCGAAGCTTACGCCGAGCTCGATACCCGTGCCATTGCCGGCCAGGGCCAGGGAGACTTCGCCCTTGGTGAGCGCCTGCGCCTCGGCCGACTGGACGGCGCCGGCGGCGGCGGTCGCCATGGCGTAGGTGCCGAACAGCTCCTTGATGTCGCCGACCTCGGAGAACTTTCCGTGGCCGTCACGAACCTGGGATTTACCGGCCGTCAGGCCGCCACCCTTGGCGGAGATCTTCGCAGTCGCCGTCTGACCGTTGTCGCAGGTAATCGTTGCCGCTCCGCGCGATGATTTGTAAAAAATCGACCAACCCTTGAGCGTGTAATCCATCCGGCACATCGTCGTGTCGGCCGCGGCGCCGGCTGGCGCCACCACGGTCAGGGAGAGCAGGAGAGCGGACAAACCTAGAATCATGCGTCGTTTCATGAGTATCCTTCCAGTAAGGTGGTAGCTCTCGGACACCGCCGGCGCGCAACGCCTGCCGCGGAAGTAGGGTCGGAGCTCTAATGTGAAGCTGCAAGATGTCACTGCACGAAGCGAGCCAGATAAACGCGCATCTTTCGGTCCACGTAGAATCTCTCGATGACTTCGATCTGGTCGGCCCGCCTCACTGCGATTCTGCTCCTCTCGTCGCTGGGCTGCGCCGGGCTTCCGCCGCGCCCCAATACTCGCCCCAATATTGTCGTCGTGCTCTCCGACGATCACCGTTGGGACGCCCTGGGCGCGGCCGGCAATCCCGCCGTCATCACGCCGGTGATGGACGCCATGGTGCGTGACGGGGTCTATTTCAGGCAGGCCACCGTCTCGGTCTCCCAGTGCCACCCGGTCCGCGCCAGCCTGCTCACCGGCCTGCCGACCTATCGCCATGGCGTCTATTCGGTGCAGTTCCAGGCGCCGGGGGTCGCCGAGACCCTTTGCAAACGCCCGACGGTGGCGAGCCTGTTGCGGGATGCGGGGTACCACACTGTAGTGGTCGGCAAGTGGCATCTCCCCCCGCCGCCCTGGGAGTGCGGCTTCGACGAGGCGCGGACCTGGCTGCCGGGCGGCAGCGCGGACTACCACGATCCCGAGCTGGTCCACGGTCACTCCGGCGAGCCCGAGGTCGTCGCCGGCTTCACGCAGGAGATCTTTACGGACGACGCCCTGGAGTTCCTGCATTCTGAGGCCGCCCTGTCCAGCCCCTTCCTGCTCTGGCTCGGCTACACCGCGCCCCACTTCCCCAACGATCCCAACCCCGAGCGGATCAAAGCCCTCTATGCCGGGCGCAGCGACGAGGAGCTCCTGCCGCCGGCTTTTCCGCGCAACGTGCCGGCCAACGACTGGCGTCACTACAACGAATCGGTGAGCCATCTCGACGAGCAGCTCGGGCGCGTGCTCGCGGCGCTGAAGGAGACCGGACTCGCCGAGCGGACAGTCGTGGTCCTGCTCGGCGACAACGGTTACATGATGGGCGAGCGGGGCATAGGCGGTCCCGGCACGCTCGCCAACGGCAAGCAGGTCCCATACGAGAGCTCGTTGCGGGTTCCTTTCATATTGTCAGGGCCGGGACTTCCGCAGGCGCTCGTCTCGGACCTCCCAGTCTCGAGCATGGACCTGCCGCCCACGCTCCTCTCGCTCGCCGGCGTCCCCGTGCCGGACTCCTGGCCCGGGCGCAATCTATTGGCCGCGCTGGAGGGAAAGATCGAAGTGCGCGAGGCTTTCGCCGAATGGTCGGACGAGGAAAGCGAGAAGTTCGGCGGCCTCGCCTTTCGCGCCGTGCGAACCCCGACGCACAAGCTGATCGTCTGGAAGGACCAGGCCCGCGGCGAGGAGCTCTACGACCTCTCGACCGACCCTGCCGAGACTCACAATCTCATCGCTGACCCGGCAGCGGGAAAGATTCTGCGCGACCTGCGCTCCCGCCTCCTCGCCTGGATGCAGCGCAACGGAGATCCCGCCCTCTCCTGGCCGGCTATGGCCAACCGCTGAAAACCTTTCCTACTTGGGCACGTCCAGCCCCGGGTTGGCTTCGAAGAAGCCGGCCGGGAGCAGGCGGAAGCCCACAGTCGTGGTCGGCATGACCGGCCACTCCTCCGGCCGCGGAATGTGGGTGACGGTCATCGTGTACCAGAGCACAAGGTCGGTGTTTTCGATCGGCTCGTTCTTGGCAGCGTAGCGCGGCAGGCCGTCTCCGCCCTCGCTCTGATTCGGGTAGTCGCCACCGGCGTAGAGCTCCCGCGGCCGGTATTTGGTGACCCAGAAGTGATGATCCATGAAGCCGGCCCGCTTGCGCGCCAGCGATCCCTCGAGGGCGTAGGGGACCGAGTTCGCCCCCGGCACCAGGATGTAGCCGCGCTCCATGCCGAGCGCGTTCTTCTGCTCCGGGTTGATCACCCGCCAGACGCGGGCATCGGCCATGCTCATGTCGCGCTGGGCGTCCTGTTCGCGCGGCAGGACCTTCTCTTCCATGATCATGGCCGTGCCCGCCGGGTTGTCCGGCCCCTGCGCCATGGAGAGGGTGTTCATCTCGGTCACGGAATTGCCGGGGCCGTAGACGTCGAAATCGAGCCGGAAGTTGAGGATGTGCTGGTGGTGCGGAGCGACCACGCGGCGCGCCACGAGGTGGCCATTCGCGTCGTGGGAGTGGGTCTCCTGGAAGACTCCCTTGGGGAGCATGATGCCGGTCAGGCCGGACTCGACGTGGATCGATCCATCCTGGCGGAAGATCCAGTTGATCGAATAGTCGTAGTTGCCCACCGTGGCGATGGTGAAGACCACCAGCTCCCGCCCGCGGCGGGATTCGTTGTTCCACTGGTCGCCGCCCGTCTCCCGGTGTTTCCAGAGGAGCCCGCCGTCGCGCTCGTAGATCCCGAGGACGTCCTGGTACACCACCGGCCGTCCATAATCGTTGGCGAAGAGCGCATCGAGGAGCACGGCGTTCTCGGGAGCGTCGAGCTTCGCCTCGATCGAGCCCGCGCCCTTGCCCACCCCGTATTCGCCGACGTCGAAGGCGCAGCGCCAGTTCCAGTTGCCCGCCGGATCGCCGTACGGCACGGCCATCTCGGAGAAAGAGGCGCGGTAGAGGACCGGCTGCGGTTGGCCCGACGGGTCCGTGTAGCTCACCTGGTAGAGCACGAGGCCCTCCCGCGGGTGCATCTGGTAACGGAAACGCCACTTCTGCCAGCTCACCTCGTTGCCGCTGATTTCGAAGCTCGTGCCCTGGGGCTGGGAGATGACGAGCGGCTTGGGAGCCTCGCGCAGCTTGCCCAGGCTGCGGCGGATGGATTCCTCGTCGAAGTCCTGGCCGGGATCGGGCAGCGGCGGCGGCTTGGGCGTCTCGGTCAGCTCGAGGACCTCGCCGCTGTTCAGGTCCACCAGGGCGTCGAGCCCCTCGATCGGCTGGCCGTAGAAGTTGGCGGAGCCGCCCTGGAAGTAGCTCAACCCGCGCAGCATCCGGCGGCCGCGGTACTTCTCGGGGACCGTTCCCACCGCCCAATAGTCGATCTGGACGTCGTCGGGCTTCAACCCGCGCGCCTCGACGGCGGCGATCCAGCGCTCGTCCGCCCGGATGATCTCGTCGAGGAGGGTGCCATCCTCTTCCATGACGATGGGCTGCACTCCCGGCACCTCCGTCCAGGAGTCGACCTTGGCCTTCTTCGGATCCTTGACGTTGACCAGGGCTTCAAAGGTCTTGTTCGCCGCCCGGTCGTAGACGACCACGAAGACCTGGCGCGTGAACGCGGAGCCGGGCTTGTACTTGAGGATCTCCTGCTTGGGAGGATCGTTCAGGGCCATCAGGGGGAAGCGCGCGTCCGCGGGGAAGCCCGGCCTGGCGTGGAGAGCGCGGGTCGCGGCGCGGATCTCTTCCGGGCTCAGCGGGTCGAGGGGATGGGAGGCCGGCTGGGCCGCGGCCGGCCCTCCCAGAAGCAGCGCCAGAAGCAGGGTTTGCAGCCTGAAGGTTCGCATGGGGATCTCCTCCTACGATCCGAGGGAGCGTAAGAGGAGGTGAGCCGGGCGTCAAGTCAAGCTGCCGCGCCATTCTCCCTTTCGAAGGAGGACAGCGTGCCCAGGAAGCCGGTCGCCTCGTTGAGGCTGCGGTCGGCGAGGGCGTCCGCGATGCGCCGGGCGAGAGGCGAGCCCTTCAGCCGGTCGGCGTACCGCTTCGACACCCAGAGCGCCAGCCCGATCACCGCCAGGCCGAAGAGGAAGTTCGAGACCAGCCAGGCCGTGTCGAAGGTCGCATAGGCATCCAGCCCCACGAGGCCTTCGACGCTCACGATGAGCAGCGGCGTCCAGAGGAGCGGGCTGAGCAGGAACACCCACTTCGTCATGCGGATGCGGTCGATCTTCAGCCCCTCGACCCTCCTCTGGATCGTCACGATCGATTCGCCGTAGTCCAGGCTGCCGAGCGCCAACCACTGGCGGATGGACCAGCCGATGAAATAGATGACGAACACGTCGAGCGCGACGGCCGGCGCCAGGAACCGCATCTCGCCGAGGTGATCCACGATGAAGCTGCCCAGCATGACGGCCGCCAGGAGGCCCATCAGCAGCTCGAAGGCGATCAGGCGGGTCAGCCGCCGCAGGGAGGAGTCGACCCGGTTGAGGCCGAATTCGCGCAGCACCCGGGTATTCAGCCGCAGGTTCGCATCCAGCTTGCGGTCGTAGTCGTTCCAACGGTCCTTGAGGTCTTGCAGCTCCATGGTCGTTTCCTTTCATACGCCTGCGAAATCGCGCCGGAGCTTTTCCTTGATCCGGCTGATCTTCGTGGCGACGTTGGTGGTCGAAATGCCGAGGATCTCGGCGATGGTGTCGTAACTGTTCCCGTCCAGATAAAGGATCATGAGCGCCCGATTGAGCTCGTTCAGCTGGCCGATGAAGTGGTGGAGGAGCCGGACGTCATCCGAGGTCTCCGCCGCTCCCTGGTCCGCGATTTCGAGGATCGACTCCTCGACCGGGACCGTGCCCCGCGTCCGCCGGCTCTGGCTCCGGTAGAAGGAGATCGCGACGTTGATCGCGATGCGGTACATCCAGGTGGAGAAGCGGAAGCTGTCGTCGAACTTGCCGAAAGACCGCCAGAGCTGGACGACGATCTCCTGGATCAGGTCCCGGCGGTCTTCCGGGTTCTTGCAGTAGGAGCTCGCGACCTTGTAGAGGATCTTGTCGTGCTCCTCCAGCAGGGTCAGGAAGCGGTCTTGTGGGTCGAGGGCAGTCATGGCGTCTCCGTTCAGCCATGTTATTCGCCGGGAGGGGACCGGAAATCACAGGCCCGGCTCGCCAAATGAAATCGGCCCCAATGGATTGGATCTGCCGCGCCGTTATCCAATCTATTGGAGTCGAAATCGATTCGAGCCCTCCAGAATCAGTGTTGGCGTCTTCGAATTGGAAAGAGGCGCGTAAAAATGAAAATCAGCCCACTGGATTGACGTCTAACGCCTCAAGATTCAATCTAGCGGGGCGGAAATCAATTCGGATCCACTGGATTGGAATCTGTCGCGCCATTATCCAATCTATTGGAGCCGTATTCATTCTTGAGTCCTCCGAAGTCAATCCAGGGCGCTTTTATCCAATCTATTGAAGCCGAATTGAATTTCGAGGCACCCGAAGTCTTTTCGAGCGTGCCAGATTGAATTCAAAGCGCTCGAAGTCTTTCCCGAAGCGCCGGATCGAATCTGAAGCGCCGAAAGCCTCGTCGAGCGGTTCGAATTCAAGTCGAGCGCGCTCGAAGAGACTTCGGGCGGCTGAAATCCAATCCTTTGAGCCGGAATCGGTTTTTGGACTACCGGGGACTACCGATTACCGAGGAATTCGTCCACTTCCTCCTCGCCAAGGATCCGGCGCAGGGCATCGACGTTGCCCGGCACCATCTCCCAGAAGGGCTTGGAGAGGACATCGTCCGGGTCGGGCCAGGGGGCGAGGGTCTTCAACACTTTCTCCCGGTGGGCCTGACTGGGGAGCTTGATCAGCACGCCCCCGATGGCCTTGCGGGAAACGACGTCGCGGGCATTCCGGACCAGCCAGTCGGGGTCCAGGCGCGCCAGGGCGGGCAGCACGACGGACTGGCCCTTGCGGGCGCCTTCGCGCAGTTGCTCGATCGCGGCAGAGTCCGCCTGGGTCGCGGCGTTTCCGAGCAGAGCGTACATGGCCGTCTCCAACTCCCCGAAGCCAAGCCGATAGCCCTGAGGCTTGACGTTGCTGTACAGCTCGGGCTTGTCGCGCAGCAGCTCGGCCAGGCGATCGGCGCCTGCGAGCTGCGCGAAGTCCTGCAGCGCGCTGACCGCGCCGGTACGGACGGCGATGTTCCCGTCGACCAGCAGGTCGGCGAGCGCCTGGCCAAACGCGGGGCGCATCGCGCCCGAGCCGCGCATCGCCTGGGACAGGCCTTCGACGGCGTACCAGGAAGAGGGCGCACGCCTTCCATCCTTCCCCTCCACCTCGCGCCGCCCGTACGACATCCCCTTCTTCGTAGCGAGGTGCCGAGCCCCGGAGCCGGCTTGTTGCACTTCTTAAGACTCGCTTAATCCCGGTTAACCCGAGGTTCTCCGAAGCAGAGGAGAGTCTACGCCGATCTTGCGCCCGCTTTCTTCTTCTTGAATCATCTGGAACCTCCTTGGGTGCACCTATAACTCAGCTCGAGAAGGTTCTCAACAGCCTCTCAGGCCCGGCGCAAGAAGCGCTCGATCTCACGCTTCAGGACAGGCTTCACCGCTGGCGGTGTGCGAGCGCCGTTGAGAGCCGCCACTCTCTTCATGGCCTCGTCCAGGTAGTGGTCGTCCACCACGCCCAGCCCTTCATCCAGGAAGGAGTAGAGCCGGGCGATGCGCAGAATTCCGGCGACGTGAGCACCGGTCGAGAGCCTCGGGTCCGCACCGAGCTCGGCCCGTTTGGCGGGCGAGACAAGGTCTTCCGGCTTCAGGTGGAGGTCGAGGATCGCCCGGCGTTCCTGGTCGTCGGGCGCCTCGATGCGGATGACGTAGTCGAAACGCCCGGGCCGGAGGAGGGCCGGGTCGATGCGGTCCATTTGGTTCGTGGCGGCGATGAAGAGCACCCCCTCGGTCGATTGCCGGCCGTCCAGCTCGACGAGCAACTGATTGAGGGTCAGCCGGATCTCCCGGTGATCGGAATCGTCATTGCGGGAGCCCAGGGCATCGAGCTCGTCCAGGAAGAGCACCGCCGGGGCCTGGTGCCTGGCGATCCGGAAGGCGTCGCGGACGCGGGCGGCTCCGACCCCCACGTACAATTCGACGAACTCGGCCGCGGAGAGGAAAAAGAAGGGGACTCCCGCCGTTCCCGCGAGCGCCCGGGCCAGCGTCGTCTTCCCCACGCCCGGCGGCCCCTCGAGTAGCACGCCCCGCGGCAGCTCGCACCCCTGCCGCCGTAGCGTCGACCAGCTCTTCAGGGCAGAAGCCAGCTTCCTCAGCTCGTGCTTGACTTCCGCGAGGCCGGCGACCGAGTCGAGGTCGATGCGGCTCTCGATCGACATCTCTCCCAGGCTCCGCCCAAAAGACTCCGCCCGCTCCCCCGCGGAGCGCCGTCCCACGAGCGTGCGGATCGGGGTGATAGCCTTGGCGAAGTCTTCCTGGCCGAGGGTCTGGGAGCCCCGTTGCTGTGCCTGCGACGCCGCCTTGACCAGCAGCGTTTCGAGGTCGGCGCCGATGAACCCGCCCGTCCCGCCGCCGGTCTCGCTGCCGGATTGATGCGCGATTTCGTGGAGCGTTTCGTCCGAGCAGGAGATCTCCAGGCGCTTGCGGAGGCGCAGCAGGATGTCGAACCGCTCCTCGGGGCTGGGGATGGGTAGCTCGATCTGCCGGTCCAGCCGGCCGATGCGCGAGAACGCCGACGCCAGCAGCTCGATCCGGCTGGTGACGCCGAGGACCAGGATCCGGGCCCCCTCGTCTGAGAGCGCGTCGAGCTGCTCGAGGAAGGCGCTCTGCAGCTGGCGCTTGCTCTCGTCGATATAGGCCGGGGAAACCAAATTACCGACGCGGCCGAAGGCATCGAGGTCGTCGATCAGCAGAACCGCAGGCGACCGCTCCCTGGCCTCCAGGAATAGAAGGCCGAGCTGCTCGGGTGCGAACAGCAGGCCCGCCCCGTTGACCGAGCACAGCTCCCACGTGAGGCCGTGCGCGATCGCCTCAGCGAGGCTGGTCTTGCCGACCCCGGATGTGCCCCCTAGGATGATCCCCCGGATCTTCGGTCCGCCAGGAGCGGGACCTTTCAGCTCGTGTAAAAGACCTTGCAGCTCCTGGCGCAGCTCGCCTAGGCCGCCGAGGCCTTCGAGCGAGAAGGTGGGCCTGGACCACCGCCAGGGAACCTTCTGCTGGTTCGCCTGCCTCGCCGCCTCGAGGGACTGCTTCTCCTCTGTGAGGGTCTGGTTCTCCCGGCGCAGGCGCTCCGCCGAGGTGCGCAGGAGAGCCGCCTTGCGGCTGAAATGAAAGAGGTAGAGCGCCAAGCCCAAGAGCACCAGAAAGAGCACCCAGAACGCGATCTGCAGGCCGAGGTCACCGGTCGGCGGCCGGAACACCGCCTCGGGGTCCCAGGCAGCATGCGCCAGACTCACGGCTATCATCGCAACCTCATCGAGGTCAGCGTTTCCACCAGATCTTGGGAGCCACTCTCGAGGTCCATCTGCATGACGCCTCCCAGGTCGGACGGGATCACCGGATTGCCGACGCAGACGATACAGAGGCTCTCCGGCCCGAAGCGCCCATAGAACCAGCCGAGCTCGAAGACGACGTTGGGGCGGGCCTGGTGATAACTCTTCCCCTGGTTCTCGACCTGATCGTCTTCTGTCATCAGGCAAACCGCACAGAAACACTCGTTCGCGTAGCCCAGAAAGCGCTGCATCAGGGTGTGGCCGACCCGCGGCAGGTCCCGCAGCACCTTGGCCTCGTAGCCTTGCGCATGAATGATCCCGAGCAGGGTCTCGAGATCGCTCTCCTCGGCGTGGCCGTGGATGACGAAGACCTTCTCGCCGGAAGATTTCAGATAGCGCTGGTCGAGCCTGTAGGTCGATCTGAGGTTTTGCACCCGATTCTGAAGAGACTTCCTCATCCGCGTCATCATGGGGAGGAAGACCTTGGCCACCTCGGTCTCCCGGTGGCTCATCAGGCGCACCAACCCTGGCTGGTGGGCTTCGAGGACCTTCTCGAGATGGAGCAGATAGCTCTGCACGTCGCCGGCGATCAGAGCCTTCTCGGCATCCAGGCCGTGGCCCGCTCCCGCCGCCATCGTCTCGCAAGCCATCAGGATCGTTTCGAACAGCTCCAATGGGCTTTCGAGCTCGCCGAGGAGCCATTTCTGGTCTGCATGGATCGCCCGTTTGGCCGCCAGCCCTTCCGCAGCCAATTTGCCGATGGCCTGGCAGTGCTCGAGCGCGCCCACGTAGTGGGCTTCGAGAATCTGGTCTGTGGTGAGCGGAAGCCGGGCGATGGCCTCGGCCGCGTTCAGGGTGAGCTTCCACAGCTCCCTGCAGAATTCGGGGACCGGCTTGGAGCGTTCCGCCGCCACTCGCAACAGGAGCATCTCGGCATTGGGGGCGTCGTTCGAGACGACTGCGTTCAGCAGGTCGTGGAAGAGAGGCTCGACCCTCAGCACCAGCTCGACCGCCTCGAGAAGAGGGCTTTCGAGGTCGATCGCCGCATCGGGCTGAGGCAGGGGTACGGATATGGGCTCGGTCACTCTTGAGGGGTAGACCCACCGCGCCCTGTTTTTGTTTAGGTCCGCCGCCTTCTTCGTGATCACGTCGTCTCGCTGGTGGGCATCGCCCTCGTCCTCCTCCGAGAGGGGATCGAGCGCGGCGAGAGCGATTAATGATTCTAGCCTTCAAGCCGAGCGCGCTCCTGCCTCATCATGTATGCCATTATGGCGCTGCCGATTCCGACAATGATCATACCCACATCATCAAGCTGCCCTAGAAGGGGAATAAAGTCGGGAACAAGGTCGATTGGGCTGACGACGGAAACGGCAGACCCAGCGACGCCGAACCAGCCGAGAATCTCTAGGACAAAAGATCTTAGGCGACTTTTAGGTAGAGACAGAAGAACGAAAAATATAGCGATGAGAGCGAAAAGGCCTATACAGCCAACTTTGAGAAATCCAAGAAAGCTTTCCATGGTTCCCCTCCCAGTTAAACGACGAAATAAGTACGCCAGGGTTGCTCCCCTCCGAAGATGAGACACTGTCCACTGGCTAGTGTTTAGTGACATCCGCCCTGGCGCGCGGCTGCCAACGGCCCGGCGGCCACGGGGCCCAGAATAGGTTCCTGCCGAGTGTAGAAGGCAACGTGGGGCCGATTGAACTCCCAGTACCGGCGTCGATGAGGTCCTTCTTCTGCCAGTCTGCCGCTTTCCCGACATTCGGACGAACCTCTCCCTTTCTGGAGTCGGTCCAGCCCTGAAGAACCGGATGAGCGTCACTCTGTGAACTCCGATAATCGCCTGCCGCTGTCGCTCACGCACGGACGAAAGGCAGGCCCGGTGGGAAGCAGTCGTTGGGGAACCTCGCCGTACGGTCTCCACCGTTGAGCCTCTCCGCCGCTTCCCGGAAGGCCGCAAGGAAGAGGCCATAGGCCTTCCGCAAGGCCTCCCGGGCTGCCCTGGTTGCCGCGTGGAAAAGCGATTTCTTCGACTGATTCGGGCAGGTGTGCGGATGCTGGCGCCAGAACAGGTGTCTGGCGATTATTAAAGGAGAATCTGTAGTTCTCGCCTGGTCCCTGGCCCGGACAGCACCAGGAGCCCTCTCAGCTGCCTCTCCAGCCCTTGCCGAGCTGTTTGACTGCGCAGAATCGTTCGAAAGTAGGCGCTGATCAGTCGGTCTGGAGCTGCTCTTGGTGTTTCGGGCGCACCTCTCCCGTCCTGGATGTCATCCAGTTCCCGAAAGTCCTCGACTTGCGAGAGCTCGGCGCTCCGAACGCCGGCTACGGCGATGCCGTCGGAGACACACCTACGAACGGCAGAGCCGGCGGGAAGCAGCCGTTGGGGAATCTCGCCAAGCGGTCTCCGGCCTTCAGTCTTTCCGCTGCCTCCCGAAAAGCTGCGAGGAACTCAACACTCACCAGGCACTTGTCGAGGAACCTTCAGTCGAGCAGAGCCGAGCAGAACATCGGCAGGGGAGTTGGGGGAGTCCCGGCCATCTCGTCCGTCGCATGCCTGGGGGGCCGGCGTGGTAGCGTAGTGGGGCGGGAGAGAAAAACAGATGACACTGGACATCAAGAGCGATGCCCCTAAGGACTTTGACTTCATCATCGGAACATGGCGGGTCAAACACCGGCGTCTGAAGTCGCGTCTCACGAATTCCACCGAATGGATCGAGCTCGATAGCCTTTCCTCGACTCAGAAGATCCTAGGTGGCTTTGGCAACGTCGAAGACAACCGCCTCTTCTTCCCGGAGGGAGAGTTTCGCGCTGCAGCTCTGAGATCCTTTGACCAGTCCGCAAACACCTGGTCTATCTGGTGGCTCGATGGGCGCTATCCGGCGGAGCTTGGAAAGCCGGTTGTCGGCACGTTCTCCCAAGGAAAGGGACTCTTTTACGGCGACGACGAGCATGACGGGAAGCCGGTCAAGGTGCGCTTCATCTGGCTCCCGAAAGATTCGAACCACGCCCGATGGGAACAAGCATTCTCGGACGACGCCGGACAGACGTGGGAGACCAACTGGACCATGGAATTCAGCAGGGTTTCATGAGTCGCCCATGGACCTCCACAAACGAATCGCGGATAGTGCGGAGGGTCTGATGGCAACCCTCACCTCGACCCGTACATGATGGCCAAGAGCTGGATCCTCGCGAGTCTGATCCTCCTGGTGCCGTTGAAAGCCGCGGCGGCCGAGCCGACTGGCTTGGGTTTTATCGTCACGGTGGATCTGGCGAAGTCGGCCCGGCCCCAAACCACCCTGAAGGAAACCAAGCAGGCCCTCGAGCGGCGCCTCGAAGAGGCCGGCTCGCCGGATGCGCTGGTGAAGCCGAGCCGCTATAAAAAGAACCTCCTCATCGTCGTGGTCCCGAATACCGAAGACCCGGAGCGCATCCTGCGTCTCGTCCAGCCGACGGGCTTCCTGGAGCTCCGTCTCGTCCGTTTCCCGGCCCTCGGCGGCATGGCCCGCGAGGAAATCCTCTATCATTTCGGAGGTCGGCTTCCTGCCCATCTCGAGATCCTCGAACAGAGGGTCCGCGGCGACGGCGCCAAGGTCACCGGAAAGGTGTTCTACGCCGTCGAGAGGCGTCCCCTGATCACCAGTGCCAATATCGAGACCGCCCGGCCCGATCGGGGCCAGAACGACAATCCCATCGTCGAGATCCGTTTCACCGAGGACGCGGCAGAGGTCCTCGGCAAGGAGACGGAAGCGAACATCGGCTCTTCCCTGGCCTTCGTGCTCGACGGCAAGGTGGTCTCGGCGCCGGTGATCCGCGCCCGCATCGAGGATGAGGGGATCCTCGAAGGGAGCTTCACGGAGGCGGAGGTCGACGAGTTGGCGATGCTTTTGCGTGCCGGTCCCCTGCCGGCGCCGGTCCAAGTGGGCTCGGTGAGCTACTCCAAGGCCTTGCCGTCGAGACAGGTCAGATACACCTTCTTCGGCGGCTGCGCCTTTATCTTCCTTCTCTTCCTCGCCACGCTGGTCTGGCTCTATCGGCGCTCGGATCCCGCGCGCCGGGCGCGCCCAGAATAGGTGCGTGCGCGTAGTGCCCTGCGCAGCACTGATGTCACCCCTGAGCGGTCAAGGAGACCGTCCGGCCTGAGAAAGCCGTCAGGAGCTTGGCATCCATCGTTACGAGCTTCGTGTCCAAGCGCAAGGCGAGAGCGACGAACTCGCAGTCGTAGGCCGAGCAGTCGCTGTCACGCACGAGCTCCAGCACGCGCTGCGAATCCACTTCGTGCTCACTTCCGGTGAGCAGACGGCCTCGGCCGGATTCAACTGTAGCGGTAGAGATTGATCGAGTAGTTGGTCGACGAGCCCGAAGGGTCGCTGGCGGAGCCCCAGAGCTGAATCGCGTTGGCGTCGACGATCTGAAGGCCCAGGCCGTAGCGCCAATCGGAGCCGTTCCAGTCCTTGTAGGTGGCGCGCTTCACCAGGCCGGTGATCGTGAATGGATTCCTGGTGCTCTGCACCTCGTAGACGTGGAGCTCCTCATCCTCGCGGAAGCCCAGAAGATAGATCACGTTCGCGGTGCTGGTGACGAGGGCGAAGTTCTGGTATTGGTCGCCGTCGAGCGCGGAGCCCGTGTAATGGTAGACCTGGGTGAACGGATTGGTGTTGCCGTTCACGGCGGAGTAGTTGGCGAGATAGAAGCGCATGTGCCGGGGGTCGTAGTCATAGGTGGCGAGCAGAACCTTTTCCGTCGAACCGTCGGTGAAGTTGGTGATCGCCGCCGCGGATGCCTTCTTGCCGTTCACCGTGAATTGGTACTTGAGCACCGGAGCCGCCAGATTCGCGATGTCGTAGATGCCCACCCGGGCGTTGTCGTTGCTGTCGTCGCTCTCGACGGCGAAGGCCATCAGGTCGCCGAGCATCTGCGCGCCGCCGCCATGATCGTAATCCTCAGGCTGTTAGGGCCAGATCGATGTTGCCCTGACCGTCGACGGTTGAAAGGTGGCGATGTAGCCGCCGTCCGAGCTGCTGCCGGAGAGCCCGCCCCGGGTCTCACGGGTGCCGTTCTTTGGGGCGATGCCCTAAATGTGGTCGTTCGCACCATCCCAGTCGGGATAGCGCACCGTGCCGGTGATTGTCACCTTGGTTGCCTTGCGGTTCAGACCATTGATCGCCGCGAAGATGTCGTTTGACCTTCGGATTCATTTTCCTTCTCTCCCAAGAACACGGCCGAGGCGACGAGCCCCGGCTCTCGACGGGATAGTGGGACGAGGGGGCGAGGAGTCGCAGGGGCTGCTACCATGGTCTCCACTTCCCGAAAGGAGCCTTCATGCGGTTCACGCCCCGTGCCCTCCGTCTCCTGCTGGCCTCCTTGTTCACCCTTTCTCTGCCGGTCCATGCCGAGTCCCCGGTCCGGGAGATGCTCCGCTTTGTGGACGGAGGGTCGGCCGGGGAGCAGCCGGTGAGGATCGACCTCGCCGCCCTCGGTGCCCGTCGCGTCTTGATTCCGCTCCTGGACGGCATGGAGGCCGTCGCCGACCGGTCCGACCTGGAGGTGCGGGGGCCGGGGGATTTCGCTTGGCGGGGAAGGATCGCCAGTATCGGCGGCATTGGCGGCATTGGCGGCATTGGCGGCATTGTGGGAGAGGCGGCGGGCGACGTTACCCTGACAGTGCTGGACGGCCGAGTGGTGGGGAGGATCATGGTGCCGGGGGCGGTCTACAGGATCTTACCGACGGCCGAGGGCGGGCACCGGATGGAGAGGCTCGAAGAGAGCCCTTCCGAGGATTTCGAGACCTTCGATCTGGTCCCCGCGTCGGCGCTCCTCGAGGATCAGGAGGAAGCGGCGGGCGGCGTGCCTCGCCTTCTCGCAGTTCCAGCCCGCAAGGCGGCGATCACGCGTCTGAACGTCATCGCTTTCTACACCCCCGAGGCGCGCGCGGGCGCCGGCGGCGAGGCCGCGATCCGGCAGCTCCTCCAGCATGAAGTCGACCTGGCGAACACCTCCTACATCAATAGCAAGGTCGATGTCCGCCTCGAGATGCCCTACACGGAAGAGGTCTCCCGCGCGAACGGCGATGACGACAACTATTACTGGGTGAGGCTCAATCCACGCGTGATCGAGCTGCAGCGCGAGTACGGAGCCGCGTTCACCGCGCTTGTGGTCGAGGGCGGCTTCACCGGCACCGGCTGTGCCGTCGCCACGAGCATCATGCGCAAGGACATTTTCCAGGACCGCAAGGTCACGGTCCAGGGGGGCGCGCTCATCGAGCGGAAATGCCTGTCCGGGGAAGCGGTGTTGCTCGCCCACGAGCTGGGCCACGTCATGGGGTGCGAGCATGACCCGGCTCACGGCTCTCCCGTGCAGAGCGCCCTTTTCCCCTACGCGTACGGGTACTTCGTCGACGGCAGCTTCCGCACGGTGATGTCTTACGCGAACGAGTGCAAGAAGCGCTGCCCCGCGGCCACCTATTTCTCCAACCCCGCAGTGTCCTTCAACGGCAAGAAGACCGGCGTCGTCAACAAGCGCGACAACCATCGCGTGATCAACGCGACGCGGACGAAGTTCGCCCCGCCGCCGGCGTCCGGACAGCCCTGCCGGCCGGGGCTCAACACGCTCTGCACCGGGAGCGAGCGCTTCAAGGTGCAGGTGGACTGGTTCAACCAGTTCGACAACACGAACGGGGTCGGACGGGCGATCGAGGGCTCGGACGGCGCAGGCTTCTTCACCTTCGGCGATCCCTCGAACGTGGAGCTGATGGTCAAGGTGCAGGAGTCCGGGAACGCGGTGAGGGTGTCCTATGGGCAGCTCACGAACTTGCCCTTCGAGATGTTCGTCACCGACACGCGAACGGGTAATTACAAGGTCTACTACGGCACGGCGGGGCAGTGCGGCAGCGTCGATCAGAATGCCTTCCCCGCCAATGCCGCGGCTTCAACCACAGCCGCCGCCAAGTGCAGTTCCGGCTCGGGCACGCTTTGCCTCCAGAAGGGCCGCTTCGAGGTGACGGCCGAATGGCGGAACCCGGGCAACGGCCAGGGAGGCCAGGCCGGCGCCATGGAGCTCTCCCAGACTTCCGGCGCCTTTGACTTCGGCGACGGTAATCCGGAGCTGGTG
Organism: Acidobacteriota bacterium; assembly: GCA_034667225.1. Taxonomy (GTDB): domain Bacteria; phylum Acidobacteriota; class Thermoanaerobaculia; order Multivoradales; family UBA5704; genus DATMER01. The sequence continues at coordinate 28,150 of JAXDKG010000067.1, forward strand.
ACCAAGATCATCAATCGTGGCGACGGGATCGACGTCTACTACGGCTCGCTGTCGAACCTTGAGTACACGATCAAGGTCACGGATACCCGCACGGGCGCGGTGAAGACCTACAAGAACAACGCGGGCCGCTATTGCGGCGGGCAGGAGATCGGCGCCTTCTGATTCCTGGAGAAGAAATTCGTCCTGCCGGCGATGCTTCTTCGCCGCGAGAAGAAACGCATGGACGGAATGAGGATGGCGGGTTATGATCACCGCCGTTCCCTCAATCCGCGATCATTCCGTCCATCATGTTCTTCTACGCCGACCTCCACATCCACTCCAAGTACTCCCGGGCGACGAGCCGGGATGCCGACCTCGAGCACCTGGCGCTCTGGGCGAAGCGCAAGGGCATTACGGTCGTCGGCACCGGCGACTTCACGCATCCGGCCTGGTTCGAGGAGATCCGCTCGAAGCTCGTGCCGGCCGAGCCGGGGCTGTTCCGGCTGAGGCCCGAGATCGAGCGCGAGGTGGAGCGCAAGCTGCCGCCTTCCTGCCATGGGCCGGTCCGGTTCCTTCTGGAGGTGGAGATCTCTACCATCTACAAGAAGGGGGACCGCACCCGGAAGGTCCACCACCTGCTCTACGCCTCGAACCTGGACACCGCCGGGCGCATCCGCGAGCGGCTCGGGGCGATCGGCAACATCGCCTCAGACGGCCGGCCCATCCTGGGGCTCGATTCGCGGCATCTCCTGGAGATCACGCTGTCGAGCGGCGCGGATGCTTATCTCATCCCCGCGCACGTCTGGACTCCCTGGTTTGCGGTTCTGGGCTCGAAGTCGGGCTTCGACTCGGTGGAGGAGTGCTACGGCGACCTGACCCCTTACATCTTCGCGGTGGAGACGGGGCTGTCGTCCGATCCGCCGATGAACTGGCGGGTCTCTGGGCTCGACCGGTTCACGCTGGTGAGCAATTCGGACGCCCACTCGCCGCCCATGCTCGGCCGCGAGGCTTCCGCTTTCGACACGGAGCTCGATTATTTCGCGATCCGGCACTCCCTCGAGACCGGCGAGGGCTATGGCGGCACGGTGGAGTTCTTCCCCGAGGAGGGCAAGTATCACCTCGATGGCCATCGGGCTTGCGGCATCTGCCTGGAGCCCGCCGAGACCCGGCGCGTTCAGGGACTGTGCCCGACATGCGGCAAGCCGCTGACGGTGGGCGTCCTGCATCGGGTGGAGGAGCTGGCGGACCGCTCCGAGGATGGGGAGCGAGGGCGGAAGGATCCGTTCCGGTGTCTCGTGCCGCTGCCGGAGGTGCTGTCGGAGCTTCATGGAGTGGGTCCGAAGTCCCGTTCGGTGGAGAAGGCGGCTGCGCATCTGGTGGGGAAGCTGGGGCCGGAGATCGGCATCCTGGAGCGTGTCCCCCTGGAAGATGTGGCCCGGGCCGGAGAGCCGCTCCTGGCCGAGGCGCTCTCACGGCTGCGGGCTGGGAAAGTGCGGCGGGAGTCGGGGTATGACGGTGAGTATGGGGTGATCCGGCTGTTCGAGCCGGATGAGATCCGCGGGCGGGCGGTGGTGGCGGGGTTGTTTGGGGACCCTCACCCCCTGGCCCCCTCTCCCATCCGCACTCCCCTCCGACCGGGAGAGGGGGAAAAGAAGGATGGAGATGAGGTCGAGGAGACCCTGGTCCCCCTCTCCCGGGGGTCTGGGTGTGCGGCTGGGAGAGGGGTTAGGGGTGAGGGCTTTCTTGACGCCCTCGACCCCGAGCAACGCGCCGCAGCCGAGATCATCGACGGTCCTCTCCTCATCGTTGCCGGTCCCGGAACCGGCAAGACCCGGACGCTCACTTATCGGATTGCCCATGTGATCTCCGAGCGGGGCATCCCTCCGGAGCAGTGTCTGGCGCTGACATTCAGCCGGCGGGCCGCGGCTGAGATGGGGGAGCGGCTCGCCGCTCTGCTCCCGGGGAAGCAGCCGACCGTGGCCACCTTCCACCGTCTGGGTCTGATGCTGATCCAGGAGCAGACGAAAGACCCGGACCTCCGCATCGCTTCGCCCCGGGAACGGATCGCGATGCTCGAAGAGCTCTTCGGGGGTACGTCCACCCGGGCCGAGCGCCTGCTGGAGAAGATCGGGCGGTTTCGGCGAGGCGAGGAGATTGACGGGGAAGGAGCCGAGCGGGCGGCGGCCTACGAGCAGGCCTTGGCGCGCAACCGCTTCCTCGACTTCGACGACCTTCTCTTGAAGCCGTTGGAGCTTCTCAGGGAGCGACCGGACCTCTGCGCCTTCTATCGCGAGCGCTTCCGCTGGATCTCGATCGACGAGTACCAGGATGTCGATCCGCTCCAGTATGCTCTGGTCCGCCTCCTGGCTCCCCCCGGCGCGAATCTCTGCGCGATCGGCGATCCGGATCAGTCGATCTACGGCTTCAGGGGGGCCGACGTGGGGTTCTTCCTCCGTTTCCAGGAGGATTGGCTCGGGGCCAGGGTCATCCACCTCACTCGGAACTACCGCTCCACCCAGACCATTGTCGAGGCGGCCTGCCAGGCGATTCGCCCCGCCAGTCTCGTGCCGGACCGGCGACTCGTGGCAATTAGAGAAGGTAGAGAAGAGCCTGCCGAGCGGGTCGTGATCCAGCAGGCGGCGAGCGAGCGGGCGGAGGCCGAGCTGGTGGTCGAGACGCTGGAGCGTCTGCTGGGCGGGATCTCTTCCTTCTCCTTCGACAGCGGCCGGGTGGAGTCGCGGGCGGGGGGAGACATCCCGGGGCTCTCCTTCCAGGATGTCGCCATCCTTTACCGGACGGAGGCGCAGGCGCCGGCGATCCAGGAAGCGCTCGGCCGGGCAGGCATCCCGTTCCAGAAGCGATCGCATCGCCCTTTGCTCGATCAGCCCGGAGTCCAGGCGCTGTTTCTGGCGCTCCGGAAGCGGACTCAGGAGATCGCGGAGCGCGGCATCGAGCCCTTCCTGCACGATCTCGCCTACGGATTGCCGCTGACCTCCGCGTCGAGCGAGGACCTGGCGGTCCTTCGGTCCGCGGTCGAAATGATTCGGCCGCTGGCGTTGCGGGCGGGGAACGATCCGGAGCAGCTCCTGGCGGAGCTGGCGCTCGGCGGCGAGTTGGACACGTGGGACCCCCGGGCCGAAGGAGTCTCCCTGCTGACGCTGCATGCGTCCAAGGGGCTGGAGTTTCCGGTGGTGTTCCTGGTGGGATGCGAGGACGGCCTCCTGCCCCTGGTCTGGCCGGGGGCGGATGCCGATCTCGCGGAGGAGCGGAGGCTCTTCTTCGTGGGGATTACCCGCGCCCGCTCGCGCCTCTTCCTCTTTCATAGCCGCAAGAGGATGCTGCGGGGGCAGACGGCCGAGGCCCGGCCCTCGCCTTTCCTCGCCGATCTGGAAGAGATGCTGCTGGAGCGGCGGGAAGGGGTGGTGCGGGTTCGGCGGCCGGAGCAGATGAAGCTGATCTGACCCTGGGGGAATGGGATCAACGCGAGTGCTTGTAGACCATCTCGATCAGCTCGTTCACCATCGCATCCGACTGCTCGCCGCCCTCCCTCATCGCCTGGGTGGCGCAGTGCTTCAGGTGGTTCCTCATGAGCTCGCGGCCCACGGAGCGCAGGGCCTCCTGGACGGAGGAGACCTGCACCAGAATGTCGGGACAGTAGCGGTCCTCCTCGACCATCTTCTGGAGGCCGCGGATCTGCCCCTCGATCCGGCGCAGGCGCTTCAAGTTGCTGTCCTTGATCTCGGGGTCCACTCCGGCCGCCTTGCGCTCCGGTATCGGCTCCGGTATCTGCTCGATCATGAGTTCCTTTCTCTCACGCGAACCGCGCGCGGCGGAGGCGGAGGCTGTTGGCGACGACGCTCACCGAGCTGAACGCCATGGCGGCGCTCGCGAGGATCGGGCTCAGCAACAGTCCGAACACGGGGTAGAGCGCTCCGGCGGCGACCGGGATGCCCACGACGTTGTAGATGAATGCCCAGAAGAGGTTCTGCTTCATGGTGCGCATCGTCCGCCGGGACAGGGCGATGGCATCGACCACGCCGCCGAGATCGCCGCGCATCAGGGTCACATCGCTCGCCTCGATAGCAATGTCCGTGCCGCTGCCGATGGCGATGCCCACGTCCGCCTGCGCCAGAGCCGGAGCGTCGTTGATGCCGTCGCCCACCATGGCGACCACGGCGCCCTCCTGCTGGAGCCGGCGGATTTCTTCGACCTTGCCCTCGGGCAGCACGCCCGCCACGACACGATCGATCCCGGCCTGGCTCGCGATGGCCTCGGCCGTGCGCCGGTTGTCGCCGGTCAGAAGCACGACCTGCAGGCCCATCCGCTTCAGGCGGGCGACGACCTCCTTCGACGTGGGCTTGATCGGATCGGCCACGGCCAGGAGACCGGCGAGCTTGCCGTCGATCGCGACGTAGACCGGCGTCTTCCCTTGCGCGGTCAGGCGCTCGGCGTCGGCCTGCAGCGGCTCGACGGGGACGGCATAGTCCGCCATCAGTCTCTCGTTGCCGGCGGCGAGCGCCGCGCCGTCGACAATCCCCAGCGCGCCGCGACCGGTCACGGACTGGAACTCTCCTGCCTGGACCAGGGACAGCCCGAGGTCCCGTGCGTGGCGCACGATGGCATCGGCCAGCGGATGCTCGGACGAGGCTTCCAGGGAAGCGACGAGCCGCAGCAGCTCCTCGGCTGGCCGACCCTCGACGGTCACCACGTCGGTCACGGTGGGACGGCCCTCGGTGACCGTGCCGGTCTTGTCCAGCACGACATGAGTGATGTCGCCGGCGCGCTGGAGGGCCTCGCCCCCCTTGATGAGCGCGCCCAGCTCCGCGCCTCGGCCGGTCGCGACCATGACCGCGGTCGGCACCGCCAGACCCATGGCGCAGGGGCAGGCGATGATGAGGACGGCTACCGCCGCGGCAAAGGCGCGCACGGCCGGAGCGGAGTCCGTGGCCACGAACCAGATCACGAAGGTGAGGATGGCAATCTGGAGCACGACCGGTACGAACACGGCGCTGATCCGGTCGGCGAGGCGCTGGATCGGAGCCCGGGAGCCGTGGGCCTCGCGCATGAGCTGGACGATGCGGGCGAGCATGCTCTCCGAGCCCAGCGTTGTGGCCCGGTAGCGGAAGGCGCCCGTGCGGTTGATCGTGCCGCCGATGACCCGGTCGCCCGGGCTCTTCTCGACCGGCATGGACTCGCCGGTGAGCATGGACTCGTCCACGGCACTCGCCCCGGAGAGGACCTCGCCGTCGACCGGCACCCGCTCGCCCGGCCGGACGGCGATAGCGTCGCCGCTCCGAACCTCTTCGATGGGGATATCGATCTCCTCGGTTCCTCTCAAGACACGGGCGGTCTTCGGCTGGAGCGCGATCAGGCCGCGCAAGGCCGCGGAGGTCCGGCTTTTGGCCCGGGCCTCGAGAGCGTTGCCCGCGAGGATCAGGGCGATGATGATGACCACGGCCTCGTAATAGACGTCCGGCTGAAGCCCCCGGCGCAGGAAGAAGCCGGGGGCCACGGTGGCGAGCACGGAGTAGAGGAAGGCCGCGCCCGTGCCCACCGCGATCAGCGTGTTCATGTCCGCCGAGTGGTGCCGGAAGCTGCTCCAGGCGCGGCTATAGAAATGCCGTCCGGCCCAGGCCATGATTCCGGCGGTCAGGACGAGCAGCCCGTACGAGAGCACCCGCGGATCGATGCGGTAGAGCCAGGGGAGAGCCCGCTCCAGGGCCGGGCTCATGGACTCCATGGCCCAGCGCATGAAGGGATCGGCCACGGGGCCGTGATGCTCCGTAGGAGCCATGAGCGGCATGGAGATGATCATCGCGATCAGGCCCACAATGCCGCTCGCGACCGCCTTGAAGCGCAGCTCATGGAATTCCTCGGCCTGGGCCTTGTCACGGGCCTCCTGCTCGTCGAAAGCGGTGCGCTCGGCAGTCGGCAGCTCCGCGCCGTAGCCGGTCTCCCGGATGGCCTCGACCAGCGTCTCGGGACGGGTGACGGCCGGGTCGTAAGTCACGGCCGCATTGCCCATCATCAGGTTGACCGCGGCATCCACGACGCCCGGCTGGCGCTGCAGGCTCTTCTGCACGCCGGCCTGGCAACCGGCGCAGGTCATGCCGCTGACGGGGATGGTGACCTTGTTCATGATCTCAAGCCTCCACGACGAGCCTGCCGCGCAGCATGCTCATCCCGCAGGTGAACTCGAAGCTCCCCGCCGTCTCCGGCTTCAGCTCGACCGTCGTCTTCTGGAACGCAGGGAGGAATTTGCGGATGCCGAAGTCAGGGATGACGACCTCCTCGGAACAGCCCGAGGTCTCCTGGCGGTCGAACACCAGCCGCGCCGGGATGCCCTTCTTGAGCTTCACCTCAGAGGGCTCGTAACCGCCCTGGACGGTGATCGTGACCTCCTGGGTCCCACCTCCGGGGGTCTCGGCCACGACAGCGGACGCCGTGCCCCGTCGGGCCAGGAAGAAATACCAGTTGACCCAGGCGATCGCGGCGGCGCCTGCCAGGACCACGATCCATTCCAGAAGCGTCATGTGTTCCATGTCGTCCTTCCTTTGAATTCCGGGGGGATTCGCCCCCTTCGTCCTGAACAACATGATACCCCCCTCCCCTATTTCGCGTAAAGGGGGGGAGGGGTATGTTGCATGGGCCTGTGGCAGAATGCAAAGGCCTGTGGATACCCCTATGACCCTCGAAGACCTCGGCTGGAACGACTTTTTCGCGGCGCACTTCGACGCCTATAAGACGGAGGGGCTGGTCCCTGGCCGGGTCGTGGCACAGCGCGGGCTCAACCGGGTCTCCACGGGCGACGCCGAGTGTTACGCCGATCTTGCCGGGCGTCTCCGGCACGAGTTGACGGGGCCGGGAGGCTCTGCCGGCTATCCTGCGGTGGGCGACTGGGTCGCCTTCCGTCCGCCGACGGGGGAGGGGAGGGGGATGATTCACGCGATCCTCCCGCGCCGCTCCAAGTTCTCGCGCAAAGTCGCCGGCAACAAAACCGAGGAGCAGGTGGTGGCGGCTAATGTCGACACGCTCTTCCTGGTCTCGGGGCTCGACGGCGACTTCAACCCCCGGCGCATCGAGCGCTACCTGACCGCGGCCTGGGACAGCGGCGCAAAGCCCGTGGTCATCCTCAACAAGCTCGACCGCTGTGCAGATCCCGACCGCTGCCTGCTGGAGGCCCAGGCGGTCTCCATGGGCGTACCGGTCCACCGGGTCAGCGCCAAGACGGGCGAAGGGTGCGAAGCCCTCCTTCAGTATTTGAGACCAGGGGAAACCGTGAGCCTCCTCGGCTCCTCGGGCGTGGGCAAGTCGACCCTGATCAACCGTCTCCTCGGCCGGGAGGCCCAGCGGACGGGCGACGTGCGCGAGGGGGACGACCGGGGCCGTCACACCACGACCCACCGCGAGCTCCTATCGCTCCCCGGAGGCGGGCTCCTCATCGACACTCCGGGTCTGCGCGAGGTCCAGCTCTGGGAAGGAGACCAGGGGATCGAATCCACTTTCGGGGACATTGAAGAGCTGGCGGAGGGCTGCCGGTTCTCCGACTGCCGTCACCAGGGGGAGCCCGGCTGCGCCGTCGGAGAGGCGGTAGCCCGCGGCGAACTGGCCTCCGAGCGCCTGGAGAGCTACCACAAGCTCCAGCGCGAACAGCATCAGCTCAGGGTGAAACAGGACGAGCTGGCCTACCTCAGGGAAAAGCAGAAGAACAAAGCCGCCCAGAAGGCCCTGCGGGAGCACTACCGGCTCAAGCCCCGCGGCGACTGATGCCCCTGTAGCGATCTCTGCGCATATTCAGCTCCTTTAACATGTGCCCGTTCTGGGCAAATCCAGGACAAGCCGTGGTAACGTAGGGGACATCGCAGCAGGTGATATCCTGGAGCGGGTAGTCCCACTAAAGAAGTGTGTCGGATAAAACCCCTTCGGGATTCGGAAAAAGGGTCCCGGTGTATCACGGATGATTGCCATCCCATCCAACCCAGTTGTCTGGGTCCCTTCGTCGTGTGTTCCCTCGCCGGGAGTGTCTTATCGAGATTTCTTCGGCGGCGAAACGGGCACAATGGGGACGAGTAGGAGATGAGTATGAAATTTCTTGGCTCTCGTGAAGTTCGTATCGCCTTCCTCGTCCTCGCGGTGGTGGCGGTTCTGGTTCCCGAACTCGCCTCGGCGAATACCGAGGCCGTCGATTTCTATTCGTTGCCCGGCACTCCCCCATGCCGGCTGTACGACAGCCGGCAACCGACGCCTCCGTTACCCCCGCCCCCGGCTCCTGCGGGCGTTCTCTCAGCCAACGCTTCGAGGGCGATTACTGTCACTGGCTTCTGTGGTGTACCTACGGACGCAGTGGCCGTGTCGCTGAACCTGACGGTGGCGGAAACGAAGGCTTCAGGGAACTTGAGCCTCTATCCAAACGGCGTTGTTGTCAACCAGCCCATCCAGCCCGAGCCCCCCGAACTGCAGCTAGCGGTCGCCTCCCTCTCCTTCAAGAGTGGCGTGAACCGAGGGATGATTCTCGTGGTTGAGCTCGGGGCGAGTGGGGACTTGATAGCCAAGAACAACTCGAGCGGCGATCTGCACTTCATCATCGATGTCACCGGATACTTCGAAGTCAACGATCCGCCGACGATCACTAGCACGGACACAGTCAGCGTCCCCGAGAACCAGACGGCGGTAATCGACGTGCAGTCGACCGACCCCGAGGGTGCGATCGAGGGGACGGGCTTGGCCTACGGCCTTACCGGCGGTGCCGACCAAGCGCTCTTCTCGATCGACCCCGCGACAGGGGTCCTGACATTCCTCAGCGCGCCCGATTTCGAGGCCCCGGGCGATGCCGGTGTCGACAACGTCTACGACGTACAGGTGACGGTGACCGATTCCGGCGGCCTGACCGACGTCCAGGATCTCGAGGTGACAGTGACCGACGCGGGCGAGCCGCCCACGATTACCAGCACGGACACGGTCAGCGTGCCGGAGAACCAGACGGCGGTGATCGACGTGCAGTCGACCGATCCCGAGGGCGACACGGAGGGCTCGGGCTTGACCTACAGCCTGGCCGGCGGCGCCGACGTGGCTCTGTTCTCAATCGTCCCGGCGACGGGAGTCCTGACCTTCAATAGCGCGCCGGACTTCGAGGCTCCAGGCGATGCCGGGGCGAACAACGTCTATGACGTGCAGGTGACAGTGACCGATTCGGACACCCTGACCGACGTGCAGGACATCCAGGTGACGGTGACCGCTGTCGACGAGGCGCCCTCGATCACCAGCCCGGCCGCGGTCAACGTGCCGGAGAACCAGACGGCGGTGATCGACGTGCAGTCGACCGATCCCGAGGGCGACACGGAGGGCGCAGGCCTAGCCTACAGCCTGACCGGCGGCGCCGACATGGCTCTGTTCTCGATCGTCCCGGCGACGGGAGTCCTGACCTTCAACAGCGCACCCGACTTCGAGAGCCCGGCCGACGCCGGGGCGAACAACGTCTACGACGTGCAGGTGACGGTGACCGATTCCGACACACTGACCGGCGTGCAGAACCTGCAGGTGACGGTGACCACCCTCAACGAAGGGCCCACGATCACCAGCCCGGCCACGGTCAACGTGCCGGAGAACCAGACGGCGGTGATCGACGTTCAGTCGACCGATCTCGACGGCGAGACTGAAGGCTCGGGCCTGACCTACAGCCTGACCGGCGGCGCCGACGTGGCTCTATTCTCGATTGTCCCGGCAACGGGCGTGCTGACCTTCAACAGCGCGCCGAACTTCGAAAGCCCGGCCGACGCGGGGAGCGACAACGTCTATGACGTGCAGGTGACGGTGACCGACTCGGGCACCCTCACGGACGTACAGAACCTGCAGGCGACGGTGACCAACGTCGACGAGGCGCCTTCGATCACCAGCTTGGCCGCGGTCAGCGTGCCCGAGAATCAGACTGCGGTGATCGACGTGCAGTCGACCGATCCGGAAGGCGACACGGAAGGCGCAGGCCTGACCTACAGCCTGACCGGCGGCGCCGACGTAGCTCTGTTCTCGATCGTCCCGGCGACGGGAGTGCTGACCTTCAACAGCGCGCCGAACTTCGAAAGCCCGGGCGACGCCGGGGCCAACAACGTCTACGACGTGCAGGTGACAGTCACCGATTCCGACACGTTGACGGGCGTTCAGAACGTGCAGGTGACGGTAACCAACCTCGACGAGCCGCCCTCGATCACCAGCCCGGCCGCGGTCAACGTGCCCGAGAATCAGACTGCGGTGATCAACGTGCAGTCGACCGATCCGGAAGGTGACACGGAGGGTGCCGGCCTTACTTACAGCCTGACCGGCGGCGCCGATGTGGCTCTGTTCTCGATCGTTCCGGCGACGGGAGTGCTGACCTTCAACAGCGCGCCGAACTTCGAAAGCCCGGGCGACGCCGGGGCCAACAACATCTACGACGTGCAGGTGACGGTCACCGACTCCGACACCATGACAGCCGTGCAAAACCTGCAAGTGACGGTGACCAACCTCGACGAGGCGCCTTCGATCACCAGCCTGGCCGCGGTCAGCGTGCCGGAGAACCAGGCCGGTGTGATCGACGTGCAGTCCACCGATCCTGACGGCGACACCGAGGGTTCGGGCCTAACCTACAGCCTGACCGGCGGCGCTGACATGGCTCTGTTCTCGATCGTGCCGGCGACGGGAGTGTTGACCTTCAACAGCGCGCCGAACTTCGAGATCCCGGGCGACGCCGGGGCCAACAACGTCTACGACGTGCAGGTGACGGTGACCGATTCCGACACCTTGACGGCTGTGCAGAATCTCCAGGTGACGGTGACCAACGTCGACGAGGCGCCTTCGATCACCAGCCTTGCTGCGGTCAGCGTGCCGGAGAACCAGACCGGTGTGATTGACGTGCAGTCGACCGATCCGGACGGCGACACAGAGGGCGCGGGTCTGCTCTACAGCATCACCGGTGGCGTCGACGGGGCTCTGTTCTCGATCGTTCCGGCGACGGGCGTGCTGACCTTCAACAGCGCGCCGAACTTCGAGATCCCGGGCGACGTAGGCGCGAACAACGTCTATGACGTGCAGGTGACGGTGACCGATTCCGACACCTTGACGGCTGCGCAGAACATTCAGGTGACGGTGACCAACGTCAACGAGCCGCCGGTCGCCAACGCCGACGGCGCGGACATCACGGAGGAGGCGCCGAACGTGGCCGCCGCAAACACGGTCTCCGGCAACGTGCTGACCAACGACGTCGATCCGGACAGTGCGCTCACCGTGAGCGCTGTCGCCGGCGGCACGGTCGGAGCTCCGCGCGCCGGAAACTTCGGCTCGGTGACTATCAACAGCAACGGCAGCTTCACCTACACGCTCGACGACACCAACCCGACCGTCAACGCCCTCGCGCCCGGCGGCACGCTGGTCGACGCGTTTGGCTACACTGCCTCCGACGGCTCGTTCACCAGCTCTTCGACGCTGACGGTGACCATCCACGGCGCCGACGACCCAGCCACGCCGGACAACGACGCCCACGACTTCCTCGGCAATACGCAGTTGGAGGTGGACAGGGATACCGCCGCCACTCCGGAAGTCCTCGCGACTACTCCGATCAATCCAGCCACCCTGGGCGTGCTCGACGGCGACGTCGATCCCGACGGCGGCCCGGCGCTCACCATCGCCAGCATCGTAGGCTGCGCGGATCTCACGGCTCCGTTCGACTGCGTCCTGCCGGGACAGGGAACGGTGTCGTTGCATGCCGACGGCAGCTTCAGCTTCGTGCCGGAGCCGGGAGACTCCGACCCAACGGCCAGCTTCCAGTACACGCTGGTCGGCAATCCGAGCCCCGGGACCGTCACGCTCACTCGCTTCGAGCGGGTCTGGTTCGTGGATCCGAATGCAGGCGGCGGAGGCAACGGAACGTCTGCTTCGCCATACAACACCCTCGAGTCGCTCGACGGCGTGGGCGGGGCGGGCGATTCCGATGTGGCCGGCGATTACATCTTCGTCCATGACGGCTCCCTGGCCATGACCGCAGCGATGGAAATGGAAGCCAACCAGCGCCTTATCGGCCAGGGTCACCTAGCTGTCGACACGCCCACGGACGACTACGCACTGTCGATCCCCGTCGGCCTTAACGGGAACCCCTCGCCCACGAATCTCGTCCTGATCGGGGCGCATCCTGAACTCACCAACGCAAGCGGCAACGCAGTGACCGTAGGCAACTTGATGCCGATCGAGATCGTCGGCATGAGCCTCGCGAGCACCGCGGGCAACGCCATCGATCTCACCTCAACAGGAGTGCTCTCCGGCTCTCCGACGCTGGCCATCGCCAACAACGAGATCCGCGGCGCCGGCGCCGAAGGAGTCGACATCAACCTGAACGCAGGGACCAACGGAACACTGGCGGTCAACTTCACCAATAACACCTGGGACCTTGCCGGAACCCACGCGGGCAACTCCTTCGACGCGCGGACGGCCAGCGCGACCGCGAACCTGCGCGTCAACTTCAGCAACAACACAAACATCCTTTCGACCGCGGGTGGGGCCTCGGGAGTCTTGATGGACGGCTCCGGCGGCGGCACGCTTACGATCACCGGTTTCGCCAACAACACCGTCCACCAGAACACCGCGGGCAACGGCGTGCTGATCACCAGCGCCACCTTCGATTCCGATACGGTGACGTCTGGCTTCCAGACGGTGAGCGGCGGCACGACGTTGGTGGGAACCCCGGGAGACGGCGTGGGCGGCTCGAGCGTCGCCCTGAATACCGTTTCGGGTGACTTGGCATTTACCGACCTCGATATCTACGCCAGCGGCAACAACGGTCTGCAGGTTACTGGCACCGGGGCATTCACCGGCGCGGCTGGAACGAGGGTTACGGTCGGCTCCGGAGTCGGAGTCATCGAGGCGCTCAACTCGGCGGTGACGCTGTCATCGATGACCACCGATCTCCAGCTCTCGAGCCTGAGGAGCACGAACAGCTCGTCGACTGGAGTCTCGCTGACAAACGTCTCCGATGGCGGTGGAACGAACGCGGTGTTCTCCGCCGGTTCGACCAGCATCATCGTGACTGCGGCGGGCGCAACGGGTCCGGCCTTCAACGTCAGCGGAGGTAATGCCGCTATTACCTACGGCGGCATGATTACCAACAATTCGGCCTCTGCACGGGCTGTGTCGATCACCACTTGGAGTGGCGACGACGCTAGCGACGACCTCCTGCTCTCTGGAGCCATCGACGAGAACGGCGCAGGCATCCTACTCAACGGCAACGGTGGCACCCGTGCGATTACCTTCAGCGGCGGGATGGATGTCGATACGACGACCGGAGAGGGTTTCGCGGCGACCAGCAATACCAACAGCCTCGGCCTCCACATCACGGGGACCAACACGATCGATTCGATCAGTGCCGCTGCGCTGCGGGTGACCAGCACCACAATCGGCTCCTCGAACCTCAACTTCCGTAGCATCTCCTCGGGGAACAACACTGCCGCCACCGATCCGGCGAACGGCATCGTCCTGAATGCCACAGGTACTTCGGGTGGTTTGAAGGTAGCCGGTACCGGTGCAGCAGGTTCGGGAGGAACGATTCAGAGAACGACGGGAGTCGGAGTCCTGCTGACGTCCACGGCGCATGTCAGCCTCGCATCCATGAACGTTCAGAACAGCGGTGACGATGGCATCCGCGGCCTGACCGTGACGAATCTCGATCTGAACGGGTGCAACCTTTCGACGAACGGCAACGCGACGGCCGAGAACGGGCTGCAACTCGGCGAGGCGAGCGGATCTGTCGTCGGCATCACCGGCAACCTGTCGCTCACGAATACGAACATCACGGCTTCGGCAGGAAACAACGTCCACATCCGGAACACCTCCGGCACGCTGGCGTTGATGAATATCAGCGGCGGCAGCTTCAATGACCTGAATGACACGACCGGTGCGAACTCGTTCCTGTTCGAAATGTCCGGGACGGCCGTGACGACCGCCGCGAGCATCAATGGGGCGACGTTCAGCAACAACTCGCCGCAACGCGGGCTCGAGGTGCAGGCCCACGAAACAGGACTCATCTCGGACTTCATGGTTTCCGGGACTACCTTCAACAACAACGGCATCCATGTCAGCTTCACTCAGGACACAAACTCGAACCTGACGTTCCGGATGCTCAACAACACGAGCATGCTCAACGCAGCTCCGCTGCATGCGATCAACGTCTTCTCCTCGTCGACATCGACGGGCGGATCAATCACCGGCACGATTCAAGGGAACGTGATCGGCAACGCCGCCGTCGGTTCAGGATCGAGCACGGGCAACGGTATCCGTGTCGTTGTCCAGGGAAGGACATCGGCCACGCTGCTGATCGATGGCAACACGATCCGACAAACGCCGGGTGGACGTGCGATCGACATGCAGTTCCTTGGTCATACGACGACTGGTCTGGGTATCGTCTCGACAAATGATGTGACCCTCACGAACAACAACGTTCAAAACAATGGGACCTCGTTCCCGCTCGCGGCCATCTTCCTCGCTGCGGACAACCAAGGCAGCCCAGCCAGAGTGCGCGCGGACATCCGCGGCAACGTCGTGCCAGCCAGCGGTAGCTTTGACTATCCGACGTTTGATGGATCTGCGGCACAACTTATCTACGAAGAGCTTGGCGGAGCGACCGCGGAGTTGATCGATACCGCGCCAGCCAGTGCCAACGCCACGGCGCAGTTGACCAGCACGAACACAGGTACGTCTTATGCCAACGGTGGTGTGGCTCTGATCGCTGGACCGATCAATACGCCGTAAACAGTGAGTGAGAAGTGGAGTGGTATAGCTCCAAAGGAGAAAGGGGAAACGATGGCGGAACCGTTTTTGAGCGAAGTCAGGATCATGAGCTTTGTGTTTGCCCCAAAAGGCTGGGCTCTCTGCAACGGCCAGCTTCTGCCAATTAACCAGAATCAGGCGTTGTTCTCGCTCCTGGGTACGACCTTCGGTGGAGATGGACGAGTGAACTTCGCGCTTCCGGATCTCCGAGGTCGTACGCCGATTCACGTCGGCAGCGGTCATTCGCTTGGCGAACGAGGCGGCGAACAAGGTCACACGCTCAGCATTGCGGAGCTGCCGACGCATACCCACGTCCTGAACGGGACCTCGACTGATGCGTCGCAGCCCATTCCCACGGCAAACCTCTTGGCCCGCCAGGCTCCGGCGAACCCCTATATCGGACCGGCCTCGCTCGCTGCCATGATTGCTGGCTCGGTGGCAAACGTAGGGGGATCGCAGGCGCATCTCAACATGCAGCCGTTCCTTACGCTGTCGTTCTGCATCGCGTTGCAAGGCATCTTCCCGAGCCCAAACTAGGAGAGGTGAGACGATGGCACAGCCTTACGTCGGTGAGATTCGAATGTTCGCGGGTAACTTCGCACCCGCGGGATGGATGTTCTGCGAAGGCCAGCTTCTGCCTATCAGCGAGAACGAGACACTCTTTCAACTTATCGGTACAACCTACGGCGGGGACGGTCAGTCGACGTTCGCGCTACCGGATCTGCGCGGTCGTATTCCGATCCACCAAGGTAACGGGTTCATCCTGGCAGAGACTGGCGGTGCCGAGGAGATCACGCTGACTGTGCCGCAGATCGCAGCCCATACACATCCGCTGCTGTGCGCAGCTTTGGTTGCCAATGATCCAAATCCGAACAACAACGTCCTGGGCGAATCGTCGGCCATCAGTCTCTATCAGTCCGGGAGTCCGGCAGCCGCGATGGCGCCGCAGTCAATCTCTCCTGTCGGTGGAAGTCAGCCGCATACCAACTTCCAGCCATATCTCTGCGTCGACTTCATTATCTCTCTGTTCGGGATCTTCCCCTCTCCAACATAGAGACCGGTGTGGTTCCGCTCGAAATGAACCTATGAGTCAGAGGAGATAAGAACCATGGCCGATCCGTTTGTTGCTGAGATCCGCATTTTTCCCTTCAACTTCGCGCCCAAAGGATGGGCGTGGTGCGATGGTCAGCTGCTGCCGTTGTCACAGAATACGGCACTCTTCTCGTTATTGGGCACGACCTACGGAGGAGATGGGAAGAGCAACTTCGCGCTGCCTGATATTCAGGGACGGGCACCGATGCATCCGGGGCAGGGGCCTGGACTCTCGCTACATGATCTCGGAGAGACGGGCGGCTCGGAGACCGTAACTCTTCTCGAGTCTGAGATCCCGGCTCATAGTCACGCGCTCATGTCGCTCGGCGCCCCTGGCAATCGAACGTCTCCGGTCGGCAATTCGATCGCGCGCCCCTCTGCTGGAAACGCCTTCGTCCCGCCAGCCGGCGCGTCGCTCGTACAGATGTCGGATCAGAACCTCCCCCCCGCCGGCGGCGACCAGCCGCACAACAATCTCCAGCCGTACCTGACCTTCTACTTCTGTATCGCCCTGCAGGGCGTGTTCCCTCCCCGCGGTTAAGGGAGAACTTGGGGCGGCGGCTTCGCCGCCGCCGTTTGTTTGATTGTTATAAATATGTCGGGAGGCGTGCGATGAACAGCTTCAGAGAAGGTGTTCGCAGGCGAGATTTTCTCGTCCTTGGTTCAGCCGGGCTTGCCGCTCTCTGCTTCGGAGGTGCCGCTGAGGCCCAGTCTCTCAACGCTGCTGCGGCGGTGCGCCCGATGCCGGTCGGGTTTGTCACAGGGAGCGAGGTGGCGTCCTCGCTCAGGAAGCTGCCGGCCCGCATCCGGCGGCCCCGGATGCCTGCGGAGGCAGATGCGGCCGTTTCGGAGTATGTCGTCGTTCCCGCGGAGTCCTTGCCTTTGGGCGATACCAACCTCATCGGTGGACCTCTGCGCCTGACGATTCATGGCCTCTACCCGCCTGGTGGGATCTCTCCCAAACAGTGGGCCGAGCTTCCTCTGGCGATCGACCTCGACATCCTCTTCCCTTCACCAGATCCGGCGTTTCCGGAGCCGATCCGGTTCTTCGCGTGGAGCTTCCGGCGCCAGCCGGGATGGAATCCCAGTCCCCCAGTGAGCTTCGTGTTCCCGCTGGACTGGAACGCTCTGCCCGAGCTGTCCATGCGCGTCGTCGCGGCCGGGGGCGAAGTTCGGACCCTCCGGACGAAGTTCACCTTCGATGACGAGACGGGGCAGCCCCGCCTGATGCGCGGCGCCTATGCGCTCGGAACCTCGCCGAATGCCTGGCGCAGAAAAGTGGCACTGCGCTCCCTGGGTGCTGACACGCCGGCCAGCTTCGTCTCGGTTCTGCTTTCCATGGAGTCCGAGCCCGCGGAGTGAGCACGGTCACCCTGAGGCCCATCCGGGAGGAGGATCTAGAGTTCCTCCTCCGCCTCTACGCCACCACCCGGGCGGATGAGATGGCCATGGTCACGGACTGGACCGACGAGCAGAAGGAGTGGTTCGTCCGGATGCAGTTCCAGGCCCAGCATGCCTGGTACCAGGAGCATTACGGCGACGCCCAGTTCGATCTCGTGCTGATGGATGGCGTTCCGGCCGGGCGGCTCTACGTCCACCGGCGGGCGTCCGAGATCCGCCTCGTCGACATCTCGTTGATGCCGGAGCTTCGGGGCGGGGGGATCGGCTCCGCCCTGCTGCGCGAGCTGATGGCCGAGGCGGAGGCTGCCGGCAAGCCGCTCACGATCCACGTCGAGAAGTACAACCCCGCCATGCGCCTCTATCTGCGGCTCGGCTTCAAGCCGATCGAGGACCGCGGCCCCTACGACCTCATGGAGTGGAAGCCCGCCCCTTAGCGCTTCTCTCCCTCTCTCCGCAGGCCCGCGGAAGAAAACGGACTCCTCCAGCCGTTTTGGGCCGGTCCCAGGAATGCAGGAACCGTCCGAAAAAGCGCGGAACCGCCCAGAAAAGTTTTGGACCGACCCAGAGTTTTTCGAACGGCTCCGAAAAGTTTGGACCCGCCCGAAGAAGCCCAGAGCCATCCAAAAAGTTTTGGCGCCGGTCTACAGCTTTTCGGACGGCTCCAAAACTTTCTGGACGGCCCGAAGAACGTTGGAGCCGTTCCAAAAAGTTTGGAGCGGATCCAAGATCCTGGGGACGGATCCGAGCATCCTGGGACGGTTCTGAAATTTTTCGGGCCGTCCAGAAAGTTTTGGAGCCGTCCGAGAAGAACGGGGGCGTGCCTGAAAGAATACGATCAGTTGAACGCGGCTTCGTAGCGCATCCCTGATCGTTTTCCTCGCCGGTCGGGGCCGATCGGGACCAGAAAGATCTCCATCCTCCCCAAGGCCGGATGCTCCAACGGATAGATGGCCTGGGGCAGAAGCGGGCTGGCGGGGCCCAGGAAGAGCAGGGAGAAGGGCTCTTTTCTTGCCATGAAGTCCGGGTTCTCTTCATAGCGTGAGATCTCGAACAGCTCCAGTTCCAAAGGCTCCTGTCCGTCGACCTGAAGACGGAAGCGGCTGCCGACGTGCTCCGTGAAGGAGCCAGGGGTGAAGGTCTCCAGCATCTCGATCCTCCTGAGAGCCCGACTCTATCAAACAGAGGGGCATGGAAATTGCTATCTGCATCGATTCCAGGTATGGCGATGGGAGACGCTCCGCGATTCAAGGCTTGCGCATTGGTGGACGCCCACGTCCACATCCATCCCTGTTTCCCGATGGAATCCTTCTTTGACGGAGCGCTGGAAAACTTCCGCAGGACTGCCGATGACCTGGGCCTTACCGCGACCGGATGCCTGCTTCTGGCCGAGATGGCGGGGAGGCATTGGTTCCGCGAGGCTCAGGGAACGGTGGGCGCGTGGACGCTGGCCTCTGGTGAGGAGGAGGATTCTCTCGTCGCGCGCCGGAGCACCGGGGAGAGCCTGATCATCGTGGCCGGCCGGCAGATGGTGGTCCACGAGCGGCTCGAGGTGCTGGCTCTCGGGAGGGATGCGGACATTCCCGACGGGCTTCCTCTGGACGAGGCGCTGCGCCGGGTCCGCGAGAGCGGCGCGTTGCCCGTCCTTCCCTGGGGATTCGGCAAGTGGTCAGGCCGGCGAGGCGCGCTCGTGGAGGCAACGCTCGCCCGGCCGGGGGGCGAGCTTTACCTGGGGGACAACTCCAACCGGCTCCAACTCGCCGGCGTGCCCCGGCTCCTGCGCGAGGCGGGGGAGCGCGGGATCCTCATGCTCCCGGGGACCGACCCGCTGCCGTTTCCGAATCATGCCGGCCGGGCCGGCTCGTTCGGGTTCGTGCTGGAGGGGGCTCTCGACCCGCTCCGGCCGGCCGAGGACCTGCTGCGGCGGGTCCGTGCCCTGCGCGAGCAACCGCGCACCTATGGGAGAGGGGAAACTCTTCCCAGATTCCTGCGGGACCAGGCCAGCCTGCAACTGCGGCAGGTGAGCGCATGACGGTCTCTCTCACTCGCGATCCGCAGGGTGCGGCCGCGGCCTCTTACGATCTGCTCGTCGTCGGCGGCGGGTTCTACGGGACCATGCTGACCCTGGAGGCGGCGCGGCGGGGGCTCTCGGTGCTGCTCGTGGAGCGCGACGACTTCGGCGGCGCCACTTCGTGGAATAGCCTGCGGATCGTTCACGGCGGTCTGCGCTATCTCCAGAGCCTGGACCTCTCCCGGTATCGCGAGTCGGTCGCGGAGCGCCGCTGGTTCTTGCAGCAGTTTCCGGACCTCGTCGAGCCGCTTCCCTGCCTGATGCCCCTGTATGACCCTCCGCGCGGCGGGTGGCTCCGGCGGCCGGCCGCGTTCCACTTGGCGCTCGCCCTCGATAAGGCGCTCTCGCGGCGCGACGAGGGGCGGGTCGTGGATGCCGCGGAAGCCGTCCGGCTCTTCCCGGGAGTAGACCAGGCAGGTCTCCTGGGAGGGGCGCTCTGGTATGACGCCGTCATGCCCGACTCCCATCGGGTCCTCATCGAGGCTCTCCGCTGGGCGAACCGGTGCGGAGCGCGGACTCTCAACTACACCGAGGCGGTCGACCTCCGCATGGCCGCGGGCCGGATTACCGGGCTCCGCGCCGTGGATCGGGAGACAGGAGAGAGTCTGGAGCTGCGCGGCCGTATCGTGGTGAACTGCGCCGGCCCCTGGAGCCGCGAGCTCGCGGGCCGGTTCGACCGCGACCTGCCGGAGCTGTTCCGCCCGCTGCTCGCGTTCAACGTCCTCCTGGACCGCGAACCGCCAGCTCCCATGGCCGTGGCGGTGGCCGGGCGTGGGAAGAAAGCCCAGACCTGGTTCCTGCTCCCCTGGAAGGGAAGGGTGCTGGCCGGCACATCCTACGCTGCGGTACCAGGCGGGGTGGGAGGCTCAGGCCCGGGAGCGCCGCCGGACGAGACCTCTGTCGAGGATTTCCTGACCGCTCTGAATGCCGCCATGCCCGGCTGGGACGTGCGCGCCTCCGACGTCCTGCGGGTCTGCCATGGCTGGCTGCCGGCGGAGACGGACGGGTCAACGGTGCCGGCCGGGCGACCGGTCATTCATGACCATGGAAGCAAGGGGGGGCCGCAGGGACTCTTCAGCGTCTCGGGAGTGAAGCTGACCACGGCGCGGGCCGTCGCGGAGACGACGCTCGGGCGGGTCTTCGAGCATTTGCCGGCGCCGGGCTGGATCGGCCGCCCGGAGGCGGACCCGCCGCTCGCGCTCGACGACTTCCTGAACCTGGCAGCTCGCGACCGGGAGGCCGCCCGGGACCACCTGCGGGGAATCGTCGAGCGGCAGTCCGTGGTGCATCTCGAGGACCTGCTTCTCCGGCGCACCGACTGGGGCATCTATCCCGAGGGGACCGTGGCGGCGCGGCTCTGCACTTCGCTGGGCTGGTCGGCGGGGCGCGTGCGGCCCGAGCTTCGTGCGGCGGGCAGGGGAAGTCGGTGACCACGGCTGACATGAGTGTTCCGGCCCAAGAGGCTCCGGATATCGAGACCTCCTCCGAGGAGTACGCGCGCCGCTTCAGCGGCGAGGTAGGCCGGTTTTTCCTCGATGTCCAGAATGCATCCGTGCTCGACCTCATGGCGCCCTGGCCCGGAGCGAAGGTGCTCGACGTGGGCGGCGGGCATGCCCAACTCGCGCCGGTCCTGGTCGAGAGCGGCTTCCGGGTAACGGTGGCGGGCAGCGAGGAGGGCTGCCGGGAGCGGCTGGACCGCTCCCTGCCGCCGGGATCGTTCGAATTCCGCGCCTGCGACCTGCTCGACTTGCCTTATCCGGATCGCGCTTTCGACGTCGTGGTCTCGCTGCGGCTGCTGGCCCATGTCGAGCGCTGGCATGAGCTGATCGCCGAGCTCTGCCGGGTGGCATCCCGGGCGGTGATCCTGGACTACTCGGATACCCGCAGCTTCAACCAGCTCTACGGGCCGCTCTTCTCCTGGAAGAAGGCCGTCGAGGGGAACACGCGCACCTATCAGATCTTCAAGCCGGGCGAGGTCGCCGCCGAGGCGGCCCGGCACGGTTTCGGACGGCCGGACGAGCGCCGGCAGTTCTTCCTGCCGATGGTCGTGCACCGGGCGGCGAAGAGCGGCTGGTTCTCGCGCCGGAGCGAGCAGGTGAGCGCGGCGCTCGGCCTGACGCGGCGGCTGGGCTCGCCCGTCGTGCTCCGGGTACAGCGAGAGGAGAGAGAGACGAAATGAAGGTTCTGGTTACGGGGGGCACCGGGTTCACCGGCAAGGCCCTGGTTCGCCGCCTGATCGAGATGGGCCACCAGGTCGTGGCCCTGGACTATAAGGAAGGGCTGAAGACCCAGGAGATCCGCGAGTGGGGCGCCGAGGTCATCCTGGGCAGCGTCACCGATATGGACGTCGTCCGCCGGGCGGTCGAGGGGGTCGAGGTGGTTCACCACGTGGCCGCCGCGTTCCGCGAGATGGACGTACCCGAGCGCTACTACTATGAGGTCAACGTCGAGGGCACCCGCAACGTGCTCCAGGCGGCGCTCGATGCGGGTGTGCGCAAGGTCATCTACTGCAGCACCTGCGGCGTGCATGGCAACGTCGACCATCCGCCGGCCGGCGAGGACGCTCCGATCCGGCCCGCGGATTACTACCAGCGCACCAAGTGGGAGGCCGAGCCCCTGGCCCGCGAGTTCTTCGAGCGCGGCCTCAGGACCACCATCCTCCGTCCCGCCGCCATCTATGGACCGGGCGACCCCGAGCGCTTCTACCTGATCTTCAAGCGCGTCGCCGGAGGCACCTTCCCGATGTTCGGCAACGGCAGGACCCTCTACCATCCCCTCTACATCGACAACCTCGTCGATGCCTTCATCCTGGCGACGGAGGACGGCAAGGGCGACGGCGAGGCCTACCTCATCGCCGACGAGCAGTACATCGAGATCGAAGACCTGGTGCGCCGCGTGGGAAAGGCGCTCGGGACCGACGTCAGGATTCCGCACTACCCGGTGTGGCCGGTGGTCGTGGCCGGCCACATCGTCGAGAAGGCGTGCAAGCCGTTCGGCATCAATCCCCCTATCTTCCCTCGCCGGGTCGACTGGTATCGCCAGAACCGGGCGTTCCGGATCGACAAGGCCAGGAGAGATCTGGGTTATCAACCCCGCGTCGGCATCGACGAAGGGCTGCGCAGAACGGCGGAGTGGTACCGGCGGGAAGGGCTGTTGTAAAAACGTCCGGAATTCGCGTGGCCTCCCGCTGTTATCTGGCGAGAACGAGGAAATTGATGAATCCGTATGGATTGTAGAAATTTCCTTGCACAGGCCGACTTTTGGATGTTACGGTGCGGCCGGCCTTAGATGTAAGCGGGTGTGCTTGCTTCGGGGTTTTCGTCAACCCGCGCGCCAGCGCTATCGTAGAGGATCACGACGCATGGCCAAGAGAGTTCTTTCGACGGTCTTCCTGGTGGGGGTTCTCGCCCTCGCGAGCGCGGCCCAAGTCGCCGCCGTCCCCTGCTACGGCACCGCCGAGGTCGCTCTGACCTCCGCCGCTTCCTATAACGCGAGCTCCGGCTCTCCGAACCCCTTCGACTACAACTTCACCGCCGCGGTCACCGCGCCCTCGGGACGCAAGTACACGGTTCCGGGATTTTTTGACGGCAACGGCGCGGGCGGCGCCATCGGCAACGTCTGGAAGGTCCGCCTCTACACCGACGAGATCGGCACCTGGCGCTGGACGACCAGCAGCAACGTGCCTGGCCTGAACGGCCTCTCCGGCACGGTGGCGGTCTCCGGCAAGCTCACCGGCGTCTTCGGCCGGGGCCCCGTGGTGGAGAACCCCAACCGTCCGTACACGCTGATGTATCAGGAGGGCGTTCCCGTCTTCCTCGCGGGCAAGTTCCTCGATGCCGCCGCTTCCAGCCCGCTCAAGTACAGCCACACGATGTTCTCAGAGAAGCTGACGGACTCGAACCGCCAGGCGATGCTCTCCCGGCACCTTGGGATGAGCCTCAACAAGATCAACGTCTACTACGCCAACAAGGGGGATTACTCCAGCGTTTCCACCACCCCCTGGGTCGGCACGGCCACGTCCAACAACAAGACCCGCTTCGACCTGGCCCGCTGGCGGATGTACGACCAGTGGGTGGTCAAGATGCGGGACGCGGGCGTGGTCTCCCACATGTGGTTCTTCGCTGACGACTCCGGCTTCGGCGACCTGCCGGATGCGGACCGCCAGCGGCTGATCAAGTACGCGATGGCCCGGCAGTCGGCCTACGTGAACACGATGTTCGTGGTCGCGCTGGAGTGGCAGGAGGGCTGGTCGACCACCGAGGTGGCCAACCACACGAACTTCCTGCACACGAACAATCCCTGGGCTCGCCTCGCGACCGTGCACGGCACGCAGGGGATGTTCTCCTTCCCGACCGCCTCCTGGGCTGACTACATGGACATCCAGGCGGGTAACTCCGTGAGCCACGGGACGGTCCACAAGAGCACGCTCGACCACCGGAAGCTGGCTGCCAAGCCGATCATCCAGGAGGAGCACGGGCTCGGCCAGGAGGACACCGTCCATCGCCAGCGCGCCTGGGCGGCGTTCACCGGCGGCGCGGCCGGTGTGGGGACCGGCTCCTACCTGAAGCACCTGGTGGCGTTCACCAAGCAGGTTTCCAACTGGCACCTCATGGACCCGGCGGACTCGCTGGTCAGGTCCGGCGCCGCCTATGGGCTTGCCCTGACCGGTAGCGCTTACGTGTTCTACCTCTACAACGGCGGGACGGCCAGCATCGACCTGACCAAGGCCACCGGCACCCTGACGGTGCAGTGGTACGACCCGCGCACCGGCGTCTTCAAGGCGGCGCCCTCGGTGAGCGGCGGCGTGGCGCGCAACTTCACCGCGCCCGCCAGCGGTGACTGGGTGCTCTACATCCGCAAGTAAAACCTCGTCTCTTCTCTCTTCGAACGGCCGCCGGAAGCTCCGGCGGCCGTTTCGGTTTTTCGCAAGGCATGAATCTTGCCTGTACCATCCTCAGAGTTGTTGGAGGGAAGAAGCATGCGTTACCTGACGTGCCTTTTGCTGCTGGCTTTCGGGGCGGGAATGTCCGCTCTGAATGCAACACCGCTATCTCTCGCCTACGAGCTGGAAGGCCCCGGCTTTGCGATCGTGCAGGGAGGAGTGGGACTGCAGAGCTGGAAGAAGGAGCCGCGCAAGATCGTCGTGGACGTCCCCGCGTCCGTCGAGCTTGCCCTGCTCTACTGGAGCGGACGTGACCACCCCTGCTCACCGGATGCGGAGACGGGGGTCTGCGGGATTCCCGCGGAGGAGCCCTACCGCGACCAGGTGATTCTGCTCGACGGAGCTCCCCTGACCGGCACCGTCATTGGGACGGAGCTCCAGCCGGAAACCCATCACGGACAGGTCCTCAATATCGGGTACATGGCGGATGTGACGGAGACAGTGCGTTCCCGGGGGGTGGGCAGGCTGTCCTTCGCGATTGCCGATGGCGATCCGGCGAGCAATCTGACCGACATCGACGGCGCCGGCCTGCTCGTGGTGACCAGCGATCCGGCGGGTCCCGCCGCCCGCGTGATCGTGTTCCACGGCCTGGACTTCACGTACGGAGAGGACCGGACGCCGGGACCCACGCGGATCGCCGAGGCGATCACTTTCAACCATGGCGCGGCGCGCACGGGCCGCACGGGTGCGCTGGTGATGTTCGTAGGGGATGACGGCAGCAAGGGCCCCGACCGTATCGACGTCAGCCCCACCAATGCCAAGCTCCTCAACAGGATCGACGGCTCGTCGGGAGCGAGCTGGGATTCCGACCGCTATCCGGTGCAGGTGCCGCTTGGCAATCTGGCCACCACCGTCCGGCTCGCCTCCGAGCCGTGGGGGAAGAACCCGGACTCGATGCTCTGGGTGATGGCCGCCATGTGGCTGCCCCTGCCGGTCCCCACCGGGTGCTCGCCCGCGTACTGGAACCGCGACCAGGAGCAGTGGAAGTATCCAGGGCTGCCTCCGAGCCAGAAGCTGAAGTTCATCTTCCCGGCGACGAAGGTATACGGGGACGTCGCGGAGACGACGCTGCGTGCTGCCTTCCTGTTCCCGGACGAGGGCGGGCTCCTCGGAGCGGTCAGGACGCTGGTCAGGGAGGGGGGCGCGGCGGTGCTCAACAGCGCCCACTTCAAGATCGAGTATCCGCTCACGCGGACGCAGGTCCTCAACCAGGTGGGAGTGGCCCTGACGAGCGGCGACGAGACGGTGATGCGCGCCTTTGCCGCCGAGCTGAGCGCTTGGAACCATGCCGGCTGCCCGCTGAAATGATTACCAATTGAGGTCCTTCTCGTAGCCGAGCCGGACCAGCATGTCGCCAGCGACATCCTTGAAGACCCGCTTTTCCTCGTCGTCGAAGTGGTTCTTCCAGTCGCCGGCGATCCCCTTGCGGTAGAAACGCTTGCGGTCTTCCTGGCCGCGCTCGCGGCCGGCGTAGAAGCGGAAGGAGGAGCGCTCCAGGAGGTCCTGGATCAGGCGGTCCTCATGGGGGAGGTCCAGAAACTGGAAGAGCTCCCTCGCCACCGTGGCGCCATCTCCGAGCAGCTTTTCATAGGCACAGGCGAAGACCCGGTCGGAGTGCTTCAGATGTGCCTCCATGTCTTGCCGCCACGCCAGGGCCGCCTCCCCGAAATCGAACGGCTGGCCGCCGTAGTCGCGGGTGAAGAACTTGTCCGAGGTCACCACGTCGCGACCGTCGCGGTAGATCACGATCAGCTTGGACTTGGGGAAGATCTCCCGGATCCTGTCCACCCTCAGGACGTTGCGCGGCGACTTCTCCAGCAGGTAGCGCCGCGGCCGCAGCCGGTCCTTCAGGTAATGGAAGAAACGGTGGACGTACTCCTCGGGCGGCGTCATGCGGCGCAGCTCGCGGCGCAGCGCGGCCTGGTCGAAAAACCCCAGGTCCGGCAGGGTGGAGGGCCGCTCTTCCTTCTTGAGCGACAGCGCCGGCTTCGTGCGCTTCAGGATCGGCGTGGCCAGGTTCAGCAGGTGGTGCTTGAGGAGCGCCTTCGTTCCGCCTTCGCTCCAGGGGGTCTGGGAAAAGAGGCGGTCGGTGCGCCGCACCGGGTCCGGCTCGTTCCAGCCGATGTGGAACACGTTGGTCTCCATCAACCCCCGGATGTCCGGGTGCAGGCTCATCAGGTTGAGGAGCCACGTGCTGCCGCTCTTGCGATGCCCGACGATGAAGGCGAAGCCGTCGCCATTCTTAATCATTCTCTCTCCCCAAGGTCGTAGATCCAGATCACCGGCCCTTTGCCGCCCCAGGCCGCGGGGTCGAAGGTGCGCAGCAGCCGCTCGCGCTCCAGGCTGCGGTAGAAGCGGACGAAGGAGGGGAAGCCCTCTCCCCATTTCGCCTTGTCTCCGAAGTATTTGCTCCGCGCCTCGCTGTTGGTGACCACGAAGCGGATGCCCTCGGCGCGGTACTCGCCGGCCGTCTTCGGCTGCCGGGTGAACAGCGGGTTGCCCATGTCGAGGTCCACCGGGTTGCTGCGCAGCTCGGCGTCCGATTTCTCGTGCTGCAGCCACCAGGGATGGCCCAGCTCGAGGATGTCCAGCCCCTCTTCGGCCGGGTAGCGGCGGAGGAGCTGCAGCCTCTTGCCCTGGTGCTGCGTGAACGGTCCCTTCGGGAGCGTCTCGAGCAGCGCCTGCTGCCGGGCGACGGAGCGCGCGTCCGGCTGGAGGAGCGGACCGTAGTCGTCCAGCAGGATGCGCTCGTCCTTCGGCAGTTTCTCGACAATCCAGCGGTAGGCGACCAGCCGGCTGTCCCGGCGGTTGATATCCAGGTTGTTGTTGGACGCCTCGACCGCGGTCGGGATGCAGGCCAGGGCGACGAGCACGAGAGCGTTGGCTTTGCGGCGCCCAAGCAGCAGCGCGCCCGGCCAGGTGAGCGTCGCGAGCAGCGGGTAGATCGCGTTCAGGTGCCGCGGCTGCACGTGGTAGGCCGCGACCGTGACCGCCGCCGCGAAGTAGGCCAGGATCGGGATGGTCAGGAGCGCGGCATACCAGCGGGTCTCGCGCCGAGCGAGCGCCGCGCCGAGCCCGAGCAGCGCGAGCGCCGTGAGCGGCAGGCTCATCCCCTT
Organism: Acidobacteriota bacterium; assembly: GCA_034667225.1. Classification (GTDB taxonomy): domain Bacteria; phylum Acidobacteriota; class Thermoanaerobaculia; order Multivoradales; family UBA5704; genus DATMER01. The sequence goes on from JAXDKG010000067.1 coordinate 55,532, forward strand.
CTGCGAGGTCAGGACCTGGAAGAAGTCCAGCGTGGCTCCGCCGAGGGCTTCCGAGCTGCCGGGCTTGTACGCGGTCTTGCTGTCGGCCTCGAAGAGGACCTGCTCCGGCTCGGGGAAGAAGGTGCTCTTGAGGTGCGCGAAGTTCTGCCGCGGCCAGGTGGGATCGAGGAAGTTGTACGGCGAGGTGAGGAAGAATCCCGCCACGAAGAGGGCCGGCACCAGAGCGCCGCGCAGGAGGGCTGTCCGCCAGGGCAGACGGCGGCTCAGGCCGTTCCAGAGCTCCATCGCCACATAGGCCGGGACGAGCACGATGCCGTAGTAGTGCGCCCCCATGGCCGCGCCGGCGAGGATCGACGCCAGAATCAGGGGGCGCCAGCGCAGGTCGTCCTGAGTGCGGAGATAAACCAGGATCGACAGCGCGATCATCAGCCCACCCGGCACATCGGTTTTCATGTGCTGCGAGGAGGCGACCATGGGCGCGAGCACCGCCGCCACGAGTGCCGCGGCCAAGCCCGCCCGCTCGCTTTCAAACGCCCGCCGCCCGATGCGGTACACGACCCAGACCGTGGCCACGCCGCAGGCGAACACGACCAGCCGGCCCAGGAGCAGGAACGGTCCCGACGAGGTCAGGAAGTGGGCTCCGAACTCCGCCGTGGATTCGAACCGCCCCGTTGCCATTCCGGCCAGGAAATAGAGGCCGTAGACCAGCAGCCAGATGTACATGAACAGCCCCGGCTTGTGGAACCAGTGCGGGTTCAGGTCGCCCGTGCCCAGGGACATCGACCGCTTCATGAAATGGAGCTCGTCCCCGAAGTAGGAGAAGGGGAGGTCGTGGAACAGGCCCCACAATCGGATGCCCGCGGCGAGCAGCAGGACGCCGGTGAGCGCGAAGGTCTCGTTGCGGGTCATCCGGCTGTTCCGTGGATGCTGAACACGGCGGAGATGCCCGCCGGCTCGAGGTCGATCTCCCTCAGCCGGGCGGGGCGCTCCAGGTCGTAGAGGGCGATGCGGGTCGGGAGCCGTTCGCGGAAGCCGTTGCGAATCCAGTTGAGGTTCTTGCGCAGCTTCGTCTGCCGGATCCGGCTGAAGCCCACCCAGGCCTGGCGGGCGTTCTCGTCAGTCAGCAGTCCGCGGCACCAGCCCAGGGGCCGGTCGTCGCCGGGCTCCAGCAGTCCATTGAGATCCAGATCGCGCTTCTCGCCGGTCTCCGTGTCGAAGGTGACCACGTGGCCGTCGACCGAGGTGAAAACCAGCCGGTTGGCGGCGACATGGCCGTCGTGGATGCCCTGGATGCCGACGGAAAAGGGGCCCCGGTGTCCGTTCCGGGATGGATCGACGGCCACCGCGTCGCGCTGCTCGAAGCGCGTGACCCAGGGCTGCCCGTCGAGGAAGAAGACGTAGTTGGGGTGCGAGCGGTGGGGCTTGGTCGTGGGGATCTTGCGGTAGTCGACGCCGCGGTCGAAGCGGCTCCAGACGTCGCCGCCCTGCACGTCCACCAAGCGTACCAGCTTGCCCTCGCGGGTGATCTCGGCCACGGCGTCGAGGCCGGTCACCGCCACGAAGAGGTTGCCGTCCGGTCCCGGGGTCACGTGGTGGAGGTCGTTGAAGCAGGGGAGGGAGATCACCCGGCGGATCTCGAAGCCGGGGAAGCTGCACTCCAGCACCTCGGTCTGGGTGCAGAGCCAGATCGTGCCGCCCTCCACGGTAGCGGCTTTGAACAGGTGCGACGGCCGGTCGTCCGGGCAGTGCCCGGGCGGCGACTGGTACTCCAGCACGCGCTCCAACCGGCCTGTCTCCGGCTCGGCCCGCACCACCACGCCGGCCCGGAACCGGTGCCACTCGTTCTCCTCGAGGGTCTCCTTCTGCTCGCCTCCGACAACCCAGAGGGCCGCGCTCACTTTTCCGCTCCGGTCAGCATCCTGAAGACCTGCCGCCACCTGGCCGGCTCGAAGTAGACGAAGGTGCGCACGCCCACGAGCCTGCGCGCAGACCAGACCATCGCCGTGTTGAGCGCGATGAGCGAGACCGCGGTGGCGAACGCGACGCCGAGCCCGCCCCAGACCGGAGCGACGAGCGCGCTGAGCACGATGTTGAAGGCCGCCGCGGCGGAGCTCAGGCCCAGCAGCCGGTTGTGATGTCCGCTCATCTGCAGCACGTAGCCCGCGGAGCCGCAGGCGGCATCCCAGAAGCTGCCGACCGACAGGATCATCAGGATGCTCCAGCTCGCGAGATAGGTATCCCCGAAGGCGAAGTGGATCAGCAGCCGTCCGAGCACGAGCATGGAGAGCAGCGCCAGCAACGAGAGCAGCCCCACCGAGGTCGAGGCGGTGCGGGCCAGCCGCTCCATCTCGTCCTTCCGCCCGTCGGCGTAGAGCATCGAGAATTCCTGCGGCACGATGAAGTTGGCCATGGCCGGAATGGCCGCGATCACCTGCAGCACGCGCGCGGCCACGCCGTAGATGGCCACCTCCTCGTGCGAGCGCGCCCACGACATGATCCAGAGGTCCGACGAGAGGAGTACGACCACGGCCGCGCTGCGCAGGCCGAGCGCGGTCGTCGCGCCCAGGATCACCGGGATGTCGGGCGGCGGGTTCGCCGTGCGCGCCTCCGACGCCTCGCCCGCGGTAGAGGCCTTCAGGGCGAGCGCGAAGCCCAGGGCGGTGACGAGCTGCGACAGCACGAAGATGGAGATCAGGAACTCCCAGGGGACGTCGCGCGCCCCGAGCATCCAGAGTGCGAGAAAGCCGCCCAGGACCAGGCCGCGGGGCACGGGATGGCTGAGCGGCGCCACCACGGAGTACATGCGGAAGGCGCGCAGGTAGTGGTGCACCAGGTGCCCGAAGGAGGCGAGCACCGCGGCGCCCACCACGTAGAGAGAGGCCGAAGCCAGCTCGGGCGCGTCCATGCGGCGGGCGATCCAGGGCCAAGCCATGGCGAAGGGCGGCACGACCAGGGCCCAGATGGCGAGTTGGAGGCTGAACAGCCGCCGCCGCAGCAGGGCGGTCGCCGCCCCGCCTCCCTCGCCGCGGCTCATCGGCGCGAAGCGCAGGGCCGCGGGTCCGAGCCCGAGCTGCAGCAGGATCCCCACCGCCGTGATCGCCTGGAGCAGCAGCAGGTAGGAGGCGACGTCGTCGGGTGTCGTGATCCGCACCAGGAACATGCTGCCGACGAAGCCCATGCCCATGCCCAGGATCTGGTAGAAGCCGAAGAGCGCGCCTCCGCGCCAGAGCTGGCGGTCGCTCGGGGCGGTGGAACGGGCGGACGAGCCTGCGACGGTCAGGCTGACCGCAGGCGTTCGGGAGTCAGTCATCGTGTCCGCGCGAAGGTGCAAGAAATCTGCCGAGGATCACGGCGGAGGCCCGTTCGCCAGCCGGGCCACGGCCGCATGGAGGCGGGTGAGGTACTGGCCCTGGAGCTTGCCCAGCGGAGCCTGGTCCTTCTTCGACCCGGCCAGGGTGATCTCGACCAGCTTCCTGCCGGCTTCGAGCAGCTCCTTGTCCCCGGTGATCTGGCCGGCGCGCACGAGCAGCGCGACCTGGGCGGATCTCTCGGGGCCGTAGAGGGGCCGATCCTCCGGCTTGACCTCGACGAGCTGCCCTCCCCGGCGGGCACCGCGGTACGCGACGTCCAGATGCCGGGGCCAGTCGGGGATCTCGAAAGCCACGATGGAACGCGCCAGCGCCGCCAGCACCTGGCTGGGCTTGACCGGCGGGTCGCCGATCGGAGCGTCGTCCGTGTCCCGCATCAGCCGGTAGAGCCCCTCGGCGTCGTACATGCCGGTCAGCCACATCGGGCCGGCCTGATAGGCGCCTCCTTCTGCGTTTCCTTTGCCGGAGAATCCGTAGCGCTTGCCGCCGCGCTCGACCTCCACGTACTGGTGCGTGACCGCCCGCGCCAGACCCGTCCGCCAGTCGTCGAGGAAGGCCCGGTCCCCGCTCGACAGCCCGAGGAAGTGGAGGGCGGCCAGCCACTGGCCGGCGACGCGGCCGGTGAAGCTCGCCTTGTCCGGCGGGTCCCCAGCTCCACAGGGCGGCTTGCCGCACATGTGCCGGCGCATGTTCTCGCCGCCGCGGCGCAGGGTCTCGACCACGGTCGAGTCGCCGCTCAGCCAGTAGTAGAGGAAGAGGTTGTCGAAGTAGGCGTGGGAGCTGTTGAAGTCGGCCCGGTAGCCGCCATAGCCGGCGGGCGACTGCCCGCAGTAGAACCAGGAGTCGCCGGGCGCGCACTGCATGATCTGCGTGTGGAGGGTGCGCAGCGCGCCCGGCGCGGCGAGCTCGTCCAGCCACTCCACCTCGCCGGTGCGCATGGCCCAGATCGGGACGGTCGAGAGCGTGTTGTGGTAGTCGGTCCAGGCCCCGCACCAGAAGGTGTCGTCCCAGGTCATCTCCGGGGTTGGATCTTTCTTGCAGCGCAGGTCGCTGTCGTCCTTGCTCCCCCAGTAGCGGGGGAAGACGCCGTAGGTCATGAGGCCGGCGATCCCCTGGGTGTCCACCTCTTCGACCGTGTGCTCCAGCACGCCGCGCACGAGCTGGTCGTAGGCGGCGAGCCCCCTGGGCAGCTCGCCGACCGGGATCTCGCCCACCGCGTCCGACTTGGCGAACCAGGTCGCGTCCGGCCAGGCGCGCAAAGGCCGGTTGAGAGGCGCCCAGACCAGCCGGTCGAGATCGGCCCGGGCCGGGCCGGGAGGCAGCGCGGAAACAGCAAAGGTGGCGAACATGCCCTGGTGATGGGCGAGCCACGCGGGCCCGTCCGCGAGGTCTATTGCGACGCGGCCGTCCTCCAGGAGGCGGAGCGCCTGCGGCTCGTAGCGGTGGAGGTGGTTGAAGGCGACCGCCACCGAGCCGGCGGATCCCGAGACCATGAGCATGCCACCGTCGGCCTTGTCTCCCTGGGCCTTTTTAGAGCCCGCGGCGGCCTCGAAGCGGAGCCGGGCGTGCCGGTCGGTCCGCTGCGTCTGCCGGACCCAGGCCGGGCCCGGTCCGGCGATGGCGGCGGCCTCGAAGTCGCCGACCACGGTAGCCGTTCGGGCTCCATCCCCCAGGGAGAGATCGAGCGTGTCGCGCACCCGTTCGAGCCGGAGGCCGTTGGGCGCGCCCTCCTTGGTGGTCAGGCAGCCGTTGCAGGCGAGGCTCCCTTCCCAGGCGACCATCTGGCGGACGATCGCGGTGGGGGAGCCGGCGGTGAAGACGTAGCGCCGCAGGGAACCGAGCCCGCCCTTGCCCGCGGGAGGAAGGTCATAGGCGCCCTCGACCACGACCACGGCCGAGAGCGGGCCGGCGTGCTCGATCCGGACCTTGCGCACCGTGGAATGCCGCGCGGCTTTTTCGGGAGTCGCCAGGGACATTTCGCTCCCGGTGATCAGAGCATGGTCCCGGATGCGGACCTCGTCGAAAAGCTTCCCGCCGTCGAGAGAGAAGACCGCGGCGCCGGTGTCCACGACGATCCGGTCTCCCTTCTGGGTGAGGGTAATCGGCGCGGGAGGCGGGGGATTGGCCACGCTCCCATCGACCACCAGCGAATAGACCGCGCTCTGCTTCGCGCCCACGGTCGCCGGGAAGCTGACGAGCACCCACTGGATCGGCGCCGACGCGTCATCCAAGGCGGCATTCCAGCGGGCGAGGAGGCGGAAGTCGGCAGGCACCGGTTTGCCGGCGGGATCGACCACGGCGAGCCACCGCGTGGACCGCACGCCGAGCGAGCGGGGGAGCGGGATGCCGGTGCTCAGGACCTCGCCGGAGCGGGCCACACCCGCCGTCTCCCGGACGGTCAGCGGGACTCGGGGAGCGGGAGCCGGACGGGTCTCTTCGGCGGGAGCGGCGGCGCTGCTGGACGGGGTGGATGACAGGCTCTCGGGCGGCGAGCAGGCGAGCAGCGTGAGCGCAGTCAGGCAGACCAGACGGCGGAACATCAGGATGCCGATCTGCGAAATCCGGACCAGGGGAGCAGAGACGCGAGCCGCCGGCTGTCCGAAAACTCTCCGCGGCTGTCCGAAAACTCTCGGCCGCTGTCCGATACCGTTCGGGTGTAGTCCGATACCTTCTGGGCGCAGTCCGATACCGTCCGGGCGCAGTCCGAAAACTCTTGGCTGCTGTCCGATACCGTTCGGGCGTAGTCCGAAACCTCTCGGTCTCTGTCCGATAACTTCGCGGCCCTGTCCGAAACCTTCGGAGACTGGTCCGATAAATTCGGATGGTGGTCCGATTTCTCTGGGTTTTTGTCCGAAAACTTCGAGCCAGAACGCCAAAGGCCGGCCGGAGTGAATCCGTCCGGCCGGCGTCTCGGGTCTCGGGCTGGATTGGTGTTTACCAGCGGTCGTTGTCGCGCGGGCGCGGGCGGTCGCCGCCGCCGCTGCGGCCGGCGCCGGCACTGCGGAAGCCGCCGCCACCGCCGCCGTTCTCGCGAGGACGGGCTTCGTTCACGTTCAGCCTGCGACCCTGCACCTCCCGGCCGTTCAACCCCGTGATGGCCGCCTGGGCCTCCTCGGGGGACGCCATCTCCAGGAAGCCGAAGCCTTTGGATTGGCCCGTGGCCTTGTCCATGATGATGGTGCAGGAGGTGACCTCGCCGTACTGCTCGAACTCCTGCCGCAGCGCGTCTTCGGTCATCCGATAAGGGAGGTTACCTACGTACAAGTTCATCGTCTCTCTCCTTGTCCTTTGTCATGGGTCCAGGGCTCATCGGCTTATGCAACCTGGATGCCTGATACTGCGCTCTCGCGCCTCTTTTGAGCATTTCCTCGCGTCCCGTCCGTCCAGCCGAAACCAGCCGGCGCAGCTCTTCCAGATCCACCGGCTTGACCAGGTGGTAGTCGAAGCCTGCCTGGGCCGAGCGCTGCCGGTCGGACTCCTGCCCATAGCCGGTGAGCGCGACGATCAGTGCGCCCTGGAGCTCGGGCAAGCGGCGCATGGCGTCGGCCACCTGGTAGCCGTCCATGCCGGGCAGACCGATGTCCAGGAGGACCACGCCGGGCCGGATCGCGCCGGCGAATCGCACGGCGGCGGCGCCGTCATGAGCTACTTCGACCTCGTGCCCCCACATCCGCAGAAGCTCGGCCAGGGCATCGGCGGCGTCCACGTTGTCCTCGACGAGGAGGATGCGGGCCGGGCCGCGCTCCTCTTCAGCCTCCTGGCACGGCTCGGCCGGCTCCGCGGAGCGATCGATGCAGCGCGGCAGCCGCACCACGAACTCGCTGCCGCGGCCCGGACCTTCGCTGTGGGCCTCGACCCTGCCGCCATGGCGCTCCACCAGGCTGCGCACCAGCGTCAGCCCGATCCCCAGGCCGCCGTGGGAGCGGGCGAGGCTGCGGTCTTCTTGCACGAAAAGATCGAAGATGCGCGGCAGCAGCTCGGGCTCGATGCCCTGGCCGTCGTCCTGCACCCGCAGCACGGCCTGGGGACCGTCGGCCTCGACGGATAGATCGATCTTCCCGCCGGGATCGGTGAACTTGGCCGCGTTGTGAAGGAGGTTGGCGAGCACCTGCTCGATACGGGTGGCATCGGCTTCGAGGTAGACCGGCTCGTCGGGCAGGGTGACGGTCAGCCGCTGATCTTTCTGCTCCAGCACGGGCCGCGTGGTCTCGACCGCGCCCTCGACGATCGGCTGCAGCTCTACTTCCTGCCGGCGCAGCTCGATCTTGCCGCGCGTGAAGCGCGACACGTCGAGGAGATCGTCCACCAGGCGGGAGAGGTGGCGGATCTGGCGGCCGATGACACCCACGAGGTCGCGCATCCGCGGGTCGGCCCCGGGGATCTGGTCGAGCTGGTCGAGAACATGGCCGGCGTTCGAGATCGCTCCGAGGGGGTTGCGCAGCTCGTGCGCGAGCATGGCGAGGAACTCGTCCTTGCGGCGGTCCTCGGCGGCGAGCTCCTGGACGCGGCGGCGCAGCTCCTCGTCGAGGCGGCGCCGTTCGGTCACGTCCGTCAGCATGGCCAGGACGCCGCCGAATTCGCCGGTTTCGTCAAAAACCGGGCTCACCGAGGCGCTGGCCCAGAGCGGCCGGCCGCCGGGGAGCAGGAAGCAGACTTCCTGGTGGCCGCGCAGACCGCGCCGGCAGCGTTCCCAGATCTCGTCGACGGCCGGCAGGCTCTCCGGCGCGAAGAAGTCATTCCCCGGGAGGCGGAGGATCTCGTGCATCGGCCGCTCCAGCATCTCGGCCGTGCGCCGGTTGACGTAGGTGGTCCGGCGGCCCGCGTCGAGGATCCACACGCCCTCGGCCGCGGTGTCGACGAGGTCGCGCAGCCGCGAGTCGCTCTTGCGCAGGGCATTTTCGATCTGCTTGCGGGCGGTGACGTCGGCCACCAGCGACAGGATGCGCGGCAGGCCCTGCTCATCGGGGACGGTGCTCGACCAGAGGCTGACGTGGACCGGCTCGCCGTCCTTGCGCTGGCGCATGGTCTCCACGCCCTGGGGCATGGCGCCGCACAGGATCGCCTGCAGACTGCGCCGGAATTCGTCCCGGCGGTCGTCCGGCACGAACGGCACGGGACGGCCGAGGACCTCGTCCTCCCGCCAGCCGAAGATGCGCTCGGCCGCCGGGTTCCACAGGCTCACGACCCCCTCGCCGGGCTCCAGGAGCATGATCGCGAGCGGGCAGGCTTCGACCAGGGCGCGCAGGGTCTGGTTGATGCCGTGGAGCGCCTCCATGCTCTCGTCGCGCCGGCGCAGCGCGTCCTGCGCCTCGTGGTAGAGGCGAGCGTTGTCGAGGGCCAGGGCCGCCCGGTGGCCGATCTCCTCGGCGAGCGCCAGGTCCACGGGGCTGAACTGGCGTAAGGAGTCGCACAGCGCCAAGCAGATGGCGCCGAGCACCCGGCCGCGCGACATCATCGGGACGAGGATGGACGAGCGCGGGCGCAGCCGGAGCAGGAGGTTGCCGTGGTCCTCGTCCTGGCTGCCGGCGCGGATCTCTTCTTCCGTGATGTCGATCGCGAGGTTGGGCTGGCCGGTGCGCAGGACCCGGCCCATGCCGTTCGCGGCTCCGAGGTCCGCCGGGAAACGGAACTGGAGCTCGCGCATGACCTCCTGGAGGGTCGGGTCCCGGTGCAGAGCCTCGGCGCGCCGGACCTTCCCCTCCCCGTCGAAGATGTCGAGGATGCAGTAGTCGGCGAGGTCCGGGACCAGGCTGCGGGCGAGAGTCGAGAGCGTCTCCTGCTCGTCCAGGGACGACGACAGCGCTTGGCTGACTTCGGCCAGGACCCGGCTCTGCGCCTCCGTGGCGCTGCTTGCAGTGAGATCCGGTTGTGGTGCTGACAAACTGTCCATATCCATTGAGGTCGCTGCGCCGGAGGCTTGCAAGTTCCGGACCTCATCGGAAAGGACGACAAGGACACCAAGGACACCAAGGACAGCAGGGACATCAAGGACGCAGAGAGCGTCCTTGGAGTCCTTGAGGTCCTTGGTGTCCTTGTAAGAGCGAAACAGGGCAGAGCCGTTTTACAACGGCCCTGCCTTGGGAGAAGCTCAACCGGCGGCAGCGTCGGCGGCGGCGGGATACAGCTGGCGGTAGCTGTCGGCCAGGACCAGGATGCGCTTGACGTAATCGCGGGACTCGTCCAGGTCCATGTTCTCGACGAAGTCGTCGAGCTCGGGGGTGGGGCCGGCCTCGTTCCACATCCGCAGGATGCGGTTCGGCCCGCCGTTGTAGCTCGCCACGGCCAGCTCGACGTTGCCGTCGAACATCTTGATGAGCTGCGCCAGGTAGGCCGCGCCGAGCTCGATGCTGAGCTCGGGGTCGTAGAGGCCGTCAGCGCCGTAGCTCTTGTCGAGCCGGTCGGCCATCTCCCGCGCCGTGGCCGGCATGAGCTGCATCAGGCCGCGTGCTCCCACCGGGCTCGTGGCCCGCGGGTCGAAGGCGCTCTCCTGGCGGATGATGCCCGCGACCAGCCAGGCCGGCAGGCCGTTCGCGGCCGCGGCGGCGCGGATGGTGTCCTCGTAGTCGAGGGGATAGTAGGCGCGCAGGATCTCCTCCGGCACCGCGGACTGCTGCGGGCCGCCGAGCGCCGGGAAGGCCTCGCGCAGCAGGGCGATGCTGCCGCGGCGCTTGCCCTGGCGGCCCATGACGATGGCGCGCAGGGCGAGCAGGTCGCGGTGGTTCGCCTGGTCCCCGACCAGCTCCATCTCGCGCTGGGCGAGATCGTCCAGGCCGAGGTCGGTGAGCAGCTTGGCGCGCTCCAGAAGCGGATCGGTCGGCCATGGGATGGCCAGGGCCTTGGCGAGCTGGATCTCCGCGGAGACCGGGGGCACGCCCAGGCGGGCCATGGCCCGGCGGTTGTAGAAGTCGCTCGTGTCGTTGGAGGCGAGCATCTCGGTATAGATCATGCGGGCCTCGCCCGGCCGGCCGAGCTGCTCCAGGGCCCGTGCCTGCCAGTAGCGGCCGCGCTGCGCATCGCCATGCTCGGGATAGATCTCGGCAAGGTCGCCCCAGAAGTTCACGGCGCCGGCAAAGTCGCCCCTGCCGTAGAGAGTCCAGCCGCGCTCCCAGAGGTCGCGCGCGCCGGTCGTGTCGCCCGGATCGAGGTGGCGAAGCAGCTTGAGGGTGTCGACGGCCGCGGCGGTCAGGCCGGCTTCGAGGAAGTCGTCGTAGAGGTCGCGCAGGGCTTCCTCCGAGAGCTGTGCCTTGGCTCCCAAGCGCACGGCATTGGCCAGGTGGCGGTGCGACTCTTCCAACCGGGACAGCCCGGCGGTGGCGAGGGCGCGCTCCCACTCCAGGCCGGCGCGGTCCTCCTGCGTTTCTCCGGAGACGGAGGCGAGCGCGTCGAGCGCCTCGCGGGCATCGCCCGACTCGATGAGCACCCGGGCCTGGAGCAGGTGCCACTCCACGTCGCGCTCGGCTTGCGCCACGTTGTCCAGGGTGTCGAGGGCGGCGGAGAGCCGCTCCACGGAGAGGAAGGAGCGGGCGCGCTGCTTCACCTCGCCGGTCGAGAGGATGCTCGTCCAGTCGAGGTCGCCGTCCATGGCGCGGAAGGTGTCGGCCACGCCCAGGGCGCCGGCGGTAAGGGGGGCGCGGGTCAGCAGGCGGCGGCCGGCCTCGCGGCTCACCTGGTCGTCGTCGATCTCGCGGCCGATGTCCCAGGCCAGGTTCTCCATCTCGACCGCGGCAGGGCCGACCACGCCCTCGCGGCGGGCGCCTTCGATCAGGGAAAGCGTGCGGCGCTCGTCCCCTTCCTCATTGGCGAGCCGGGCCGCCTGGAGGTATGCCTGGGCACGGAGCGGCGAGTCCGGGGAGCCGGCGAGCAGCCGGTCGAGGGCCGCGGACGCTTCCTCGGGACGGTCATTCTCCAGGGCGCTCTCGGCCAGGAGGAACAGGCGCCAGTCCTCCAGGGAACGATCGGAACCGGAGGCGTCTGCGAGAAGCTCCTGGGCGAGCTCGGAATCCCCGGCCTCGGCGGCGTACAGACCCTGCAGGAGCTGGACGCGGCCGGCTTCTTTGGGATGGCTCTCGGCCACGGCATCCAAATGCTGGCGCGCCTCTTGCAATTTAGAGCTGCGCAGGGCTCGGGCGGCTTGGGAGTACAAGCCAGTGGGGACGGAAGGGCGGGAGGTCCGGGTGGGTGTGAGGGAGAGAGCGGCCTGCGCTCCTTTTGGAACACTCAGCGCCACGTGTACCACCGCGGCGAGACAGACCAGGAGAACCACGAACACCAGACGAAAGCGAGTGTTCTTCACCACACCTCCAGAGCGAGCCGACGTTGTAAATTCTTCGACGGAAGGCTTCCTCTCACTCAGGAGCGGGACCGTTCCACCGGGTGTGTGCTTTCCACATAGGGCAACAACCGCCTTTCCGCTCCCATTCCCGCTTCCCGGCATCAATTCAGGCTGTAAATTTTGCTCTAGCCTCGCGGTTGGATACGATCGGCTCATGTCCATTCTGAAGAGACTTTTGGGGAAAGCGAACGAGCTGACGCCGCCGAGCGAGGTGGAGGCGGTGCGCCGGATCGCCCGCGAGCTGGAGGCCATGGAGCCCGAGCGGGCGCGCTACGTGGCGGCTTTCGCCTACCTCCTGTCGCGGGTGGCCAACGCCGACCTGAACGTCAGCGAGGAGGAGACCCTGAAGATGGAGACGATCGTCCAGGCTCTGGGTCACCTGCCTCCGGACCAGGCGGCGCTCGTGGTGGAGATCGCCAAGGGACAGAACCGCCTCTTCGGCGGGACGGAGAACTTCCTGGTGACCCGCGAGCTCCGGGATCTGGCCACGCGCGAGCAGTGCCTGGAGCTGCTCGACTGCCTGTTCGCTGTTTCGGCGGCCGACGAGTCGATCTCCGGCGCCGAGGAGATGCAGATCCGCCAGATCGCCAGCGAGCTGGGCTTCACGCACGCCGAGCTGGTCCAGGCCCGCTCGGCCTACAACGACAAGCGAGAGATCCTCAAGGGGCTGCCCCAGCTGAGAAAGGGAGTCGATGGTTCGACGTGACCGTGACAAGGCCGCTGCCGGCTGTTTTCTGCGCATCCTGATGATCCTGGCCCTCCTGATCGTCGCGGCCGTGGCCGCGGCGACCTTCTACACGGGGGCCGAGCCCAATGTGAAGGTAGAGCCGAGCCTGCCCGGCATCGGCCGGCGGACCCCGATCAAGATCCGCATCGAAGATCCGCAGCGGGTCACCAAAGTCCGTGTCGAGGTGATCCAGGGATCGGACGTCAAGCCGGTCCAGGAGAAGGAGTTCCAGCCGAAGCCGGCATGGGCTCTCGGCTCGGCCCCGCCGATCGAGATGACGGTGGACGTCGGCCGCGACACGGTCAAGGGGTTGCGCTCGGGCGAGGCCACGGTCCGGGTCAGCGCCGAGCGCGAGGGCACCTGGCTGCGCCGGCCGCCCAACACGGTGGTAGATGTGAAGCTGCCAGTCCGCCTGGCGCCGCCGTCGCTGGCGATCCTCTCCAACTTCCACTACGCGGCCCAGGGGGGCTCCGAGCTGGTCTTGTACCAGGTCGGGGAGGGGGCGGTGCGCGACGGCGTGCAGGCCGGGAGCTGGTGGTTCCCGGGCTTTCCCATGCCCGGGGCGGCCAACAAGCAGCAGCGCTTCGCGCTCTTCGCCATCCCCTACGACATGTCGGAAGGGTCGAAGATCCGGTTGATCGCGATCGACGAGGTGGGCAACCGGGCCGAGGCGGCATTCATCGACAAGTTCACCCCCCGGCCCATGGGCAAGGACACGATCCAGGTCACCGATCCCTTCATGAACAAGGTCGTGCCGGAGATCATGTCGCAGTCGTCCGAGGTCGAGGACAAGGGGGGATTGCTCCAGAACTACCTGGCGATCAACCGCGACCTGCGGAAGATCAACGCCCGGCAGCTCAAGGAGCTGGGGGCGAAGTCGGAGCAGAAGTTTCTCTGGACCCAGCCGTTCCTCCCCATGATGAATGCTGCGATCACGGCCGCCTTCGCGGATCGCCGGACCTACATCTACAACGACAAGCCGATCGACCAGCAGGACCATCTGGGCTTCGACATGGCCTCGGTGGAGCGCGATGCCATCCGCGCCTCGAACCGGGGCAAGGTGGTGCTCGCGAGGTATTTCGGGATCTACGGCAACGCGGTGGTGATCGACCACGGTTACGGGCTGCAGAGCCTCTACGGACACCTCTCGTCGATCGGCGTGAAGGAAGGGCAGATGGTCGAGCGCGGCCACGAGTTGGGCCGCTCGGGCCAGACCGGCCTCGCCGGCGGCGACCACCTGCACTTCACCATGCTCCTGCAAGGGCTGGCCGTAACCCCGGTCGAGTGGTGGGACCCGCACTGGATCCAGGACCGCATCGCGCGCAAGCTGGGGCCGGCGCTGCCTTTCAAGCCTTAGAGGACCAGGGCATACCCGACCTTGAAGAACAGGGTACGGTCCGCCCGGGTGAGCTCGATCGTGCGGTCGCGGAGCTCGGCGCCGAAGGCGTTGTCCGAGTAGCCCAGGAAGAGCACGGTCTGGGGGTTCAGCTTGTAGGAGAAGAGGAGCTGGCTGAAGAGGTGCTCCTCCTTGCGGTTGACGTTGGAGATGAAGAGCTCGGGATCGAAGCGCACGTCCTCGTACTGGAGGATGGCGCGCACGAAGGTCCGGATGTTGAGCTGATAGACCGTCCGCAGCTCGGTCAGGTTGGCCTCGAAGAGCTTGCCGCCCTCCACGTCGAGGCGCAGGAAGTCGTGCTCCAGGCCGAGCTGGAGGTGCCGGCCCACGTTCCAGGTGATGCTGGGCTCGAGCGAGATCTCGTCGGCCGCCCGGGTGTTGGCGAAGTCGATGGAGTCGCCGAAGCTCGTGTCCAGCGTTAGGCTGATCCCGCCGGTGGGCCGCATCTCCAGGAAGAAGTTCACGAAGTCCTCGTCGAAGGTCACCCCGTTCCAGAAACGCTCCCGCCGGCCCACATCCAGGAAGTAGAAGGACTGCAGCGGGCCGCCCACGCCCACCCAGGCCTCGAATTCCTCCTCCAGGAGGGTGCCGCCCGAGTCCTCCCGGCGGTCCCAGTCGGCGCCGGCGACCCAGCGGGTGTACCAGTCCTTCTCCTCTCCCCACCAGCGGCGCTCGAATCCGGCGACGTCGAATGTGTAGCCCACCTGCGGCAGGAACCCGAGATCGGCGCGGAACCCGGGGTCCATGTCCTCGTGCCGGCCGTACCAGTTCCAGTTCCGCGAGTCGTGGGAGTACCCCGCCCGCCAGGCCGTGCCGTCGAACGCTCCCGTCTCCAATCCGATATCGCTCGCGAAGGCGAACGGGTACTCCGTCTCGGATTGCAGGGCCTGCACCGAGACCCGGTCGCTCCCGGTCGGACGCCAGAGTCCGTCGATGCCGTAGACGCTGTTGTGGTAGCCCTCTCCCTCGCGGTGGGTGATGACGCCGCCCAGGTTGGCCGTGCTGCCGAGGTCGCGCCGGTAGCGCAGGGCGGCGTCGATCGTCTCCATGCGCAGCGAGGCGGTGGCGGAGCGCTGGCTGCCGGGCAGCAGGAGGTTGGTGATGTCGTCCTGCACCACGAAGACGCCGAGCCCGTTCTTCCCCTCCTTGCCGGTCAGCTTGGCCCCCCAGGAAGGGTCGCTCACCGTGCGGGTGTAGATCACGTTCCACGGAGTTTCAAAGTAATCGGCCCCCTCCAGGAAGAAGGGGCGCTTCTCGGGGAAGAAGAGGGTGAACTGGGTGTTGACATCGAGCTGGCCGGCATCCGCTTCGACCTGCGAGAAGTCGGGGTTCACCGCGCCGGACAGGGTCAGGTTCGGGGTGATCCCCCAGCGCGCCGTGAGGCCGAGGTCGGCCTCGGGGTCCCCCTCGTCCAGCGCGCCCTCGGGGAAGCCCGGCCGGGAGTCGGTGCGCTGGGCCGTCAGGGTCGGATCGAATTCGAGGTTGCGGCCGGGCGTGGCGCCTTCAAAGCCGGTGATCTTGGGGATGTGGCAGATGAAGCAGTTGTCGTCGGGATCGACGGCGTTGGTGTTGATCTGGTGCCGGCGGCTGCGCGGATAGGAGCGGAAGGCGGTGAGCCCCCAGGTCTGCTCCCCCGCGGAGCGCTGGAAGCGCAGTGAGCTGAAGGGGATGGCCATCTCGACGGTGTACCCCTGTTCGTCGATCCGCCCGGCCGAGCTCCAGATGGCGTCCCAGTTCGCGTCCTCTTCGTCTTCCGAGGAGGTCTCGTTGAGGGCGAAGTCCATCTGCACCCCGAGCGGGTTGACGAAGAACTCGTAGCCGCCGCGCTCGTCGTTGAACGTGTCGAGCAGAATGCCCGCGAAGTCGTCCCGGAAGGGCGTATCGCGGTCCGAGAGGTGGGCGCGGATGGCCGACGGCTCCGGATCGTTGGCGCGGAAGGCGACATAGAGGTTGTCGTCGTCGTAGGCCAGAAAGGCGAGCGCTGTCACTCCCATCGGAGCCGGAGTGTTCTTGCCCGGGTCGATCTCGGTCTTGACCTCCAGGACGAGCCCCTGCTGCCATCCGGGCTCGTCGAGCACGCCGTCGATCTTGAGGGCGGCGTCCGTCCGGGGGATGCGGTAGTGGAGCTTCTTCTTTCCGTTGACCACGATCTCCCCGGCGGGAGTCGGCGAAGGATCGGCCAGCGCGGGAGAGGCCAGGAGCAGCAGGATGGCAAAAAGATTTCGATGCACGTGAGATCCCTCCGCAACGGGGCTCACTACGGACGGGGAGGGATGATTGTTTCTAGCGCTTGCGCCTTGCTCGGAGCAGCTCGGGTAGATGATCCTGGATCCAGGCATTGGCACGGCCCAGCATCCGGAACTGGCGCTCCCTCTGGCGGAACTCGGGCGTGTGGAAGAAGCGGCGCCCGTTGCGGATCTCGGGCGGCATGTCCGCGTGCAGCAGCTCGTGGTGGACCACGGCCTCGACCACGTAGCGCGGGACGCCGGGGTCATCCAGCACCCGGTGCAGGCGGATCAGGTTGTCCTCGTAGGAGTAGCTGCCGAGCTGCAGGCTGGACCCGCGGCCACCTCGGCCACGCCGGCAGGCGCCGGCTGCTGCCCGTCCCCAGGTGACGTCCACGGCGAGGCGGCCCTCGAAGTAGCGCTGGTTGAGGTCGTTCACGAGCTCGCGCAGGTCGAGGACGGAGCCTTCAGGCCGCAGAACGGTCCGCCGCACTCGCGTCGCGCCGCTCTTGTGGCGGGAGAAGTGCTCGCGGATCAGGGTGAGCGCCTGGCGGGCGCGCTCGCTCCCCTTCTTGCTGCCCACGAAGTCGGCGACGGCGCGCAGGACCTCCTCGGGAGCCTCCAGGAAGGAGTGGTGGATGCGCAGCTCCAGCCGGGCCCGGTCGGCAGCGGGAGCCGCGCGGACGGTCAGGATGGTCCGGCGGTTGTCGGTCAGCTTGAGATCGCTGAGGCGGCCGGAGGCGAAGCGGTTCAGGCGCCGGAGCAACTGGAGCCGGTGGGCGTCCGGGCCGGGGAGCAGCCGGGGACGCTCTGGCAGGGAAGGTGTAGCCTCGCCAAAGAGCGGGAGCTGGACCGGACGGCCGACCGGCGCGCGACGATCCTCTCGCCTGTGAGCTGGCTGGGTCGAAGACCTCATCGAAATCAACTCTAGCACGGGTTTCAGGGCTGCCAACGCTCTCCGACCGCCAGGATGTGGACCCGCTCCGGGTCGGCTCCCGCGTCCTTCAGGACATGGGGTGCGAGGTCTGCGGGCTCATCGGTGAGATCGAAGGCCCCCCAGTGCATGGGGACCATGTGGCGGGCGCCCAGATCCTGAAAAGCCTGCAGCGCTTCTGCGGGATCGATGTGCTGGTATTTCATGAACCAGCGGGGCTCGTAGGCGCCGATGGGGATCATCGCGACGTCGATCGGGCTGAACCGGCGGCCGATCTCGGCGAAACCGTGAAAGTAACCCGAGTCGCTGGCGAAGTAGTAGCAGCGGGAGCCGTTGTCCAGGAGCCAGCCGCACCAGAGGGTGGAGTTCCGCTCCGTGCCGATCCGGTTGGACCAGTGCTGGGCGGGCAGGCAGGTGACGGTCCATCGCCCGTGGCGGGCGCTCTGCCACCAGTCGAGCTCGGTGACCTGCCCCGGACCGTGGTCCCGGAGCCATTTGCCGAGCCCCAGGGGGGCGAACCAGGGCATGGACCGCGGCAGGCGCCGGACCGTCCAGGTGTCCAGGTGGTCGTAGTGGTTGTGGGAGAGGACCGCGAACGCATCCGCCGGCACCGAGGCCAGGGGAATCCCCGGCGGCGACAACCGCGGGGGGACCAGGGCCCGGGGTCCCCAGTGGGGATCGGTGAGGAAGACCTCCCCCTCGTCCTGGACCGCGAAGCTGGAATGCCCCACCCAGGTCACGGAGACCGGCTGGCTCCTGTCCTTTAGATAGGCGCCGTCGTTCTGAACCACCGGAATCTGGAGAGGCTTCTTCCGATCGTAGGGAGACTTGCCGGAGAGCTTCCACTTGAGCAGGTCGCGGAACCGGGCGGAGAACTCTCCCCAAGGGCAGAAGAACCGGCCGTCCCGATAGTGCGGGGCATAGAGGAGGTCAGGATCCGTCATAGAGCCGCCGCATCTCCTCCATCCGCTGGCGGTTCACTCCGAAGTCCCGCCTGCCCAGCCTGGAGGCCGAGCGGAAATGGATCTGCCGGGCTTCGTCGTCGAAGCGGAAGTCCACGTCGTCCACGAAACGGAAGATCCGGCTGCGGCACTCCACCGTGATGGCGCCGGGCTCCTCGCGGATGATCCTCGCCCGCGGCCAGGCACGCAGGACGGCCAGGAGACGCGCCCGGGCCTCTGCGGGATCACCGGCGTAGGGGATCGGGTCCATCTTCTTTTCCGGGTCCGACGCCTGGGTCGAGACGCAGTTCGGGGTCTTGCGACAGCGGGGAAGGGGTGGGGGAGAGGTCGTCGTCGCCACGGACGGGATCGTACTCTATGATGTACCCCCTCCCGGGAGACTCCGATGTCCTTCGACCGCGTACCCACCCCCGCGCTCCTCCTCGACCTCGACGTCCTGGAGCGCAACCTGAGCCGGATGGCCGACCGCTGTGCCCGGATGGGCGTGGCCCTGCGCCCGCACATCAAGACCCACAAATGCCTGGAGATCGCGCAACGGCAGCATCTTCTGGGAGCCCGCGGTATTACGGTTTCGACCCTGCACGAGGCCCGCGTCTTTGCCGAGCTGTTCGACGACATCACCTGGGCCTTTCCGGTCCAGCTCACCCGGCTGGACGAGGTCCGCGAGCTGGCGGAGAGGATCACCCTCCGTCTGGTAGTGGACACGAAAGAGGCGGTTCAGGCACTGGAGAGCTTGGAGCTGCCTCTCCATGTCTGGATCAAGGTGGACTGCGGCTATCACCGCGCCGGGGTCGATCCGGATTCTCCCGAGGCCCTGGAGCTGGCGCGGAGCCTGGCCGGCTCCTCCCGGCTGAGCTTCGACGGCATCCTGACCCATGCGGGCCATACCTACAATGCCCGCGGCCGGGAGGCCGTCGCCGACATCGCCGAGGACGAGCGCCGCGTCATGACCGGGTTCGCGGACCGGCTGCGGGGCGAGGGGATCGAGGTGCCGGAGGTGAGCGTGGGCTCCACGCCGGGCATGTGGACGGTCCGCGACCTGGATGGGGTCACCGAGGCGCGGCCGGGCAACTACGCGTTCAACGACTTTGAGCAGGTGACCATCGGCGCGTGCGAGACCCGGGACTGCGCGGTCACGGTGCTGGCGAGCGTGGTCTCGTCCCAGCCCGGCCGCGACTGGTGCATCACGGACGCGGGCGCCCTGGCCCTCTCCAAGGACCCCGGCTTCGGCACCTCCATGGGCGAGGTATTCGAGGACTACGAGGCGGGCGCGCTGAGCGGCGAGGCGCGGCTCACGACCCTCTCCCAGGAGCACGGCTTCCTGAGCGTCCCCCGTCCGATGGGCTCGCGGGTGAGGGTGCTGCCCAACCATTCGTGCCTGACCGCCGCCTGCTTCGACGAGTACCTGGTCGTCCGCGGTATCCGCGGGGGGGAGATCGTGGACCGCTGGAAGATCTGGCGAGGAAGATGATAGGAGACGCGAGCATGTTGACGCTTCCGGCCGAGACCCGCGGCGAGATCTGGCAGCGCCTGGTCGAGGCCATCGAGAGATACACGACCGAAGTCGGCGACGCCGCGGTGGCGCCGGCCGTGGACGTCGAAGCCTTCCGCGACCGGCTCTCCGCCTTCGACTTCGGCCAGCCGATGGAACCGCTGGCGGCTCTCGACTTCGCGGTCCAGAGCCTCTGGCGCGGGCAGGTGCACACGCCGCATCCGCGCTATTTCGGGCTGTTCAACCCGGCCCCGGCCACCATGGGCATCGCCGGCGACGCCCTGGCCGCGGCCTTCAACCCGCAGCTCGCGACCTGGAGCCACAGCCCGTTCGCGACCGAGGTCGAGCAGCACCTGGTGCGCGCCTTTGCCGAGCGCTTCGGTTACGACCCGGCGAAGACCGAGGGCACCTTCACCTCGGGCGGCGCCGAGGCCAACCACACGGCGCTCCTCCTCGCCCTGACCCGAGCCTTCCCCGAGGTGGCCCGGCGCGGCCTGCTCGCCCTGCGCAGCCAGCCTATCGTCTACGTCACGCCGGAGACCCATCACTCGGTGCTCAAGGCCGCGCGGCTCTCCGGGATCGGTACCGAGGCGATCCGGGAGGTGCGGCTCGACTCCGGGCTGCGCATGCGTCCGGACGTGCTCGCCGAGCGCATCCGCGAGGACCGCGAGGCGGGGTGCGCGCCCTTCATGGTGGTGGCCACGGCCGGCACGACCGGGTCCGGAGCGGTCGATCCGATCGCGCA
Organism: Acidobacteriota bacterium; assembly: GCA_034667225.1. GTDB lineage: Bacteria > Acidobacteriota > Thermoanaerobaculia > Multivoradales > UBA5704 > DATMER01. The sequence goes on from JAXDKG010000067.1 coordinate 75,713, forward strand.
GATCGCGGACATCGCCGACGAGGAGCGGCTCTGGCTGCACGTGGACGCGGCCTGGGGAGGAGCCGCGGCCCTGGTGCCGGAGCTGCGCCATGTCGTCGAAGGGATCGGCCGCGCCAGCTCCATCACCTTCGACGCCCACAAGTGGCTGTCCGTGCCCATGGGCGCCGGCCTGTTCCTGACCCGGCACCCCGGGCTGCTCGAGCGGACCTTCCGGGTCGCCACCGGCTACATGCCGCATATCGCGGGGCAGACGCTGGGCGATCCCTACGCCCACACCATGCAGTGGTCGCGCAGATTCATCGGGCTCAAAGTCTTCCTGGCGCTCGCCGTGGCCGGCTGGGAGGGTTACGAGCAGGCGATCCGGCACCAGACGGCCATGGGGGACCTCCTGCGGCGCCGCCTGACCGAGGAGGGCTGGACGGTGGTGAACGACACGCCGCTGCCGCTGGTCAACTTCGTGGACGGCGGAAAGGAAGGGCGGGGCGCCTACCTGGAGGCGCTGGCCGCGGACGTGGTGGCATCCGGTGAGGCCTGGATCAGCGTAGCTCAAGTGGGGGAGGTCGGGCCGGCGCTACGGGCCTGCATCACCCACTTCGGAACCGGTCCCGAGGACCTGGAGAGGCTGATCCGGGCCCTGGACCGGGCCCGCGAGCGGCAAGTTCCTCGTTCCGAAGAGAGAGAAGCGAGCGCCTGAATGGTAAGCTCCACGGGATTCTGTGTCACGCCTTGGCCGGTGGTGGCACTTATAGAGTGGGACACATTGCGCACAAGCGTCCGCCATGGGCGGTGAAATTTTGAAGGAGAAGACGATGAGCTGGGAAGACCGCGAAGACACGACGATCTACAAGGTGGTGATGAACCACGAGGAGCAGTACTCCATCTGGCCCGCCCACCGCGAGAACCCGCTGGGCTGGACCGACGTCGGCAAGTCCGGCCCCAAGCAGGAGTGCCTGGACTACATCAAAGAGGTCTGGACCGACATGCGGCCGCTCTCGCTCCGCAAGAAGATGGAAGAGATGGAGCGGCAGAAGCAGGCGGGCCAGGACGCTAACTAGTCCACGTGAGACCGAATCCTCAACCCAATGAGCGGTGGCTCGCCTACCGCGAGGTGAACCCGCGCGCCCGCGTGCGGATGTTCTGCTTCCCCTACGCGGGGGGCGGGGCCTCCGCCTACCGCGGTTGGGCGGGACCGCTGCCGCCGGACGTGGAGGTCTGCCCCGTGCAGCTCCCCGGCCGGGAGGGGCGTCTGCGCGAGGCCCCGTTCGAGCACCCGGAGCCGCTGGTGCAGGCCATGGCCGACGCGCTCCAGCCGTACATGCAGGGTCTGCCGTTCGTCTTCTTCGGCCACAGCATGGGCGCGATGCTCAGCTTCGAGCTGGCGCGCGAGCTCCGCCGGCGCGGGAAGGCGATGCCGCTGCATCTGTTCGTATCCGGCCGGCGCGCGCCGCAGGTCCCGGAGGATGACGAGCCCATCCACGCCCTGCCGGAGGCGGAGTTCATCGAAAAGCTCCGGGAGCTCAACGGCACGCCCGAGGAGGTGCTGCAGCACACCGAGCTGATGCGGCTGCTGATCCCGGTCCTGCGCGCCGACTTCTCGGTCAACGAGACCTACGTCTACACGGAGGAGGAGCCCCTCGACCCCGGGATCTCCGCCTTCGGCGGCCTCGGCGACAAGGAGGTCGCCCGCGAGGAGGTCGCGGCCTGGAAGGAGCACACCGATGGCCGTTTCCGGCTGCGCATGCTGCCGGGCGATCACTTCTTCATCCACGGCAACCGGGACATGGTCCTGGAGGCGCTGGCGCGAGATCTCATGGAGATCCTGGCACAGGCGCCGCAACGCGCGTGACCGGCTTTCCCCCCTGCAGTCTGTCCGGCTTGACGCTTCCTCCCGGCGAGATCCACGTCTGGTCCATCCGCCTCGATCCGCCCGCCGACCGGGTGGAGGCCCTCGGCCGCCCGCTGTCGGACGACGAATGGGCGCGGGCGAACCGTTTCCGCTTCGACAAGCACCGGCGGCAGTACGTGGTGGGCCGCGGCGCCCTCCGCACGCTCCTCGCTGCCTACCTGGGAACCCGGCCTGAGCAGGTGACCTTCAGCTACGGTCCCCGTGGCAAGCCCTTCCTCGCGCCGCAGCAGGATCTCTACTTCAATCTCTCCAACTCGGACGAGATGGCGCTGGTCGCCTTCGTCCTGGGAAGGGAGATCGGGGCGGACATCGAGTACCTGAAGCCGATGCCTGACTGCGAGCAGATCGCGGAGCGGTTCTTTTCGGAGAGCGAGAGGGTGGTGCTGCGGGGGATTCCGACCGGGCGCAAGGAGGAAGCCTTCTTCAATTGCTGGACCCGCAAGGAGGCCTACCTGAAGGCGGTGGGGGAGGGGCTGGCGGCGCCGCTGGACTCCTTCGACGTCACCCTCGCCCCCGGCGAGCCGCCGCGCATGCTCACTCTCAAGGGCGACGCCGCGGCAGCCTCGCGCTGGCTCTTCGAGCACCTGCTCCCGGCCCCCGACTACATCGGGGCGATCGCCATCGAGCGGGAGCGGGAGGGGGAGACGTGGGCGATGAAGACCTGGAGCTTCCCCTGACTACCAATGCGACTCTTCCAGCTCGGTCTCTTCCACGGGGGCCGTCACCAGCTCCGCCGCCCGCACCTCCGGCTCCGAGCCGCGTAACCAGTCTTCCAAACGGCCCCGCTGCTCGATGGTGGCTTCCGGGTCGGGCTCCAGCTTCCAGACCAGGCGCGGCTCCTCTCCGAAAACCACGGGCAGGCGCATCAGGCGTTCCCGCCGGGCCACGAGGAGCGCATCCTTCTGGCCGGGCCGGTAGGCCTTGAGCCGGTCCTTCCAGCCTTCGGGCGGCACCCGGTAGTCGCCCACGGCGATCAGCTCGTCCCCGACGTTCATCCCGGCCTCGTACGCCGGCGTGTCGCGCTTGACCTGGGTCACGATCACCCGGCCAGCCTGGACCTCCGTCTCGATCCCCAGCCAGCCCGGAGGCTCCTCGTCCTTCTTGTCGTCCTTGGCGCCCTTGCCGTTCTTGCCGTTTTCTTCGTCGCTCTCCACGAATCGCAGACCGTACCAGGCCAGGGCCTCGGAGTAGTCCAGCTCCTCGGCACTCTCGAGGGCGCGCGCCATCCAGGGATCGAGATCCGTGCCGACGACCTCCCTGACGACCGCCCGCAGCTCCCCGGGCTGGAACCCGTGCTCTCCCGAGTACCGCTTCCAGGCCAGGCGCAGGACGTCGTCCAGGCTGCGCTTTCCTCCCGTGGCGCTCCGGATGCGCGCATCGAGCAGGAAGGCGACCACGCTCCCCTTGGTGTAGTAGCTGATGCCGGTGTTGACCGAGTTCTCGTCCCGCCGGTAGTACTTGATCCAGGCGTCGAACGAGGACTCCTCCAGCGGCTGGATCAGGCGGCCGGGCGTGGTCTGCAGGTTCTCGATCTGCTTGCTCAGCTTCTTCAGGTACTCGTCCCGCTTGGTCATGCCGGCGCGGTGGACGAGCAGTTCGTCGTAGTAGGAGGTCACCCCCTCCGCGAACCAGAGGCTGCGCGTGTAGACCTCGCCCTCGTAGTCGAAGGGGCCGAGCTCGGCAGGGCGAAGGCGCTTGACGTTCCAGGCGTGGAACAGCTCGTGGCTGACCAGAGACAGCCAGTCGTTGTAGCCCTCGCGGGTACGCGCCTTCCAGCGGCTCGTCATGAGCACGCACGAGTCGCGGTGCTCCAGCCCGCCGCCCGCCTCGGTGATCAGGTTGAAGAAGACGTAGCGCTCGTAGGGGACCACGCCCCAGAAGGCCGCGAGCTCGCGAGTGATCCTCTCCACGTCCGCGGCCGAGCGCGGCCCGTCCCAGATGTTGCCCTCGCCCTCGTTGACGAGCAGATGCGGCCGGCCTCCCACCTCGAAGCGGTAGACCGGCGCGTTGCCGGCGTAGATCGGGGAATCGACCAGCGTGTCGAAGTCCGCCGCCCGCCAGGCTTCGGATGTCCCGGGGAGGGGGCTCACCGCGGTCCGCCACTGGGGAGGCAGAACCAGACGCACGTCATGGGGCCGCTTCTCGCCCCCCGCGAGCGTCAGAAAGGTGGGCGCGCCGTTCAGGATGGCGAAGCCTTCGTCCACGAAGTTGGTGCGCACGGACATCTCGCGGGAGTAGACCTTGTAGCGCACGGAGATCTTCTCCGACAAGCGTGTGCCCCTGGCCTCGACCCGCCAGCGGTTCTTGCTCGTCTTCGCGATCGGGAGCGGCTCGCCCGAGTCGCTCCATGCCGTCACCGTCTCCAGGTTGCGCGCAAACTCGCGCACCATGTACGACCCGGGTGTCCAGACCGCCATCAGCAGCTCGACCTCGGGGCGCCCCTCCGTGGGCACGAGCGCCTCGACTTCGACGTAGTGGGTCTGTGGAGCCGGGAAGCGCAGGATGTACGAGATCGGCTCGGGCATAGCAGCTCCATGCGCGGCGAGGGGAATCAGTGTCATGGCGGTGAGGGTGGACTTCCTGAGTGCTTTCGTTAATCGGCCAAAATTCACAGGTCATATACTCCGCGTCGTATGAACGAGGCGCTCTTCCGCTCGCTGTCTCCCCTGGGCCGCCGCGCCGTCTGTGACGGTGCTTCGGAGGGCTTGCCCGAGGTGCGCCGGCTCTGGCGCGCTTGGCAGCGCCGTGGCGTGGATGCCGTACTGCCGTCGAGCCTGCCGCTGGTCACCGTGGGCCTCAGCCATGGCCTCTCCCTGATCGCCGATCTCTTCGGCGGCGAGGGCAAGGCGGTGGCGATCCCGCGCCCCTTCTGGGGCAACTACCGGCAGGCGTTCGCGGTTCGCACCGGCTCCAGAATCCTGACGGCGCCCGGGTACGTCGACGGATTTTACAACGTCCACGCGATCGCCGAGGCGCTCTCCGAAGTTCCGAACGGAGAGCCGGCCGTCGCGATCCTCAACCTGCCGTCGAACCCCGGCGGCTACTCGCTGACCCCGGCGGAGCGCGAGGCGGTCCGAGCCTCCCTCGTGGAGGTCGCGGAACGCCGGCCGCTCGTCGTGGTCTGCGACGACGCCTACGCCGGTCTGGTTTACGAGCCGGACGTGCCGCGCGTTTCCCTCTTCTGGGACCTGATCGGGTCTCATTCTAATCTGGTGCCTGTCAAGGTCGATGGCGCGACAAAAGAATTCTCTTTTTTTGGCGGCCGGGTGGGATTCCTCACTTTCGCCCTCGATCCGGAGTCGGACGATGCCCGGGAAATGGAGGGCAAAGTGAAGATGCTGGTGCGCTCCGGGGTGGGCGCGCCCATCGAAACGAGCCAGCGGGTGGTGCTCGAGGCGCTGCGCAACGAGAGGATCGGGGAGGAGGTGGAGCGCGTGCGGCTGCTCCTTGATGGACGCTACCGGGCGCTCAAGGATGCCCTGGCCCAGACGGACCCGGACCTGTTGACGATCCTCCCCTTCAATTCGGGCTGCTTCGCCCTGGTGGAGCTGCCTGAGCGGCTGGGCCTGACGTCGGAGCAGGTCCGGCAGCACCTCCTGGAGCACCACGAGACCGGGCTGATCTCGCTGGAGCCCCGGTACCTGAGGATTGCCCACTGCTCCGTGGATGCCGAGGCGCTGCCGGAGCTCGCCCGGCGGTTGGAGGCAGGAGTGCGGGAGTTGGTGGGTTAGCGGACCCGTTCCCCGTTTTCGTTGTAGTCGTAAACCCCCCGCCCGACCTTCCTGCCCAGCCGCCCGGCGCGGACATGCTGCACCAGCAGGTTGTTCGGCCTGTAAGCCTCCCCCAGAGTGCGGTGGAGGAACTCCAGGATCGACAGCCGCACGTCCAGGCCCACGAGATCCACCATCTCGAACGGGCCCATGGGATGGTTCAGACCGAGCTTCAGCGCCTTGTCGATGTCCTCGGCGCTCGCCACCCCCTCCTGGAGCATGCGGAACGCCTCGTTGCCGATCAGGGCATTGATGCGCGAGGTCACGAACCCGGGCGACTCGTTGACCGTCACCATCTCCTTGCCCATGCGCACCCCGACCTCGAGCAGGGCATCCAGGGTCTCCTGCGAGGTCTCCAGACCACGGACCAGCTCGATCAGCTTCATCACGTGGACCGGATTGAAGAAGTGCATGCCCGCGAAACGGTCGGCCCGGCCGGTAGCCGCGGCCATCTCCGTGATCGAGAGCGCCGAGGTGTTCGAAGCCAGCAGGGCGTGCTCCGGGCAGTTGGCGACGACTTCCTTGAAGGTGCGGATCTTGAGCCCCATGTCCTCGGGCACCGCCTCGATCACCAGATCGGCCTCGCGGACGGCGCCGGCGAGATCCTCCTGGAAATTCAGGAGACCGCGGGTGCGCTCGGCGAGGTCGGAGGCGACCTTGCCCAGCTCTACCCCCTTGGCGAGGTTGCGGTGGATCGTGGACTCGGCCTTCTTCAGCGCCTCGGCGAACGGGTCGTAGAGCCAGGTCTTATATCCGGCGAGGGCGGCGACGTGGGCGATGCCGCGCCCCATCGTGCCCGCGCCGAGCACGGCGATGGTCGAAATCTCAGCCATGGTTTTCCTTACGAGACGGGGATGTTGTGGACGCCGGTGGTCTTGGCGGCCAGATTGCGGAGCTCATCGGCGATGGCCAGCGTGTTGCGCACGGCCGCGGCGGCCAGCTCCTGGAGCTCGGGAGTGGTGGCGTACTTCTCGAGGACCCGGCGGCCAAACTCGTGATGATGCTGCTCCTCGGGCTGGATGACCTGGTCGTAGAGGTCCGCGGTCCCCTTGTCCCCGACCGAGCGGCAGAAGTTCACGAATTGGGCATTGCGCACCGTGGCGATGGCCTCGCTGGTGAACGGGCCGGCGGCGATTCGCTCGACGGTGGTGCGCAGGCCGCGCTGGTATTGGTAGAGCGGGCTGTGGCCGTCGGCCAGCGGGTCGAACTCGGCGAGGTCTTCCCCCAGCTCGGCCAGGCGCTGGCTGATCATGCCGTAATGCTTCATCTCGTCCCCGCACTGCTGGGCGAGGCACATCTTGGCGTCCACCTCGGGCGTCGTGGGCAGCCAGAAACCGGCGAGCTCGGAGGCCTCCAGCTCGCTCTTGAGGGCGAGACGCAGAAGGGTGACCACATCCACCTGGCCCTCCGATTCGGCCTCCAGGGTGTCGATCTCCCCGAGCCGGTTGAAGAGCTGGTTCATTTCATCCATGAGTCCCGCAACGAAATCTTTCCCGTTCACGATGTTCCCTCCTCCAAGCAATTCTACCGGGATTCGATGGTCCGCAGGACGGCGCGCACGGGCGAGGCGTCCAATCCCGCCATGCGGAGAGGCAGGGCGATCAGCTCGTAAACCCCCTCGGGTACGCCGTCGAGCACCAGCCCTTCGAGGATGCCGACGCCGCCGCGCCAGAGGATGTGGTGGGCATCCAGGGTCTTGCTGTCGAAGGGATCGACGGAAGGCGTGTCGAGCCCCACGAGCACGACCTTGTGCTCTCCCAGGAGGGCTGCCAGCTCCGGCGAGATGGCCGAGAAGCGCTCGGGGAAAGTGCGGCGGTCGCGCACGCTCTCGGTCTTGAGCAGCAGACGGGGCGTGTGCGAGAGGTCGATCGCCTCCAGGTGGCGCGGCTCGATGAGCGGCTGCCCGGGGACCTTGACCACCCGGCAGGGACCGAGATAGCGCTCCAGCGGCATCTCGGAAATCCCTTCGCCGCGCGGCTCGGTGTGGAACGGCGCGTCGGCGTGGGAACCCAGGTGCGGGGTGGTCGTGATCGCCGACAGGTTGACGCTCCCCCCCTCGGCCAGCGACCAGGTCAGGCGCGACTGGAACGGCGTGTCGCCCGGCCAGACCGGGAGCTCGGCGTGAATGATGGGGGAAAGGTCATAGAGCATGCGGGGGGCCTCCTGGCCCCCCGATCATAGCGGAACGCCTACCGCTCGGTTTATCGCTCGACGCCGGCCGGCTCGGAGATCTTCTCCAGCACCTTGCCGAGGTCCTTGCTGCCGACGGCCTTGCGCTCGCGGGCGAGGTCGGCCTGGGCCACCATGCCGAGGATGCGGTTGTTCTCGTCGACGATCGGGATGCGCCGCACCTGGTTGCGGGCCATGGCGTCCTCGACCTCGTCGAGGCTGTCCTCGGCGCGGCAGGAGTGGACGTTGCCCGACATGACCTCGCGCACCTGCACCTCGGGCGACTCGCCGCGGCCGAGGACGCGCAGCGCCAGGTCGCGGTCGGTGACCACACCCACGAGGCGGCGGTTGGACTCGCTCTCGATCACCGGCAGGCTGCCGATGTCGTGGTCCTCCATCAGGCGTGCAGCCTGGCGGGCGGAAGTCTCGGGGGTGATGCAGGCCGGGTTCTCGGTCATGAGGTCGCGTGCTTTCATAAGGGGTCTCCTTTGCGGGATTGCGGTCCATGGAGGCCCGATGAGGCCCCATTCCGAGGGATTGCAAGAGGCGGGCCGGTCTGACGTAGGATAGGCGGGCCATGAACGAGGACGATCAGGAGACGCTGGACACCGTTGCCCATCACGTGCGCGGGATCCTCACGGCGCTCGGGCTCGACCTGAAGGACCCCAATCTTGCCGAGACCGACCGGCGCGTCGCCAAGATGTACGCGGAGATGTTCCACGGTCTCAAGGAAGGGTCGGAGCCCAAGGTCACCACCTTCCCGAACGAGGAAAACTATAGCCACATGGTGATGGAGAAGGACATCCCCTTCTACTCCATATGCGCCCACCACCTGGTTCCCTTCTACGGCCATGCGCACATCGCCTACATTCCCAACGAGCGCATCCTGGGGCTGTCCAAGTTCGCCCGCATCCTGGAGTTCTACGCCAAGCGGCCGCAGCTCCAGGAGCGGCTGACCGAGCAGGTGGTCACCTTCCTCGTCGAAAAGCTCCAGCCCCAGGGCGCCATGGTGGTCATCGAGGCGCGCCACCTGTGCGTCGAGATGCGCGGCGTCAAGAAGCCGGGCGCGCTCACCGTCACTTCCGCCCTGCGCGGCATCTTTCATCAGAAACCCGTGCGAGAGGAGTTCCTTGACCTGCTCCGGCGCTCGTAGTCTGTCCCTACTGCTGATTCTGGTGCTTGCTGGCTGCGCCGGCACCCCCACGCGCAATGCCGCCGACCTGACCAATCCCTTCCTGGGGCCCGAGTACACGGGCTGGCTGATCGGCCCCATCGCCCTGCTCGCCACGCCCGAAGAGATCACGGCCTACCAGGCGATCACCACCGACGAGCAGGCGCAGGCGTTCGTCGAAGCATTCTGGGCGAAGCGCACCGGGGTAGCCGACCCGTTCGGCAACACGGTGCGCCAGGTCTTCGAAAAGCGGGCCGACGAGGCCGACCGCGCCTTCTCCGAGTCCGGCTTCCGCGGCCGGCGCACCGATCGCGGCGCGGTCTTCATCCTCTACGGACCGCCCAAGAAGACCGACTACGAGGTGTCGCCCACGCCGGGCGAGAACCCGCTGGAAGTCTGGATGTACGACGAGACATCCCCGCCTGGGCTCGACGGCAAGAAGCCCGCGGGGCTCTTCCGCTTCGTCAAGCGGGGCGACCTGACTGTGACCTACACGCCCGGCCGGCCCGACCCGCGGCTGCGCAACCGTGACGGCCGTGACGGCCGTGATGGAATGCCGCCGGACCCGAATCAGTAGAAGGAGGCGAGATGACCCAGGCTCGTGCCGTGCTCGCGGGGACCGGCATCGCCGTACCGCCGCTCGAAATCGACAACGACAGGCTGGCGATGATCATCGAGACCAGCGACGATTGGATCCGCGAGCGCAGCGGCATCAGGACCCGTTACTACGTCGAGGCCGGGGTGGGCTCGTCCGACCTCGGCGCCCAGGCGGGCCGCGCCGCTCTCGAGGATGCCGGCATGGAGCCGGGCGAGATCGACTACGTGGTCTGCGCCACCATGACCCCTGACCACTACTTCCCGGGGGCCGGCACCCTGATCCAGCAGAAGCTCGGCCTGCGTCCGCTCCCGGCGCTCGATATCCGCCAGCAGTGCGCCGGCTACGCCTACGGCCTGCAGCTCGTGGACGCCCTGATCCGCAGCGGCGTTGCCAAGAACGTCCTCCTGGTGGGGACGGACGTCCACACCTCCCTGATGCCGTTCTCGCCGCAGACCTTCGAAGTGCTGCACGGGCGCGATCCCGGCCCGCTGCCCGAGGAGGACTTCAAGTGGAACTCCCAGTTTCGCCACCTCCTCGTGCTCTTCGGGGACGCGGCCGGAGCCATGGTCTTCCGCGCGTCGAATGAAGACGGACGCGGGATTCTGGACTCGGCCCTCTACGGCGACGGCAACCACAAGGACATCCTTTACGTGCCCGGCGGCGGCTCGTCGCGGCGGCCCTGGGTGACCTGCGACATGATCCGGGCAGCCGAAACCGTGCCGGTCATGGACGGGCGGCAGGTGTTCAAGCTCGCCGTGACCCGGATGCCCGAGGCCACGCGCGAGGTGCTGTCGCGCCAGGGGTACGGGATCGAGGATCTGGATCTCCTGATCATGCACCAGGCCAATCTGCGCATTAACGAGAAGGCGCAGCACGTCCTCGGCTTGCCTGACAACAAGGTCTACAACAACATCCAGAAGTACGGGAACACCACCTCCGCCACGCTGCCGCTGGCCTTCCACGAGGCGCGCAAGAAGGGCATGGCGCCCGAGGGCGCACTCGTCGCCTTTGCCGCGCTCGGCGCCGGCCTGCACTGGGGCGCCGTGCTCATGCGGGTATGATGAGCCCTCCGACCCAGGTACCGGGCCCGGTCGAGATCGCGGCCGCCTTGCAGCGCCGCGTGCTGGGCCAGGAGGACGCCGTCCGCGAGATGTCGGTCGCCCTCTCCAAGTACCTGTCCGGCCTGCGCACCGGCAATATCCTGATGATCGGCTCCTCCGGGACCGGCAAGACCACGCTCCTGCGGGCGGTCGAGTCCTACCTGGCCTCGGAGCCGGCGCTGGCTTCGCGCTCGACCGTGGTGCGCATCCACGCCAACGTCCTGGGAGAGGAGGCGCAGCGCGGTCGCCCTGGGGAAGTGGTGCTCGGCCGCCTGCTTCAACGGGCGCGCGAGCAGCTCGGCCCGCACGCCGGGCTCGACGAGGTCCTCCGCCGGGCCTCGACCGGACTGGTCTTCGTGGACGAGGTGGACAAGATCCGCTCCCAGGTGGGTGGGCAGCCGAACGTGCCGGGCATCCGGGCGCAGGAGGCGCTGCTCACCCTGATCGAGAACGAGGCCGTGACCTTCGACCTGCCGGACTGGACCGGCGGCGGCACGGTGACGGTCGACTCGAGCGGTCTGCTTTTCGTTTGCGCCGGAGCGTTCGAGGGCCTGTACGACTCCGTCTTCGACCGGGTGACGATCGGCAAGGACCGCGGCTCGCTGCAGCCGGTGACGGTGGTGGAGGGAGGGCAGGTGAGGGAGGCGCTCATCTTCCATCTCCGCGACTGGCTGCGCAACGAAGACCTCTTCGAATACGGGATGAGCCCGCAGTTCCTCTCCCGCTTCGACGCGGTCGTGCTCCTCTCCGACCTGGGGCCGGACGAGCTGGTGCACATCTTCCTGGAGAGCCCGGACTCCTCGTACCACCAGAGCCAGGCCTATTTCGACACCCGGGGGATCCACCTCGCGCTCTCGCCCGCCGCGGTGCGCCGCATCGCCGCCGAGGCCGCCCGCCAGCCCCGCCTGGGAGCCCGCGCCCTGCGCGAAGTCTTCCGCCGGGTGATCCGCGACTACGAATTCGACCCCTCCGCCTCCATCACAGGCGGCGCGCTGCTCATCGACCTGCCCGAGGTCGAGGCGGCTCTGGGGTAGCTCACCACCAAGGCTCCACGCTCGAGGAGGCTCTGCAACGCGAGGATGACCCGTTCATCCGGCAGCAACCCACCGGAGGCGCGGTGGAACGCCTGGACCACCTCATGCGCGGCAGTCGGACGGGCGCAGAGCGTGCAAAGGAGCCGATACTCGCGATCGGTCAAATCCGCCGCCAATTCCCGGGCCGAGACGTCTTCTGCACTCCTGGACTGCAGGACTGCGTGCGGATCCAACGTCACGGCATCCCGGCGGCGGCGCCAGAACGCGGAGTCGGGCCAGCGCGCCTCCAGCCTGTAATATTGCGCCTTCGTCTTGAGATATTGCGCGAAACTCGCCGCGAGGTCCGCCCCGTAGGCCTGCAACGTGGAGGTTCGTCCTCGCAGGGCGTCGTAGGCTCCGCGAGCGGCACGAATGCCGGAATCCAGGGCTCGGGGGATCCCACTGGAGGATAGAGGATCATGGGATACCGCCGCGTCGCCGGCCGCCACCCAGCCATTGCCGAACATTTCCGTGAGACAGGCCGAATGCGCCGCATGGGTGCGCAATCCTCCGCCCGGCTGCCCGCCGCGCAAACGGGCGCTGGTGTGCTCGGCTTCGGCCAGGGCCGCGAGCCAGGCCGCCGGCGCATGCAACCCGTCCCGCTGCGCGATGTCCGCATCGGTCATGAAAGCCACGATCATCGAGTCGCCCGGGAGCCTCGCCGAATACCACCAACCCGTCGGGCACGCCTCGATCAGGGTAAAGGTATCCCGGGGCACGGCACGGTCGAAATGAAAGGTTTCGATCAACGCCACCATGCGATCCACCGGCCGGCGCTGGACGCCCAGCCTCTTCGCCAGCGTGGCGGCTCTGCCGGAGGCGTCCACGACGAACCGCGCGCCGACCTCCATCCGCTCCCCGTCGCGCTCGATGCCGAGGCGCCACGGACCGGCGGGAGCCTGCTGGTGGTCGACCAGGCGCGCGTTCTTCCAGAGCGTGCCGCCGGCTCTCTGGACAGCCTCGGCCAGCATGGCGTCGAACCCGCGCCGGTCGAGATGCCACCCCTTGCCGAAGGGAGTGAAGAGGAAATCCCGCGTCTGCACGGTGCGGCTTCCCCAGGCCGCCGAGGTGCCCAGCGACGGCTGGTGGCCGGCGGCGGCGAAATCCGCCGATACCTTCAGATACGCGAGCAGGCTCTGCACCCCTGGCGACAGCGTCTCGCCGATGCGCGGCTCGCCGTAGCCCGACCTCTCGACGACGGCGACGGAGAGCGAGCTGTAATTGAGCAGCGTCAAGGCGGCGGCCGTCCCTGCCGGGCCGCCGCCGAGCACCACCACGTCGAACGTCCGTGAATCCATCGCTACTTGACGGCGAGCGGGATCCCCTGCGCAATGAAAAGGGTATTGCGCTCCTTCTCCACGAAGTTGGGGTAGTCGTCCGTTCCCATGTTGACGATGAAGCCCAGGTCCTTCCAGGCCGTGGTCATCTGATTGAAGCTGTAGATGCCGCGCGCATAGGGCACCTGCTGGCCCGCGGCCACCATCGGTTGCACATCCGGATTGGTCACGACCTGATAGGTCTGATAGTTCATCGCCGAGCTCGCGGTGGGAAGCTGGATGGGTGGGTTGGTGATGCTCCCATCGAGCACCTGGTCGCCCGGATCGAGCGAGCCGGCGATGACGAACATCGGGCTCTGCGGCGGCCACCAGTAGACGTAGTAGCAGGGCGGGACCTGGATCCCATCGTCCGCGGGGCTCTGATTGATGTCCGGGATGGTGATGTTGGGCGTCTGGACCGTGCAATCGAAGAAGTCCGCCTGCCAGGGGATCGCCATCCGCTTGGTCAGGTCTCCCGGCTCGCACCCCATATACTTGCCGTCCACCTCGAAGCTCGGATCGCTTTTCGGGTTGAGCCCGCTCCCGGCGTAATACTCCTCGAGCCGCTGATTGCTGCCGTTCCAGTGGGCGATCTCGAGCTGATAGGGCGAGGAGTAGATGTGCGGATTCCGCATCAGCCAGGTGACCTCGATCCCCGGGCTGAACGGCCCGCCGACGCAGTTGCCGATCACCTGGCGGTCGAGCTCCGTGACGCCGAACGGGTGCTTGCGCGGCTCGCCGCCCTTCTTGAACTTGCCCAGCGACCACTGCTTCATGAAGAAGTACTGCGTGGGCGTGAGGCTCAGGAACTTGTAGACCAGATGGAAGTCCTTGACCGAGTTGTCGCCCGAGTTGAGCGGCATGAGGGGCACGCCATCCTTGCCGAAGAGATGGTTGGGCCCGTTCTCGATGTTGAGATGCTCCTGCTTGCCCGGGGGGACCGGAATGCGATAGTGCGCGAAATACTGCTCGCGCTGCTTTTTGGTCTTCCGCGACCGGTCGGAGGTATCGAACCGCGGGCGGGAGAAGTCGATCATCGAGGGCACGTTGGCGACCCAGCGATAGCTTTCCGGCCGGGTGATGATCGGCTCGATGTCGCGCTCGTAGCTCGGCTCGAAATCGGGATTGTAGCCGGCGAAGGGGTTGTAGCCCGCGCCGCCGTACGTATCGGGCCACTTCTCGAGATCGTAGAGGTCCGGGACGAAACCCTGAAACCGGACGGCGACGTCGAAGATACAGTCGTCGAGCGTGATGATGTTGACCAGCTCGGGCGCGTACTTGGGGCTGCCGACGATGATCCATGCGGGCTCGAGATCGACGTGGCTGCCGTCCTTGAAGAAGATCGTCGCCAGCGCGTAGCCGTCGGATACGTCGTCGAACCATTGCTCGGCGCCGGCAAATGACGTGATGCTCCCCGGCCCCCCCGAGTTGCCGAAGCCGCCCAGCACGAGCAGGCGGCCCTCGTCATCCATCAGGATTTCGCCGAGCGATATGATTCCGGCGTCCTGCTGCGCATCCTCCGGGAACGAGGCGTGCGTGTACGTAGGCGGGATGTTGTAGACCGAGAGCTGCCGCCTCTCTCCCGGTTTGTCCACGCTGCGCGGGCCCGGGTCGATGATGAGCTGCTGCTGCCGGTCGCTCTCTCCCGTGACGTCCGGGTTGCGGAGCGGCACGTGCTGGTTTTCATAGCTGTTGTGGGGACCGAACGTCAGGTCGCCCTTCAGCTCCGCGAAGTTGTACCAGACGGCCTTCTTGTTCGCCAGGTGGACCGTCCATTGAATCCGGTCGATGTTGCCGTCGCCGAGCGAGACCTCCTTGCCCTCTCCGTCGCCGTCGTGCTCGAAAATCTTCAAGCGCGCCGCTTGCCGCTTGATGGCCCCCGATGCATCCTTGTATTGCCGGACGTGCTGGGCTCGGCCATTGACGACGATCGGGTTCCCGTTCTTGTCGCAGGCGATCGGCAGGCCGCCGGTCTCCTCTGGTCCGATGTAAAAACCGCCGAGGCTATTACCGACTCGGGCGACCGCGATCTTGGGATGGATCCTGTACTGCTTCGGCATTGAATAAGTTCTCCTCGCTCGAAGAGCATTCACGAAATGCGAAAGGCAGAAGCACGACCGCCAAGTCGTGCTGCTCTGCGCCTTGAGTGGCTTAGCTGATGGTCCGACTCTACGTCAGGTTCTTGTGTTTCGTCAACGGTTGTCTGTGTCTCTGGGGGGCCTGGGATTTCCCGGCGAGTCGTCCCACTTCAAGGCAGGAGCATCGAACCGCTTCTCTTGAAGGAGGACGATATGCGGAGCATCAGGTGTCTTGCACTTGCCATTCTTCTGTGCGCCGGTTTGTACCAGCGGGCCGGGGCCCAGGAGCTGCCGGCCAAGGCCGTCGTGCTGCCAAAGCCGGCGACAGCCGTCACCAAGGAGAAGAACGCGGCCGTCCTGAAAGAGCTGCCGTTTCAGAACCGCGAGGACTTCGCCGAGGCGCAGCGCGGGCTGGTCGCCCCGATCGATCCGCCGATCATCCGCGGCGCCTCCGGCCTGCCGATCTGGGATCTGAGTGCTTACTCGCGGTTCGTCAACCTCGACACGCCCGCGCCGGACACGGTCAACCCCAGCCTCTGGCGGCAGCTCCAGCTCCTCACGATCGCCGGGCTCTTCAAGGTCACCGACCGGGTTTACCAGGTCCGCGGGTACGACCTCTCCAACATCAGCATCATCGAAGGCGACACCGGCCTGGTGATCATCGATCCCCTGATCAGCGAGCAGACTGCCCGCGCCTCCCTCGACCTCTATTTCAAGCACCGGCCGCGCAAGCCCGTCGTGGCCGTGATCTTCACCCACAGCCACGTCGACCACTACGCCGGCGTCGCCGGGATCGTGCCCCCCGAAGACCTCGCGGCGGGCAGGGTGAAGATCATCGCTCCCGAGGGGTTCCTCGACGAGGCAGTGAGCGAGAACGTCATCGCTGGCAACGCGATGGGCCGCCGCGCGGGCTACATGTATGGGGCGCTCCTGCCCAAGGGACCGAAAGGCCAGGTGAGCGCTGGCCTCGGGCTGACCACCTCTCTCGGCACCAAGTCGCTGCTCGATCCGACCGACACCATCACGGAGACCGGCCAGGAGATGACGGTGGATGGAGTGCGCATCCGCTTCCAGCTCACGCCGGGCACCGAAGCTCCCGCCGAGATGAACTTCTACTTCCCCGATCTGAAGGCGCTGTGCATGGCGGAAAACCTTGCGGCAACCTTCCACAACGTGCTCACGCTGCGCGGCGCCAAGGTGCGCGATCCGCTGCAATGGAGCAAGTACCTCCAGCAGGCGATCGATCTCTTCGGCGGCGAGACCGAGGTGGTCTTCACCAGCCACCACTGGCCGAAATGGGGCAAGGCCGAGATCCTCAACTACATGTCCAAGCAGCGCGACCTTTACAAGTTCATCAATGATCAGGCCTCGCGGCTGTTCAACCAGGGCTACACGATCATCGAGCTCGCGGAGATGATCAAGCTGCCCGAGAGCCTCGCCCAGGAGTGGTTCAACCGCGGCTACTACGGCACCGTCAACCACAACGCCAAGGCGGTCTACCAGCGCTACCTGGGCTGGTTCGACGGCAATCCCGCGCACCTGCACACCTATCCTCCGGCCGAGGGAGGGAAGCGCTACGTCGAGGCGATCGGCGGCCCCGCCAAGGTGCTCGCCAAGGGGGCGGAAGCCTTCAAGCAGGGAGACTACCGCTGGGCCGCCGAGCTGTTGAGCCATCTGGTCTTCGCCGATCCGGACAACCAGCCGGCCCGGCTCCTGCTGGCCGACGCCCTCGAGCAGCTCGGCTACCAGGCCGAGAGCGGCCCCTGGCGCAACTTCTACCTCATGGGAGCGCAGGAGCTGCGCGTCGGCGTCCTCAAGCCCGGAGGGCAGAGCGCCGGAGGCGTAGACACCGAGGTCGTCGAGTCGATGGGTGTCGACCTGCTGCTCGACTACGTCGCCATCCACCTGAACGGTCCGCGCGCGTCCGGCAAGATCGGGCGCTACGACTTCGTCTTCACGGACGTCGCCCAGACCTGGCGGGTAAACCTGGAGAACGCGGTCCTCCAGTACTCTCCGGCGCTCCCGGGCGCCGTCGCGGAGGCCACGCTCACCCTCACCCGGGCCGCGCTGAACGACGTGATCGGTGGCAAGACGACGTATGAGCAGGCGGTGCAATCCGGAGCGATCCAGGTGAGCGGCGACCAGGCCGCGGCGGTCGAGCTGTTCTCGCTCATGGACTTGTTCGATCCGTGGTTTAACATCGTGACACCGTGAGCGAGCAACCGAGGCAGGAGAACGCGGAATGGGGACCCGGCCAGCGGGCCTCGTTCCGCGTCCTGTTCTCCTACCTCGTCCTCTACAGCCTCCCTTTCCTCCTGAACGTCGTTCCCGTCCAAGGCGAAAACCTGAAGGAGTCGTACAGGGAGATCTGGCACGCTGTCGTGCCCTGGGTGGGGGAGCGCGTGCTCGGGTCCGAGGTCCGCTATCGCGTCTCGGGCAGCGGTGACACGACCTACACCTATGTGCAGCTCCTCTGCTATCTGATCTTCGCGATGGCGGCCGCGGCCGTCTGGACGCTCCTGGACAGACGGCGCGCCCACGACGCGAACGACGCGCGGCTCCACGAGTGGCTGCGGGTCTACGTCCGCTTCGTGCTCGCCATCCAGATGATCGTGTACGGGGCGTACAAAGTCATTCCGTCGCAGTTCGGCCCCCCATTTCCGAGCGACCTCCTGCAGCCGATCGGCGAGAGCTCGCCCATGAAGCTCCTGTGGACGTTCATGGGGGTGTCTGCTTCCTACATCGTCTTCACCGGCGCGGCCGAGATGCTCGGCGGCCTGCTGCTTGTCGCCCGCCGCACCACGCTGCTCGGCGCGCTCGTCTGTATCGGGGTCATGAGCAACGTGGTCATGCTCAACTCGAGCTACGACGTGCCGGTCAAGCTGCATTCATCCCACCTGCTCCTGATGGCCGTCTTCCTGGCCGCTCCCAGTCTGCGGCGGCTCGCGAGCCTGTTCATCTGGAACCGCCGCGTGCCGCCGGCCGGGCTGCGCCCGCTCAACCGGGCCGCGCTGGTATTCCGCACGGTGTTCATCCTGTATGTCACCGTGGCTTCGCTTTACCGGTCCTACTCGGACATATGGCTGGTTGACGAGCTGGGAGTCCAGAAGCGGGTGAACGGGATCTGGGAGGTCGAGGAGCTCGCGGTCGACGGGGCCGTCCGGCCGCTGCTGGTCACGGACGAATCCCTGTGGCGGCGGCTGGTCTTCGAGTGGGCGTGGGTCATCGGCATCCAGTACGCACACGAGACCGTGATCCGCGAATACGAGCTCAGACTGGACCCCGGGCCGCACATGTACACGCTCTGCTGCGACCCGGAGATGGACGCCGCCATTTCCTTCAAGCGGGTCGAGCCGGACGTGCTCGCCCTGGAGGGGACGGTGAACGGCAAGCAGATCCGCGGCCGGTTCCGGCGGATGGGCGATTCCCGATTCCCGCTCATCAGCCGCGGCTTCCACTTGATCAACGAGCGGCCCCTCAACCGCTGAGCCCGTCAGGGCGGCTGGATGGTCGGCAGGAGGCGCGCCAGGGCGTTGTCGAGCCCGCCGGCGACGGCCGGGTCCTGAGGCCGGAGCCGGTGGGCGGCGTCGAATGCGGCCTGGGCCTTCTCCCACTTGCCGGCCGCGCCCAGGAAGAGGGCGTGCAGGAGCTGCACCTCGAAGTCCTCGGGCCAGCGCCGCGCCGACTCCTCGATCAGGGCCGCTGCCCTCTCCCGCTGCCCCGCCCGCGCCCGGGCGATCACCACGAGCTTGAAGCCGCGGCTGGCATACGGCCTCTCGACGAGCGCCCCCCGGAAGCGGGCCTCCGCCGCGTCGAGGTCGCCCCGTTGCAGCTCCAGGTCGCCGAGCGACTCCAGCGCTCCGGGCTCGATGGGATCGAGCTCCACCGCCCGGATCAGCGCGGCCCGCGCCCCGGCGACGTTGCCGTCCTGGATCAGGAGCCTGCCCTTTTCGGCGTGGACGAACGCGCTCGTCGGCTCGGCCTTCTCCATGGCGGCATAGAAGGTGCGCTCGTCGTGGAAGATCGCGGAGTAGCGCAGGGTGAGGCCGGCGAACACGGCCGCGAGGACCGCGAGCGTCGCGATCAGCGCCCGGCGCGGCAGCAGGATGGCGAGGATCCACGGCAGGGCGAGCGACGGCAGGAACAGGTAGCGGTCTGTCATCATCCACTGCGGGTGGAGCGCCCACAGGTTGAGCACCGGCAGCAGGAAGGCCGTCAGCCACGCGAGAGGCAGGGCGAGCTCCCGCCGTTTCTTGATCGCCCACCAGGCCAGCCCGGCGAGGACGGCGATGACCGCCACCGAGATCAGGACCGGCGCCGAGAACGGCCCGTAGACGGGACGCTCGGGGCGGAAGAAGGAGAACTCCACCGGCGCGACGAGCAGGCGCAGATAGGTGGCGAACGCCACCGGCACGGCAGGGAGGGACTGGCCGATGCCCGGAGCGCCCGGGAAGGGCACGGCCAGCCCTCCCAGGACCGCGACGCGGGCGGCGAGATAGAGGACCGTCACGCCCGCCATCACGGCGGTCGTCCGCCAGAGCCGCTGCGATCTCTCGTAGAGGGCCCATAGCGCGACGAACGCCATGAGGCCGATCGACACCTCCTTGGACAGCAGCGCCAGGGCGTAGAAGAGCACCGCCACGGCGGTCGGCAGCCTGGCGGAGAGGATCGCCAGTACGGCGCAGAGCACGAAGAGCGCGGCCAGGACCTCCTGCACGCCCGACACCCAGGCGACGGAGCTGACGTGCGCCGGATGGAGGGAGAAGACCAGCGACGCGAGGAGCGCGACCGGCGGCGGCAAGCCCAGCCGCAGGAAGAAACCGCACGCCAGGGCGCCGATCAGGGCGGCGAGCACCACGGCCGCGGCGTGCCAGTCGCCGGGGTCGCCCTCGACCGCCTGGTAGTACAGCGTCGAGAGCGTCAGGAACACCGGCCGGTAGTAGCTGCTGTTGACCGTCTCGGTGCCCTTGCGCACCGCGCCGAGGTCGGCCACGAACCCGCGCGGGATGCTGTCCAGGTCCCTCAGGGACTCGCTCTTCTGGAAGAGCAGGAAGTCGTCGAGCACGAACAGGTAGCTGGTGGTCGGCCAGTACACGAAGAGCGGCACGAGCGCGGCGAGGAGCAGGACCCACCGCCGGGCCGGAAGCGCCGGTCTCGGCGTCGGCTCCCGCTGCTTCGTCGGTCTGGGCTTTTTCGGCATGCGGCAAGAGACTAGTACATTCGAGCTGCTCAAAGGCCCAGCAGGTTGGGGCTCCACTTCGTGTACCCGTTCTCGGATGCCCACAGGCTGAGGGGGATCGCCGCCAGCTCGTCCACCACCGGCACGGCCCTGCCGTCTTTCGTCAGGTCGATCGTCTTGATGTAGTGATGGCAGGCGTCGCAGGCTTCCACGCGCACGTGGCCCAGCTCCTCGGCGACGTAGACGGGCAGCTTGTTCACGTCTTCCTCGCCGCAGGCGGGACAGACGATCCGCCGGTAATCCCACTCCGTCGCGCAGAGCGAGCAGATCAAGGAGCGCTTGGCGCCGTCTCCTAATGGCCGCAGGACGCCCACCTGCGGCTTGCGGAAGCAGAGAGGGCAGAGCGCGGCCTGCGTCTCCGCCGGTCCTGCCTGGCCGGCGAGATGCTCGGCGTAGGGTTGCAGGAACGCCCAGGCGATCAGGGCCTCGGCGTCCGTGAGCTCTCTTCCGGCCCAGAATTCCTGGAGCACCGCGCTCCTCATCCCCGCGGCCGATCGCGCGAGAGGGGGAGGAGCGATGCCTTCGATCAACGAGAGAAACGGCGAGAACCAGGGGAGGAGGATGGCGAGCTCCAGATCGCCGCGTAACGAGCCTCTGCCGGGCTTCAAGCCGGCGTAGAGCGATTTCTGGAAGCCGGCGATGCGGGCATAGAAGCTCAAGGCCTCGGCGGCAAAGGGATGCTTTGCCGCGAGCTCATCGGCCCGCTCGATCCTCCGGTCCCATTTGCTCATACCAGGCGCGATGGTACCTCGCCGCCCACTTGCGCGACACATCCCCACGCAGGATCGACCCGAGGGCGCCGGGCTCGACCGCCAGGCCCATGTACACGTGGATCATGAAGAGAGCGATGGTCAGCAGCGCGGCGATGGGATGCACGATCACGGCGGCCAGACGCAGGAATGGGATCCGATCGGGGAACCAGAGGACCAGGCCCGAGAGGAAGAGCACGATCCCGCACCAGAAGAAGCCCCAGAAGAGGAGCTTCTGGCCGCTGTTGAACTTCCCCGCGGGCGGGACCTGATCGTCCTCGTTGCGGATGTAGTGCCGCAGCGAGCGCCACCACTCCCGGTCGCGATCGGTGCTGCGCATCTGCGACGCCCAGACGCCGAACATCCAGAAGACCGCCAGCGTGAAGACCACGCCGACCCAGGGATGCAGCATGCGGGAGATCGTGGCCCCTCCGAGGACCGTGGCGATCCAGAACAGCCAGGGAGACCAGAAGGCGAAGCCGGTGAGCAGGAGGTAGACGTAGGACAGCCCGGCCATCCAATGCATCAGCCGCTCGCGAAACGTATACCGCAGGACTCGCCCATTCATGGCTGTCTCCCGTGCCGAGGGATCTCGTCATCCTCCTCGACGCTCTTCGGGCCGAAGCGCAGATAGTGCACGAAGAGGCCGACCAGGCCGCCGGCCATCGCGAGATTGCCGAGCCACTTGAGCGGTCCCTTCCACAGCCGCACCGTCCAGGGGACCCGCGGGTCCTTGGGCAGGCCGCCGTAGGCTTCCGGGTTGGTGACGTCGTGGAGGACGTAGATCACATGGGTGCCGCCCACGCCGGCCGGATCGTAGACCCCGGCATTGGCGAAACCCGAATGCTCGCGGAGCTGCTGCGCGCGGGTCTCGGCCTTCACCTTCATCTCGTCCTTGGTGCCGAATTCCAGGCAGCCGGTGGGGCACGCCTTGATGCAGGCAGGCTCGAGGCCCTCGTTGACGCGGTCCGAGCAGAGCGTGCACTTGAAAACCTTTTGCGAGGCCGGGCTGAACTTCGGGATGTTGAAGGGGCAGCCGGCCAAGCAGTACCCGCAGCCGATGCACTGGTCCTGCTGGAAGTCGACGATGCCGTTGGCGTATTGAACGATCGCGCCCTCGGCCGGACATGCGATCAGGCAGCCCGGCTCCTCGCAGTGCATGCACTGGTCCTTGCGCATCAGCAGCATCAGGCTGCCGCCCTCGGGCTCGTATTCGTTGAACTTGATCAGGTTCCAGAAGTTCCAGGAGGTCTCGGGCTGGGTCTGGTAGCTGTTCTGGAAGGTGGTATCGCTGAACGAGAGCCCGTTCCATTCCAGGCAGGCGACCTCGCAGGCCTTGCAGCCGATGCAGGTCGTGGTATCGATCAGCTTGGCGACCCCCAAGCCCCGCTTCAAGCCCTCCCCGGGAACGGGCCCCGCATGGCCCGAGATCCGGACGATGTCGAGATTGGCCTGGCTCATCGTCGTGTCCTCATGCCTTCGCGATCTTCACAAGGAAGCCCTTGAACTCGGGCGTGTAGGCGTTGGGATCGAAGACGGTCGGCGACAGCCGGTTGACCAGCGTCCGCTCGTTCCTGCCTTCGTCCTCGGCGATGCCGCGGTAGCCCTGGTGGATCGGAATGCCGATCTGATAGATCTTCCTGCCATCGATCCGCATGGGCTTGATGCGGCGCGTGACGAAGGCCTTGGCAACGTAATCGCTGCGCGCGCTCGTCACCCGCACCCGCTCGCCGCCCTGGACCCCCAGCGCCTCGGCCAGCTCGACCGGGATCTCGACGAACGGCTCGGGGATGAGCTGCACGTTCACCGGATTGTTCTTGGTCCAGTAGTGGTAATGCTCGGTGAGCCGGTAGGTGGTGCAGACCACGTCGAACTCCCCGCCCGTGGCCGCGTACCGGTCCGCCGCCGAGGTGAGCTTCTTGACCACCGGGTTGTTCGACTGCTGCGGATGGAAAGGATTCTTCACCGGGCTCTCGATCGGTTCGTAGTGCTCCGGAAAGGGTCCGTCCGCGAACAGGGCCAGCGGCGCGAAGATGCGGCCCACCCCTTCCGCGTTCATGATGAACGGCCCCAGATGCTCCTCCGGATGCGAGTCCGTCTTGAAGTCGGGAACGTCGTTGCCCAGCCACTTCTGCGCGGCCTCGCTCCACCAGACCTGCCGCCGCTCCGGGTCCCACGGCCGGCCGGCGAGATCGCACGAGGCGCGGTTGTACAGGACGCGGCGGTTGGCCGGCCAGGACCACGCCCAGCCCGGATAGATGCCGAGGCCCGACGGATCGTCCGTGCCCCGGCGCGCGAGCTGCGGGCCGGCCTCGGTCCAGCAGCCGCTGTAGATCCAGTTGCCGCACGACGTGGTGCCATCGTCCTTGAGCCAGGCGAACCCGGGAAGCTGCTGGCCCGCCTTGATCTGCTGCCCGGTCTTCGGGTCCTCGAGATCGGCCAGGGCCTTGCCGTTGAACTCCTTGGCCACCTCCGCGAGCGACGGATGCTGCGGATCGGTGTAGGGCCAGGTGAGGCTCAGGATGGGACCGGGGAGCTTCCCGCCCTCGGCCCGGTACAGCTCGCGCACCCGGAGGAAGATCTGCGCGAGGATGTCCTGGTCCAGGCGCGCCTCTCCCGGCGGGGGCAGCGCCGCGGTTTTCCATTGCAGCCAGCGGGAGGAGTTCGTCATCGAGCCGTCCTTCTCGGCGAACCCCGCGCAGGGCAGGCGGTAGACGGTCGTGCCGATCTTCCGCATCTCCTCCTGATCGATGCCCGGTGACATCCAGAACTCGCTGGTCTCGTCCGGGTAGATCTCGCCGACGACCAGCCAGTCGGCTTTCTTGAGCGCCGCGATGTTCTTCTGCGAGTCGGGACCGATGGCCACGCCGTTCATGCCGAAGGCGAACATGCCCTTGACGCTGCCCTTGTACATGTCGTCCCAGATGTGGGTCCAGGAATAGTTGCGATCCACTTTGGGAAGGAAATCGAAAGCCCAGTCGTTGCCCTGGTTCGCCGCGTCGCCGTACATGGCCTTCAGGAAGGAGACGGCGAAGGCGGGCGTGTGCGACCAGTAGTTGTACGAATCCCATTCCGGCGGCTTCGAAGAGGTCGGCGTGATGCGCTTGGCATAGGCCGCGAAATCCTTGTCCTCGGGCGTCGGCACCTTCAGATAACCGGGCAGGTTGTCGAAGATGCCGGCCATGTCGGTGGCGCCCTGGATGTTGGAATGCCCGCGCAGGGCATTGACGCCGCCGCCGGCCCGGCCGACGTTGCCCAGCAGGAGCTGCAGGATCGCCGCGGTGCGGATGATCTGCGAGCCGAAGGTGTGCTGCGTCCAGCCCACCGCGTAGATGATCGTCGCGGCCTTCTTCATGTCGCCGTCCTTGCGGACGGACGTGAACAGGTCGGCGGCCTTCAGGAACTGGTCCCTGGGAATGCCGGTGACGCGCTCCACCATCTCCGGCGTGTAGCGGGAGTACTGCTTCCTGAGCAGTTGGAAGACGCAGCGGGGATGTTGCAGCGAGAGATCGTAGGCCACGTCGGAAGGCAGCTTGGCGGCCGGGTTCGGGTACGTGGCATCCGTGGGTTGCTTTTCTGGCGCGGAGCTGCCGCCTTCATAGTTCCAACTGGAGTTGTCATACTCCTGCGTGGCCGCATCGAAGCCGGAGAACAACCCGTCCTCCGGCAGCTTGAAACCCTCCTTGATGAGGAACGCGGCGTTGGTGTAGTGGAGGAGGTACTCCCGGGCCAGGCGGCCGTTCTCGATGGCGTAGTGGATCAGGCCGCCGAGGAAGGCGATGTCGGCGCCCGCGCGGATCTGCAGGAAGAGATCGGCGGTGGCCGCCGTGCGCGTGAAGCGCGGGTCCACCACGATCATCTTGGCATTGCGGACCCGCTTGGCCTCGATCGCCCACTTGAAGCCGCAGGGGTGGTTCTCCGCGGGATTGCCACCCATGATCAGCATCATGTCGGTGTTCTTGATGTCCGTGTAGCCATTGGTCATGGCCCCGCGCCCGAATGAAGGTCCCAAACTTGAGACCGTGGGGCCGTGTCAGACCCGGGCCTGGTTCTCGAGATAGCAGACCCCCAGGCTGCGCATGGCCTTGACGACCAGGAAGTTGAATTCGTTGGTGTCCGTGCAGCCGCCCGTGAAGGCGATGCCTTCGCAGCGGTTGACCGTGCGCCCCTGGGCGTCCCTCTCCACGAACGATTCGTCGCGGGTCTTCTTCACCCGGCGGGCGATCTCGTCGAGGGCGGTATCCCAGGCGATGTCCTCCCAGTGATCGGAGCCGGGCCGGCGGACCTGCGGCTTGACCAGGCGCCGTGGGTTCACGATGTCCTGCTCGAGAGAGGCCCCCTTGGGACACAGCGTCCCGCGGTTGATCGGATGGTCGGGGTCGCCCTCGACGTGGACGATCTGCGGGGTGACGTTCTTGGATCTGTCGCCCAGCGTGTAGAGGATCACGCCGCAGCTCACCGAGCAGTAAGGGCAGGTCGAGCGCGTCTCGGTGGCGCGCGCGATCTTGAGCGCGCGGAGCTGCGCGTGGGCGGGAGCCAGGTCGAAGCCGAACACCGTGGCAGCCAGGCCCCCGATGGTGCCGGCTTTCAGGAAGTCTCTGCGGGTCGGGTTCATCGGTCACCCTCCTCGACATTGACGTACGGCTCCAGAAAATGCTGCAAGGGAGATGCCGGAGAACTGGTGAGGGGATCAGTCCGCGGCCGTCGTTCTCCGGGTATGGCATACAAAACCTTGGCGGCGGCGTGTCTCCTCCTGATCCTGTCGGCAGGGTGCGCAGGCCCGGCGGCTCCCACCGAAACGACTGGGGCCGACGCGGTGGGAAGCCTCTTCGAGGCAGTGCAACCCACCAACCGGAACGCGCCTCCGGAGATCGAGGCGCTCCTGTCCGGCCGGCGGGCGACGGCGCAGGACGACCCGAGCTGGCCCACGGTCACCTATCTCCGGGGCGAGGTGGAGCGGCAGCGCGGGAACGTCGAGCCGGCGCGGGCCGCCTTCCGGGAGCTCGCGTCCTGGGCCGCCTCGGATCCCTACGGCGACACCTGGGGAGGCAGCGGCCTCGCCATCGTCGGGCTCTGGCGCTGGCTGCAGATCCTGGACGAGCGCGGTCCCGCCTCGGCCGGCGAAGTCGATCTCGCTCTCGAGCTGGCGGAACAGCTCCGGGAGACGCGCCTGGCCTCGGGAATGCTGCAGAGCGGCCTGCTTCCCGGCTTGCCGCTCGTGGCCGAAGACCTGGCTCACCGCTTGATGCACGTGGCCTGGAAACACCAGCGCCAGGAGCTCGCGTTCGACCTCTACCTCGACTTCCTGGCCATCGACTCCCGGGGTGAGATAGACGACGTGGACCGCCAGGTCCAGGCGCAGCTCCTGGAAAAGGGCCTGGCCACGCGCGACCGGCTGGACTTCTTCCGCGCCCGGCGGCAGCTCGCGCTGGTCAAGACCGAAGCGCAGAAGGACGAGGCGGCCCGCACCCTGAAGAAGCTGTGGGACGATCGGCAGGCGCCCGTCGACGTCCGCACGGAGGCCGGGTACGAGTGGGCCAACTACCAGCGCCAGAAGCGAGGGACTCCGGAGCTGGTCGAGGTGCTGAGCGAAGTGATCGCCCTGGCCGGCAGTGGGCCGGTCGCGGTCAAAGCCCTGTACCGCCGGGGAATCATTCAGGGCGGCGAGGCCCTGATCGCCGACATGGCCGATCTCCGGCGGCGCTTTCCCAAGAGCCCGATGGAGGACGAGGCGCTCTATCAACTGGCCACCGCATACCTCTTCCGGCCAGACCTGGACAAGGCTCTTGCCTACTACGGGGAGCTGCGCGACTACCAGGGCCTCAATGACTATCAGGATTCGGCCTGGTACCTGCCGGCGCTGGGCTTGGTGGGCCGCAACCGCGACGGAGATCTGGAGGCCGCCGACCGGCTGCTGGCGGACTACCTGATCCGCCATTCCGACGGCGTCTACCGCGTGCGGTCGCTCTTCTGGCGCGGGCGCATTGCCGAGCGGAAAAACGATGCGGAACGGGCGAAAGGCTTCTTCCGGCAGGTGATCGGCGAGACGCCGTACGGCTACTACGGGCTGCGCGCGCGCCTCCACCTGGATGAGGGGATCAAGGCCATCAGCCAGGATCTGCCCGCGGCCGATTCCCAAACCCGGGCAGCCCTCGGACAGGCCTATCGCAACAGCCGGGTGGACACCGAGCTCACCGCTGTCTCGCCTTATCACCGGCGCCTGGAGGCCGCCGCGAGCCCGGGATTCTACGAGCGCCTCCTCGCGGCGGAATTCGACACCCAGAAAGCCCTCGGCAAACGCTTGGACGACATTCCTCTCGACGTGCTCGATGCGCGCGGTCTGATACCGGCTGCCACGCAGCTGCTGGCCCTCCGGCAGGACGCGCTGGCCGCCAGGGACTTCGATGTAACGGCCGACAACTGGCTGCGACTGGCGGGTTTGCTCGGAACCAAGCTCCAGGACTGGCCGGCCGCCGGTGAAATCACCATCGTGAGCGCCGCGGCGCCGCGCGAGCGTCTCACCGCATTGCAAGCTGATGCGCGCTACCTTGTCACCGTCTATCCGCATCCGGCGCAACTGCCCAGGCTCGAGCTGCAAGCGTCGCTGGCGCGCGCGGCATGGCCGATGGGCGGCTCCAAGCCCCGGTCGCAGAGCGTCATGTATGCCTTGATCCATCAGGAGAGCCGCTTCTATGCAGGCGCGATCTCTCCGGTCGGCGCGGTGGGGCTGCTCCAACTGATGCCCGCGACCTTCGCCAAGCTCGACGAGCAATCACAGTTGCTGCAGGCGAGCGGCGCGGCCTCGGACGTCGAGTACCTACTCGATCCGCAGAACAACATCGCGACGGCAGCCGGCTGGTGGAAGACCGAGCTCGGCAAGGACGAGCTGCCGGTCGCGGTGATGAAGCACAACGCCGGGATCAGGAACGTGTCGAAGTGGGCCGCCTATTGGGCGCAGATCGGTTGCGAGGACGACCTCGAATACCGCGTCGAGACCGTCCGGTTCCGCGAGACCGGCAATTTCCTCCGTGGGGTCCTCCTCGACACCGCGATCACCGAAGCCGCGGGGTTCTTCGACGAACCCCACCAGTACGCCGAGGGAGGCAGACCATGACCGAAGACCCGAAGCCCTCGTTCAGCATCCTGGACCGGATCAACAACAACCTCGGCAAGATCGTCACCGTGGCTGTCACCATCGCCGCTCTGGGCGTGGCGATGACTCAAGCCAAGGACGCGTGGACGAGCCTGTTCGGACCGAAGAGCAAGGTAGAGACAGTCATCGAGCCTACTACCGATTTGAAGAACTGCCTCGAGGCCAAGCTCAGCCATCCGGATGTCGTACCCCTGAGTCAATGGGACTCGATGGAGATGCGCCTGACCGGGCAGAACGACTGCAAGGCCAAGCTTGCCGTCTACCTGGAGTTCAAAGGGAGTCGAATCCTGCTCGAGCCTCCGTTCGGGGAACCAGAGGACCGTCGGGAGGATCGCTGGGAGGATGGGAAGCTCGGGATCGGAGCCGTCGACTGGCAGGTGAGTCCTCCCCACCTGGTCCGCCTCAGGGACTCCTTGGGCGACAGGGTCAGGGTCAACCTCAATTGGATCGTCGTCGAGGCCGATACCAAGAGGAAGATCGACGCCGACACAGTGAGGTTCTGGCTCGAGGACGACCAGCCCGTAGCCGCGAGCGTCGCGAGCACGGCACCACTCTGAGGAGGTCGGCTGGCCGGCTGTGTACAATTGAACCATGAGCCCTATCCTGCCCGCTCTCCTCACCCTGTGTCTCGCCCTGCCCGCGCAGGGAGCCGAGGCTCCTCCCCGGTCGGTCAACCTCGAAGGCCACGGTGTCGTCGAGCGCGGACAGGGGCCGGCAGGCCAGGGACGGTGGACCGGCTTCCCGATCACCGTCAGCCTGCACAAAGCGCCGCTCCAGGACGTCGTCCGGACATTTGCCAAGCTCGCGGGCTTCAATCTCATCCTCGACCCGAGGGTGCAGGGCTCCGTGACGGTCGAGCTCAAGGACGTACCCTGGGACCAGGCGCTCTACATGATCCTCAAGACCCACGGCATGGGCGCCGAGATCGACGGCCGCCTGTGGGCGGTCGCGCCGCGCTGATTTTTCGGACTGCGGCCGCGATTCTTCGGACAAAACCCCAGATTTATCGGACCAGGTCTCGAATTTATCGGACTGGCGGCCGAGTTTTTCGGACAAGTGCGCAGAGTTCTCGGACTGAGCCACGAAGAAATCGGACTGCGGTGGATATTTCCTGGACTACGGCGAAGAGTTTTCGGACTACAGCGTATATTTCTCGGACTACAGCGGATCATTCCCGGACTGCCGTGGAGCAAGCTCGGACTGCTACGGAGCATTCTCGGACTGCCGCGGAGCATTCTCGGACTACGGCGAAGATTTTTCGGACAGCCGCTGAGAGTTTTCGGACAGCCGCGAAGAGGAATCGGACAGGAGAATGCCGGTTTCGGACCGGAATCAACGCTTGGCTTTGGGGGTCTTGCCGTCCATCTCGTCCCGCACCACGGCACGGATGGCATCCTTCAGGTCCGTGTGCAGCGCCTCCTGCACCGCATCGCGCACCAGCTTTCCCAGATCGCCAACGGATGCGTCCGTCGCCGTTGGCGTGTTGGGTGGCGCGAACGTGGGAGGCATGATCCAGTCCTTGAGACGGTATTTCGTCCCGGCTTCCGGCTGGGGGACGCCCAGTTCCAGGAAGTCCTGCGGAGGGATCTTCAACAGGTTGGCGAGTGCCAGGAGGTGGCGCACCCGGAGATCGCTCCTGCCGTCGAGGATGCGCTCGAGATAGCCATGGCCGAGCCCCATGGACGTCTCGATTTGACGGCCGGACAGACGAGAGGCACTGATCGCCTGCCGCAGAACGGCGCGCAACTGCCGAAGATCTTCACTCATCTTGTGGGGACAACTCTATGGCAAGCCGGCAGGCGATTCAAGTCCGCGCTGCATGCTAGACTTGTTCTCGCCTGCGTTGCGCTCTGACGGACCTTGTGATGGAATCACGGTCCAAACGGAGCCGGGAGGTTGCCGATGTCCATCCCTCTCCAGAACAAAATCCACTATCCCGAGTCAGATGGACGGCCCATGGGGGAGACCGAGATCCATGCCCAGGTCCTGGAAGACCTGCGGTTCGCACTCGTGCGGCGCTATGCCGGCGTGCCGGACGTCTACGTCTGGGGCAACCTGTTCCTCTACTACCGGGAGGGAGATCCCAAGGCCTGCGTGGCGCCGGACATCTTCCTGATCAAGGGCGTCGGCAAGCGGACGGACAACCGCCGCCGGATCTACAAGCTGTGGGAAGAGGGCGGGCAAGTGCCTTCGCTGGTGATCGAGCTGACATCGGAAAGCACCCGGGACGAGGATGTGGAGAAGAAGAAGCTGTACGAGCGCCTGGGCGTGGAGGAGTACTTCCTCTTCGATCCCTTCGGGGAGTACGTGCGGCCCCGGCTGCAAGGCTTCCGACTGGAGGGAGGCCGGTACCAGCCGCTCCCGCAGCGGGTGGACGGCTCGCTGGAGAGCCGGACGACAGGCTTGATCCTGAAGCCCGAAGGTTCTCGACTTCGATTCCGGGACAAGGAAACCGGCGAGGATCTGCTGAATGCGGCCGAGGCGGACGAGGCTCGCTTGTCGGCGGAGGCGCGGGCCCGGCAGGAGGCCGAACGAGCCAACCTGGCCGAGGAGAAGCTCCGCGCGCTCGAAGAGGAGATGAAGCGGCTCCGCGAACGGCCGCAGTGAACCTTAACCCGCCTTAAGCCCCCGCCCTCCCTGTCGGTGTGCCCGTCGCGGCGCTCCTGCCATCCGGATACAATGCCGGGAACTGCTGTCGTATCTGGAGCACTTCGATGTCTGAGCCTCTCTTTCGGCCCGAGGACGTCCCTGGGCCCGCCTGGTTCGGTCGGTACAACTTCCAGCGCGAAGGAGACCTGGTCCGGTTGACCGCCGCCCTCACGGGAGGGTCGTCGGTGGTGCTCTTGTCGGGCGAGACCGGGATCGGGCGCCGCTACCTGCTCCAGGCGGCCGTGCGCCGGCTGCGTCAGGCCGGTCAAGAGGTGGAGGAGATCCTGGAGATCGACCTCGAGGGCTATGACGAGGCGGTGGGCTTCGCGAAGTACTTCGAGCTTCAGGTGGAGAAACGGCGGCAGGAGCAGGGGGAGGCCCGGAAAGAGCTCCTGGAAGCGCTATTTTCCGCCGTCCGCCTGGGAGTCAAAGGCACCGGCTGGGCCTCGCTCCTCTCGCTGACCCTGAGCCTCAAGGAGCCGGTCACGGCGCTTCGGAAGATCTTTGGCCGCAGCGACAAGGGATTTTCCGGCGAACTGTTCTCTGCCCGGGAGATCCTGGCGTCGATCTTGGAGAGCCTCTCCGGACGGGTCATCTTGCACGTCGTCGATCCGGCGCGCTTTCATGCGATGCCTTCTGCGGAGAATCCCCGCCGCTGGTTGCCCGAAGTGGCGGAGAGGTTTCCGCACGTGGTCCTGGTGGTTTCCTGCGGCCCGGGCGATCAGGCCGCGTACCTCGTGCCGGGGGCGTTGACGGACGTGGAGCGCTTCGAGCTCCGCAGGCTCGATCAACGGGATCTCTGGGAGATCCTCGATCTACGCCTCGCACCGAACGCATTTCCACCCGACCTGGCCGAGACTCTGGAACGCTATTCCAGCGGGCTTCCCGCGCTTGTTGGGAGGGCGGTGTGGAAGCTCGAACACGAGGGCGCACTGGCGGAGGACGGGCACTGGGTCTGGAGAGTCGACGACGCAAAGGCCGCGAAGCTCCTCGAGGAGAAGCTCATCGACCCTCTAAGCCAGGCTTTTCATGAGCACCCGGAGCATGTCCGGGCGCTCTGGGGCTTTCTCCTCGACGCAGCCCTCTGCGGCGAGTTGGTGCCGGCCAATCTCCTCCTGGATGTCCAAGCTCTCGCGGAGGAGGTCGAAGACGATCTGGCCGATTCGATCGATGAGATCCTGGTGGAACGCTTCGGGGTGTTCGAGGATCTTGAGTACAGTCACCCGGGTTTCCCTGCTTCGGTCAATGTCTATCGCTTCCGGGAGCCGATCGTCCGCCTAGCGGTCCTGGAGCATTTTCAAGCGAAGGAGAGGAGGACCCGGGCCGCGCAGATTGCTCCGGCTCTGCGCCGTGGGCTGCTTGTGACGACCCGGGACGTGGCTCGGCTGTTCGTGACCCTGGCTGATCATCTCGGAGAGGACGAACGCGATGAATTCCTCCGCGATCTTGCCTGGTGGGTAGGAATGGAAGAGGCGGATGACCTCCGAGACGGGCTCGAGACCGCGCTCGCCGAGGGATGGCTCAAGCCCGAGACCCTCTGGGGCGCGATCGAAGGAACGAAAGGCCGTTGGCCGGCCTATCGGCGGTTGGCCCTGCTCGACGCTTACGGCACCGGACCGCGCGACGAGGAGGGCAACCCGCTGGGCGTGCCCATGGAGCGGCTCGGCGAGTTTCACTTTTTGCGTGCACAGCTTCTGCTGGATCTGGGGCGATATCAGGAAGCTGTGGGGCATGCCGAGCTGGCCGTGAGGCTTGACGAGGCTCAGAGCGGAAGGCAGTCCGTGCCATTCCTGACCGCTTCGGTGCTTGTCGGAGATCTCTGGTGGCGGCTCGGAGATTTTCCGCGCGCGCAAAATATCCTGCAGCAAGGTTTGGACTTGGCGGAAAAGTTCCTTGGCCCGGAGCGCCATGAGACGTTGCTGGCGAAGCACGGCCTGGCCCGGGTGCTGCAAGCCCAGGGTGAGCTGTCTCGGTCTCGGGAGATGTGCGAGGAGGTTTTGGTGGCGAATATTCGTCTCCTTGGCCCGGAGCACCGCGACACGCTGGCGTCGAAGCACACCCTGGCCTGGGTACTGCAAGCCCAAGGTGAGCTGTCTCGGTCTCGGGAGATGTGCGAGGAGGTTTTGGTGGCGGAGATTCGTCTTCTTGGCCCGGAGCATCCCCACACGCTGACGTCGAAGCACAGCCTGGCCTGGGTGCTGCAAGCCCAGGGTGAGTTGTCTCGGTCTCGGGAGATGTACGAGGAGGTTTTGGCGGCGTGGATTCGTCTCCTTGGCCCGGAGCACACCTACACGCTGACGTCGAAGCACAGGCTGGCCTGGGTGCTGCAAGCCCAGGGTGAGTTGTCTCGGTCTCGGGAGATGTACGAAGAGGTTTTGGAGGCGCGGATTCGCATCCTTGGGCCAGAGCATTTTCAAACTAAGGAGACACGGGAGGCGCTACGCAAGCTCGATGAGCGAAGCACGAGCAACTCTGGAGAGGCGACGGCGGAGCAGGGGTTTGAGTTTGGAGAAGACCCCTCCTCCTGATCCGGACCATGGTATTTTCATCGCATGGCTACGGACCCTGTGCCGCGCTTTACCCCCGAGGAGTATCTGGCCCTCGAACGCCGGAGCGCGTCGAAGAGCGAGCTCATCCACGGCGAGCTCGTCGCGATGACCGGCGCGAGCCGGCGGCACAATCTCATCACAGGCAACCTCTTTGCGGCACTGCACGCACAGCTTCGGAAGGGACGAGACTGCGAGGCATACACGGCCGACATGCGCGTCCGCATTCCCGCGACTGACCTCTATACCTATCCCGACGTGGTCGTGGTCTGCGGCGATCCCCGATTCGACGACGGGGAGCTCGATACGCTCCTCAATCCGATCCTCATCGCGGAGGTGCTCTCAAAATCGACCGAGGACTACGACCGGGGGAGCAAGTTCGCCAACTACCGGACCCTGCCTTCGTTCTGCGAGTATCTGGTGATCGCCCAGGACCGGGTCCATGTCGAGCATCACGTCCGGGAGGCGGATGAGCGCTGGGTCCTCACCGAGACGGACGACCCCGGAGCGTGCCTGGAATTGCCCTCGATCCGCTGCACCCTGGCACTGGCCGACGTCTACGACCGGATCTAGCTAGCTCCGCCGTCCCTGCCGTCGGGCCAGGAGCACCCGGTACTTCTCTCTTCTCTTGCGCGCCTGCAGGAAGCGGGGGAGGAAGGTGATCAGGAAGAAGAGGAACATGGCC
This sequence comes from Acidobacteriota bacterium, assembly GCA_034667225.1. Lineage (GTDB taxonomy): Bacteria > Acidobacteriota > Thermoanaerobaculia > Multivoradales > UBA5704 > DATMER01. The sequence goes on from JAXDKG010000067.1 coordinate 109,915, forward strand.
ACGCCGAGCTGGATGTAGACGCCCGAGCGCTCGCCGGTCGCCGCCCGCGAGAGGGCGTGGGCGAAGTAGGTGAAGAAGGGCACGGTCACGGCCAGGCCGGCGAAGGTGGAAGAAAGAAAGAGACTGGGGCGGATGCCCACGAAGGCGGCGCAGTAGTTGACCAGCACGAAGGGAACCGGAAGGAAGCGGACGCCCGCCAGGCTCAGGAAGCCGCCCCGCCGCGCCACCATCCGCTCCACCCGCCGCAACCTGCGCCCGAACAGGTGGAGGACGAAATCCCTCCCTAGCACCCGGCCCAGCCAGTACGTGGAGGCCGCGCCAAGAGAGGTCCCCAGTACGTTGTAGACCGATCCCCAGAGCACCCCCCAGACCATGCCTCCGGCAACCAGCATCGGCGTCGCGGGCACGCCGAGCGGACAGAGGACCACGAACGAGAGGATCAGCAGCGCCGGCGCCCACCAGGTGCCGCGCAGGCGCTCGAACAGGGCCAGGATCGCGTCCTTGTCCAGATACTCGGCGAGCGGCGACCAGCGGAGCAGCGCGAAGCCGGTGCCCACGATCACCACCAGCGCCAGAAAACGGAGGAGGAGCCGCCGGGGAATCCACGGCGCGGCGCGGAGCAGCGGCGGTGCTTTCAGAGCCTCGCCGATCGACGGCGGCAGCTCCTGGCGCAGCTTCGCCACGTCGACGCCGAGCACCGCGGCCGGCAGAGCCGCGAGCACGTCGCGTCCGGAATCGTAGAGATGGTTGGCCGAATCCAGCCGGCCATCGCGGCCGTGGTGGAGGGCGCCGGCCAGGCGGATCAGCGCCAGGCAGAGCTCGCGGTCATCCCCGGTCAGAGCCTTCCAGGGATCTTCCCAGGCGATCAACGCCTGGACGTAATCCTTCTTCAGGTAGGCCGCGTAGCCGGGGAGGAGCAGGGGATTGATCGGCACTTAGCTTTGGGAAGAGGGACCCGGGCCGCCTATCGGTATTCCTCCGGAGGCTCCGGTGCCCCCGCCGGAGAAGAGGAACTCCCGCATGTGCTGGTTCAGGACCTTTTGCGATTCGGGGTCCATGAAGTTCAGGCGGAGCTCGTTGATCACCATGACCTCGGCCTTCTGCCATTCCGCCCAGCAATCGGCGCAGATCTTCTCCTGAATCTCGGCGCCGAGCGCGCCGGGCATGGTGCGGCGGGTCAGGGCCGGAGCGTCAGGACGGCCACAGCGTACGCATTGCATCAGCGAACCTCCCCGGGAAGGGCCGGCAGCCGTCCCTCGCTGGTCAGCGCGCGGCGGAAGTATTCGACGGTGCTCTCGAGACCCTGGGCGAGCGCGACCTTCGGCTCCCAGCCCAGGCGGGTGCGGGCGAGCGTGATGTCCGGCCGGCGGGTCTGCGGGTCGTCGACCGGCAGCGGCTTGAACTCGATCTCGCTCTCGCTCCCCACGGCGTCGCGGATGGTCTCGGCGAACTCCAGGATGGTCATCTCGTGCGGGTTGCCGATGTTGCACGGCGACGCCAGGTCGCTGTTGAGGAGGCGCCAGATGCCCTCGACGAGGTCGTCCACATAGCAGAAGGAGCGCGTTTGCCTGCCCTCGCCGAACACGGTCATGGGCTCGCCGGTGAGCGCCTGCTGCAGGAAGGCGGGCACCACGCGCCCGTCGCGCAAACGCATGCGCGGGCCGTAGGTGTTGAAGATCCGCACGATGCGCACTTCGAGGCCGTGGGTGCGGTGGTAGGCCATGGCCATGGCCTCGGCGAAGCGCTTGGCTTCGTCGTACACGCCGCGCGGCCCCACCGGGTTCACATTGCCCCAATAGCTCTCGGTCTGCGGGTGCTCCTTGGGATCGCCGTAGACCTCCGAGGTCGAGGCGAGCAGGAAGCGCGCGCCCTTGGCCTTGGCGAGCCCGAGCGAGTTGTGCGTGCCGAGCGAGCCGACCTTGAGCGTCTGGATCGGCAGCTCCAGGTAATCGACCGGGCTCGCCGGCGACGCGAAGTGCAGGACGTTGTCGATCTGGCCCTCGACCTCGAACGGCTTCGACACGTCGTGCTGGATGAACTGGAAGTCGTCCCGCCCGATCAGATGCTGGATGTTAGCGGTCCGCCCGGTGACCAGATTGTCCACGCAGACGACCCGGTGACCCTCGGCGATCAGGCGCTCGCAGAGGTGCGATCCCAGAAACCCCGCCCCCCCGGTAACGACGGTCCTCTTCTTCACGATCTCGAGCCTCCCGCTACTGCGCGGAGCTGGGCCGTTTCTACCCGGGATTGGGGCTTCCCCTCGGGACGGCCGATGGATACGTAACGGAACCCGGCGGCAGCCATCTTCTCAGGCTCGTACAGGTTGCGGAGGTCCACGATCAACGGCTGCTTGAGGAGGAGCTGCAGGCGGTCCACCTCCAGCTTGCGGAATTGGTTCCACTCGGTGACGATGACCAGGACGTCGGCGCCGTCGGCCGCGTCGTAGGCGTCCTTGCAATAGGCGATGGAGTCTTCCTTGAGCATCTCCCCGAAGGCGTTCATGGCTTCGGGGTCGTAGGCCCGGACCTCGGCGCCGCCCGCCAGGAGCCCGCGCACGATCACCAGGGCCGGCGATTCGCGCACGTCGTCGGTGTTCGGCTTGAACGAGAGGCCGAGGACCGCGACCGTCTTGCCGGAGATCCCGCCTTCCAGGGCGGACCCGATCTTGTCGAGCATGCGCGCCTGCACCTCGTCGTTGACCTCGACCACGGCCTCGATGATCTTGAACCGGAGGTTGGAGTCGCGCGCGATCTGGGCGGCGGCGCGGGTGTCCTTGGGGAAGCAGGAGCCGCCGAAGCCCGGGCCGGCGCTCAGGAACTTGGGGCCGATGCGGCTGTCCATGCCCATGCCCTTGGACACGACCTCGACGTTGGCGCCCCAGGCCTCGCAGATCCGCGCCACCTCGTTGATGAACGAGATCTTGGTCGCCAGGAAGCCGTTCGAGGCGTACTTGATCAGCTCGGCGCTCTCCACGTCGGTGACAATGATCGGCACGTCGGCGGCGGCGAGCGGCGAGTAGATGTCCCGCATCAGCTCCGCGGCCTTGGGGTCGCGGGTGCCGATGACCACCCGGTCCGGGTGCATGAAGTCGTCGATGGCCGAGCCCTCGCGCAGGAACTCGGGGTTGCTCACCACGGCGAAGCGGTGCTTGCCGCCGGCCTTCTCGCGCACGATCTGCTCGATCATCTGGCCCGTGCCGATGGGCACCGTGCTCTTGGTGACGATGACCTTGTAGCCGTTCAGGTGGGTGCCGATCGACTCGGCCACCTCGCGGATGAAGGTGAGGTCCGCGGAGCCGTCCTCCCGGGGCGGCGTGCCCACGGCGATGAACACCGCCTGCGCCTCTTCGATGGCCGGCCCGAGGTCGGTCGAGAAGGCGAGCCGCCCCTCTTCCATGTTCTTCTTGACCAGGGTGTCGAGCCCCGGCTCGTAGATCGGGATCTCACCTTTTGACAGGCGGTCGATCTTGCCGCAGTCCTTGTCGACTCCGATGACCTGCATGCCGAAGTCGGCGAGGCAGGCTCCCGTGACCAGGCCGACATAGCCGGTTCCGACGACGCAGATGTTCATGGTTGTTGCCCTCCAGACTGCGTTCCATACCAGGCCACGAAGCGGCGCAGACCTTCCCGGATCGGGACCTTGGGGGAATACCCCAGGAGCCGGGCCGCCTTGGAAACGTCGGCGTACGTGATCGGCACATCCCCGGGTTGTGCCGGAAGATATTCGATGCGCGGCTCTACGGCAAGCTCTTCAGCAATCCAATGGATCAGATCCTTGAGCGATGTGGTGTCCGCCCCGCCGAGGTTCAGGATCTCGAAGCCGGGCGCCAGGTCGAGCGATGCCACCACGCCGTCGATGATGTCGTCGACATAGGTGTAGTCGCGCCGGCTTTCGCCGTCGCCGTACATCGGGACGGTCTTGCCGCGCGCCAGCAGGTCGGTGAACTTGTGGATCGCCATCTCGGGCCGCTGCCCCGGCCCGAAGACCGTGAAGAAGCGCAGGCAGGCGGTGCGGAACCCGTACAGGTGATGGTAGTTGTAGCAGAGCAGCTCCCCCGAGCGTTTGGTCGTCGCATAGGGGCTGATCGGCTGGTTGACCTCGTCGGCCTCGGAGAACGGCACCTTCTCGTTGATGCCGTAGACCGACGACGACGAGCCGAAGATGAAGATGTTCGGGCCGTGGCGGCGGGCCGCCTCCAGCAGGCGCAGCGTTCCGATGCAGTTCACGTCCTCATAGAGGACCGGCTCCTGCAGGCTCGGCCGCACCCCGGCGCGGGCCGCGAGGTGGACCACGCCGTCGAACTTTCCCTCGGAGAACAACCGGTCGACGAGCGCCTCGTCGCGGATGTCCCCCTCGACCAGCCGGTAGTCGGGCCGTTCCAGGAGGGGGGCGACGTTGCGGCGCTTGCGCGCCGGGTCGTAGAAGTCGTTGAAGTCGTCAAGCACTGTCACCCGGTCGCCCCGGGAGAGCAGGCGCCGCGTCAGATGCGAGCCGATGAAGCCGGCGCCGCCGGTGACCAGGATGTGCTTCACACCCTCACCCCCACCCGAGACGCCCCACGGGGCGTCTCTACAGTTGCGTGGACCTGAAGGGATATCCCCCCCAATGTAGAGACGCCCCGTGGGGCGTCTCTCTTTTCCGGCGGCGGCGGGGTTGGGGTCGGTTCGGGGGTGGGCTCCGGCATCAGCTCGGCCGGCGTCTCCTCCTCGATCACATCCGGACCCTTGTCGAGCGGCGGGGGCGTCCCTCCTTCCGACTCGATCGCCTTCACCTCGTCCTTGTATCTCCTCTCGATCCCCTTCTTCTGACGATTGCGGATCAGCCAGCGCAGGATCCGCGACTCGTTGACTCCAATGATGACGTCGTTGACGGCGTCATAGATCTGCGGGTCGTTGAGCAGCATGGGCACCGTCCCGTTGCCCTCCGTGAGCTTCCGCGACGCTTCGCTCAGGCGATCCACGATCGCCTGAACCTCGCCGGTCACCTTCCGGCCGTACTCCTCGTCATAGACCAGACGGGGGACCAGGCCTTCGCGCGTCTCCAGATCCGCGGTCAGGCCCTGCAGGTCCCGCGCCACCTGGTTGAGCTGGGCCAGGGTGTCCTGGAAGCTGGTCTTCATCGCCGGGTCGTTCAAGAGGGCCGGAGCGAGGCCGGGGCCGCTCTGGGCCTGGGTGAGCAGGCTCTCGAAGCGGTCGAGCGAGCTGGCGAGCTGGTTGGCCATGGCCTTGTCGTTGAGCAGGCGGCCGAGCGGACCCTCGCCGTTCTCGATCGTGCTGGCGATCCGCTCCAGCGCCTCGGTGGTGCCGAGGATCGAGGCGCTCAGGCGCCGGCCCGACTCGGAGTCGGTGGTCAGCTCGCCGAGCAGCCCCTCGCCGCGCTCCATGCGGCCGAGGATGGTGGAGAGCGAGGCCGAGATCTCGACCACGTTGCTCATCACGTCCTCACCCGAGGCGAGCAGGGCGTCCACATTGGTCGGCTGGGCGGCCGGGATCTGGCCCTCGTTGGGGATCGCCGGCAGCTCGGGCGCTCCGGTCGACAGGTCGATGTACTTGTCGCCCAGGAGCCCTAAGGTTTTGATGCGCGCCTGGGACGAACCGGGTTTCCCGGCGCCGGACGAGCTCGCCACCAGAGGGTCGACCGGGCCGCGGATGCGCTCGCCGTAGTGCGAGTCCACGCTGATCCAGATCTGGATGTGCTTCTCGGCCGGATTCTGGGGGAGGACGACCTTGTCCACCGTGCCCACGTCCACGCCATTGAGCTGCACCGGGTTGCCGGGTTTGAGGCCGCTCACCGAGTTGAACTCGATGAAGTACCGGTTCTTGCGGCTGAACAGGTTGTTCTTGTCGCCGATCAGGAAGATGCCGGTGGCCAGCACGGCGAAGGCCACCAGGATCACCAGACCGACGCGGAACATGCTTCCGCTACGCGGCATCCTCTTCCTCCTCGCGGCCGGCCAGGAACCGGCGCAGCTCCGGATGTTCGGCGCCCTCGGACTCTTCCCAGGTCCCGACGAAGGCGAGCTTCGTATCCGCCAGGTAGGCGAGCCGGTCGCCGACGCGCCGGGCCAGGGGGATGTCATGGGTGACGACGACGGCAGTCACGCCCAGCTCCTTCTGAATCGAGTTGATCAGCTTGCCGATCGTGGCCGAGGTCGTGGGATCGAGCCCGGTGGTGGGCTCGTCGAACAGCACCACCTCGGGGTCCAGGGCGAGCGAGCGGGCCAGCGCGACCCGCTTGCGCATGCCGCCGGAGAGGTCCGAGGGAAACTTGCGCTCCACGTCCTTGAGGTTCACCTTGGCGAGCTTCTGACGGACGGTGTCGGTAATTTCGGAGTCCGAGAGCTCCGTGTGCTCGCGCAGGGGGAAGGCGACGTTGTCCATGACATTCATGGAGTCGAACAGGGCGCCGCTCTGGAAGAGCATGGCGATCCGGCGGCGCAGCGGGAAGAGCTCGCGCTCGTCCAGCGAAGAGATCTCGATACCATCGAAGGTCACGGTGCCGGCGTCCGGCTTCTCCAGGCCATTGAGCTGCCGCAGGGTCACGCTCTTGCCGCTGCCCGACTTGCCCAGGATGACCAGGCACTCGCCGCGGTGGACGTCCAAGTCCAGACCGCCGAGGATGGTGCGGCTGCCGTACTTCTTGACCAGGCCGCGGATTTCATAGAGGGCTTCAGGCACAAATCGGTCCTCTTAAGTCAGCACGTAGAAAAGCTTCGTAAGGAAGAAATCGGAGATCAGGACCAGGATCGCGGCGAGCACCACCGTGTTGGTCGTCGCCCGGCCTACGCCGTCCGCGCCGCCCTTGGTGTTGAGGCCATTGTAGCATCCGACGATGGCGATAAAGTATGCAAAGAAAAAGGACTTAGCCACACCGCTCGCCACGTCGCCGAAGTTGAGCGACTCGAAAACGTCGTTGAGGTAGAGGCCCGCCGGCAGGTCCAGCGTGGTGACGGCAATGACCAAGCCGCCCAGGATGCCCAGGCCGTCGCCGATGATGGTCAGCGCCGGCAGCATGACCAGGGTCGCGACCAGCTTGGGCACGACCAGCTTCTTGACCGGGTCCGCGGCCATGGAGCGCAGCGCGTCGATCTGCTCGGTCACCTTCATGGTGCCGATCTCGGCGGTCATGCCTGCGCCGACCCGGCCGCCCACGATGAGAGCGACCAGCACCGGTCCCAGCTCCCGCACCAGCGACTTCGAGACCACCGCGCCGATGTAGTACTTGACCCCCAGGCTCGGCAGGCTGAGCGAGGTTTGCAGGGCCATGACCATGCCGGTGAAGACGGTCGTGATGCCCGCGACCCCGAGCGAGCGGACGCCGATCTGCTCCATCTGCCGGACCCAGAGGCCGATCTCGTAGGGCGGACGCAGCATCGCGGTGAACGCCCTCCAGGTGAGGGAGGCGAGCTCGCCGGTCTCCTGCACGAATTCCCGGGTTTTCACGAGCGGATGGGCAGCCAGAATGCTGCATGGGCGAGCCCGAAGCCCAGGTCGGCCGCGGCCATGGGAACCAGCCCCGGTGTCCCCAGGGGTCGCAACGCGGCAAGAAGGAGGACCAGACCGCCGAGGATCCGGCCGCCGATCGCCACACCGACGATGCCGCTGTAGCGGCGGGTGTCCCGCGCGGCCAAAAGGTAAAGAGCCGCGAGCATCAGCAGGACGACGGCGAAGATCCAGAGATAGAACGCACCCTCGGGCAGAGGAGGTAGAGGCAGCTCGAACGCCCGGGCCGACGATTCGGGAGCAAAGGCCAGGAGTAGGGCGAAGGCGATGTCCCAGAGCGCGCCCAGCACGAGGCTCGCCCGCAGCAGGGTCAGGAACCGGAAACGGCGGGCGAAGTCGTTCACGACACTCATACAGCGCGGGATTCTATCAGGGCGCTAGAATACCCCCGCCTCATGAAGAAACCCGCCCTTCCTCTCACGGTCCTCGCGACCTTCACCGGGAACCTGTTCCTGGTGCTGGGCAGCTTCGTCCTCTCCATTCTGGCGACCCTCGTGAGCTGGATCCCGCCGCGGGGAAACTGGACGTTCGGGGTGGCCCGCATCTGGTCACGCTGCCTGCTCACCGCGAGCGCCGTGCGCGTCGAGGCCCGCTACGACCCCGCCATCGAGCCGGGCCGGAGCTACGTGTTTCTCTGCAACCATCAGAGCCTGTTCGACATTCCGGCGCTCCTCGCCACCTGCCCCGGGCAGGTGCGGATGATGGCCAAGCGGAGCCTGTTCCGCGTCCCGTTCTTCGGCTGGGGCCTGTGGGCCGGCGGTTTCATCCCCATCGACCGGGGGGACCGCAGCACCGCCCGGCAGAGCTTCGCCTCGGCCATCGCACGCCTGCGGGCCGGGACCTCCATCCTCCTCTTCCCGGAGGGGACCCGGTCCACGACCGGCACCCTCCTGCCGTTCGAGCGCGGGGGCATCCTCCTGGCCATCAAGATGGGGCTCCCGATCGTGCCGGTGGGGGTGCGCGGCACGCGCGAAGTCCAGCCCAAGGGGAGCGTGACCATCCGGCCCGGCAAGGTCGAGGTCGGCTATGGCGCGCCCATCTCCTGCGCCGAGTACGGCATCCGGCGCAGGGCGGAGCTCACCACCGAAGTCCGCCGCCGGGTCGCGGAGCTCGCCGGGCTGGCATTACCTGAAGGTGAGAGTTGAAGTGGTAGGATTCGGAGGCGTCCGGCCTGAGCCGGAGAAGGGAAGCATCCGAAATGGCAAGCGATCTGGAAACCGCGGTGTGGGATGCCCTGAAGGGGGTCAAGTTCCCGGGGATGAGCCGGGACATCGTCTCCTTCGGCTTCGTACACAGCGTTAAAGCATGCGCGGGCTCGGCGGTGGTGGACCTGCAGATGGCCACCCACAATCCCGCGGCCGCTGAAAAAGTCAAAGAAGAGGTCGAGCGGGCCGTCCGCACCGTGCCCGAAGTGCACGAGGTCAAGGTCAACATGAACGTGACGAAGCCTCCGACCCGGGAAGAGGCCGCCCAGAAGGCGATCGCGCAGGACACCTCGCTGATCCCCGAAGTTCGGCACGTGGTGGCCGTGGCGAGCGGCAAGGGCGGTGTGGGCAAATCGACCGTGGCCGCGAACCTGGCGGTCAAGCTGGGCCAGCTCGGCTACCGCGTCGGCCTGCTGGATGCCGACATCTACGGCCCGTCCGTGCCCATGATGTTCGGCATCACCGACAAGCCGCGGGTGGACGGCAACCGCATCATCCCGTTCCAGAAATACGGCATCAAGATCATGTCGCTCGGCTTCATCATGGAGGCCGATACGCCGGTGATCTGGCGGGGTCCCATGGTGATGCGCGCCATCGAGCAGATGCTCGGCGACGTGGAGTGGCGCGAGCTCGACTACCTGATCCTGGACCTGCCGCCGGGCACAGGTGACGCGCAGCTCACGGTGACCCAAAAGGTTCCCCTGGCCGGCGCGGTGATCGTGACCACGCCGCAGGACGTGGCCCTGATCGACGCGCGCAAGGGCTTGGCCATGTTCAAGAAGGTCAACGTACCGGTCATCGGGATCATCGAGAACATGTCCTCGTTCGTCTGTCCGCATTGCGGCGAGGTCACCGACATCTTCAAGAAGGGGGGAGGGGAGCGGACGGCCGACATCCTGGACACGGCCTATCTGGGAGCGATCCCGCTCGACCCGAAGATCGTGCTGGGCGGCGACGCCGGCGTGCCGATCGTGGTGGCCGAGCCTGACGGGCCGCACGCCGATGCCTTCCGCCTGGTCGCCGAGGCGGTCGTAGAAGAGGTCGCTCGCCAGGCCGAGATGAAGCCCAAGCTCTCGATCGTGTGATCGCCCTCATCGCGGATGCCCACATCGGAGGCCCCGGCGGAAGCGCCGGGCCCCTGATCGATCAGCTCAAAGCCCTGCCATCCCAGGGCTGCGAGCGGCTGATCCTGATGGGGGACCTCTTTCAAGCCTGGATCGGCTCCCCTCACTTCGAGACCCCCGACATCGCCGCTGTCGTCGCTGCGCTCCGGAATCTCCGGCGCCAAGGCCTGAGCATCGACTATGTGGAAGGGAACCGGGACTTCTTCCTCGCGGGCAGCCCCTATGCTGATGCGTTCGACGTTGCCATGGAGGTTGCTTTCGAGGTGGGGGGGACGAGGTATCTAGCGGTCCATGGCGACGGCCTCAACGACCGAGATTGGCAGTACCGCTTCTGGCGCAAGCTCTCCAAGAGCCCGCCGGTGCGCTTTGCGGTATTCCACATCCCCCATGGGCTTGCCCATCGGATGGTCCACTCGACCGAACAGCGGCTCTCGCGGACCAACTTCAAGCACAAGGCGAACGTCCCCGAAGAGGCCATCCGCCGCTATGCAGAGCGCCGCCTGGCCGAGGGGCACGACGTGCTGATCCTTGGGCACTTTCACGAGCCGCGCGTCTGGACCGTCCAAGGCGGCGAGGTCCGCCTTCTGAACGCCTGGTTCCGAAGCCGCCAGGTAGAGTGGCTGCCTTCGGATATACTCAGGCCATGACGCGAACGGTCCAGGCGCTGTATGAGAACGGGGTTTTGAGACCTCTCGAGCCCTTGGTAGGGGTGGCGGAGCATTCTCGTGTCCAGGTCACGGTCGAGTTAGAGGAACGGCGGCGGCATCCCTTGGCCGACTGTATCGGAACTCTTCCGGACGATGACGCGCAGGAGATGCTGAGGATCATCGAAGAGGAATTCGAGCGCGTCGATGCCGAAGAATGGCGCTAAGGTTTCCCTCGACACGAACGTAGCAATTGCTGTCCTGAACAACACCGGTCACGCCGGGGAGTGGATCCAGGACTTCGACGAGGTGTTCCTTCCTGTTCCAGTTGTCGGGGAATTGCGCTTCGGCGCGATCAACTCCGGGCGGCCGGAGAAAAACCTGGCACGGATTGAAGCGTTCGTGGACAGTTGCTCCGTCCTTGATATTCGGCTGAGCACAACCGACATCTATTCCGTTGTACGCCTCGGCTTGAAGAGGAAGGGGAAGCCGATTCCGGAGAACGATGTCTGGATAGCCGCGGTATGCATTGAGCATGGCTTGTCTTTGGCGACTTCGGACGGCCATTTCCGAGAGGTCGAAGGTCTGACCTTGGCCACGACCTTCTGACCCCCGATACGTTAAACTCCCCCGGCCATGGCGATCCGCGTCACCATGCTCGGCAGCGGGACCTCCACCGGCGTGCCAGTGATCAATTGCCCGTGCAAGGTTTGCACGTCGGACAACCCGCGCAACCGGCGCTGGCGGCCGGGGCTCAAGCTGGAGATTGGGAATGGGATCGTCCTCGTGGACACGCCGACAGACCTGCGCGAGCAGGCGCTCCGCTTCGGCATCCCTCGGGTGGACGCGGTCCTCTTCACCCATGCCCATGCCGACCACGTCTTCGGGCTCGACGACGTCCGGATCTTCAACTTTCGCCAGCAAACGGCGATTCCCTGCTACGGCTCGGACCTGACGCTCCAGGCCATCCGGCGCACGTTCGCCTACGTCTTCGAGGAGACCCAGGCGGGCGGCGGCAAGCCGCAGCTCGATCTGATCGGGATCCGCGAGCCGTTCCGGGTGCTCGGACGCGAGATCGTCCCCGTCCCGGTCTGGCACGGGAACCTGGAGGTCTTCGGCTACCGCATGGGGAGCTTCGCCTACGTGACCGACTGCAACCGCATCCCGGACGAGAGCTTCGGACTGCTTCAGGGGGTCGAGACCCTGATCCTGGATGCCCTGCGCTTCCGGCCGCACGCGACCCACTTCTCGGTGGACGAGGCGATCGCGGTGTCGGAGCGGATCGGCGCGTCGCGGACCATCTTCACCCACCTCGCCCACGAGATCGATTACGGCGACCCCTCGATGCTGCCGCCGGGAGTGGAGTTCGGCTATGACGGGCTTGTCTTCCAAGTCGATTGAGGGCCGGCTGCGGGTCCCCTCGTCCAAGAGCCTGAGCCATCGCTGGCTCAATCTGGCGCTGCTGTCGCGACGGCCCATGGTGGTCGAGCGCCCCCTGGTTTCCGAGGACATTCATCTCTTCCTCACAGCCCTCGGACGTTGCGGATTCCGGGTAGAGGAGCGGGGGGACGACGTCCACTTGCACCCGACTGAGCCGCCGGCCGGAGAGGTGGAGGTCTTCTGCGGCAACGCCGGGACCATGCTCCGCCTCCTGGTGGCGACCTTCACCGTCGTGCCGGGGATCTGGCGGCTGGATGGCGTGCCGCGGCTGAGGGAGCGCCCCGTCCGGCCCCTCGTCGATGCCCTGCGGAGGCTCGGGGCAAAGATCGAGTACCTCGGAGAGGAGGGCTTCGTGCCGCTGCGCATCGAGGGGGGCACGCTCGGCGCCGGCACGACCCTGCTCGATGCCGGCGAGTCGAGCCAGTATCTCTCAGCCATTCTCATGGCTGCGCTGCGGGCGCCAGGGGAGGTGACCGTCGAGGTCAGCTCTCTCACCTCCGGCCCCTATGTAGATGTCACCCTGGGAGTCGTCGAAGCCGCGGGCGGACGGATCGAGCGTTTGGGGGACAAGCTCTGGCGGGTGCATCCTTCCGACCTGCGCGCCGACCGCGCCCGGGTCGAGGGGGACTGGTCGGCCGCCTGCTATCCGGCTGCCGCGGCTGCCTTGACCGGCGGCACGGTCGTGCTCGAAGGGCTTGTCCGCGACTCGCGCCAGGGCGACCGGGGATTCCTGGACCTCCTCCTGAAAATGGGCGCCGAGGCCGATTGGCGGGAAGACGAGTTGGAGGTCCGCGGGACGGGCCGGCTCGTGGGCATCGAGGCGGATCTGTCCATAATGCCCGACCAGGTGCCCACCCTGGCCGCGATGGGACCCTTCGCCGAGGGCGAGACACACATCTTCAACGTGGCACACCTGCGCATCAAGGAGAGCGATCGGCTGGAAGCCATGGCGACCGAGCTGCGCAAGCTGGGCGCCGAGGTGGACGAGGGGCCGGACAGCCTGCGCATCCCCGGTATCTGGGCTCATGCCGCTCCGCCGGAGAACCCCGTGGTCATCGATCCCCGGGGCGACCACCGGATCGCCATGAGCCTGGCCCTCGCCGGTCTGCGCCGGCCCGGCGTGGTCGTAGGCTCGCCCGAGGTCGTGTCGAAGTCGTACCCGGGGTTCTGGAAAGACCTGTCTACGCTGACGGGCTGACGCGACAAATTGCCGGGGGATGCTGTACAATCCAGGCCCGCATGCCCTCCATCCATGTCGAGGTGCTCTGGAGATGAGCACGGCCCTGCGGGTCGTGCATCCATCGCTCGAGCCCGCCCCCCGATCGATCCCCCTGGCCGCGGCCCGGCTCACGGGCCAGCAGCGGATCGGTGTCCTCCTGGAGGCGGCGGGTCTCCTCTCACTGCTCGACCGAGCCGGATGGGCGGTGCTCGACTGGTCGCTGGCGCGGGTGACTCCAGAGGGACGGCTGACAGTCCCGGAGGCGGCGCCGGGCCTTTCCGAACGGCACACCCAGGAAATTCTCCGCGAGCTGCTCGGGCGCCTTTTCCGCCACGAAGGGAGCGCCGCCTTGGCAGGGCGAGGCCCGGCGAGCTGCGCGGCCAGGGCGCTGGTCGACCGCTGGTTCCAATCGTTGGCTCCTCTCGCTCCGGACGAGGCGGTCTCGCAGATCCTGGGCGAGGCGTCCTTCCTCTGGGAGCCCGCCTTCGGCATTACCCGGATGGCTCTTTGCGGCCAGGTCGACGACAGCGTCTGGGTTGCAGGGCCGCGGCCATTCCGCCTCCTGTCCCGAACGCGAAGCCTGGCGGAACTGCGGGAGCTGCTCGCCGGTCCCGAAGCGCGGGCACTCTGGGAAGGGGACGAAAAGGGTGAGCTGGTTTCTCAGGCAGGCTCGCTCGCGGACCGCGGACGGACCGAAGCGGCCCTGGCCTTGCTCGAAGGTCTGCGGTCGCCGGCTGCCGAAACGGTGCGAGCCCGCTGCCAGCTCCATCTCGGGCAGCTCGGTGCGGTGCGGGCTACCCTCCGCCGCCTCGAAAAGGAGCCGTTGACCGCGGAGCAGACAGTGGAGCTGGCCGAGATCGCCGCCCGCGTCCTCGCCAACGGCGGAGATCCCGAGCGCGCCGAGCCTTGGGTCAGAAAGGCGCTGGAGCTTTCTGACCCGGTCGGAGCGCGGGCCGGCTTGGTCGCCGCCCTGTCCGCGTGGGACCGGGGCGATCTCCCCGAGATGGATCGCTGGCTGGAGATCACCCGTCCGGCTTGCTCGGAACCCGACCTCGCCTGGCGCTGGCATCACGCCCGTGCGCTCCGTGCCCTGCGCGAGCCCGCCGGGGGAGAGAGCCAGGGAGAGGAAGCAGCCGCGCAGGTCGCGAGAGCGATCCGGGTCGGGCGGCGCATCCTCTCCCGGCAGGACGCCGCCGGCCTGTGGAACGACCTCGGCCTGGGACGCGCTCAACTCGGAGACCTCGCCGGAGCCGAGCGCGCCTTTCTTCACGCGGCCCACCTGCTCGAGCGGTGCGATGGACCTCGAAAGATCACGCTCGCCCTCCCGAACCTCGCCGAGATCCGTCTGCGCCGCGGCCGGCTACTCGGCGTCCGGGAGATCCTGGAGCGGACCTCGAGCGAAAACCGGCTCGCGGGCAACCTCCGCGGCTTAGGGCTGGACACCGGCATCCGAGCCCGCTTCGAGCTGGTGCTGGGACGGCCCGAGGCCGCCCTGACCCTCTGCCGCGAGGCGCTGCTCGCGCCGGGCTCGGATGGCGACGCCCTCCACCTGCTCGCCGCCCGCGCGCTCGGTTGGCTCCGCTGTCCACAAGAAGCCGCGGCCGAGTTGAGTCTCGTCGGCACGTTCGACGCGCTGGAGCCCGAGGAACGGCCCGCGGTCCGCGCCCATGCCGGAGACTCCGAAGGCGCCCTGCGGGAAGCGCACGGCACCCTTTTCAATCAGGTCTGGCTTGGAGCGCTCGCTGGCAATCCGATCCCCATGTCCGACTGGGAGGCGCTATCCAAATTGGAGCCCTACCGGGCCGCTCGCCTGGTCTTCGATCTCGATTTGATCGCTCCGGGATGTGTTCCATCCCTCTGGCTCCGTACCGCCGTGGCAACCTTTCGCAAGATGGGCGCTCTCGCTCCGGCCGAGCGGCTGGAAGCTCGCGATCAGGGGCCGTGGCACGCGCTGGCAATCTTTTTCGAAAAGGGGGATCCCGAGGCTCTCGCGCAACTTTATGAGCAGATCGGGCCTTCAGACGGTGCGCAGGCGCGTGCGCTGGCCGCTCTCGCCCAACGCGAACGCGCTCCACTCGTCGAGCGCAGATCCGTTCCGTTGGGAGACATGGTGGGGGAGAGCCCCGCCTTTCTCGCCGCGATAGAACGGATCGGCCGCCTCGCTCCCGGTGATCTTACGATCCTGATCCTTGGCGAAAGCGGCACGGGCAAGGAGCTGGCGGCGCGGCGCATCCATCGTCTGAGCTCCCGCAGCCGGGCACCTTTCATCGCGGTCAATTGCGCGGCCCTTTCCGAGACGCTGATCCTTTCCGATCTGTTCGGTCACGCCCGCGGTGCGTTCACGGGTGCCGATCGCAGCCGGCAGGGCGTGTTCGAAAGCGCCAACGGCGGCACCGTGTTCCTGGACGAGATCGGCGACCTTCCGCTCTTGGCGCAAGGTCTGTTGCTGCGCGTGCTTCAGGACGGAGAGGTCCGCCCGCTCGGCGAGACTCTGCCACGCAAGGTGAACGTGCGGGTGCTCGCGGCGACTCACCGCGACCTCACCGCCATGATTTCTGAGAAAACCTTCCGCCAGGACCTCTACTATCGTCTCAAGGGCGGAATCGTTTCGCTGCCTGCTCTGCGCGATCGGGGTGAGGACGTGCTGCTATTGGCGAGACGTTTCGTTTCGCTCGAACTCTCCGCCGAGGCGCGCGCCCTGCTGCTCGGCCATCTCTGGCCGGGCAACATCCGCGAGCTTCAGAACGTGCTGAGCCTGGCTTGCGCCCTCGCCGGCGAAGGCGAGATCGAGCCCGAGCACATCGAGCTGCCCCAGACGAGGACGGCCCCGGCAGGCTCGTACCATCAGCAAGTAGAAGCACTACGACGACGACTGATCACCGAGGCGCTCGCCCGCCACGGCGCCAACCACACCGAGGCGGCGCGCGAGCTGGGGTTGTCGAGGCAATCGATCTCTTATCTGATCCGGCAGCTCAGACTGGGTTAGCGAGCGGCGCGAAGTCCTCGCGCAGGCAGGGGCGGAGAAGGTCAGCGATCCGTTCCAGCTCCTCGCGGTCCACTTCGTCGAAGGCCGCGGGCTCGTAGGAATCGAGGTCGAGCACGGCTGCCAGCTCGCCATCCGGATCGAAAATCGGCACCACGATCTCCGAACGGGCCGCGGAATCGCAGGCAATGTGGCCCGGAAAAGCGTGCACGTCGGGTACCACCTGCGTTCTTCTCTCGCGCGCGGCGGCACCGCAAACGCCGCGATCGAACGGGATCTCCAGGCAGCCGAGCGGGCCTTGATAGGGTCCGACGCGCATCAACCCCGGGGCCACCACGCGATAAAAACCGGTCCAACTGGAGTAGGGAATTTTCGCGTGCAGGATGCACGCGCTCGACGCCATGGCCGCGATGGGATCTGCCAATCCGTCCAGCACTGCCCCCAGCTCTACAAAGACTTCGCGATAAAGCGCTCGTTTTTCTGTTTGGTCCATGATGGGATTTTAACGATCTTTTGGACAAACTGTTGACTTTTGACCGATCCTTTTTGATAATGAGCGCGTGCATTCAATGGGGGCATTCCCCAATTCCCTTTGACAACCAGGAGGCGAGGCGCCAATGGCAGAAACCGACACGTCAGACAGAAAGCTCTACACCTTATCCGAGATTTCCCAGCGTACGGGCATTTCAATGCCCACTCTCCAGCGCTATAAGAAGATGTACCAGTCCCGCATCCCTGCCGAAGGCAAGGGGCGCAAGCAGCGCTATCCCGAGGATTCGCTTCCGGTTTTCGAACAGCTTCGCGTCGAGAACGCAGGCCGGCGCGGCCGGCCGCGCAAGGATGCTTCTGCGCGTCCGGCTGCATCCGCCGCTGCCAAGCGTGGCCGTGGCCGCAAGGCGGCGGCTCCTGCTCCTGCCCCAGCTGCCAAGCGTGGCCGCAAGGCTGCCGCAAAGCCTGCGGCGAAGCCGGCGGCGGCCAAGCGTGGCGGTGCCCGCGGTACCCGCGGGGCTGGCGGTCGCAAGACCGCGGCGTCCGGTGGCCGTTCCAATCTCCTGACGCTTGGACAGGTCAGCGAGCAGACGGGCATCTCTTATCCGACTCTGGTCCGCTACGTGCGTTTGCACAGCAACCGTCTGCCTTCCGAAGGCACGGGCCGTTCCCGCCGCTTTCATCCCGAGGCGGTCCCCGTTTTCAGTCAGCTCCGTTCGGAGAGCGGCCGCGGCGGGCGCAAGCCCGCGGCTGCCAAGGCAACCCGTGGTGCAGGTCGTGGCCGTGGCCGTGCCGCCGCTGCGAGCAGCAGTCCCGACACGTCCCACCAGCGGCTCAAGGCTCTCGAAAGGGCGCAGCAGGACCTCGAGAAGAGGTTCCGCGGCTTCGTGACGAGCCTGCAGAAGCTGTTCCGCTAAACCTTCATAGCAGCGAAGATAAAAGCCCCGGCATGCCGGGGCTTTTTACGTTCTGAGGTGGTCCCATCCTGAAGCGGGCAGCTTTCTTCGCCGGCCTTCGTGAATCCAATCGATCTTCTTTTCGCGCAGGATCCTGCCGATCTTCCAGCAGCCCGGAGGTTGAACGCCGGGAGGCAGGGTGAAGAGCAGGACGTAATCCTCACCGCCGGCGAGCGCGAGCTCGTACGGGTCTACAGAGAGAGTCTTGCAGAGATCGAAGAACCCATCTGGCAAGGGGAGCACATCCGCATCGATCACCGCGCCGACGCCGCTCTCGCGGCAGAGCCGGTGGAGATCGATCGCGACGCCATCGGAGACATCCATGGCAGATCCTTCGCTCTGTTTCCCGAGCCATCTTCCCAACTCGAGCTGCGGCATGGGGAGTAGATGGCGGCGCACAGCCGGGACGTTTTCATCAGCTCCGCGAGCGATCAGCATTCGTCCGGCGGCGGACTCTCCCACCGTTCCCCCCAGCCAGAGGTCGTGTCCCGGTTTCGCATCGCCGCGGCGGAGCCAGCGCCCTCCTTCCGGTTTTGTTCCGATCAGGGTGAGCGTGGCCACGACCTGATCGCAGCGCGCGAGGTCGCCGCCCGCGAGCGTCACGTTCCACAGGGTACAAGCTTCAGTGAACGCGCTGAAGAAGCGGTCATGATCGAAATCCGGCGGAGCCGAGAGCGCGAGGAAGGCATGGCCCGGCTCGGCGCCCATGGCTGCTAAATCCGAAAGGTTGACCGCGAGCAGTCGGCGCGCCACGTGCGCGGCATCGAGGCCGGGGACGAAGTGGACTCCCGAGATCTGGCTGTCGACGGTCACTGCGACCTCGCCTTGGAAGGCGAGAATCGCGGCGTCGTCTCCGATCAGGGAAGAGGGGCCAAGCCGCGATCGCAGCCGGCGCAGCAGATCGTCTTCACTCACACGTTGGCGGTCTGCGGAACCGCTTCCGGAGATGGCTCCGGAGCCGTCTCATCGATGAGCGCGAGCTTCAGCACCTCGTCCATGTGCTCGACGAAGTGGAAGACGAGGTCTTTCTTGATCGTGTCGGGGATCTCGACGAGGTCGCGCCGGTTGAGCTTGGGAACGATCATGGTGTGGATGCCGGCGATCTTGGCCGCGAGCGTCTTTTCCTTCAGGCCGCCGATCGGCAGCACATCACCGCGCAGCGTGATCTCGCCGGTCATGGCGACGCGCCGGTTGACCGCCTTCTTGGTCAGGACCGAGATGATCGCGGTACCCATGGTGATGCCCGCTGAAGGACCATCCTTCGGGATCGATCCCGCCGGCACGTGCACGTGGACGTCGTGCTTGGCAAAGAAATCTTCGGGGATGGCGTGCAGGCCCGCAAAGGTGCGGGCGTAGGAGAGCGCGGCCTGCGCGGATTCCTTCATCACGTCGCCGAGCTGGCCGGTGAGCAGAAGATGTCCCTTGCCCGGCACCGCCACGACCTCGATGAAGAGCAGGTCGCCGCCCACCGCGGTCCAGGCGAGGCCGGTCGCCACGCCGATGCGGTCGCGCTCCAGCAGCTCTTCGGAGAAGTGCTTGCGGGGGCCGAGAAGCTCTTCCACCTTTTCCCCATCGATCACCACGCTCGCCATCTCGCCGCGGGCGACCCGCACCGCGACCTTGCGGCAGACCGCGGCGAGCTCGCGCTCCAGGTTGCGCAGCCCCGCCTCTCTCGTGTAGCCGGAGATGATCTGATGGAGCCCCTCGTCGGTGAACGTGATCTGTCCCTCGGCGAGGCCGTTCTCCTTCATCTGCTTGGGGATCAGATGGAGGCGCGCGATGCGCAGCTTCTCTTCCTCGGTGTAGCCGCTCAGGCGGATCACTTCCATACGGTCGAGGAACGCGGGCTGGATGGTGTCGAGCATGTTCGCGGTGGCGATGAACATCACGCGCGAGAGGTCGTAGGGTAGAGCAAGGTAGTGATCGACGAAGCTGAAGTTCTGCTCCGGATCGAGCACCTCGAGCAGCGCGGAGGAGGGATCGCCGCGGTAGTCGGCGCCGATCTTGTCGATCTCGTCGAGCACGAATACCGGGTTGCTCGTGCCGGACTGGCGGATGCCCTGGAGGATGCGGCCAGGCAGCGCTCCGACGTAGGTGCGGCGGTGGCCGCGGATCTCGGCCTCGTCCCGTACGCCGCCGAGCGCAATGCGCACGAACTTGCGTTCCATGGCGCGGGCGATCGATTTTCCGAGCGAGGTCTTGCCCACACCGGGTGGACCGACGAAGCAGAGGATGGGGCCGCGCGTGTCGGACTTGAGCTTGCGCACGGCGAGATATTCGAGGATGCGCTCCTTGATCTTTTCCAGGTCGTAGTGATCCTCGTCGAGCACCTGTTGCGCGTGGTCGAGGTCCAGGTTGTCCTCGGAAAGGGTTTCCCAGGGGAGCGCGGTCAGCCAGTCGAGATAGCTGCGGATGATCTGCGTCTCGGCGCTCTCCGGGTGGCTGCGCTCCAGGCGCCGGATCTGGCGCTCCATCTCCTCGCGCGAGTCGTCCGAGATCTTGCGCTCGTCGGCGAGCCGGCGATAGTTCTCGATCTCTTCCGTGAGCTCTTCGCCTTCGCCGAGCTCCTGCTGGATGGCTTTGAGCTGCTGGCGCAGGAAGTACTCGCGCTGGCTGCGGTCGATTTCGCCGCGGGCCTGCGAGGAGATCTCCTGCTGCATGGTGAGCACCTGGATCTCGCGTGCGATCAACTCGCTCGCGCGGCGCAGGCGCTCCATGGGATCGATCATCTCCAGGACGGCCTGGGCCTCGGCGATTTTGAGGTCCAGGTTGCTGGCCGCGAGGTCGGCGAGGCGGCCCGGGTCTTCGAGGTTGGCGGTGATGACCATGACCTCGGGGGAGATGCCCTTGCCGAGGGTGACGGCGCGGTCGAGGCTCTCCTTGACGCTGCGGATGAGCGCCTCGGTCTCCAGCCCGGCGGGCGGCCGGGGCTCCTCGATGCGCTCGATCTTGGCTTGCAGGTACGGCTCCACCTGGCTGATGTGGTGGATGCGGGCGCGCGCGAGTCCCTGAACCAGGATGCGGATGCGGCCGTCGGGCAGCTTGAGCATCCGCATGATGACCGCGGCCGTGCCCATGTCATACAGGTCACCTTCTCCGGGGTTGTCGACAGCAGCGTCGCGCTGGGCCACGAGCATGATGACCCGGCTCTCGGCGAGGGCGCGGTCCACGGCCAGGACGCTCTTGTCCCGTCCCACGGACAGGGGGAGGATGATGTAGGGAAAGACCACCGTGTCCTTGAGCGGCAGGACCGGCAGGACGTCGGGGATCTTGATCGCCTCTTCCGGCGGATCGATCGGCGGTTTGTTCATTCCACGGATCCCTCGTTGGGTCCCTCGACCTCCTGGATATGCAATACGCGAGCCTCTTGGCGCTTGTCCTGGATTTTTGGAAATTCGATCGTCAGGAGGCCGTCGGCGAGGTGCGCGCTTCCCTGATGTGTATTGACCGGAGAGAACAGATGGATTTCACGGAAGAAGCGGCCGTGGCCCCGTTCCATGCAATGAAACTTGATCCGCTGCGCTCCCGGCCGCGGGGTCGACTTGGTGCCGGAGAGGGTCACCAGCGTCCCGCGCACCGTCACCTGGAGATCGGACGCGGAGAGGCCGGGCAGCTCCGCGAGGATCACCACCGAGGTCGGATCTTCGACCACGTCGATGGACGGTTGCCATTCGCCGCCGGCCGGGAGGCTGCCCTCGCTCAGCTTGACAGCCTCCTGGAAGAGGCGGTCGACCTCGGCCTGGAAGCGGGAGAGAAAGAACAGCGAGGCGTAACGTCCGCCCATGAATCAGGCCTCCGGTTTTTTCAGGTTTGGCGGATGTGCGGGCTGGATCAGAGATGTGAGCACGTCCATGAACGCGTCGACGTCTTCGAAGCGGCGGTAGACCGAGGCGAAGCGCACGTAGGCGACCTGGTCGAGCTCGCGCAGCTTTTCCATGATGAAGGCGCCGATCTCCTGTGTGGACATCTCGCGGTCTTCGCGGTCGTGGAGCATGCTCTCGGTCTCGTCCACGATGCTTTCGAGCTTGCGCGTGGGAATCGCCCGCTTCTCGCAAGCCTTGAGCAGTCCGCCCAGGAGCTTCTTGCGGCTGAACTCCTCGCGGGTGCCGTCGTGCTTGATGACCATGTAGGGGATGTCCTCGATCTGCTCGTAGGACGTGAACCGCCGGCCGCAGCTCAGGCATTCGCGGCGGCGGCGGATGGTCACGCCGTCGCGGCTCTCGCGCGAGTCTACGACCCGGTCCCGGTTCTCGGAGCAGAAGGGGCACCTCATCGCGGGCCCGGCTACTCCTTGGCGTTCAACGCGATGTTGAAGTGGAGCAGGAGCTTCTCGAGGCTGGCTGCGTCGGTGATCTCCACCGGCAGGTCGCGGACCGAGTCCATGACCTGGTTCTGATCGTCCTCGACCTGGAAGCTGATCAGGACCCGCTTGGCGCGTTGGAGGTCGGAGCGCTTGAGGTTCATTTCGACGTTCCGCGAGAGCTCGTGCCGGCCGTTGGTGCCCGCCGCCTTGACCGCCGCCGGGGCTGGCGTCTTGGTCCCTTGGCGCAGCTTCTCGAGCTCGCCGAGCACGTCCAGGGAGCCCTTCCTGGCCGCCGCCGGCTTCGGCGCAATGGGGGGCGGAGGAGGCGCGGCCGGAGTCGTCAGCCGGGGCGCAGGCTGGGGCACGACCGGGTGCGCGGCCGAAACCGCCCGGGGCAGAACCGGGGGTCCAGGGGGAGGCGGAGGCGCCACGACGGGGTGGGCCGCGGAGACCGCACGCGGTATTGGAGGAGGTAGTGGCGGCGGAGCCACGGCCTCGACCGGAGCGGGCACCGGGGTCTGGACCGGCGGCCGGGGCGGCCCCGGCGGCCTGGGCGGCGCAGCCTGCGCCTCGGGCCGGGAGAGCCGCTTCTTGAGCGAGAGCAGCGTGACCCGGGAGATCTCCTTGAGCGTCTCGAAAACGCCGACGCCGGAGACCGCGCAAGCCTCGACGTGAGGCCAGTTGCCGCGGTTCAGCGCCGCGTTCATCTCCTCGACCGACAGGATGTCCGGGAGGTCGCGCTTGTTGTATTGCAGGACGAGGGGGAGAGTATCGGCCGACAGCCCCATCTCGGTGAGGTTCTCTTCCAGGTTGTGGAAGGCCTCGGCGTTGGCCTGCAGCATCGGGCGCTGGGAGTCGGCGACGAAGACGATGCCGTCCACCCCCTTGAGCACGAGCTTGCGGGTGGTGTTGTAGAAGACCTGCCCCGGGACCGTGTAGAGCTGGATCCGGGTGTTGAAGCCGGCGATGGAGCCGACGTCGATGGGGAGCAGGTCGAAGAACAGGGTGCGGTCGGTCTCGGTCTCCAGGGAGACCATCTCGCCGCGCGAGTCGGACGTGGTGTGTCCATAGATGAAATGGAGGTTGGTGGTCTTGCCGCACAGGCCGGGGCCGTAGTACACGACCTTCGCGGCCATCTGCATTGTGCTGTAGTTAAAGAAGACCATGTCTTAACCGACCGGAGGACGGGGGAGTGAGCATAGCACCGAAGACATAGCCTGGGGAGGGGGAAAACCCGGGGGCCGAGCCTCCGGGCCCGGGGGTTCTGTCTCCTGACCGGCCGGTCTTCCCTCCTGACCCGCGGGTTCCGGGTCCCAACCGGCCGGTTTCCCTGCCAACCGGCGGGTTGTGCCGTCCAACCCACCGGTTGACGCTCCCAACCCCCGGGTTCTCGTCCGGAACCGGCTGGTTCTGGTCCGGAACCTGTGGGTTTTTGTCCGGGAACCGCTGGTTTTTGTCCGGAAACGGCGAGTTCAGACGTCCGGGAGCGTATCCAGAAGCTCACGCTGCTCTCCCGTGAGCTCCCCGAGCCTTTCTTTCTGGCGCAGGGTCTCGCGGGCGAGGTGGACGACGAGGGGGAGCTTGTCCGGCGCCAGGGTCCGGAGGGCTTCCAGGTGGCGGGTGACGGTCTCGCGGTCTCCCCGGGCGGTCGGGCCGGTCAGCACGGCGGCGGGATCCCCGGTTTCGATCGCCCGGGCCACGGCTCCCCGGCAGAGCTCCAGGTAGCCGCGGACCGCCGCCTCGGGCAGGCCGAGCCGCCGCGCCAGATCCTCGGCGAGGGCGAGCAGGGTGATCGCCCCGCCGGCGGCAAGGGTCGCGGCGAAGTGGTAGAGGGCCCGCGACTCGGGTGGAACTTCTGCCGAAACGCCTCCCCAGGCGGCAGCCAGACGGTGAGCCAGGTCGCGGGCGGCCGGGTCGCCGTCGACCGCGAAGAAGACCCCCCTCGCCTCGGCCGGCTCCGGCAGCGGACGGGGAAAGGCCTTTAGAGGATGGATTGATCCCACGGCCGATCCCGCCTCCCTCAGGGGGGCGAGCACGGACGCGTCCAGGCATCCCGAGGTGTGAAGGGCCACCGCCGCCTGGGGGCGCCGGGCTAAAACCGCGGCGACCTCCGGCAGGGCGGGGTCCGAGACCGCGATCAGCAGCAGGTCCTGCCCCTCGGAGGCAAGGTCGGCCATTCCCTGGCGCCCGGCCATGCCCATCCGCCGGGCGCCGAGGGACTCCAGCCAAGCGGCGAGGCTGCTCCCCACCCGTCCCGGACCCGCCACGGAGAAGGTCAGTTCCACAGTATCTATATATAGCACAGACACTTAACCCCAGCATCTTACCCCATCATCGCCTTGACAATCCATGCCCTCCCGGCTATTCTCTTAGCACTCTCGGACTGAGAGTGCTAACCATGGAATCCAAGAACCCCGCGATCCTGACGCCGCGCGACCGCGAGATCCTCAAGGACGTCATCCTGACGTACATCCTGACCGCGGAGCCGGTGAGCTCCCGGTCGGTTGCGAAGCACGGGCAGCTCGGGCTGTCCGCGGCCAGCATCCGCAACGTCATGGCCGATCTGGAGGAGTGGGGGTTCCTTGCCCAGCCGCACACCTCGGCGGGCCGCGTGCCCACCCGGGCCGCGTACCACCTCTTCATCGAGACCATGATGGAGACGCGCACCGTCTCTCTCAAGGAGCGGCGCTACATCGAGGAGAACCTGAAGAGCGGACCGTCGGATGCCGACCAGCTCGTGGAGGTGACCTCCCACCTGCTGTCGGAGCTCTCCAACCAGGTCGGGATCGTGCTCACCCCCACCTGGGGTGACACGGTCCTCAAGGCGGTCGATTTCGTGCCGCTGTCCGGCAACCGGGTGCTGTGCGTCGTGGTCTCCACGACCGGGTTCGTCGAGAACAAGGTCATCCAGACCGAGGAGACCGTGCCGCGCGAGGAGCTGGTGCGGATCTCGAACTACCTGACCGAGAGCTTCACGGGCCAGACGCTGCGCCAGATCCGCGAGCGCCTGCTGCGCCGCATGACCGAGGAGCGCGCCCAGATGGACCGCTGGCTCGCCACCACCCTGGAGCTGGCGCGCCGCGGCCTCGACGTCGATCAGGGGCCGGATGTGGTATTTGAAGGCACCACCTCCCTCCTGGGGCAGCCGGAGCTGGCCGACCTCCACCGCGTGCGCCGCATGTTCGAGACCTTCCATGACAAGGCGCGGCTGGTCAGCCTGCTGAACCAGTGCCTCCTCGGCGGCGGCGTCCGTGTCATCATCGGGGAGGACAGTGCCCTCACGTCCGAGCTGGGCTTCAGCCTGGTCGCCAAGACGTACGGCGTGGGCGATCGCACCCTCGGCACGCTGGGGATCTTCGGACCCTCGCGAATGGAGTATCAAAAGATCATCCCGCTGGTGGATTTCCTGGGAGAGACCCTGAGCCGGGCGCTCTCAGAGAGCTTCTCCGGCCCAGAGACAAGATAGTCAGGAGAGAGCGATGGCAGACGACGACAAGAACATGGGTGAGGACGAGGCGGTCGCGCTCGACCTGGACGGACAGACCGAGGACCTCGACGCCGCGATGCGCGACGCCGTGGCGGCGGTGGAGGGGGTTGAAGGCGAGCGCGGAAGAGGATCCGCCGAGCCGGAAACTGAGACCGACGAGGAGGAAGTCGCCAAGCTGCGGCGCGAGATCGCCGACCTGCGCGACCGCACCATGCGCACGCTGGCCGACTTCGACAACTTCCGCAAGCGCTCGGAGCGCGAGCGCCAGGAGACGCGCAAGTACGCCCTCCTGGAGCCCCTGCGCGACTTCCTGGAGATCGTGGACAACCTCGGGCTGGCGCTAGCTGCCGCCGGCTCGGCCGACGACCTGAAGCGCGGCGTGGAGATGATCCACCGCCAGATGCAGGAGCTGCTGCGGCGCCTGGGCGTCAAGGAGATCGAGGCGCTCAACCAGCCGTTCGACCCGGCTCTTCACGAAGCGGTGCAGCGCGAGGAGGACCCCACGGTTCAGAAAGCCACCGTGGTCGGCGAGCTGCGGCGCGGCTACATGCTCCACGAGCGGCTGCTGCGGCCGACCATGGTCAAGGTGGCGGTGCCGTCGGAGGGGAAGCCGGCGGTCGAGGGGGTGTAGGGGCGAGGGGCCTCCGGCGTTTCCGCGTACAATACCCGCCAGCGCTATCTTGTGAGGTTTTCCCGTTGAGCAAGATCCTCGGCATCGACCTTGGCACGACCAACTCCTGCGCGGCGATCGTGGAGGCGACCGCGCCCCGCGTGCTGGCAAACCGCGAGGGCAGCCGCACCACGCCTTCGATCGTCGCCTTTGCCGAGGAGGGGGACCGGCTCGTCGGCCAGATCGCCAAGCGCCAGGCGATCACCAATCCCGAGAACACGGTCTACGCGGTCAAGCGCCTGATCGGCCGCAAGTTTTCCGATCCCCAGGTCGCCCGCGCCCGGCAGGTCCTCCCCTACACCTTGATTGAGGCTTCCAACGGCGACATCAAGGTCGAGATCCGCGACCGGCAGTACAGCCCGGAGGAGATCTCGGCCCAGGTGCTGCGCGAAATCAAGGAGTTCGCGGAGGAGATTCTGGGCGAGCCCGTCGTCGAGGCGGTGATCACCGTCCCCGCCTACTTCAACGACTCGCAGCGCCAGGCCACCAAGGACGCGGGCAAGATCGCCGGCCTCGAGGTCCTGCGCATCATCAACGAGCCCACCGCCGCGGCACTGGCGTACGGTCTCGAACGGGTCGAGCAGGGGGGCAACATCGCCGTCTACGACCTCGGCGGCGGCACCTTCGACGTCTCGATCCTCCAGCTCTCCCAGGGGATCTTCGAGGTGCGCTCCACCGCGGGCGACACCTTCCTCGGCGGCGAGGACTTCGACCAGAAGATCATGGACTGGCTGATCGAGGACTTCCAGACGGAGACCTCGATCGATCTGCGCGGCGACCGCATGGCCCTGCAGCGCTTGAAGGAGGCGGCCGAGCGCGCCAAGTGCGAGCTTTCGAGCGCGGACACGGCGCAGATCAACCTGCCGTTCATCTCGGCCGACCGTTCGGGCCCGCGTCACCTCGCCCGCACCCTCAGCCGCGAGCATTTCGAGGGTCTGGTGCGCGGGCTGGTGGAGCGCACCGAGGGGCCATGCCAGGATGCGCTCAAGCAGGCGGGCATCCGCGCCGACCAGATCCACGAGGTGCTCCTCGTCGGCGGCCAGACGCGCACCCCCATGGTCATGCAGACGGTCGAGCGCATCTTCGGCCGCAAGCCGAACCGCGAGATCAACCCGGACGAGGTGGTGGCCATGGGTGCCGCCGTCCAGGGCGGCATCCTGCGCGGCGACATCAAGGATCTGGTGCTGCTCGACGTGACGCCGCTCTCTCTCGGCGTCGAGACCCAGGGCGGCCTGTTCACGCGGCTGATCGACCGCAACTCCACGATCCCCACCAAGAACACCCAGATCTTCACCACGGTGGTGGACAACCAGGACATCGTGGAGGTCCACGTGGTCCAGGGAGAGCGGCAGATCGCGGCGGAGAACAAGTCGCTGGGCCGCTTCGAGCTGGTGGGCATCCCGCCGGCGCCGCGCGGGGTGCCGCAGATCGAAGTGACGTTCGCGATCGATTCGAACGGCATCGTCAACGTGGCGGCGCGGGACATGACCACGAACCAGTCGCAGAGCATCCAGATCACTCCCTCGGGCGGCCTCTCCGAGGACGAGGTCAAGCAGCTGGTGGACGAGGCGAGCGCCCAATCGAAGTCCGACCTCCAGAAGCGGGAGCTGCTGACGCTCAAGAACCGGCTGGAAGGATTGATCTACAGCAACGAGCGGGTCTTCGAGCAGTTCCGGGACATGATCAACGAGACGGAATCGAAGAAGATCCACGAAACGTTGCTCAAGGCGCGGGTGGCCCTCAACGAGGACAAGCGCGCCGACCTGGAGGCCGCCATCTACGATTTGAACGGAATTTCGCGCACGCTGTCGGACGTGATGCTGTCCAAGGCGGGCGGCCCCGATCGGAAGGGTTGAGAATGGCGAAAAGGGATTACTACGAGGTGCTGGGCGTCGAGCGGAACGCCGGGCAGCAGGAGATCAAGTCGGCGTACCGCAAGCTGGCACAGAAATATCACCCGGACCGCAATCCCGGGGACAAGGAAGCCGAGGAGAAGTTCAAGGAGGGCGCCGAGGCCTACTCGGTGCTGTCGGACCAGGACAAGCGCGCGCGCTACGACCGCTTCGGCCACCAGGGCGTGGGCGGCGCTGCCGGCTTCGGCGGCATCGATCCCACGATCTTCGCGGACTTCTCGGACATCCTGGGCGACTTCTTCGGCCTCGGCGGCGGAGCGCGGGGGCGCGGCAACTCGGGCATGACCCGGGGCGCTGACCTGCGCTATGACCTGACGCTCACTTTCGAGGAGGCGGCCTTCGGCGTGGAGACCACGCTGCGCGTGCCCCGCCTGGAGACCTGCGAGGAGTGCAAGGGGGCGGGGAGCCAGGGCGGCACGGCGCCGACGGTCTGCACGGCCTGCGCCGGCCGCGGCCAGGTGCGCTTTACGCAGGGCTTCTTCACCGTTGCCCGAACCTGCCCGCAGTGCCATGGAGAGGGGCGGGTGATCTCGGACCCCTGCAAGGAGTGCGGCGGCGAGGGTCGGGTGGAGAAGGAGCGGTCGCTGTCGGTGAAGATCCCGGCCGGCGTGGACACCGGGGCGCGGCTGCGGCTGGTGGGGGAGGGCGAGCACGGCCGGCGCGGCGGTCCGGCGGGCGACCTCTACGTCGTGGTGCAGGTCCGGCCGCACGCCAAGTTCCGCCGCGACGGCTCGACGGTCTTCTCGAAGTTCGCGATCAGCTTCCCGCAGGCGGTGCTCGGCACGAGCGTCGAAGTGGACACGATCCACGGCAAGTCCGCGTTGGAGATCCCATCCGGAACTGCGCACGGCCGCGACTTCCGGCTGCGGCACCAGGGCATCGAGCGCCTGGACGGCGGCGGCAAGGGCGACCACGTGGTGACGGTGGAGGTCGAGGTCCCCAACCCCCGCAGTCTTTCCGAGGAGGAGCTGCAGCTTCTTCGCCGCCTGGCCGAGATCCGCGGCGACTCGGTCCGGGAGGAGCGCGGGGTGTTCGACCGGGTGAAGAAGAATTTGTTCGGGTAGGGGTAGATGCCCTACCTCCGCCGCACTTACCACCTCCCTGCCGATCTGGAGGAAATCGTGCTCGTCGACCTCTGGTCGGCAGGCACGCTCGGAGTGCAATCGATCCCGGGGGGGCTGGAGGCGTGGTTCCCCGAGGGCTCCGAGCCGGAGGTGCCGGCGCGGCCCGGAGTCGTGGTGGGCTCCGAGGACACCATCCCCGATACCGACTGGCTGGCGGGTTACCGGGAGCGGGCTCTGCCGTTCCCGGTCGGGCGCACGCTCTATGTCGATCCCCGCGAGCCGGAGGAGCCTGCGGGCCGGCACCTCCTCCGTCTGCCTGCCCGCACCGCGTTCGGCATCGGCAGCCATGAGTCCACGAGCCTGGCGGTCGAGTTGCTCGAAGATGCGGATCTCCGTGGCCGGCGGGTCCTGGACGTGGGCACCGGCACAGGCATCCTCGCCTTTGCCTCTCTGCTCCTGGGGGCGGCCGAGGTAGTCGCCTTCGACATCGATCCGGCTTCTCCATTCAACGCGATGGTCAACCGAGATCTGAACCGGCTCCATCCGCGGCTCTTCGTGGGCACCTCCGTCGCCATCCGTCCCGGGACCCTCTTCGACCTGGAGCTGATCAACGTCATCCCCGAGGAGATCGGCCCGGAGATGCCGGGGCTGATCCGGATGCTCCGGCCGGGCGGGGAGGCGATCCTGTCGGGGATCCTGGCGGAGCGGGGGGACGAGGTGCTGGCGAGCGTCCGGGCCCTGGGGCTGACTGAGCGCGAGCGCCGCGAGTCGGGCGAATGGATCGCCTTCCGGGTCTCATGATTACCCTGGTTACCGAAGAGCTCGACTCCGGAGAGGTGACGGTCGAGGGCGAGGCCTACCGGCACCTCTTCCGGGCTCGGCGCGTGCCGGTCGGCACCGCTCTGCGGGTCGTGGACGGCCAGGGCCATGCCCGCTGGGGCGAGGTCGCCCGCGTGGACCGCAGCTCGGCCCGGGTTGTCTTGGGCGATCCGGCGCCCAGCAACGAGCCCTCGTTCCGGCTCGAGCTGCTGGTGCCGACGTTCCGGCCCGAACGGGCCTCGTGGCTGGTGGAGAAAGCCACTGAAATCGGGGTCTCAGCCATCAGGTTCCTCAACAGCGAGCGGGCGCCGCGGACGTTTGGGGACGGCACCATCGAGCGAATGCTGCGGGTAGCCGTAGCCGCGGTCGAGCAGTGCCACCGTTCGCTCGTCCCCGAGATCACCGGCCCTCACCCCTGGGAGGAGATTGGCCGTTTCGCCATGGAGGGCCGCTGGTTCCTAGATCCCCAGGGCGCTCTTGGCGGCTGGGGACCCCAGGGAACGAGCGGCTCCCTTCTGGTCGGCCCCGAGGGGGGATGGGCGGAGGAGGAGCGCGATCAGGTGCTCGCGCAAGGCTGGCGTCCGGTCGGGCTCGGCCCTCGCATCCTGCGCATCGAATCCGCCGGTCTGGTAGGGGCCGCCATGCTCCTGCTCAAATCCGCAAATTGACCCTACTGCCAGATTCGGGCTAGCATCCCGGGAGCAAGGTCCGCTTACAGGCGCTTTACCAGGGAGGTTTCTCTTGTCCAACCCCTTCGCCGGTGTCCGCTGGATCTGGATGAACGGCAAGCTCGTGGAGTTCGAGAAGGCCACCATCCACGTGATGAGCCATGTCATCCACTACGGATCGGGTGTGTTCGAAGGTATCCGCTGTTACAAGACCCGCCGGGGCTCCGCGGTGTTCCGGTTGCCGGAGCACGTCCGCCGCCTGGAGCTGTCCGCCAAGATCTACCGGATGACTCTGCCCGGCACGGAGGCCGAGTTCTCCGAGGCGATTCTGGAGACCATCCGTGCCAATGAGCTTGAAGCCTGCTATATCCGGCCGGTCGTCTACCGCGGCTTCGGCAGCCTGGGCGTCAACCCGCTGCGCGCGCCGATCGAGTCCGTGATCTGCGTCTGGTCCTGGGGCAAGTACCTGGGAGACGAGTCGGAGCAGGGGGTCGACGTCTGCGTCTCGTCCTGGCGCCGGCCGGCCAGCCAGGCGCTGCCGGCGGTGGCCAAGGCCACGGGCAACTACTTGAGCTCGGCGCTCATCAAGATGGAGGCGGTCACCAACGGCTATGTCGAGGGGATCGCGCTCGACTCCAGCGGCAACGTCAGCGAGGGCTCGGGCGAGAACCTGTTCATCGTGCGCAACGGCGTGCTGGTGACGCCCCCTCTCGCCGCGTCGCTCCTGCATGGGATCACCCGCGATTCGGTGATGACCCTGGCCCGCGACCTGGGCATCGAGGTGCGCGAGGAGCTCATCTCCCGCGGCCAGCTCTACACCTGCGACGAGCTGTTCCTGACCGGCACGGCCGCCGAGGTCACGCCCGTGCGCTCGGTCGACCGCTACCAGGTCGGCAAGGGCTGCCCCGGACCGGTGACCCAGCGCATCCTGACCCGGTTCAACGAGGTCGTCACCGGCGAGATCGAGGACCGGCATGGCTGGCTCACACCCGTGGGTTACCCGGAGAAAACCGTGCAAGAGAGCGAGGCGGCCCTGAGCCCCGCCGAGGCATAGCGATGAACATCAACGATCTGCTCAAGATCGCGGTCGAGCGCAAGGCGTCCGACCTCCACCTCAAGGTGGGGAGCCATCCCATCATCCGCGTCGACGGCGAGCTGACGCCGATGCCGGAGTTCAAGAAGCTCATGCAGGAGGACACCATCGCCATGGCGTTCTCCATCATGAACGCCCGGCAAAAGCAGCGTTTCAAGGAGGAGTTCGAGCTCGATATCGCCTATTCGGTGCCGGGCCTCGGGCGCTTTCGCTGCAACGTCTTCCAGCAGCGCGGCGTGGTCGGCCTGGTGCTGCGCGTCATCCCGCAGCGCATCCAGACCGTCCGCGAGCTGATGCTGCCGCCTGTCCTGGAGCGCATCTGCGAGGAGCGCCGCGGCCTGATCCTCTGCACCGGCACGACCGGCTCGGGCAAGTCGACCACGCTCGCCTCGATGATCGATTACATCAACAGCAGCCGCAGCGAGCACATCCTCACGATCGAGGACCCGATCGAGTTCATCCACCGCGACAAGAAGTCGATCCTCAACCAGCGCGAGGTGGACGTGGACACCCGCCAGTTCGCCACCGCGCTGCGCGCCGCCCTGCGCCAGGACCCCGACGTCGTCCTCGTGGGCGAGATGCGCGATTACGAGACGATCGAGACCGCCCTGCTCGCCGCCGAGACCGGCCACCTCGTGTTCTCGACGCTGCACACCCTGGATGCGACGGAGACCGTCAACCGCATCATCTCGGTCTTCCCGCCGCACCACCAGAAGCAGATCCGCATCCAGCTCGGGCAGGTGCTCAAGGCGGTAATTTCGCTGCGCCTGGTGCCGCGGGCCGACGGCATCGGCCGCGTGCCCGCCGCCGAGGTCCTGATCTCGACCGCCTACATCCGCGAGTGCATCGAGAACAAGGACAAGACCAAGTACATCCGCGAGCAGATCGCGCTCGGCACCAGCCAGTACGGTATGCAGACGTTCGACCAGTCGCTGTTCCAGCTTTACAAGAGCGGGCTGATCACGCTCGACGAGGCGCTCAAGCGGGCGACCAACCCCGACGAGTTCCGCCTCAAGATCCAGGGCGTGCAGTTCACCTCCGACATCTCGCGCGATCAGATGGAGGAGTCCCTGCAGCTCCAGGGCGAGGACGACCTCCTCACGGGCGGTTCGCAGTTCGAGCTGGAGCAGTTCTAGACAAGTTGACCTGCTACCAGAAAGCCGTTCAGCTCCTGGGCTCCCGCCCGCATTTCCGGCGGGAGCTTCAGGTCAAGCTGGCGCAGCGGAAATTCCCTCCCGAGGAGATCGAGGAGGCCCTCGACCGCCTGGCCGGCCAGGGCTACCTGGACGACCGCAAGACGGCCGCCGCCTTCGTCGAGCACCGGCTGGAGCACAAGACCGAAGGCCGGCTGCGGCTCCGGGCCGAGTTGGAAAAGCGGGGCGCTCCTGACGATGCCGTCGAGGAGGCCCTGGCCGCTGTCCCCGAGGATGACCTCGAGTCCACTCGGGAAGCGGCGGAGCGCTGGCAACGGCTGCATCCCCGGGGAAAGCCTGCTGCCCTCGCCCAGCACCTGGCCCGCAAGGGGTTCTCCCGGCGTGCTATCTTTGCCGTCCTGAAAACGGACCTTGAAGAATGAAGAGCGCAGACATCCGCAGCAGCTTCGTCGAGTATTTCCAGGGCCGGGGACACCGCGTGTTCCCGAGCGCGCCGCTGGTGCCGCAGGGCGATCCCACCCTGCTGTTCGCCAATGCCGGCATGGTCCCGTTCAAGGACTGGTTTCTGGGCAACTCGAAGCCGGCGGCGCCGCGGGCGGTCAGCGTCCAGAAGTGCCTGCGCGTCTCGGGCAAGCACAATGACCTGGAGAACGTCGGTCCCAGCCCGCGCCATCACACCTTCTTCGAGATGCTGGGCAACTTCTCCTTCGGCGACTACTTCAAGGAGGAGGCCATCCGCACCGCCTGGGAGATGGTCACCAAGGTTTGGGGGCTGCCGGTCGATCACCTCTCCGCCACGGTCTACGAGGACGACGACGAGGCCCTGAAACTCTGGCTCGAGATCTCCACCCTGCCTCCCGAGCGCGTCCACCGCTGCGGCAAGAAGGACAACTTCTGGGCCATGGGCGAGACCGGCCCCTGCGGACCGTGCAGCGAGATCTTCGTGGACCTCCACCCCGACCTCCCCGCGGTCGATTGGGACGAGGGCACCGAGTCCGGCCGCTACCTGGAGATCTGGAACCTCGTCTTCATGCAGGACGAGCGCGGCGAGCTGAGCCCCAAGCTCGGCCACCCGCCGATCGGCTCCCTGCCGCGCAAGAACATCGACACCGGCATGGGTATCGAGCGGGTCGCCTACCTGCTCCAGGGCGTCGACAACGTCTACGAGACCGACCTGGTCCGCCCGGTGATCACCAAGGCTGAGGAGATGTCCGGCCGCCGCTACGGCGCGGGCAACATCGTCGACGACGTGCGCTTCCGGGTCATCGCCGACCACGCGCGGTCCGGCATGATGATCATCGGCGACGGTGTCACCCCCGGCAACGAGGCCCGCGGCTACGTGCTGCGCAGGCTGCTGCGCCGCATCGTGCGCTCGGTGCGCCTGCTCGGCGTGCAGGAGCCGGTGCTCGGTGAGTTCGCCGCCGTCGTGCGCGACACGATGTCCCCGCTGTATCCGGAGTTGGCCAGCGACTTCCCGCGCATCGAGTCCGTGATGCGCAAGGAAGAGGAGACCTTCCTCAGCACGCTGGCCGCGGGCTCGAAGATCTTCGACATGGCCGCCGACCAGATCAAGGCCGAAGGCCGCGCGATGGTGCCCGGCGACCAGGCTTTCCAGCTCCACGACACCTACGGCTTCCCGATCGACCTGACCCTGGAGATGGCCGCCGAGAAGGGGCTGTCGGTCGACGAGAACGGCTTCCGCGAGCTGATGGCCCAGCAGCGTGCCCGCGCCAAGGCCGACGCCGCCTCCCGCAAGACCGGTCACGGCGACCAGTCGGTCTACCGCGACTTCCTCGCGCTCGGCGGCACCGAGTTCACCGGCTATACCGACCTGGTGAGCGAGTCGGTGGTCCGTGGTCTGGTCCGTGACGGCAAGCGCGTCAGCGGCGCCGTCGAGGGCGACATCGTGGAGGTCGTACTCGACCGCACCCCGCTCTACGCGGAGTCCGGCGGCCAGGAGAGCGACGCCGGGACGATCATCGGCACCGGTGTCGAGATGGAAGTTCTCGACGTCCAGAAGATCGCCCGCAAGCTGTGGGTGCACCAGGTTCGGGTGCGCAGCGGCGAGGTGACCGAAGGCCAGCACGTCGAGGCGACGGTCGACCATGAGTGGCGCATCGGCGCCCGCCAGGGCCACTCCGGTACCCACATCGTGCACGCCGCGCTGCGTCAGGTGCTCGGCCCGACCGCGCTGCAGAGCGGTTCGTACAACAAGCCCGGCTACCTGCGGCTCGACTTCGCCTGGTCCGGCGGGCTGTCGGAGGAGACGAAGAGCGAGATCGAAGAGGTCTCGAATCTGGCTGTGCGCAAGGACTTTCCGGTGCGGGTGATCTACACCGACATGGGTGGCGCCCAGGAACTCGGCGCGGTCGCGCTGTTCGGCGAGACCTATGACGAGACTGTGCGCATCGTGGAGATCGGCGGCCCGTGGTCGCGCGAGCTGTGCGGTGGCACGCACGTCGAGCACTCATCGCAGATCGGCCCGATCACCGTGCTCGGCGAGTCGTCGGTCGGCTCGGGCAGCAGGCGGCTTGAGGCGTACGTCGGCATGGACGCCATGCGCTACCTGGCCAAGGAGCGCGCGTTGGTGCAGAACCTCGCGTCGATGTTGAAGGTGCCCGACGTCGAGGTGCCCGCCCGCGTGGAGGCGCTGATCGAGCGGTTGCGCGGCGCGGAGAAGGAACTGGAGAAGCTGCGCGCAGGCCAGTTGCTGTCCTCGGCTGGCACGCTCGCCGAGCAGGCCGAGGACATCGGCGGCACGGCGTTGGTCGCGCTCAAGGCGCCCGACGGCGTCGGCGGCAACGATCTGCGCACGCTCGCCAGTGAGGTCCGCAACCGGCTCGGCTCGCGGCCCGGCGTCGTCGCGCTGTTCTCGGCCGTGGACGGCAAGGTCGCCTTCGTCGTGGCCACCACCTCGACCGCTCGGGACAACGGGATCGCCGCGGGCAAGCTCGTCCCGGCCTTCGCCGCGGCCATCGACGCGCGCGGCGGCGGCAAGCCCGACCTCGCCCAAGGCGGCGGCGCCAACGCCGCAGGCATCGGCGAGGCGGTGAACGCCCTGCGCAGGGCGTTGGGCGGGTCGTGAAACCGGCATTCGACAAGCCCGGCGCCGACGATCCGGGGCGTGGCCGCAGGCTCGCCGTGGACGTCGGCTCCGTGCGCGTCGGGGTCGCGTTGAGCGATCCGGCTCCCATCCTGGCCACACCGCTCGTTACGCTGTCTCGCGACGAGCGGTCGGGTAGCGACCTCGACCGGCTCAGCGAGCTCGTCGCCGAGCACGAGGTGGTCGAAGTGGTAGTCGGATTGCCGAGGACACTGGCCGCGCGCCACGGTGCGGCGGCGGAGAGCGCGTACGCGTACGCGACCGACCTCGCCCGCCGGATCGCGCCGGTCCCGGTGCGGCTCGCCGATGAGCGGCTTACCACGGTCACCGCCTCGCGGATGCTCAGCAAGCAGGGGGTCAAAGGCAAGCGCCAGCGGGCCGTTGTCGACCAGGCGGCCGCGGTGGAGATCCTCCAGTCGTGGATCGACGCCAGGTCCGCTGCGCTCGCTCGATCCGCGGAGGACTCATGACCGACGACCTCGGGCTGTTCGAGGAAAGTCCCGTGCGGGAGCGGCCCCGGTCGGCCGCGCGCAAGGCCAAACCCAAGCCCAACCGCAAGCGCGGCAAGGTGATCGTGTTCTCGCTCATCGTCTTGGTGCTGGTCGGGGGCGTCTTGTACGGCGTGCGGCAGTTGACCGGCATCGGCGGCTACGAGGACTTCTCCGGCCGGGGCGAGCACGACGTCGTCGTGGAGATCAAAGGCGGTGACAGCACCAACGCCATCGCCAACCGGCTCAGCGAAGACGGCATCATCGCCAGCCCTCGCGCGTTCCTCGCCGCCGCCGAGAGCGAGTCGAAGGTCCGCTCGATCCAGCCCGGCTTCTACGTGCTGCGCACGAAGGTCTCGGGCACGGACGCGGTTTCCATGATCGTCGACCCGACGTCGAAGGTGGGCAACCTCCAGATCAAGGCGGGTACCCAACTCGATGACCTGACCAACGGCGCGACGGTCATCCCCGGCATCTTCACCCTGGTGTCGAAGGCATCCTGTGCCAGGCTCGACGGGGTCGACAACTGCGTCTCCGTCGAGGACATCCGCAAGGCTGCGGAGACCGCCGACCTGGCCACGCTCGGCGTGCCCGACTGGGCCATTCCGGACGCCACCCGCGCCCCTGAACCCAAGCGTCGGCTCGAAGGGCTGATCGCGCCCGGCGTGTACGACGTCAAGCCCGGCTCGACGCCGGAACAGCTCTGGCAGATGGTGCTCGGCGACTCGTCCGCGCGCATCCAGAGCTATGGCATGCCGAAGCTGGCGGAAAGCACGGGGCTCACGCCATACCAGCTCATGGTCGTCGGCTCGTTGATCCAGCGTGAGGCCATCGCGGCGGACTTCGCCAAGGTTTCCAGGGTCACCTACAACCGACTCGCCAAGGCGATGGAGTTGAAGTACGACTCGACGATCAACTACATGCTCGACAGTCCGGTGATCACGACCAAGGGCGAGGACCGGGCGAAGCCGGGGCCGTACAACACTTATCTCAACACCGGACTCACGCCGACCCCGATCGCGGCGGTCAGCAGGGAAGCGCTGGACGCGGCGGCGAATCCGGTCGCGGCGACGTGGTTGTTCTTCGTCAAGTGCCAGAAGGACGGCACGTCGTGCTTCGCCGACACCAACGAGCAGCACGAGGCCAACATCAAGCTGGCGAGGGCCAACGGTGCCTACTGATCGGCGGGCCGCGGTCATCGGATCGCCGGTCGATCACTCGCTTTCCCCTGTCCTGCATGGCGCCGCGTACGCCGCGCTCGGGCTGACGGGCTGGACTTACGACCGCATCGAGTGCGACGAGGCCGGGCTGCCCGCGCTGGTCGCGTCGTTGGGACCGGAGTGGATCGGCCTGTCGGTCACCATGCCGGGCAAGGCCGCCGCGTTGGCCACCGCTTCCTCGGCCACCGAGCGGGCGCGGGCGGTAGGCGCGGCCAACACGTTGATTCACGCCGACGACGGCACCTGGCGTGCGGACTGCACGGATATCGACGGCGTGACCGGCGCGCTCCGGGCGGCCGGGTATGAGCCGGGAACGTCCGCGGTGGTGCTCGGCGCGGGCGGTACGGCTCGTGCGGCATTGGCGGGCTTGGTGGAGTTGGGGATCTCGCAGGCAACCGTCGTGGTCCGCGATCTCTCGCGCGCGGCTGACGCTGTGGCGTGTGCCGAACGGCTCTCGTTGCGCATGGAACTGGCTGAGTGGTCCACAGTGGACTTCGCGGCGCTGGCACGGGATGCGGCTGTCGTCGTCAACACGGCGCCCGCGTCGGCTGCCGCGCCGCTCGCGTCGACGATGGCGCTGGCCCCTTGCGTTCTCGATGTGATCTACCACCCGTGGCCGACGCCGGTCGCGGACGCGGTGGCGGCGGCAGGTGGGCGGCTCGCGACCGGCCTGGACATGCTTCTGCACCAGGCATTCGCGCAGGTGGAGCACTTCACCGGACAGCCCGCGCCCCGAACCGAAATGCGCGACGCGCTGCGGTTGGCGGCGGGCGGCGTCCTGCTGTGACCTGCCAGGTAATTACGTCGCGGTGCGTTCGCTGATACGCTGGAAAACGAATTGTGAAACTACCTGGGGAGTGTCGCAATGCGTCGTCTATTTCATATGTGTTTGATGGTCGCCGTGCTGGCGTGTGCCATGGTGTTCGCCAGTGGCGGAAGTGCGGGGGCTTCCCCGCATTCGCAGACTGTGGGGTCGCGCACTGTTGTCGCGGCGCCTGCCGCGTTTGCTGAGTTCCGCGAGGACGGTGTTCGTATTCGTACCGGTCCCGGCACGAACTACGCGGTCGCCGGACTGGGGTATCGCAACCACAGTGTCACCGCGCACTGCTTTGTTGCTCCTATTCCGAACTCCGCTTGGTACAAGATCACCGACAACACGACCGGCGTCCACGGTTGGGTCGCATCGTCTCTTCTCTACATCGAAGGTTCGTTTCCCGGCTGCTGACCTAGGTTCTGTCAACGCCTGCGGGCGATCACCTGGCCTGGTGATCGCCCGCTGTGCTGACCTCTTCAGCCCGCGACAAGCACAAAATAGGAATATCGTCAAACGGCTATCCCCATACTATCGGGCTAATGACGGCCCGCCTCCACCTCGCTAACGTGGAAAGCGAAACGGAGGCACCATGAATCCCCTGACCACACCCATGACCCGCGCCAAGATCCTGCCTTTCACCTTGGTGTTCATTGTTCTGATCCCCTTGGTACTCAACGACTTCCTAGGCCCGCCAGGCCGGGCGACCCTGCTATCGGCGTCGGCAGGCGCCGGAATCCTGGCCGGAATGCTCACCCGCCACGTCCTGCGCCGACTACCCCGAGGCGCCACCGTGAGTATTGGCTGGTGCGAAATACCGACAGCGATCCTTTGGGCATTCATCGCCGCGCGTTGGCATTCCGGCGACATTCCGACGTGGTGGCTGCCCGCCGCAGTGCTGTTCGCCTGGTTCGCCGTCGCGCTCACCGTCGTCGACATCCACGAGCGCCGATTGCCGGACGTGATCACGCTGCCCGCGTACGCGGTGTTCGCGTCGGCTCTCGGCGTCGCGGCCATCGGAATCGCGGGATCGGGCCTGCCGTGGCAGCCCATGATGTGGCACGCAGCCGTAGGAGCCGCAGCGTTCCTCGTGTTCCACGCGGTCGTCCACTTGATCCACCCACCCGCGCTGGGCGCGGGCGACGTCAAACTCTCCGGCACCCTCGGCGGTCTCCTGGGCGCGATCGACCTCGCCGCATTA
Source organism: Acidobacteriota bacterium (assembly GCA_034667225.1). Lineage (GTDB taxonomy): Bacteria > Acidobacteriota > Thermoanaerobaculia > Multivoradales > UBA5704 > DATMER01. The sequence goes on from JAXDKG010000067.1 coordinate 149,471, forward strand.
CCTCTCGTCTTGGCGCTCGCGGCCCTTGCCACCCTGCTCATGGCTGCGGCGATTCCTGGGCGAGTCATGAACCGCTGGCGATCAGGCGTCCCGCACGCCCCAGGTCTGCTCGCCGCCACCGGTCTGGTCGTGCTCCTGAACTCCCCGGTGGCCGCATGACGTGACCCATGAGCGCGATCCACGGACTCACGCCCCACCGAATCGGGTTGACCTCAAGTTTGCTGGAGGTACCAGCATGATCGTATGACTGTTTCAGCGGACGAGGCAACACGCCCGATTCTCATTCTGGGTCGACGTCGAGAAGTGGCGCAGGGCATCGCCAGGCAGCTCCGTGAGCGGGGGATCGAAGCGGTGACTTCGACAGATCCCGAGCAGGCCGCGGGCGAGTTCACTGCGGGCGACTACCGGCTGATCGTGTTCGGCAATGGCGTCGTCGGCCCGGTGAGCATGCGACTGCGCCGAGAGTTCACCGAGCAGGACCCGACCACCAGGTTCCTCGACGCGTTCGCGCCGTTCGCGATCGGGCAGATCGTGAGGACGCTCGACCCGACGAGAACCACGGCCCCGCTCCTGGACGATTTCCGCATGGAGGACGACGGAACCACTATCTGGGCCAAGGCCACCGTCAGGACCGCCTGTCTCCTGCGGGTGGACGTCTACAAGGCGCCTGTTGACGACGGCTGGGACGTCGACTTCATTGCCGAGGTCGAAGTGCAGGCAGGCTCGTATGAGACCCAGCTCGACGCCAACTATCGCGGAAGCGGCTTCACGATCGTCGCCACCGCGGCCGACGAGATCTACCTCGACCGCTTCAGCGTGTGACGGGCCAGTTCCCCGGCACACGTCCGCCAGGTCGAGGCGCCCGCAAGATGAGACCACTCGATCCCGCACTGCCCAAACCGGAGGTCAACGGAACAACGACGCCACCAAACAAATGTCATCCGCCGTCGTCCCTGGGCGCGGGCGATGTCAAACTCTCTGGCACCCGGAGTCCCTGCTCGGCGCGATCAGTCTCGTTATCCTGCCCCTCGCCTTGGCATTGGCCGCGCTGATCACTGGGCTCTTGCGCGATCGCTGCTCGTGCTTCTTCGGCTCGCGTTCGTTCCCGGCTCGCATGACACAGGGCTTGGTGGTGATGCCACCGATCGATCTCGGCTACGTCGGCGTACAATAGCGCGGCCCGCTCGTGGTAGGTCAGCCACAATTCTGCGGCGGCATTCTTCGAGGGTCGCTCCCGATCCAACAGGGCCGTCGCTGCCGACAGGGTCGCAGCGTCCCGGCGTTTGCCGCCGCGATAGTTGCGGGCGGCCGCCTCGACGGCGGCCGTGCCGCCTCGCGCCTTCGTCGCGGCGATGAGCGCCTCCACCTCATCCGCGTGCTGACGCTCTCGGTTCGCCCAGTACAACGTGTGGTCTCGGTGCGCGGGATCGACCACCGCCGTCTCCGCGTACAACGCCGCACTACGGCGGAAGAACGTCAACCATGTCCCCAGATCCGAACCCGGCGTCGGATATGCGGCCCGCATCAGCGCGTTTGCCTCGCCCAGCGTCCGCACCGCGTCAGCCCGACTCGCCACGGCCAAGCACCTCCCACCGCGCGCCGGACACGCCGCTACCCGCGATCCGCTGCCGCGCTTGATCCTCAAACGCTTCTGCCGCCGCTCCAACGGCCGCCGTCACCAGCCACGGCAAACCGGGACATGCCGCGATCTCCCGCCACAACTGCGCCACCGTCCACGACGCTGATGCCATCACCTCGATCACGTCCATATCGCCGGGCGACGAATCAGCCTCTATCTCCGCGACTCGCCCGTACAGCCGATACGCGTCCTGCCACCGCGACACCAACTCATCCGGCACCATCGACAACCCGCCCACCACATCCACGTCCTGACCAGAGAGTGACAACGCCGCCACACCCATCCTGACTCCTCTGTGATTGCCCTCCATGGAGCTTCGGCTGATCACGGTTGACTGCGGTACGTCGTGGCCACTGACATGTCCCGCCATCTGGTGACTTCTTGACCTGAAACCTTCCTGACCTGGACAGATCGCCGTACCGTTGGCGGTGAGACACCACGATCACCCGGGGGTGGGGTATGCCGGACGACGCGTCCGCACGGACGCGCCTGGAGCAGTTACTCGGTCAGCGCCACATGACTTTGCGGGAGTTCCGCAAGCGCTACCAGGACGCGACGGGCGACGATCTCAGCGAACGGCAGGCGTATCGATGGGTCGCGGGACAACTTCGCGGAATGCCGTATCCGCGCGCGCAGGGCGCTCTGGAGCGAATGTTCGGCGAGCCGGTATCGCGCTTGTTCGGCCAGCCGTACGGACATGCGGCGGTTCCGGCCACGCCCACGGCTCTGCCGCTGAGAGGGAACGCCCGATCCGACTGGGAAGGCCAGGTGATCTCCATCTGCGCCGACCGCGCGCGCCAATTTTTGGCCAAAGCGGAGGCCAGCAGAGTGGGAAACGAAACGATGGACCAAATAGCCGACGACGTTCGCAGGCTGGCGATCGTGTACCAGCAATTGCCGTTGGAACGCATTCTGGGCGACATGGCGGACACACAGAACCGTGTGTTGACGCTGCTTGAGGGCAGATCGCTGCCACACCAGATGCGCGACCTATACCTACTCGCTGGCGTAGCCTCTGGTCTGATGGCGCGCGCGTCCCACGATCTAGGGGCACCGCACGACGCGATGACTCAGGCACGAGCCGCGTATGCCTGCGCGGACAATGCGGGCCACAACGGCTTGCGCGCGTGGACCCGCGGGCTGCAAGTGCTCATCGCGTACTGGTCAGGCGACTTCGCTGGATCAGTCCGCTATGCCGAACTTGGCGCGGAAGCGGCAAACCACACCAGTGGCACCGCCGCAGTGTGGCTGGCCAGCGGACACGCGCGGAGCCTCGCAGCACTCAACCGATTGGATGAAGCACGCGAGGCGATAGATCGTGCCCGCCAAGCGCGCGAACGAGTCGTGCCTGACGAACTGGACGTTCTGGGAGGACTTTGCGCCTTCGGTACCCAACGCCAGTTCTACTACGCGGCTGATGCGCTTGCTTGGGGAGGCGTCGAGACAGCGGTTGAGACAGAACGTTCGGCAATGGAAGCGCTCGAAGCTCACAGGACGGCCCCGGCGGCTGACCGGGCATTCGCCACCGAAGCGGGGGCGCGTTGCGACCTGGCCATGGCTCGCGTACGACGCGGCGAATTCGAGGGAGGCGCCGACGCTCTTGCTCCAGTGTTGTCCTTGCCCGTTTCCCAGCGAATCCATGGCATCGTGACCTCGGTCAGACATGTCCGGCGATCGATGCCTGTCGACGCGGCACCCGGTCGCGCAGCCCTCGATCTTCTTGGGGCCATCGAGACCTTCACGGCCGAACGTCTTACCATTCCGGGTTGACCGGCGAACAGCCGATATGGTCTTGGAATGGTTGAGCTACATGGGCAGCAGGTCCGGCTGCGAGAACTTAGGGCAGACGACCTTGACGCCTCACTGACGGTTGTCGGTGACGACAGGGTGACAAAGTCTCTGTCGTTCAATTCGCTAGACCGCGATACCCAAGCGGTCCGCCTGGCGGGAGCGGTCGAGCGCGCTCAGTACCTTCCGCGTACTGAGTATTACCTGGCGGTTACCGCTCTTGTCGACGACCTACTGATCGGATTTGCGCGCCTTGAACTCACGGGAATGCACGCCGCGAAACTTGGCGGCGCAGGCGCGGTGGGTGTTTGGGGACAAGGCTATGCCACCGACGCTGCCAGGACTCTGATCACCTACGGATTCAACGATCTAGGACTTCACCGCATCACCGCGGCAATCGGGCCGGACAACACCGCGTCCCTCTCCCTCGTCGGGCGGCTCGGCTTTACCTACGAAGGTCGACTTCGCGACCACGTTCACACTAACGGCGCATGGCGCGACTCCAACCTTTATTCGATGCTCGCCACCGAATGGAAGTCCAATGAAGGAATATCGACCGAAAGGAAAGAATAGCGAATGTCGCTTCTCGAACAGGCCGCAGGAGCGTTGGGTCAAGCCGCGGGACAGGTCCCGCTGGAGACAGCGCACAGCGCTTTGGAGCAACTGAACTTGTCCATCCAGACTGTCGCCGCTGTAGGTGGGCCCACCGGTGATCGTCTGGTCGCAGAGGCACAGACCGTGGCAGCCGATCTTGAAGCTGTCACCAGCCGAATGTCTGCTCTGCGCACCAACCTCCAAGACACGGCTCAGCGAATCTTGCAGGGCTACGCTTGAAGAACCCCTGACGGCTCCGTTGCTCCCGTGCCGGAGTTGGCGAGACTGGTTCGATTTTGGCGAACCCTCGCTGACGAGTGCGGAAACGCTCGGTCCTTCTCGTCGTTCGCCGCGGCTAAGAAGGCGCTTGGCGCGCGGTCCGGTCATGAACTCAACCATATTGTCGAACAGTGCCAAGCAAGGACTGATCGCGGCGGGTTTGCTGTCGAACGGATCAATAGCACGGACAATCTCGTGTTTCTGCCCCACGAGGTGCATGATCTGGTTAGCCGAAAATTTTCCTCGAAGAGTGTCGACGGTGAAACCGTCTTGCGGGACATGCTGAACGATGAGGATTGGGAGGTTCAACACAAACGTGGCAGCCAGGAGATTGATCGAGCGTGGGAGAGGTATGACCGGCGATGACTGACCCAAACATGGTCGCGTCCGCGCAAGAGGAGTTCAAGGCGCGGATTCAGTCATGGCTGGTGGCCATGAATGACATGAAGATCGACGTGAGTGTCGCCAATGCGCAGGTAGACCGACTGCGCAAGTGGGTGGCGACGCTGGACGAGCGCGGCATCGCCCGGGACGTCTTGCTGCCACTGCTGTCCGATGAAATGCCGGTCACTCGGTACGGCGCCGCGGCTTATCTGCTGCGACGAGGCGAAGCCGACCGGGCGCTGCCCCTGCTTCAGGCAATGGCTGACGACCCCAAGAACGGGTCGTTGGCATCGGCTGCCGACACGACCTTGCTGGGGTGGCGGAAGGAACAACGGGCTGCGGGACAATAGACAGCCACAGTTCAACCCGCCACGGCTGCCGACGATGCACGACAACAGCAGGTCAGCGGCCATGCGGCGGATAGCAGGGTAACCGGGCGCTGGGGGTGGGTGAGCCCTATCCGGTCGGTGCTGGTCAACGGTGCCATGACAGGATCTAGACCGTGCTGCGCTGGATTACCGCTGGAGAGTCCCACGGACCCGCGCTCGTCGCCGTGCTCGAAGGCATGGTGGCGGGAGTCGAGGTCACGACCGCCGATCTGAACGAGCAACTCGCCCGTCGCAGGCTCGGGTTCGGCCGAAGCCCGCGTATGGGGTTCGAGACCGACAAGGTCGAGATTCTCGGCGGCGTCCGCCACGGACTCACCCAGGGTGGGCCGATCGCGGTGCACATCGACAACGCCGAGTGGCCCAAGTGGGACAAGGTCATGTCCGCCGACCCGGTGGACGAGGCCGAACTCGCCGAGCTGAGCCGCAACGAGCCGCTGACCAGGCCCCGGCCTGGGCACGCCGACCTGCCCGGCATGCAGAAGTACGGCTTCGACGAGGCCCGACCGGTCCTCGAACGGGCCAGCGCGCGCGAAACGGCGGGCCGGACGGCCCTGGGCACGGTGGCCAAGGCGTTCCTGCGGCAGTTGCTTGGCGTCGAGGTGATCAGCCACGTGGTGTCCATCGGCACCGCCGAGGCCGGTGCCGGGCCGACGCCGGGGCCGGGTGACCTGGCCGCGATCGACGAGAGCCCGGTGCGGGCGTTCGACGCGGCGGCGACCGAGGCGATGGTGGCCGAGGTGGAGGCCGTCAAGAAGGCGGGCGACACCGTCGGCGGCGTCATCGAGGTCATCGCCTACGGGCTGCCGCCTGGTCTCGGGTCGCACGTGCACTGGGACCGCAGGCTCGACGCCCGGCTCGCCGGGGCGCTGATGGGCGTGCAGGCCATGAAGGGCGTCGAGATCGGTGACGGCTTCACCACCGCACGTCGGTGGGGGAGCCAGGCCCACGACGAGATCGACCGCGCCGAGGGGACCGTCGCCGGGGTGTCCAGGCGGTCCAACCGCGCGGGTGGCCTCGAAGGCGGCATTACCAACGGCGAGCCGCTGCGCGCGCGGGTGGCGATGAAGCCGATCTCCACGGTGCCACGCGCACTGTCCACAGTGGACGTTGTCACTGGCGAACCGGCGGTGGCGATCCATCAGCGGTCCGATGTGTGCGCGGTGCCGCGAGCCGGGGTCGTGCTGGAATCGGTCGTCGCGCTGGTGCTCGCCGAGGCCGCGCTGGAGAAGTTCGGCGGCGACTCGCTGGCCGAGACGCGACGCAACGTCGACGGGTACCTAGAGGCGCTGCGGAACCGATGGTGAGCCCGACCGCTGTGGTGGTGGGTCCGCCTGGCGCGGGCAAGACGACGATCGGGGAGGCCCTGGCCGCCGCGCTCGGCGTCGGGTTCCGCGACACCGACGACGACATCGTCGCGACCGTGGGCAAGCCGATCAGCGACATCTTCACCGACGACGGCGAACCAGCGTTCCGCGCCGCCGAGGAGAACGCCGTCGCGGCGGCGCTCGATGAGCACGACGGCGTGCTGTCGCTCGGCGGGGGAGCGGTGCTGTCGGCGCGCACGCGGGAACTGCTGGCTGAGCAGGTCGTGGTGTTCCTCAATGTCGGCATGGCAGAAGGCGTCCGCCGCACCGGGATCTCCGGGGCACGGCCGCTGCTCGCCGGGGTCAACCCGCGGGCCAAATTCAAGGAACTGCTCGACGCGCGGCTGCCGCTGTATCGGGAGATCGCGCGTATCGAGGTCGACACCGACGCCTCGTCACCCGACGAGATCGTCGCCCACCTGGTCACCGCCCTGCGCGGCTGACCGCAATGGGACGATGGCCAGTGGCACGATCGTCGTAGCAAGCCGAACCGAGGAGTGAGACAAGTGCAGCCGGTGCGCATCCGGGTGGCCACGGACAGGCCCTACGACGTCGTGGTGGGCAAGGGCCTGCTCACCGAGCTGGTCGAGGCCGTCCAGGGGGCGTCCAAGGTCGCGATCATCCACCAGCCGACCCTTGCCGCCACGGCCGAGGCGACCCGCGACGAACTGCGGGCCGCCGGAATCGACGCCCACCGCATCGAGATCCCCGACGCGGAAGACGGCAAAGCGCTCTCGGTCGCCGGGTTCTGCTGGGAGGTCCTCGGCCGCATCGGCCTCGACCGCCAGGGCACGATCGTGGCACTCGGCGGCGGCGCGGTGACCGACCTGGCCGGTTTCGTGGCCGCGACCTGGATGCGCGGCGTGGCGCTGGTCAACGTCCCGACGACCCTGCTCGGCATGGTCGACGCCGCGGTCGGCGGCAAGACCGGGATCAACACCGAGGCGGGCAAGAACCTCGTCGGGGTCTTCCACGAGCCGTCCGCGGTCATTGTCGACCTCGCCACCCTCACCACTCTGCCCCGCAACGAACTGGTCGCGGGGATGGCCGAGGTGATCAAGGGCGGATTCATCGCCGACCCGGTGATCCTCGACCTGATCGAGGCCGACCCGGAAGCCGCGATCGACTCGGAAGGCGACGTGATCGCCGAACTGGTCCGCCGCAAGATCCAGGTCAAGGCCGACGTGGTCTCCGCGGACCTGCGCGAGTCCAGCCTGCGCGAGATCCTCAACTACGGCCACACCCTGGCCCACGCCATCGAACGCCGCGAACGCTACCGCTGGCGCCACGGCGCGGCGGTGAGCGTCGGCATGGTCTTCGTCGCCGAACTCGCTCGGCTCGCGGGCAAGCTCGATGACGCCACCGCCGACCGCCACCGCGCCATCCTGACCAGCATCGGCCTCCCCGTCGGCTACGCCGCCGACGCGCTCCCCGAGTTGATCGAGGGCATGCTGAGCGACAAGAAGACCAAGTCCGGCGTCCTGCGCTTCGTCGTGCTGGACGGTCTCGCCAAGCCGACCCGGCTGGAAGGCCCCGACCCGGCCCTGCTCGCCGCCGCCTATTCGGCCATCGCGGTCGAGCAGACCGGATCGACCGGCATCCTGCTGTGATCGGCTCTACTGTTGATCGGACGCCAGCCTTGATCGGGATCGTGGCTGTGATGGGACGCAGGCTGTGATGGGGGTGCTGACATGAAGGTGCTGGTCCTCAACGGCCCCAACCTGGGCAGGCTCGGCACCCGCGAGCCGGAGATCTACGGCGGCACCACCCACGCCGACCTGGTCCGACTCTGCGTCGAGGCAGGCACCGACCTCGGCTTGGACGTCGAGGTCCGCCAGACCGACCACGAAGGCGACATGCTCGGCTGGCTGCACGAGGCCGCCGACCACAAGATCCCCGTCGTCCTCAACGCCGCCGCATGGACGCACTACTCGATCGCCGTCCGCGACGCCTGCGCCCAATTGACCGCGCCGCTGATCGAAGTGCACATCTCCAACGTCCACAAGCGAGAGCAGTTCCGCCACCACAGCCACATCTCCGACCTGGCGACCGGCGTCATCGTCGGCTTGGGCACCGACGGCTACACCCTCGCCCTGAAATGGCTGGCGGACAACACAAAGCCCTAAGAGCGCGTCTGAGTCAGGCCGCTGACCGACCCTTGCGCCTGCGCCCACCCGACTCCGGTCGATCCAACTCCGGCCGCTCCAACTTCGGGCCGACAACCAACCCGAGCCCGGCAGGCACCAACACCAGCAAGGCCGTGAACGCCGCCCCACCGGTCAACGCCTGCCCAAGCGCGCTGACCCCGGTCTGATCGACGAACAACGCCCGCCCGGCAACGCTCAACACCGCCGAACCCCACCCGGCGATCAAAGCGGCGATCACCCACGCCCGACCCCGCTCCGGCACCTGCCGCCAAGCGTCCACCGCCGCCCACGTGGCCGCGATGCCCACCAGGACCCCCAGGACCACCGCCTCGACCACGGACGTCCCAGTCGGCCGCGCGGCCCTGAACTCGGCCACGAGTACGGCCGCGACCGCGTGGACGACCGCGAGCACCAGACCCCGCACCAGCCACGTTCGCATCGGCTGAGCGTAGGTGCCTGTTCGGGGCAGCCGCGACCCGGCGGTCGGTCGTAAGCTCGGCCCCATGCCAGAAGCCCATGCCCGGCGCCGTGCCGCCCTGCGTACCGAGTTGCGTGAGCGGGGACTCGACGCGCTGCTTGTCGTCGACTTGCTCAATCTGCGCTACCTGACCGGGTTCACCGGTTCCAACGGCGCGCTGCTGGTGCATGCCGTCGATGACGCGCGCACGGTGTTCTGCACCGACGGGCGCTACATCGACCAGGCCGCCCGGCAGGTGCCCGAACTCGACCACGTCATCGACCGGGCCAGCGTGATCGCCCTTGCCTCGCGGACAGAACACGGCAGCCGCGTCGGGTTCGAGAGCCAGCACGTGTCCGTCGACGGGTTCGACGCCATCGCCGAGGCTGCGGAGTCCACGGAACTGGTGCGGGCGCCGAACCTCGTCGAGCGGCTGCGGATGATCAAGGACGACACTGAGATCGAGGCGCTGCGGATGGCTTGTGCCGCCGCCGATCGCGCGTTGGCCGACCTCATCGAGCACGGTGGCGTCGCGGCGGGTCGCACCGAGCGGGAGGTCGCTCGTGATCTGGAGAACCGCATGCTCGACCACGGCGCCACCAAGCCCGCGTTCGAGTCCATCGTCGCCACCGGCGCCAACTCCGCGACCCCGCACCACCGGCCGACCGATGCCGTCCTGCGCCACGGCGACTTCGTCAAGCTCGACTTCGGCGCC